>NZ_JANYGQ010000003.1 GCF_025359345.1 Mucilaginibacter sp.
TAGTAAACTTACACAATATGACTACAGTGGCTGGGCGGTATTGGAATGGGAATGCGCCCTTAAGCACCCTGAAGATGGCGCACGCGAAGGCGCTGAGTTTATAAAAAATCATATCATACGCGTTACCGAAAAGGCGTTCGATGATTTTGCAGCATCAGGCTCTGATGACGCATTTAACCGCAAAACGCTGGGCATTTAACAGAAGAACCAATTAATTTAAACTAAATAAACCTAAAATTATTAAAATGCAATCCATTAACCGTACTCAACTATTCAGGGCAAGCTGCTTGTCGCTGTTGGTTACATCACTTTCATTTGGTATCAGGGCAGGCCTGTTAAACAAATTTGGAACAGAATTTCACCTGGATAAAGCTGCTTTAGCATCAATTACCGCTACAGCGTTTTATGGCTTCCCGATAGCAGTTGTAGTAGGCGGTATAGTTGTTGATATAATAGGCATGAAACGTTTGTTGTCTATTGCCTTTCTTTTTCACCTGGTCGGTATCTTATTAACAATTTTTGCACAGGGATTTTGGACGTTGTATATCTCAACTTTCCTTATCGGTTTAGCAAACGGTACGGTCGAAGCGGCATGTAATCCTTTAGTAACGTCCCTTTATACTGACAACAAAACAACTAAACTTAACCATTTCCATTTATGGTTTCCCGGTGGAATTGTAATAGGTACACTTATCGTGTCGCTGTTCGACAAAATTTTGAGCGGTCATTTGGCTGGACAATTAGTATGGCAAATAGAAGTAGGTGTTATGCTGATACCTACACTGATCTATGGATTCCTTTTTTCTAAATTGGATTTTCCTGTTACCGAGCGCGTGTCATCAGGTGTTAGTACCGGCGGAATGTACCGTGCACTATTAAATCCCCTCTTCTTATTTATGTTTATCTGTATGTTCGGCACAGCAATTACTGAGTTGTTTACAGGTCAATGGATAGATGTGCTTCTCAAAAACGTAACAGACAATGGCATATTGCTGTTAACGCTTGAAACGGGGGTTATGGTGCTTGGCCGTGGTTTTGCAAAGCCGGTTTTAAAAATGGTTTCACCACAGGTACTGTTGTTAATTTCCACAATACTTGCTGCTATTGGTATATACATGTTAGGTACGGTAAGTGGTAATATGCTATTTTTTGCCGCCATAGTCTTCGGGATGGGGGTATGTTTTTTCTGGCCTACTATGCTTGGCTTTGTAAATACCAATCTTCCGAATACTGGTGCGGTCGGCCTTAACCTAATGGGCGGTGCAGGTATGTTCGCGGTATCTGTATACACTATATTTATGGGCAGACATTATGACGAGATAGTAAAGCAAGCTGGCGGCAGTAATGCTACTGCCGGTCAGCAGATATTGCATACAACACTCATTATTCCGCTCGTGTTAATAGTTGCCTTTGCCGGCCTTGTAATTTATATGCGCTCAAAAAATAAAACCGCTCCGTTAAAAACAGCTGCGGTTTAGAAACAATAAAATATTATAATTGTAATTCAATAAATCCCAAAAATCAATTAACAAATACATCAACAATGAAAAAAGTTTTTGCAGTACTATTTATTTGCGCAGTAATATCAGCGTGTGGCGGCAGTTCAAAATCAGGCGGGAGTGCCGACACTGCTAAGGCAGCCGATCAAACAGCTAAAGCCCAGGAACCAAATGCCGATACCAGCGCCAATAAAACAGGCAGCAGCGGTACTTCGGGCGAATTAGCTCCCGGCGCTAAACTAATGGCCGGCTTAGATTGCACCACCTGTCACAAAGCCGACGTGAAGGTTGTTGGCCCGGCGCTAAAAGATATAGCTGCCAAATATCCACCAACCGCAGCTAATATTGATACCTTGGCTAACAAAGTAATAAAAGGTGGCAGCGGACATTGGGGCAATATCCCTATGGCGGCACACCCAACTTTAAAGGTTGATGACGCCAAGGAAATGGTTAAATACATTTTATCGCTTAAAAAATAAGCGCCGTTAATTTTAACGCCAACTAAACTACCAAACATGACCGCAACCGTCAGGGTTAAGCTATCTGCAATGATGTTCCTCGAATTTTTTATTTGGGGAGCATGGTTTGTGACATTAGGCACTTACCTGCTTACCTATCTTAAAACATCTGGGGGAGAGGTCGGCACCGCGTTTACGACGCAATCAATTGGCGCTATTATTGCCCCCTTTATAATCGGATTGATTGCTGACCGCTATTTTTCGGCACAAAAGATATTAGGCGTATTGCACCTATTTGGTGGGGCGCTTCTTTGGTGGGCTTCCATATCAAAAGACTTTGCTGCCTTTTATCCAGTAATATTAGTTTATATGATATTATATATGCCAACGTTAGCATTGGTAAATTCAATATCTTTCAGGCAAATGCAAAACCCAAGCAAAGAATTTGCTCCGATACGTGTACTTGGCACTATCGGGTGGATAGTGGCAGGAGCAGTTGTAAGCTGGCTTAATTGGGATAAACAAGGAAACGCACCTGCGCTGGCTAATACGTTCAAAATGGCCGGAAGTGCCTCTTTATTATTAGGATTATTTAGCTTTACACTTCCCAAAACTCCGCCTGTTAAACAGGGGCAAAAGGCTTCTATCGGCGAGATTTTGGGGTTGGACGCGATAAGGCTATTAAAAAACAAGTCGTATTTAGTGTTTTTTATTGCTTCGATAGCCATATGCGTACCTTTAGCATTCTATTACGGTTTCGCTAATCCGTTTTTTGGAGAAGTCGGGATGAAGGCTACTACGGTTACACAGTCGTTAGGTCAAGTTTCCGAAACCTTATTTATGATTTTAATACCTTTCTTTTTCGTAAGGTTAGGAGTTAAGAAAATGCTGGCGATAGGTATGATTGCATGGGCTTTGCGCTATGTGCTTTTTGCTTATGGCGATGCAGGCAACAACTACTGGATGCTGATTGGAGGGATAGTATTGCATGGCGTTTGTTACGATTTCTTTTTTGTAACGGGGCAGATATATACAGACAATCTTGCCGGAGAACAATTTAAAAGTGCCGCACAAGGGTTTATAACTTTAGCAACCTACGGAGTCGGTATGCTGATTGGTTCAATTATTTCAGGAAAAGTATATGATAGTTACGCAACTAGCGAGCATGTCCATAACTGGCAGGCTATCTGGTTAATACCAGCTGCTATCGCCGCTGTTGTACTGTTAATATTCCTGATGTTATTTAGGGATAGAACAAACATGAATACAAAACCTGGCCTTGATATCGAGGAACCGTCACCACAAGTCCAAATCTAACACAAACCAATTATGGCATTTAATCAAAACAGAAGGTCGGCAATAAAAAATATCGTTGCCGGTACCGCAGCTATCACCGCAACAGGTATGCTATCATCATTCACAACAGAAGAAAAAGAGCAACAGGCAGCATTTAAGCTGAAGGGCAACATCAACCATTCAGTGTCGCCTTGGTGTTATAGCGAGCTAACGCTCGACCAACTTTGCGTAGTTTCCAAAGAAATTGGCATAACGGGTGTCGATTTATGCGGCCCTAAAGACTGGCCCACACTACAAAAGCATGGCATGTATTCGCCTATGTGCAACGGTGCTGAAATTAACCTGACTGATGGTTTCGGTGATACCGAGTTTCACGAAAGGCTGATAAAACAGTACACCGATATGATTCCGCTGGTAGCCAAAAATGGTTATACTAACCTGATATGCTTCAGTGGTAGCCGTCGTGGTAAGGATGATGAAACAGGATGGAAAAATTGCGAAGCGGGTCTGAAAAAATTACTTCCGCTTGCTGAAAAACACAAAGTTGTATTATGTATGGAGTTGCTAAACGGCAAAATAGATCACAAAGATTACCAATGCAACAAATCATCATGGGGTGCCGAACTTTGCAAAAGAATAGGCTCTGATAATTTTAAGTTGTTGTATGATATTTACCACATGCAGATTGACGAGGGTGATATCATCCGCAACATAACGGATCATCACCAATACATAGCTCACTTCCACACAGGAGGTATACCCGGTCGCCACGAAATTGACGACACCCAGGAGCTTTATTACCCGGCAGTAATGCGCGCCATTGTTGCCACAGGCTTTAAAGGATATGTAGGACAGGAGTTTGTGCCAAAGAACCCGGATAAAATAGCATCGTTAAGGAAAGCTATTCAGATTTGCGACGTATAGGGAGTAGAATCAAGAGTCAAGAACCAAGACTAAAAAACTGTGATGCCGCGTTCTGTAGCGGCTATGAACTATGAACCATTAACTATGAACTAACGATATGACTACCAGAAGAAAATTTTTAACCCAGGCAGGAATGTTATCGGCAGGAGTAATCCTGGCGCCGCGCCTGTTATCGGCCATGCCCGCAAGTAAAATTGTTGGCCTGCAGATGTACAGCCTACGCGATCAATTACCAAAAGACCCCAAAGGTGTGATTGCAAAGATCGCAGCCGCTGGGTACAAGGAAGTGGAAACGTTTGGCTACTCGAAACAAGGAGGCTTTTGGGGTTTGGATGCCAAAGCATTCAGCGACGTGTTGAAGGCCAATGGCCTCAAAACGCCAAGCGGTCACTTCGGGATGGACGAATTTTTACTGCAGGGTAAAACCACTGAGCTTGAAAATAATATTGCCGCAGCTAATGCCACCGGCATGAGTTTCATAGTTATCCCATCAGTTAATGGCGAAGCATTGAAAAGCGCCGATTCATTTAAAAAGATAGCCGAAAAAATGAACAAGGCAGCCGAAATTTGCGGCAAAGCAGGTTTAAAACTAGGCTACCATAATCATAATTTTGAATGGAAACCGGTAGACGGAACCACCTTTTACGACACCATTTTAAAAGAGACTGACGCAAAGCTGGTACACATGGAAATGGATATTTTCTGGGTGATACGCGCAGGACAGGACCCGGTGAAACTATTTAAACAACATCCGGGAAGGTTCGCATTATGCCATATTAAGGACCGGGACAAAAAACAAACCGACTTGAACACCGAAATTGGCAAAGGTAGCATCGATTTTAAAACGATAATGATGCATGCGAAAGAAGCGGGCTTGAAACACTTTATCGTTGAACAGGAAAACTTTACCAATATAGACCCTTACGTTAGCATTGCCGAAAGCGCTGCCTATGTTAAGAATGTTTTGCATGTATAGTTGATAAGTTGGTGTTTGCACACCTGCGTAATCAATCTTACAGTGGCTAAATCGGTTTAATTACTTTAATTGTCAAATCAAAATCAAAAAAATGAAATACTCAATAATACTTACCGCTGCACTAGCCAGCAGCTGTTTTATAGTAAATGCACAACAGGCAAAGCCCGAAGATACCGAAATTTACACCCCGGTACCACCAGTAGTAACACCGGGCAAAATGTTAGGCGACGCTCCGTCTGACGCCATTGTTTTGTTCGATGGTAAAAACCTGGACCAGTGGGTACAAAATAATGATAAATCACCTGCCAAATGGGACGTGAAGGATGGCATATTAACGGTAAACAAGCACTATGGTAATATCGAAACTAAAAAAGCATTTACTAACTACCAGTTGCATATAGAATGGCGCGAACCTACAACCCTTGAAGGTACCGGGCAGGCACGCGGTAACAGCGGTGTGTTTTTAGCCTCAATTGGCGATGGAGATGCCGGATATGAACTACAGGTTTTAGACTCATACAATAACAAAACCTACACGAACGGTATGGCGGGCAGTATCTACAAGCAGGCTGTTCCGCTGGCAAACCCGGCACGTAAAAATGGGGAATGGCAAACTTATGATGTAATCTGGAACGCGCCCACATTTAATGAGGATGGCACTTTAAAAACCAAAGCGCACGTTACTGTTATCTATAACGGCGTATTGGTTGAAAATAATTTTGAACTATGGGGCCCGACCTTATATATTGGCAAACCTGAGTACAAGAAACACGGCGCAGCTCCGATTAAGCTGCAGGCCCACGGCGACAAAAGCGAACCCCTAAGCTTCCGCAACATCTGGGTACGCGAATTATAACTTTTTAAAGAACTAAGAGTCAAGAGCCAAGAGTCAAGAAAGGAGATTAGCGGGAATTTGCTATCTTCGTTTCTGTCTTGATTCTTGGCTCTTGTTTCTTGAATCTATTTTCTACGCATTATGAATAAAAAATATTTGATAGCATTATTGATGCTGGCTTTTGCCTGTAATTTAGTTAATGCCCAGGTTACAAAAGCCCCGGCTTATCCTTTAATTACACACAATACCTATTTCAGTATATGGTCGATGACGGACAGCCTGAACGCGCATCCCACAAGACATTGGACGGGTAAAGACCAGTCGTTGATGGGGATGATTAAGGTTGACAATACTGTTTATCGTTTTTTAGGCAAAGATGTACCTGCCTATACAACGGTGTTGCCTGCCTCAGACGAACACGGCTACAATTGCCAATACACCCTGACTGACCCCGGAAAAAACTGGTCGGACACGAAATTTGACGACAGCAAATGGCAAACTGGCGCGGCGCCTTTTACTGATGATAAAAAACAAGCTAAAACTGTTTGGACAAGTAAAGATATTTGGGTTAGGCGCACTTTTGTTGTAAAAGACCTGAATATTGACAGACTGATTTTGAAACTTTATCATGATGACAATGTCGACGTTTATTTGAACGGCGAAAAAATATACAGCGTAGTTGGGTGGACAAGTGATTTTAAGTTAATTCCGCTGAAAGAAAAGTTTAAGGATAAACTGGTTAAAGGGCAAAATGTATTAGCTATACATTGTACCAATACTGCAGGCGGTGCATGGCTTGATGCCGGCCTGTTAAACGAAGTGAAAACCAAGCCAACCGGAGTTTTGCTGGCCAAACAAAAGGCTGTAACCATGAATGCCACACAAACCATTTACGATTTTGAGTGCGTAGGTGTGGACCTTAAGGTTACCTTCACTTCGCCACTGTTAATGAACGATTTGGCGATTTTTTCGAGGCCGGTATCGTATGTAAGTTATAAGGTAAAATCAAACGACGGTAAAAACCATAGCGTAAAAGTATTTTTTGGTGCCTCATCCGCCGTGGCGGTTAATACTCCTTCACAGGAGGTAACCGCGCAAAAGTATCTTACAAAAACTTTGTCCATTTTAAAAGCCGGTACTGTTGCCCAGCCCGTTTTACAGAAAAAGGGAGACGACCTCCGGATTGACTGGGGTTACATGTACGTAGCTGTTCCAAACCCAACCGGGGCCGTTCAGTACATAACCCAGCAAAGCGAAGCAGTGAGCTCGTTTTTGTCTAAAGGAACAAATGTTGCTGTTACAAAAGGCCGTCAATTATCCTTAAACACTGTTCTTGATTTTGGCAGTATTGGCGCAATAGCAAAAGATAAGTTTGTTGAGTTGGGCTATGACGATCTTTATTCTGTTCAATACTTCAAACAAAACTTAAAGCCATGGTGGAAAACCACCGGCGCAACTATCGAAACAGAGTTGAATACAGCTGCCGTTGAATACACTTCGGTTATGCAAAAATGCGACGCATTTAACCACAGTATGTATAGTGCAGCAATGAAAGCAGGTGGTAAAAACTATGCAGATTTATGCGTGATGGGCTACCGTCAAAGTATTGCCGCACATCAATTGCTTAAAAGTCCGCAGGGAACGATATTGTTCTTATCAAAAGAGAACTTTAGCAATGGTTCTATCAATACTGTGGATGTTACTTACCCCTCAGCGCCTTTATATTTAATTTACAATCCACGGTTGCTGGAAGGTATGTTAAACGGCATCTTTTTTTATTGCGAAAGCAAAGCCTGGGGACATGATTTTGCCGCCCACGATTTAGGCACGTACCCGCTTGCAAACGGCCAGACCTATGGCGAAAATATGCCGGTTGAAGAATCAGGTAATATGATAATTCTGACGGCCGCTATTGCAAAGGCTGATGGTAATCCTTCGTATGCTAAAAAGCATTGGAAAACGCTAAGTACCTGGGCCAATTATTTAAGCGAAAACGGCTTTGACCCGGGCAATCAGCTTTGCACTGACGATTTTGCAGGTCACCTGGCACGTAATGCAAACTTGTCGGTTAAAGCTATTGTTGCCCTTGGGGCGTATGCTGATTTAGCGGATAAACTCGGACAGAAAGCAGTCGCACAAAAATACAAGGCCATTGCCGTTGATATGGCTAACCGTTGGCAAAAGCTTGCGGATGCCGGCGACCATTATTCGTTGGTATTTGAAAAGAAAGATACCTGGAGCCAGAAATATAACCTGGTTTGGGATAAAGTGCTGGGCCTGAAGTTATTCCCGCCTGCAGTTTACAAAAAGGAGATTGACTATTACTTAACCAAACAAAACGAATTTGGCCTGCCGCTTGATAGCCGTAAAACCTATACAAAATCCGACTGGATACTATGGACTGCGGCTTTAGCCGACAACCCAAAGGACTTTAAGGCATTAATTGACCCTGTTTACAAATATGCAACCGAAACACCAACCCGTGTACCTTTAAGTGATTGGCACGAAACCACCAACGGCAAAATGGTAGGCTTCCAGGCGCGTAGTGTTGTGGGCGGCTATTTTATGAAGCTTTTGGAAATAAAATGGGTGAAATAATTTCATCACAACGGCGCGATGTTTTGCGGCTCCGAAAGTGATAATGCAATAACTTCGCCGCGCATTTTTTTAAAAGGGATAACAAATTAATAGTTTGTTATCCCTTTTTGTTTACATTTAAAATCAAACTTATGTGGGTCTAAACCCGTATAAGTATCCGATTATAAACCAATAACATAGCTGCCTTAACCTGGGTTCGTTTACTATTTTCATATAAAATGCGGTTATTATTGGCTGAAAGCCCTGCGTATGGTTGTATTTAGAAATTTTGTTGTTCTAACCTTATTATTCATCACTTTAAACGGCTTTTCGCAAAACCAAAGTCTTAAGTTTGAGCATATCGGTACGGCCGAAGGATTGTCACAAATAAATGTTTCATGTATTATACAAGACAGCCGTGGCTTTATGTGGATTGGTACGCGTGATGGCCTGAACCGATACGATGGCTATAAATTTATTGTTTACAACCACAGTTTTCAGGATGACAACACTATTAGTAACAACCAGGTAACTGATCTCGCTGAAGATAAAGATGGCAATATTTGGGTAGGTACCCTTACCGGCCTGAATAAGCTCGAACGCAAAACAGGTCGGTTCACAAGATACCTCCACAGCGATAAAAACACAAACTCCATTTCAAGCAATGCCATAAACAAGCTTGCGTTCGACTCGGCCGGAGACCTTTGGGTTGGCACTCAAAAAGGCGGGCTTGACTGCATTAACATCCCCAAAAATACTTTTAAACATTTTGTACATTCTGATTACGATGCGAATACCCTGAGCGATAATAATGTCAGTACCGTTTTTGAAGATTCGCAGCATCGTTTGTGGGTCGGTACGTCAGGCGGGGGACTAAATCTGTTTGATCGTAAAAATAATCTCTTTACCAAATACAAAGCAAGCACTATAGCAAATTCTATTTCTGAAGATAATGTTTCCTGTATTTTCGAGGATCCAAAGCATCGTTTGTGGGTAGGTACTGCCGATATGGGTTTTAATTTATTCGACCCTGCGAAGGGAACATTCCGGCGGTATATGCACCGTGACAAAGATTTAAGCAGCTTATCGAGCAACGCCATTTACGCCATTAATATGGACGAAACCGGCAAACTATGGGTTGGTAGCGAAAATGGCGGTGTAAGTATTTTGGATATTGATAAAAATACCTTTACCAATTTTGAACACGACGACATCGACAAAAACAGCATCGATGGCAACACCATTTACAGTATTTGTAGGGATAACCTTAATAATATGTGGCTTGGCGCATTCAGCGGGGGCATTAACCTGTTAAAGCGCAGTACTAAAAGTTTTGCCCATTACCGGCACAGTTCATTAGCTAACAGTTTGTCGAACGATTTTGTACTTGATTTGTACGAGGATGCCGGTAAAAACCTGTGGGTAGGCACCGATGGCGGTGGTGTGGATGTATTTAATCAGCAAAATGGTACCGTAAGGCATTACAAGCAACAGCCCGCCAGTAAAAACGGACTTTGCGGTAATTATGTAATTAAAGTAAACCAGGACGAAGATGGTGATTTTTGGATGGGTACCTGGGCGGATGGAATAAGCATATTCGATCCCAAAACCGGTGTTTTCACCAATCTGAAGCATAATCCGTCTAATCCAAATAGTTTAAGCGGTAACAACGTTTATGCGCTTATTCATACAAAAGATAAAAAAACGTGGATTGGTACCTATAACGACGGGCTGGACCAATATGATAAAAAAACAAACACCTTTAAAATATTCAGGTACGATGTAAATAATCCGCACAGCGTTAGTAGCGACAGAATTTACTCGCTGCTGGAAGACAAAGACGGAAACCTTTGGGTAGGTACGTATGACGGCGGGTTGAATTTGCTCGACAGGTCAAGCGGCACATTTATCCGTTTTCAGCACGAAGAAAACGCAAACACCTTAAGTAATAATGCGGTACCAGATTTATTCCAGGATAGTAAAGGTAATATATGGGTAAGTACTTTGGCCGGGCTTGATTTAATGGACCCTAAGACACACCATTTTAAAATATTTACAAAAAAGGACGGTTTACCCAGCGATATTATTTACGCCGTACGCGAAGACAATAACGGCAAACTTTGGATAAGCACCAATAATGGCATTTCGGAATATAACCCGGACAACGGTATTTTTAAAAACTACACAGTTGAAGATGGCTTACAGGCCGATGAATTTAAATCGCATTCGGCATTTAAAAGCGTGGATGGTAAATTATATTTTGGCGGTGTAAATGGCTTTAATGCCTTTAAACCTGAGGAAATATTGAAACCCGCAGGGTTCTCTCCAATACTTATTACGTCGTTCCAGGTTTTTAATAAGCAACTTACGGTGGCTAAAGATAGCAGCGACCCATCTCCGTTGAAACAGGATATTTCCGATACGAAAGATATTGTCCTGTCATACAAACAGTCTGTCGTATCGCTGGAGTATGCCGCCCTTGATTTTACATCGCCCAATAAAAAAAGCTATGCATACATCTTAACTAACTTTGATAAGGACTGGAATTATGTAGGCAGCAGAAGCACTGCATCGTACACTAACTTACCCCCTGGTACTTATACGTTTAAAATTAAATATAAAAACAGCTCGGGTTCATGGTCGCCTGCCACAGCCGGGCTTAAAATAATTATTGTTCCGCCGTTTTGGTTAACGTGGTGGTTTAGGATTTTGGCTCTTGTGTTGGGTGTCGCGGCAATTTACACAGTATTTAAGCTGCGCATTCAATCCATCAAAAAACAAAAAGCAATATTGGAAAGGCAGGTGCAGGAGCGTACAGAAAGCCTTGCAAAAATGACGATTGATGAACGCGAATCGCGCAAGGCGGCAGAAACTGCCCGCGAGGAAGCAGAGAGCGCTAACAAAGCCAAGAGTAGTTTCCTGGCCATGATGAGCCACGAAATACGGACACCCATGAATGGTGTGATCGGTATGGCTGGTTTGCTTTCAAGTACAGAACTTACCGTGGAGCAGGAAGAATATGCAGAAACGATAAAAACATGCGGCGAATCGTTATTGGCTATCATAAACGATGTACTCGATTTTTCGAAGATCGAATCGGGTAGTATGGAACTGGATGAACAGGACTTTGATTTACGCGACTGTGTTGAAGGGGTATTGGATTTATTTGCCGAAAAAGCGGCACAAATTGATTTGGTATACCAGGTTGATCATAATGTGCCACCGCAAATTGTAGCAGACCCGTTACGATTGCGGCAAATATTGATAAACCTGGTAAGTAATGCTATAAAGTTTACCAATAAGGGCGAAGTTTTTGTTGGTGTTAAGGTTGATGAGCAGGCGGCGGATGAACTGCAGCTGCTCTTCAGCATACGCGATACAGGCATAGGCATTCCTGCGGATAAGCTGAACAAGTTGTTTAAAGCGTTTTCACAGGTCGACTCGAGCACTACGCGCAAATACGGGGGCACGGGGTTGGGCCTGGCGATCAGCGAAAAACTGGTGAACTTAATGGGCGGAAAAATTAACGTCGAAAGTGAACTGGGGGTGGGGACCACTTTTTCATTTACTATAAAATCAAAAGCAGGTGTCATCGCGCAACGCAATTACGTTTATCTTAATATGCACGAACTGGAGGGTAAAAAAATCCTTGTAATCGATGATAACGCTACCAACAGGGATATATTGAAAACGCAATTAGAACAGTGGAAGTTTCAGCCGTTAATTACGGCGTCGGGAACAGACGCTTTGAAAGCCCTAAGTGGTAAACAAAAAGTTGATCTTGTATTGTCAGATATGAAGATGCCCGATATGGACGGCGTACAGCTGGCAAAAAAGATAAAAAAGAAATTTCCTGATTTGCCCATCATACTGTTAAGCTCGACCGGGAATGAGCAAAGTAAAGCAGCCGCCCACTTATTTAATGCTATATTAACCAAACCCACCCGGCACCAGGTATTATACCGGCATATTGCTGAACAACTAAAGGCAACCGGTGACGTAGTTAAAAAGCAGCAGCCCTCATCAGCTTATTTCTCCGAAGATTTTTCGAAGTTATATCCTATGGAAATTTTGATTGCTGAGGATAACCTGATTAATCAGAAGCTGGCTGTGCGTATTTTAAATAAAATGGGTTATAACCCGCAAGTGGTGGGCAACGGGCATGAAGCGGTTAATTCCATGCTTGAGAAAAAGTACAATATGGTATTTATGGATGTGCAAATGCCCGAAATGGATGGGTGTGAGGCCACTCGCTTTATTCGCGAACATATTGAACAACAACCCATAATAGTCGCCATGACTGCGAATGCTATGCCTGAGGATCGCGAGACCTGTATGAAGGCCGGCATGGATGATTATTTAGCCAAACCCATGAAGATTAGCGATATTATGGACGTGCTGGAAAAATGGGGAAAGCATTTGGGTGGCGCGCAATGAACTGAAAGTTTATTCTCTGGAACATAACTAAAGATTTTTTCGATACACTCCATTTAATACGCCTTAAAGCGGTAAATTCACCTTTATTTTAAAAACTGAATTTTATGCGTCCCAATTACATTTTCCTTGCCCGTTTCACCTTTCTTTTTTTGGTATTGATTTGCGCGGGCAACCTGGCAAAAGCCGCCGAAGGCTACTATTACCAACTAAAAATTTATCACTTTAAAACGGATGCACAGCAAACCCGCACGGATAATTACCTGCAAAACGCCTATTTGCCGGCCATGCACCGTGCTGGTATTAAAAACGTAGGTGTATTTAAGCCTGTTGCCGGCGATACGCTTGGCAAACGTATTTATATTTTTATTCCCTACAAAACGTTCGATCAAATAAAGAAAGTTGATTTGGCTTTAGCCGCCGACCAGCAATATATAGCCGACGGGAAAGACTTTATCGACGCAGTTTACAACGATGCGCCTTACACGCGCCTGGAAACAATTCTATTAGGTGCTTTTCCGAAAATGTTATATGCTGATGTGCCGCAGCTAACCGCAAAAAAAGCCGACAGGATTTACGAGTTGCGAAGCTATGAAAGTGCAACTGAAAAGCAGAACATCAACAAAGTAAAGATGTTTAATGATGGCGACGAAGTGGCGTTGTTTAAAAGGCTCGGCTTTAACGCGGTGTTTTACTCCGAAGTTTTAGCCGGCGCTCACATGCCAAACCTGATGTACATGATTACCTTTAACAGTATGGCCGACCACGACAGGCTTTGGAAGGCTTTCGGTAATGATCCGTACTGGAAAACACTTTCTGCAAAGCCGGAATATCAAAACAATGTATCTCATATTGATGCGATTTTTTTGCACCCAACAGACTATTCGGATTTTTAATGCGGGAAAAACGCGATTACGACGTGGTTGTAGTTGGTTCGGGGCCAAACGGGCTTGCTGCTGCTATTTTTATGCAGCAAAAAGGCTTATCAGTTTTACTGCTTGAAGGTAAGCCAACAATAGGTGGCGGCCTTCGTACTGCCGAACTTACGCTGCCTGGTTTTAAACACGATATTTGTTCGGCCGTGCATCCGCTGGCTGCTGCATCGCCTTTTTTCGAAACATTGCCTTTGAGCTTGCACGGGCTCGAATATATTTATCCGGAAGTAGATTGTGCCCATCCTTTAGATGATGGCACAGCTGCGATATTAAAAGGCGCTACTGAGGAAACTGCTGCAGGGCTCGGCGCAGATGAGGAAGCCTATCTCAAATTAATAAAACCTGTAGTAACGGATTGGCCTTTAATCGCGCCTGACGTATTAGGGCCGTTGCATTTTCCGAAGCATCCTTTGTTGATGGCAAGATTTGGCCTGCCGGCTTTAACTTCGGCATCGCATTTGGTTAACCGCTTTAAAACAACACCGGCACGGGCGCTATTTGCCGGGATGGCTGCCCATTCTATACAGCCTCTATCCAATTTAGCTACTTCAGCCATTGCGCTGGTGCTGATGGCCAACGGGCATTTAAAAGGCTGGCCAATTCCCAAAGGCGGCTCCAACCAAATTGCCAATGCGCTGGCGTCATACTTTGTATCGCTGGGCGGGAAGATAGAAACCGATACTTATATCACATCATTACAGCAATTACCATCGGCACACGCGCTTTTGTTTGACGTAACTCCAAAACAATTGTTGCAAATTGCCGGACACAAATTTTCGTCGATCTACAAATGGCAACTGGAACGTTATCGCTATGGTCCCGGTGTTTTTAAAATTGATTGGGCGCTGGACGGACCAATTCCGTTTAAAGCCGAAGAATGCCGTAAAGCGGGTACTGTGCA
This sequence comes from Mucilaginibacter sp., assembly GCF_025359345.1. Classification (GTDB taxonomy): domain Bacteria; phylum Bacteroidota; class Bacteroidia; order Sphingobacteriales; family Sphingobacteriaceae; genus Mucilaginibacter. The sequence goes on from NZ_JANYGQ010000003.1 coordinate 14,836, forward strand.
CCTGGGTAACACGTTTGAAGAAATATCCGATGGCGAACAACAAATATGGAACGGCAAACATCCTGAAAAGCCTTTTGTGCTAATGGCCCAGCCAAGCATCTCCGATCCAACACGGGCTCCGCAGGGTAAGCACTCGGTTTGGGCTTATTGTCATGTACCAAACGGATCGACAGAAGACATGACCGGGATCATCGAAAACCAGGTTGAGCGCTATGCGCCCGGTTTTAAAGATACGATACTGGCCCGCCACACCATGAATTCTGCCCAAATGCAGGAATATAACCCCAACTACATCGGCGGCGACATAAATGGTGGAGTGATTGACCTTGCCCAGTTGTTTACCCGCCCGGCACTGCGTTGGTCACCTTACAAAACCTCTGCGAAAGGTATTTATATATGCTCCTCATCAACGCCTCCCGGAGGTGGTGTACATGGAATGTGCGGATATAACGCAGCGAAAAAAGTAACCGCTGAATTATTTGATTACGTTGATTCCGCTGAGTTTAATCGCTGATTTTTGTGATTATGTTGATTCCGTTGATTCTGTCGAAACCATGATTTGCCTTATTGAAAGATTATAGGATGCTATAGGCTTATTTTTAGATAATCTTAATCCTGGTACACCTAAGCATCAGTGTCATCCGTTATCTCAGCAAACATCAGTGATACTTCTTTTCTTAAGCATTCATCAAAATCACCAGCGATAAAAAATCAACGGAATCAACGTAATCAAAACTCAATCAGCGGTTCCGATTCCGAGCTTTTTGTCCGATATCGGACAAAAAATCAATTTTAAAAAATCATAAACTGTTATTTACTAGTATTTTAGCGTTGGTATGGTGATTGTATATAACTATGCTATACATAGTACTATAATGGATACAGAAATCACACAAGAGGTTACATCGCAAAGAAAAAGAAAAACAATTGTAATTGTACTAATAATTGCAGCAGTTGTTTTTGGTTTAATATGGGCATTACGGGCGACGTTAAAATCGTCCATAAAAAAATCGGAAATAACTACCGCAGTTGTGGAAACCGGGAATATTGAAAATACCCTGAATGCCACCGGCGAGGTATTGCCTGAATTTGAAGAAATATTAACCAGCCCCATCAATGCATCAATCAAAAAGGTAATTATGGATGCCGGTAATAAAGTAAACGCCGGGCAGTCGATATTGACGCTGGATAAATCGGCCACGGAGACGGATTTTGAAAAACTCAAATTTCAGCTGGAATCGAAACAGAACGAGATTAAAAAATTGAAGCTCGACCTGAACAAAAGTTTTTACGACATCCAGTCGAACAACGATATTAAAAAGTTGCGTATCGATAACCTGGCGGATGCGGTTGAAAATGCCAAGCGCCTGTTTAAAGCAGGCGGTGGCACCCGCGAAGGTATTGAGCAGGCTGAGCTGAACCTGAAAGTTGCCCAACTCGAAAAGAAGCAACTGGAAAATGAGGTAAAGAACAAGCAGCAAACCATGCAGATCGAAATAAAAGAGGCCGAAATTGCCGCCGATATTTTAAGCAGCGATTTAAACGCCCTGCAGCGCAAGCTTAGCCTGGCAAATATTGTAGCAACCCGATCGGGTGTGGTTACTTACGTAAACAAAAACATAGGTGCTAATGTACGGGAAGGAGAGTCGCTGGCGAGAATAGCTGATTTGGGAAGTTTTAAAGTGCAGGGCAGTATATCTGATAACTCAATGGACCAACTGCACACAGGCCTGCCCGTTATAGTGCTAATAAACGAGGTGCAATTGCGTGGGCACGTGGTAAATGTATCGCCCTCTATTCAAAACAGCATTATCTCATTCGATATCCAATTGGATGAGCGCAACAACAAGCAACTGCGTCCCAACATGAAAGTGGAAGTTTACCTGGTTACAGCCACCCGCAACCATATTATGCGTGTTGCCAACGGCCCGGCATTTAAAGGGCCCGAGTTGCAGGACATATTCGTGCTGAGCAATGGCAAAGCCGAACGGCGCACAGTCCATATCGGCCTTACAAATTTTGATTATGTAGAGATAAAAGACGGCGTTAAACCCGGCGATGTAGTCATCAACTCGGATATGAGCGAGTATAAAAATTCAAAGGAGATAAGTGTGAATTGACGGTTAGTTGATTAGAGGTTAGTTAATTAGAGATTAGTTAAGCGCAAAAATCCTTTGGTCACCCGATTTTAAAATCTTAGTTAAGAAAAAATGAAAATTCTATATTCAATAATACTTCTGATCTTGAGCATTAATGCTTTCGGTAGCAGCTGGCCCGACTCAACACGGCTTACTTTGAAGGAGGTAGTTGCTATGGCGAAGGATAACTCCATCGCGGCCAAGCAGTCCATCACAACACGCGAAACCAAATACTGGCAGTGGCGGACGTTTAAATCAAACTATCAGCCGCAGCTTTCGCTGAGCGGAAACTTGCCGGGCTATAGCAAAACAAGCACACCTGTGGTTCAGCCGGATGGTACCATTGTGTTTCAGCCCATACACTACGACAACTCTTCGTTAACGCTAAATTTTAGCCAGAGCATTACAGCCACAGGCGCCACTATTTACGGGCAAACCAATTTGCAGCGCTTCGACGATTTTGATCGTAACAGCGTTTTGTACAACGGCGTGCCGTATGCAATAGGTTTTAGTCAGCCGTTGGGACAGTTTAACGCGTTAAAATGGGACAAAAAAATTCAGCCGTTACTCTTCACTGAAAGCAAGCAGGCTTATATAGAGGAACAGGAACACATATCTATAACGGTTACCGGTTACTTTTTCGATTTGCTGCTGGCACAGGTAAACTTGCAAACCGCTGAAGCTAATTTAACCAACACCGCAAAAATATTGAAGATTGCCAACTTGAAATTTGATTTGGGTAAAGTCTCAAAAAACGAAATACTGCAACTACAGTTAGAACAACTAAATGCCCGCAAGGCGGTCGGCACAGCCAAACGTGATATGGAAATAGCTACCCTCAACCTGCGCAGCTACATAGGGCAAGAGGGCGACGAAAAAATTGTGCTGCAGGTGCCCGAAACCATCAGCCAGATGAGTGTAACTGCCGATAGAGTTTTAGCTGAAGCCTTTGCCAACAGGTCGGATGCCATTGCGTTTATGCGCCGCATTGCCGAAGCCAAACGTGATGTTGCCCTGGCGCATGGCCAAACAGGTTTAACCGCCACCCTGACTGCGAACATCGGTACATCTAACTCGGCTAAAAACATACCGGGCATTTACCGGAATGCGCAAACACAGCAACTGGTAGAATTGCAGTTTTCAATACCTGTATTGGACTGGGGGCGCTCGAAAGCGAAAATTAAAACCGCCGAGGCCAACCAGAAATTTACCGAATACTCGGTTGAGCAGGATAAGCAAACCTTTAAACAACAAATAGTTACCCAGGTTTCGCTGTTTAATGTGATGAAGGACCAATTGGCGCTAACCGCGGAAGCAGATAGCATTGCATCTGAAAAATATAAAATAGCCCGCGAACGCTATGTTTTAGGCGACCTCAGCATCACCGACCTCAGCATTGCCTTCCAGGAAAACGACCAGGCCAAACGTGACTATGTACAATCGCTCCGCGACTTTTGGAGCGCATACTACCAACTGCGTTACCTGTCGCTTTACGACTTTGAACGAAATGAAAAAATTACATATAAATAATTAATTAACTCACTCACATAACACTAATTAAATACTATGATATCCTTACAAAACATCGAAAAAGTATACCGCACCAATACAGTTGAAACACTAGCTTTGAACAGCATTAGCCTCAATATAGCCAAAGGAGAATTCCTATCGATAATGGGCCCCTCGGGTTGCGGTAAAAGTACATTGCTTAACATAATGGGGCTGCTGGACGCACCTTCGAAAGGCAATATTAAGATAGCCGACCAAACTACTGATAAGCTGAACGACAAGCAATTGGCGAATTTTCGCAACCAAAAGCTGGGCTTTATTTTCCAGAGTTACCACCTGATAAATGATTTGGCGGTATTGGACAACGTTGAGTTGCCTTTACTTTATCGCTCGTCGGTATCAGCCAAAGAACGCAGACAACTAGCTACTGAAGCCCTGGAAAAAGTGGGGCTGGCTAATCGCGTTAAACACTTCCCAAATCAGTTGTCTGGTGGACAAAAACAGCGGGTAGCTATAGCACGAGCAATTGTTGGTCGCCCGGAAATTATATTGGCTGATGAGCCGACTGGTAACCTTGACAGTGCTATGGGTAATGAGATTATGGACATACTGATGAAGCTCAACCAAAACGACGGCACTACCATAGTAATGGTTACGCACGACGAAAACATGGCACATAAAACCCATCGTTTGGTCCGCTTATTTGATGGTTCGCAGGTTCAATAATTTATCAGCCTAAAAAATTAAGATCATGCTTAAAAATTATTTTAAAATAGCCATAGCGGTATTGCGCCGCCGAAAATTCTTCACGTTTATCAGCCTGTTTGGTATCAGCTTTACGCTTACTATATTGCTGGTACTTACAGCATTTATCGATAAAGTTGTCGGCGACAGCTATCCAGATAAAAAGCGCGACCGCTCGTTATACGTTTCGCGCATTCAATTATCCTATAAGGATGGACGGAGTTCTGGGCCGCCATCGTATTATTTTTTAGATCATTATGGACATACGCTTAAAACGCCCCTTAAAATAGGCATTGCATCAGGCTTTAACGGTACCAATACTTATGTAAACAATAAAAAAATAGCTGTTAACTACAAATACACTAATGCGGACTATTGGGATATAATGGAATATGAATTTACAGAAGGTAAAGCGCTCACCAAACAGCAAATAGATAACGCCGACAAAGTCGCAGTGATTTCAGAAGACATGAAACGGGAATATTTTGGCGATGTACCATCTGTTGTGGGTAAACTTATTGAAGCGGATAATGTAAAATACCGTGTTACCGGCGTCGTGAAAAACGTGCCGATAACCACCTACATGCTGTACAGTGATATTTACCTGCCATATACCGTTGCAAAAACCGATTTCAGGAAAGATAAAGGTTACCAAGGCGGGTTTTATGGAATATTTCTGGCAAAATCAAGTGCCGATTTATCTAAAATGCATGATGAATACGAGGATATGATAACCAGGGTGCCGTTACCAAGCAAGGACGTAATAAAAATATACAGCCATGCCGATCCATATATCCGGTCCTACCTTGATGCAGGCGACGAGAATCATTCCGGCGTGGCTATTGCGCTTACAGCTATCAGCATTTTTGCTTTGCTGGTAATGTTGCTGCCAACGCTTAACCTGGTTAATATCAATATCACCCGTATTATGGAGCGATCGTCGGAAATTGGCGTACGTAAAGCCTTCGGCGCATCATCGCGTACATTGGTTTACCAGTTTATTGTGGAGAACATTATTCTAACATTGCTGGGCGGGCTGATAGGGGTAGTGTTATCGGTAATAGCACTGCAGGTAATTAACGGTGAAAACCTTATACCCAACCTTGTTTTAACGCTAAACTTTACGGTGTTGGGCATTGGCTTGCTGATATGTTTCTTTTTTGGCCTGCTGTCGGGTGTTTATCCGGCCTGGCGCATGTCGAAACTGAATGTGGTAACCGCGCTTAAGGCACAATAAAAATTGTCAAATCATTTAAATTAAGATATTATGTTCAAGCATTTATTTAAACTGATATGGAATAAAAAGAAACAAAACTTTTTATTAATGTCCGAGATGTTGTTCTCTTTCCTGGTACTATTCGCGGTGTTTACCCTGCTGGTGTACTACTATAATAATTATAAAAAACCGATGGGTTTTGAATATCAAAACGTTTGGGTGGTAAGCTATAATAACTCCTTTAAAACAACCAATACCGATTCGCTTGATACCTATTACCAAACATTGAGCCAGAACTTAAGGGCGCTACCGGGTGTTAAAGACATCAGTTTTTGCAGCGATAATGTTCCTTTTTCGCAAAATACCTGGTCGGGAAGTGCAAACTATAACGGAATGCAGGTAGGGGGAGTAAACCAATATATTGCTGACGATAGCTACAACAGTACCATGACCACGCAACTACTGGAAGGTCGTTGGTTCAATAAAGCAGACGTAGCCTCAAAAAATCAGCCCATAATCATCAGTTCAGATTTAAAGGAGAAGTTTTTTGGAAATGGACAAGCAGTTGGGAAATTAATTGGAGATGGCGACCAACCCGGCCACGACAAAAAGCTAATGAAAGTTATAGGTGTAATACAAGGCATTAAAGCCAAGGGCGACTATGCACCTGCAGGCTATGCAGTCTATCATCGTACTGACACAGGCTCCTACCATTCGCTTGGTAAAATAATGGTGCGGGTTAATGAGGGTGCCACCGCTGCTTTTGAGGCCCGACTTTACAAAACATTGGCCAATTATATGAAAAACTCGAATGTGGAAATTGAGCACCTTACCAATAGGCGGGTATCTACCAACTATTTTACAGTTGTACCGATGATAGTTTTGGGTATCGTAGGTGGTTTTTTGATAATTAATGTGGCTTTAGGTCTGTTCGGTGTACTTTGGTATAACATTAACAAGCGCCGTGGTGAAATTGGTTTACGCAGGGCGGTGGGTGCCACAGGCAGTTCGGTTTCATGGCAACTAATAGCCGAATCGATGATACTGGCAACGCTTTCCCTAATCCTGGGGACGTTTTTCGCGATTCAGCTGCCATTGCTTAATGTGTTTGACCTAGCAGCGGGGATTTACCTGGTAGCGATGGTTTTTGCTATTGTATTTATTTACCTGCTGGTGTTTTTATGCTCGCTTTATCCTGGTAAGCAGGCTGCTGCCATTTATCCGGCGGTGGCACTGCATGAAGAGTAACCTGAACCGGGATTAAGCAGATTAACGGATTGCACGGATCACGGCTGCGATTCGCCGCAATCTTATAAATCATCTAATCCGCTTAATCCCGGTTCAGATGAAAGGATTACCTGGATTGAGGCCGCCATTCGCCGAAATCTGATAAATCCCAAAATCTGTTTAATCCTGGTTCAGATTAGGGGATTTTCTGGATTGCCGTTGCCATTCGCCAAAATCTGATAAATCATCTAATCTGTTTAATCCCGGTTCAGATTAATTATACTTGTACTAAATTATGATATTAGTAATTGATGATGATATTGCCGTACGCACTTCACTGCTCCTGTTACTAACCAGCGAGGGTTATACTGCTGCGGATTGTGCCGGACCTGTTGAAGCAATCAAGCTGATAAAAAAAAACGAGCCAGAGCTGATTATCCTCGACCTTAATTTTTCCAACGATACATCGGGTAAGGAGGGGATGGCATTGTTAAATCAAATTAAAAAGATAAATGCTGCCATACCAGTTATATTGATAACAGGCTGGGCCAGCATAGAACTGGCAGTACAGGGAATGAAGGCTGGGGCAAATGATTTTATCAACAAGCCCTGGAACAATGACCATTTGCTGCAATCGGTAAAAACGCTGCTCGATCTGAATGAGAAAAAAGCCGAACACCATACCCGCAAACAGCTTGATAAAACCTATAACTTTCAGCATATAATTGGCGAAGACCCTAAAATGCTGAATATATTGGAGACTATCGGCCGGGTGGCTGGTACGGATGCATCAATACTGATAATGGGTGAGAGCGGTACGGGTAAAGAACTGATTGCCGAGGCTATCCACCAAAACAGCCTGCGCCGCAATAAGCCTTTTATAAAGGTAAATTTGGGCGGTATATCCACCTCTCTGTTTGAAAGTGAAATGTTTGGCCATGTGCGGGGCGCGTTTACCGATGCGCGGTTTGACAGGGTGGGCCGCTTTGAAATGGCTAATAAAGGCACCATTTTTTTAGATGAAATAGGCGACCTCGATGCCGGAAGCCAGGTAAAACTACTACGTGTATTGCAGGACAGGACTTACGAAGTGCTTGGCAGCAGCCGTACAAAATCGGTGGATGTACGGGTAGTTTGCGCAACTAATAAAAGCCTCGAGGAAATGGTTAGTAAAGCCACCTTTAGAGAGGACTTGTTGTACCGAATAAACCTGATTACCGTTTACCTCCCCGCCCTGCGCGACAGGCCAAAAGATATACCACTGCTGGTAAATTACTTTATCGATAACTTAAAGGAAATTTATAACCGCCCGGCATTGTCCGTAGCAAGCAACGCCATGAAATGGTTGCAGCAATTGCCGCTGCCCGGTAATATCCGCCAGCTAAAAAATATCGTGGAGCGAACTATCCTGGTAAGTAAAAAGGATGAGTTGGATATCGACGATTTTCGCACCCAGCTCGAACTTTCGCCGGTGAAAAAGGGGAATATCCAATTGCCGGGCATCGGTACCTTAACGTTGGAGGAGGTAGAGGTTGCAATGATAAAACGCGCGATGGAACACCACAAAAACAGGGTGGCAAAAGCAGCTGCATCTTTAGGGCTTACCCGCAGTGCGCTATACCGCCGGCTGGATAAATACCAAATCCCTTACGATGAAGCTGAGGACTAAATATATCCTGTTCGTGGTAATTATACACATGGTTGCCCTTACGCTTACCTGGTTTATTTTTAAGGATAAGGTCTGGTTTATCGCATCCGAGGTATTTGTAATAATCTCAATTGTTATTGCCATACAGCTTTACCGGCAATTGATTCAACCGCTCAAAACACTGATGCAGGGTGTTGAGGCTATAAAAGACCGCGACTTTAATGTAAAGTTCCTCTCGACTGGCAAGCACGAAATTGACCAATTGATTGATGTTTATAACCAGATGATGGACGAGTTGCGCACCGAGCGTACCCGGCAGGAGCAGCAGCATTTTTTTTTAGAGAAGTTAATCTTCACCTCGCCCACAGGCATTGTTATTTTAGATTATGACGATAATGTGCAGCAAATAAATCCAAAAGCTTTACAGATTTTGGGCATCGAAGCGAGCCTGGTACTTAACTACCCGGTAGATAGACAAGAGCATCCGTTGCTTCAGCAGATAAAATTGCTAACATCTGGTGAAACAGTCCTGGTTAAGGCAGATGGTATCAACACCTACAAGCTACAGAAATCGCATTTTGTCGATCGCGGATTTTCGCGGCACTTTATTATGATTGAGGATTTAACGGCCGAGATTGTAGCTGCCGAAAAAAATGTATATGGCAAAGTGATACGGATGATGGCACACGAAGTAAACAATACGGTTGGTCCGGTCAATTCGATCATGCAATCGGCTTTAAAAACTGACAAGCTTTGGGAAGGTCACCAATTTAATGTGTTAAAAGATGCATTGCAGGTAGCTATGGACAGGAACGAAAACCTTAATTTTTTTATGCGCAATTTTGCCGATTTAGTGAAGCTGCCGCCCCCCAACAAACAGCCTATTGACGTGCACCACTTGTTAAATTCGGTTGTGATGCTGATGGGGGTTAAGGCCAGGGAGAACAATATCGAATTTAAATTAATGTTGGCGGATGGCCCATTAAAAATTATGGCCGATGAGCAGCAAATGGAGCAGGTGTTAATAAATATTGTCAAAAACGCCATTGAGGCCATTGACAAAAGCGGGACGATAACGCTAATTACCACAGCCTACAAAAACTGCGTCACTATTTCAGACACAGGTCCGGGTATTAATGCTGAACAAACCGCCAATTTGTTTTCACCATTTTTTAGTACCAAGAAAGACGGGCAGGGGATAGGCCTAACACTCGTGCGCGAAATCCTGGTTAACCATGGTTTTGAGTTCTCGTTAAAAACCATAACTCCTAAGAAAACCGACTTTACCATATTGTTTACTTAACATTTTATTTAGCGCTGGTCTGCCATAATTGAAAATTAGTTGGTTATATTTAGTTATTTAAAACCTAATCTTTTGATAAATTATGGAAACTAAATCTTCAACTAAGTACGTAGCCGAACTTATCGGCACATTCTGCCTTGTGTTATTTGGCTGCGGCGCAGCAGTTATTGCCGGCGCGTCCGACCCGGGAATTCCACCTTCGGGTATAGGCCTGTTAGGTATTTCGCTGGCTTTTGGTGTTAGTGTTGTGGTTATGGCGTACACAATCGGGCCAATTTCCGGTTGCCACATCAACCCCGCCATTTCCATCAGTATGCTGGCTGCCGGCAAACTAAGTGTTAAAGACTGTGTGGGGTACGTAATTTCGCAATGCATCGGTGCCGTTTGTGCTTCGGGCGTATTGTATTTGTTGCTGTCCGGCAAACCAGGCTTTTCGATGGGCGAGTATGCCCTCGGCGCCAACGGTTGGGGTGAAGGCTATTTGGGTAAATATTCAACCCAATCAGCATTTATTGCAGAGGCTGTATTTACATTCCTGTTCCTGGTGGTTATTTATGGAACTACTGCCAAACGCGCAAACCCGGCAATGGCTGGCCTGGCTATAGGTTTATCGCTGGTGTTAATCCATTTAGTGGTAATCCCAATCACAGGCACGTCAGTAAATCCTGCCCGCAGCCTTGGCCCCGCAATATTTGCAGGTGGAAAAGCGCTCAATCAGTTATGGTTGTTTGTAGTTGCCCCGATACTTGGCGGCCTCGTAGCTGCCGGTTTCTGGAAAGGTGTTATGGAACAAAAAGAAAGCATTGTGAGCAAAACTGTTGAAGTTCACGAAGATATATCGATAAACAGGGTATAACCAACACGATTAAGCGATACTAAGGATTCACACGATTAAGAAATTGACAAGATTTCTTAATCGTGTTTATTTTTAATCCTGTAAATCGTTTAAATCTTTCAATTGTGTTGGCAACCAATCCCTGTATCCCCGCGTAATGTGATTGTAGGTATTAACCCAATCACCCCTAAAACAATTGAAGCAAGTATTAGCAGGTATTTCGGCTATCTTAAATGGCAGGGAAAAGATAAAGCTGTATAAGCTGATTGTCTTTGACTTTGTGATTGGCGTTCTGGATATTGCGTTTTTAGGAGCCCTGCTTTTTGTATTGAACCTGTATACCAAAAATTCAACGCAGATCAGGCTTTCGTTCTTGCCACAATTGTTACTAAATCCGGATTCACTGCTGCTCATCGGTGTGTTTTTTATCCTTTTTAGCTTAAAAAACCTGTTTGGCTACATCGGTTTAAAATCGCAACACCATTTTTTTTACAATGTGGCATCAAGGCTTTCCAAACGGAATTTACTTAACTATCTTTCGGACGATTACGGTCGGTTTGTAGGTATAGATTCGTCCGTCCAGGTCCGGCAAATAAGTCAGCAACCTATCGAATTTAGCCATTACATACTCACCAACGTTCAGCAAATTGTATCGCAGCTAATATTGATATCTTTTACCGTGCTAGCTATCTTGTTTTACCACCCTACATTATTCCTGCTGCTTTTTTTATTGCTGTTACCACCTGTCGTTTTGTTGGGATGGTACATCAGGAAAAGATTGAAAGATGTTCGCGACAGCATAAAAATAACCAACGAAAAAGCACTGCAACACCTGCACGAATCGCTGGCCGGTTACGTAGAAAGTAATGTTTACGACAAGAATGAGTTTTTTTCGGAACGTTATTCCAGCTATCAAAATCAACTGAATGAAAACATTGCCACCCAGCAAACCTTGCAAAGCCTGCCATCGCGCCTGGTGGAGGTTTTTGCCGTGCTGGGCTTTTTAATATTGGTTATCATTAACAAGTTATCGCCCGGCGCACCGGGTATTAATATGGTAACCATCGGAGTGTTTATGGCCGCGGCATACAAAATTATACCGGGTATAGTAAAAATACTAAACAGTAGCGGGCAGATAAAAACTTACAAGTTTACCTTAACAGATTTATTGCCTGCAGAAGCTGGTGCGCCGTCGGTACGGAAAACCATTGCTGTAGAACCGATTAATGCTATTGCTTTTGAGAGTATCAGTTTTACTTATAAAAATCATCCCGTTTTAAATAATCTCAGCTTCGATATTAAACCGGGCGATTTTGTAGGTATATCCGGCAGTTCGGGTAATGGAAAAACAACAATTATTAATCTCTTGCTTGGTTTTCTAACTCCTGGTGGCGGCAGTATTTGCATCAATAACACCAAAACCAGTGACGTAGACAGGGTTGCCTATCGCAGCCGCATATCGTATGTAAAGCAGCAGCCATTTTTTATCAACGATTCAATTATAAAAAATATTACGCTTTCTGATGATGGTTATAACCCTGGCAAGTTGCATGAAACTGCCATTTTAAGCGGTGTTGAAAAGCTTGTAGAACACTACCCGGAAGGGATGGAAAAGATAATTACCGAAAATGGTAAAAACATAAGCGGTGGCCAGCGGCAACGGGTTATGCTGGCAAGGGCACTGTATCACGATTTTGATTTACTGATACTGGACGAACCATTCAGCGAAATGGATAGTGCGTCGGAAAATGATATCCTTACCCAAATGAAACAGCTTACCACGCAGGGTAAAATGATATTGTTTATTACTCATAATAAAAGCAGCCTTAAATATTGTAATAAAGTAATAACGATTGATGAAAAGTAAAAGGCAAACATTGGTAATTTTAAGTCCCGGCTTTCCGAAAGATAGGTCGGATACGGCATGTTTGCCCCCGCAGCAAATCTTTGTAAAAGCATTAAAGGAAATTTGCCCCGGTCTTAATATTATAGTTTTGACTTTTCAATACCCATTTTTTGCTGCTGAGTATGAATGGCATGGTGTAAAAGTAATTTCAATTGGACGCAAAGACCGTGGCAGGATTTATCGCCTGGTTACCTGGATAAAAGCCTGGCTGATACTGAAAAAACTCCACAAAGAACATCGGCTGATAGGCCTGCTGAGCTTTTGGTTTGGCGAGTGTGCATTTGTGGGTAGTCGTTTTGCGAAGAAACACCACCTGGCGCATTATAGTTGGCTGCTTGGGCAGGACGCAAGGAAACGGAATAAATATTTTAAATGGATAAAACCGAAGGGCGATGAACTCATAGCCTTATCTGATTTTGTCGCGCGGGAAGTGAAGAAAAATTATGGGGTAAAACCGCTTCAGGTTATCCCGGTAGGTATTGACACTTCGTTATTTAAAACAACTCCTGCTAAACGGGACGTAGATATTTTAGGAGCCGGGGCATTAATCCCTTTAAAACAGTACGACCTTTTTATTGAAGCAATTGCTTACTTGAAAGAGGATTTTCCCAATATCAACGCGGTAATTTGCGGCAAGGGGCCCGAAATGCAATCGTTAAAATCACTGGCGCGGGCAAAAGGGGTAGAGGGGAACATTACCTTTAAGGGCGAAGTGCCGCATAAAGAGGTGTTGAAGTTAATGCAACGATCTAAGATTTTTTTGCACCCATCCGGGTATGAAGGTTTTGGTGCTGTTATATCCGAAGCGTTGTACAGTGGCGCGCATGTGGTATCACTTTGCAAACCCATGGATAAAGAATATCGTCATCATTTTGTAGTAAAATCACAGGGAGAAATGAACGCCCGTTTACTATCCCTTTTAAAGAACAAAAAACTCGATCACGACCCGGTGTTGATGTGTTCGATTGAGCAAATCGCGAAAAATATGATTAGTTTGTTTGTGGATTAAGATTTGCTTATCAAGATTCTAATGATTCAAGGGTTAGCGAACTACCATAGATTATCCCATACGCCTATAATTCTTTTACTATTTCTTCTATTCGCTTTGCAATTGCACCAAACGATAGCTTCTCTCTGAAATAACTCAAACACAATTCCCGTTTTTCTTTAAGATTTAATTTATCAAGACTATTCAAGGCAGCCAAAAGCGCGGCTTCGTTTCCGGCCTCGTAAAGTACGCCGCATTTGCCGTTGTCCGTAATCATCTTGAATGATTGTATTTCAGTGACAACAGGCACACATCCGCATGACATGGCCTCGCATACTGCTGTACCGCTGCCTTCATAATGCGAACCTGATAGCAAAAAGTCGGCGCTGTTAAACCAATCCTGCAAATCGTCGTGTGGCACCTGCCCAACTAATGTAATATTATGTTCGCCTGCATTTTTAGCTATTAGTTCCTTTATTTCGGGCAATAGTTCTGCAGTATGATAAATCATATACAGGTGCACGGCTGGGTTGGTTTTGGAATACTTTAAAAATGACCGCACTATGTTCAGCGGGTCTTTATTGTCGTTAAGCCTGCCGACCCATAAAAATGCCGGGTTGCCTGCAGCCCCGGTTTTTTCCCTGGCTAAATCTTTATCGATTGGATAAAAATTGGATGATACTTCCATCACTTCCTGTATTTTCCAATAGGAAGAAATGTTGCCCTTTCGTACCCAATCCAATCCCATAGCCATCGCTGCAAACAGGTAAGCATCTGTAAAACGGTCAGCCAGCTTTTGCGCGTATTTTTTTAAGCCGCTCATTGGTTTTTCAGCGTGGTGATGAGCTATTATCTTTGTTTTCTTAGGCAGGATGAGGTGTAATAATATCAATTGCACCGGGTTATGCAATCCCTGCACTATTACAACGTCTGGCTTTAGGTTTTTTATAAACCGGTTTAGTTTAAAGGGAAAATGTGTTTTTTTACGGTTTAAGTTTACAAACTTATACTCCACGCCATTGTGCATGGCATCTCCTTCATAGTCAATTTGCTTAAGGCTGATTACCTGGTTGTTTTTTGCCAGTTGCTCAAAAATACCCGCGTAGCCGGCTGTGCGTTTAAACCAGCTTTCGGGCGTGTCAAAACCGGGGGAATAACTATAACTTATGGATACGTACAGCATAAAACCCTATTTTAAAATAACCCGTCAATACTTTCGTATTTACTGTTTTGAAACTGTAAAAACCCAACGTGGTAAAGCGATGATGGATTGCTTTTTAATTGCGTTTTGCTTAAAACCCGGCCGACCATCAGCATGTGGTAGCCCATTTTTTTGTTCGAGATGATTTCTATCTCCTTATACGCACCCACAAAGTCGGGCACAGGGAATTTGAACAGTTCGCTCGGCATCGTTTTAAAAGACAATTGGTCGGGGGATGTGGGCGATTTGCTGGAGTGCTTGCCCAGGTTATATACTGTTTCAATATCAACATCATTGGTATCGCAAACAACAACTTTTTTTGCGGCAAGTATTTTGTCGAGGGTTAAATTGCTGGTCCGAAGGCCTAATATGTACATGTCTTCCTGTTGTATGTAGCCATGTATATCCATCGGGAAAATATTGCAATACCCGTCGTCTTTATAGGATACGATAATAATGCTCCGTGGGTACGAATACATGGCGCTGATAACCCTGCGGCTTTGATAGGTATTGGCTTTCGATCGTAAAAAGTAAGCAAACAGTACCAATCGGTGCAAAGTACTTAATTGGTAGTTTTTTACACTTTCAACCTTAAATAAAAACAACACACCGCTGGGGGTAGGTATCTTTTCAATAAGTGATACATCAATGACGGCGTTGATCTCCCATCCTGTAACAAAGTGAATTTGTGCTTCCTGGTTGCTGGTTAACGTGGCCTCATCAGCAGGTAACCAGGCTGCCATGCAAAACGGGTCGAGGCAAATCATACTGTTGGTAGCAGTGATATCGGCCTTGTAACTGCCGTTTTTTAAATAAACTTTTTCCACAACATCAGCCTGGTGCAGCCTTGTAATATAAAAGGTCCGTATTTTTTTATTGTCGAAAAAAAGCTTGTTTATTAATCCCATTTTTAAAAAGTATCAATATCTGCTGATGTGAATTTAACCTTATCCAGCGGCAAATCCTCACCTAACACCTTAAATATTGCCGGAAAGGATTGAATGGACTTAAACCGCATAGCAAACAGTCCGTGTAAGGTAGTTCCCGGGCTTGCATGAAAATGTATTTGTTTGAGCCCAAGTTTACCGGCAAGTTTTTTTAGCTCGTACATCATATCGTCAAAATCGTCGGCCTGCAAATTAATATCCCCAATTAAAAGTATGCCGCTTATTTTAATCCATAAAGTTGAGCTGCCTAGTTTAATGACTTTTGTATCGTTATAGGATTTGTATCTTAAATAGTTCTCATCCCGGTAAACTCCACTGCAACCATCATTAATTATCGAATTTTCTACCCCTCTTTGGTCCAGCAAGTGCTTTTTCAGGACGTGTTGCTGGTAGCGGCTATACAGAACTTTTAGTGCCGGCAATTTTCCAAAAAAACGGTTCCACGAAAAATTGGGGGTATGGATAATAAAACAATCTAAATAATGCGCAGTTTGCCAGCCCAACTTATTTACAAAGCCGGGCAGGGAATTTTGATTTGGAAAGCCAAAAAGCAACCTGATACCCAGCTCGCGGCATAGCTGGAACGTTGTGAGGGCCAGTTCCACAAATAATCCCCTGTTACGGTGCACCGGGTGTGTCATCGTATCGGCCGATTGTGCAGCCAAAATAACATCGTTGTCAGCTTTTATTAAACATGGTATGACTGCATAAAATGCAATTGGCTGCCGCCACGTTGTGTAGGCAATAAAACCGGTAAATTCAACACCGGTGAACCTGGTATTATATTTTTTTTCAAAAAAGTCGGGGGAGACTTCTTTTCCATAAACGGTACTATGCAGTAGTCCAACGTCAGCCAGGTTGCCTGCCGTTAACCTTTCAACGGTATATTTATCGGTGGCCGGTTTACTATTCATAGCTGCCCTTTATGGTTGCACGCATTTGGTTGTTAACTGAAATAAATGGATTTATGGTAAAACGCTCGCGCATGGCGGCGTCGCTTTTATCAGCCCAGTTTAAAAAGGCGGTGGCAAGCAGTTGCGTATAGCCGGCACTTTTTGCCAATGTTATAACTTCGGGACTGTACGAGCCATATGGAAACCCAAAGCTGCTAATGCTTTTTTGTGTGATGTTTTCAAGAAAAAGCTTACTGTTAACCAACTCAGCCATAGTATCATTAATATTAATTCTTGCCAAATCGTTATGATAAAGACTATGTGCGCCTATGGTTACATATGGTGAAGCTGATAACTCCGCAATTTGGTTTGCGGACATTTGTTGCCAATAGTCATAATCGGATGGGTTTGTTTTAAAGGGTGATAACGGGTACAATTCCTTCATCATGGCTTCCTTTTCGCTAAAACCACAGCCCCAAAGTTTTTCAATTAAACCCGTACCTGTGATGGTCGAAATATATTTGTTATGCCGGTTTTTTATGTATGTTTCATCGCTCACAACGATTTTATCCGGGCCGTACTTGCCAAAAATGCTGATGAAATCGTTCCATAAAACATCATGGCCTTCGGTTGTTATAGCAGTTATAAAAAACGTTGCCGGCACCTGGTATTGCTGCAAAAGCGGTAAAACATATTTATGGTTATTTGCAAATCCGTCATCAAACGTAATGCAAATGTTAAACTTATCCTTGTTGAACTTTTGGGCATAGTAATCATCCAGCGACACCACATTAAAGTGCTTTTTATAGAATTTAAGGTGTGCCTCAAAAGTTTTTTTAGTGATGAAAAGCGTATTGAATTTTAACGGTTCACTATTGCAAACGCCGTGATAAAGTATTATCCTGTTGCCTTTTGCAGATTTATAAATGCCATTGCCCAGCCCAAGAGCATGCTGTAAATCCCTGGAGAGGTAAACTACCCTCCGTACAGCCCTGGCAGATATTTTTTGCAGTAAGCTCATGCCTCGATTGTTTCGTTAATTGTTACAGGGAACTTTAAGTTTGGCTGGTGAAACCGTATTTGTTTTAACAATGCTGGTAAATCACCTTTTACATATTTACAACATTCACCAATAAAAATGCGACTAAATCCGGTTAAATCAACATCCAGCAATTGCGGCAGCAACTCTTCATCAAAAAGGCTGATTTCGCCCTTATGGGTTACCAGCAAAATATCCAAAGGGTTAAGCCCAAAAAAAGCTTCGTAGCTGTTTTCTCCTGTAGTTTTTTTTGCCACTACCAAATCTGCATCCTTGCCGGTAGCAATATCGCCGCAATTCAGCTTCCAAACAGTGGCAGGGTTATGGTTTAAGGTCGCGAAAAGACCTTCATCGCTAAGCATACCGGTGTTCCTGGCGAGTCGTAGTTGTTCCCAAATGTTCCAGTTGCCGGTTAAGGTAGAGTCGGTCCCGAATAAAATTTCGGTATGTTTACTCAATACATTAACCGGGGCGGTTTTATTTAGCAGGAAGAAATTCGTTTCGGGGCACCATACTATCGCTTCAAAATGTTCGGCCTGCGCGCCCGACATAGCGACTCCATGTACGCCTATTAATATTCGTTTTAAAATGTTAAATTTTATCAGTTTGTCAATTTCTTTCGACGACAGCGCGTCGGTTCCTTCACCCACGTGCATATTTACCGCCAGACTTTTTTTTGCCGGGTTATTCAGCTTTACTTTCCATTGTTTTTCGAACTGCACCGAGTGCAGGCAATGGGTTTCTTCAAAAACGGTTATCGGCGTATTTGTTAAACCCGTTTTTTCGCCGTGATTAACCACGGTAGTAACGCCGCAAAGCAGGTTTTTGTAAACACCCCATTGGTATCGTAATGCTGCCGGTATTTTTGTTATGGCAGCAATTTCGTCTTTATAAGCCTCGTGTATATGTTTACCCCATTCGGTGTAATTACTAAAAACCTTGCCACCAAGGGCGGGGAACAGGTTGAAATCCAGGTGGTCGTGCGAGTTGATGAGGCCGGGGAAAGCGATGGCATTGTTAAACGATAAGCTGAGGTGCCCAATTTTGCCGTTGGCAGATGCCGGGCTAATGTCCGCTATCTTTCCATTGCAAACCCGGATGTCTACCGGTGACTCAGTTCCCAATATATCAACATTCTGCAGGACCATTATTCCCTCCCAAAATGTATCCCGTAAATTATTGGGAAGCCTTTAAATTTTTCGTAAACGTGTAAGGCGTTTTGTACCTGGTAGTAATGCCGAACGGTTTCATCCACGCGTTTTTCTATCTCATTGATCACCCTGAAATTATTTTTCGAAAGTATCGCCTTAATTTTATCGGTCGGGTGTACAAAATTCTGCACCGCAATATGCGTATTATTATGCCTAAAGGTACGCTGCCCGCCTGATCCCAGCACATTGGGGTGGAAATCAGTAATGATAATTTCCCCTTTATCTTTTACTAAGCGACTCCAGGAGTTTAAGGCTTCCTCAAGGTTCTTAATATGGGCGACTGTAAGGGTTGATAAGATTACATCGTATGTATTATCAGGTATTTTCGAAAAAAGGTTATCACTAATCACATAGGTATCATTAGAAGGGAATTTTTCGCGCAATTTTCCCAGCATGCCATGCGAAACATCGAAACCCGTGAGACTCGCAATGTCTCTATTGAAAATTTTGGGCCAATGCCTGCCTGTTCCGCAGCCAATATCTGCCACGTTTTTATTTTTTATATCGATAGTATTCAACAGTTCGGTAAAAACCAGTTCATCCAGGTCGAGCATGAGGTTGCCTGGTTGTGCATCGTATTCATCTGCCCAAATATCATATGCCTCTACAACTCCCCGTTCTTTGAAGGCGGCTGGTTGGACGTTTTTACGGAAAATTTTTTTCAGCGTTTCTATCATTGTAAAAGAGTCAGGAACCAAGAGCTAAGTGTCAAGATAGAAAAATTAAGCACCAAATCCTATATCTTATTGTCTTGGTTCCTGATTCTTGCCTCTTGATTCTCTAATTCTCTACTCGTCATTACGCTTAAATAGCTATGTCGGTTGCCCACGCAAATTATTTAATGCGGCAGGCAACCATAGCTTTTTACAGGGCGTAATTACTGTTGAGTAATTGTTTAATTGGGGTTAATTGGGTTTTGTGTGAATTGATGTCTCCGTATGGGAAATACCGGTGGTGTAAAACCGCCGGTATTACGGAGATTTTACCCTGGTACCGCATAACGTGTTAGCAAAAGATGAGTAAGATACTATTGTTTAATCCCAAAAGTTCAATTAATAAATACCGCATCCCTAATTCAATTTTAAACATTGCCGCATCGGTTAATGATAAATATGATTGGGTTATTGTTGACGGTAATTGTGAATCGGACCCTATAAAAAAGATAGAATCGTACCTGAGCAGCGGTGAGTTCAAGTATCTTGGCTTTACAGTTATGCCAGGCCCGCAACTACGGCAGGCTATACTGGCCGCGAAAGCGATAAAACAAAAGTTTCCCTATACAACAATGATTTGGGGCGGTTATTTCCCGTCCAATCAACCAAATGCGGTGTTGTATTCTGGTTATGTCGATTTTATCATCAACGGCCCCGGCGATCATGCTTTTCCTAACTTAATTGATGCGTTAGAGCGCGGCCAGCCATTTGAATTTATTAAAAACCTTATCTATAAGGCTCCTGATGGGAAAATAACCAAGACCGCGAAGGAAGATTTAATAGATCAGGATTCGCTCCCGCCGCTGCCTTACGATAAGTTGGGCACGTTTTATCCCATTACCAAGTTTTTAGGCAAAACCTACCTGGGGAATAAAACACTGGCCTATCACTCCAGTATAGGTTGTCCGTTTACCTGCTCATTTTGTGCCGTGGTGCCGATATACGAGGCACGGTGGAAAGGAAAATCTGCGCAGGCAATTTATAAAGACGTAAAATACATAAAGGATAAATGGGGTGCAGATGCCATCGAATTTCATGACAACAACTTTTTTGTTTCGGAAAAACGTGCGGTTGAGTTTGCGAAACTGGTAAAGGATGAGAACATGACATGGTGGGGCATGGCACGTATTGACACCATGAGCAAATTTAAAGATTCGTCTTTAGCCGCTATTCGTGAAGCAGGGTGCAAAATAATTTTCTTTGGGGCTGAGAGTGGTAACAACGAGGTTTTGGCGCAGATGGATAAGGGCGGTACCCAAACCGGTAACCAGATTATTGAGTTTGCTGAGCGGTTAAAAAAGTTTGATATTATTCCTGAATATTCCTTTGTGTTGGGTACACCGGCGCCAACACCGGAAAAGGTACAGGCCCAGATTGATTTTGAGATTGACTTTATTAAAAAAGTTAAGGCCGTAAACCCAAAGACAGAGATAATAATTTATACCTACAGCCCTGTACCTACGGAAGGCTCGGAAATGTATAAGCAGGTATTGGCCAGTGGTTTCCGTTTCCCGCAAACTTTGGAAGATTGGATAAGCCCTGCATGGGAAAGTTTTGACTTGCGGAAAAATCCGCTAACCCCGTGGCTCACACCTGATATGATTGATAAGATACGGAACTTTGAAACGGTGCTTAACGGCGTGTATCCTACAGTTACAGACATCCGGCTTAATTTAATAAAACGGAAGGCGATACAATTGGTGGCCGGCCTTCGTTACAAAGTTAATATGTACAAATATCCGTACGAAATAAAGCTGTTGCAAAAAGTTTGGCGTTACCGCCAGCCCGAAATACAAGGTTTTTAATCCAATATTAAAGTGCACCTGGTTAATTTAAGTGTTGAGAATAAACGTGATGAAACCGTGGATACGGCTTTCGCTGATTTGTATATTGATGTACGAAACCAGGAAAAACGCGTTCTAACGGATTGCCAGGTAATGTTTTTGCCGGATATTGAACCGACACATATTCATTATAAAGAATGGCAGGTAAGGAAACGGTCGGCAAAAAAATTGATTGATTATCTGAAGGAAAAAAACAAACCGCTTAATATTTTAGAAATCGGCTGTGGCAATGGTTGGTTATCGTCGATGCTGTTAACCATCAAAGGCTCAAAAGTTACCGGCATAGATGTAAACGAACCTGAAATTATGCAGGCGGAACGCCTTTTTAAAAATGAAAGGCTGGATTTTATTTGTGCGGGTTTCGACCCCACAACGTTTTCGGGCCAAAAGTTTGATGTTATTTTATTTGCAGCATCCATACAATATTTCCCATCGATAAAAAATATTTTGCAAGATGCACTTTCATGTTTGAACTGGAATGGCGAAATTCATATTATCGACACAAATTTTTACAGTCCTAACCAGGTTGAAGGTGCTGCCCGCCGGACCGAACAATACTACAACGACATGGGGTACCCCGAAATGGCGGCCTATTATTTCCATCACACTGTAAACGATTTGAAGCCATTTAATTACCGGGTATTATTTAACCCGCACAGGCTGGTCAATAAAATGAGTAAAAGAGACCCATTTTACTGGGTGACCATAAAACATTAAATATTATGCCGGGGCAATCTCTATTACATACCTATAAAAGGCACCGTACTTTAAAAACAAGCATTGTATCGGCATTGCCTATAGTTATTTTGATGCCCCACAGCGCATGTAATTGCCGCTGCGTGATGTGCGATATCTGGAAAGATAACAAAAACCTGAAGCAGCTAACAGAAGATGACGTTTTTGGCTTGCTTGGTGCCATGAAAAAATTTGGTACGCAGGAAGTCTTAATGTCTGGTGGGGAAGCTTTGCTGAATGCCAATTTTTTTAAGCTGTGCCAGATCCTTAAGCAAAACAACATCAAGGTAACGTTACTTACAACCGGGCTCACTATTAAAAAGCACGCCCTTCAAATACTGGAGTTTGTTAGCAATGTTATCGTATCAATTGATGGAGATGAGCCGCTGCATGATGCCATCCGGAACATTCCGAATGCTTTTAGTAAGTTAAGGGATGGCGTTGAGTGTATTAAGTCAATCAATCCGTATTATCGGATAACTGCCCGTACTGTTATACACCGTTTAAACTTCAGGAACTGGGAAGCCATAATCAATGCGGCGCGGTTGATGGGGATAGATCAGGTCAGCTTTTTACCTGCCGACGTGAGCAGTCATGCATTTAACCGACAAATGGCCTGGGAAGAACCCAAGCAGCACGAAATATTAATTTCCGAACGCGAGTTGCCCGAGCTGCAGGAAGTAATAACGCGCATAATCAGTAATTCATCAAATTTCACCAACAGGTTTATTGCCGAATCGCGGGAGAAGATACAGGACATTTACAATTATTATGCCGCATTTTATGGGTTAAATCCTTTTCCTTTCAAAAAATGTAATGCGCCATGGGTATCTACAGTTATTGAGGCGGATGGGAATGTAAGGCCCTGCTTTTTTCACGATGTGATAGGCAACATCAGGGATTCATCATTGGATGTCATCTTAAATAGCGATAACGCAGTTAATTTCAGGAAAACGTTGGAGATGAGTAAGAATGATGCCTGCATAAAGTGCGTATGTTCACTAAATCTGTCGCCGTTCGCAAAGCTGGCTTAATTTATAAAGTATGAAGAGTATCTTGTTTTCACATTCCTACTTTTTGCGTTTTGACCCAAAGCAATGGCAGTTGGGGCAGCCTTACCCACCGCTGGGTACCATTTACGCCGCCGCTTTTATGCGCCAAAATAACTATACAGTTTCGCTTTTTGATACCATGTTTGTGAGTGATCCGCAGGAAGTTAAGTCATCGCTGGAAAAAAACAAACCCGGCTATTTTGTGGTGTACGACGATGGCTTTAATTACCTCACAAAAATGTGCCTCACAAACATGCGCGAGGCGGCCTTTGAAATGTGTAAAATAGCTAAAGCCAATGGCTGCACTGTTATCGTTTCAAGTTCGGACTCGACAGACCGTTACGCAGAATATTTAGCAGAAGGGGCCGATTTTGTGATAATAGGAGAGGCCGAGCATACCCTGCTGGAGCTAACCACCCACATAGAAGACGACCTAGGTGATTTTGATTCGATAAACGGCCTTGCTTATATAAAAAACGGCGCTGTCACCAAAACAACCGGCCGCCCGGTTTTAAAAGATTTAGACAGCCTGCCCTTGCCGGCCTGGGATTTAATCGACATAGATATTTATCGCCAAACGTGGCTCAAACACACGGGGTATTTTTCATTGAACATGAGCACCACCCGGGGCTGCCCGTTTAAATGTAACTGGTGCGCCAAGCCAATTTACGGTAATCGCTACAACTCGCGCAGTCCCGAAAATGTGGTTGCCGAGATTAAAATGCTTAAGGAGCACTATCAAATGGACCACATTTGGTTTTGCGACGATATTTTCGGCTTGAAACCGGGGTGGGTAAAAGAATTTGCAAAGCTGCTGTATATTGAAAATATTAAAATTAGATTTAAGATACAATCGCGGGCTGATTTGCTGGCCGATGAGGAAACCGTTAAAGCCCTTGCACTAGCAGGTTGTGAAAACGTTTGGATAGGAGCAGAGAGCGGTTCGCAGCAGATATTGGATGCCATGGATAAAGGCATCACCATTGCGCAAATACGCGAAGCTACCCGGCTGATGAAGGAAAATAATATCAAACCCTCATTCTTTATTCAATTCGGATACCCAGGCGAATTGAAGGATGATATTAAATTAACCATTGATATGATAAACGAATTACTGCCATTTGAAATAGGCATATCGGTATCATACCCGTTACCCGGTACCGTGTTTTATGATAGGGTCAAAGCTGACCTGAAGAAAAAAACCAACTGGACAGATTCAGACGAGATGGCGCTGATGTTCAGCAATACTTTCCCTCCATCGTATTACAAACAGCTGCACAAGTATGTGCACCAAAACTATCATAAACACCTCGCTAAAAACAGCCTGGTTAAACTGATTCATAACCCGTTAAGCGCTAATTTTAAAAGCGTCAGGAAAGCCGTTTCGGTGATTTATCATGCGCCGGCAACACTTATCGAAGGCATGAAACTGCGAAAGCTGGAGGAGGCATGATGGCAGCAGCAAATATCAACGAGCAACAGGCGGAATCGGCGTTTAGCACACAGTCGGTTATTTTTGATGAGTTGTACTCTGGCAATACCATTATTAACTATAAAAGGGAACGGGTGCGCGATCATGTTTTAAGACTGCTGGCGCCCGGCAGCTCAATCCTTGAGCTAAACAGCGGCACAGGGGAGGACGCATTATTTTTTGCAAACCGGGGCCACACAGTTCATGCAACTGATATATCTGAAGGGATGCAACAGGAGCTAAAACGGAAGGTTGCGCTAAATGGTTTAGATCAGTATGTTAGCACCGAAAAATGTTCCTATACTCAACTTCACAAATTAAACAATGCTGGTCCATATGACCATATATTTTCCAACTTCGCAGGTCTTAATTGCACAGGTGAATTGGATAAAGTACTGGCATCATTTAATGGTCTGCTAAAACCCGGGGGTACAGCTACTCTTGTAATTTTACCGAAATTTTGCTTTTGGGAAACCTTAATGCTTTTTAAGGGAAAATTTCGCACGGCATTCCGCAGGCTTTTTAGCAGTAATGGGGCAAAAGCGCACATTGAAGGGGTATACTTTAAGTGTTGGTATTATAATCCATCTTTCATCATAAAAAATCTCGGGGATAAATTTAGTGTGGTTGGTTTGGAAGGCTTATGTAGCATCGTACCGCCATCATACATAGAAGGTTTTGCTGAAAAGCACCCCAAAGCATATCAATTTTTGAAGAATAAAGAAGATCAGTTAAAAGCTACCCGGCCGTGGATGTATATCGGCGATTATTATATTATTTCTTTAAAAAAGAAATAGTCGCTCATATCATTTGTGGATATTCTATTTTATCAGGGGATATCAATATGCACATCCCAAACCCTTGCTTCTTCAATCACTTCTGGATCGTGTGAGCAGATGAATAAACCTACCAGTGCTTCATCCGGCATGTTTTTCATTATATGTGCGCCTACGGTTTTTAAAGGTTCGCCAACGTGGCCTATACGCATGATCAGCCGCTTGCCTATACGCTGTAACTGAATTACTTCGAACTTTTTTTCAGGGTAAAATATCTCGCCTTCCGGATCTTTCATGTTTTGGCCGGTGAGCGAACGCCACTGCATTACAGTAAGTCCATCGCCATGCTCAACTGTATTTAGTTCGATGGATTTTTCATCATTAGATTCTCTTATCATCCAACCAATTTTACGATGATCGTTGCCTTTTGCTCCTGTAAATTCAAAATTTGCTGTCGCGGTAAAGTCGCCCTTTATTTTTTTGTAAACGTATTGAAATTCGTCGCGGTTAAACCAGATGTTATAGCCCGATCCCTTTAAAAAATAGGTGTGGGTAACTTTATCGTAAGTTGCTGCGCCGGCATTTTTAGGGTGCCCAATATCTTCATGCTTGTCAAAAATACCAACGGCATCTGCCTGGGCAATGACGCGATTAACAGACAGGAAAAAAACAATAAAACAAGCTGTGCTTGCGAAATAGAATTTGCATTTCATAACAAAGGCCGGTATAAGTTTACAGCTAATAAAGCTATAAAAATACCGGCCCTCGTTATGGTGCTATTTTAACTTTTTATGGTTAATTATTGCCTTCCTTCGTTTCCTTCTTGTCTTTTTTATGCCCGTTAAAATCAAACATCCTTGATATTGTAAAGCCTAACCTGTATTGCCCGCGGCCATAGCTCGACTGGGTACCACTAAGGTAATTTATTTCGTTAACGGCACGGGCGTTGGTTACATTAAGTGTAAATACGTGGCCGCCGGTTTCCATTTCGAAACCAAAGCCCAACGGGCCTGAAAAGCCGTTGCCCTGGGTATGTTGGAATGATGAGAATGAATGTGCATAATCAACAATAAAGCCTGCATGCCTCGATAACTTTAACCGCAAGGTGGCGTTCAGCGCAAAAAAGTCCAGGTCGTTATCTACCACAAACGGGATAGGGGTGTTATTGCGCACAAATGATGGTGCTATTTGCAATACATTGCCCGGCGAAAAACTGTGTGCTATCAACACCTGGCCGAAATAAGAAAACCTGTCAGACGCTTTGGGGAAATCCTTACCGTACGGCCGTAAACCGGTTTCGCCGAGTAAAGTTATGGCAAATGGTGAGCCTCCGTTGGCCTGGTGCAACACCGCGTACTTAAGTTCCAAATCGGCAAGACCACCAATTGTGCTGCGCCCCATGTCGATATTAAGGTTGTCGGTCAGGCCATATTCAAAGCCTATGTACACGTCAGCCACGTCATCAAGACCGTAGTACAGCTTGCCGCCACCGTTTTTACCTGCAAAGTCGCCAAAACGGTGTATCACTAAAAAATTAAAGTTATTTTTCTTGATAGTTTCTGTGCTTTGCGACAAAACAAGCCTCGACGACTTGAATATCATCATAGGGCCGGTTGCTTCCCCACCGCTCATTGAGTTCAGTAGTGAATCTGCGGCACTTGTTTTTTTGTCGGAATTTTGGGCCATTAAGCTCATACCTGCCAGCATGAAACTCAATAGAATTATAGATTTTTTCATATCAGGAATTGTTTAGTGTGTGATTGTTATTTGTTAAGTACATAATTTGCCGAAACCGTCATTTTAATGCTCTCGGCTATGTTGTGAAACACTATTTTTGGAATGTCAATATGATGGTCGGCGCATTTTACCATAAATTCCGATTTCATGCTTATCATCCCGCCTTTGACTGTTATAGTGCCAGGTATGGTGCGTTTCATTGTTACATTGTGCACGGTTAAATCGCCGGTTACATTTATCGGGTAGCTGCCATCTTTAGTCACATCAATTTTTTCAGCTATTTTGCCTTTAAAAGTAGCGCGCGGGTATTTGTCGCTCTCCATATAATCAGAGTTAAAATGCTCCTGCATTAATGACTTGGGGAACTTGAACGAACTGATAAGTACGGTGAAGTTCAACTCGCCGGTAGCAGCATTAAATACGGAAGCACCTGTAGATGTTTCGGCCTTAATATCCTCTATTGGTGCGGTTGAAAACAGCGTTATACTTGCATTTTTGCAGACGTAGAGGTCCTGTCCCGCCTGGAAGGTTGTCATCCAGGCAAGTAACATAATACTTAGATATTTCATTCTTTCTAGGGTTTTGTTAACGAATTTAAGTTCCAGCTTAGCCCTACCGCAACGCCGGTAGACTGTAGTTTAACCTGGCTGTAGCCAATGTTTGATAAAGGGATTTTCATATACGGTTGTATGCTGATACCAACCTTTGAGTTAATTTGATGTTCATAAGTAGCATTTAAGTTTACTACGCCAAAAAAGTATTTGCCGGGGTTAGCAACGTTTATTGTTGAAGGCCCTGTAGCACTACTGCCGCCGCTATAGTTACTGGTGATACTACTCGCATTATATTCAAATTTATAACTTTCGTGCAGCATAATGTATGATGACAACCCGGTGCCGAACGATAATTTATTTTGATTACGGTGGTAAACCTGGTAGCTAACATTTAAAGGGATATCAAGCATCCGGCAATCCGCAGTAACTTCCTGCGGCGACACAGGCCATTTAACGCCATTGCGGTAGTTGTTAAAATTGGTTGCATAAGGTTTTACCGAATACAATGCGCCGGTTGTTACCGTAAGTTTACGCGATAGCCCGATTGCAAATGTCAAACCTATATTTGTGCCTACTTTGCTTTGCGCAAATGAATTCACCCCATTTAAATCAGGTGCTGCAATCACACTCAAAGTATATTGTGGGCGGTACGCCATTTGCGGTTTTACCTTTGGCTTAGCCGGTATATTAGCGGCTGATACAGTTTTTGTATCAACTGGTGGTTGTGTTACAGCAGGCTGTGTTACCGCGGCCTGGTTGTCTGTTGTTGCAGGTTTGGTAACCGGCGCCTGGTTTACAGCATAAGCATCGTTACTTACTTTGTTGTTTTTAACCGCTTTGTCAATAATAGTATCCTTTTTCGGGCTTACTGGTGTTGTGGCAAATTGTTGTTTATCATTTTTAACTAGAAGGGCTGCTGGTTGCTTTTGCAGGCTATTTTTTAATACTGGTGTTTTTTTGCCAAGGATATCTCGACCGTTGTCTGCTACAATTGCGGGTGCCTTGTGAGCGACTATAGTTTGCGACTTATCAATAATAGTGTCTTTTACGTTTGGGCGGGCAACGGCCTGCCGGTCAATAATAGTATCGGGCTTTTTAGCGCCGGGAATTGATTTATTGTCAATTATAGTATCCTTTTTAGGTTGAGTGGCCATTTGTACGGGGTTGCCACTTTGCTGGCCCCCGTTTTTAGGGCGTAAAGCCCACCATCCTAAAAAAACCAGCATCAATGCAGCAATACCACTTAAAATAGGCCACAAATAGATAATCCCTTTGCGTTTGGGTTTATCCAGCAGCTGTTCGAGCGCATCCCAATCTCCCTCCTCGTACCGGATCTCATCGACCGGGTCCTCCAGCTTCTTTTTAAAAAGATCGTCTAATCTTTTTTCGTTCTCTGTGTTCATTCTCTAATACCTTTGTTTAAAAACACCCCGTTCATGTTTATCGCTTTGATAGCTACTATCGGGGTGCAATCCATGCCATTATTATAATTAGCACTGCCAGCAGACGAATCTGCCTTTAATATCATGTTTTTTAGCTTTTGCCTGGCCTTATGCAAATTCGACTTTGAAGTGCCGGCATTTATGTTAAGCATTGTTGCGATTTCTTCGTGCGAATAACCTTCAATTGCAAAAAGGTTAAAGACTGTGCGATAAGCCTGGGGTAGCTTTTGCACCATCGCTAAAAGATCGTTGTAATTCAGGTTTTTATCGGCGATGTCGCCATCGCTTACGTGTTCAGCCTGTTCCAAATCTTCTGTGTAGGCCATTTT
Source organism: Mucilaginibacter sp. (assembly GCF_025359345.1). Classification (GTDB taxonomy): domain Bacteria; phylum Bacteroidota; class Bacteroidia; order Sphingobacteriales; family Sphingobacteriaceae; genus Mucilaginibacter. The sequence continues at coordinate 44,294 of NZ_JANYGQ010000003.1, forward strand.
TAAATTGGCCCTGTAAAAGTCAATGGAGACATTCATCATTATCTTACCCAGCCACGCCTTGAACGGCCTGCTGGTGTCAAAGCTTTGGATATGGGTAAACACTTTAAAAAAACCCTGGTTCATCACCTCCGCCGCTTCATCGCGGTTCCCGGCATAGCGCAGGCAAATCCCCATAGAAAAACCGTAAAAGGCTTTATAAAGCATTTTCTGGCATTTCCTGTCCTGTTTTATGCAGCCCGCGATCAGTTGATGTAACTCTTCTTCTCCCATATGGGTTTATATCCTGTTAGCTAATGTAGTTCCCATTGTTCTAAACGTTATCACGTTGATTGTTAAAAAAAGGTTGCCTGCCGGCTTTTAAAAAATCATTTGGCGTGTTTAATGTGTTGGTAATCAAATGATTAAAAAATATGTATTATGATGAAAGTTTCTATTACTATTTAATAAATTCCGCCATATCCCTAAATTTTAAGGCGAAATTTATTTGCTTAAAATTTATATCAAAGGCAACCATTTCGCCCCGATAACCGATATAATTAACAAACACCGCCGTTAAAGGCATCTAAATTTAAATAAATGGTTCCGGTTTCTGTTGTTATAATTACAAAAAATGCTGCTGACATTATTAATGGCTGTATAGAACAGGCCAGGAAACTAACCGATGATGTTATAGTTGTATACAACGGAGATGATGACGGCGCTGCAAGTATTGTTGAGGGGCACAACTGCAAGGCTCACAAAAAGAACTGGGATGGTTACGGCGCCAACAAAAACAAAGGCATTGAAGAAGCTAAATATGGATGGATACTAAGCGTAGATGCTGATGAGATACCGGACGATGAACTGATTAAAGCCATTCATGCCATCGATTTAAGCGACACCCGGGTTATTTACGATATTAAATTCCGCTCGTACTTTGGGGGCAAACCTATCCGTTTTGGCAGCTGGGGGCGCGACCATCATATTCGCCTGTTTAACCGCAATTGGGTAAAATGGTCGGAAACGATGGTTCATGAAACGTTGGTGATACCATCGCATTTCCAAAAGAAAAAAATAGCGGGTGCTATTCACCATTATTCGGTGCAAAACGTGCAGGAGTTTGACAATAAGGGCAGCTACTATGCAAAGCTAAGTGCAAAAAAATATTTCCGGGCTGGTAAAAAGGCCGGGTTAATTAAATTGTATATATCCCCGATTTTTGGTTTTATCAAAAACTATGTTTTTTGCCTGGGTTTTTTGGATGGCCGTGAAGGCTGGGAAATAGCCACAATCACTGTTAAAAACACTCGCCGCAAATATCATTTTTTAAGCCAGATGGAAACCTATGGCGAACGGCAGCCTGCGAAGGACAGGTTGGTGGTTGAATATTAATACCCTGCTTATATTGGGGCGATACCATCTAACACTTTCTGGTAGAAAGCCAGATTTTCCTGTGCAATCTTACTTATTTCGAATCGTTCCTTAAGCCTTTCGTATCCGTTTTTTGCCAACCTTGTGCAAACATCGGGGTTATTTAAAAGATAAACTATTGACGATGCTATTTGCTCTACGTTATCAGGATCAATAAGCAGCCCGGTGGTTTCATCCCCCAGCAATTCCGGGCCCGATGTGCGGTTTGAATTTATTACAGCAGTGCCACAGGCCATCGCTTCCAGCGGCGCCAGCGCAAATGCCTCGGCATACGACGGAAATACACTTATTGCAGATTCCTGTAAAAACGAATATAATTCATTGGTCGCAACATGGCCTTTAAAAATCACCGAAGATTCGCCCGCAGCATTTAAGTAAGCCCTAACTTTTTGCAGCGGGCCTTTGCCCAATATGAACAACCGCGCATCGGGATGTGATTTATTTACAATGTTCCAGGCTTTTACCAGTTGAAGTATTCCTTTTTTCTCCACCAAAGTTCCGGTAAATATTACCTGCTTCGCCTTTTTGATGATGTTTGCCGCCGGGATGTTTGTATCTATTCCATTATATAGAACAGTAATTTGTTTGTTATAAGATAGGTATAGTGCGCTTTTATCGGCCGTGTATTTACTTGCCGACGATACACCTGTCGCCTGGTTTAAAATAACCTGCTCCATTTGGAGGACGTTGGCGGGAACGGCTTGCTTCGCTTCATTTTTAAAGTAGGTGATAGTACCGTGCATTTTTACGATCACCGGAACCGACAATTTTGGGAACAGAACTACGCTTTTACAAAACCGTACGTAATCGTTGTAGTCGGGCATCTCAACAATATCGATATTGTATTCTGCAATGATTTCTTCCAGCCTAATTTGATAGATAGCCAGGCTTTTCTTGATATCCCGTTCCATCAGACCAGATTCGTTTAGCAAGCGCAAACCAACCCATGATAGCAACGACGTTTCGTTGCCTAAAAAATCAAAATTATACCCCCTGCGAAAACGAAAAACTTTAACACCCTCGTCATCGAATTCATCGGCGCCGCCATAACCCGGGCCATATAAACCGGCAACTACCACTTTATTCCCGTGTTTTGCCATTTGCTGGGCCAGCAACCTTACAGATGTACCGATACCGCCATGCCTGCCGGGGGGGTATTCATCGCACAGGTATAGGATATTCATTTATTGAGTAAATTTTTAAAGTTATTGATGTGCACGCGTGTTATTTGCCTGGTCAGTATTGTGATTAACATGTACAAAAAAACAGCAAATAATCCCTGGAGTAAGAAATTGATTTTTAGCTGGATACTTGCGAAGTAAACTCCGACAGCTTCAGCGGTATAAATCAAAATCGGCCAGATAGATATCAGTGTGATTTGGCGGTTCACCAGCCTGTAATACAGCAATGCCTGCAGTAACGTGGTACCTAAGAATGCGGTAGCCGCCCCTAAACCACCAAACCTTGGTATCAAAATCAGGTTCAGGCAAACATTTGTGACTGCGCACACTACCGTTACGGTTGATACAGATTTGTACTTTTTCGCGGCAAAGCTTATCGACCACAGCAGGTTGATGAAAAATTGCAAGGGGATACAACCCGACAATATTAAAAACTGCAGCGAGTTTGAACTACCATATTTGCCATGAGTTATTAAAGAAATAACAGGCACCCATAAAATATTTAGTATTAACGGGATTAAAGCTGCGAAAAACAACTCCACAACATTGAATGCTGTAATATACTTTTGGTATTCAATATTAATATTGCCGTTTCCGCTTAATAACCTCGCAAAGCGCGGTAAAATTATCGGGGCAATGATCAACATCGGTAACCGGGAAAGCTCATAAGCCCGGTAAGCAAAGCTATAGTCGGCTAAAATGCTGGTGCTTGTCATGATCCCAAGCAGAATCCAATCCATTCGCGACAGGCTGATATCAAATATAACTGATATGTATTGTGCCGACGATTCCCTAATAAGTTTTATATACGCCTTGAATCGGAATTTTAGATCAAAGCTTGTTTTCGCAAGCAGGTAAACAAGTAAGCCGACAAGTTCAAACACCCCTGCGCAAATTAAAATCGCCAAAACGGTGTTTATATAAAGAATACCCTGCTTTAACAGCAGCCAGGCAGCGGCTATTTTACCAATATTACTGATTATGCTGATAACTCCGTAAGGCGTAAATTTTTCTTTGGCATTTAAAAATTGCTTTAAGGGCACACCAATAAAAATAAGCCCTTGCGCTAAAAAGAACCAGGGTAATTGTTTATACAAGCCTGCTTTTGTGCCCATTATGTTGTTAAGCAGTAACAGGAATAAAAACGTTATTAAAAAGCCGGTTATAGAATGGATAAAAAAAGCGGTTGCTGCCCAATCTGATTGCCGGGAAGCCGCGACTCGCCGCACTACTACCTGCTCCAGCCCAAAGCCAAGAACCGTAGTTATCAATATAGAGACGGCGTTAGTCCAGCTGATAACGCCAAAATCATCTTTCGACAGGTAAACTGAGATAAAATAAAAGAAAAATGCCCCCAGCACCTGTACAGAAATTGCCTGCAAGCCCGATGAGAATATTTTAGTGAGTAACCTGTGTTTTGTCAATATTGATTATTTATGGCGCAGCATCAAAATTAATATAATCTTTCAGTTTGCTGTACATAATGCACTACGGGGGATTCGCACTTTTGGCTGCCTGCCTATGCAAATTTTGGCCAGAAAATAGAGTTAAGTTCTCGCATGGGTTACGCAGGAGATAAGCAGTTTTTACGAAAAGTACTGACACTGATTTGTCAGTACTTTTCGTGTTTTTCGACGTAGCAGACAAGGTGAAAAGTGCGTTATTAAGGCAGAAACAGGCTTTTTGGTATCCCGGGCCCTTGTTTCGCCGTTCCACCCTGTTCCATATGTTCCACTGTGAACAGTGAACATAAAACCATACTGCAATACTGGGGTGGATAGGTTTATCCAGCGAGGGGCATCTGCAAAAGAGCCCGCGGAAACAAGACCGGTGAGAATGCCTTTTTTGTGGGCTACACAGGCAACCCTTTTTGGATTCGATACGTAATTCTATTGAAACTATTAGCTCCTTTTAAACGCGATTAATTAAGTATTGATGTTAAACCCTATTGCTGTGTTTAATTTAAAAAAGGCCATAAACCGTATCGACTGGAGGTTGCTGTTGTTTTTGCTGCTTTTTTTGGATGTAAAAACGGGGATTAAAATTGCAGCAATAGTTATCATTTACCTGCTTCGCTTCGATTTCAAGTTCGGCTTTAGCTTTAAAAATTCAAGACTGCCGCTGTTTTACCCACTGATAATGCTCATCCCACTTATCAGCCTGGTGATAAACAAAGCGTACACAAATCCTGACTACCTGCTCGTTTTCATCACAGGCATGGGCTTTTGGCTACTTTGCCTGCTAGCCATACACCAGGTTAAACTGGCGGTTGAAAATAGTGAAACCGAAACCATACAACGAACTATACTGGTTTTCTTCGTTCTTAACGCCATTGTTTGCTTTTTTAATTTTGCCGCCATTGTTTGGGAAACTGGCGCACTTAACCCATACCGTTATCAGGGCGAATACCAGAAATATTTTATCGGAACGGGTGACTACATAAAGGGAATCACTTTTGACACATCCACAACCAATGCAGCCTTAAATGCGCTCGGGGTTCTTTACTTTTTGATAAGAAGAAATAATCCAATGGTGCTCGTTTGCATGGTTGTGCTGCTGTTTACCTGCAGCAATTTCCTGAATATGTCGCTGATACTGCTGTTTGCGCTGTTATTTATTTTCAGGACCACACGCGACCAAAAAAGCATTATCGTGGTTTGCCTGGTGCTGATGGTGGTTTTTATGGGTCGCATTTCACCGCAAAACGATAAATACGCAGTTAAAACAATTGATGAGGCAATAAAAATTCCTGTTGGCGGCAATAGTAAAACAGTTGCAGCGGTAACATGCAGCAACATCCCTACTCTGGAAGAAACCAGGAAAAGGATCGCGCAAAATTATCTCGACAGTATTTGGCGTTCGCACCGGAAAAAAAATGCGCTGGTAAAGCCTACGGCTATTGCTGCGTTGCCAAAAACAGAGCAAGGCAGGATACTTATTGATACAGCAGATATTAATTCGCTGCCTTATCAATCCATCGTCGATACAACTCCTGTACAACATGTGCTATTAAATTTTATCGACGCGCATGCGGCCAGCTTGCCGCTATCGGCACAAAAAACTTTTAAACCGGGTCGCCCCGGTAAGGTTATCACTTTTTTCCAAACAGCAGCTTTCTTTCAACAACATCCAGCGAAAATAGTAGCCGGTGCCGGGATGGGTAACTTTTCATCGAAGCTTGCTTTCAGGGCCACCGGTTTTGGCTTTGCTGGGGGCTATCCGCAAAATCATGCTTATATCAATACTGATTTTTTGACTAACCATCTTGACGTTTACCTCAATTTTTTCGGTCGCCGTGCCAGTTTACATTCGTTAACCAACAGTCCAAATTCTGTTTATGACCAGCTATTATCTGAGTATGGTTTACTTGGGTTATTGGCTTTCGCGATATTTTATGTGTGGTTTTTCGCCAGGCACGCCAAAACATTTACTTATGGGCTCCCCGCGTTGCTGCTTTTACTGTTGATTTTTTTTACTGATTACTGGTTTGAGCAATTATCGGTAATTGTGTTTTTTGAGTTGCTCCTGTTTTTAAATATCAAGGAAACCGATAACAAAGCCCTGATGAATTATGGACATTGAACGCCCAAAGGTTACTGTTTTAATGCCGGCCTACAACGCTGAAAAGTATATTGGTGAAGCAATTTCGTCGGTGCTGGAACAGTCATTTACTGATTTTGAACTGTTAATAATTAACGACGGCTCTACAGATGACACAGAAAAAATCATCCGTTCATTTAGCGACCCTCGCATAGTGCTCATTAGCCAGGAAAACAAAGGAGTTTCTGCAGCACTCAATTGGGGTTTGGAAAATGCACGTGCACCTTACATAGCCCGGTTTGATGCGGACGACGTCTGCCTGCCAACTCGATTGAAGGTTCAGTATGAGTTTATCACTGCCTACCCTGAATATACTATTATCGGCTCGGCGGTTGATTATATCGATGCTGATGGCCATTTTATTTTCACCCATCATCCGGAAGGGCATTTAAATGAAGAAATCCAGCAGTTGAAGTATACCATCTGCCCGTTTATCCACTCAAGTGTATTTTACAAAAAGGAAGCTGTGGTTAACAATGGTGGCTATAACGAGCATGCTTATACCTACGAGGATCATTTTTTATGGGTGAATATCCTTAAAAACGAGAAGGCCTGCAACCTGTCGCAGCCATTGATAAAGGTACGGCTGAATCCCGAATCAATAACTATCGACGAAAAGTGGCGCACACGAAAATTTCGTGCTATAAAATACTCCACTTTAAAAAACAAAAATATTACAGAGGCCGAGGGCAACGAATTGTACCAGATTGGCGGTAAACAATATTCGCCGAAAATAAAGCAGGGGGCTTACTATGCGTTATGCGGTAAAAAATTCCTGCTGAATAATTACCAGCCTGAAAAAGCACGTATGAACATGGTGAGGGCCATTAGCCTACACCCGCTGCGCCTGGATAACTACCTGATTTATACAGTTAGCTATTTCCCGGAGCGGTTTATTACATGGCTGCATAACATTAGCCAGGGCAAGTTTTAACAATGACAAGATGAGAGTAGCATTCATAGCAAGATCGACGCTATACACCGTTCCCGGCGGGGACACTGTGCAGGTTGTGCAAACTGCCCGGCAGCTTACCGCATTGGGAGTTGGAGTAGATATTTTGCTGTCGAAAGAAATGATTTCCTACGAGCAATATGATTTGCTGCATTTTTTTAACCTGATACGCCCGGCTGACATCCTGCATCACAGCAAAATGGCTAAAAAACCTTTTGTGATATCGACGATACTATGCACCTACGGCGATTATTATACATACAACCGCGACGGATTGGGCGCCATATTTACCCGCCTGCCTGCTGACGGGGTAGAATATTTAAAAACCGTTGCCCGCTGGATTTTGGGGAAGGACCACCTTTCAAGCATTGATTACTTATGGAAAGGCCAGCGCAAAAGTATTATCGAGATATTGAGCAAAGCTGACATTATTCTGCCTAATTCTGAATCGGAGTTTAGGCGGGTACAGGAAACCTATCCTTGCAAGGTAAAGCATATGATAATTACCAATGGTATTAATCCTGAGAAGTTTCCATTTAACGCAGCGGTGGAAAAGGACAAGAACCTGGTGATTTGTGTAGCCAGGATTGAGGGGCGTAAAAACCAGCTTAACCTGATAAAAGCATTAAACAATACCCGCTTTAAGCTGGTAATTATTGGCGCGGCCGCACCTAACCAGCAGGAATATTACCAACAGTGCCGAGACATTGCGGCTGACAACATCAGCTTTGTCGACCGCTTGCCTCAGCATGAACTGCTGGAATATTTTCAGCGGGCTAAGGTTCACATTTTACCCAGCTGGTTCGAAACTACAGGTTTAAGTTCTATCGAGGCAACCGTGATGCACTGTAATATAGTAATAACTAATAAAGGCGATACACGCGACTATTTTGGCGATGATGCTGTCTACTGCGACCCGGCCAGTCCGGAGAGTATACTTGAGGCGGTGGAAGAGGCTAGCGTTATGCCGTTTAATGAAGATTTATTAAACAGGATACTGAACAACTATACTTGGCAACAGGCGGCACAACAAACACTTAAAGCTTATCAATTAGTAGCTATAGCATGAAATTACGAATAGCAATATTAGGTACAAGGGGCGTTCCGAATTACTACGGCGGCTTTGAACATATATCCGAATATGTTTCCGAAGGGCTGGTAAAACGCGGACATGAAGTTACGGTGTATAATTCGCACAACCATCCTTATCAAAAAGATAACTGGAATGGTGTGAATATACAGCATTGCTACGACCCGGAATACCTCGTTGGCACGGCCGGCCAATTTATTTACGATTTAAACTGCCTGCTGGATGCCCGTAAAAGAAAGTTTGATGCTATACTAATAATGGGCTACACCAGTAGCTCGGTTTGGGGCAAGCTTTATCCGCCAAACAGCACCATCATCACCAATATGGACGGGCTGGAATGGAAGCGTTCGAAATACTCACCAAAGGTTCAGAAATTTTTAAAGTATGCCGAAAAACTGGCGGTTAAGTACAGCGAGTTTTACATATCCGACTCGCTGGTTATCAAACAATACCTCGGCGACAAATACAAGGTCAATAGCAAATATATCCCGTACGGTGCAGATTTATTCTCGGAAGAGGAACGCGAACAGGTGGACAGCACCGACGCTTTGAAAGAAGATTATTTTTTATTGATGGCGCGCATGGAGCCCGAAAATAACATTGAGACCATACTGGAAGGTTTTAACAACAGCAGCTCGCACCGCAAGTTTAAAGTGCTTGGTGATACTGGCAACAAGTTTGGCAAATTCATCACCCATAAGTTTAAAAACGACGAGCGCATTGAGTTTAAAGGTTCTATTTTTGATACGGCTAAGGTGCGTGCGCTGCAAAATAACTCCTATCTGTATTTTCACGGGCACAGCGTTGGTGGCACCAACCCATCATTGCTCGAAGCCATGGCCAGTGAGGCTTTGATTGCTGCGCACAACAACCCCTTTAACAAGTCAGTACTGCACACCGATGCATTTTATTTTTCGGATGCCAAAGAAGTTCGTAACCTGGTAGAAACGGTGCAACGCAAAGAAATTGAACAAACGATGGTTAGTAATAACCTGCACAAAATTAAATACCAGTTTAACTGGGAAAAGATAATTGACCAATATGAGCAGTACATTATAGAATGTTATCAAAGTAAAAAACATGAGCGGATTGTTTAAGGTAAACGACACCCTTACCAATAAAATAAGCTACTACCACCTCATGTTATTGATGGCCTCGCTGCCGTTCGACAAGTTTTACAGTCACCTAATTTTAATAAGCTACGGTATCCACACCCTTATCCATCTCAGTAAAAAAAACATCAAGCCAGTTTTTAACTTAAGGATGCTGGCGTTGCAGTCGGTTTTTATAATTACCCTGTTAGCGGCCATATACAGCAGCGATAGCAAAGGTGCGCTTGATGAGATTGGCCGAAAGGCGGTAATCCTTGTCATCCCCATATTGTTTTGTCTTAACCCTTTCGACCTGAAAAAATACCGCGACAAGCTACTGCTGTTTTTCGCATTGGTTTGTACCACCACGTTGCTGTACCTGTATATTGATGCATTGGTGACCATCAGGCATTTTAAACTGCCTTACTCCATGTTGTTTTCGGGCTATTTTGCCAATCATAATTTTTCGGAGCCAATCGGTATGCATGCCACTTTTTTTTCAATGCAGATAGGGTTGGCGCTTGTTTTCCTATTGTTGCTACTACTACAAGAAAAGGTCTTTTACAAAAGACTGTTGTATTTGGCCTGCGCAGTTATCCTTACGTGCGGAATGGTTCAGTTAAGTTCAAAATCGGTATTTATTGCCTTGTTTTTAGCCGTAAATTTTGCAGTGCCTTATTTTTTATTACAGGGTGTTAAACGGCGCAGGTACATAATGATGGCTGCATCATTATCAGTATTGCTGGCTGCCGGCATTTTATCATCGGCCGCATTCCGTGAGCGTTATGTAACCGAGTTGGCTACAGACCTATCGCCGGCAAAACCGGGCGAGTCATTGGACTCCCGGCTGGCGCGCTGGAACGTAATTGTTAAGCTCGTAGAGAAAAAGCCTGTGGCCGGTTACGGCACAGGCACCGAGCTGGGTTTATTACATGATAATTTTTTCACTAATCGGCTGTACAATTCTTTTTTACACAACCTTAATGCGCATAACCAATACCTCAGTTTCCTGCTAAAATCGGGCGTGATCGGTTTGCTGGTTTACCTGGGCGCACTGGCGTTTGGGTTAAATGTTTCCTTTCAGCAAAAGGATCTGCTTTTGTTTGTTTTCATGCTGATAATCACCTGTGTATCCTTTTCTGAAAATTTGCTGGATGTGGATAAGGGTATATTTTATTACGCTTTTTTCTACTCGTTTTTCATTTTTTCGACCGCGGATGTATCAACGGACATCAAACCGGAAAAAACAACATAAATAGTTAATAACATGGGCAACCTAACAAGTAATTATACCGTCATTATTATGTAAGCTATTTTTAATATAACAAGTAAATGCAAAACCCTTCATATCCCTTAATTAGTAAAAGCTTGTCGGTGATTAAAGAGAATATATTAGAAACCCTGGCTTATTTCGACCTGTTTGATTATCCGTTATCAAGGGCCGAGATTTACTTGTTCTTAAAGAATAAGCACGATTTTGACGTATTTGAAGATGCCCTCCGTTTGCTGCTCGAAGCCGGGATAATCCACCAGTTTGATAAATTTTACACATTAAAGAACGACCAGTACCTGGTTGTGCGCCGCAATGACGGTAACCAAAAGGCTGCGGAGCTAATAAAAGTTGCCGGGAAAGTGGGAAACCTGCTCATCCGCTTCCCTTATGTGCGCGGCATAGCTATATCTGGCTCACTTTCCAAAAATTTCGCCGACGATAAATCCGATATCGACCTGTTTATCATCACTGCCAAAAATAAGTTGTGGATAGCCCGTACTATAATGCATTGCTTTAAGAAGCTCACTTTTTTGGTTAATAAAGAGCACCTGTTTTGCATGAATTATTACATAGACGAGCAGCAACTGGAAATTGCTGAAAAGAATATCTATACCGCAATTGAAATAGCTACACTCATCCCGCTGCAGGGCGACACCATTTTTGATAGCTTTTTTGCTTCAAATGCGTGGACAAGAAACTATCTGCCAAATAAAAATATGCGTATCGCTTGCGCCAAGCCGGTTAGACCAGGTTTTTTTAAAAACTTGGTCGAACTGTTATTTGACAACGTCGCAGGTAATAAAATTGACGATATGTTGATGAGGATCACAGGTGACAGGTGGTTGAAGAAGACCGAGCAAAAAAAGGTAAACAACCACGGCATCATAATGGGTATGGAAACAGGCAAGCACTTCGCCAAACCCGACCCTAAGAATTTTCAAAGCAAATTGCTGTTGAGGCACTATGCAAGAGTATCGAGGGTGTTGCGGAGCTACGAGGAAAGTTTGGTGAATTGAGTTCGGCAAATCGCCGGGACGCTTCAAGTCTCCTACCAAACGAGTAATGCACATTCTGTCAATCTTTTGATATATGAATCTTTGCCTTAAGACCATTCCTCGATTAAACGAGAAGCACCGCGTCCCTACACTCATTTAATGATTTTCTGAAGGGAAACCTTATTTTGTTTTTAACATAATCTCATTAGCTTTATTAACTCCAAATAAAGCCGACTTTACGACATGAAAATTCCCGTACTATTTTGTTTACTGCTTGTACTAGGCATCGTTACATCCTGCAAAAAACATTCATCAAACAATACAGAATGGCGCACCTATGCCGGCTCCGAGGAGGGCAACAGGTATTCGGCAAATGAGCAGATAACCGCAGCCAATGTCGGAAGCCTTAAAATAGCCTGGCAATTTAGTTCTGGCGATAAGGATAGTGCCAACCGCAGCCAAAATCAATGCAACCCCATAATGGTTGACGGTACATTGTACGCCACCAGCCCAAAACTCAAACTTTTTGCTTTAGACGCCGCTACCGGCGTACAAAAATGGATATTCGACCCGGCAAGCCAGGACACCTCAAAAAAAGACGATCCGCTGGCTTATTATAAAGTTTGCCGAGGTGTAATTTATTGGAGCGATGACAAAGGCGATAACAAACGGATATTTTACAGTGTAGGTTCAAAAACTTATGCAATAGATGCCGAAAGCGGCCAGCCGGTAAAGGATTTTGGCAAAGGCGGATACATAGATTTAACAAAGGATTTGGGTAAAGAGACCCAATCGTTTGTATCGGGCACTACGCCGGGTGTTATTTATAAAGATATCCTAATTGTAGGTACCAGGGTTGCTGAGTCGGAAGATGCCGCGCCCGGGCACGTAAGGGCTTATGATGTGATGACGGGCAAGCTGCGCTGGATTTTTCATACGATTCCACAGCCGGGCGAAAAAGGCTATGAAACCTGGCCCGATAAAGATGCATGGAAACGGCTGGGCGGCGCAAATAACTGGGCGGGAATGGCACTCGACGAAAAGCGAGGTATTGTATACATTCCAACTGGTTCAATTGGTGGCGATTTCTATGGAGGTAACCGCAAAGGAACAAACCTTTATGCCAACTCACTTTTAGCTTTGGACGCGGCGACCGGGAAATACATATGGCATTTCCAGGCTGTGCATCATGATTTATGGGATCGCGACTTTGCAGCAAACCCCAATCTCGTTACCATTAAGCACGATGGCAAAACGATTGATGCTGTGGCGCAAATAAGCAAGCACGGCTATATTTTCATGTTCGACAGGACAAACGGGAAACCAATTTTTCCGATTGAGGAAAAGCCTGTGCCGCAAAATGCCCTGCCGGGCGAGCAGGTTTGGCCAACTCAACCTATCCCAACATTACCACTGCCTTTTGCTAGGCAGCATTTTGGCCCCGAAGACGTTTCTGATATCAGCCCCGAAACACATGCAGCTATGCTGGCCCAATATCAAAAAGTAAAATACAATACCATGTTTACTCCGCCTAGTAAGGACGGTGATTGGATTTTCCCGGGCTTCGACGGCGGCGGCGAATGGGGCGGTGCAGCGGTTGACCCCGAATCGAAAATAATGTACATCAGTAATAGCGAAATGCCCTGGGCACAGGTGATGATTGACGTACCTAAAAACACCGACGACCATTCATTAAATGGAATTGGGCATACCGTTTATAATAATTATTGCATATCATGCCATGGTCCCGAATTAAAGGGTAACGGCACATCGTACCCATCGCTGGTAAATATCGGCAAGAAGTATACCGAAGACCAGGTAAGCAAGCTTATAGCTAATGGCCGCAATATGATGCCGTCATTTAAACAAATCCCCGCTGACGCGAAAAAGGCGCTGTTAGCGTTTGTGTTAAAGCTGCCCGAAAAGGAGCCAGCAAGCAGGCAATTGGCCAAAGAACCGGTTAATAAAAGTATGGCAAACACTATACCTTATGTAATGAATGGCTACAACCGTTTCCTTGATAAAGATGGCTATCCCGGTATTAAGCCGCCGTGGGGAACTCTGGATGCGGTGGACCTGACGTCCGGCAAATTATTATGGAAGGTGCCATTGGGCGAGTATCCCGAATTGACAAAAAAAGGCATACCCATCACGGGGACAGAGTTATATGGCGGCCCGCTGGTAACCAAAGGCGGCCTTGTATTTGTTGCCGCAACAAAGGATGAAAAGATACGGGCGTTCGATAAAAAAACAGGCAAACAGCTGTGGGCGGCAAAATTGCCGGCTGCGGGTTATGCTACACCGGCGACCTATGCAATTGATGGTAAGCAATATGTGGTTATTGCATGCGGCGGTGGCAAAATCGGCAGCAAATCGGGCGATAGTTATGTTTGTTTTGCCTTGGCGGACTGATATACTCTCAATATGCTTTTAGCTTTAGTCTTTTTGCTTTGCTCGTAAATCCCTATTTTGTTGCACTATTTTGATTTTGCAACAATGGAAAAAGGACGTTTAGAGGCATTTAGCGATGGGGTTATTGCCATCATCATCACCATAATGGTGTTAGAGCTTAAAATACCAAAGGGGGCTGATATCCATGAACTCCGCGAATTGATACCTGTGTTTTTTAGCTATGTGCTCAGCTTCGTATACGTTGGCATCTACTGGAACAATCATCACCATACGCTACAGGCTGTACAATCGGTAAATGGCGCAATACTTTGGGCTAACATGCACCTGCTCTTCTGGCTTTCGCTTGTGCCATTTGTTACTGCCTGGATGGGCGAGAACCATTTTGCGCAATGGCCCGTTACCTGTTATGGTATTGTATTAATAATGAACTCTATTGCCTATACTATCCTTCTGTTTACGCTGGTACGGCACCTTGGAAAAGATTCCTTACTGGCCAAGGCAATGGGCAGAGACTATAAGGGCAAGGTATCAACAGCCATTTACGCAGCTGCAATTGCCATTTCTTTTACTAACCCTAAAATAAGTTTCGCCCTTTATATAGTTGTGGCCTGTATCTGGTTTATCCCCGACAAAAGAATTGAAAAGAAGATAGTAGGGGAAGAGCCACCTTGTGATTAAGAAATCATTAAGTCATCGGATCGTTAAAACGATGGGGATTAAATGTAAAAGCTTAACCCGCAAATCTTTATGCCTGATCTGCCAAAGACTTAATGATCCCATGATTATCCTATTTGCAAATTACCATTTGCAGGTTGCGTTACTTCGGCTCTACCCAATGCAAACCATAATGCCAATATACATCCGTAACTGCCGCCGCGTTCAATCCATTCAAATATTTCATAGTGCGGGTAAAAAAGTTCGCTGATAACTTTCCATACAAAAAAAATGAGGATGACTGACCGTACAGGTTTGATAAGAACGGTTATGGCCGCAGCCACTTCTAAGGCGCCGATAATATTCGCAGTGATTGCGGGATTGTTGAAGCCAAGAGCAGTGTACTGGCCTGTCAAACCTTTCTTTTCGATAAGGTTAAGCCAGCCGTGACCGGCAAGCAACAGGAACACTACCAATTTTAAACAAGTTACAACATTTGACAGCACTTTGGCATCCGTTTGCACATCGGGATTAATTATTGCGAACCAGCTTTTGATATTTAAACGCGTACCACCCGATAGCATTAATAATGCAAGCGGCGCCCCAAAGTTGCCTGCGCGTTCTATAAACTCAGCAAACGGCTCACCCGACATAGGGCGCATTAGCGCGGTAGCAGTGCCCCAAATAACAAGCCAGATTGGCACAATCCTTAATGGGTAAACTAGCATAAGTATACCGCAGAAAATATCAAAAGAGCCTACCCAGGGCATTAAATGATAGGCCGCTACCTTTCCTATGCCTGCTACTGCGAAGTAATTGCACCAAATAGGTTTAGTAATAATGCCAAATGCCCCATGGCCAATAAAACACATGGCAGATGCAAAACGAAGCGTATAATAAAGTTTTTGTTGAAGGTTTAAATTCAGCATATAATAATCAGTGTTGCAGCCCGGGCAATGCTATCGCGGCCAATTTTTTCAATCATTTAATCTAATTATGGGCAGGTTAAATCTATCGGAAAAAAAACAGAAACAAAAATTTTGTTATCCATTTTTGTTCAATACAACAAAATTTTAATATTAACGGCGTAATAGAATGGTTTAGCGGCATAAAAAAAGCAACTATCTTCATAGCTGCTTCAATATTTTTAATAATTGCTTAATGAATTTAGAAATGCACACCAATTCCAAAAGTGCTCTGTAATTCAGTAATTGGCTGTTTTGTTACTAATCTTCCGGTTCCGTTCAATGCTGAAATGTCGCCTGTAGTACTGATTTTTATCCCGTCGGATTTTACGTAATTAAAACGCACACCAATATCCCATCCTTCAGCAAACTCCCAACGCAGACCTGCATTACCGCCATAGGCAAATGCACTTCCTTTTGAATCGTTTTGAGTGATAGTAGTTGAGGTGTTGTTTTTGTTCGATACGAAAATGGTGTACACGGGTGTTGAGGTCATTTTAATTAAGCCCGCATCTGCCCGCAAATCAAGGATGAATTTACCGTAAGTGAAGGAATATTGCGGCCCGCCCATAAAGTTAATGCTATGGTAACGACCAACCGACTGTACCAGGGTAGAGTTTACCTTTAATATTTTATTGTATCCGTTGGCAAGTACTTGTACATCGGGTATTGTTAGTTCGCCCTGGTCCTGGAAAGTTAATTGTGTACCTATACCAAAGTTTTTATAAACGTACACTCCGCCTTCGAAACCCATAACAATGCCTCTTTTGGCAAACCCTGACTTGAAATTTTCATAGGTTGTATTTTTAAAGTCGCCCATAGGAGTTGAAACACCGCCAATGAGGGCCAGATAGCTTTTAACGTATTCTTTAGGTTCTGAGTCTTGTGCTTTAGCGTAAAAAGAGATAAGAGTAATAATTGAAATTAATGTAAGCGTTTTTTTCATTTTATAGTGTAAGGGCGTTTTACCTGTGTTTTGTCAATATTTTTACCAGTGCAGTTCCATCGGTTATGCAAACGTGTAAAGGAATGCAATAGTATCCATATTAAATCTTAAAAAATGTTAAATTTTAGCTGTAATAAAGCTGCATATGGCATTAACAAAATGCGCCAACGGGCAGGCTCAATTAAGGCGCTAAAATAAGGCTAATAAATCATTTGCGGCACAATTTGTTTAATTACTTCAATATTTAGCCTTCAAAAATTACCGCTAAATATAAAAACAGCCATCTTTTGCGTTAAAAAGACAGCTGTTTATATGGCAGTTTAGTTTGCTTAAATCTAATTTATTGCACGTCCCACCACATGCGGCTGGTTATTTTATCCCCGCCGGGCATGCCCGCTGCGGCGGCGTTGTAATTTGTGGTATTTACCTGCTTATCAACCGACGAATAGTACATCCTGCGCGGAATAGCTCCCGGCGATTGGCTGCCAGTAAAGGTTACCGGAATTAAAGCCGGGAACCCGGTACGGCGATAATTTGCCCAAGCCTCGTACTCGTCAAAAAATGTGCAAGCCCAATATTGCGTGTTTATCATATTAAGGCCATCGCTCGGGTCGTATGGATTATCTGCCAGGTATTGCCCGGCATCGCCATCGTTAACAACGCCGGAATCACCAAAAACAGCATACTGCGTCATGGCTGCAAGTACGCCATTGTTGTAATGGTCTTCCGCATTACCAATTCCCCAACGTGCAGCAGCATCCGCCAATAAGAATTCTGACTCGGCGTAAGTTAAAATTAAGGTTGGGGCGGTTGGGTTAAAAATTATCGGGCTTGGGCGCGAATATAAATTCAGGTCGCCTAAAAAAGGCGGCGGGCCCTGGTAGCTGAGTATACCGTGCGCTGTATTACCGGCATCATAACCATTCGGCAGGCCGTTTTGATCGTCCGGGTTGGACGAACCGCCCGCTGGATCATCGCCTGGTGTAAAACCATCGGGATAAACGTACGATAGTACGGGCAGGCGTGGGTCCGCGTTGTCCTTTAAAAAATCGATAAATGTTTTGCTTATTTGCCCTGATAGCTGCATATCACCGTCTTCGCCAATCCCACGATATATCCTGTTGATAGTTAGCGGATCGTTAGTGCCGTGGGGCGTTATTGCATTATCAGCGTTACTCTGCATGGTTTTACCTGCCACTTTAGTAACATAAGCTTTCGCAGTGTTAGGGTCCACCTTAGTCAGGCGCATTGCCATGCGGAGCAACAGCGAGTTTCCAAATCTCTTCCACGAAGCTATCTGGTCATCTGCGTAGCGGTAATACAGGTCGCCTGTCGGTTTGTCGGCATTCTCATCCAGGCTGTCGGTAGCCTGTTCTACTTCTTTTAACAAATCAGCATAAATATCCTTTTGCTTGTCATATTTAGGGAAATAAATTTTCTTGTTAAAGCCTTGCCCTGCGTCAAAATAAGGTACGTCGCCATAAACGTCGGTAATTCTTTCAAACGCCATCGCCTTCATAATCCTGGCTATTTGGTGCAGGTTTTTGTAGATGGGGTTGCCTTGCGTAATGGTATAAAGCACTACAGCATTTTTGATGGTAGAATCATAGGTGTGGTCGAAAAAAGAACCCCAGCCACCGCTTGTAGGCGCACCCACGTACTTATCGCCAAAAAAATAACCCGAAGTTGATGCCCAGTGCTGGATCATAGCACCTGCGCCCTGTATCTCGGTTTCCTCCACTTCAATGGCGTTATCTGTGCTGCCGGTGTAATATAGCTGAGTTGCAGTTAAAAAATTATTTGCGTCGAATTTATCAACGGTTACCGCATTAGGGTTGGTATTATTTTTAATAAGGTCTTTTTTGCACGCTGCAAACGCCGTTAGCATAACAGCGCCTGCAAGTATATATATCGTTTGTAATTTCATATTAAGCAGTTTATTATATTTTTCAATAATCATCTTAAAATTTCAAGTTAAGGTTAAGCCCGAATGTCCTGGTGTACGGTACTTCCGCCTGTTCAATACCCTGCGGCCCGTTCGAATAATTTGATTCAGGGTCGATGTTCGGTGTGTGCTTCATAATTGTCCATACATTGCGGGCAACGGCACTAATGGTTATACCCTGTATTTTATTGTTGAACATACTTGCCGGGAAGGTATAGCCTAACACAATCTGTCTTAATTTGATAAAGCTGTCGTTATATAAAAACATCGAGCCGTTATTGCTCATTGCTGAATAATAGTCTTGCGGATTTAGCTGCTCGGTCCCGTATTTCAAATCTCTGCCCACCAGAGTTTCTTTGGTAAGACCATAGGTATAGGCATAGTAATTAGTGCCCGAGAATATCTTTCCGCCAAATTTGCCATCAATCAGGAAAGAAAAATTGAGGTGTTTGTACCTAAAGTCGGTAGTTATACCGGTTGTAAGCGGGCTGATACCGGAACCAAGGTCTTTATATGTCGCTAAGCTTGGGTCGGGTGCGCCGGTTGCAGGATCGATAATTAGTTTGCCGCTTGCATCGCGTGCAGGGTCCAGTGCAAATATCTGGTAAGCCGATTTGCCTACAACCTGCGACATGTAGGCTATACCGTTGCCCTCATCCTCGCCGGCACGCGAATAACCAAGCGGGAAATTGCTTGAGCCGCTCGAAATGGCTAGTACCTTGTTATTGTTGTAGGTTAAATTCAGTGTTTCTGTCCAGCTGAAATTTGCAGTTTTAACCGGGGTTCCCGATACTAAAAACTCGATACCCTTATTCTGAATAGTTCCGGAGTTGAGCAAAACGAAGTCGTAGCCGGATGTTCTCGATGTTACGGCGGGGATAACTTCTTTGCTCACCTTCTTGTCGTAATAGGAAATATCGAAATGCAGCCTGCTTTTAAAAAGGGATAGTTCGGTGCCTATTTCAAACTCTTTGGCCGACGATGGTTCTAAACTTGAGGTGGGTATAGTATTGCCGTTGGCAACATTGCCAATTGGACTCCCGGCAAGGCTGCCTATATTATTATAGGCAATTAGCGTTTGGTATGGAGCGTCAGCTTCGCCGCCAACGTTGGCATATCCAAGTCTTAATTTTCCCATGTCCAGCCAATCAGCATGAAGCAGTTCGGAGAATACGAAAGAGCCGCTGATTGAAGGGTAAAAGTAATTGGTTTTACCCGGGGCAAGAGTGGAGTACCAATCGTTACGGCCGGTTACTGATAAATACAAATAATCTTTATATGAAAAATCTGCCGTTCCGTACACGGATTTATTTATAATAATCGGGTTGCTGGCGTATTCAGTCGGGCTGGCAAGGTTGCCTACAGTATACAGGTAAGGTGTCTGGAAACTGTTACCGGTTGCATCAAGCTGATCGGTAGCCTGTCTGCGCGAGTTAGCTCCCACCAGTGCGGAAAGGCCAAAATCCTTACTAAATTTAAACGTTTTACCAATTATCGCGTCAATGTTTAATTCTGTCGATTTAATGTTTTCGTCTGTCATTGCACCATCGCTTTGATAAGCAGTACCATTTGGCGTCACAATTGTGTTCCTGTCGGCATAATAATCCTCTCCCGCGCGTAACTGCAGGTATAAGCCGTTATCAAATGTGTATTTGGCGTCGGCCGAGCCAATGAAACGGCTGCGGCTGGTGTTGTTGATAAACTTATACGCTACAAAATAGGGGTTAGTAGTATAAGCATCATCTAAAAATTGATTTTCCGATCCGTCAGCTTTGTAACCCGGCGCCAGCGACGTGATATTTACGTTTGGCGGAAGAAACATCGGGGCAAAATTCAGGCTGCCTGCTGCATCAGATACGCTGGGACGGTTGTGGGTAAAAGCATTAATATATTGCGCTTTTAACTGTAAATCGAGATGTTTGTCAAGCTTGTAATTTGTAGATAACGAAAAAGATTGCTGGTTGTAGCCGGCGTTTGGTATGATGCTGTTATTGTGCAGATCGCTGGCCGAAAAACGCAGGCTGCCGTCATCGCCAAGCGACTTGCTCAACGATACGGTATTGGTAGCAGCACCACCATTTTTGTAAAAACGTTTCATATTGCCTGAAACCGCCGAATAGGGGCGCTGCACTCCGTCAAATTGAAAAGCTTGCGAACCATCAAGTTTGGCTCCCCAGCTGGATAAACCCAGCTCGAAGGCATCGTTGCCGCTAACAGGTTTATTTCCGGCCGAACCCTGGCCATATACTTTTTGCCAGTCGGTATTATCTATAACGCTTTCTATTACATAGTTCGAGTTTATTTCAACACCCACACCTTTGGCATTCTTACCCGATTTTGTAGTGATTAAAATTACACCTTTGCTACCGCGGTATCCGTATAGTGCTGTGGCTGCAGCGCCCTTTAATACTGAAATAGTTTCAATATCATCAGGGTTAACGTTAATGGTACCATCGCCACCGTCGGCGCCACCATACCCCCCGCCAACGTCAGTTTGCCGATAGTTGTTGTTTTGCATGGGTATGCCGTCAATTACATATAAAGGCTGGTTTGAGCCGGAAATTTCAGAGACACCGCGGATAACTACGTTTGCCGAACCACCGGGACCGGTAGCTACATTGCTTACGTTAACACCGGCTACCCGGCCTTCAAGACTGTTTACAAAGTTAGTTTCGCGCGCTTCTGTGAGCGATGAACCTTTAACCTCTGTAACTGAATAGCCTAAAGCGCGTCGTTCGCGCTTAATGCCCAGGGCTGTTGTTACCTGAACTTCCTTTAGCTGTTCAAGCGAGGGGATTAGCTTAATATTTATTTCTGTCTTGCCGCCGATAGCCACTTCAAACGTGGTGTAACCCACGTATTTAAAAACTAAAGTTGCCGATGCATCGGCTATTATGGAATAGCTGCCGTTTACATTGGTAGATACGCCTTTGTCGCTCCCCTTAACGCCAACAGAAACGCCGGGAAGGGTTTCGTTAGTTTGCCCATCGGTAACCTTACCGGTAACAGTTACGGAGGTTTGGGCCATGGCCACGCCGCCAAATAGCAAGGTATTTATTGTTAATAAAACAATAATCCTTAATAAAGAAGCTGTTTTTTGAAAGTAAATGTTTTTTCTCATAGACTGAATTTTGAAGGTGAAAGGTAAATTTTGTGCACTTAAATAAGAACAATTTCCTGTAATTTAATGCGTAGCAACTGGGAGTATGCCGCATAATTGTTAGGGTTAGTAAAGATAATGTTAAAATGATATCAAAAAACGAGCGCACAGATATTTTTTGTACCATATTTGTTACCTGGTTTTTAGCTGTGCGCAAATAAAATAAGGATAAAAAATGCAAGGTGGTATGTGCTTTTATAGCTATCTTCATAACCGTTTATTTAATACCAGTAACCCCGCCAGTTACCTGATATGTTATCCCGAAAAAAAAATAAGACAATAACAACATTGGTGCCCATGGGCAATTGTGCATCCCGCCGGATAATGTCTTTGTCTGCTTTACTTATTGTTATTTTTATTGCGGGCTGTACCGGGGATGTGAAAAATGAAAAGCAGCCACCATCAAAAAATACTGCTATTACAGTTCCTGCCGATGCCTGGAAGGCCCCGGATACAGTTACTATTCCAGCGGGCAAAGCCGGTGAAATGATCAGGTACGGCCGGGAACTTATTGCACATACCGCAAATTACCTCGGCCCAAAAGGCAGCGTCGCGCAATTAACAAACGGCATGAATTGCCAAAACTGTCATTTAGATGGCGGCAGCCACTTGTTTGGGAATAATTTTGCCAGTTTTATAGCCACTTACCCTAAAATGAACCCACGATCGGGCAAAGTTGATATTGCCGACGACAGGTTTGTTGAATGTTTTAAACGCAGCCTTGGCGGTAAAAGCCCCGACACTACCAAGAAAGAAATACAGGCAATGATGACCTATATGAAATGGATTGGCAATAAAGTAAAACGGGGGGCAAAGCTATTTGGCAACGCTACTGAAAAACTTCCATATTTACCTACTGCTGCCGATACAGCTAAAGGGCGCCTTGTTTTTATTGCTAAATGTAAAAGCTGCCACGGCAGTAATGGCGAGGGGCTGTTGGCCGTCGATAAGAAATCGTACACCTATCCGCCGCTGTGGGGAGCACATAGTTATAACGATGGCGCAGGAATGTACAGGATCGGCAACCTTGCCGGTTTTGTAAAAAATAACATGCCATTTGGGGCAACGTACAAAAAACCTCAATTAAGCAATGAAGATGCATGGAACGTTGCGGCCTTTATTAACTCGCAGCCACGCCCGCATTTTGATAATAGCAAAGACTGGCCGGCCATTGATAAAAAACCTATCGATCTTCCCTTTGGCCCATTTGCCGATAGTTTTAGTGAAAAACAGCATAAGTTCGGGCCGTTTAAACCAATAGCCGCGTGGCAAAAAACACACCCATCAAAAAAATCATAATTATGAAGAACTACCTTTTACTTGCAATTGGATTTGTATTATTAATCTGCTCAAAACAAGCTACGGCACAAACCGACCCGGCCAGCTTTACCGGTGCGCAACCTAAATTAGATCACTATGACGCCTTGTATGTTTTAAACTCAGGCGACGACAAAAAGATCCATGGAATTATACGCAATATGAACAATGCGCTTGAAGACCCGCGCCTAAAGGGCAAGCTACACATTGAACTGATTGTTTTTGGCGATGGCGTGGCCGTTTACATGAAATCGGGTAGTTATGAACAGGCTTTAAAAGACCTGCAGGCCAAGGGTGTAGTACTGGCCGAATGCAGCAATACCGTGCGCGAACGAAAGATTGATAAAAATGATTTGTTTGATTTTATATCATACGTACCCAGCGCCAATGGCGAGATTATTTTAAGGCACTATGAGGGTTGGGCAGAGGTGCATCCGTAAAGCCTTTTTAGGTACTATGCTATTTTATCTGCTTCAAATTTTATTAGATTTGACTATACAACCAATTGTCCTATTTAGCACCTTATTGATTACCGCTTATGAAAAGCAAATCCGATCGCAGGGTTTTTCTGAAAAATATTGGCGTAGGCAGCGCGGCAGCATTGTTGCCGGTTGGCTCGTTAAGTTTTGCTGAAGCTAAACCTGTTGATGCCGATAAAACGGTGTCGCCGGCACCATCGCCGGGCAAACGAAAATATAACAGCGAGTATACCGGGCAGCACCTTAACCGGGTAGCTTTCCCTATTGGCGGACTTGGCGCGGGTATGTTCTGCATGGAAGGTAGCGGTGCCATTTCGCACATGTCCGTAAAAAATAAGCCCGAGATATTTAATGAGCCGGGCATGTTTGCAGCAATTTGTGTCAGGGGTGTTAAAAATGGGGCTAAACTGCTTGAAGGCCCTGTGCCGGACTGGAAAAAATTCGGGTTACGTGACGCCGCCAATGGTCTCGGTGGCTCAACAACAGGCCTGCCACATTTTCATGATGCAAGTTTTAAAGCAAGGTTTCCGTTTGCTTACCTCGATATTACCGACAACGACCTGCCATTAAAAGTTCAGGTAACCGGCTGGAGCCCATTTATTCCCACTGATGATGACAACTCAAGCCTGCCAGTTGGGGCTATGGAATATAAATTTACCAATACGGGTAAAACCGAGGCCGAAGCGGTTTTTTCGTTCAATACCAAAAACTTTTTAGGTTTCTATAAAGGCCAGGACAAGATAACTGCCATAAAAAACGGCTTCGTGATGACCCAGCTTGGGACAAAGGAAAAACCAATGCGTTCGGACTTTGCCATATTTACCGACGAAGATGATGCTGTTATTGACCATTGTTGGTTCCGCGGTGGCTGGTGGGACCCGGTTACCATGGCCTGGAACGAAGTAAAAAGCGGTAATGTAAAAGCAAACCCGCCAGTTGAAAGCGACGCACCCGGCGCAACACTGTATGTCCCCTTTAAGTTGATGCCGGGGAAAGAGAAGGTTATAAAGGTTATGATGGCCTGGTACACCCCCGACTCGGAGCTTACTTTCGGCGAAATGGGTACCCGCAAAGAAAACTGCGACCCGGCCAGCGGATGCTGCAATTCGCCGGGTGATATTGGTTTAGATAAATATGACAAAGATTTTAACGGCAAATTTTATAAACCCTGGTACAGCAGCCGGTTTGCAACCGTTGAGGAAGTGGCAGATTATTGGCTTAAAAACTATATCGACTTAAAGAAAAAATCGACACTATTTAAAGATGCCTTCTTTTCGTCAACATTGCCGCCCGAAGTGATGGAAGCGGTTGCTGCCAACCTTTCGATCCTGAAGTCGCCCACCGTTATGCGCCAGTACGATGGAAGGCTCTGGAGTTATGAAGGTTGTGCCGATGATAATGGCTGTTGCCATGGCTCGTGTACGCCCGTATGGAATTATGCGCAGGCTATTCCGCATTTGTTTCCTGCGCTTGAACGTAGTTTAAGGCATACCGAATTTTGCGAAAGCCAGGATGTTAGCGGGCACCAAACCTTCAGGGCTAATTTGCCGATACAGCCTACTAAGCACGATTTTCATGCTGCGGCTGACGGTCAATTGGGAGGTATTATGAAAGTCTACCGCGAGTGGCGCATTTACGGTGATAACGTATGGCTGAAAAAGATGTACCCGATGGTAAAAACCAGCATGGACTATTGCATTACTACCTGGGATCCACGACACCGCGGGGCCATTGAAGAACCGCACCACAACACCTACGATATTGAGTTTTGGGGCGGCGACGGTATGCACACCAGCTTTTATTGTGGCGCGCTAAATGCAATAACCGCTATGGGTAAACATCTAAACCAGGACGTTACCAAATATGAAGACCTCGCCAAAAAAGCAAAGAACCTGCTGGAAACAGAACTATATGACGGCGAGTACTTTATACAGGAAATAAAATATAAAGATCTGAATGCCAAAAATCCGGCAACAGCAAAATCCTTTGGCGGCGAATATTCAAAGGAGGCACAGGCGTTGATGGAAAAGGAGGGACCCAAATACCAATACGGCAAAGGTTGTTTATCCGACGGTATACTTGGCGCCTGGATAGGGCGCATGTGCGGTGTGCCCGAAACAATTGATCCTAAGAAAATAAAGAGCCACCTGCTGGCGGTACACAAATACAATTTAAAGGAAAATTTGAGCGAACATGCCAATCCACAACGCCCTACATATGCCTTAGGCGACGAAGGCGGCCTGCTGCTTTGTACATGGCCCAAAGGCGGTAAGCTCTCGCTTCCATTTGTTTACAGCGACGAGGTATGGACCGGTATTGAGCACCAGGTAGCATCGCACTTAATGTTGATGGGTAATGTAAAAGAAGGATTGGAAGTAGTACGCGCTGCGCGGGATCGCTACGATGGCAAAATCCGCAATCCATTTAACGAGTATGAATGTGGCAGCTGGTATGCACGCGCCTTGTCGAGCTATGGATACTTGCAGGCATTAACAGGTGTGAGGTACGATGCAGTTGACAAAACGCTGCATATTGATTCGAAGATTGGCGATTTTACAAGTTTCCTTTCAACCGAAACAGGTTTTGGAACGGTGAGCCTGCACCAGGGTAAACCAGTCGTAAAGGTTGTTTATGGCAAAATTGATATTGGGAAAACTTTGGTATTGGGTAAACAGGTTTAATAAAAAGAAACAAGAATAATTAAAAGTCATTTGGCCATTTTTATAAATTAACCCATGAAAGTAGAAACAGGTAAGATTGTATCGCTCCGTTTCATAATGAAAAACGCTGCCGGCGATATAATTGAAGATATTATGGACCAGGCACCGGTTGAATACCTGCATGGTTCCGGAAGTATACAACCCTCGTTAGAAGCAGGAGTAGACGGGCTGCAGGCCGGGGATGCAAAGCACATTGTCTTTAAAAACGACGATTCGGGCGACGAGTTTCAAATTGATTTGGTTATTGATGCTATACGCCCGGCAACTGCCGAAGAAATAAAAGGGGGAGGACCCGGAAAAAAAGCAGAAATATGCGGACCGGGTTGCTGCTGCTAAAATGAAAGGTAAGTAGCGCGATTGAACGATATTACAAGACTTGCTGATAGCTTAGTGCTAAATTCGATAGCTGAACCTGCCTATATGGTCTATCTTTACAGAAACCTGAGCGTCATTGGATAATTAAACGTACCTTGCGCACTTATCAAACAAATCATGGCAACAGGAACAGTAAAATTTTTTAATGAATCAAAAGGATTCGGCTTTATTACACCAAGCAACGGTGGCAAAGACTTATTTGTACACGTAACAGCTTTAAGTGGCCAGATCCGTGAGGGTGATGAGGTTACTTTTGAGATAGAAGAAGGCAAAAAAGGACCGGGTGCAGTTAATGTTAAAATAGCTTAAGCGTATTGGGAAGATCGACAGAAACATTCAGTAAAAAGGAAAAAGAGAAAGCCCGTCTGAAGAAAGCCAAAGAAAAAAAGGAAAAAGCCGAAGAAAGGAAAGCGAATTCCGGAAAAGGCCAAACCCTTGAAGATATGATGGCCTATATTGACGAGCACGGGAATATTACGTCAACTCCGCCCGACCCCTCGAGGAAAATAAAAATCAATTCGGAAGATATTCAAATCGGAACCGCTAAACGGGAGGATATTCCGCATGATACGGTGCGAAATGGTGTGGTCAGCTTTTTTAACGAAGCAAAAGGCTATGGCTTTATCCGCGACCTGCAAACAGAGGAAAGCATTTTTGTGCATATCAATGCTTTAACAGAGCCTTTAAAGGAAAATAACCTAGTTACTTTTGAGACCGAACAAGGACAAAAGGGGTTATCTGCTATCAACGTAAAAAAGAAATAAGCAAGGTTAGCCTGCTTATTTCTTTATCGCTATAAAAAAAGTAGCCCCTTCACCCGGAACGGATTTTACATAAATATTGCCGTTCAACACATTCAGCAAGTCCTTAACGGTTGAAAGGCCTATACCCGAGCCTTTTTTATTATACCTATCGGTTATCTTAAGGGTGAAATTATTGCTGAATATCTTTTCGTGGTATTGTTCAGCGATGCCTACACCGTTGTCCTCTACTTCAAGCCGGTAAAAATCATCGTCCTGCTCAAAGCGTATCTTTATATAACTTTTCTCCTTGTTGGTGTAACGTATGGCGTTGCTCAGCAGATTTATTAATATCTGCTCCAGCGCAATTATCGAAAAATATAGCTTATGACTTTGGCTTGGTAAAATTATGCCCACGTTTTCGGGTACAGCCAGTAAGCTGATTACCTTATTTATTAAACTGTTGAGCTCGAAATTTTGCTTTTTGGCAAGCAATAACGAAGGGCTTTTTGAATAGGCAAGCATCTCTTCAACCAACTCAAGCAAATTTTTTGTTGATGTTATATTCAGATCAACCAAACGTTTGCAGCCTTCGTCGCCCAGTTTTTCCTGCCTTATTTTAAGCGCCTGCGATGTTAGTAAAATGCTGCTCAACGGGTTTTTAATGTCGTGTGCAGCCATTGATGCAAACTTTTGTATCAGCACGTTCGAGTTCAGCAGATCTTGATTGGCCTTTTCGAGGCTTGCCACCTTACGACGAAGCTCCAGTTTATCAACAACCTGCCGGCCAAGTGTTTTTAAAGCTTGCTCCTGGTCGTCGGTTAATGTTTGTACCTTCTGGTCTATAACACAGAGGGTACCCAGGGCAAAACCATCTTCGTTCACCAGTGGCACTCCCGCGTAAAAGGTAATCTGCGTTTCGCCGGTAACCATCGGGTTATCAACAAACCGTTCGTCAAGCCTCGCGTCAGGAATAATCAAAATATCATCGTCAGATGCTATAACATGGGTGCAAAATGAAAGTTCGCGTAAGTTTTCAGTAAACTCGGTTCCTTTATGCGACTTAAACCATTGCCGTTTTTCGTCGATAAAAGTTATCAGTGCAATGGGTACACCGCAAATAGCCGATGCCAGCGAGGCAATAGCATCAAAATCGCTTTCTTCGGCGGTATCAAAAATATTGTACGATTGCAGGGCGATCAGTCTGTCAGCTTCGTTTTCAGGAAACGGGAGGGTGAGCATAGTTTAAATTATGGAACGAAAAGTGAATATACGAAAATAAACCGTATTGGGCTTGTCGAACTTCTGTAATCTTGTCGTTATAACTCAATTTTTGTTTATTTTTTAATTTTAAAGAAAATAACCTTTCGCATCGGGTAAAAAGAACAAGCGATTAAAACTTTCATCCGGCTAAGGGGTTTTTAATTTGTTAACTTTAATTTTACCTATGCAGGCTGGTAACTATGATTTTTATGGTGGCACAAGCGGACTTTTAATCCCCATCCCTAAACGCGATTTTTCACCAGAATTTGCCTCATGTTCACGCCTTCAATACTACGCTACGCTATTTAATAGTATCGAAATTAACAGTTCATTCTATAAATTGCCCATGCCGTCGACTGTCGCCAAATGGGCGGCAGAGGTTCCCGAAAATTTCCGGTTTACTTTTAAACTATGGCGGCAAATAACCCATAACAAAGAACTTATTTTTGACGATGCCGATGTTGCCCGCTTTTTGGATGTTGTCAATAACGCGGGCGCCCGAAAAGGTTCCGTCCTGGTTCAATTTCCCCCAAGCCTTACAGTTTCTGCAAGGGCTCAGCTGGCACACCTTTTAAATACGATAACCGAAGCCGACAATCATCCGGAATGGGATATTGCGGTCGAATTCCGCCATCGCTCGTGGTACAACGATGAAATTTACGATTTGCTCGCCAGTTTCAACGCCGGTTTGGTTTTGCAGGATATCCCGAAATCGGCCACGCCACAAGTAATTACCGCTGATAATTTTGTTTATCTGCGTTTTCACGGGCCATCGGGCAACTATAAGGGTAGCTATAACGACGAAGTGCTATCGGAATATTCTTATTATATCCGCGAATGGCAGCAGGAAGGCAAAAAAGTGTATGTTTATTTTAACAATACCGCCGGCGACGCATTGAATAATTTATTTACTTTGAAACGATATTTGAATGACTATGAGTAACAAGAACCCAACAGCGTCCATTGTTGAAGGAAATGATGGCCTTACGCTTATTAATACATTCACCGTTACACCGGAAAGGCAAAATGAACTTGTCGAATTATTGACACTGGCTACCGAAGGCAGCGTAAGCAAAGTCGCTGGGTTCGTGTCAGCTAGCCTTCACAAAAGCCTTGATGGGACAAAAGTAACCATGTATGCACAATGGCGCAGCATGCACGATTACCAAAATATGCGCAGTAACCCGGCGGCGTCACCTTATTTATTGCAGGCGCTTGAATTTGCCACTTTTGAACCGGGCATGTACGATGTAGTGCGCGTGTTTTTGCCGGAGAAATAGCTACAGTTTTTAGGTTATAACAATGGCGACAACAGTCTTATCAGCTTCTCAGGCAATTGCTTAAAAAGCGTTCGTTTTGCCCAGGTTTTTGGGTTAATCTTTACCGCGTCTTTTATATCGTTATAAAATGCGTCGCGCAATTGCAGGGCTACTTTATCGTCATAAATCATACTGTTTACTTCGAAGTTCAGCTCAAAACTGCGATGGTCCATATTGGCGCTGCCAACAATGGCAAGTTTACTGTCTGATACGATGGTTTTTGCATGTACAAAGCCCTTTTTATATAAGTATATTTCGGCGCCTGTATCCAGTATATCGCCGTAGTAGGATCGTGCCGCCGCATTAATAAATGCCGAATCTGATTTGTTTGGAACGAGGAGTTTTATTTTAACACCGCTAAGGGCTGCTACGCTTAAGGCATTTAAAATGCTTTCGCCGGGTATGAAATAAGGCGAGGTAATTAAAAGTTCCTCCTGGGCCATGCCAATGGTTTGCAGCAATGAAAACATTATGGTAGGCGTATCCGAGTCGGGGCCGCTGGCTGCAATTTGTACGATGGCTTTGCCGTGTTTGCTTTTTGTGGAGCAGAAATATTCGCTTTGTATAGGCAATTTTTGGTCAGCCGCAAAGTTCCAGTCGCAAATAAACAGGTATTGCAGGTAGTAAACGCCCGGGCCGTTTATCCGCACATGGGTATCGCGCCAAAAAACTTGCTTTTTGCCCTGGTTGTTGATATATCTGTCGCTTACATTTATGCCGCCAATAAAGGCGGTGCAACCATCAATCACAATTATTTTACGGTGATTACGGTAGTTTGTACGATTTGATAAAGCAATAAAAAGAATTTTATAAAACGGGTAAGCTTGCACACCACCGGCAATCAGTTCTTTTACCAGGTTATGCCTTATGGAGCGACTGCCAAAATCATCATAAATAAAGCGTACCTGCACCCCTTGGGTGGCTTTTTGTATTAAAACGTCTTTTATGGTGTTGCCTATCGCATCATTTTCAAAAATATAATACTCTATGTGAATGTGATGTTTGGCATCTTTTAACGCCTGTATAACTTCACGGAACTTTTCCTCGCCATTTAAAAGTAGTTTTACCTCGTTATCGCCGGTAAGCGGGCTGTTATCATTTAACAGCATGCGGGCAAGCTTTTTATGGCGTTTTACCTCAGATTCTCCCGTATCCCAGGTTTTTTCTGATTCGTGAATTATCTTCTCCCTGATCTCTGCGAGCAGCTTATTGTCATTAATTATTTTTTTGCTGTACAATTTGTTTTTGCGATAATTGGCGCCAACAGCAAAATATATGATAATGCCTACGCCCGGCACAAGGATGGCCACCAACAGGTAAGCCAATGTTTTACTGGAGGAGTGGGTATCATACAAAATTCTGAAACAGACAAACAGGACGAGTAAAATATAGGCCGCGCCGGCGAGTAAATGCCAATCCATATTATTTTGTTGTTGATTTACTGTTTACAGGTTCGCCTGCAATCCGCTCAATATACAATTTAACCGTGTGTTTGTTCCATCCGGCCAGCCGTCCTTTTTGTAAAACCCCGGCATTGCTATCACCGGAAAGTAATGGATAGCTAAATGCAAAAGACGCGTTCTTCGTTTGCCAGCCTTGTACCTGTTCAAAACGGAGTACATTTAAATAGGGGTTGTTTTTTATCAGCGATAAAGTGTAATATTCATCCGCAAACTCCATCATATTTTTAACAGCCGGATAGTTTTTAATTGGTTGCAAAAGTCCGTGGTTTTTGTCATACGCTTCAAAATCAACAGGCTTGGTTCTGACATCCCATATCGAACGGTAGCCGGTATAGTAAACATCGCCGCAGTCAGCTACAACATACCATAGCATATTATTAAATGGGGCAGGGGTGGTGAAATACCTTGACGGCTGCAAATGACTTGCCGCGAATGATTCTTCAACTTTTTTATCAACGATAACCTTATTGACTAATGAAAAACACAGGTACAGTGCAGAAACTATGATGCCACTCCAGGCCCATTTGCTTCGTTGTTTATTGCCGGCTCCTTTAAAAATCAGCAGTATTGCCGCGATAAGCAACGCGACTGTAAAAAACGGGTCGGCCACATACAGTAAATTAACTGAGAATCGATGGTTACTAAAGGGCTCTAACAGCCCGGTGCCATAGCTGTTGCAGACATCCAGTAAATCGTGTAGTAATAGCTGAAAGCAAAAGAAAAATACCAGGGCTGCAAAGGATAATCGCGTTTTATAGTGTACCCGAATGGCGAGCCAGCCTAGCAGCAAGCCGACAACTATTGCAAAAAACAAGGAGTGCGTAATACCGCGATGGATAAGAAAAGCCCTGTCGGCAGGCAAAAATAAAGCGGCCATGGAGTCGATATCGGGCAGGTTTTGAGCCAATATACCCCACAATAATGCTTTTTTACCCAGCTGTTTATGTAACAGCAGCTCGCCGACACAAGCGCCTAAACAAATATGAGTGAGTGAATCCATAGGGCAACAAAGCTTTACAGATGTTAAAGATATTTAACCCGGTAATGTTTGGGTATATGCCTGATTTACACAGGCTCAACAAACACGTGCTTATAATGCGGGTAAGCTTCCATCACAAGCTCACGCAGGTTATGTATTGTTGCCACAATATCGGCGCTTTTGTTGTCTTCATGAAACTTGATTTTCAACAATAGCAACACCTCCTCGGGCGACATGTACATGGATAGTTGGGCCGATACGCTGTTTACTACTGCATGCTCTTCCACCAGCTTTATTATTGCCTTTAACTCGTCGGGATGGGCGGTTTCGCCCATTAGCAGGCCATGGCTTTCGCGCACCAGCAAAATAGCCACCAGGGTAAGCAAAATACCAATAAGTATTGATGCCACGCCATCCAAATACGGATTGTGCAGCAGTTGTGCCAGTACAATCCCGGTGAAGGCTATTAAAATGCCAATTACGTCTGCCGCATCCTCAAAAAGCACAACAAATGTTGCCGGGTCTTTACTTTGACGCACAGCCTTCCAAAACGATGTGCGGCCGCGCTGGTGGTTAAATTCTTTTAAAGCCGTTATTAATGAATAACCATCAAGCACAAAAGCAATACCTAATATGATATAGTTCCAAAAAGGGTTTCTAACTTCTTCGGGATGCCGTATATGTTCAATGCCTTCGTAAATGGAAAAGCCGCCACCCAGGGCGAAAAATAATAATGACACGATAAATGCCCAGAAGTAGAGTTCTTTACCATAACCAAACGGCCGCTTTTCGTCGGCAGGTTTGGTGCTTTTGCTGATGCCCAGCAATAGCAGAATTTCGTTACTGGTATCAACCAGCGAGTGTATTCCTTCCGACGCCATAGCCGAACTACCGGTAGCATAAGCAGCGACAAGTTTTACAATAGCGATAATGGTATTTGCGGCGAAGGCTGTATAGATAGGCGTTTTATTGGTGGCCATAGATGTATCAGTCAGAAATAAAAGCGGGGTATGGCGGTAAAGGTATTTATATTTTTTGTGACTGAACCGGGATTAAGCAGATTTAAAAGATTAATTAGATAGCGAAATTGAGCGAATAATGAAAATGCCCCCTGATAGTGTTGAGGTAGGTGTGGACAATTGCAATTTTTTTTCGGAAACTATATATTCAAGCTGTTCCAACCAAATCCCCAAAACCTTGTTATATTCACCATAATGAGATCAAAAACCTTCATTTACATATCATTGGCAGTCGATATAATAATCGCGACATCCAAGTTCGTGGCTGCCGGGTTTACCGGCAGTTCGTCAATGGTGTCTGAGGGTATCCACTCCATTATTGATGCTGTGAGCCAGCTGCTGCTGATATGGGGTATGAAAACCAGTGCCCGTAAGCCTGATTTAAGCCGACCATTTGGCTATGGCAAAGAACTTTATTTCTGGTCGTTCATCGTATCGCTCATGATTTTTGTTTTGGGCGGATGCCTGTCTGTTTACCAGGGCGTTATGCGACTGGAGCACCCGGTATTGGATGATAACCAGGCCTGGGATTATGCAGTTTTGGCAATCGCATTTGTATTTACATCTATATCACTTCATGCGGCAACTAAAGAGTTTAACCGGCAACGTGGTAAAATATTTTTCTGGAGGGCCATTATACAAACCCGCGATCCATCTACCATCATTGTGCTTTTAGGCGATGTGGGCGATATGTTGGGTTTATTGGTGGCTTTTTTTGGCGTGTTTTTAGGCCGGCTTTATCATAGCCCTTATTACGATGCCGCCGCATCAGTATTAATAGGCGTCATATTAATTACTATTTCGGCAGTGCTAGTACGCGAAAGCAAAAGCCTGCTGCTCGGGGAATCAACCAGCCGCAAAACACTTCGAAAAGTGATAACGCTTGCCCAGGCTGATGAAGCGGTAGTAAAAGTGAAAAAGCATTTCAGCACCTACATGTCGCCCGAGGAGGTGTTGCTGCAATTGAATACTGTATTTAAAGATGACCTTACTACCCGGCAAATAACTGATGCTATTGAGCGCATAACCAGTGCTATCCAAAAAGACTTTCCCCGGTTTAAGCAAATATTTATTGAGCCGGTGAAGCAGTAGCAGTTGTGAGTTGGCAGCAACGTGAAGAGGCGCAGGCCCGCTAACTTAGACTGATATTCCTAAAAGTATTACACCAAATGTCCCATTTTTAAAACAGCCGTATTTAACTGCTGTCTATTATTAGGTGGTATAAACTTTGGCACGGTTTTATTGCGATGGTTAATACATTTAACTAAAAAAACATACACTATGAGATCACTACTGTATATTATCGCTGTCATCATGATTATCGGGTGGGCGATAGGAGTATTTGCTTACTCTGCAGGCGGAATCATTCACGCCTTGTTAATAATTGCAATAATTTCATTCCTGATAGGTATTATCAGGAGCCCGTCAACTGTCTGAAAATAAGTTTAATTATAATTTAGTTGATAATAACAAAGGCGGCCAATTCGGTCGCCTTTGTTATTGGATTATAGTAATTGGAATAGCTATTAATAGCTCTCTTTTAATTTATTATCATCAAGCTGAATTCGTTTAAATTCGTCAATTAGCCTTTCGCGCTCCTTTTTCATATCGTCTATTTTTATCGATATAGCCTTTATGGCGTTAACGACGGTGTATAACTGGTGCAGTTTGTTTATCTCCTTTTCCATCACGAGTGTCAGCCAAAAGCTAAATATAACTTTTTTGTTACGCCTAATCAACAAATGCTTTAAATAAATGTTTGAAATTCAGGTTTTTATAATTATGGTGTTAATTGTGAATCGGTGCCCGGTCATAAATCGCCCGATTAGCAACCCTCGTTATAGCTAACAATCACCAACCACTAAATGGTCAATGACCAAAATATCCGTATGTTTATAATTTCTTAAATACTACTATGCAGGAAACTATTTTATCCCGCCTTGAGGCATCGCGTAAAGAATTATTGGACCTTGGTTTACGCAATCCTCTTTTAAATTACAAAGCATCAAAAGCCCGCGGACTGCACATGGTGCAGGAAAAGTCTGTTTACGTTTACGATATACTGGTAAAACAAAATAAATCGATGACCTTTTTGGGGATGCCCGAAAAGGTGGCTGGTGAGCAGGACGGGTTGTTTCCTAACCTGTCACAACCCGAGCTATTGGAAACCTACCAGGATACCAAGCTGCAAACCAGCGAGGTTGACCTTAAGCTGCAGGTTAAACTATTAAATACCTATTATTTTGCCAAAACCAGCATAGAGGAGCAAGGGATTAATACGCTTTATCTCTCGCTGGGTATGCTAAACTGGTACGAGGCCGGTAACCACGAGGATGTCCGCCAGGCGCCTTTGTTGTTAATACCCGTTTCGCTGGAACGGTCGAGCGCTAACGAGCGTTTCCGTTTAAAATATACCGGGGTCGAAATTGATGCCAACCTTTCGTTACAGGCAAAAATGCTGGCTGATTTCAACATCGCCATCCCCGATTTACCCGAAACCGACGAGTTTAATATCGAAAATTATTTTGCCGAAATTAAAGAACAAATTAAGCGCCAGCCCACATGGAAAGTTGATGACGATGCTATGGAACTGGGTTTTTTCTCGTTCGGCAAGTTTATGATCTACCATGATCTGGACAGCGATAAATGGCCGAAGGAGGAACAGCCTGCCAATCATCCAAACATCAACGCGTTGTTTACCGACGGTTTTAAAGATGCCCAACCAACGGCCGATGAGGATGACTACCTGGATACCGATACCGTAGCCAACCAACTGTTCCAGGTAGTGGATGCCGACAGCTCGCAGGTGCTGGCCATGCTGGCCGTGCACGAGGGCCGCAATATGGTGATACAGGGCCCGCCCGGAACAGGTAAATCGCAAACTATTACCAATATGATAGCCAATGCCGTAGGGCAAGGTAAAAAAGTGTTGTTTGTTGCTGAAAAAATGGCTGCGCTCGACGTGGTAAAACGGCGGCTGGATGCTATTAATTTAGGCGAGGCCTGCCTGGAACTGCATAGCCATAAAGCCAACAAGAAAGAGCTGCATGAGGAACTGAAGCGCGTGCTTGAACTGGGCAAGCCAACTTTTGAAGCCCTGCAGCAGGAATTGGCGTTACTGGAGGCTTACCGCAATGAGTTAAACGGATATTGTGCTGCTGTTAATAACGCCGTTATTGGCAGCGGTTTATCTGCCCAAAAAATCATAGGCTTTTTGCTGGCGATAGCAAAAACTGCATCGCAGGTGCACCTGCCCAAGTTACCACTCGAAGTTATTGAAGCCTGGGACGCGGACCGTATGGGGATGGCCGAAGCCATGGCTGATAGGGTACAGGCACGTTTAAACGATATCGGCATACCGTCAAAATTATTGTTTTGGGGTAGCCGGCTTACCGTAATGCTACCACATGAAGAACAACCCATTCAGCAATTGCTATCTACAGCTTTACAGGCCCTGAAGAATTTGCAGTCGGAGGTAGATACCATTGCCAGCCAGTTTGGCGTAAAATCGCCCAAAAATGAGATTGAAACAGCGAAACTGCTTGAACTTTGCCGCCTTGCCTCGCAAAGCCCCGATTTAAAAGGCATCGCCATAAAAAATGATGCATGGCTGCATAACCAGCATGATATCACCGAACTACTGGATACGGGCAAACGGTTTGCCACTCTTCACCGGGAGTATGAAAGCATACTGATACCCGAAGCCTGGGACCAAAACGTTTTGGAAATTCGCCAGAACTTAATGGCTTATGGCGATAAATGGTATAAGTTTTTAATAGGTGCCTATGGCAACGCTAAAAAACAACTAGCGGCCATGTGCCGGATTCCGCTGCCATCAGGCACTGCCGAAAAAATAAGGATAGTTGACGCCATCTCCGAGTCGCGGAGGCTGGAAAAAACATTGACGGAACTTGAACCGCTGGCGGTCCGCTTATTTGGCAGCAGGTGGTTAAAACAACGCTCGGATTGGGATGCGCTGGCAAATATTGCAGGTTATCTTGCGCAATTGCAGGCCAACATAGCTGATGGTTCTGTCCCTGCCGCGATAATTGAATACCTGGCTAAAACCGAAAACGGTGAGGCTGCGAAAACAAGTCATATGTTGCTTACCGCGAAACTGGCGGAACAGCGGCAAGCTCTACAGTCGGTGCGTGAAAAATTGCACGTCGATATAGCTGTAAGATGGACTGGTACAGAGTTGGAGGAGGTTGCGTACCCAGAACTGCAACAGATGCTGGAGAGCTGGATAGCCCGTTTCCCGGAGCTGCAAAAAATGACTGCTTGGAATAATCTTGCAAAAACAGTTGATGACGAAGGGTTGTCTGTCCTGGTAAACGCCTCTCTTCAATGGGAAGGTGCCCGTGAGCATTTGAAAACAGCCTTGCAAAAAACATGGTACGAATATTTAATTGAACAGGCTTTTCAATTTAACCCGGCGCTTATAAAATTTGAGCGTGCCAGCCACGAGGAGGTGATTGAAAAATTTAAAAAGCTCGATTTACTAAACCTGCATTACAACCGTGCCCGCGTGGCCTTAAAACATTATGAAGGCGTGCCAAGGGCGCAAGCCGGTGGCCAGGTAAATATTTTGCGCAGCGAGTTCAATAAAAAATCGAGGTTGATGCCTATCCGTAAACTGATATCGGAAGCTGCGCTGGCTATACAGGCCATTAAGCCCGTTATCATGATGAGCCCGATGTCGATTGCCAATTTTTTTGCGCCCGGCAGTATAGAGTTTGACCTGGTGATTTTTGATGAGGCCAGCCAGGTACGGCCGGTGGAAGCTTTGGGTGCAATAGCCCGCGCAAAACAATTGGTTGTGGTTGGCGATTCGAAACAGCTGCCGCCTACCAGTTTCTTCGATAAAATGAATACTGATATCGAGGATGAGGATAACGTAACTGCAGATTTGCAAAGTATCCTTGGCATGTGCGATGCACAGGGAGCGCCGCAACGTATGCTGCGGTGGCATTACCGAAGCAGGCACGAATCGTTAATCAGTTTATCTAACAAGGAGTTTTATGAAAATAAACTGGTGATATTCCCCAGCCCCGGTTCGCGTACCAAAATGGGGCTGGCATTTCATTATTTGGAAGATGCCGTTTACGACAGGGGTAAAACCCGCACCAATGTTATCGAGGCCGAGGCAGTTGCCGATGCGGTTATACACCATGCGCTAAACAACCCAAAGCAAAGCCTGGGCGTAGTGGCTTTTAGCACCGCACAAATGCAATGCATTCAAAACACGCTGGAAAGTCGCAGGCGGAAGTCGCCGGAGGTGGAGAATTTCTTCCGCAGCCATATACATGAGCCGTTTTTTGTGAAGAACCTTGAAAATGTGCAGGGCGATGAGCGCGATGTAATATTTATCAGCATAGGCTACGGCAAAACCGAGGATGGTAAAATACCAATGAGTTTCGGTCCGTTGAATAATGAAGGCGGTGAGCGACGGCTGAATGTATTGATAACCCGCGCCAAACTACGTTGTGAGGTGTTTACCAATATTACTTCAGAGGATATTAAACCCACTGAATCAACCAAATTTGGTATCCGGGCCTTAAAAAGCTTCCTGTATTTTGCGCAGCACGGCAGGTTTGATGAGTTAGAGGAAACCCTTATCACTCAAAAACGCCCATTTGAAGACCAGGTTGCCGAGCAGCTTACCGCAAAGGGTTATGTGGTACGTAAAAAGGTTGGATCCGAAGGGTTTTATATCGATATGGCTATTGTTGACCCGCAAAATCCCGGTCGGTATATTTTGGGTATAGAATGCGATGGTGATGCCTATGCCTCAGCCAAATCGGCCCGCGACCGCGACAGGCTCCGCAAACAGGTGATGGAAACCATGGGCTGGAAAATATTCCGGATTTGGAGCACCGACTGGTTCCGGAACCCGAAACAGGAGTTGGACAGGGTAGTTGCCGCCATTGAAAAAGCAAAGAAGCAGGCGATAGAAGGCGACATAGACGAGGAAGCAGCCGAACATGAGGTAGTTACAGTAAATCGCGAGAAAGGCGAGGAGGTTAAAAGTTCGTTGCCGCCGTACGTGATAACCAAACTGCCTTCTGAGGTTGGGAAACCCGAATTACACCTGCATTCGTTTGCCAAGCTGGCCGGCTGGATAGCCGAGATAGTGAAAACCGAAGGTCCCGTGCATCTTGATGAAATAATCCGCCGGATGGCCGATGCAGCAAAGGTAGGCAAAGTAAATTCACGCGTTAAATACACCATTACCCAGGCCACGCAATATGCCGTTGAGAACAAGCTGATAAAAGCAAAAAGCGATTTCCTTTGGCCGGTGGATATGGAGCAGCCTATCATTCGCGATCGCAGTGCATTGCCCATAGCTTCGAGGAAACTGGAATATATTGCACCCGAAGAAATGGATCTGGCCGTTTGCAAGGTGGTTGAGGAGGCCATCGGTATTCAACCCGAAGCCGCGGTACCGTTCATTGCCAGGCTGTTCGGCTTCACGAGGGTGACCGAGGACTTGAAAAATGACTTACTGCACGCCATCGACTTAAGTATCGCAAAAGAAAGTGTTAAAATGGATGGGGAGTTTTTAAGGGTGAGTCAGTAAAGTCAGCAACAATAGGAAAATAGACTAATTGACCGGGCCAAGTCAATTGCCGGTTAAGTTTAAATTATTCCTCGTGATATTTTGCTTTATCTTTATCCATATCGATGTCCTTAATTATTGATATTTGCTTGCCGTTTTTATAATGTATGTCGGACTCAATAAAGCTGGCTTTTGAGACATCAAGACTAAAGGGGTGCCAAAATTCCTCATGAAATGTGTATTTTATTTCTCTTGTTTTATGCCCTTTTGCATCGTAAACTATTTTCGTAATATCAAAGTCGTCCCGAAATTCGGGGTCTGCTAACCAACTGTATTCTGCTTTTTTATCTCCTGTTTCGAAATAATCAACTCTGCTATTTCTGCCCTGTAATGCTTTTAGGTGCCCGCTGGGGTAATACTCATCAATATAGATAAAACCTTCGGCTGTGATCGTTTTATTGAGTTTAGCGCGGCCGGTTTCATAGTAAAGAGTTGTATCACAGCCATAAAAATACATCGACCCTGGATTAATATATCCGGTTACCCGTAATTTATGTCCCACAGTGTCAAATTCTTCTACTTGTTCCTTGGTTGTATAAGCATTAATCCGTGTGTTTATTCCCCCGTTCTTGTAG
Source organism: Mucilaginibacter sp. (assembly GCF_025359345.1). Lineage (GTDB taxonomy): Bacteria > Bacteroidota > Bacteroidia > Sphingobacteriales > Sphingobacteriaceae > Mucilaginibacter. The sequence continues at coordinate 84,836 of NZ_JANYGQ010000003.1, forward strand.
TATCGTACTAATGTATCGTGGATTTGACCTTTCCGAAAGCTGCCCCGTTGCCTTACTTGGCCGGTAGGATAAAAATCTTCCAGGAAGCCGTCCGCAAGTTTGCCGCAACTGGTATAAACGGGAGAGGCATCGCCGGCGCAGCAACCTATTATAATATTGGGTTCTTTATATTTATAAATTGTCAAGCCGGTATCTGTAATATTTACTATCGGAGTATCCTGCATTGGGGGATTGAAGAAAATCCTGTATTTTCCAAAATGTGTTAATTTGGTAACCGAAGAAAATAATTCTTCCGGCTCAAACTTGTGGGTAGCTCCCACCTCAATTAAGTGGTAGTATAATATAGTGTCTTCAACATTGTTACACGATTGAATGGCGCGGAGCTGAAATTTTATATTTTGACCTAAGCAAACATTTGCCAAAACAATTGAAATAAATAGATAGAAGATTTTCATCACAACGTGGCTTACCTATAGCAGGAATAAATATAACTATTTTGATGTTTTTATAGTTGTGAAAATGTTGTTTTATATCCGTACAGCATATTATATCAAAAACGACCGTGCTGAAAATTAAAATTATTGTATTTGTTTCAATATCAAATATTTACATACGTGGCATATTTGTTGCGAATTAGGAATAAAGAATATCTTTATCTTAACTCACATCATGAAAAATCTTTTTACTGCCATATTATTCTTAACTGCATTTAACGGTTTCGGTCAGCATAAAACGCTGGCAGATTTTAAAGTTCATAACCGCGAATTAACGATTGCAAATGAGAACGGCGTTTCAGTAATGAACCTAAGCGAGGCTGACAACGACGGTGTTGCCTGGTTATCAAGTGCAAAATTTACCAATGGGAATATTGAGCTGGATATAAAAGGCAAAGACTTATTGCAGCACAGTTTTGTGGGCATAGCCTTTCATGGTGTTAACGATTTTACTTTTGATTGCATTTATTTTCGCCCGTTTAATTTTAAAGCTGCCGACCCGGTGCGAAAGGTGCATGCAGTTCAATACATTTCGCTCCCCAAATATGACTGGGAACTGCTTCGTACCAAATTTCCAGCAAAATATGAAAAGGGCATCGCCGCGCCTCCTGACCCCAATGGGTGGTTCCATGCGCGCATTAATGTAAACGGTAAAAAAATAACGGTATTTGTGAACGGCGAAAGCACCCCGTCGCTCGAAGTGGAAGAGATTGTGCCAGCGGACGGAAGCATGATTGGCTTTTGGGTGGGTAATACCTCTGGCGGTGATTTTAAGAACTTGAAGATTAGTAAGTAAGTCTTAAGTCCGGAGTCGAAAGTCTTAAGTTGAAGGTCGGATTTGTTTTTTGACTTAAGACTCAAGACTCAAGACTTTCGACTCTGGACTAATTAATGATTGCCAATGTATTTATAAAGTTCTGAACCAGTTAACAAAAAGGCCCCAACCCCATAAACTTCAGTGCTGTTTTCTGTCACCATATCCGGACTATCGCCGATGCGCTGCACATTTCCCAGCATACCATCGGGATGAACTGATGAAGTAAGCGCTGCCCATGCTTTTTTAACAATCGGCCAGTAAGTTTTTTTATCGAGCAGTTTGTGGTTAAGCCCCCAGGTTAAAGCGTAGCAATAAAAGCCGGTACCGCTTGTTTCTTTAACCGGGAAGCTCGTAGGGTCGAGCAACGATGCGTGCCAGCTTCCGTCGGGTTGTTGCAGCGAGGCTATTTTGGCCGCCATATCCTGGTACAATTCTTCGAATTTCTTTTTATCCGGGTTATTGGCAGGCAGGCTTTCCATCACCCTAACCAGCCCTGCCAGTACCCAGCCGTTCCCCCTCGACCAAAATACTTTCTGCCCGTTTTTTTCTTTTCTATTGAGGTAGCTGCCATCCCTAAAGTAAAGATGTTCGGTTGGGTCATATAAATAAGTGGTTGTTTTCCACCAGAGTTTTGTTGCAATATTTATATAAGCGGGGTTATTTGTTGCTTTACTAAGGTAGCACAGCGCTGTTGGCCCCATAAACAATGCATCGCACCATGCCCATTCGCGGCTTGCTATATTGTTTTTCCAGTCCAGCGGTTCGTCGTGTCGCTTGTTTACGATGCTATCTGCCAATAGCCCAAATGGCCCGATCATTTTTTTATCCTGGTATTTTATTGATAATAGCGAATAAGTTTGCCCTATACAATAATCATCAGCCATAAAACGGTTCCGGCCGGTTTGCCAATGCAGGTCTGTGCCTATTTTAACCAGAGCATCCAGGTATTTATCGTTTCCTTTTATTGCGCCCAATGCATAGAAGCCAGTATAGCACGCAGCGTTTGTCCAATCAACCGGCGGATGGTTAAAACCTTTCGTGTTCCACTGATTTAACTGCCAGTCTGCAACGCGATGCATTATGTTAAGGATGCTGTTTTGTTTTAAAAGAGAATCGCTTAATGAGGGGTTAATACCGGCAAAAGCATTGGAACCGACAAGGAGTAAAGCAATAAAAGAAATGCGAATATATTTTTTGATAGTTGCCTGCATAGATAAGACGTATAATGGTGACAAGTCCAAATATAAAATTTTTAATTAACAGCACTAAATGGAAGCTTTATATTGATGCAATTCGGCCATGAGCGGCTAATGCCGAAACGAAATGGTATATTTGCCTATATTTGAATTTTGCAAACAACGTATCATGGAGAGTGTATCCCTAGAAGATTTTTACAAGGAAACAGCAGCACTTGTGCCGGCTGATATCAATAAAGAAATCGGCCATTTCAACATTTTTAAGATTGATGATTTTACCGCCAGTTTAAAAAAGGGCAGCACAATGCCCTATAACCGCCGGGCTTATTATAAAATAAGCATTATCAGCGGGCGTAACAAGGCACAATATGCGGATAAGGAAATCGATATTGAAAAAAATGCGTTGCTTTTTGCAACGCCGAAAATACCCTATCACTATTTGCCCCAGGATGATAACCAGTTTGGCTATTTCTGCATTTTTACACACGATTTTTTAGTGCAGAATAAAAGTGGGGTGGTTTTGGACGATCTGCCGATATTTCAACCAGGGGGCTACCCGGTATTCCAGGTAACCGATGAAGCCGTGGAAGAAATTACCGCGATATTTAAAAAGATGTACAAAGAGATATCATCGGACTATGCTTACAAGTACGACCTGCTGCGTAATTACGTACTTGAGCTGATACATTACGGGCAGAAGCTGCAGCCGGCCACATCGTTATATCCATTGCATACTGCGGCGGCGAGGGTATCGTCGTTATTTATTGAGTTGCTGGAACGGCAGTTTCCTATTGAATCACCACATCAAAAACTACAATTGCGTACTGCAAAAGATTATGCCAGCCAGCTGGCAGTACATGTGAATCACCTCAATAAAGTATTAAAGGAAAATACCGGCAAAACCACAACTGATATCATCAGTAGCCGCATTGTGCAGGAGGCTAAAATTTTACTAAAGCAGACAGATTGGAATATATCGCAAATTGCTTATAGCCTGGGTTTTGAAGAAGTAGCACATTTCTCAAACTTTTTCAGGAAACAAACGGCATTGGCGCCATTGGCGTTTAGGTCGTAAAAGATGTTTTTTTTCTTTTTTTTGCCCTCTCTGCTTCGCAAAGAGGGGATATGCAATCTTCCCCTGATTTGAATTTTGCAAACAATGGATTGATGTTTGCAAACAGTCCGCTGCTTTTGCGCGTTACCTTTACATCATAATTAAAACGATAAAAAAAATGAGTAATAGCAAAATAGCATTGGTAACCGGCGGCAGCCGCGGACTGGGCAAAAATATGGCTTTAAACCTTGCCAAAAAAGGAATCGACGTAATATTAACTTATAACAGCAAAAAGGACGAAGCAGAAGCAGTTGTAGCCGAGATTGAAAGCTTGGGTCAAAAGGCTTTAGCACTGCAATTAAATACAGGCGACACAAAAAGCTTCGATACATTTTTTGGCAATGTAAATACTGCCTTAAAAAACACCTTCAATACCGACCGTTTTGATTTTTTAATAAACAATGCCGGCATTGGTATTCACGCTTCATTTGCAGAAACTAAGGAAGAAGATTTCGACCTTTTGTTTAACATCCATTTCAAAGGTGTGTTCTTCCTCACTCAAAAAGCATTACCTTTAATTAATGATGGTGGCCGGATAATCAACCTGTCATCGGGTTTGGCAAGGTTTAGTTTCCCGGGCTATGCGGCGTATGCGGCCATGAAGGGCGGGATAGAAGTACTTACCCGTTACTTAGCCAAAGAGCTGGGCGCCCGCGGCATTGCAGTTAACGTAGTTGCTCCCGGCGCTATCGAAACCGATTTTGGCGGCGGCGCCGTGCGCGATATGCCCGAATTGAACAAACAAATTGCAGGAGCCACAGCGCTGGGCCGTGTTGGTTTGCCCGATGATATTGGCAGCGTAGTAGCATTTTTGTGCACCGAAGATGCCAAATGGGTAAATGCGCAGCGTATAGAGGTATCGGGCGGAATGATGTTATAATTTAAGCCTGATGATTTATTTGGCCCGGTATTTTTAATGATGCCGGGCCTTTTTGTTAGGTGTGCTTTTAAGCATTGCGTCTACAATCAAAATTGCTACATTTATTTAAAATATTGCTGGATATGAAAAAGCTGTTCGCCTTACTGGCTGTTGTCATTGCTAATTTGCAATTGTTTGCCCAACCGTGGCAGCCTATCATCTCCAATAAAATAGCCGATAAATATATCCCTGCGCATTACCAGGATATCGGCGGCCTTTTAGGTTACCGCATGAATGTGAATTTAGAGAAAAGGTTGCTGCAAATCGACTCCGCGACGTTGCTATCCGGTTTCAGGAAAAGGCCCGGTTCTCAAACCTGGATTGGCGAACATGTGGGCAAATTCCTGTTCTCGGCGTCAAAAACTTATGCATACACTCATGATGCGCGGATAAAGCATTTAATGGACGATATGGTGCGCAAATACATTGTTTGCCAAATGCCTGACGGGTACCTGGGCACCTACCTGCTAAAAGACCGCTGGACCGAATGGGATGTTTGGGCGCATAAATATGCCATTATCGGCCTGCTTAATTATTATTCGGTAACCGGCTACAAACCAGCTTTGCAAACTGCGGAAAGAGCCGCCGATTTAATTTGCCGCACTTTTGGCGATGAACCCGGCAAACGCGACCTAATGGTTGCCGGCGAGCACAATGGCCTTGCACCGGGCAGCATCCTTGAGTCTATGGTTGATTTGTACCGCTACACCGGCAACAAGCGTTATCTCGATTTTTGTAATTACATTTTCAGGGCCTTTGAGCAACCTACCGGACCGAAAATTATCAGTCAGCTTGAGAAGTATGGCGATGTAACCAAGGTAGGAGATGCTAAAGCCTATGAAATGTTATCCTGTTTTTTGGGGATATTGAAATATTATAAGCTAACCGGGCAGGAGAAATACCTTACCCTTTTACAGACTGCCTGGAAAGATATCACCAAAAACAGGCTGTACATCACCGGCACATCAAGCGACAACGAAATCTTCAGGGAGCCGGGCATTTTACGGGCGGAGAATAAGGACAAGATGGGTGAGGGGTGTGTTACCGTTACCTGGATACAGTTTAACCTGCAACTGCTTCAAATAACCGGCGAGCCCAAATATGCGGAGGAAATGGAGCGGTCGGTATACAACCATTTATTGGCCGCAGAGAACCCGCAAACAGGCTGTGTAAGTTACTATACGGCATTGCAAGGCGCCAAGCCCTACCGTTGCGATCAGGGGTTCTCCTGCTGCCTGTCGAGCGTGCCGCGGGGGATTTCGCTTATTCCGGAAATGATGGGCGGAAAGATCAAAGGCGCGTTTACCGTTTTAATGTATGAAAACGGCGAAGCTAAAGCCACTATTCGTACAAAAGATAATGCCAGCATCAATGTTACGTTAAAATCGGAAACTAAATTTCCGCTGGACGGGCGGGTTGATTTTATTATAACCACATCAAGGGCGGCCATGTTTACCATAAATTTCCGCGTGCCGGAATGGGCCGAAAATTTTACGGCTAAAACAGGGAATGAGGTATTCCACGGCAAAAAAGGCCAGTTTTTGGCCATCAACAGAAAGTGGAGCCCGGGCGACCATCTTGCTATAACTTTTGATATGCCGTTGCAGGTTATTCCCGGCGGGATATCATATCCGAATTCCGTAGCATTTAAGCGCGGCCCGCAAATATTGGCTGTTGACCAGGGGCTAAATCCCGGCTTAACAACGCTAAGTATTGTTGTATACACAAAAACAAATAAACCGTTAATTGATGCGAAAGCAATGTTGCCTTCAGACTGGGACTGGAAAGAGGCGTACAGCATTGAAATGAAGGTCAATAATTCACTGCGCAAAGTTGTCATGGTGCCGTTTTCAGAGGCTGGGCAAAAATCTGCGGAGATTGCCGTTTGGGTGAATAAATAATGGGCGTTTAGGCAATCAAACGTTCCGTTTTTGCACGTGGAACACCCGGAACGCTATGAAACATGCTGATTATCAATTGATTCATATTTCGCCGTTATTTGTGCCGGCGCCAACAACCGGTGATGTTGTGGTTTGCAGGATACCCTATGCCTGTCAGTCCTTGTCCCGTTTGTCACAAAACAAACGTGGGCAAAGCGATGGGCGCCACTCATCTCCATAAATGTTGATAGCATTGCTTGTTAGTTTGAATTATGTAACTTTGCATTATGGGACCGACAGAAACACTGGAAGATTTTTATAAGAATAAATTGAATTGGCTGCCTGAAAACCTTGGTCAGGATATCGGGCATTTTAATGTTTTCAGGAAAGAGGATTTTCAAAAGCACCACAAAGCACCCTTGAAATACAGCCGCCGCGATTTTTACAAAATCAGTTTGTTCAGGGGCAAAGCAATTTATCATTATGCCGATAAAAGCATAGAAGTGGATGGTACTTCGCTGCTGTTTTTTAACCCGCAGGTGCCCTATACAATTGAAGCTCTGACAGACGAAGGCACCGGGTATTTCTGCATTTTTAAAGAATCGTTTTTTACAGAGATGCTACGGAGCAACATGCATGATTTGCCCATGTTTGCCGTATCAGGCAGGCCGTCGTATTCATTAAATAATGTACAGCAGGAGTATGTAAGCGCAGTGTTTGAGAAAATGCTGGATGAAATTAAATCAGACTATAAATTTAAATACGACCTGTTGCGTAACTATGTAACCGAACTGATCCATTATGCCCTAAAGGTGTCACCGATCGAAACGCTGTATCAGCATACCGATGCAAACTCGCGGTTAACTTCTGTTTTTACAGAGCTGCTTGAGCGGCAGTTTCCTATTGAATCACCCTCGCAAAGATTTACCCTGCGATCGGCAAAAGATTATGCGGAACAGCTTGCCGTGCATGTTAACCACCTTAACAGGGCCATCAGGCAAACTACAGGTAAAACTACCACCGCCCATATTTTTGAGCGACTTACCGGCGAGGCTATAGCCTTGCTAAAACATACCAACTGGAATATATCCGAAATAAGCTACTGCCTGGGCTTTGACGAGCCGGCGCATTTTAATAATTTTTTCAAAAAACAAACTTCAAATACACCATCTATTTACCGGGTTGTTTGAATTTTGTAAGTATTGGTTTGAATGATGCAAACGGTTGGCTTTTTGGCACTGTAATTTTGTTTTCATGAAAAACACCAATAATAATGAAAACAAAAAAGTATGGTTTATTACAGGCGCATCTAAGGGTTTTGGATTAAGCCTGGTTAAACAACTACTGGCCGATGGCCAAAAAGTGGCGGCAACATCAAGGTATGTAGCCAGCCTGGTAAAAGCAACCGGCGAGACATCGGAGAATTTTTTGCCGCTGCATGTCAACCTCGCCGACGAAAACAGCGTTGCCGAAGCTATCCAGGCAACTTATAACACATTTAACCGGATTGATGTAGTCATCAACAATGCCGGGTATGGTATCGGCGGCAGCATTGAAGAATTGACTGATGAGGAGGCCCGCGAGAGTTTTGACATTAATGTATTTGGAACGTTAAACGTAATCCGCGCGGTAATGCCTTTTATGCGGGCACAGCGTTGGGGGCATATCATCAACATTTCATCTATTGCAGGTATAGCACCAGGAACGGGCTGGGCGCTTTATGCGGCCACCAAATTTGCCGTGATTGGCTTATCGGAAGTTTTAGCAGAGGATGTTAAGGAATTTGGGATAAAAGTTACTGTGGTAGCGCCCGGTGCCTTCCGCACTAATTTCCTCGCCGCCGATTCACTGGTGCTAACCCAAAGTCCGATTGACGCCTATCAGGACGTTAGAAACACCCATGCAAGATATTTGCAGATGGACGGCCAGCAAATTGGCGACCCTGAGAAAGCAGCAGCTGCAATGATTAAGATAGCGGATGATGAAAATCCTCCGCTCCACCTACTTTTGGGAGAGGATGCCTACAACAGGGCAATGGCCAAGCTGCTTGTACTTGATAAGGAATTCAGATTAAACGAAGAATTGTCAAAATCAATGGCTTACCAGGGCTAGTGTTATGTCACTCAAAAATTGACGGTTAGTCTTGAGTCGAAAGTCTTAAGTTCTAAGTCTGAAAAAGCAAGAATTCGACTTAGGACTTCCGACCAAAGACTATTGACTTAACACTAGTACTATTTTAAAGAAGGTATTTAATACTTTTGCCTTCACTATGGTAATAAGTATTTTAGGCTGTGGCTGGTACGGTAAGGCGTTGGCAAAAATGTTGTTGGCAAACGGCTTTATTGTTAAAGGCTCGGCAACATCTGAAGAGAAAGCTGCGCTATTATCAGGCATTGGTATCTTATCTTTCTTAGTCGATTTTAAGGCGGAAAGGCAAACTTATAATCCTGATTCTTTTAATTGCGATGTGTTAATTGTTTGCATCCCCCCAAAAACACGCCAGGGTGAGGGTGGTGATTATCTGCCCAAAATAGAGAGAATCATTAGTGCTGCTAAGAAGCAGGGGGTTAACAAGGTAATTTATATCAGCTCAACAGCCGTTTATGGCGATAACAATACGGAAGTGACCGAGCTAAATCCGCCCGAACCCGATACCGAAAGTGGAAGAATATTACTTGAAGCCGAAAAGTTGTTTAGCGCCGAGGCTGCTTTTAAAACAACCATTCTTCGTTTTGCTGGCCTTGTTGGTCCCGGCAGGCATCCCGGACGGTTTTTCGCAGGCAAAACAGACATTCCAAACGGCCTGGCGCCGGTAAATCTTATACACTTAAGCGATTGTGTTGGCATTACGACAGCCATTATTAATCAAAATGAATTTGGCCGGGTGTTTAATGGCGTATCACCACATCACCCGGCCAAATCAGCTTTCTATCGCGAAGCATCACTGCAGGCGGGGCTTGCCGCCCCTGAATTTATCAATCAACTGGACAGTTGGAAGCTTATCGACAGCCTGAATGTTCCCGGCATTTTGAATTACAACTTTGTTGTGCCCGATTGGAATAGCTGCACCTTCAATTAATTATTGAAAAGTTTTAACCTGCGCTTTTGTTACCGAATCTTTTTGAGCATTGGTATACTTATGGTTGAAAATAGCGTTTTCCCAATCGCCATAACCGGCATTTGGGATAACGATGTATTTGCTGCCAAACTTTTTCTTCAGTTGTTCGGTGACTTCGTTCCGGCTTTGCCCGGTAAAGGGCGCATCATACAGGGTGTCAAAATCGGGCAGGTTATCGCCGCAAAGCAACACAATTTCGTGTGTTTTTAGTACTTCAAGCCGGCGTGTTTGTTTGCTGGATGTGGTCGTTTTTAAAATAAGATGTGTATTGTCGTTATAAGGCAAATTGTATAGTTTAAGATTTTTTGCTGTGCCTGCACGTTCATCTTCATCTCGATTTGTAATGTAATAAACCGCCACGCCTTTCGACGCTGCGTATTTTAAAAATGACGGCGCGCCCGGCACTGTATCACAAATCCCTTTCGCGGTCCACTGTTTCCACGTGGTTGCATCAAAGTCCTGGTTGTTGATTGCCCTGCCTGCTGTATAGGGGCTGTTATCAAGCAAGGTTTCATCAATGTCGGTAACTACGGCATAAGGTTTTGCATGATGCTTTTTTAACGCCGCATCGAGCCGCAACCGGGCAATATTATAAGCCTGGAAACACAGCGCCTTGTATTCGGCCGCGCGTTGCTGGTAAAGTGATGCCCATACTTTGCCATTATTTGCTATTGAGGTGGGTGCTGGTTGCCCGTTTTGAGCAAAAACGGAACAAAATGAAAGCATTAATAATGCGGGTAAGGTTAATTTTTTCATATGATTTGGTTAAGTATTTGTAAAGATATCATTTCCGGAACTGTTTAAGTCTTTTTATTGCTGTTTTTTAGGTTGGCATTGGTATAGATATTGTATTACATTGTACGGCAAATTACTTAGCAGGGAGCATGAAAATATATCAGCAAACATTGCAGTTGAAAGAACGCAGAAGGGGCTTTCACCTTATCACTTCCGAAATTACCCTGGCGCTGCCGCAAATAAGTGATTTAGCTGTTGGTATCTGCCAGGTATTTATTCAACACACGTCGGCATCACTAACCATTAATGAAAACGCTGATCCAACCGTACGCCAGGATTTTGAGATGTATTTTAACAAAACCGTACGCGAAAACGACCCTGATTATCGCCATGACGACGAAGGACCGGATGATATGCCCGCACATCTGAAAGCTGCCTTGCTGGGGAGTTCGGTAACCATACCTATTCGTAATGGGCGTTTGGCTTTGGGAATCTGGCAGGGCATTTATCTTTGCGAGCACCGCAACAATGCCGAGCCGCGTAACCTGGTGGTTACCGCCTGGGGTACCGAAGACCAATCTATTGGGTAAAGTTTTTAATGAATTCCATTGGGAAATTTTATATTTTTGTTAATATGGAATCGATTCTGATACACCCCGAAAGCGTTGAACAACTAAAAACGGTAAAGGCTGTTTTGAAAGCGTTAAAAGTGCAGTTTGAGCCTCAATCTAATGTTTTGCCGCCACATGTACTAAAAGGCGTAGAGAAGAGTATTAAACAGTATGAGAATGGTCAGACTATCTCGTTGCAGGAGTTTACCGAGAAACACTTTTCTAAAAAATGACCTTTGAATTAAGGTTTACTCCCGAAGCCGAAGAAACATTTGATTCGCTGGCGAGTCAACTACAGCAAAGATGGGGCGACACGTACGTCGCTAAATTTGAAGCTAAAGTTTTTAAAGCATTGAAAACGATAGCTGGTGCTCCTTTTCTATACCCGGTGGTAGAAGAGACTACGGGAATTAGAAAATGCATCCTTCATAAAAATTGTTCGATGCTTTATATGGTAAACAATCACGATATCGTAATTGCCTATTTTTGGGATAACCGGCAAGATCCTCTATTTTAACAAAGTATTAGTCGGGAATTTTCTTTAAATAAAAACTCCATATGTACAAAATCGTCATTAGCTGTTTCTGCTTTTGTGCATTATTTACTTCATGCGCCTACGCCCAGGATTCCCTCAAAACCTTCAACTATTCACGAAATAACATCACCACCACAGGTATGACGGTTTTAGGCAGTTGGGCAATTGCCAATATCGGCGTTGGTGCTGCCGGCTGGGCAAACTCGAAGGGCGGCCAAAATAAATACTTTTACCAGATGACCACCATTTGGGGTGCAGCCAACCTGGGTGCCGCAATATTAGGATATACCGGTGCGAAAAATAATGCAGGCAAACAACTCACCGCCGCTGAAAGCCTGAAAGCCCAACAGAAAATTGAACGCATTTTTTTAATAAACGGCGGACTTGATTTGGCGTATATCGGCACAGGGATTATTCTTAAAAATCGCGGAGATAACCGCAATTCAGGCCAGTTAAAGGGTTATGGCTCGTCGCTAATAATCCAGGGTGCGTTTTTGTTGCTGTTTGACGGTACCATGTACAGCACTCACCGGAGCGATGGTAACAAACTACGCCGGTTTCTGGAAAAGAATCCCATCGGCTTTAACGGCAAAAGTATCGGCATCAATTTAAGCATGTAACGATCTGCACAATTGTAATATTTGTGCTAATGTTTTCAACCTGTTGTAATTCGGTTAAATTTGAGTTATGAATGCAGCAGTTAAAACCTTCGTCACGCTTGCCGTTATCTATTTGCAAGTCATTACAGTAAATGCTCAGCAAGCTGCCATTGGTAAAACCGAAATAACCAAATGGCAATTCGGCAAAAACGGTGCAGTATCACTTACTTACGACGATGGCTCTATTAACCAGTTTAAGCATGCGTTGCCTATAATGGAACGGCTTAAATTGCCGGCAACATTTTTTGTGATAACCGGGGGCATTCCTGGTTCAAAATATCATGGAAAGTTTATCGGCAGGCCGGTAAAAACCATCATTAAAGAATCGGCGACTATCCCCACAAACGAAAAAAACTTTTTCGAACGCAGCTCGGCCGGGGGATACCTCGGATATAAAGGCACCATTACTTATGTTACCAGAGCTGCCAGTTTGTACGATAACGTAAAACGAAGAGAGCACGCATTTAAGGTGATGGATACACTTTATCAAAAAGTCCGCAATGGTGATTTTCAGCCCGGTTACCAGCCTTGCGACGAGGTTTTGCAGGAAGATGGTCTTACCTGGGACGATTTAAGAAGCTACAGCGGTCGCGGGTACGAAATTGCAAGCCACTCTATCACCCATGCCAGCATGCCGGGCCTGGATTCGGTGAATATTGCATACGAACTGGAGAAAAGTAAGGAAGAGATCAGGGATAAAATGGGGGTGAGGTCTACTTTTTCTACGGAGGTGCCTTACGGTTACGAAGACGAACGGGTGATGAAAATTGCATATAAAATTTACCCGGTGCTGCGTAACCGAATGCCGGAACCATGGCTGAAAGAAATTGACCGGGCAAGCAAACAAACGCCCGGTACAACGGATAAGAGCTATATCCAATGGCAGCGCGGGGCCACTACCAAAACACCGCTACCGCTAATGGAATCGTGGGTTGATACTGCAGTTGCAAAAAATAACACCTGGCTCGTACTTGTATTTCACGGCGTGGATAATCTTGGTTACGAACCGTTGCCCCACGCCATGCTCGATGAATATTTTCAGTATATTAAAAACAATCAAAAAGATTTATGGATTGCCACTTTTGGCGATGTTGCCAGGTACATGCACCAAAAGGAATATACTAAATTGGAAGAAAGTAAGACGGGAGATAAGCTTACCATCAAACTTTCCTCTCCTCTTTACAGAGGCATGTACGATTTGCCGTTAACCCTTAAAACCTATGTGTCGCCCAACTGGAAGCACGTATGGGTTTGGCAAGGCAAGCGCATGCAGCGTGTTGATTCAGCAACTGATGAAAAAGGTAGCTACGTTTTATACCAGGCGTATCCCTGGACTCCATTAACGCTGTCGGGGAAAGAGAATTGACTCTTTAGTTCATAGTTAATGGTTCATAGTTTATGGCCGGAGAGTAGCTGCTATGAACTATGAACCATCAACTATATGCTAATAAGAAACTCCATGGTATCCACATTATCGGCATAATCCCATAACGCGGGTTGCTGGCTTTGGCCGAAGGGTACCAATTGATTGGGTACATTTAATTTGGCATTACTCACTACGCACTGAATAATGTCGGTTTGCACCTGTAAAAGCCTTTCAGCCGATTCCAAATCATCATAATACTCATAAAATATAACCGCAAGGGGCGAAGACAGTGACGGGTTTTCCTTCAGTAACAAAAAGTTATTATCCAAATGCTGTTCGTTGCCCACCAGGTATATCGACCGGTTGTATCCATAATTGTTATTGTATTTATTATGATGGATAATTGGCTCGAATGTTTGTATCGACTCAAAAAAGAAATTAAAATTATAGCCCTTCGGTACCATTAGTTTTGATACGTTACGACAACCAAGGCCGAAGTAGTCAAAAATATCGTGCCCTAAGTTGTTAAGCTGTTCCGTGGTTTCATCGCCGGTTAACACGGCCACGCTGTTCCTGTTTTTGCGGATGATATTAGGCACTTTGCCAAAGTAATAATCAAAATAGCGCGACGTGTTGTTGCTGCCGGTGGCAATTACAGCATCAAAATTTTCGAGTCGTTCAACAAACTCGTATTGCTGGCTATATGCAGGTTCAATATCAGCCAGCAAGTGTAAAATGTGCTTTATTAATCGTGAATCTTGCGACGAGGCCTTTATCAATGCAAAGTTTCCGGTTGCCAGCACGCACAAAACATCGTGGAAGCCAACTAAAGGTATATTTCCGGCTAATATCAGTCCAATTTTTTTTGCGGACCGGTTTTCAGTTAACTTATAGCTGTTAAGCCATTCCGTTAAATCTGCCCGGTTTAGCATTTTGCTGATGGATGTTATCGCTTGCAAAACGTTTTCGGAGGTAAACCATGCGTTATATTGTCTTTCGGTTTCTATGATTGCTTTCAGTTCCGGGTCTGGGTTATATAGACTTTTGCCGAGCGTGCTAAATACTTCAATTAGCTTTGTTTTATCAAAATTTGACATATAAATGGTAAGGATTTAAACCCTTAAAATCTTTTTTTGTTATATTTGCGAGCTTGTTAATAGCGGGCAAAGTTAATTGAGATTATAAGATTAAAGAAATATGGCGATTAAAATCACCGATGAATGTATAAACTGCGGAGCTTGCGAGCCTGAATGCCCTAATAACGCCATTTACGATGCCGGCGCTGCCTGGCGTTTTTCGGATGGGACGGGATTGAAGGGGTTAATTGATTTTGGCGACGGCAATACACTTAACGCAGAGGAAACACAAGCTGCGTTATCTGATGATATCTATTATATAGTTCCTGATAAATGTACCGAATGTGTTGGCTTTCACGACGAACCCCAGTGTGCTGCTGTTTGCCCTGTTGACTGCTGCGTGGACGACGAAGATATACGTGAAACCAAAGAAGAGTTACTTGCAAAAAAGGAATGGCTCCATATGGGGGAGTAACAAGTCTGTTACAAATATAAAAAGGGGACAGTTTAATAAACTTTCCCCTTTTTTTTGTATGTTGTAACAATAACCAATTAAACCCGTACTAAGCCTTTCTAATATGGAATACGGTATCTGTAATCTTTCTGTTATCCCCATGCGGGCCGAAGCAAGCGATAAAAGCGAGCAGGTGTCGCAGGTTTTATTTGGGGAAACCTTTGAGATTACCGAGTGGAAAGATAACTGGGTAAAAATTATTACTTCAATTGATGATTACCCGGGTTGGATAGGGCGGCTACAATTCAATATGCTGGGACATCTTGCTTATAAACGTATTAAACAAACGCCGCCACCAATAACACACAGGGCCGTAACCCAAGCCTGGAAAATAAATAATAACAGCATTCTTTATCTCCCAATGGGTAGTTCCCTTTCTTTTATAGAGGGCACTACCTGTCGGATCGGTGATGAGAAATTTGAAATTATAGGCGAAATTGGTGAAACCGAAAATATGGCTGTAACCGCTACTTCGTTTTTGAATACGCCCTATTTATGGGGCGGGCGCACACATTTCGGTATAGATTGTTCGGGCTTTACGCAGGCGGTGTTCCGTTCGCAGGGATTTAACTTGCTGCGCGACGCCAGGATGCAGGAGGGGCAGGGTTATGCCTTGAATTCGCTGCATGATTCTAAACTTGGCGATCTTGCCTTTTTTGAAAATGCCGACGGCGCAATCGTGCACGTAGGTATTATGCTGAATAACGAGAAGATCATCCATGCTTCGGGCAAGGTGAAAATTGACGCTATCGACGAAAAGGGAATCTTTTCTGACGAATTGAAACGCTATACTCACAAATTAACCACGGTTAAAAGAATGTTTTAACTGCCGAAGTTAACTTCCCAAACAATTACTTTTTTATCATCGCTAACGGATAATAGCTGGTTGCCATTCCAGGCGAGCTTGTTTATTGACAGCTGGTGACCTGCATAGCCCTTTTCGCGGCTGATATTTTTATAAAGCTTAAAATCATCAGCCCCCCAAATTTTGATGCTTTTGTCCATGCTGCCGGTGGCAAAATAAGGTTGCTCCCGGTGGAAAGCGATGCTATTCACAGCAAATAAATGGGCTGGGATGTTGTGCAAAAGATTGTACGATACAGTATCCCATACTTTTACCTGTGCATCACGCCCACCGGATAACAGGTAGCTGCCATCAGGCGCATACTGGAGTGAAAAGACCGCCATGGTATGCCCGTTTAATGTTTTCAGCAGCGAATAATCTTCCAGATCATAGATTTGAATTTGATTGTTCCTGCAGCCAAAGGCCACTTGTTTTTCGTCAGGAGATACAGCGATACACCTTATCGTATCTTTCGAAACCTTGATGGTGTGCAGTAATTCAAAGGTCTCCATGCTCCAGACAGATACTGTGCCATCTTCAGAAGCAACCAGCAATTCCATCTTTTTATTTACCGACTTTATATCAAATATTGGTTTTTGATGATGTTTAAGCGCAGGCTGCAGCTGTTGTTTCATGAAATCAAACACCAATACGTCGCCGTTGCGTAATCCGGTAAATAACAGGGGAAGCTCAACCGGGCCATGTACCGCGTAAATAGAGGCAGCTACTTGGAACATCACCTTTATAAATGAATTATCCTTCAGGCTCCATTCAACAAGGCCTTTATCGTTACCGCCGGTAAATAATATTCCCGGCTTTTGCGACAGCTCTAGCGTAAATATGGGGTTGCCGTGGCCGGTAAGTTCTGCTGTTTTTTCTACGGTCATGATTTTAGTCGATAGACCATAGATCATAGTCCATAGGCTCCACATTTTACTATGGACTATGGACTATCGACTATGGACTTATTTATGTCTTCCTTCTAAATTTTTTGCAATCTGCTCCAGGCTTAGGCCTTTTTCGCGCAGTAGTACCAGCAGGTGGAATACAAGGTCGGATGATTCGTTTATCAAATCGGTTTCCGTTTCGGCCAGGGCTGCTATAACGGTTTCAACGCCTTCTTCGCCAACTTTTTGGGCTATTTTGTTCAGTCCTTTATTCCGTAGCTTATTGATGTACGAACCTTCCTGCGGGTTTTCATACCTGTCGGCAACAATGGCTTCCAGTTGCAGTATAAAGTTCTGGTTGTATTCTGTTTTAAAACAGCTTCGCGACCCGGTATGGCAGGTGGGGCCATCTGCTTTCACTTTTATCAGCAGGGTATCGTTATCGCAATCAATGTCGATGCTCTTTACATGTAAAAAGTTATTGCTGGTTTCGCCTTTTGTCCACAAACGGTTTTTCGAACGCGAGTAAAACGTTACAATATTTTCCTGGACGGTTTTATCGTAGGCTTCCTGGTTCATGTAGCCAAGCATCAGCACTTCAAGGGTTTGCTCGTCCTGTATTATTACGGGTACTAACCCGTCTGACTTGTTGAAATCGATGTTCATTTATCTTTTATGCTAATCCTCTTTGTCATTGCGAGGAACGAAGCAATCTCGTCGCTACATCATTCGTCATGCACGACGACGAGGTTGCTTCGTCGTTCCTCCTCGCAATGACAAAGTTGGTTGATTTTTAATTTATTACACTTCCCTCACCTCAATATTATTCGCTCTTAAAACCTTCTTCAAATCCGGTATCAATATCTCTCCATAGTGAAAGACAGAAGCAGCCAAAGCCGCGTCGACATTACTTTGTTTAAATACGTCTATAAAATCCTGCACAGAGCCGGCGCCACCAGAAGCGATTACCGGGATATTTACTGCATTGTTTACTTCCTTTAAAAAGCGATTATCAAACCCTGCTTTAGTACCGTCGTGATCCATCGAGGTTAGTAATATTTCGCCTGCGCCGCGGCTTTCTGCTTCCATTATCCAATCCAATGTTTCCTTTTCGGTTGGTACACGGCCTCCATTTAAGTGGACGATATTTTTACCTGCTATGACCCTTGTATCAACGGCTATCACCACAAACTGAACACCAAACGCTCTGGCCAATTCATCAATCAATGCCGGATTACGCACGGCCGCGGAATTGATAGAAATTTTATCTGCCCCTGCATTTAAAAGCGCATCAGCATCAGCAATTTCATTAATGCCACCGCCAATTGTGAATGGTATGTTTATTTGCCGTGCAACAGACTTCACCAGTTCCACCATCGTTTTGCGGCGCTCAACCGTTGCTGTAATATCTAAAAATACCAGTTCATCTGCTCCCTGCTGCGAGTAATTCCAGGCAAGCTCAACAGGGTCGCCTGCGTCACGCAGGTCGACGAAGTTTACACCTTTAACGGTTCTGCCATCTTTAACATCTAAACAGGGGATTATTCTTTTACTAAGCATTATTTCACTTTTGTCATTGCGAGGAACGAAGCAATCTCGTCGAAGATATAATAGATATGCATTGCGACGAGGTTGCTTCGTCGTTCCTCCTCGCAATGACAATAATTATATGGAAATTAGTGATTCGAGGTTCCAGTGCTTTACGTCCTCTATTGTAATATGTCCTTCATAAATAGCTTTACCCACTACGCACGATTCAACCTTGATATTGCTTAATTGCTCAATATCGTCCATCGAGCTTACGCCGCCTGATGCAATAAGTTTAATGAAAGGGGAGTGGTCAAGCAGTTTTTCGTAAAGCTTTATTCCGGCGCCGCCAAGTTTGCCGTCTTTATCAATATCGGTACATAAGAAGCGGAAAAAGCCGAGCTGAAGGCATTTATCAACGTAATCCATTAATTTTATGGGCGAACTTTCCATCCAGCCGGAATATTTAATTACCTCGTCCAGCACGTCAATAGCAATTACCACCTGGTCAGAACACTTGTCCTTACCACAAACTGCTTTGCTTAGTTCGGGCAAAAACGATGGGTTGGTTAACGCTTGCGTACCAACGATAACGCGATGGACTCCCGAATCGATCAGCTCTTTAACTTTTTCAATACTGCGGATACCGCCACCGTACTGAACCTTCATATCGGTTTTGTGGATTACGTCAAACAGGTATTCCTGATTGCTGAAGTCGTTTTTAGCGCCGTTAAGGTCGATGATGTGGATGAAATTGGTGCCATTCGATTGATATCTTTCTATCATCTCTTCCAGGGAAACATCGTATTCAGTTACCTGGTTATAGTCGCCTTCACGCAGGCGCACAACCTTTTTGTTTAAAATATCAATTGCCGGGATAATGTACATGTCTTTTTAAATTTTAGAAAAGTTTTTTAGTAAGGTTTCACCATACGCGCCTGATTTTTCGGGATGGAATTGCACTCCATAAAAATTATCCCGCATAATTGATGCCGAAAATTTGTTTATGTAAGTTGTTGACGATAAAGTGTATGTAACATTATACTCAATAAAGTATGAATGTACAAAGTAAAAATGTGAACCGTTAGGAATATTTTCAAAAAGTGCATTTCCCATTTCCGGAAAAACCTGGTTCCAACCGGTATGCGGTACTTTAAAATTAGTATCGCCTGCAAATTTCAAAGTCTTTATCGGGAATAAATCGAGCAACTTCGAATCACCCTCTTCGGAATACGAGGTAAGTAACTGCATGCCCACACAAATGCCCAATACAGGCTTTTTAAGCGCTTTGATCGACGGTACCAGTCCTGTGTGCTCCAATTTAGCCATTGCAGCTCCTGCATGCCCTACACCGGGAATTATATAGCGGTCGTATTGTTCGAAATCTTCTTCCTTATTTATCATTCCATACGGAATACCCAACCGCTCCAAAGCAGCAGTTAAAGAGAAGATGTTTCCGGCGCCGTATTGTATTATTCCAATGCCCCCCGGCCCCCTAAAGGGGGAGGTGTCTCGCAAATTACTTTCCTGCTTTATTTCATTCATGCTAATCAAAATTCCCCCTTTAGGGGGTTAGGGGGCCTCTACAGTAATCCTTTAGTGCTTGGTAAAACCATATTATTTACATCACGTTTTACAGCCATTTTTATTGCTTTAGCAAAGGCCTTAAATATAGCCTCAATTTTATGGTGCTCGTTTTCGCCTTCGGCTTTTATGTTCAGGTTGGCCTTTGCCGCATCGCTGAACGATTTAAAAAAGTGGAAGAACATTTCCGTCGGCATTTCGCCGATTTTTTCTCGTTTAAATTCTGCATCCCAAACAATCCAGTTGCGGCCGCCAAAATCAATAGCCACCTGTGCCAGGCAATCGTCCATCGGTAGGCAAAATCCATAGCGTTCAATGCCTTTTTTATTGCCTAAGGCTAATGCAAATACTTCACCAAGGGCAATGCCTGTATCCTCGATGGTGTGGTGTTCATCAATATGCAAATCGCCATTGGCAACAATTTCCAAATCAATACTTCCGTGGCGGGCAATCTGGTCAAGCATATGGTCGAAAAAGTGGACGCCGGTTGATACCTTCGCGTCGCCTTTGCCGTCCAGGTTTATTTTTATGTAGATATCAGTTTCCTTAGTGCTGCGGCGGTGTTCAAAAACGCGCTGACCAAGCTTTAGAAATTCGTAAACCTTTTGCCAGTCGGTGGTTTGGAGTACAGCGGTTTGGTGTACAATTTCTTCTTCCCCAGCCTTAAACTCTGCGCCACCCATGTTTGAGCCGTTATTCAACCAAATAGCCTTTGCGCCCAAATTATGCCCAAGCAGCACATCGTTTTTGCGGTCTCCAATGGTAAACGAGTTTTTTAAATCGTATTTTTCAGCATCAAAATACTGGGTAAGCATGCCGGTGCCGGGCTTGCGGGTAGGCGCATTTTCAGCAGGAAAAGTCCGGTCGACGCAAATATTGGAGAATACAACACCTTCGTTCGCAAACGTCTTTAACACCATGTTTTGTACCGGCCAAAATGTATCCTCGGGATATGATGCAGTTCCCAAACCATCCTGGTTGGTAACCATTACCAGTTCAAAATCCAGCTCTTTGGCTATCTTGGGCAGGTATTGCAAAGCACCAGGGTAAAAAGTAAGCTTCGCAAACGAGTCGATTTGTTCGTCGGGTGTTTCGTTAATCATTGTACCGTCGCGGTCAATAAATAGTATTTTTTGCAGGTTACTCATTTAAAGTTTTGTAAGGTTTCGAGTAATATGTTGTTTTCGGCAGCGGTACCAACGGTTATGCGCAGGCAGCCTTCGCAAAGTTCCACTTTCGAACGATTGCGAACTATAATCCCCTTATCAACCAAATAATTGTAAATGCCGTTTGCATCTGTTGTTTTTACCAGGATGAAGTTGGCATCCGACGGGTAGATATCGACTACAAAGTCAAAGTGCTTCAAACCAAGCACCAAGTTGTCTCTTTGTATCAAAGCCTCTTTAATCCAGCTGTTTATTTGCTCAATATTTCCCAGCGCCTGTAGTGCCAGTTGTTGCGATGCCTCGTTAATGTTATATGGTGGTTTCACCTTATTCATTACCTCTATGATCTCTTCGCTTGCGAAGGCCATTCCCACACGCAAGCCAGCCAGGCCCCATGCTTTGGACAGCGTTTGCAAAACAACAAGGTTAGCGTATTCTGTAAGCTCCTGTATAAATGTTTTTTGGCGACTGAAATTGATATAAGCTTCATCAACCACCACAATACCACTAAAGTTGGCCAGCAAAGTTTCAACATCTGTACGATCTATCGAATTACCGGTAGGATTATTTGGCGAACAGATAAATATCAACTTGGTATGTTCATCAATTGCCTCGGCAATGCCTTCTAAATTCAATTGAAATTCTTCAGTAAGCGGCACATTCTTTACAGCGATGTCATTAATATTAGCTGATACCTGGTACATGCCATAAGTAGGCGGAACCAGGATAACGTTGTCTACTCCTGGATTACAAAAGCTGCGGAAAAGGATATCTATCGCCTCATCGCTGCCGTTGCCCAAAAATATATTGCGCGGTGGCACGCCTTTAATCTGGCTTAAGCGCTTTTTAACTTCAAATTGTAACGGATCGGGGTAACGGTTGTACTGCTGCTCCAACGGCGAGCCAAATGCATTTTCATTGGCATCAAGGAACACGCTGGCCTCGCCCTGGTACTCATCGCGTGCCGAGGAGTAGGGGGTGAGGTTTTTTATATTTTCTCTGAGTAATTTATCTATGCTAAACATTATTCTTTATTCTTCTTTTAAACGGACACTTACGGCATTTTTATGTGCATGTAACCCTTCCAACTCCGCCAATATTTCAACTGATGGCCCGATATTTTGCAACCCTTCTTTGGTTAGGTGTTGAAAGGTTATTTTCTTTACAAATGAATCAACCGACACACCTGAATAGGCCCTTGCATACGAACTGGTTGGCAATGTGTGATTGGTGCCGGATGCGTAATCCCCGGCACTCTCAGGCGTTAAATTGCCCAGGAATACCGAACCAGCATTGATGATTTTTGCAGTTATCTGTTGCCAATTTGCTGTGGCTAATATCAAATGCTCCGGTGCGTATTGGTTGCTGAAATCCATAGCCTCATCCAAATTGCCAGTTACCACGATGTACGAGTTTTCAATGGCAACTTTTGCAATTTCGGCGCGTGGCAAAACAGCGAGTTGTTTATCAAGTTCATTTAAAACATCTTCTGCAATTTGTTTCGACGTGCAAACCAAAATCGACTGGCTATCCATGCCGTGTTCTGCTTGTGCCAGCAAATCGGCAGCGGCAAAAATCGGATTGGCGGTTTCGTCGGCTATAACCAGCACCTCTGAAGGCCCGGCCGGCATATCGATAGCAGTTGTTGTGGTCGACTGGATGATGGTTTTAGCCTTGGTTACAAACTGGTTGCCGGGGCCGAATATCTTATCCACTTTGGCTATGCTTTCCGTACCGTAAGCCATGGCGGCGATAGCCTGTGAGCCTCCCGCAAGAAATATCTTATCAATTCCCAGCAACAGCGCCACGTAAGCTATAAACGCATTTACCTTGCCATTTTTTTGTGGTGGCGAACAAACCATAATTTCGTGGCAGCCTGCTATCTGAGCCGGTATGCCCAGCATTAAAAACGTGCTTGGTAACACCGCCGAACCACCGGGTATATACAACCCTACCTTTTCGATCGGCCGCAATTCGCGCCAGCAGGTAACACCGGGCATGGTTTCAACTTTGTCTTCGGATTTTATTTGCGCCTGGTGAAATTTGTAGATGTTGTTGTAAGCCACCTTTAACGCTGCTTTCTGTTCATCAGAAACTGACGATGCAATTTCAGTTAGCTCAGCTTTATCCAAATAAAGTTTTTCCAGTTCAACCTTGTCAAACTTATGGGCATAATCAAACAAAGCACTATCACCGTTTTGCTGAACATGGGCAATCACATCTTCAACAATAGCGCGTATTTCGTTAGCCGGGTCAACGTTGCGTTGAACGAGTTGTTGAATGTCGCTTTTATTTAAGTCTAAATAGTTAAATACCTTCATAGCTCAGGCCCCCAATCCCGCTAAAGGGGAGTTACGTCCGCTTTGCCCCCAAACCCCCTAAAGGGGGCTTAAAAGCGCTTTTTGTTAGTTAATTATCTCACCCTTCCTTTTTGCTCCTCCGCTATTTAGCGGAGGCCGGAGGGCTTTGCCTACAATATTATCTTCTCAATCGGCATTACCACAATGCCTTGTGCACCTGCTTGTTTTAGCTGGCTTATCCTGTCCCAAAAATCGCGTTCAGGGATTACGGTGTGTACCGCAACCCAGTTTTCTTCGGCTAACGGAACTACCGAAGGGCTTTTTACGCCAGGCAGCAGTGCCGTTATAGCAGCTAAATTATCCCTGTGCACATTTAATACCACGTATTTGGTTTCCTTAGCCCGCAATACCGACTGGATTCGTTGTATCAATTCCAATACCAGATCTTCGGTTTCGCTGCCTTTGCGGCCAATAAGCACCGCTTCAGACGACATTACATCGGCAAATGGTTTTAAACCGTTGCTTTTTAACGTGCCGCCGGTTGAAACCAAATCGCAAATAGCATCGGCCAAACCCAGGCCGGGCGAGATTTCAACTGAGCCTGAAATGGTGCGGATGTCCGAAGTAATCCCATTTTCCTTCAGGAACTTGCCCAAAATAACAGGGTAGGTGGTAGCTATCGATTTACCGTTTAGTCCGGCAAGATTTTGAATGTCGTCGTTATTAGGTACGGCAATTTTGAGCGAGCATTTGCCAAAGCCAAGGCGCTGCAGGTAACTTACTTTAACTTCGGTCTCCTGTATCACGTTTTCGCCAACAATACCCAGGTCGGCAATGCCGTCCTGAACATATTCTGGGATATCGTCGTCGCGCAGAAAAAGAATTTCGAGCGGGAAATTTGAAACAGGAGAGATAAGCGAGCTTTTGTAGTTTTCGAAACTTAAGCCACAATTTTTTAATAATTCAACGGATTTTTCGTTGAGCCGGCCAGATTTCTGGATAGCTATTTTGAGTGTTTTCACTGATTGGTTTTAAAGGAACTATAATAAAAATATAAACGGAAGGTTGTTATTTCACGTAGAAACATACATTATCTAATCACCACATAGTGGTGATGGTGCAGGTGCAGATGATATAATGTATAACCGTTCATTTTTTTTGTATAGTAAAACGATAGATAATGCGTGCAAATATAGGGAATGGATTATTAAATCAAAATTTTATTTCGATTTGCTTGTTTCGGTATCGTTAAGGCAAAATTAAATTTTGGCTGTTCCTCAGTGATTTGACAACTTTTTAAAAGTTGTCGAATCTAACTTACAAAGCGTGATCAGCGTGTAAATCGCCGCCTTTCCAAGCTTTTTTAGCGCTCCAATCTTCATTTGAGCTGCTCCAAAACAAGTCCGATTCCGACAGCCCCAATGGTAGCAAAATTGCCGAACACAGGTATAAACTACCCGTAGAAATATACGTTTCCGCTAACGACGGCTGATGCCCGTAAACCCCGATCCGCAGCCAGCCATTCTCATCAAACATCTCTTTGGAATCGGTCACTTTTTTAATAACAGTAGTTAGTGCGCAGCGTACCTGCGCCGGGTTTAACTCTTTTGGCAATTGCTGTCTGTAAGCCATATTCGCCAGGTGATGAAACGCCCCGGTGCGGTAAGTGATCGATCGGCCTATGATTGGGTAAGTGCCATCAAATCCAATTAAACGTTCCTGTATCTGGCTATAACGAAGATTGCGGGTTAGAACCTGTTTTCTAATTGGTTCAAAGGCTTCATCTTTGGTTGCCACAATCTTTAAGACATCGTACAAATAAGGATGAATTACAAAACTGTTGTAATAATCCCAGTGAAATTCCGCACCATCGCCGTACAGGCCATCACCTTTATACCAAAGCTGGTGCTGTTTAATTGCGTAATCAATCCTTGCCATTTCAAAAGGCTGGTTTATGGTGATGAAGAAAGCCTCGATCATAGCCGCAAACAGTAGCCAGTTATTTTCAGGAGGTTTTATCTTGCGGGTTTTAAGCAGGGCGGCAATTACATTTTTTCGTGTGCCGGCATCCAAAGCTTCCCACAATTTAGGACAGCGGATAAGACCATAAGCAAAAAAGGAGGCATCTACCAGGGGCTGTCCACCTTCGTCGCCCCAATTCATATAATCCTTAGCAGCGGGATTGGTGGCGTTTTCAATTCCTTTTATTACGAGTTTAAAATACCTGGTCTGCAGATGTTTTTCAGCTTCATTAATATGTTCGGCCTGTAACCATGGAGTAATACCGCATAACAGGCGGCCAAAAGCTTCAAGATGAGTGTATTTTGCCCGGTCGTTTATTAACGATGGCTCTTTAGCTTCAACGGGCATTTTTTGTTTGAGTTGGTCGACGGCAAGTGCGGTTAATACAGGTTCTGCTAATTTTTGGAGATAGTTTAGCCAAAAATTGCGGGTGTTCGTAGGGGAAGAGGCAGCTTCTAATGATTTGGTGGTAAATGGTGCCGATATTAACGGAACTATCCCCAGTACACCGGTATTTTGTAAAAAACTTCTCCTCTTCATCCTTTGGAATTATTAAAAAAGAATTTGTCATTGAGAGTAATGAACGAATGCGGCAATCTCGTCGCTGTTCATGTTCGCGAGACATGGCGACGGGATTGCTTCGTTCCTCGCAATGACAAAGCTTTATTGTTTTGATTATCAATAAGATAATAGATATTTAATCTATTTCTCCTCGCACAAATAAATGTCGCCCTCTTTGGCGCTGCCAATCTTCACCAGCTTTTTGTTCTTCATAATATCCGGGAGGCTTATCAGCTCAGTATTATACAGGTTAGTGAACCAGATCAGGTAAAAGCGCTTTTGCGCATAAAATCGCTGCACATCGCCTTTATTATCTTTATGGGGGATAACCGTAGACGACATCCGGGTAAAGAAATAAACAGCCTCATCGGCATCGGTATAAATAGGGATGCCTGGTTTAAACATGTTTTGATGATGACGCAGGTATACTATAAATTCCGATTTGTTCCAATCATCATCACTGTAGCCAGGTACGCCATAATCGCACTCATCATCATAACGCTGGTAGTCGGTCTTTACGGTGAAGAATTCAAAGGACAGCATTAAAAGTACGGCGACAGTTGCCAGCGCATATTTAGCTTTTGATTTTACCAGCCGAAGCACATCAGGTACCCAGCTTGTACAGGCAATCAGCAGCGGAATAAACATCGGAGATAGCAGGCGACTGTTAATCCGTTCATACCGGGATATACTGGCCGATATCACTATAAAAAGACCATAAACAACAGCAAAGGCGATTACAATGTTTTCGTAACTGTTTATGCGGCCTTTGAATGCTTTCCATAATAAGATTCCAATCAGCGCCAGCAAAACTACCGAAGTGATTACGGCTGCGTATGGATAGGCTGCTTTGCTTAAGCTGCCCCAATCGCAAATTACGGTTCCGAAATAATATAGATTATCAACAAATGGGGTTATTGAAGGATACCGCGTGCCGGTACTTAAGCCGGAGTTAATCCTGTTCATCAATAGGTTGCCGGCCAATAACGAAACACCTATTATCCCAAATAAAAGGATATGTCCGACTTTCTTTTTAATGGCGAGTTGGTTATCCAGCAACAGCATCAATCCGCCAGCGCCAATAACGGTTACACCGGCATAACGTGTAATGCAGCTGATAGCGGCAATAACAGCCACCCATACCAGCGCTTTGGTGCTGTGCGTTTGCAGGTAGCGCCAATAAGCAATGATAAACAACAGCATTTCGAAAATAAACAATGTTTCAGACCACAGGTAGGTGTAAATCTCCAACAAACCGGGGCTTAGAATAATGGCAATCAGTATCAGCCACTTGTAAATCCGCGAATGCGAAATAAATTTTTCCATTATCCAGCCGCTGGTGAATATTACGGCTGCAAAAAGCGTAGCGTTAATCATCGCCCCGGCCTCAATGGGGTCTACCCGGGTAATAAACTGGATGACTGCTAAAAAGAAGGGATAAAACACCGGGAAAAAAACCAGCGGACCTTTATTGAAAGTAATAATGGTGCCATGCGCCTGCAGGTTAGTAGCGGTGCTGGCATACATGATTGAATCGGGCGATATACCTACGCCGCTATATTTTGTAAACAGGTAAATAACTACGAAACCAATAATGGCTGCTATTAATGAATCGATATTGGTTAAATAGCGTTTTAGGGTCATTTTAGTCGTTGTAATATTGGAAAGTTTTAAAGTTGTAATGTTGTTTTTAAATCTACAAGAAAAAAACTAATCTCTAATCTCCAGTCTCTGGTCGCTGTCTTTAGTCGATCAAATCCAAAATCTCACTAATCGGCTGGTCGCTGTTTATTAAAATGCCTTTTACACCGGCTGCCGTTCCTGCTTCTACATCGCGCTCGCGGTCGCCAATAAAGTATGATTTTGCCGGGTCGAGGTTGTATTTTTCAATGCCCTGTAACAGCAGCCCTGGTTTTGGTTTGCGGCAATCACAGTCGCCGGTAAAATTGGGATGGTGCGGACAGTAAAAAAAGTCGGTTATCTCAACGCCGTGCGCGTGGTACGTTTCTTTCAGACTAAGGTGCATTTTGGCAAGCTCATCTTCGGTGTACCAACCTTTGGCCAAGCCGCCCTGGTTAGTGGCCACCAATAACAAATAGCCCTTGTTCTGTAAAATTTTTAGGGCCTCAAAATTATCTAATATGTGGAAATCTTCAAGTCGGCGCACGTAGTCGCCCATTTCGCGGTTCAATACGCCATCACGGTCTAAAAAAACAGCTTTATTCTTTTGCAGCATCTAAATCAAATTTTTGCAAAGGTAACAAATCCTTAAATATGGTTTTTGGATGGCATGCCCGCGAAAAATAAAAGGCACAATAACCGGAGTTATCATGCCTTTTTATGCCGAACGCGCACTGGTTGCGCGCGTTAAATTTTAATTACTGGTGAAATTATAAGGTACTTTATTGAATCCACCACCCGAAATTACGGCTATCGACACCGAAATTATGTTACCGTGGGTATCATAGTTGTTTACCAGTGTAGTAAAGCTAAAGGTGCCTGTCATCTCTCTCTTTACTGAATCGATCGCGGTTACCACCACTGTACCAGAGCCGGGGGCAACGGCGCCATTTGGAACGTAAACAATAGCTCCGGCATCGTTTCTTTTCGGTGTTGAAAATGCTAACGCTACATTTGGTGTGCTATCAACAATATAGGTACCTAACGGAAATCCGCTGGTATTGCTGCCACTGGCCTTTGTGAGTGACAGGGTTACCCTTCTTTTAAATGCAGTACCCTCGCAGGTAAAAGTTTTTGTTTTGGCAATTGAATTGTATACTAATGATGAGGTTACAGTATCGGTAAACCATGTACTGTCTTTTATGTTGGCTATCATTAAGTTGGTAGCGGTGGCGGTTGCTACAACTGTGTCTTTTTTACAATTTTCAAGAAATAAAATACCCGATAACAAAATAGCAATAAGTGAAATTTTCTTCATATATATTTATTTAGCAAAGGAACGACTTTTACCTAAATTTAATATAAAGTATTTCGTTTTTTACATTTTTTAACACTTCGGGCGTTTTAGGTCGTATTTATTAACATTTTGGGCGCCTCGCTGAATGGGGCGCCCAATGAGGTTTTCTACTTAAAGTATGATAGTGGAATCTCTTTCCACATGCCATGAGAGAGCCCACCGGTAAGCAATTCGTAAATTAAATACAGAGGCCAAAATATGTAGCTGAGTAACAGGTATATAATGTTATGGTTATAGTGCCAGTTTATCATTAGTGTGTAAATCCCCAACACTAAGTAAAGGATGCTTGAGTCTCTTCTTTTCATAATTTTAACCGAGTTTAAGTATAAATTCTTTTCAATATTAACAAATTAAGGTAACTATATGGCAAATTTGTTTGCATAAATAAAAGGAGGTTTAATTATAGGTTTACACATTGTTAATAACTATTACTGAACTCAGGTTAAGTTAAATTTGTTTGTTAAGCATAATTATATAACTTGGCTTCCGGTATTCAAAAATATCATACTATAAAACCTATTTAAAAACAAAATGCCCTTACAAGGGTTTACTTAAAAAAAACAAAACTTATCATGGCAACAACAAGTGGTATTACTGCGTATTCAGTAAAAACAAAAACTAAAAATGTACCAATGATCGATCCTGTAATTGATATTAAATCAGGAAGGTACATCGCAACAGGAAAAGACGCCGAAGGCAACAAAATGGCTGCAATTATGGGTAAGGCAACTGCCGAAGAGCACATAAAAGCAGGCAATGCTAAAAAAGGTTCTGGCTGGTAGTCGGTACTGTTGTACGTATTAAATCATTGGTTTTATATAAATCTAATGATACAAAAATGCCTGGCATAAGTTTTATGTTTTAAAAAACGTAATTGCTTATGCCAGGCGTTTGCTTTTTAGGCGTAATAAAGACAGGGGCAGGTCTAAGTGATTTAATTAGCAGGATTTAAAGTACACCATCATTATCCATGGCTTTTATTTGTTCCTTATAAGCATTGGGCAATAGGGCATTTTTGAAAGGCTTCTCTAATCCAGCCCACTTCAGCATTTTATACAGAATCAGTAGTGGAGTTATCCATTTAGTGCTTCCAATTGGCAACAATGCCCTAACTTTAGCAGGGACAAGTATTACCTGCACTTGTTTTAGTATCGCATATCTTACCATGCCCAAATATTTTTTATACTGGCTATATAAGTCTATAGTAAATTTGCTGCTGATAAGGTTTTGCGTGAGGTGTTCAGCCCGCATTATACAATACTCGTTGTAGTTTCCGGGCAGTCCGGCTAAATTCATCCTGCTGCCCACACGATAAAACACTTGGAAAACTTCCTTTTTTTCTGCGATAGCAAGCTTGCGCTCCAGTAACTCAAACGACCGGATAGAGTAGTCGATCAGCAAAAATAAAACATCGCGATAGGCCCAATCTGGAATTTGAGCGCCACGATTTTTTTCAACGCCTTTGTGTATGGCAGCAATCTGGTCTATGGATTTTAACGCCGCTTCCTCGCCCGAAAAAATGATCTGCCGTGAATAGGTGACGGTCGAAAATAGGCGGCCAAGCGGATCAGCAGGTAACCGGCCCGTAAAATACAGCCAGTCCACCGCTTTGTTCAGTGCGAACTCCGCGGCCGCTCCGGCAAAAATAAATAATACGGTGTCGGCCTTTCCCCATATCTGCCGTACTATCGAATCTTTATCAACAAAAGAACGTTCCATTTTAATTTAAAAGTTTTTCATGCTTAGCCTTAAATTCTCAATCACAATTACCAGGCCTATGCCAAGCGTATAGGCCAGCAGATCAGTAAACGAAAAAGAGGTACCCAGCATTATTTTAGCAAATTTTGAATGCTACATCCCCAGTAAGTTTACCAAATGAAAATATTGCGAAACCTCCACCATGTACGAAAACAATAGAACGCCCAAAGCTGTGCCGACAACGGGTGTATTAATAAAACTTTTTACAAAACAGTAAATAAGGATTACTACCAAAAAATCACCGCCATAGGGGCGTATAATGGTGTCGTGGAAATCGGCCCCGATTATAAATTCAATGGCAAATAACAATAACATCAGGACGAAATACCAGTGGTTAAACCTAAACTTATCTAACATATAAAAGTACTTTGAAATACAAAGTAATCGAAAATAGTTTACATTTACAACAGCAGGCAGCAAGATTCCCGATTTAGTTACATGCACACCGAACACCATATTCTTGACAAAACACCCATTTTTTACTACCTTTGTGTCATTCCAGCCCGTTTTGATATATAACTTTTCGGCTTACAACCACACTTGGTGGTTAGGCAACGGGTGTTTCTATTCTAAAATTTTAATATATATGGCAAAGTCACAGGCGACCTTCATGAAGAAGCAACTCGAAAAAAACAGGCAGAAGAAAAAAGAAGATAAAGAGCAACGTAAGCTTGACCGCCAGCAGAACGCAGGCAGTAGCGATTTAGACAGTATGATGGCTTACGTAAACGAATTTGGCGAGATTGTTTCGACCCCGCCTGACAATTTTAAAAAACCACAGGAATAAAATTCCTGCTTTATATGTAGATTAGTAATTCATTACTAATCTGCATGAAAAAAGCCCTGCTTCTCTTATTTTTGATTGTCTTCCAATCAGCTTATTCCCAGGATATTGTTGGTAATTCCATTGTTTTGGGGCACACAGATAGCATCCAATCAAAAATACTGAACGAGAAACGCACCATCTGGGTGCATTTGCCTGCCGGGGCGGCCAGCAAAAACAACACTTCGCGTTATCCCGTAGTTTATGTGCTTGACGGTTCTGAGCATTTTGCTTCTGTATCGGGTATTATTCAATACCTGAGCGAAGCAAATGGTAATATGTTTTGCCCGGATATGATAGTGGTGGGTATAAACAATACAGACCGCACGCGTGACCTTACGCCAACCTATGGCGCGTTCGACTACGAAAACAAGCCAACAAATTCCTTCAAAACATCTGGCGGGGGAGAGAAGTTCACAGCATTTATCGAAAAAGAGCTGATGCCATATATCGAAGCGAAATATCCCACCGCGCCGTTCAGGATGCTGATTGGACACTCATTCGGCGGGCTTACTGCTGTAAATATCCTTCTAAATCATACCGAACTTTTTAACGCTTATACTATTGTTGATCCGAGCATGTGGTGGGACAGGTATAAGCTGTTAAAACATGCGCACGATGTTTTAAAGCAAAAAAACTTCACAGGTAAATATGTTTTTATGGGGATAGCCAACACCATGCCCCGCGGCGATGACACGTTACATGCCCATCACGATACTTCGGCAAAAACAAATCATATCCGTTCGATATTAAACCTGGCCGATGAATTCAAAGCCAATCCGGGCAATGGCCTAACTTTCAACTATAAATTTTATAATGATGACAACCATAACTCATCGCCGCTGATAACGGAATATGATGCCTTCCGGTTTCTATTCAGTTATTATAAACTGCCAAAGGAAACTGATGAGGCACTATTTGATGCAAACGCCAAAATTGATGTGGCGGCAGTAATTGAAAATCATTACGCTGATGTTTCCAGGCGTATGGGCTACAGGGTGATGCCGCCGGAGACCATATTGGATGCCATGGGCCACGATTATATTGAAGTGAATTTGCCCGACAGGGCACTGGCGGTATTCTCACTGAATGCTAAATATTACCCCAATAGTGCAGGGGCGTATGCTGCGATCGGCGATTATTACAGCGCGGAAAAGAACAAAACCAAGGCGACGGAGTTTTACAATAAGTCGTTAGCGATCAGCGAAAATAAGACCACGAGAGATAAGCTAACCAGGCTTAAGGATTTAAAATAATTGTCAAATTAATGGCTGCCAAACATATCAAAATTCTAAAAAATGCGAAAACCATACTCCTTATTGACTGGCCGGATAAAAATGTGCCGATGGCATTATTGAAAGCTGGTTTTATGGTGATAGGATATTCGCCGGATAAGTACACATTGATATCTTACAAAACAGAGTATGCTGAAGACAAACTCGTTTTCAACGACCTTGAAGGCACACCAGGCGAAGTTGAAATTGTAAACATTTTCCGGCCTGAAGCTGAGCATGCGGATATCATTGAGAGGCATGTGTTACCTTTAAAAGCTAAAGCGGTTTGGCTGCAACCACCCGTAACTTCATCAAAAATAGCTAAGCTGGCAAAAAAACACGACTTAATATTTGTGAAGGGTTATGATATCGCTTCGGCAGCCGCTGAATTGTCCATTAATAATGGAGCTCTTTCAACAAAAAAGGATGCAGCCATTGGCCGCACCCCTCCTAATTAACTATAAACTGACTGCTTTATTCATCTTTTATATTGAAGTGAGGCTTTCCGCATTTTTAAACGCTCATGTCTACGTGCTTTGTTCGTTCAACCGCTAACAATGTTGACAAAGCCGCGCTATTTGAATTATCGGCTGTAAACCGGGCGCTTATGAATTGTCCCAGTCGCGGCCGGTATGGCATGATGTTTATTTTTCCGCCGGCACTGCTCGAATGTGAAAAGATGCCGGCCGGGCCAATTACATGCTGGGCGCCAGTAGTGCCTTGTAGCTTAACTCCGCCATCTTCTCCGCATGATGAGGCGAGCAACACGATGGCTGCCAGCAGTAAAAATAAATTATCGATCCTTTTCATGAGCGCAAATGTTAAATAATGGTTTTCTGATGCTTCGTTGTTCAAAAACGGAAACCTTTCAACATCCCAAAATTCAACAAACAGCGATCAATAGCATTCAGGACAAATACCTGAATCAGCAAGTAAATACACCTGATTTTGTATGCGTATTATTTACTATTATGATGCGTATTTCTACGCTGTTTGAATGTATTACCTCAATAACTTCTTGTTTTAAGCTACAGGTGATTTAAACGCATGTATAAGGGGAGACTAAATTTGTTATTTGTAAAATATTGAATTCGCCCAAGTCACGGTACCTGAAAATTGTCCGAATAAGTTTATATTGCAGCCTTAATCTAAAGCCGAATGATCACTAATCACAACCCCGAAATTAATCCGAAAGCTTTTTTAAGAATGATTACCATAATTTATGGCGCGTTATTGGTCGGCCAAACCTTATTTGCCATTGTGGTCTATTCAATAGCCATAAACCCTGTTCTGAATTTGAAACCCGTTAATGACATATTTTTTTATTTAGTGCCGGTATTCGTTATAGCCATGGGGTTTACCGGGAGTTTATTATACAAGAAAAGGATTGAGAATGCGAGGGGTGCGGCGACTGTTAAAGAAAAGATTGCGGGCTACCAGACTGCGGTAATA
Organism: Mucilaginibacter sp.; assembly: GCF_025359345.1. GTDB lineage: Bacteria > Bacteroidota > Bacteroidia > Sphingobacteriales > Sphingobacteriaceae > Mucilaginibacter. The sequence continues at coordinate 119,045 of NZ_JANYGQ010000003.1, forward strand.
ACAAGACTTGCGCCGTCTGAAGGAGCCACATTGTTTGCCATTGTTATTTTTATGCAAGGGTGGAATTTGTATTACCTGGCAATTGCAGCCCTTAATATTATCTATTTTTTAGTTCTTAGGCCGACCCGGGCAAAAATAGAAGAAGATTTAAACTTGAGCTACGACGAAAAGATGGAGATATAAAAGCTTACCAGGCTATTAACCCGGTAAGCAGTCCATCGTGCAGTTTTAGAAATTTGCCGGGCCGTATTGCATCACGGTATAGGGGGCACTGGCAATCTGTTCTTTCCTGTATTTTTCATAATAATCTGTCGTCATTAAATTTACCTGGTACTTGTACTTTTTGTTAACGCGAGCAGCTCCCAGCAGCCGGCTTACAAAAAAATTGCTTATATCGTGGGCTGTATATTTTTCGAGTTCTGAGTTGTCCACGTGCTTATCATTTAACCACGTACCGTACATATTGGAATCTTTCCACTCTTCATATTGTGTTGATGTAGGCGTTGCTTTTTGCAGCGGCGCCGCTTTATAATTAGCAAACCTTATAAGCTGCTGTTTTTGTTGCCCGCGGCTCATTTGTTTAAATATCTCTTCGAGCCTGTCATTGTCGGCTTTGGTTATTGCCCTGCGCGTATTAACAACTTTAGGGTTTGTGTATTTATCGGTAATTGCTTTGTATTCTTTCAAGAGGTCGTCAGATATGCCTTCTTTAGTTGAGGGGTAGTCGGGCACAGCAATTTTAGGTGCATGCCGAATCGGTTGCGCCTGGCTGACTGCGGCTATTTTTTTTGCAGGTATATTTTTAACTTCCTGTTTATCGGGCGTCTGTGCCTGCAGTACTTCGGTTTTAGTGCAAAACAAAATAAAAGCGATTGCCAATACCGGGATAATGGCAAGCCTGGCAAGCATTGCTGCTGCAGCTGAAGTGGTTTTAGTCATCATAATTAAGCGTTTTTTGGTTACAGAATAATTGAATTGGCTGGTGATGGTTAAGCTTTTACCATAGCCCAGTTTGCTAAACAGCAATTGCTGGTAATCGGTAATGTTGTTATTTCCTGCGAGTACTGCGGCATCGGCTATAAACTCGTGGTTTAGTTGTACGGCCTTGCGGTATAGCGGTATAAAAGGGTTAAACCAGCCGAAAATTTGCAATAGCTCTATAAAAATCACGTCTGCCGAGTGGCGCTGGCTGGCGTGAGCCAATTCGTGCTTTAAAACGGCAGCTTCTATTTGCTTGCCGGTATACTCATCTTTATTTAAAAAAATATAGTTTAAAAATGTGTGCGGGGTAAGTCTTTCGTTAACTAAAACCAGCCGTGTACCCGAATAATCGACCTGTTTATTACGCCGCACCGACAAACTGATTGCAATTAAATTCCGGGCAAAACGATAAAGTAGCAGTAAACATATAATACCATATACTGCAGCTAAGCCATAAAGCGGGTAGTTAACGTAATGGGGGACCGCATTTACAACAGGCACATTGGTATAAAGCGGGATTTGCGTTTGTACGCTGTTAGCTGGCAGAAATTGCAGTTTTTCTGCAACCGGTTGTATTGCCGGGATTACTTGCGGCATCCATTTAACCGCAATAAATGGAGTTGCCAGCGAAAATACCAAACTTGCTAAAAGGTAAAACCTGTTAAATGTATAGGTGGTTTTATTCTTAAGCAGCAGGTGATATGCCAGCAGCAGCATGGCCGAGCACATTGTGAAGTTTATAAGGTAGGTTATCATGATTTTTTCTTTTTAAGCTGGTTATCGATAATTTTTTTCAGGTCCTCCAGTTCTGTATCAGTTAGGTTGGTTTCTGTAGTAAAAAACGAGGCAAACTGCATGGCAGAACTGCCGAAAAAGTCTTTTATCAAACTGTTGACGTGTTTTGAAAAGTAGTCGGATTTTTTTACCAGCGGATAGTATTGCCTGGAGTTGCCCATTAATTTATAGCCTACAAAACCCTTGTTCTGCATCCGCTTTAGTAAAGTGGCCAGTGTTGTAGTTGCAGGTTTAGGGTCGGGAAAGCTTTCGATAATGTCTTTCATATACAGCTCCTGCTTATCCCAAATAAGTTCCATTAATTGCTCTTCGGCTGCGGTGAGTTTCATTTATGTTCTATAAGTTTAGAGTTTACTCTACAAATGTAGAGTAAAAAATCAATTTTGCAAGTAAAATCATAAAAAATATTTTAGTGCCTGCCGATGGCGGGTATTTTAGGCTGGGTATTATTTCAACAGATATAAGTATTATATTTACGCAAGTGAATTTTTTGAACGCTTGTCACACTAAACCCGTCCCGCTTTTTCATGAAAAAAAAATCATCCTACCCCTAGTCGCAATCATTTGTGCTTTGATGGTTACCTGCAAAAAGCCGGATCTATCCGATAATCACACTTTTAATACTTCGTCAATATCAACGTCCTTGTCTGCGACTGATTCTTTGGTAACAACAACGCCGCACACAAAGGCCGGAGTTGAGAGTTTGCTGCTTAAAGCTTATACTTTTTTAGATGGAACTTACCCCACCCAGCCCGGCGCCACCTGGCAATCGGGTACGGATAACTGGATATTTGGTAGCGTGGCAGGAGGCGAGGCTCATAAAGGCTCAACACCTGATGACCAGTATGAGGCAAGTACTATCGAAGCTTATAATACCAACAGTGCAAACAGCTATTTCAGCATAAAATGGCAGGTTAACATGACTGCTTTACGGTATACAAATGCAGTAATCAGCACGTTACTTTTGGTGACAGACGGTTCAATTTCAACTGCGCAGTACACACAAATACTAGCTGAAGCTGAATTTTTGAGAGGGTTTTATGAATTTGAGCTTGCTAAACTCTGGCGAAATGTGCCTTACATTGCACAGGGCGTTACTTACAAAAATGGATACAACACAGTTAAAAACCCCGGCCCCATTTGGGCCAATATCGAAAGTAACTTTGCGTACGCTTTTTATAATTTACCTGCAACACAACCGGTAATCGGCCGGCCAAACAAATTTGCAGCCGAAGCATTTTTAGCAAAAGTATTTATGTTTGATCATAATTACACCAGGGCCCGTACATATTTAGCTAATCTAATTACCAGTGGAGTAACATCGGCGGGCCTTAAATACAAACTGGTAAACTACGCCGACAACTTTAACCCTTCAAAAAAGGCCAATGCCGAAAGCGTATTTTTAATTCGTGCGGTTGTTAATGACGGTTCACAGGGGTACGATGGTAATTCAGGCGACATTCTTAATTTTCCATCGGCCGGGCCGGCAACCTGCTGCGGGTTTTTTACACCGTCATTTAGCTTTGTGAACGCGTTTAGAACCAGCGCTGCAACCGGATTGCCTGCACTTGACGGATACAACAACGTTGATTTAAAAAATGACCAGGGCGTTGCTGCCAATTCCGCTTTTGTACCTGCAACTGATCCGCTTGATTCCCGTTTGGACTGGAGTGTGGGGCGAAGAGGTATACCGTACCTTGATTGGGGAGTAATGCCGGGAGCATCCTGGGCACGCGACCAACCCGATGCCGGGCCATATGTAAATATCAAAAGCGTTTACTACAAGGCTGCACAGGCATCGACAAGCGAAGCGTTTGGTGGCTGGGCTTCAAATCAGTCAACCAGCAACGGCTACAATGCGATAAGATTTGCAGACATATTGCTGATGGCCGCCGAAGCTGAGATTGAAGTCGGCAGCCTGGAGACGGCCGAGAAATATGTAAATATCGTTAGGGCCCGCGCCGCTGACAAAGCCGGTTGGGTGTATAAATATAAAAACGATAGCAATCCGGCCCTGGGGTATTCAACCACGCCGGCCGCTAATTATAAGGTTGGCTTGTATGGTGTCGCAGGTGGCTACGCGTCGACAGGGTTTGCTGTCGAGGGACAGGCATATGCACGCAAGGCAGTTTATTTCGAACGTATGCTTGAACTCGGTATGGAAGGCCACCGCTTTTTTGATTTACAACGGTGGGACGGCCGTTTCGGCGGTCCGGCCGGCAGCGGGTTTATGGCACAAACACTAAATAGCTATTTAAAGCACGAATCACACATCGCAAATTTCCCCGATATACTGCAACATAGCGCCGTTTTTACTGCAGGCAAAAATGAAATATATCCAATACCGGCGGATATGATTAAAAACAGTAAGGGCTATTTAACGCAAAATCCGGGATATTGATTATTATTGCCCCAATTTTAGAAATTTTTAGATTGGCGCTGTAAAACATTAATTATTGTCACTGGTTAAACTAAAAACTTAAAAATCATGTGGCAGCAAACCGACAACAAACTTTACAAATCTTTTCAATTCAAAGATTTCATTTCAGCATTTTCATTTATGACAAGGGTAGCCCTGCTTGCCGAAAAAAGCAACCACCACCCAACCTGGATAAATACTTATAACAAAGTAGAAATTTGGTTGTCGACCCATGATGCCGGCGATATCGTTACCGACAAAGACAAACTACTTGCGGAAGAGATAGACGCAGTGGTGTAAGTGAATTTGAAATCTTTAATTATCACTAACTCAATCAACTTAATCTAGCCTAATCAACCTATCAACATATCGTCAACTTTTCCACAATCCTGCTAAACACCGGGCAATGCATTAACTTTACCCACCTATTAAAAAGGAGCAAACCGTTTGGCAAAAGACAATAGTAAAGAGACGCCCTTAATGCAGCAGTACAACCAGATAAAGGTGAAGTACCCCGGTGCATTATTGTTGTTTCGTGTGGGAGATTTTTATGAGACTTTTGGCGAGGACGCCATCAAGGCAGCCGGTATTTTGGGTATTGTGCTTACGCGTAGGGCAAATGGGGCTGCAACGCATATAGAACTGGCGGGCTTTCCGCACCATTCATTGGATACTTACCTGCCCAAACTGGTGCGGGCCGGGCAGCGGGTAGCTATCTGCGACCAGCTCGAGGATCCCAAAACCACCAAAACTATTGTTAAGCGTGGCGTTACCGAGTTGGTTACTCCAGGCGTGGCTATCAGCGACAATATCCTTAATCAAAAAAGCAACAATTACCTCGCTTCATTATATTTCGAGAAAAACAGCCTGGGTATTGCCTTAATTGATATTTCGACAGGCGAGTTTTTAACCGCCCAGGGAAATAGTGATTATATCGATAAACTGTTGCAAAGTTTCGCGCCATCCGAGGTCATCTATCCAAAAAGCCGGCAGCGCGATTTTAAAGACACCTATGGCGACCGCTTTTATACCTACACACTTGACGAGTGGCCATACAGCGGGGATTATGCGCAGGAGGTATTGCTAAAGCATTTCGGCGTAAAATCATTAAAGGGTTTCGGTATTGACAAGCTGAACCTCGGTATTATAGCCGCAGGTGTTGCGCTGCATTATTTAAATGAAACCGAACATCGCAACCTGCAGCATATCTCGGCCATCGGCAGGATAGAAGAAGACCGCTACCTTTGGCTCGACAGATACAGCGTACGCAACCTTGAACTGGTTGGCTCAGCAAACGAAAATGCATTAACGCTGGTTGACGTGCTCGACCATACCTGTTCGCCAATGGGAGCACGCCTGCTACGCCGCTGGATTGTAATGCCGTTAAAAGAATTGAAACCAATAAACGACCGACTTGGCGTTGTTGAATATTTGATCGAGCAGGAAGACTTGCGCGAATCACTCAAACAAAATATAAGGCTGATTGGTGATTTAGAGCGACTAATATCAAAAATTGGCCTGCATAAAGCTAATCCGCGCGAGGTTTGCCAGCTTAAAAAAGCCTTGCTGGCCATTGATGTAATTAAAAAAATTGGCGAAACATCGGTAAGCCTGCCCCTGCAGGCAATTGCAGCACAATTAAATCCATGCACGCTCATCAGTGATAAAATTGAGAAGGAGCTTAACCCTGAACCACCTGTAATGCTGGTGAAAGGCAGCGTGATGAGCGACGGGATAAATGAAGAGCTTGACAGGTTGCGCAAAATTGCTTTTGGCGGAAAGGGTTATTTGCTGGAGATACAAAAGCGTGAGGCCGAACAAACCGGCATACCGTCGCTTAAAGTATCATTTAATAACGTATTTGGCTATTACCTTGAAGTTACCCACAGTCACCGCGATAAAGTGCCCACTGAGTGGATACGGAAGCAAACACTGGTAAATGCCGAACGGTACATTACGCCCGAGCTAAAAGAATACGAAGAACAAATATTAGGTGCTGAGGAGAAAATACTGGCACTGGAAACCCGGCTGTATAACGACCTGCTTTACTCGCTTGCAGAGTACATCAAGCCCATACAATTGAATGCACAATTGGTGGCGCGGTTGGATGTGTTACTCAACTTTGCAACAATATCCATCAAAAACTATTACGTTAAGCCGGAAATGAACGATAGCCGGGTTATCGATATAAAAGGTGGCCGCCACCCGGTTATTGAAAAGAATTTACCGCTTGGCGAGGAATACATCACCAATGATGTGTTCCTTGACTCGGAAACGCAGCAGATAATTATTATTACCGGGCCAAACATGGCCGGTAAATCGGCATTGCTAAGGCAAACCGGGCTGATAGTGCTGATGGCACAGATGGGCTGTTTCGTACCCGCGAAAGCCGCTTCGATAGGTTTGGTTGATAAGATATTTACACGCGTTGGCGCATCTGATAACCTGTCGTCCGGCGAATCGACCTTTATGGTGGAGATGAATGAAACGGCGAGTATCCTGAATAACCTGTCGGACCGCAGCCTGATTTTGTTGGATGAAATTGGCCGCGGAACATCTACTTATGATGGTATATCCATCGCCTGGTCAATTGCTGAATTTTTGCATAACCAACCAACGGCAAGGGCCAAAACCTTGTTTGCCACCCACTACCACGAATTGAACGAGTTGAGCAACTCATTTAACCGCATCAAAAACTTTAACGTATCAGTAAAAGAAGTTGGCCACCAGATTATATTTTTACGTAAGCTGGTACCAGGTGGCAGCGAACACAGCTTTGGTATCCACGTAGCCAAACTTGCCGGCATGCCACAAAAAGTACTGAGCCGCGCCAACGAGATATTAAAGAAACTGGAAAACGAACGTACAGGAGGGGAGCACATCAAAGAAAGTATCCGCAAAGTGCAAAAACAAGCCGTACAAATGCAGATGTTTAGTATTGATGACCCGGTGCTTGTAAAAATACGCGATACGCTGAATAACCTCGATGTAAATACACTTACGCCTGTTGAAGCCCTGATGAAGCTGGATGAGATACAGCGGGTGATAAAAGGATAGTGATTAGAGGTTGGAGAATAGAGATTAGGTGGAGATTGAAGATACCAATAGTGTTTTACTATGGTAAAATATTGTATCTTAGTTGTTTATCAACCTGCAGGTTATGCATTTTAATAAATCACAATTGTTTATTTTATCGGCTACAATTGCAGTCGCGGTACTTTCATCTTGCAGCGCGCTAAAACGAGCAACTACACAGCCGTTGGTACTAAATAGCCCAATACCGGATGCGCCCGGTAAATCAATCGTGATAAATAATGTGCCTGTAAAGCAGGTACTAAAGCACCGGCCACCCTATGTTATGGTACCGCCTGCCGATAGCATCGCAAAAAAATACGCGACAATTTTAGGCGTAAGAAAAGCGGAGATACAAAACGGAAGGCTTTACGATTTTATAGATCAGTGGGTAGGTGCGCCGTACCGCTTTGGTGGCCTCGCGCGCGATGGTGTTGATTGCTCAGGCTTTGTGTACCTGTTGCAGCAGCAGGTTTATGACATTGCCGATATACCACGCTCAACGAATCTGCAAATAAACTACATCAATCAAAAGCCTGAAAGTGAACTTAAAGAAGGTGATTTGGTCTTTTTTGATTTCGACGGTAAGCAGTTTAGCCATGTGGGTGTCTACCTGTTAAACGGCTATGTGGTGCATGCCAGTACCAGCAAAGGTGTTATCTATTAAAACTGCATTCGCCATCGCTGTTCAAGTATTTTTCGCGCGCAGGTTCGGTGATTGACCCTGCGGATTTGCCGCCCGCAGAGAATTGAGGGTGGAAATACTAATCATAGGCCCTCTATTTTTCCAGTCTTACTGACTTCCCCGGCTTTCGGAATGCCAATTGTTAATATGTTAAAAACATCCGCAATTTCCCCAATCCTTATTGCGCTTACCTTTATGGTATGAATAAAATAAATTACCTGTTTTGCTTACTAGCCGTTACTGTTATTCTGTCGTCGTGCCATAGCCGCAAGGTGGCCATGCGCGGGCAACCGGGCCAGATTGTACAACCCGAAGGCAGCATTGCAGATAAATATGCCGCCATATTGAATGTGGATAAAAGCCAGATCCAGAACGGTCGTTTATATGCCTTTATCGAGCAGTGGATGGGCACTCCGTACCGGTTTGGCGGAGAAGATAAAAGCGGCGTTGATTGTTCGGGGCTGACACAACTGTTGGAGCAGGAAGTTTACGGAATAAGCATCCCGCGCTCAACTAGTCAGCAGATAAACGTGATTAAGCGCAAATATGAGGAAGAACTGGTAGAAGGCGATTTGTTGTTTTTTGATTATGATGGAAAAAAATTCAGCCATGTGGCGGTGTACCTGCAAAATGGTTACTATGTTCACGCCAGCTCTTCAAAAGGGGTTATTATAACCAAACTGCACGACCCATATACTTATAAATATTTTTCAAGATGTGGCTCAATTGTAGCCGATACCGGGTATGCAGCTTCGGGCGGAAGTAATTAGAAATAACTTATTCTTTTGCGGCGATGGTTTTAGCAGCCCGCCTATTAACTCTGCGGTTTTTAATGGCATTGTATAAATTTGCGATAACCGGGCCTCCCGCCTGTTTTGGGTAATGTTTATTATAGAGCCGGCCCATGGTAATTCCATAGACACTCAGCGCACCCATTGAATAATAAGGCTGGAAGCCTAAAATGCTAATCGCTATAAGAACAACAGCCAGCAGTGGTATCGTTATGAAATTGTATTTTAAAACCTTATACTTTAATGTCTCAGTAACTTTTTCAGGCTCAAAACACAACCTTTCGCGGTTTACCACAAGGTAGTGGCTAAGTACGGTTTGGCTTAGAGTAGTTACTAAAATTATCGCAGCATAAGTATAAATACCCCAGCCGTAGGCGGGGCTTTCAGGGTTGATATTGCCCGAAATGAGCGTAACCGCAAATGGAAATAAGCTTACTGAGAAAAGATAAATTAAATTATATGTCAGCAGTTTGGCGTCATAATCCTTTAAGTGGCTAAAAATCCGCAAATGCCCCAGCCAAAACCTGGACACCAGGAAAAAGCTTAACCCGTATGCTAACGCCTTTGGTATGAGCTCTAAAAAGGCATGTTTAACGTAGGTAGGGTCGGCGTGTTTTATACCCTCAGGTAAACGGATATCTAACACCATTATAGTAATGATGATTGCAAAAACAGCATCACTAAAAAGGATAACGCGCTCCAGTTGAAACTCTTTTTTGATCTCCTGTTCTTCGTTTTTATTCATCGTACCTAAATTAAAATTTTAATCGGTATTTTTGCGGTAATATGTCAACACCCAAACAAGATACCTCTTTCTGGACAAAGTACAAGCGCTTCGCAAGTACTGAAATAATGCTTTATGTTATTATGGTTGTTGGAATTATCCTTGGGATAGTAATTATTAGTTATTGGTTTTAACCAGTACCACGTTATATTCGTCAGCATCAACCACTGCCTGGAAAAAATCAACCACATCCGGATAAACATCTTTATTATATGTGCCGCCGATAAGCTGGAACCTGCGCTTGTAAGTTAGTTTGTCACCTTTTAGTTCCATAGTTGCCGTAAAGTTTCCAAATGGTTTGTCCAGCTTTTCGTTTAATACTTTCTTTTCTAAGCGATACCCCTGGGGGACGGTGTAGGTAACCTCGTCTTCCTCAGTATAGCCGCGGGTAATACTTACGTCGGTTAACCGGTTACGCACCTGTTTGGGTATGTAAGTTTCTCGGTTGGCGGGGTTAAGCAAAAAATAAAACTTGCCATTATCAAAAGTGGCATAATCTTTAGCATGCAATTTTATGGTTTCGGTGGTAACAGGGTCGAAACTTTTATCCTGTTTGATGTCAAAATCATCAACATCCATATTATTTATCGGATATTTTTTTTGCACCATTTTAAATTGCTCTGCACGGGTTTCCTTCATTAAATCGTCGCGGTCTTCGTATTCAACCCCTTTAAATGAGGTTGTCATGCTGCCTGATAGTTCTCCGCTGTTGCTAATGCTAAATTCGGCCCTGCGGCTTTCCAGGTTAATTGGGGCCGGGTATTTTGGCGTACGTAGCAATTTGCCACCTTCGGGGGTAAGGGCAAGGACAGTGCGGTTATCCGTAAAATCGCCTAAGTAGCCAAATGGTATAGTCTGGCTGGTGCAGTCGGCCCAGGTGGTATCATTTTTAAAGGGGACGCACAAAATAATGTGATCGGCCTGTCCCATGCTTGCAAAATCGGTGAGCAAACTAACATTGTGCGCCCGGCCCGATTTAACGATACAATAATACGAGTCAATATTAACAGCTTTGAGTAGAGCCTGGGTGTAGTTAACCAGCGCTTTACAGTCGCCATAGCTTTGCTGGTCAACCTCAGATGCTAAAAACGGCTGAAACCCGCCAATGCCTACCTGCACGCTTATGTAATGCGTTTTTCCCTGCATATACTCGTATATTTTTTTCGCCTTCAGCTTTGGGTCGGCGATGTCTTTGGTAATTTCCTTAACGTGCTCAATGGTTTGGTAGGGCAATTCCTGGCGATTGGCCATTAATTTATCGCTGATCCATTTTCCCAGTTCTTTCCAATTGGTATATGTTCCTTTTATGCCATAGTACTCAAACTTTTCAGGCGCTATTTGTACGCTGCTTGCGTAGTTTTTAACATAGGGGCTAAATGGTTCGTACTTAATCGCCTTTAAATTATTTACCTGCCACGAATATGTTTTCTGCCCTTGCGCATTTTTTCCGGTAACAACTCCGGTGGGCAGGTTGCTCTCTTTATATTTGATATTAAAATCAGGGGTACAAATAAAATTGAACGAACTTTTTTCAACCGCAATCCCAATATCCGCGTTCGGGATCCATGGATCAAAATTCAATGTTTGCTTTGATTTCTCTTCGTATTCATAGGCTATCGTGTAAGGGTATTCATTAACGGCCGGCAAATAATGTTCAGCCCGCATCCCTTCAAATAAGGCGCTGCTGCTGCCAATATTTACATCGTCAAACTTGCTTTCGCCAAATTTGTCAATCTGTTTGCCAAACTGGTTGTAAACAATTCCTTTAACGCTTTTAATTACATCATTTTTATCATGATAAATAACGATATGGGCATCGTCATCTCCATTTTTATTTAAAACGGTAATAGCTTTTTTTATATGATAAACAGAGTTATCCAAATCCTTCACCTCAATGGTCACCTCTTCATTTCGCACTACCGAACTTGCGTAGGGCAATAAATCCTTAGGTATCAGGCTGGCGTCATAATTTTGTTGTGCATTAGCTGCAACCCAGCATACAGTTAAAAAGCCTGCAATAATAAATCCTCTCATCATTTCTTCTTCAAAACCATTTCGGTTTTTTGCGACTGTATAATTTTATTATAAAACTCTTTTATGCTGGGGAATTCTTCGGTCCCATAAACCGATTTATTAAATTGCGTAAGATAAACGAAACTGAACGAGTTGTCACCCGGTTCGTAACTGCTGATGTACTTACCGCCATTATTTGGTATTGATATTGCCATAGTTTGCGGCGGGGTGTCGACCATATAGCCGGCGGGCAGGTGCACAGTTATTGCATAACGGTCTTCTGATGCCATGCCCATATCGATAGGGAAGGAGCGCTCATTTAACTTGAAGGGATTGGTTGTCATTCTGTGTATATAATACGGGCTAAATGTCGCCTTGTTGGTTTCGCCCAATTTGTCATAAACTTTTATTTCAACATCATATTGCTCTACAACGGGCATATCAAGACTGTCGAGGTTGCGAACCTCCGACTTCGTGAACTTCCACTTCGGCAGTTTACCGTTCAGGTTCTCAACGTACTCATCAATGCTGTTGAATTTTTTAATGGCGACCCTTCTTTTATAGGCTTCGTAGCCCGTTGAGTAGTTGGTCAGCGTACCTTTTAACTTACCATCATCCTGCAGGGTAACATCAAGTATATAACTGCTTTTTTCGCGTTGCGGTAAGCTCATATCCATAAAGTACGATGGTTTGTCAAGGCTGAATACCCTGCCTTTGTCATTGAGGCACTTAAAAGGCAGCACGCCAAAAGGAAGTAGCGGGTCGGTTGCGTCCAGCAAATAGGTTTGGTCACCAATATTAACCTTGGCAACCACGTAGTCAAAATCGCCAATTACGGGGTACAAAGTGTTTAACGCGCCATTTTCGCGGGTTGATAGTAAAACCACTTCAGTATTTAAACCAGCCGTGCTTAAAGCAGTAGCCAGCGAAAGGTTTATATCGGCAATGTCACCGCTGTGTTTATCGATAGCCTTGCTAATGCTTTCGCTGTAGATAGACCAGAAGCCATCCCACTTAAACCATTTTTGCCAGTATTGATAAATAGCTTTGGCTTTTGCCATATCATCCGGTTTTCCGGCTATTATCGCTGCAACCTTGTCCTTAAGTAACCCTTTCCGTTTCAGTTGCCCCCCGAAATTTGGTTCAGTTTTAAGTGAGTAGTCAATATCCCGCCACTCTTTGGTTTCTTTATGTTTGGAGCCATCGTAAGGGCTTTGCCAATCCACCAACTCAAAATTTATAGCCGACAGAAAGTTTTTTGGCGAAGTCATGTAATCATCTTCTTTAAACGCGGGTATATCCGCCATACCGTAATTTATAAGCGAACAATCGGCTTTGGCGCCCCGTGCCTCAAAACAAGTCGATTCAACAGAAGATGTATTTTTAGTAAGCTTTAAATAACCTTTAATGGAAGCATTAAAGTTGAAAAACGCCGGGATGTGTACTTCGTATTCTGAATATAGTTTTGGAATATCATCCTGGAACTCCCACGACCTCAATTTGTACCAACGGAATGATTCAACACGGTATTTATACTCTATAATACAGCCGTCGCGCAACCCGGGCATGGCAAATTTATGGCTTGCCCAGTATTTATTTTCTTTCACAGGATAAACCTTTTTGTCTTCAAGCTCGGCTTTTTGTGTAAAGCCGTTATCATCCTTGTAGTAGGTTACGCCTTTTATGTTCGACACGTCTTCGTAAGCATCGTTTTTATCGTTACTGTAAAGCATTATTTTTACCGTGCCCTTATTAAAAGCCTTGGCATCAAATATTTTTATTTTAACGTGATATTCGTAAAACTGCTTAAGATTGTCATCACTGCCAATATTTATACTCGATTTACCGAACTCCTGTAATACAACGGCATGCGCCGAAGTATCTTTGGCGTAGTTTTTCATGTTCATTTCTTCGGTGGTTACTACACCGAAGGGGAAATCCTGGGCCGAGGCGAAAACAAGTGCGTTTAGCAGGAAAAACAGGATAAGTAAAGGTCTTTTCATTCTTTAAAGAGTAAATCAAATTAGGAAGCAACAAATTATAACTTTTATCTTAGAAATTAAATAAATTAAAAAATTTATAGTTACAGTTCTTTTTAACACTTTTGCGACCTTTGCCAAACTGATTGAAAGTACCGGTAAATTACCCGAAAAAGGGCAGTTTGATTTGTGTACATTCAAACCGGCAAATAATAGCTTTTTTAAAAATGAAATTAAACTTAAAACGCCCTCTTGCATTTTTCGACATCGAATCGACCGGAACAAATATCGGGGCAGACCGTATTGTCGAACTATCTGTTATCAAGTTAAATCCTGATGGCAGCGAGGAGGTGAAAACCTGGCGTGTAAACCCCGGTATGCCCATCCCGCTTGAATCATCGCTGGTACACGGCATTTATGATGAAGATATAAAAGACGAACCTCTTTTTAAGGACATAGCAGCACTTGTTGCCGAATTTATTGATGTAAGCGACCTTGCAGGGTACAACTCTAACAAGTTTGATATCCCCATGCTGATGGAGGAGTTTTTGCGTGCCGACGTTTTGTTTGATTTGGATAACCGTCATTTTGTGGATGTGCAGAACATATTTCACCAGATGGAGCAGCGCACCCTTAAAGCTGCTTACCAGTTTTACTGCGACAAACAGATAATAAACGCCCACTCTGCCGAGGCTGATACCCGTGCCACAATGGAAGTGCTACTGGCCCAGATAGCCAAATATGAAGGCGTAGAATGGGAAGATAAAAAAGGCGCCCGCAGCAAGCCTGTGGTAAATGATGTTGAAGCGCTGCATCATTTCACCAACCTAAACAAGCCAGTTGATTTTGCCGGCCGTATGGTTTACAACGAAAACGGTGAGGAAACTTTCAATTTCGGCAAGCATAAAGGCAAAACGGTGGAGGATGTATTGAAAATTGAGCCAAGCTATTATTCGTGGATGATGCAGGGCGATTTTCCGCTTTACACCAAACGCAAGCTGGAAGAGATACATAACCGCTGGAATGCCAAAAAGAATGCCGAACGCATTGCCAGGCAGCAACAGCAACAAACCGCACCAAAACCACAAGAGCCTGTAACTGAAATAAGGCCGGCCGAAAATCAACCGAAACGCGAGTTTCACAAACCCGACCATACCCGTACAAACAACTATCAAAAACCGGAAAATAAACCCTTTAAAAAGAAAGACGATGCTCCTGCTGTGCCGGTAAACGAGGATATGCTGAAGTTGCTCGCTGATAAGTTTAAGAAGGGGTAAGAAGTCCGGAAGTCGAAAATAGAGCTGAACAAGGGCCCAAACGTTAGTCGAAATAGATCCAGTACCGACCGATAAGCGTTCCACTTTTCACAACGGAACACCCGGAACGCTTTGGAACATGTTGGTTATCAGATATTTTACTTTTAGTTAAAGGGTAATCTTCTGATAATCAAATGTTACAATATTTACTGTTATGAGCATTGCTGTAATTTGCTTATAATCAATATATTACTGTTTTCTAATTAATTAAAATTACAGATGGAGCTGACCAGGGGGTAAGAATCTTTTTGATTGGTCTTATTTTCTACCGTTTCGCCGACACGTGAAAACATTGCATCATTGCTGGGTTCCCATCAATCGCTATTGCTCAAAAAAGAAATATTTCTTTTCAAACCGCTAAACTTTGTTCGCTTCACCGCTGAGTTTTTAAATACTTTCTGAAAAACGTCTTCGGTTATTTCCTCCCAGTCTTTTTTGTTTAATTGTAGCAAATCGGCGTGGGGAGCAAAGGATGGTTCAGTATTCAGTACAGAAAATTTGTTCCAGGGGCACACATCCTGGCAAACATCACAGCCAAACATCCAGTTATCCATTTTGCCGCTGAATTCTTTTGGGATTTCATTTTTTAGCTCGATGGTTAAATAGGATATACACCGGCTGCCGTCAACAATATAGGGCGCAACGATGGCTTCTGTCGGGCAGGCGTCGATACAGCGGGTACAGGTGCCGCAATGGTCGGAAGTAGGGGCAACATCATAGTCCAGTTCGATATCAACAATCAGTTCCGCTAAAAAAAAGAAGGAGCCAACCTTTTGATTGATCAGGTTTGTGTTTTTCCCAATCCAGCCCAAACCTGCTTTTTTTGCCCATGCCTTGTCAAGCACCGGCGCCGAATCAACAAAAGCCCGGCCGCCAACTTCACCAATTTTTTCGTTTATTGTTTCAAGCAACTGCTTTAGTTTTCCCTTTATTACATGATGGTAATCAGCGCCGTAAGCGTATTTTGATATTTTAGGGCCCGAGGCGTCTACCTGTGCATCTTCAGTATAATAATTAAGCCCTAAGGAAATAACCGACTTTGAACCATCCACCAGTAAACGAGGGTCCAGCCGTTTATCAAAATAGTTTTCCATGTATCGCATTTCGCCATGCATGTCTTTTTTTAGCCACGCTTCCAGTCGTGGTGCTT
This sequence comes from Mucilaginibacter sp., assembly GCF_025359345.1. Taxonomy (GTDB): domain Bacteria; phylum Bacteroidota; class Bacteroidia; order Sphingobacteriales; family Sphingobacteriaceae; genus Mucilaginibacter. The sequence goes on from NZ_JANYGQ010000003.1 coordinate 135,030, forward strand.
CTTCCTCCAGGAAATCAGCCTTAGCAATACCGCAAAATATAAAGCCAAGATTTTTGGCTTCATCTTTAATAAGTTGGCTATATGCTGACTTGTTTTGTTGCATCAGCCACAAAGATAATACAAAACAAAATTGAAATACGGCGGTTCATTTTAGTCGATATTTAACCTTTGTGATATTTTTTATCACAAATAAGAATGTTTTTTAATTGTGGTGTAGTTATTGATATGAAAAAAGTAGATATGCTTCAGCTGATAAACAATTTGCCGCCTCACGTTGCCGGACTGCACGCGTTTGCCGAAGTTACTGAAACGGACTATGAGGAAGCACTTATACCAATTATTGATGAGGTGCTTAAAACAAACCGTAAGATAAATTTTGTGCTGGTGCTCGAAACCGACATCAGGAATTTTGTATCAGGTGCATGGTGTGGTAATATTAAGATAGGATTTAAATATTTTTTTAAATGGGGCCGTGTGGCTTTGGTTACCGATCAGCAGGGTGTGCTGGGCTTCAGCGATCTTTTTAGGTACATCATTCCCGGCAAGTTTGAATATTTTCCGCTGGATGAGCTGGACAGGGCAATTAAGTGGGTGTCGTTAAAGTAAGCGGCAATATTGCTGCACTAAACAAAATCTAAGGGACGAAATTATTTTTGGTCAAAGAAGCCCACCTGTCGTAAAAATGCAAGCTGGTCGAAATAATCTGACTCCTTTACTATTTTGCCATTTTTTATTGCGAAGACAGCGCAGTAATTCAGCATATATTTCTTCCCCTTCATATACTCCGGGGTGCCGGCCTCCGGATTTGAAAGCGTGCCGCCCGAGGTATATTCAACCACCACATTATCACCTGCATTTATAACACTCAGCACTTTGTAAACCAAGTCCGGGGTCGACGAAAAATAGCGCGTATAGGCTTCTGTCACGCCTGCGGCGCCAATTTTTGCTCCTTCCCAGTTTGGTGATAACACTTGCGCATCGTCTGAATATCCCGCGGCTATGCTTTTTACATCATGTGCAATTAATGCTCTAAAATGGTCGTCAATTAACCGGGGTGTTTGAGCACTGGCGCGGGCACATGCAACAAGCAGGGCCAAAACCAATATTGATTTGATTGCTGTTTTCATGCATTAAATATACATACTGCGCTACAAAAAAGGCCCGGTTAACAATGCAAACCGGGCCTTTTTTTAAAAAATCCCCCTTTAGGGGGTAGGGGGCTAAAAACTGTGCCTTAAGCTATTGCTGAATGTTTTTGTAGTCCAGTAACCGCTATCCAATATACGACGAACGGTAAGCAGCGGATATTCCGCATCGCGTTTGTCGGCTAACTGAAATGCCAGTTTGAAGTGATATTTGTTTAGCTCTGGTAATACCGGTTTCTTCCAAACACCGAACGGAAAGGCGAAGTATTCGATCTTTTTGCCTGTGATTTCTTCAAGCTTCTGTGTAGGTTTTGTTATCTGTACATTCCAGTCGTCCTTTTTAGGATTCGGATCGTGTTTATACCTGTCAACACGGTGGTGGTCCCAGGTGTGGCTGGCTATCACGCTGCCCTCGTCCGAGAGCTGCTTAACCTGTTCTTTGGTCATGTAATGCGGGCGGCCAAGCGATACGGTCATGATAAAATAAACGCCTTTGAAGCCATATTTTTTCAGCTCAGGGCGAGCTATTGTAAACTGGTCTTCGTCGGTGTCATCAAAAGTAAGCATAACAGGCTTACTTGGCAACGGCGTGCCTTTTGTAAGGTAAGCGTATAACTGGTCGGGTAATATGGTATGATAACCGCTATCCGCCAGCATTTTAATATGGTCCTTAAATGATTGTACAGGTATAATATAATCTTTAGCTGTTTTTGAATCCTTCGGCCGCCAGTCGCGTATCTGGTGGTAGCAAATAACCGGAACCTGTTTGCGTGCCATTATAGCGGCTGCATTACCTTGAGCAGAAGCAGCGAAGCCTAATAAACACAGGCCCGCAGCACTAAAAAGTTGTTTTATCATAATATATTTTTCAGAGGTATTAAATATTCAAACCGGGGCAAAAGTAATATTTTTTTCTTTGAGTTAACGTTGGCGATTGGAGATTAGAGGCCAGAGATTAGGAAAAGTTTAAGCCAGTTGTGAATAATTTTAAATAAGGAACGAGCTTACCGGTCCGTCGTCACCCTCTGGTTCCTGCTTATTTTACGATCAAAGGTACTATGATATATCTGTTGGAAAGTTTATAACAACTTGTCATTTCTTGATATCATCGAATAAAAGCCTAATCCTAAAAGAATAAAAGTGGCTAAAATATATAACACAACCCGCAAATTTCCCTTTTTTACCGAGGCGGCAGTTTCCTTTTCGTAATTTTTGATGATATACTTGTACCGTTTGTTTTTTATAAAAAGTAAGCAGTTGATAATAATGCCAAAACTAAGAAACGATATTACCCATCGCAAAATGTCTCCAGGCGGTATGTTTACACCACCAAAACCATAAAACAGGCAACCGATGCTGATAAAATTGATCATTAACAACATCGAGAAAAAAAGCAAAGAAATTGGCACCGCTGCAATACCGTTCCCGACGGAAACCTGGAATCTGTAAAATCGGTAGTAGAAGTAATCCAGCTTTTCCCTCATTTACATCTGTTTTCCATTCTTTTCAAATCAGGTAGCATAAACTTACAATACTATCCGCTTACCTTCCTTTATCGATCGCTTTGCCGCATCCAGTATCTCCATCACTATCATATTGTATTTTAATGACGAACGGTCATCATCTGCGGTAATAGTTTTATTTAAAAATGCATGGAAGTAGGTGGTAGCATCGTCATTTGGGGCTATTAGTTTAGGTACATCTCTAACGCTCCGGGTATTTTCGCGCATGCGCATTACCAGGTTGTCGCGGTCAACCGCATGTAAATAGCCGGTATTGCCAAATACCTCCATATCCTTAATACCGAATGGCCAGTTCCATGATGCTTCTATTTGCCCGGTGGCAGTGGGGTATTCAACAATGATGGTGGCATCGTCTTCAACTTTTGGATAAGTGCCCGGTTTATAATGACGGGCAATTGCCGTTACAGCAATTGGTTTCTGGCCGTGCATTAGCCAGGTCATCAGGTCGGCACCGTAGCAGCCAAAATCGTTTAATGCACCCGCACCATTCAGAACAGGGTCGGTTAGCCAGGCCAAAAACTCGGGGCTGCAGCCTATTTCTTTGGGTCCCTGGTGCCCGTCGTGTACTACCATTTTATGGATAGCGCCGATGCTGTCTTTATTAATAATATCATAAGCCGCCTGTAACGATGGGTGCCAGGTGGTTTCGTAATTGGTTAAAACCGTTGTATGGTATTTATTGGCAAGCGCTTCCATGCGTTTAGCCTGTTCAAGCGTGGCAGCCAATGGTTTTTCAACCATAACCGGGATACCCATGGGGGCACACACCTCAACTACATCAACATGGTTGCCTACCGCGTTATAGCCCAGCACTATTGCTGGTTTGCGTTTGGCTACCATAGTTTTCAAATCTTCGAAAAATATGGAATCCGGTACATGAAACTGCTTGCCGTACTTTTCCCACAAATGTTTGTTGGGTTCGGCTATGCCTACCAGGTTGATGCGGCCTTTTGCGTAATCGTTTAAAATGCCATAAATATGGTCGTGATTTAAGCCGGCAATACCAACTTTTGGTCCTTGCACCTGGGCATGCACGTTCAAGGCCAAACCGCAGATTATTGCAGTTAAGAAGGTTGAAATTCTATTTTTCATTTGACAAAGAATAAGGAACATCGCTTGCTTTAACACCACGTTGCTTATTTGGCGTTGCCGACATGTTGTAATTAATAACACCGCCCTGCAATAACGCTTTATGACTTAGCCAATTCAAATCATAAGGCTTGCCATTTACGTTCATGGAGTTGATATACAGGTTGCTATCGCTGTTGTTTGGCGCATTGATAACTACTTTTTTACCATTCTCAAAGCTAATAGTCAGCTTTTTAAACAATGGTGCGCCAAGCACGTACTGATCTACCGACGGGCAAACCGGGTAAAATCCCATTGCCGAAAATACATACCATGCCGAAGTTTGGCCATTGTCTTCATCACCGCAATAACCGTCAGGAGTGGCTTTGTATAACTTATTCATTACATCGCGCACATGGTATTGGGTTTTCCATGGTTCGCCGGCATAATTGTAAAGGTAAAGCATGTGCTGTATGGGTTGGTTACCGTGTGCATATTGCCCCATGTTTACAATCTGCATTTCGCGAATTTCGTGGATTACCTCGCCGTAATAACTATCGTCAAAAATTGGCGGTAGTATAAATACTGAATCTAACTTGGCCACAAACTGTTTCCTGCCGCCCATCAGGTTCACAAGCCCTTGTATATCGTGAAATACACCCCAGCTATAGTGCCAGCTGTTACCCTCGGTAAAAGCATCGCCCCATTTAAAAGGATTAAAAGGCGTCTCCCACGAGCCGTCCTGGTTTTTGCCGCGCATTAAACCGGTTGATGGGTCGAAAAGGTTTTTATAGTTCATGCTGCGTTTTTTGAAGATATCAATCTCAGCGGCAGGTTTGTTTAATGCTTTGCCCAATTGGTAAATGGCAAAATCGTCGTAAGCATATTCCAGCGTACGTGCAGCGTTTTCGTTTATTTTAACATCATAAGGCACATATCCCAATTTGTTATAATATGCAACACCTGTGCGGCCTGTTCCTGCCGGGCCTTCACCGTTGGCGCCGTGCACCAACGCTTCATATAGCGTATTTATATCGTAGCCTTTGCCGCCTTTTATATAAGCATCAGAAACTACCGAAGCAGAGTTGTTACCGATCATTACGTCTGAATATCCGGGGCTGCTCCACTCAGGCAGCCAGCCGCCTTCTTTATAGTCGTTAACAAGGCCTGCTTGCATCTCTTTATTAATGGATGGGTAAACCAGGTTAAGGAAAGGATATAACGCCCTGAAGGTATCCCAAAAGCCCGTGCCGGCAAACATATAACCCGGCATGGTTTTCCCGGTGTATGGGCTGTAGTGAATTATTTGATTATTCGCGTCAACCTCGTAAAGCTTGTTCGGGAAGAATAGCATGCGGTAAAGGCATGAGTAAAAGGTACGGGTTTGATCAACCGAGCCGCCTTCAACGGTTAAGCGGCTTAAAGTTTTATTCCAAACATCTTTTGCTTTTTGCTCGGTAACGTTAAAGCTATCCGTTCCCTGTTCTCTTTTCAGGTTGATTTCGGCCTGTTCAATGCTTACGAAAGAAGACGACACCCGTAAGTGTACCTTTTCTCCGTGGGCAGTCTTGAAGCCAATTGCTGCCATAACGTGTTTGGCATGCAGTTCCAGCGAGTCGGTCGCGGTGCTGTCGCTGTAGGTTTTTGCAAAGGTTATGGGCTTATCTACATAAATAACAAAATAGTTTTTAAAGTTTTTAAGCGGACCGCGGGCGTATTTAGTTGAATAACCGACAATTTTCCGCTCGCCGGGAATAACTTTGATATACGAACCTTTATCAAATGCGTCAATTACCACATACGAGCTGTCGTTTTTGGGGTAGGTAAACTGAAATTGCGCGGTGCGTTCGGTAGGGGTTAGTTCCGCCAATATATCATGGTCGGCAAGGTAAACGCTGTAATAGTATGGCTTCGCGACCTCGGCCTTATGCGAAAACCAGCTGGCACGACCATTTTGAGATACCTTTAAATGCCCGGTTACCGGCATAACGGCAAACTGCCCGTAATCATTCATCCAGGGCGATGGCTGGTGGGTTTGTTTAAAGCCGTTTATTTTATGTGCGTCATAGGTGTATTGCCAGCCGTCGCCCATTTTGCCTGTTTGCGGCGTCCAGAAGTTCATGCCCCAGGGTAAAGCAATGGCTGGATAGGTATTCCCGTTTGATAAATCGTACTTTGAATCGGTGCCCATCAAAGGGTTAATGTAATCAACAAGTGAGGACTGTTTACCTGTTTGTGCGGACGCGAAAACAGGGAGCAACAGCGATAGTGCTAAAAGGATTTTTTTCATCAATAGTCAGTCAAATAAATTATCCTGTAAATATAAAAGACCGATTGGATAACCGGTCTTTTATATTGATTATTTTACTTACCAACCCGTGTTTTGGGTGAGTTTTTTATTGGTACTTATTTCGCGTTGCGGAACCGGCCATAAAAGGTATTGCTGCTTCATGGTTACCCCTTGCTCGTTGGCTGTGCTAAAGGCATCGCCGAACGTATTATTAGCTACGTTATATACCATGTGCGTACGCTGTATATCAAAATAAGCCTTATTCTCATAGGCAAGTTCATGATAGCGTTCTCTCCAGATAGCCTCGCGGAACTGGTCTTTTGACAAGCCGCTTAGCGGTGCAAGGTGTGCACGGGTTCTTATCGCGTTAACCTGCGCATAAGCATCAGCCGTTGGGCCGTTTACTTCGTTGCTGGCTTCTGCGTATATCAGCATGGCCTCAGGTAAACGTAAAAAGGTCCAGTTTTCGTCGCAAATACCATTGCCCGTAGCACTTTCTACGTGAAAGAACTTATATAGGCAATGCTCCCCGAAAACAATTGTTTTACTGGGATCGCCAAACTGCGGATAGCTCGAAAAATAAAACTGGCGTTCCTGTGCGCGTAAGTCGCCCGCCTCGTAGCTGGCAAAAAAGCCATTGGTTGGAATCATAGCTCCCAGGTGGTCGCCATATGCGCCTACTGGTAAGTTAAACGGCACGGTAAGCTGGGTAATGGCATTAGTAGCCACACCAACCAAATACTGACCCTGGAAAATCAATTCACCCTGGTTTTTGTGGGTATTGTCATGCAAAAAGGCATAATCGGTAAATAGGGTATAAGTACCGTCCAGAACCTTTTGAGCCTCAGCCGCAGCCAGCGCGTAATTTGCAGTCTTTTGCATAGGGAAACCCGCTGTGGTAAGATACACGCTGGCCAACAAGGTTCGTACCGCCCCTAATGATACCCTGCCAGCTGGATCGCTTGCCGGCAAACCTGATGCCTCAGCTGCCAGCAGGTCGCTTATAACCTGGTCGTATACTTGTTTGTAGTCTGTGCGGGTTGGGTACAAATCAGGACTGTCAACCGTAACGGATTTTGTTATCAATGGCACATCGCCATAAAGCCTTACCAGGTGATAGTAAAAGAACGCCCTTAGAAAATATACCTCACCCAGCAGTTTCTTTTTCGTGACGTCATCCATTGTCACATTTGGAATCTGCTCTAAAGCGAGGTTGGCATTGGCTATAGCGTTATAGCTGTTTTTCCAAACGTCTTCAAATCCAGGATTAACCGCATCGGTACGTTGGTTAATTACGTTGCCGTTGTTAACGCTCTGGCCCAATGATGTTGCGTGTCCTGAAAATAGCTCAAGCGTAATAAATGGCGCTTCGCCATAGGCATCGCCGTTTTGAAAAAGATGCAGCTGTGGGTATATCCCGTTTACAAATGTTTGTGCCTGTGCGGGTGTTTTAAAGTAGTTGGTTTTCACAAAGTTGCTGTTATCCTTTTCATCAAGGTATTTTTTGCAACTGCTCGCCGTGAACATCAGGATCAGTATTAAACTTCCAACCCCGTATTTTTTTATATTAAATTTCATGATGTTTCAATTTTAAAGTCTAATTAAAAACTGGCATTTATCCCAAGCAGGTACGTGTGTGGCTTCGGATAATCATAAAAAAGTATTCCCTGTGTAAAGTTGCTCGAACCGTTGTAGGTTGATGTTTCAGGGTCGTAGCCGGTATACTTGGTTATCAGGAACAGGTTTTGTGCCTGTGCATAGATCCTTAGCCTGCTCATTTTTAGCTTTGAAACTACTGAGCTGGGGAAGTTATAACCAAGCGTTACTGTTTTTCCACGTATAAACGAGCCATTTTCAACCTTGGTTGAATATATTTCGGTTTGATACCTTACAAAAGCAGGCCTGTCTTCGGCAATACTTGTATTCTGGTTGGTTGGTGTCCATGCGTTAAGTACGGTTGCATAGCTATTTGCCTGTCCGGTCCTGTCCTGGCCCGAGTGCCTGGTCAGGTTCATTACCTGGTTGCCATAGTTAAACTGGAGTTCGGCCGCAAAATCGAAGTTTTTATAACGAAAGGTGTTTGTGAAAGTACCATAGCCGTCTGGTGTCGATTTACCCAGTACTGTTTTGTCATCTGCAGTTACTTTTCCATCACCATTTTTGTCCCATATTTTCAGGTCACCTGGCAGCAGGCCGTATTTGGCGGCTTCGGTTGCTTCAGCTGTTCCCCAGGTTCCTAAAACCTTGTAGCCCCAAAAGGTACCTGCCGGTAATCCAACGCGCATCAGGTTAAATTGCGATAGAAATGTAGGGTCAAGAAAGATGTCGTCGTTACTGGCGCCAAGGTTTAATATTTTATTCTTCAGGAATGAGATATTGAAACTTGAGTTCCAGCTAAAGTTTTCCGATTTGATGTTAACAGTATTTAGAGTAAGCTCTATTCCTTTGTTTTCAATACTGCCTATGTTCTTAAATACATTGGTAAATCCGCTGGTTTCGGGCAATGGTGCATTAAGTAATAGTGCTTTTGTCTTTTTTAAATATGCATCGGCTTCAACAGTTACCCGGTTATTAAACAAACCAAACGATACGCCGAAGTCGTACTCAGCGGTTTTTTCCCATTGCAGGTTATCGTTACCTATACTTGTTAAATTGGTGCCGATAGACTGGGCGCCACCAAAGGGATAGTTGTTGGTGTTAATATTGGCAAGCGAGCGGTATTCACCAATTTCGGAGTTACCGGTAAGACCATAGCTAAGCCTTAATTTTAAGTCGGATATGGTTTTGTTATCTTTCAAAAAATCCTCCTGCGATACGCGCCACGCTACAGCTGCCGAAGGGAAGAAACCATATTTTGTTTTCGAACCGAACCTTGATGAACCATCTTCGCGACCGGTTAATGTTAGCAGGTATTTATCATTATAAGTGTAGTTCAACCTGCCGAAAAATGATTGCATTTGCCATGCATCATAATTTGATGTTGGTATACCCGGTATAGAACCTGCGCCAAGGTTATAATATGAATAATAATTGTCTGACAGGCCTTGTGTTGAGCCGTATGAACTTAACTGGCTGAAGTTTTGGCGTTCATAACCCGCTACAACATTCAACGAATGAACTTTGTTAAACTTTTTGTTGTAGGTCAGATAATTTTGCCATTGCCAGAAAACATTATTGTATTGGTTGATCGATGCCGAACTATAGCTTTGGTTGATGGTTGAACCGCCAACCAACCCGGTCTGCGAGTGCGGATCGGTATTACTCGAGTTGGTAACACCGATGGTTGTGCGGAAATCGAGTCCCGGGAAGAAATTTATATTGGCATAGCCATTACCGCTAAAAACACGTCTGTAATGCAATGATACAACTTCGTTAGCCTGGGCTACCGGGTTATCGCCGCCTTCCATGTTAGGGTAGTCGGTACGTTTTGCATAACTGCCATCAGGGTAACGGATCGGGAATATTGACGGCATTTCCACCAACATACGCGGGATATTGTTGCCGCCGGTGCCATCGTCCTGAGTGCGGGTTTCGCGATAGTCGTAATTTAACGTGGCGCCAACTTTTAACCATGGTTTTACCTGGTTGTCTAAAGTTAGCCGTGCATTATAGCGTTTTTGGTAGCTGTTGATGATAATCCCCTCGTCATCGCCGTAATTTAAAAACAGGCCATAGTTCATTTTTTCATTTCCGTCGGTAAACGACAGGTTGTGGTTTTGACTGAATGCATGGCGTGTTGTAGCGTCCTGCCAGTCGGTATTGTACAGTGGGTTCAAATTACTGTCGAATAATTTACCGATAAGCGCTGTGCGGATCTTTACGGGATCATCGTCGGCATATTTACCAGCAGCCCAGCCGGTGGGGTCGTATTTTTTAATGTTGGCGTACGATATGTCTTCAACCTGTAAAAACTGTTTTGAGTCCAAAACTTTCAATTTTCGGGCTAAAACACCTACACTGGCATAAGCATCGTAATTAACAGTTCCGCCTTTTGTTTTGGTACCGCGTTTTGTGGTTACTAAAATAACCCCGTTAGCACCACGTGTGCCGTAAATAGCAGTCGATGACGCGTCTTTCAATACATCGATAGATGCCACGTCGTTAGGATTGATCGATGCACCACCCTCAGTCCAAACCACGCCGTCAACAACGTATAACGGGTCGGTGTTTGAGTTGATGGAGCTGTAACCACGAATACGTATTTTGGTTGCGCCACCGGGTGCACCTGAGTTGGTTGATACATTTACACCGGCAATTTTACCTGCCAGTTCTTGTTCAAGATTTATAGCAGGGCGTTCCTGTAGTTGTTTTTCACTAACGCTCCCCACAGCTCCGGTAAGGTCAACACGTTTTGATGTGCCGTAGCCAACTACCACTACTTCGCTTAACGATCTTTGGCTTTCAACCAGTTTTACATCAACTGTTTCGCGGTTACTTATGGCAATTTCCTGCGTATTATAGCCTACAAAGCTGAAAACAAGGGTTGCGCCGCCGTCAATATCGTTTAAAACGTATTTGCCGTTTACATCGGTTATAGTGCCTATGGTAGTGCCTTTTATCTTCACATTAACGCCGGGCAACGGGCCTTTGGCGTCGGTTACCGTACCTTGTACCTTTTGGGCGATTTCAATTACGGGTTTCGATTCGTCCTTAGCCTTCACAACAATAGTTTGCTGGAATATGCGGTAGGTTAGTGGCTGGTTTTTAAAACAAAGGTTCAACGCTTCTTCAATCGAAATGTTGGTTACATCGATGTTTACTTTTGATGTTTTGGCCACAGCGTCTTCATCATAAAAATAGTTGTAGCCGCTTTGTTTTTTTATCAGCTTCAGTATTTTATCAATAGATACATTGTTCTGGTGAATGCTTACACTTTGGCTGTATGTTCTAGCGCTTACATTTAAAAGGGCTGCAAATATGAAAACTGCAGTTAGCTTCATAGCTAATAGAATTTTGAACAGGCGGCGCCGTTTTAAAGGCCCCACCATAAAATTAAATTTCATAGTTTTGTATGTTTGGGTTAAAAACTTAATATTTCAATTTCGCGATTGTGGATAGGAGGTAACCCGGACATTGACCCGGGTAAGCGCGCCAACGCTTCCCGGATTTTTTTCGCCAGTATTTTATGTTGCCATAAAAACATTACCTCAAGCTTCAGGGGGCCCTTAGTATTGGTTTTCTCATTAGGAGTTTATTTTATATGGTTAAACAATTGGTTGATTTACACATAAATATGCCGCCGCCATTGGCAGCAACATTAAGTTTTTGCCAGGCAGGTAAACCCGGCAATATTGTTTTTCAATAGTATATAATGGTCCGCAATAAATCAGGAGGTAACCACAATGGTTTTACCTGCTATTTTAAAATTTATACCGGTGTATTTTAACATCTTCAATAATTCAGACAGGTTTACGCTGCGCGATATGCTGCCTGTAAACCGCCGTTTTGGGATCTCGCCCTCATACTTAATATCAACATCATACCATCGCGCAGCCTCACGCATTATCGATGGTATTTCGGCCTTTTCGAACTGGAAATTGCCGGTCGTCCATGCTAACACGTTATCTGTGTCAACTGTATTTATGCTGATTTTATTATTAAATAAGCTTGATTGCTGCTCTGGTTTAAGAATGGCAGATTGCGCGTCTGCAGAAATTTTTACACTTCCCTCGATAAGTGTAGTTTTAATTGCGCTTTCGTCGGTATAGGCATTTATGTTGAAGTGGGTTCCTAAAACTTCCACCATTTGCCTGCCTGTTACAACCTTAAAAGGCTTGTTTTTGTTTTTAGCTATTTCAAAGTAGGCTTCGCCTGTTATAGTAACTTTCCTTTCGGTTTTTGAAAATGCGGCCGGGAAGGTTATTGACGATGCAGAGTTAAGCCAAACTTTGCTGCCATCGCTTAATACCACCTGGAACTGGCCACCCCTTGGAGTGGTTATAGTATTAAATATGGCCGATGAATCGACTCCTTTTACGTCAGACGCTTCGTAAATTATGCGACCGTTTTTGTCTTTTTTAAGCACGGTTTGCCCCTGGCTGGCCAGCACGCCGTTTTTTACATCACTTAAATTTATTTTACTGCCGTTGGCAAGGGTTAAAATTGCCTTGTTTCCGCCCGGGCCGGCATCATTTTTTGAAGGTTTTTGTTGCTGTGTTAAAACGTTTGATTTAACTGCCCGATGGGTGTGTGCGTAATAGTACATAAAACATCCGCCAAACAAGAACACGGCCGCCGCGTAGCGCAGCCACAGAGGTATTATTTTCGTGACGTGGCTGTTACTTTTTTTTATTTCGCGGCTTATTTTATTTAATATCCGCTGTTTTAACGCCTCGTCATTTTCTGCAAAAGTTGCTGGAATTTCAATGGGCTTGTCCTGGCCGGCATTATACCACGCGGCAAACTCTGCCTGTTCGGCAGGTGTTATGGTGTTATTGAGCCACTTTTTTGCTAATTCGTGGTAGCGGTTTTCCATTCAGGAGGTATTGGTTAGTAATAGGTACCTTAACCAGCACCAATCCCTTAGTGTAGTAGAAAATATTTTTTAATATTTTTTGATGGATGGGCTTTACAACAAAAAACTGCTTAACCGTGTACGCAAAGTCTTAAGTGCTTTTCCCAAATGCGCTTCAACGGTTTTTTCGGAAATGCCAAGTTCTGTGGCAATTTGTTTTTGCGAGAAGCCCGATTCGCGGCTGAGGCGATAAACCAAACGGCATTTTTCGGGCAGTTCAGCAACAAATGTGACCAGTCGGCCTCTCAACTCTTCAAAGTCGAGCCATTGTTGCGTGGTGTCGTCAGTTAGGCTGGCAATCTGTTGTGTATAGTCCGAGTATTTTTGCTGATGACCGCGCTTTGCCAATACCTTAATAACCCTGTATTTAACAGACACAGCAAGATACGGCCCTAATGTGTTTATGGTGTCGAGTTCAGTCCGCCTTTTCCATAGTGAAACAAATATGTCCTGCACTATTTCTTCGGCTTCATCCAGGTCGCTTATTTTGTTGGCAGCCACGGTAAATAATTTTGTCCAGTACCTGTTATAAATTTCGGTAAAAGCAAGCTCATCGCCGTTTTGCAGCAGACCGGTAAGTTCCTTATCATCCAGAATAGTATAATTGTACATATTAAAAATAAAAGGCTAATCTATTTTAATATTGGCTGCAGATAAAAACACGACGATTAAGGATAAGCTTTGACTTATCCCGTTATGAATAATATTTTCACCAGGCATAACGGTTTATAAATTCAAATGTAGTAACTATTGGTTAAAACAGCGAAGGATTTCCGCCAGTTTTTATTTTCCCAAGATGTTTGTAGGCATTTTCGGTAACCTCTCGACCGCGGGCAGTGCGCATCAAAAAGCCCTCTTGTATTAAAAATGGCTCGTAAACTTCTTCAATAGTGCCCTCATCTTCGCCAACAGCGGTGGCAATGGTTTTTAGACCCACAGGGCCGCCTTTAAATTTATCGATAATGGTGTTGAGTATTTTGTTGTCCATTTCGTCAAGCCCATGCTCATCAACGTTTAACGCATTCAGGGCATATTTTGCAATGGCGGTATCAATATTGCCATCGCCTTTTATCTGGGCAAAATCGCGTGTACGGCGGAGCAGTGCGTTGGCGATACGTGGAGTACCACGGCTGCGGCGCGCAATTTCATAAGCGCCTTCGTCGCTGATCGGCGTTTTTAATATAGATGAAGAGCGCAATACAATTGTGGTTAATAATTTTGCATCGTAATATTCAAGTCGCGAGTTTATTCCAAACCTGGCCCTTAGCGGCGCAGTAAGCAGGCCGGAGCGTGTAGTAGCGCCAATGAGCGTAAAAGGGTTAAGCGATATTTGCACCGAGCGCGCGTTTGGCCCGCTCTCCAACATAATATCTATCTTAAAATCCTCCATCGCCGAGTACAAATATTCTTCAACCAGGGGACTTAGCCTGTGTATTTCGTCAATAAACAAAATATCGCCCGTTTCGAGGTTGGTGAGCAGGCCGGCAAGATCGCCGGGTTTGTCAAGTACCGGGCCCGAAGTTATTTTTATACCCACGCCCATCTCGTTGGCAATAATGTAGGAGAGTGTAGTTTTGCCCAATCCCGGGGGGCCATGCAGCAACACGTGGTCAAGCGCTTCGCCACGCTGCCGGGCAGCCTGAACAAATACTTTTAGGTTTGCTAATATTTTATGCTGACCGGTAAAGTCCTCAAATGCCTGTGGCCGTAAAACTTTTTCAATATCACGTTCGGCAGGTGAAAGGCGTTCACGGTCGGGATCTAAATTTTCATTCATTGCCAACGAAATTAGTATTTTTTTGGGAGATATGAGATGTGAGATTTGAGATTTGAGATATGAGAGGAAGACATCGAATGCGTTACAAATTTTATCTCACGTCTCAAATCATCCCTCCGGGTACTTTCTGAAAATGGAGTTTATCTTCATTTGAATCACCCCAAAAAAGGCTTCTCTGAAAATGCTGGTCGACATTTTTGATGTGCCGGCTGTGCGGTCTGTGAATATTATTGGAACTTCCACCAGTTTAAAGCCATGCTTAATGGTGGTATATTTCATTTCGATCTGGAAAGCATAGCCCACAAACTTTACTTTGTTTAGCTCGATGGTTTCTAAAACCTTCCGTTTATAGCACATAAAACCTGCTGTGGCGTCGCGTACGTCGATGCCGGTAATAAACCTAACGTATACCGAAGCGAAATAACTCATCAGTACACGGCTCATAGGCCAGTTAACTACGTTTACCCCGTTAATATAGCGCGAGCCAATTACGGCATCAGCTCCCTCAATACATGCATCGCGCAGTTTCAACAAATCGTCGGGGTTGTGCGAAAAGTCGGCATCCATCTCAAAAATATAGTCATACTGGTGCGCTATCGACCATTTAAAGCCATGTATATAAGCAGTGCCCAAGCCTTGTTTGCCGGCCCGCTCTTCTAAAAACAATTTCTCGGGATATTCAAGCTGTAGTTGCTTAACTATATTTTGCGTGCCGTCGGGTGATCCATCGTCAATAATAAGAATATGGAAATCATGCTGAAGGGAAAAAACCTTCCGAATCATGCGTTCGATGTTTTCTTTTTCGTTATACGTGGGAATGATTACTATACTGTCAGGCACTTGCAAAAATATCAGGGTAGTGAGTCGGCAAAAATAATTGATTTTAAACGGCTTTGAAAATAAAAAAGCAGTTAAGTATAAATGCCTAACTGCTTTTTTTGTTAAATAATGTTATTTATAAATTTTGAGTGTCTGCAAGTACCTGGTTATCAATATACGGATCG
Source organism: Mucilaginibacter sp. (assembly GCF_025359345.1). Taxonomy (GTDB): domain Bacteria; phylum Bacteroidota; class Bacteroidia; order Sphingobacteriales; family Sphingobacteriaceae; genus Mucilaginibacter. The sequence goes on from NZ_JANYGQ010000003.1 coordinate 150,351, forward strand.
GTTATATAATTGCGCTCCTTAAGCCGCGGCGAAACAAACATGAATACTATTATAAATACGCTGATAAAAGCCACAAAGAACCATTCGTAGTTAGCACCTTTAAGGTTTTTGGCCCACCATCCGCCATCTTCAATAAGACCGTTAACAAGGGCGGTAATAAGATTGCCAAACGATACTACCAGGAACCAGATGCCGGTCATCGTGCTCTTCATTGATTTTGGCGAATGTGTATAAGCATACTCAAGTCCGGTGATAGATACCAATACTTCGGCTGCTGAAAGTATCATGAACGCCAGCACCTCCCAAAATATTGATGGCTTTTCGCCTTGTTCTATACCATTATGGATAAAAGCGATAACAATAAATGATAAAACCGTTAATACCAGTCCCGTACCAAGCCTGCGTAGTGGGGTGGTTTTTAATCCGATCTTATCAAACCACGGATACACTACATAGTTAAACAGCGGAATGAATAGTAGCAGGAATACAGTATTCACTGTAGACAATTGGCCCGGAAAAACGGTTATCTTAGTGAACCCAAGGTTAATAACACGATTCATTTTCTCGGCGTACAGCGTCCATTCAGACAAACACTGATCCCAAACAGCCCAAAATGCGAGCGCGAAAAAGAACACTGACATAACCCGGTAAACTGCCTTAACACCTTCAACGCGTTCGGGGTCGTACGGACCTTTGGCAACATCGAGCATAGATTGCCCTGGTTTTCGTTGGCTCAAATGAGTTAACGCGTACCAGGTTATAAACACAAGGTTATTACGGTTAACACCCTGCGGAGGGACTTTTACATACATTTTGCGGCCCGAAAAAAATATGATGGTAGCCAGAGCCATCAGGATACCGGGAACACCGAAAGCCCACTTAGGGCCAAAATGATCATAAGTCCATGGAATGGCAAGAGTTGAAATTGTAGAGCCGGCATTGATACTGAAATAGAACCAGCCGTAAACTTTTGATAGTAAATCCTGGTTGGTAGCATCAAATTGATCGCCAACATTAGCTGATACGCACGACTTAATACCGCCTGCGCCAATTGCGACCACAAGCAAACCCAGTTCAAAACCACCAAGGCCGCCATCTAACATCGCCAGCATTAAATGCCCTACACAGTAAACCATCGATACATATAAAATAAGCTTGTATTTGCCGGTGAACCAGTCGGCCACCATGCCGCCTACAAACGGTAAAGCATAGGCCACCATTACAAATAAGTGGTGTAACTTATTGGCATGTGCATTTGCCTGGTCTGTTAACGCCGCATTGTCGGTAGGGTTAAAAAAATGTTGTACCAGAAACAGCGAGAGTATTGAACGCATTCCATAAAAGCTGAAACGCTCGGCGGCTTCGTTACCGATAATAAATGGGACTGCTTTAGGGAACCTTGATTTTTTGGGAGGGGTTACAGTAGCGCTATCTTGCATTAATTTGAAAGTTAAAAATTTTACTAAAGTAATACAATTCCCGTAAATCAAAATTTAATACTGAAAGTGTTACAAATAATGCGTGTGTATTTTGTACGCTATGCTTTTTTTAAACTATTAAATGGAATGGAAATTGCAGACGGTTATGGGGGCCGCTAATATTTTGAAGCTCGTTTTTGTACAGATTACCTGATTGGTTTTTTCTCTGCGGCAATATTACGGGACAATTTTAATTATATTTTTTAGCAACTGTTTAGTATTTGCCCCAAATTTTTAGCCAACTTTACCCACGGATAATTCCGAAAAACCTTTATGGACATCGATTTTAACAAGAATGAAGATATAAACAAACAGCTTGTTTATGAGTTGAAAACCCGTCTTAAAAAAGTTCACCAGGGCGGGGGCGAAAAGGCTGCTGCCAAACAAAAGGAAAAAGGCAAAATGCTGGCCCGCGAACGCGTAGCCTACCTTATAGATAAAGATAAACCGTGGCTCGAAATGGGCGCTTTAGTAGCCGAGGGTATGTACGCCGAACATGGCGGTTGCCCGTCGGGTGGAGTTGTGTGTGGCATTGGGTATGTATCAGGCAGGCAATGCGTTGTGGTAGCCAACGATGCTACGGTTAAGGCAGGGGCCTGGTTCCCGATAACGGCCAAGAAAAATTTGCGTGCGCAGGAAATTGCGATGGAGAACAGGCTGCCAATTATTTACCTGGTTGATTCGGCAGGGGTTTATTTGCCTTTGCAAGATGAGATTTTTCCAGACAAAGAACATTTCGGGCGTATATTCCGCAACAACGCGATAATGAGCAGCACGGGTATTATCCAAATTGCGGCAATTATGGGTTCGTGTGTGGCCGGTGGGGCTTATCTGCCAATCATGAGCGATGAAGCGATGATTGTGGAAGGCACTGGCTCGGTATTTTTGGCGGGCTCGTACCTGGTAAAATCGGCGATCGGCGAGGATGTGGATAACGAAACGCTGGGTGGTGCCACGACACAGTGCGAAATTTCGGGCGTTACGGACTATAAACACCCTAATGATAAAGCCTGTTTAGATTCCATTCGCAATATTATGAGCATGACCGGAGATTTTGTAAAGGCCGGTTTCGACAGGATAAAAGCAGCGGCTCCGAAGTTTGATCCGAAGGATATTTATGGCATATTACCAATAAGCCGTGAAGCTGCTTATGATATGAACGAGATTATATTGCGCCTGTTGGATAATTCGGAATTTGAAGAATATAAGGCGGGCTACGGGCAGTCGATTGTTTGCGGCCTTGGCCGCATTGATGGCTGGGCGGTAGGTATAGTGGCCAACCAGCGCAAGGTAATCAAATCAAAAAAAGGCGAGATGCAGTTTGGCGGGGTAATTTATTCCGACTCGGCCGATAAAGCCACCCGCTTTATCATGAATTGCAACCAAAAGAAAATCCCGCTGGTTTTTTTGCAGGATGTTACCGGCTTTATGGTTGGCAGTCGTGCCGAACATGGCGGTATTATAAAAGATGGCGCCAAAATGGTAAATGCAGTGGCAAATTCGGTGGTGCCGAAGTTTACCATTGTTATAGGCAATTCGTATGGCGCAGGCAACTACGCCATGTGTGGCAAGGCTTACGATCCCCGTTTGATTTATGCCTGGCCGACAGCCAAAATTGCGGTAATGGGTGGCGGTTCTGCGGCAAAAACACTGGTTCAGATACAGGCGGCCGGCCTGAAAGCAAAAGGCGAAGAAGTAAACCAGGAGCGGGAAGACCAGTTATTAAAAGAAACCACCGACCGCTACAACGCGCAAACCACTCCCTATTATGCCGCCGCGCGGCTTTGGGTTGATGGAATTATCGACCCGCTGGAAACCCGGAAGGTAATATCAATGGGAATTGAGGCTGCAAATCATGCACCAATAGAAAAGGCGTTTAATGTGGGGATAATACAAACGTAGATTAATTTGAAGATGTGTTGATTTGAAAATATACACCAATATTCATTTTTAACCCCAAAAACCTATTTAATGAATGTAAATTACGATGAACTGATAATGCTCGCCGGCGGGGCGTTTGTGATGGTATTTGGCATCGGTAAGTTAAACGAACGCAAGAAAATATTGGCCAAAGGTGTAAAGGTAGAGGGCGTCGTTTTCGACATTGAAAAAAATTGGGATATGGATGCTGGGGATACTTCGACGAGTACGCAATACTACCCGGTAATTCGATATGTAACTGCAGAAAAGGAATGGGTAACAAAGAAGTATGAAGTGACTGGTGGCTTAAACTTATATAAAGTAGGCGATAAAGTTACGGTAGTTTACGACCCTGACGAAATTGAGCATTTTATAATTGATGATGGTAAAACAAAATGGCTTGGGCCGCTTTTTATAGTAGTGGGAATAGCGCTGATACTTGGCACATGTATTTATTTTTTTATTAATCAATATCCGAAATTGTAGACGGCCAACGGATTGCCAGCCCTAGACACGAAGTGTCGCATCCTTAATAATTTCGGTAAATCCCCATTTATCTCAAAAAATCCTGCATATATTAGTTCAAACAAAATTCGTGTCATCAATTTAATCTGCTCACAACTGTGATAAAAAAACTCATACTTCCCCTGCTGCTGTTATCAACTGTAATTGTTTCGGCCCAATCCCCGATGGAAATCCATCAAAAAGCCATCTTGATTGATACCCATAACGATATCCTCTCCAATATATTAATTACCAAACAGGATGTTGGCAAGCTGCAAAATACCGGTAATTTCGATTTGGTGCGGGCCAAACAAGGCGGATTGGACGGGCAGATTTTTTCGATATGGTGCGGCGAAGAATATGGAACAGGCAAAGCTTTTGCCATGGCTAACCGCGAAATCGACTCGTTGTATGCTTTGATTGCCCGTTATCCCGATAAAATTACACTTGTACACAATTCAAAAGAATTGCAAAAGGCAGTTAAGCAACAAAAAATGGCTGCCATGATTGGCGTTGAGGGCGGGCACATGATAGAGGACAGGATGGACTACATAGACAGCCTTGCCAAACGCGGAATGAACTACCTGACACTAACCTGGAACAACAGCACGTCGTGGGCTACATCTGCACGTGATGAGGTCACCAAAAAAGATTCATTAAAACACCCGGGACTTACCGATTACGGTAAGCAAATAGTAAAACACCTGAATGAGCTTGGTGTAATGGTTGATGTATCACATGTTGGCGAACGTACTTTTTACGACGTGATTGCCACCAGCACCAAGCCGGTTATTGCGTCACACAGCTGTGCTTACGCGCTTGATCCGAACAGGCGAAATATGAAGGATGACCAGCTTAAAGCACTTGCCAAAAACGGCGGGGTGATATGTCTTAATTTTTACAGTGGATTTGTGGACAGCACGTATTCGCCGAAAGTGGCTGCGTTTTTACATCAACATAAAAAAGAACTGGACTCGCTTACCCAGGTTTACCACGACGGCGACCTGGCCAATATTCGCCTGAATGCGATTTACCGCAGCGAAAGCGACAAAATTCGTCCGCCGTTAAGCCTGTTGATTAAACACATCGATTATATTGTGAAATTGATAGGTGTCGATCATGTTGGTATCGGCTCAGACTTTGATGGCGCCGAGTCATACCCGCTCGGCTTGGATAGCGTAGCAGATTATCCGAAAATTACCGAAGAGCTGCTTAAACTGGGCTATAGTGAAAAAGATATCGATAAAATATTGGGTGGTAATGTTTTAAGGGTGTTTAAAGCAAATACGGGGAAATAGTTATATTTCAAAATATGATGTTTTGCGGTGTATGATTAAATTTTTACTATCGGTTTTACTTTTAATTTTTTTCTCTGCGGCTGTATTTTCGCAACAAGCCCACACTATTTATATCACCGGCGATGGCGTAAAAACGACCGATCCCGATGTGGCTGATTCTTACCTTATGTTCCAGCAAATGCCAAATGACTCAATATGGTTTGTACGGCAGTTTGCGATGAACAATATGATAATGACTTCAGGATATTACAAAGACGAGCAGATGACTATACCGCACGGCAAGTTTGATTACTACAAATTTGTAAGAGCTTATAAAGCTTATAGGTTTGATTTTGGCAAACGAAAGTATGATACAATTGAGCACGCCGATACAAATTTTCGGGTTCTTTCAGGTAACTATGTCTACGGAAAACGACAGGGTAATTGGGAACGCTATAATGAACGGGGTAAATTGATAAGCACATCTCATTTTCAAAATGATATTATGGAAGGCCTTTACCGGGAGTTTAACCCCGATAAAGGTATTTTAACATTCCAGGGTATTATGGCTAATAATGAAAAGGTAGGCAACTGGAATTACTTTTCACCGGGCGGCGATATCTTAGGCACCGAGATTTACAAAAACGGGAGGTTTGTTAAGTTTAAATCGCATTTAAACGATAAACAATTTAAGATAAAAAACGGGACGCCCGACTATGACGTTCCTGGCTATCTTACCCAGGTATTGTCTCAGAAAAAATTTAATTACGCGGGTAGGCACAGTGCTGTATATTATTTCCGCTTACAAAAGGACGGGCATTTGTCGGAGCCAAACATGCTCCGGGAATCGAAACTTGAAATAGATGTCGCCGTTATTGATGCACTATTGAACGCCCCCGTTTGGGAATCGGCGATACATGAAAAGGAGCCTGTTGAAGCACATGTTACCATAAGTTTGGTTTTTAGGGTTGATGACGATAAAAAGATACATGTTGATTTCTATTCAAACAATTCGGATGAACAGATAAATTTGTATCCGGTGCTATAAGGGAGAAAAGGGTACAGTGTTGGTTTGACAATCTGAATGATTACTATGATTCAAATGAAATACTATTTTTTACTGCTTATCGCAACAATGTTTTTCGCATCGGCGCTTGGCCAGATTAGCAAAATTTATGTTGCCAGGGACGGTAAATTCACCGTGTATCCCAAGCATGCCATTTCGTACGATTTGATTCAAAAAATCTCGGATACGGAATTTGTTGCCCGGACTTACGACATGAAGGATACTATCCTGATGGAAGGGACTTATAAAGACGAATCACTATCCATTCCCAATGGAAAGTTTAGCTACTACTTGAACAAAAAGGTGGACACCGTATTAAATGGTATTTCGCATTTTGAAACCGCAAATTTCGTTTTCCGCGTAGGGTATTATTTAAACGGGATAAAAACGGGCATGTGGATTGAAAACTGGAAACGTGGAGTTAAAAGATATTCGTTTGTTTTTAAGGGGGATAAGCTTAACGGTCGTTATCGAAAATATGATTACTATTACAATAACTATGTGGTAGAAGAGGGTAATTACGTTGACGATAAAAAGGATGGGGAATGGAATATGTTTAGTTTTGATACCCTTAATGCCCCGATAAAAACGCAGGTGTTCGCGAAAAACAAATTGATTAAAACGGTTAATCATATGAAGAATTTGGGACTGCCTAAAAATTTCGCGGAAGAATTTCGGGAGGTACTGATGCCAAATTGGGAACGGCCCGGCATATTCCAGGTACAATTTGTAATAAATAACGAGGGAAAAATAGTCAACCCCGAAGTGTTAAAGTCTTATTCTGCCGAAATAGACAAGGTGGCCTTAGCATACATGTCCGGGCTCGAAAAAGTTACACCTCAAATTTATGATGGGATTCCGCTCGCAAGAGTTTACATGATAGAAGCAAAACCCCCGAAAGACGAGCCCAAAAGCAGGGCCATACGATTTGAACTATATCACCTGCGCAACAACGTGCCCGTTAGTGAATTGGAAGTTGGGCCATAAGGCAGCCTTTTAACTTTTACCGCCTACTGACTAATAAAACCCTATTTTTGCGTAAATTTGTACTTCAATTTTAAAAATAAAAATGTCTGCTGATATTGAACATGTAAAATGCCTTATAATAGGCTCGGGTCCTGCGGGATATACGGCTGCTATTTATGCTTCGCGTGCCGATTTAAAACCTGTAATGTATACTGGTTTGCTTGCGGGCGGCCAGCTTACACAAACTACGGATGTTGAAAATTACCCCGGTTACCCACACGGGATTATGGGCCCGGAAATGATGGAGAATTTCCGCCAGCAGGCTGAAAGGCTTGGCACCGACATTCGGTTTGGTTATGTGAGCTCGGTTGATTTTAGCAGCCTGCCGCACAAAGTGGTGGTTGATGAAAGGAAGACCATTACCGCGGATACCGTTATAATATCTACCGGCGCGTCGGCTAAATGGCTTGGGCTGGATTCTGAACAAAAATATAGCGGCTTTGGCGTTTCGGCATGTGCTACCTGCGACGGGTTCTTTTTTAAAGGTGAAGAGGTGGCCATAGTAGGCGCTGGTGATACTGCGGCCGAGGAAGCAACCTACCTTGCCAAGTTATGTAAAAAGGTAACCATGATAGTTAGGCGTAACGAGTTCCGTGCATCAAAAGCGATGATGCACCGCGTTTTAAATACACCAAACATCGAAATATTATATAACACCGAAACCAAAGAGATAATGGGCGATGGCCAAAGTGTTACAGGTGTAACGGTTATAAATAATGTAACCAACGAGGAAACAACTATCCCGGTTGCAGGCTTTTTTGTGGCGATAGGTCATCACCCTAATACCGAAATATTTAAAGGCTGGATACACATGGACGAAACCGGCTACATCAAAACGACGCCCGGTTCAACTACCACCAATATTGAAGGTGTGTTTTGCTGTGGCGATGCCCAGGACCATATTTACCGCCAGGCTGTAACTGCCGCCGGTAGTGGCTGTATGGCAGCTATCGACGCCGAGCGTTACCTGGCAGCAAAAGAGCATGTTGTAACAGCGTGATTTGGAGATTAGTTGATTAGAGACCAGAGATTAGGCGGAGAACTTTTGAACCCGAAAAATCAGCCAATCCAACGTGTTTAATAAAGATCAACGGTTAAAAACAACTTGACCCTTAAAAATGTTTATATTGCGATAAGTTGAATAATCAACTACATCAAACAATAAAAATAAATCTACGATAAGACATGGGAAAAGGTGATAAAAAAACACGCAAGGGGAAAATAGCAATGGGCTCGTACGGAAAAACCCGTCCGCATGATGCTAAAAAGGCTAAACCAGCCGAAGCAGTTGCTGCAGAAACTCCTGCAAAGAAATAATCGAAAGCCATCCAACAAAATTGGGTGGCTTTTTTAATAAAGCCACCGGCTACAGATTTTTTACAACTGTAAATGGGAGTTTTTTTTCAAAATCTGCTATCTTCACCACCTCATTAGCTAAACCAATAGATTTTACCGTATGTACAAAAAGATTTCGATATCGCTTTGCCTTTTTATGGCCTTTTTTACCGGCATAGTAAATGCCCAGGATGCCGACCCCAGCATGGGTATTATCCCGGCACCGGTATCTGTTAAAAAGTCGGCCGGGCAATTTATTTTGAGCCAGGAAACTGTGCTGCTGGCTGATAGTGTGAACAACAAAGCGGTTTTATTTTTAAAACATTTTTTGCTGAACGAGGCTAAGCTAAAGGTTAAATTAAAACCTAATATTGCCAATACTATAAACAGCATTGTCCTTTCGGCCAAAGGTGCCGATAAGCTGCCTGCCGGAGGTTACAGCTTAGCTATAACGCCGCAAAAAATTACAATAACTGGCAAAGAAGCAGGGCTTTTTTATGGCGTACAATCGCTGATACAATTATTGCCCTTAGATATGGCCGGGACCGCAAAAATACCGTGTGCCCAAATTGATGATTACCCGCGCTTTGGTTATAGGGGACTAATGTTTGATGTTAGCCGCCATTTCTTTTCGGTGGAATTCGTTAAAAAGTATATCGACCTGATGGCGGCCTATAAACTAAATAATTTTCACTGGCATTTAACTGACGATCAGGGCTGGCGTATTGAAATAAAAAAATACCCCAAACTAACACAAGTAAGCAGCCAGCGTGCGCAAACAGTTATCGGTAATTACCACGATCGTACGCCACAGCAATTTGACAATACCCCTTACGGCGGTTTTTACACCCAGGAGCAAATTAAGGATGTAGTTAAATATGCGTCAGACCGATACATCAACATTGTTCCCGAAATTGAAATGCCCGGCCACTCTGAAGCCGTTTTGGCTGCATACCCCGAGTTGAGTTGCGACCCATCATTAACTACTTACAAAGTGGCCGAAACTTGGGGCGTGTTTAAAAATATTTACGAGCCGAGCGACAAGACATTTGCATTTATACAGGATGTACTGACTGAAGTGATGGCGCTGTTCCCATCAAAATATATCCATGTTGGCGGCGATGAAGTGCCAAAGGACGCCTGGAAAAAATCGCAATTTTGCCAGGATTTGATCAAGAAACTCGGCCTTACTGATGAAAAAGATTCTCCAAAAGAAGATAAGCTGCAAAGCTATTTTATACAACGGATTGAGAAGTTTGTAAACTCAAAAGGGCGCAGCATTATTGGTTGGGACGAAATATTGGAAGGCGGCTTATCGCCAAATGCTACTGTAATGAGCTGGAGGGGAGAAGCCGGGGGTATTGCTGCCGCTAAGCAAAATCATAATGTAGTAATGACACCAGGAAGCGGAGGCCTTTATATTGACCATGCGCAAGGCAAGGAAAATGAGCCGCTAAGTATTGGCGGTAACGAGCCTTTAACAAAAATATACAGCTATAACCCCACACCTGCGGAACTAACGGCAGATCAGCAAAAATACATTTTAGGTGTTCAAGCTAATTTATGGACCGAGTATATTCCTACCGAGAACAAGGTGGAGTACATGATATTACCAAGGATCCTGGCGCTTTCAGAAGTGGCATGGACACCTTTGGCCAATAAAAACTATACAGATTTTGCCAATACCCGTCTGCCCGGTCACCTGGCCTGGTTTGATAAAAATAATTTTGATTACCGGGTACCAACAGCAATTGGTGGAAAAGACACCATTATGTTTGGCAGCCAGTTAAATGTAAACCTAAAAAGCCCGGTTGAAGGCGCAAAGGTTTATTACACCATTGACGGCTATACACCGCGCGAAATAGATATGGAGTACACTGTACCTATGACTTATAATGTACCGGCAGATCAATACCGTGAGTTGAAAACTATTGTAATTACACCGTCCGGCAAACGCAGCCAGATAACCCGCGCAATAATATATAACAAAACACCTTTACCGGCTGTTAATGGTACAAATACCAACAAGGGCTTGAAATACAAAGTTTATACCGGCGAATTTACCAGTGTAAGCCAGTTGGATAAAGCCGCGGTGATTGACAGTGGCGTGGCCGTTAGCTTTAATACGGCTGCTATCAAGAAAAATATAAAAGGCTACGGCGTAATATATAACGGTTTAATTCGTATTGATAACGACGGGGCTTACGGATTTTCAACTTCTTCGGCAAATGGTTCGACGTTGTTGATTGACGGCCAGCCGGTTGTTGATAACGATGGCAAACACACTGTTTACGATGTTGGAGGAACTGTGCCACTGCAAAAAGGTTATCATAAAATCACCATAAAATACTTTGATGCTGCCAGCAATGGTAACTTAAGAGTTTTTATTACTACACCCGATAAGCCGAAAGCAGAGCTAACTCCTGATGTAATGTTTAATTGATTAAGGAGATGAATTTTAAACACCAGTTATATTTTTTAACGCTGACTGCCTGTGTACTGACGGCCGGCTGCTCGGAAGATAAAAAACCCGTCAATAATTCTGTTGTGCCAAAAAAACCGGTAGTAATGGATCCTTTCAGGTATCATAAATTGATTGAGGTTTCGCCGGGACAGGACTATGATGTGTTAAGCTGGGGACGCGGCTCGAAAATTGCAGGTGCCTTTGAAATTTTGCATTCAGATTCGTCGGCCGTAAAATATACCACCACAACCGGCGATTTGGACGGAGTAATCGTTGATAGCTACAATTCGGATATGGACCTCGATGGCAACCCGGAGATACTCATACAAGCCAAAGGCCGCGACACTATAAACTATACCAACATCTACGCTTTTGAATTCAACAACAGCGGCGCCCATAAACTTGATTTCCCCAAGCTAACCAAAAGCCAGCGGGCAGGCTACCGGGGCGATGATAACTTTTACATTAAAGAAGGCAAGCTTGTACGCGAATTCCCGATTTATGACGGCAATACAAAAACGGCAAAACCCACCGGGGCAAAACGCCAGTTTGAATATGGTTTACGGAATAATGAGTTTACCATAAAGCAGCTGAGTAAGGATTCGACGACCAATAAAACGGCATCGGCTACAACAGCCCCTGCAAAAACTTCAAATTCGGATAAGAAGGAGTCGACTTCCAAAAAATCTAAAACACACAAAGTAGAACATCATAAAAAGAAAAAAAGGCGGCACAGAAGCGAAGAATAAAATCAATAACTGAAAATATCAATAAAAAAAAGTCAATCGCCTTATACGATTGACTTTTTTTGCAATAACGGAAATGTATTGCAGTTCGCCACTAGTGACTAGTCACTAATGACCATCTTAAGCTTTCGTTGATTTTTTGACAATAGCTATGTGGGCTATTTTATTTTTGGCGGGTTTCTTTTTTGAATATACTTTTTGCTGGTCGGCGCGGGCAAAAAGGTCGTATTTAGCGGACTGCCCGTTGTCTAAAAGCGAGTGTACTACTATCGTCGCGGTAACCGTGATAAATATGCTTGCTTTCATGATGGTCGGTTTTATGAATATATGACGCGGGCAATTTAAAAATGTTACAGCAAATGCTTATGAACTTAATTAAGCAGGAAAAAACGATAAACCTGTCGTTTTTTCCTGCACTTTTCTTATTCGGTTTTTAAACTTTTTATGGGGTTTGCCAACGCTGCCTTTATCGACTGAAAACTTACGGTAAGTAACGTTATTGCTATTGCAGCGAGCCCGGTGAACACAAATATCCAGCCCGAAATTGACGAGCGGTAATCAAAATTCTGTAGCCAGCCGGCCATTAAATACCAGGCAAACGGTGTGGCAATAGCGATGGCAATTGTTATCAGGATGATAAAATCTGTCGATAGCAAACGCCATAAGGTAAATACCGAAGCACCAAGAACCTTGCGCACGCCGATTTCTTTAACCCGCTGCTCGGCCATAAACGATGCCATGCCGAATAGGCCAAGGCAGCTGATAAGAATGGCCAGGCTGGCAAAGAATGCTGCCAGTTTGCCGATGCGTTGTTCGTTGCCAAACTTCTGCGCATATACCTGGTCGACAAAGCTATACTCAAACGGTTGTTCAGGATTAAATCGTTTAAATATCGGTCCTATTTTTTCAATAGCTGCGCTTGCACTTACCCGTGGATTTATCCGGAGCAAGACGGTGCTAGCGGCGCCTTTGTTAAAGAAATAAACAGATGGTTTTACCTGTCCGTAAGGCGAATCGACAATAATATCCTTAATTACACCAATAACTTTAAACTTGTTACCGTAATAGGTCAGGTTTTCGCTTAACGGATTTTTTAACCCCATGAATTTTACGGCCGCCTCGTTAATCACAACAGCAGATGAATCGGTTAAAAATTCCTTCGAGAAATCGCGGCCTTGTTTGAAATGCCAGCCCGCTGTTTTGCCATATTCGGCTGATACCCCGGCCTGCTGAAAATCAACGCTAAGGTTAGGGTCTTTATCTCGCCACTCGATAGCGCTGGTGCTGCCTGCAGATGAGGTAGGGGCAACGTCGCCCTCGGCCATTGATATTATCGCGCCTGTTTTGAAAACCTCGTCCTTTACTGCTTCGTAGTTTTTATGGATATCATTGGTGCCAATGCCGATTGACAATAACCCATCGCGGCTATAACCGACAGGGCGGTTTTTGGCAAATTGTATTTGTTTGAAAACCACCACAGTACCGATAATGAGGATGATTGAGGCCGTAAATTGTACCACTACCAATATTTTACGAGGAAGTGCGGCAAACCTACCCACCCTGAACGTGCCTTTCAATACCTTTACCGGCTCAAAAGACGAAAGATAAAACGCAGGGTAGCTGCCTGCAATTAGTCCCGTAAATAAGCTGAACCCGATGCCCAAGGCCCAAAATAATGGGGAAGTCCATAGGATGTTCATTTGTTTATCGGCCACTTCATTGAAAAACGGCAGGCTGAATTGAACCAGAATTAAGGCCACCAAAAAAGCAACCGTTACGCAAAGCAGCGACTCGCTGAAAAACTGGTATATGAGTTGTCCGCGCAATGATCCGATTGCTTTGCGGATGCCAACTTCCTTAGCCCGTTTCTCGGACCTGGCGGTGCTCAGGTTCATGAAATTGATGCAGGCAAGCAGCAATACAAACACGCCGATAATGCCAAACATCCATACGTATTGAATGCGGCCGCCGGTGTTTTTACCGTCTTTAAATTCATCGTATAGATGCCACCTTTTCATGGGTTGTAAAAACAATGCAGGCTTCTTTTTAGCGAGCACCTGGCTTACTTTATTAAGTTTTGCATCCCTTATTTTTAACGAAACTGCTGCCATATCAGCATTATCAGCCATTTGGACATACAACGTTGTGAAATTCGGACGCCATGGTTCGCGCATCGATTTAATGTCGTTGGCATTGTAAAACATTTCCCACGAACCTATAAATGTTAAATCGGCAAAGGTCGAGTTTCGGGGGAAATCGGCGTATACTCCTGCTACCTTGGCAATAACCTGGTTGTCAATCTTCAGGGTTTTTTCCATGGGGTCGCCATCACCAAAAAATGCTTTGGCTGTTGATGCCGATATAATAATAGACGTAGGGTCTTTAAGCGCATTACGTGTGCCCTTAATCATATCGAGCGTGAACATCTCCGGGCCTTCATTTTCCATAAAACCACCGCCCCGGCTCAGCTTTTTATTGTCGAGCGCTACAATGTGGCCGCCCATGTTGGCCATCATTACAATATGTTTAAAATTGCTTCCGTAGGTTTTACGTAGCTCGGCAGCCAGTGGATAAGGTACCGAACGCTAGGTTTGTACTTCGCCGTTATTGGTAACATTTTGTATTACCTGGGCAATATTGTCGTGGTTTTTGGTGAACTTATCAAACGAAAGTTCGTCCCAAATCCAAAGCCCTATCAGCATGGCTACAGCCATACCAACAGACAGGCCCACGATATTGATAAACGAGTGCACCTTGTTTTTAACAAGATTACGCCAGGCGGTTTTGAAGTAGTTTTTTATCATGACATGATAGTTTGATAGGTTACCGGGCTAAATTTTCATGCCATATTCGTAAATATTTAATAATCAATTATTTGCTGAGTTTTTTATGCGTAATGATGTATCGTTTTCGTACGGTGGATGTGCGGTTTTATCCCTTTGGGCCTGCGATACTTTAAAACCTGGTTGTCAACAACGGGCAGCAAATGTTACTGTTTCCATTACATTTCGTTTATTATTGTTATTTAAGCTAAAATTATTAACTTAGTCTCAATGAAGAATCTTAAGCCTGCCTCCCTCTTAATATTGGTAATATTCCTTTTTTCGGCATGTAAAAAGGACGCTGTAGATTATAGTGCTTATAATGCCGAACACGGTACGCACATAGGTAGTGGTACGGGCGGCACTGATGGCGGTACAACAGTAGCTGTGTATTATTTTAAAGGTACGCTTGGTGGCAAAACTTTAGACTGGATTGTGGACGCTGAAGAATCAAAAGGCTGGAGTTCCGGTTCTGCATCAAATAGGTCGAGCGATAAGGGGGTAAATACAGGTAGCTTAACGGCAATCATTGATGCCACGCAAGGTCAAAATCCAAACATAGGGGTGGAGTTCCGCACCATGCAATATAACTTTGATGCGGACAAACCAGCCTTTCTGAAAGCATTTGTTACAACTGGCGCCTGGACGTTCGACACTGACAATAGCTTTACAGTGGGTACTAAAACAATATCTATACAATATACTGATGCTGCGGGAAGCCAATATTCAAGCGATGGCGTTCAAACCGGCAGCGCTAATATAGTTTCTGCAGATGTGTTGGCACCTGAGCTTGGCCGGAATGATGGATTGAAAATAAAAGTCACTTTTAGCTGTACTTTATATGCTTTGGACGGTACCAGCCCTTCAATTCAGTTAACAAATGCGGAAGCCGTTATGCGGCTTGAGGATTTGTTATAACTCACTGCGAAAAAACACCGTCCCGATCCCGAAATTTTTGCTATCTTTTTTCGTTTATAATTCCTTATTAAAAAGGATTTAAACATAATAGATTTGTTTGCGTTTATAAGTTCAGATTTGGGCCGCAAAAAAGATATCAATAATAAAGAATGAGCAAAGTATTTACTATAACACAGGGGCTTGAAAATATGGGTGCGCTGCGCACCGGCGGCCAGGGTTCTGTATACAAAGGCAGGCGGATAGGCCCCATAATCACCGCTGTAAAGCTGCTGCCAACCCCCATACACAGCGAAAGCAAAGAAGACAAAAATTACCGCAACTTTTTAAACGAGGTTGAAAAGCTGAAAAAAGTAAACGAAATACCTAACCCAAATGTGGTTAAGATATTAAATTCAGGTATTACCGAAAGTGGTTCGTTTCCTTTCATCGAAATGGAGTTTATTGAGGGCCCAGACCTGGAAGAACTGCTTAAACCTCCTCACGAAAAGATTTTCACCATAAAAGAAGTTATAAAACTTGCTGACCAGCTTGCCTGCGCGCTATCGCATTGCCATAAGGTAGGCGTGAAGCACGGCGATATAAAAAGCAATAATGTAAAGTTTAATAACCAGACCGGGAATTATGTGCTGCTAGATTTCGGCCTGTCGGTAATGTCGGACGAGCAGCGTCGGAGCAGTATGCGCCACGCCGGGGCCATCGAGTTTATGGCGCCGGAGCAAAACGAGGGCAAAATGCTGTTCCAAACGGATATTTACAGCTATGGTGTAATTCTTTATGAATTGCTTGCCGGGCAGGTGCCATTCCCATTAAAAGACAATGGCGAAACATCGCGCAACCATGTAATGCTTTCGCACATGGAGTCGCCGGTGCCCGATTTATTGGAGCTGCGTAAAGAAAACCTGCCCAAAGGATGGCCGCAACGCGAAATGCAGGTACCCGATTGGTTGCTGGAGATGATAGCGACCTGCCTTGAAAAAACGCCCGAGGCCAGGTATGCCAATGGCCTTGAATTGCATGAAGTTGTTGCGGACAGCAGCGTGCGCGAAGTGAGGGTGGAAGTGATAAAAGAAGTTGCTACCGCAACGGTTGTACCACCTGCGCCGATAATGGTCGATAAATCAAATTTGATAAACCAGCCCGGTATCATTAGGATATCGTCGTCGGTATTTGCCGGGTTAATGATCTTAATGGCCGGTTTCATGGCATATTCGGCTTATTCGTTATTCAAGCCGGTTTCGAAACCAGTAAAGCCCATTAATGTTGTAGCGGTGGATACCGCTCACATAGTTGACAGCGTGCGCCAGGCCGATAAGGCGCGCAACGAAGCGATTAGGGCCAAACGCTTGCAAACCGATTCGGCTGCCAAGAGTGCGATAAACAGCGCGCTTAGCAGGCAAAAACCAGATAGTATCAAAACAGATTCAACAGCTAATCAATAATTGCCTAAAAATAAATGGAGCAAAAACCTTCTATCTGGCAGCGCATGGGTATACAGGACTGGTTTTTAACCAGCCCCGACAATGCCAAAGCAAAAACACAGCCCGCGCTCACGCCCGACGATGTTTATAATTACGTTATCGCGAAATTTAACGATTCGGTTCGTGAACTCTCTTTTGCCGGCAGAGTTGTTTTTTATCACGAATATATTATCAGCTTTAATGTTGAAGACTACAAACAATTTTTGGATAATAAACAAGGTCTGTTTGGTTTGATAGTGAACGAAACCGTTAAGAAGTTTTACGAACTGCTCGGTCAGTACCGCGCCGCTGGTAAAACGGTTGTGCCCTCGAGTTCCAAATGGGTGTTCAGGCTGGTATCGCACCCCGACTATGAAAGGGGGGACATTGGATTTATAGGCAAATTGATGCCCGGTAGCAACAAAAAAGAGGAGAATCTTAGGGTAACCTTTATTCCCCGCCAAACAGGGATAGCGCAGACGTTTGATATAAGCGACGACGTAATGAAAGCCTTTAACTACTACAGCGAAGGTTACTACGAGCTGCCTTACCTGGAGGACCTGGAGTACGACGAAAAAGGCGCGGTGAAGTCTGGTAAAAAATACCACGCACGTTTTGAAACAATACTCCCCGAAAAGCAGTTTGCAGGTAAGAAAGTTGAGTATTTGATGAATGATGACGAAATAATTGTATCAGGTGAAGATGAGGAGCGCGAAGATTCGAACATATTTAAAATACCTACCGAATGGGTTAACTCGCCGCATTTACGGATACGGTATAATAAAAGCGATGGGAAATTTTACCTTTCATCGTTCGGAGAGCTTACTATACTGAACGAACAGGACGTCCCCCGGAGTGATATAAACTCGCCGTCGTGGGTGGAGTTGCCGGTAAACTCAAAGATATTGCTAAACGGAATTGTTGGCGTAAACTTATTTAAATCGTAGTTACTATGTCGCAAATCTTATCGGCCGTTTTATTGGTAATTTGTACAGGGCTATTGATAACGCATTTCATCGAAATAAAAAAATCACGCAAACCAAATGACTGACCAATATTTCGGCATAACCGATACCGGAAAGGCGCGGCAAAATAACGAGGACGCCTTTATTGCCCGGCAGGACGCGGGCAACCGGTTTATTATTGCTTGTGTGATTGATGGTGTTGGCGGATACGCCGGCGGGGAAGTTGCAGCCGGGATTGCACGTGAGGCTATATTGAAACGCCTGGAAAAAGCCTCGGGCGAAATCATATCAATGATTATTGATTGTTTCGACATTGCAAATCAACGGATTATTGAAGAAAAGCAGCGCAACAAAGAATATGAAATGATGAGCTGCGTATCCACGCTGGCTATTGCCGATATTGCCAACAACCAGTTTTACTTTGCCCATGTGGGCGATACCCGTTTGTATTTGCTGAGAGATAATTCGCTGGTAAAAATCTCGCACGACCAGTCTTTCGTTGGTTTCCTGGAGGAGTCTGGCAGGCTATCGGAGGCAGATGCAATGAGCCACCCCAAACGCAATGAAATAAATAAGGCGCTGGGCTTTGAACCTAATCTTGGTAAAAACACTGACTACATAGAAACTGGGCAGTCGCCCTTCCTTTCGGGTGATATGTTGTTGTTATGCAGCGATGGGCTTACCGATATGGTTGGGACTGCAGAGATAACGCAGATATTGACCTGTGGGGCCACCCTTAAGGATAAAGGGAAACAATTAATTGAAGCCGCTAATCATTATGGCGGTAAGGATAACGTAACCGTGGTGCTTGTACACAACAATAAAACACCACAGCAACACTCTGCAACGGCAGTTAAGCAACGCGAACCATCGTCAAACGGGTTAGCCAATCACGTTGCCGAAAAACCAAAACGCGACGACCCTGAACCTGCCCGCAGAAAAAGCAACAATGGGTTAATTGCCCTTCTGGTTGTTTTAGTACTGGCTTTTGCCGGGGCAAGCATCTACTTATACCTGAAAGGCGGGCCTCAAAATAATATTGCCGTGCAGCCTCAGCCAGTGGTCCCGGTAAAAAGACAACCCGGGACGTTGCAGCTAAAATTGCAAAAGGAAATAGATAATTTAAAAGGCAACGTATTGCTATTGGCGGACACAGCCTACAAAACGCCAATAATTATCAGCGAGGCTATTCAAATTAACCGTGATACGTTGCTGATTAAATCGAAGGGCAATATTGTATTTCAAAGCGATTCGGGATATGATGGGGCTGCAATAAAACTGGCTGCCAGGTGCAAACTCGTTACACTTGATAGCCTGTCGTTCCACAATTTTAAAACGGGGATAAGCTTTGCCAACAATAACCTTGCTTTACGGCATGTGCAATTTGTAAATTGTAAGCAAAATCTGGAAAACGAAGCAAGCTTTGCCGATGGCAAATTTATAAGCGGCAAAACGGCCCCGATAACTATGAAAACAGACTCCTTACCTCTCATCAAAAAATAAAATGGGCGCAAGGAAAAAAGAACGCGTATTCCTGTTACTAACTACCATATTGCTGGCTTTACTGTTTGGCAGGCTATTTATTGTTCAGCAGCAAAACTTTGCCGATGTTGATAAACGGTTAAAAGATGGCACCATGGTTAACCTGAATGCACCTAAACCCGCTCAAAACTTAGCTTCATTATTGCGTAAGGGTTATTATTTTGATGACGAAAAAGACATCAGCCTGATTGAGAAAACGGTAGCCGAACGCAATAAAACGGAAAGTAAATTCGACAACATCGGCGAGATCAACAAGCTGAAATATAATGTAGATGCCGATGCGGCCTTTGCCGATGGTGGCAAATCATACAAAGACAGGGTACAGGTATCGCGCATGTTGCTGGGCTACACCGGCGATGATTCCGTGAGGTTTACCCAGGAGAGAACTGGCCCGCCATCTTTGCCGGCAACTACCGATCTTGGGTTAGCGGGCAATAGCATATCGGGCAAAATATTAAATAAAGATGCTCCGGTAGCCGGCGTATTGGTGCGGCTGCAAATGATTGTTCCGCAGGATAGCATTTTTAATGATGAGGAAAGCGAGGTTGTTAAAACCAAGATACAAACAGGCAATGGGTTTAAGCTCACTTATATTGCCGACGAAAAAGGTGTTAACCACCTGCAAACCCTAACAGCTTACGCCCGCACAGGCACCCAGGGCGGATATAGTTTTACCAAACTGCCTGCAAATAAAGCATTTAATGTTTTGCCATTACAGCCGGGCTTTCAGTTCGGCAGGTCGCAGGGTACTGAAAACCTTGACAGGGACGAGGCATTTAATTTTTATCAGTCACCGCATACCATCAGGCTGATATCATCAAAAGATTTTAATATTCTTAAGAAAGAAAAGGCGCTGATTATTCGTACGCCGGATGAATATAATTTGTGGTACTGGATTATAGCCGGTTGTTTTTTTGCCTGCTTCTTCATTATTCACCTGGTATTGAGCGGCAAGTTCCCTGATGCCGACCAGGTAGTGCTGCCGCTGGTAATGATCCTTACCGGCATTTCGTTTATCATGCTGTTAAGCCTGCAGGACCCCTTGCGCGATCGTTTCTTTGCGAAAGATTCCTTGGTTTATCTGGGAATGGGCTTTGCGGCAATGCTATTGCTGTTGTTTTTCAAGCTGCGCCGTTTTACGCCGGATTCCGGATTATACCGTATGCTTGTCTTTAAAAACAATCCAAAAGCAGCAAATGGCTGGCCGTGGATCATTGCTGCAATGGGCTTGTTATTGCTAACCATTCGTTTTGGTACTGGTCCGGAAGGAAGCGGTGTTAAAGTAAACCTCTTCGGCTTTCAACCCAGCGAGATCGTTAAATATTTGATCATATTTTTCCTGGCGGGATTTTTTGCCATTAACGAGCGTTTTATCAGCGAATATGCCAGTTGGCGCAAGCGGTGGTCATTCTTTTCATTTGCTGTAATAGCCATCGCATTTACTTTATTATTGTTCCTGATGCTGGGCGATATGGGGCCGGCCATAGTGATCTGTTTTACATTTATTATCCTGTTTTCATTTTCGCGCGGCGACTTTATGTTTATGGCGCTATCGGTAGTGTTTTACGTGCTGATAACCTGGATTTTTAAAAACGTTTGGCTGTCGACACTGCTCACGGTAATAATGTTGGCGCTCAATTTCTTCTCCAAACGCCGGACGCTGAGCGAATCGGCTATAATGGCGCTGATAATTATTTCGGGGTTTTTAACGATAGATAAAATTCCTTATTTAGATAAGCTGGTGCCGGGCCCGGTACAACGATTGGTGGACCGTAAGGCGATCTGGCAAGACGCCTGGAACAACGAAGTTTACGGCGGCGACCAGGTAGCTAACGGCCTTTGGGCTATGTCGGGCGGAGGCATAACCGGACAGGGTGTGGGTGAGTCGTTCGCTAAAACCATCCCCGAGGCGCACACCGATATGATATTACCCGCCATCGGCGAAAACTTTGGCTGGACGGGGATTGTAAGTATATTCCTGTTGTTCTTGCTGTACCTGCATCGATCGATAATTATCGGGCGGCAAACGGGCACACCGTTCCTGTTTTACTTATGTGCAGGGATAGGCATTTGTACGTTTATACAATTTTTATTGATAGCGGGTGGCTCAACAGGCGCCCTGCCATTGTCAGGCGTGGCGCTTCCCTTCGAAAGCTATGGCGGTTCCTCATTGGTAGCCAACTTTTTAGCCGCCGGATTTTTGTTGTCAGCCTCACTTGTAAAAGGTACGCCGGTGCAAATGAGCTTCATCACCAAACAGCAGGACCGTAACCTGGTGCCTGCATTACTAGTTGCCTGTATTGGTATTATATTATTGGTGGTGAACATATCGAGCTATTTATTTGATAGTAAAAAATGGATTGTAAAGCCAGCGCTGGTTGCTGACAGGAGTGGTGCGCGCATGTTTAGCTATAACCCGCGGATAGCGATATTAATGAACAAACTGCAGGCGGGTACGCTGTTTGACAGGCAAGGCAGAATATTGGCTACCAGCAACCCGGTCCTAATAAAAAAACAACAGACCGCCATGAATGCAGCAGGAGCTGGAGGTTTCGATGTGGACTCTGCTATGCACAAACGCTTAACCCGTTATTACCCTTTTGAAGAGCAGATGTTTTTTTGGACGGGTGATGATAACACAGGTATTTTCAACGGCAGCACCAACGGCTACTTTGCCGAATACGAACATGCTGCCGAATTGCGTGGTTTTAAAATGCCGGTTGTAAGCTTTAATGCGCATGCCAGCAGGTTTAAAGAAGACCGCTTTTTGCCGATGGGGGTAAAAGAGATGTCGGTTAGTAAACGGGACTATGGTGCCCTCGCACCGTTACTGCTCGCAGGTATCAACAGCCCGGCGGTTGAAGCCTTCAAAAAGCGTAACCGCGATGTGCAGCTTACGGTTGATGCACAGTTACAAACCGGCATACAGCAGGCTATGTCAGCCGACACGGCTTTGCAGGATAACCGCGTATCGGTAGTAATTATGCTGCCGCAAACCGGCGATGTTTTGGCTTCGGCAGTTTACCCGCTGCCGCCTGTGCACAACTACGATCAGTTAACCATGCCGCAGCAGGAGCAAAATAAACTTTCGCAGTGGATGACTACCAGTGACTTGGGCTTTACTTATGCCACACAGCCGGGTTCAACCGCCAAGGTTTTAACGGCCATGGCATCGTTCAATAAACTGGGTTTAGCGGCTAACGATGTGAAATTTCATGTAAGCATGGAAGAGCGTATCCGTACTAAAGGCATCGAGCCGGATGAAACGGGGGTTATCACTTTGGAGCAGGCGATAGCAAAATCAAACAACGTGTATTTTATTAAGCTTGCCAATGAAAAACAATTACAGGAAGATATGGCTACGCTTTATATGAAAGCGGGAATGTTTTTGCATGGCGTAGGCGGTTACTATTACAATAAAAAGCCCGAAAATACCGACCAGGAAAACAAATGGCGTGACTTTTGGCGTAAAACCGAGTTTAACACCAAACCTCGTTACGACCCGAACAACATTCATAAAACCCGCGCGAAAGGTATATCAGGTATGGCATGGGGGCAAGGCGAGCTGATTGCAACCCCTGCTGCGGTTGCCAGGCTGGTATCGAGCGTGGCTAATGGCGGATCGCTGGTGGCCAACAGGTTTGTATTGAAGGTAAACGATACTGCGCAGCCCGTTAAAAGCAGCATACAACTGGCTAAAGACCCTAAATATGCAGCATTGCTCACTAAGTATATGATTGAGCAAAGTGCGCCGAAAGAACCGATATTAAATTTAAAAGTTGCGGGTAAAACCGGTACACCCGAAAGAATTTGGAAAGGCAACAGCATAAACGACGGCTGGTACGTGTTTTTTGCCCCGCTGGCAAAAGGCAAGGGCAATATTGTAGTGTGTATCCGTATCGAATCGACCAAAGGGTCGTCGGATGCTGTTCACTTTGCCGGGCGTACGGTTATCCCGCTATTACGTAAGGCTGGTTACATAAAAGATATTCAGCCGGTTAGTGAAACCGAAACGCCTGTTGAATAGTTGTGTATTAGAGATTAGTTAATTGGGATTAGAGATTAGTCGGAAAAAAATAAGATGGTATTGACTTTATGTCCGAATGCCAGTCACAGTAAATAAAAAAAATAGTTTGTTATATGTTCAACCTGTTTAAAAAGAGTGAAAGCAATGCCCCGGATGATGTGAAGGGCTTAAGGGATGCGCTGCTGCGGCTTGTGAAAGATCAGTTACAAAAGTCGGAAGGGGGTGAAGGGCGCCATATAAAGGGTATACACATTTTTATAAATGCAAGCACAGCTGACAGGCATTTGTATGAAGGCGCCGTTTACCTTGACGACCAGGAGAAATTTAAAGAAGAAATTCAACGCATTGCCGATGATTTTGCACTTGATCTGCCTGCTAATTGGGCGATGGAAATTGCATTTACTGATGAGTTTCCGCTGGATGCAATTAAAGCCGATGGGCTTAGTGCAGCTATATTTATCCGCACCAAAGAGCACAATATACAGCGTTCGGGTTCAGCGCGGATAACCATTTTAAACGGGAAAGCCGAAAAGGTATCTTACGAAATAACATCGGCCGATGGCAAAATAAATATCGGCCGCGAGGCCAAAGCACAGGTTAGCGATGGTTTTTTCAGGCTGAACCAAATTGCGTTCCCGGGCGACAGCAAAAACGAGAGCAACAAATTTATCAGCCGGCAGCACGCCCACATTGAATGGAATAACGAAAGCGGATGTTTTATTTTGTTTGCTGATGAAGGCGGGGTGCCTCCGGGCAACAAAATAAAGATAAAAACGCCGGGCAAAGAAATTTTAACAAAATTGCATTCAACCCAAATTGGGCACAAACTAAACGAAGGCGACCAGGTGATATTGGGCGAGTCGGCGGTGTTTGAATTTAGTTATCACACGTCATAACGATGAGCAAAATATTTACCATAACTGAAGGTTTGGAGAACATGGGCGCGCTGCGCACCGGCGGACAGGGCTCTGTGTATAAAGGCAGGCGGGTTGGCCCAATTATAAGTGCGGTTAAGCTGCTACCTACGCCCATCCACACCGAAAGTATGGACGACTTAAACTACCGGAACTTTATAAACGAGGTAGAAAAGCTAAAAAAGGTAAATGAAATTCCTAACCCCAATGTTGTTAAAATAGTAAACTCAGGCATTACCGAAAGCGGCTCGTTGCCTTTTATCGAAATGGAGTTTATAGAAGGCCCGGACTTGGGAGAGTTGCTGAAACCGCCGCACGAGAAGATTTTCACCATAAAGGAAGTAATAAAACTGGCCGACCAACTGGCATGTGCGCTGTCGCATTGCCATAAGGTAGGGGTAAAGCATGGTGATATAAAAAGTAATAACGTAAAGTACAACATCCATTCGGGTAATTATGTGCTGCTGGATTTTGGTTTGTCGGTAATGTCTGACGAGCAGCGGCGCAGCAGTATGCGGCATGCAGGGGCCATTGAGTTTATGGCGCCTGAGCAAAACGAAGGGCAAATGTTATTTCAAACTGACATTTACAGTTTTGGGGTTGTGTTATACGAATTGCTTGGCGGCAGGGTGCCATTTCCGTTAGAGGATAACGGCGAAACGGCAAGGAACCATATTATGCTGTCGCACATGGAATCTCCGGTGCCTGATGTGATGGAACTGCGCGAAGAAAATATGCCCGAAGCCTGGCCCGTGCGTGAAATGCAGGTGCCAGCCTGGTTATTGCACCTGATTGCAAAATGCCTTGAAAAATCGCCTAAAAAAAGATACGCAGACGGGATAGCCTTGCACGACGCAATTAACGAAAATATGGTGGCCGAAGGCCAGGAAGGCGCGGCTGATGCTATTGCGATACTCCAGGCCGAAAACGATAGGCTGCTGGAAGAACTAACTCACTATCGCCAAAAACAGGCCGGTGGAAAGTCGACCTTAACCATTTCAAAGAGATTAATGGCCGGGCTGGTGGTATTAATTTTGTGTTCTGTTGCTTTTGGATTGTTTAAATCACCTTCGGCAAAAACTGTCCCACCCTTGCAACTAACCGATACCCCATTTTATGCGCCAAAAAAACTGGTAGTTAATAAAATAGTTCCAAAAAAGAAACACATTATCCCAAAAGATACAGTTAGGAAAGATACCGCCGGCGTAGATACCACGAAGGCTATAAATCCAACTCATAAGAAAAAGGCGCCGCATAAAAAGAGAAAGAAATTCCTGGGGATTTTTTAGTACCTGCAACTTCGCTTTCTTTTTGAAATATTCTGCCAAGATCTGCCATTTCGCAGTATAAAATGCAGTCATTTAATTAGCTTTACTGGAAACTTAGTGCCACCTCATAATTATAAACTGCGTTGTCCAAAAAAGCGGTCCTGCTATTTATCTGTTTGAATACATTTTTTACCGCGAATTTATTATTTGGGCAGGATACGCTATTTAGCGGCAGGAAGTACAAAATAGGTTTTGTAACCGGCGTCGGTTTCCAGTACATTGGTCAGTTAGCGGGCAACAGTAGCCATTTCATTTCCCTAAACACCGACTACTACTATCAGATTAAATTTTACCAGCTGCAATATTCCATCGCCATTTCTCGAAAAAAGAATTTTGGGATTGAATTACTGGCACAGCCACAGTATAATACTACCAAGTACAAAATATACCCACATGATGATACTAAGGATTATCTTACCGGCTACGAATATGGGCTAAATATCGGTTTCCTGTTCAGAAAAAATGTGGCGAACAATTTACTAAGTTTTTATATGATGCTAAGTTCCGGGCCACATTATGCTTCGGGCACGCCGCACAGGCAGTCTAATGGTTTTCTGTTTTCAAATAACCTTTGTGCAGGGATAGATTTGCGGATTTATAAAGCCTTATATGTTGATGTAAGGCCCGGTATCAGGCACATCAGTAACGCCAAGTTCAGAATCCCTAACGCCGGGCTGAACGATATAACACTAACCGAAGGCT
This sequence comes from Mucilaginibacter sp., assembly GCF_025359345.1. Lineage (GTDB taxonomy): Bacteria > Bacteroidota > Bacteroidia > Sphingobacteriales > Sphingobacteriaceae > Mucilaginibacter. The sequence goes on from NZ_JANYGQ010000003.1 coordinate 176,842, forward strand.
TTTTTGTTGCCTTTTGATTTATTGTATTGCTACAACAGATATTCCCCTCTGCCAATCGAAAAGTCTTAAAAAATGTTAAAAAAGTCCATTTTCATTTCAACTACAGATTTGAACGGTACTATTGTTGTAACTGATAATTTACAATCAGAAATTCAGGGTAGATGCCGGGTTCGTCGGTATGATTGGCCTGTTAGTCCATACTCATGCGTTTTAAACGTGAGATAAAAATATTTTTGAAGGCAATTGAGGACAATGATTTAAAATTAAAATGGACAGAAAAGAATTTCTTTCGGCAATTGGTGTAAGCGCGGCAGCTTTTACCGTTATGAATTGTTTAGCCTGCTCAAAAGGCTCTAATCCCGGTTCGTCAAATTCGGTAAATGGGCCCACAGGAGTGGATTTTACCCTTGATTTAACAACAAGCGCCAATTCGGCGCTGTTGGCTAATGGTGGCTACCTGGCTCAAAATAATATTATTATTGCCAAAACCACCGCCGGAGCTTATATAGCCGTGCAGCAATCATGTACACATGAAAACTATCCCCTGGTGTACCAGGGTAATAGCAAGCAGTTTTACTGCAACAATCATGGTTCGGCATTTACCGAGGCGGGTGTTGTTAAAAATTCACCCGCAAGTCATAATCTAACAGTGTACAATACTACACTAACCGGAACTTCGTTAAGGATTTACTCATAAACTATTATAATATTATATGAAATTATTATTTGCATCATTTATAATTGGCCTGTTTTCACAGGTTACCTGGCTTGGTGATTTTAACCAGGCTACGACAGAAGCTTCTAAAGCACATAAACTGATATTGGTAAATTTCTCAGGATCTGACTGGTGCGGACCTTGCATAAGGGAGCGGAAGGAAATTCTTGAAACTTCTGCATTCGAAGATTTTGCGTCGTCTCACCTGGTATTGGTTCGTGCAGATTTTCCGCGCCAAAAGAAAAATATGTTAAGCAAGGAGCAAACGAAACTAAACGAACAGCTGGCAGAAAAATATAATCCCGACGGTAAGTTTCCATATACATTACTAATTGACGAACACGGCAAGGTATTGAAAGAGTGGGACGGCTTCCCGAATGAATCGCCCGAAAAATTTGTTGAACAAATAAACCCTTTTACCACCCCGGGCAGGTAATACCATGTTAGGAATAGTTACGGTTCATAGACGCGTGCTGCGCTTAATGGGTAACCGTTTTGAGATTAGTGTTGTGAGTGATGACGAACACTGGGCTCACAAATGTATTGACGCTGCGGTTGAAGAAATCAGCAGGATAGAAAAGCTCTTAACAACTTTTACCGAGGATAGCCAAACCAACCTTGTAAACCGGAATGCAGGCATACAGCCTGTAAAGGTTGATAAGGAAGTTTATGAATTGGTTGAGCGCTCATTGAAAATATCGGGGTTGACACAAGGGGCATTTGACATCAGTTACGGAGGTATTGACAAAAGCCTGTGGAATTTTGATTTGAGTATGACAGCGCTGCCCGACCCGGAAGTAGCCCGTGAGTCGGTTCGGCTCATTAATTATAATAATGTAATACTTGATGAAGGCGACTGTACGGTATTTTTAAAAGATGAGGGCATGAGAATAGGGTTTGGCGGGATTGGTAAAGGCTACGCGGCGGATAAGGCGAGGGCTGTTTTGCAGGACCTGGGTGTTACTAGTGGTATTGTAAACGCTGCAGGCGACCTGGTGACCTGGGGCACCCAACCGAACGGCAAACCCTGGACTATCGCCATTGCCGATCCGGACAAAAGTATTACTCCTTTTAGTACGCTAAATATCAGCAATATGGCCATCGCCACATCGGGTAATTACGAAAAATATGTGATGATAGGAGGCAGAAAATATTCACACACCATTGACCCGAAAACAGGTTTGCCTGTTACGGGCATAAAAAGCGTAAGTATAGTCAGCCCCAGCGCCGAACTGGCTGATGCCATGGCAACGCCGGTAATGGTAATGGGGGTTAGGGTAGGGCTCGATTTAATAAACCAGTTAAAACAAATAGCCTGTATAATTATTGATGATAATAACCAAATACACTGTTCAAAAAATATAAATATTAAAAACTGATCCGGATGAAAAGAATGCCCCTGTTAATATTGTCGTTTACAATAATTGCCTGCAGCATGTCGGCCTGCAGTTCGGTAAAAGCTTACCAAAAAAACCGGATAAACGATTCGGAGATGGAGCTTTCGGCCCGTAAATCGCAAAAGTTTGAACAAAGCTTCCAGTTATACCGCGAGGGCGGTTCGGGAGCAAATGGCGGAAAGAGTGGCGGTGGCTGCGGTTGTAATTAATAACAAAAAAGATTTTATTGTAAATGAGAAAAATATACCTGCGCGTATTAGCCCTCTACTTGGGTATCCTGTCATCACATGCCCAAACCGCTGTTCCTGTTAAGGATACAAGCAACTACGAAACCCGTAAGCTAAAGGTTGATGAAGTGAATTTTGTATCGGCATATTATCATCAAAATGGTAACAATTCCGCTGTTACAGGCGGGATAGGAACCGAAAATTTGACTGATTTTGCCAACACGCTTGATGTGCAGCTTTCAAAGCTTACCGGCAACGGGCATAAAAATACTTTTAATTTTGAGTTAGGCGTCGATCATTATACTTCGGCTTCGTCGGATAAAATTGATCCTTATAGCGTTTCTTCTGCTTCAAGGCAGGATACCCGCGTATATCCTTCAATAAACTGGACGAATTCGAATGAAAAAACGGGCAACGCCTATGGCTTTTCGCTTTCCTACTCGCACGAATTTGATTACCAGTCTAAAGGGTTTGGTTTTAACCTGACAAGGGTGTTTAATAACAAAAATACCCAGTTCGATTTCAAAGCACAGGCTTTTTTAGACACATGGAAGGTAATACTCCCGGTTGAACTACGACCGCCAGGGTATGGATCCGGGTCTCATCGCGATGAAAGAAACCCCGTGCCAAACGCTCCGCGAAACTCCTTTAGTACCTCGTTATCACTGTCGCAGGTGATAAGTACGCGACTGCAGGCTGCGTTTATAGTTGAGCCTTCCTATCAAAAAGGTTTACTGGCTACAAAATACCAACGCGATTATTTTACTGATGGCAGTGAACGGGTTGAGAACTTGCCCAGTGGCCGCTATAAACTACCGGTAGCTATAAGACTTAATTACTTTTTAGATGACCATTTTGTAATACGCACGTTTTACAGGTATTATATGGACAACTGGGGTATAAGGGCTCATACTGCCGAAATTGAAGTACCTGTGAAATTTTCATCATTTGCTTCGATAAGCCCTTTTTACCGTTATAATACCCAACAAGGCACGCGTTATTTCACGCCATACGGTTTACATAACCCAACTGATGTTTTTTATACCAGTGATTATGACCTGTCAACACTGCACAGCAACTTTATAGGGGCAAACCTGCGCTTGTCTCCACCAAACGGAATATTTGGCTGGCAGCACTTAAATACACTTGAGTTAAGGTACGGGCATTACATGCGTTCAACCGGGTTGAACTCTGATATTTTAACACTCGCTTTAAAATTTAAATAATTGCGAACCAGGCATGCAAAGCTTATATTAGACGAACGAAACTTTATAAGTTATCAACAAACCGGGCATCCAATTTATTATGCATAGCGAACATCACGTAGAAAGCTCAGAAACCATCAGGGATATCGTTATTGGTATGTCTGATGGTTTAACAGTTCCATTTGCACTCGCCGCAGGATTAAGCGGCGCCGTAAGTTCATCAACACTGGTTGTTACGGCTGGTATCGCCGAAATAGTTGCCGGTTCAATTGCTATGGGCCTTGGCGGCTTTTTAGCCGGCCGTACAGAACAAGACCATTATAATTCTGAGCTAAAGCGCGAATATGAGGAAGTAAAACGGGTGCCTGAACAGGAAAAGATGGAGGTTAAAGAGGTTTTTGCAGGCTTTGGCTTATCCGAAACATTGCAGCAACAGATAGCCGATGAAATGGCTAAAGACGAACATAAGTGGGTTGATTTTATGATGCGGTATGAACTCGGCCTGGAAAAACCCAATCCGAACAGGGCGACAAGAAGTGCCATTACCATTGGAGTATCTTACATTGTAGGGGGCGTCATCCCACTGTCGCCATACTTTTTTATCAATAATTCGGAGCAGGCGCTTTATTACTCGTGTGCGGTAACTTTGGTTTGCCTGTTTGTTTTTGGATATTTTAAGAGCAAATTTACAGGGCAACCGGCATTTACAGGCGCGTTAAAAGTGGTGGTAATTGGCGCACTTGCTGCCGCTGCTGCATTCGTAATGGCAAAGCTGATTACCAGTCATTAAAACCGGCGGCCAATTATTATTTTGAATATAGCTTTGTCAGTAGCTTTTGTAAATCCATAGCCTATACCGCCGTTAAACTCCCAATCGGCGCTGTAGGTTAAATCGGTAGCTACAAATAATTGATGTTGTTGCTGTTGAAACGAGTCATAGTGAAAAAACGGCCCGGTACTGCCGTAGTACTCAAGGCCAAGTGCTACAACTTTGCTTATATCATAGCTGCCTTTTACGTTGGGCGAAAATATAAATCCGGCATCTTTATCCGGCCCGGCAAAACTTTTATCTATGGTTGGGTTTATCGCAACGTAAAGTTTATCCCATTTTTTATCAACTATTGGCCTTATTTCCAGCGTGCAGGTATTGGCAGAAAAGGCCTTTTTTTGATACCCAAATTCGGTTGAGAGGCTGACACCCACAGGCCATTTCCATTCGGCAGGGGCAGCCACCCTTGGCCTGATGTGAGAACCCACATAAGCTGTGCGGCCTTCGCTGCCTATCGAATTAAAAATATAAAAACCTGTTTCGAACCAGCTTGTCCAGCCGTGGGTAATTTCAATGGTTTCATGAAAAACGTGCTGGTCGGGAAGTTCACCATTGTCGCTTTCTTTAAAACCATCGGCTGTGAAGTTGCTGTGCAACTCAAGCATAGTGCGGCCTTTCTCCACGGTTTCTGAACCGTATACTTGTATTTCGTAGTTATCCTGGGCCTTAACAGCAATTGAGAACAGGAGCAGCAGCGCAAAAAATGGTATCGACTTTGACATTAATTAAGCATTAGGCATGAAAATTTAAAAGTATTATTTAGTTTTAAGAATAACCCGCCTGAAATTATCCGTAACATAAAAAATACAATCAGGCGCCTTCGCTGCCCCCGTTTATCATGTCAGAAACTATACCCTTCGAGTCTTTTCTTTCTGCCAGAAATACACCGGCCAGGTGAACGGTAATAAATGCTAAAACCAGGTACATACAAAAGCTGTGAACCTCTTTGACACTATGTCTTATTGCCTTATATGCCCTCAACTCGTCCTCAAACGCAAGGAATAGTCCCGTTACAACCATAATTACCAATAGCACGTAGAATACTGAATATATCAGTTTTACAGTAAGCTCATGCCGTGCAGTTTTACGGTCCTTTTGTACAGCATTATACTTCATGTAAGCGCTTTTTAAACGCCTGATAAATTTCTGGTCGGCTAATTCAAAATACTCCAATATCAGCCTGAATAATAAAAGGCCGGCAAGGCAATAGCCAAAATACTTGTGAATATCCCAAACACTGTCGCTAAGTGCATGCGCTGCAGACCGAACCTGGTCATCATTAGCTGTTGCACCCGATTTTTGAAGTTCAGTTTTTATTATTGCGGACGAGGTACGGTCGTCGGTAATAGTCGCGTTAATCAATACTGTTATTAACGAACCACTGATCACTATCATATTTACCCAATGCCAAAGCCGCAAGGACGGCGAATACTTTTTAACCTTTCCCGGTCGAACTATGTCCATCCTTACTGGTTCTATCACTGCCATAATTTTTGTGTTTGTTAGTTTATTATTAATTAAGTGGAATGTTGAGATATTGTTTTGCTACAAGATATAAAGCATTCTAAAATTATAAAGCTATTTTGAAGTAATTCTGTAGTTTACTTTTATTTACTGAAATAAACTTCAGTATTTCTTCAATTTCAAAGTTTATATTTGATAAAAACCCCCTGTGAAACTTTTGATTATTGAGGATGAAAAAAGCCTCTGCGATAACATCTTCAATTACTTTAACGAGGAAGGCAATATTTGTGAAAGCTGCAATTCGTTAACAACAGCCATTGATAAGCTGTCGGCATATAAATATGACTGCATTTTGCTTGATATTGGCTTGCCTGACGGCGATGGCTTTGGCGTTTTGGATTACCTAAGAGAAAATAACCGTAACGAAGCGGTACTGATAATATCTGCCAGGAACTCGCTAAATGATAAAATATTGGGTTTAAACACAGGTGCCGACGATTACATTACCAAACCATTTCACCTGGCCGAACTAAAAGCAAGGGTTGTGGCCACTTACCGGCGCAAAACGTTTAATACCAATAATAAACTTATATTTAACGAAATAACTATAAACCTGCTTGGGCGAACTGTATCGGTAAACGACACAGCAATTATTTTAACGCGTAAAGAGTATGATATGCTGTTGTACTTTATAGCAAATAAAGGAAAGGTTATATCAAAAAACGCCATTGCCGAGCACATGTGGGGCGATGAGATGGATATGCACGATAATTTTGATTTTATTTACACGCATATAAAAAACCTGCGTAAAAAGCTTTTGGACGCCCAATGTGCTGATTATATTAAATCGATTTACGGAATTGGATATAAATTTATAGCCGAATGAAACTGGCTACCCATTATAACAGGGCAAGCATTTTTATCACTATACTAGTGTTAATGTCTGGTGCCTTAATATATTATTTCGCCATCCGCCAGATAACCCGGAACCAGCTTGATCGTGAAATTGCCGAAGAAATTGCAGAACGTATTGACTATGTTAACCGGAATGGTAAAATCCCCAAAAATGATTTTGATGATAATTTAACAGAATTTGTAAAAATTAATTCAAAGGATTTCACTACAAGATTTTTTGATACCGTTTATTATACCGGATCAGGTAAAATGCCCGAAAACAGGAGGGCGGCAGCGGCATTAATAACTGTTGCAGGGCAGAATTACAAGCTAATAATCACCGAATCGTACTCTGGAATTAATAACCTGGTGCAGATAATTACATTGATAACCGTTGTGCTTCTCATAGTGTTATTGCTTATACTTTTAATAACAAATAAATATGTACTTACCAGTTTATGGCTTCCGTTCTACAATATTTTACATGAGTTAAAAACATTTAACGTAGCCGACCCCAAGGACTTTACGTCGAAACCGAACCGGGTTGACGAGTTTAATGAACTCAATACAGCAGTACAAATAATGGCATCAAGGGTGAAAAATGATTACCTGCACCTTAAACAGTTTACGGAAAATGCCTCGCACGAAATGATGACGCCCCTGGCGGTTATTACCACCAAGCTTGATACGCTGATACAGGATGAAAATTTGAATGCCGATCAATACACGCAAATAAATGATATTTATTCGGCGGCGGCTAAGTTATCAAGGCTGAACCATGCATTGCTGTTGCTTGTTAAAATTGAAAATAACCTGGTTAATGACGAGGAGGCATTAAACCTGCAGTCGCTGATTATGCAAAAGCTGCAGCAGTTTAAGGAGTTAATTGCTGCCAAAGACATCACAGTACTTGAGGTTTTAAAAGAAAATAGAATTGTGGCAAGTAAAACGCTGATTGACATTTTGCTGAATAACTTATTCAGCAATGCAATAAGGCATAATATTGAGCACGGTAAATTGTTAATTACCTTAACAAACGAAAAACTGGTTTTTGAAAACCCGGGAGCCGCGAAACCATTGGATAAAGATATCTTGTTCGAGCGTTTTCAAAAAGCACCCGGATCTGACGGAGTAGGGCTGGGCTTAACCATTGTAAAAAATATATGTCAGCTGTATCACTGGGATATTAGCTATAATCATCAGGGCTCGTTGCACCAGTTCGAAATAGTGTTTAACAAGGATATAGAAACTGTTGTTAAAAAGTAAAAATCCCTTATTTTTACAACAGGTAGTGTGCATTGTATTAACAAGGCACTGTGCAATATCCCCTGATAAATGAAACTTAAACATCTACTTACACATTCATCTGCATTTTTATTGCTGCTGATCTTTTCATCCTGCGGTTCGCTTAAGCCGCTTGCCCCCGCAAGTGCCGATGCTGATATCCCCACGCTTGTTCAACCCATATCAAATATAGAAGTGCCGGTTACTGTCGACTTGAAAAATTATTTTAGACAGGCTGAAAACTCGGCGCCTGTTAAATACACAGGTCGGCAGGACGTTTGTGAAGGATTGAGCTATGCTTATACATTTACGCGTACGCCCTTTATTATCACGGGCGGTACCAATACGGTTAATTTAAAATTTACCGGCAGCTATGGAATTACCGCATCATATTGTGCAAAATGCACAACTCTTTTGGGCGGCAGTGGCCATTGCCTGGTGCCAACCATATCCGGGCAATGCGGCATAGGCGACGAAGCGCCACGCCGGATGGAGATATCCTATAAATCGGTTATTAGTATTACGCCCGATTATCACCTGGTATCAAAAACCACGCTATTTCCGGCACCACGGCCTATCGACCGCTGTAATGTGCTGTTGGGGAATATTGATGTTACCGATAAGCTTGTGCAATACATGACCATTCCCCTAAACGATTTAGGAAAACAGGTTGACGCCAAAATTGCCGCCTACGATATCAGGACCATGATTACCCAGTTATGGAACAACATTGCAAGTGAAACAAAGGTTGGCGATGTGGGGTATGTGTCGGCAAACCCACAGTCAGTAAGGTTAAGCGGTTTTAATTTAAATGGGTCGGTGCTTAGTTTTTCGGTGGGGTTATCTGCCCGGCCAGTTGTAACCACCGTAAGTGTGCCGCCAACGCTAACGCCTTTGCCAAATTTAACCGCCTATAAACCGGCGACCGGTTTTAATGTTTATTTGGATTTGCTTGAAAATTACGACCACCTAACCAATATGGTAAACCAGCAGGTGGCCGGGCAGGTAACCAATGTAGCAGGCAACGAATTTATTGTTGAAAAAGTCAAAGTTTATGGCATTGGTAAACAGGTTGTTATGCAGCTTGACTTTAAGGGGACCAACACCGGGACAATTTACCTGGTTGGCACCCCCACGTACGACCCGGCAACACATATACTTACCTTTCCCGACCTAAGTTTCGACCTGCAAACAAGAGCCTGGATGCTTAAAGTGGCCAAATGGATGTTCAACGGTAAGATAACTGATAAGATACGCCAGAAAGCCAGCTACAACTTTACCCAGTTTATTGCCGATAGCAAAATTCGCCTGCAAAAAGAATTGAGCCGCGATATGACCAATAACACCCGCTCGGAAGTAAGTATTAAAGATTTGGACATCATGGCCATTTATCCTACAAAAGATAAATTGATTATCCGCACGTTATCTGACGGAGATGTTAAGGTTAAGGTGGTGATGTAAAAAAGTCGAAAAGCCTGAACGGTTTTTTTAGTGAGTGTTTAAATTTTATCCTATTTTTAGAACCGAAACAATACATCCATTTCGTTAATAATCTTATCGTTTTGTTGCTAACCGAAGACCAGATTTTAAGCCTTGCACCCGACGAAGCTTCAAAAAAAGCAGGGCGCGATTTAGCCAATCCCGCAAAATGGGTTAGCAAAGGAATTAATGAGCAAGCGCTTTGGGGCGAATGCCAGGGCAGCGGCAGCAAACCCTATCAAACACAGGTCGACTTAACGGCCATAGCTTTCAAATGTTCGTGCCCCAGTCGCAAATTCCCATGTAAACACGGATTGGGCCTGTTGTTGCTGCGTGCGCGTCAGCCCGGACTATTCAGCACTTCAAATATGCCCCAGTGGGTAAATGATTGGATAAGCAAGCGGTCGGAAAAAGAAGAAAAGAAGGTTGAAAAAGCAGATAAGCCTGTTGATGAAGCCGCCCAGGCCAAACGCCAGCAGGCGCGTGAGCAAAAAGTGAGCGCCGGTATCAACGAGCTGCTGGTTTGGATAAAAGACATTGTTCGCAATGGTATCTTAAGTCTGCCGGAAAAAGGGGGGGCTTATTGGGAGAATATGTCCCGCCGGATGGTTGATGCCCAGGCAACGGGATTGGCGGCAATGATTAAAAACCTTGGGGCAACCAACTTTTGGAACGAAGGCTGGCAGAGCGGTTTTATGGGCAAGCTGCTGCAATTGTACCTGGTGGCCGAAAGTTACCGGCACATTCCCAACATCAATGAATTATTGCAGCAGGACGTTCGTTCGGCTATTGGTTTTACCATAAACCAGGAGGAACTTAAACAGCAAACCGGCACAAAAGATACCTGGCTGGTTTTGGGTAAAGACAGCCGCGAAGAACAACAGCTTACTATCGAACAAAACTGGCTATACGGCCTCAATACCAACCAATACGCACTTATATTGCAGTTTAACGCAAAAGGGCAGGTAAGCACTTTGTCTTTAACACAAGGCATGTATATTGATGCCGAACTGGCGTATTTTCCGTCATCGGTGCCGTACCGGGCAATAGTTAAAAACCATACTACTGCCAGGCGCCCCGAAAACCAGGTTACCCAATGTTTTAAAGGCTGGCAGGAGATTGCGGAACAAGAGACCCTGTTAAACAGCCGGTTGCCTTTCAGGAACGAGATGCCATTTGTGGTGGCATCGCTAAAACCGGTATTATATCAAAACCAATGGTGGCTGCAGGATACCGACGGCTGTTTGTGTAAAATTACAGCCGATTTTAAAAACATATGGCAACTGATGGCCATTACCGGGGGAGAACCCGCAACCATGAGTATTATAGGTAAAGAAAATGAATACAGGCCGATAGGTGCCTGGTATAACAATAATTATCAAGCTGTTTAATGAGGGCCTGGGAACATATAATAAATGCAGCTATGATTGGCACTGGCAAGCCGATGCCAGGCAACCCGGAAATTCCCGGGGATATAGCCGCGATTGTTGATGTTATTGAAGCCGAGGAGTTATTAGATAAGGAATCGAAATACCTGCAAAAGGCTGCTTTAATATACAATTACAGGCAATGCGGCTTTACGCCACTGCAAAAACACGACTTGTTATTAAATAAAGCTGAAGCAGAAACAAGGCAATACTGTTCAGATACGGCGGCCGGTGTTTTAAATACCATATTACACGAAGACAACCTGTCGCTAATGGAGCTTTGGTTAACCAATTGCAGCAAAAGCGGGCTATTGGCGTTACCCAATGTATTACCGGTAATATTGGACAAGGCACAAAAGGACGCCGCACTGCAACCATTGGTAATTGCCTGCAGCGGCAACAGGGGCGCCTGGTTGAGCCGGCTGAATCCTGCGTGGGGGTATTTTTCTGTATTGCCCGATGAAGAACTTTGGCAAACAGGCAATCCGGAACAGCGTACGAAAGTGCTCGCGAATACCAGGCAAAATAATGCGCCGCAAGCCCTGGAATGGCTGCATCAAACCTGGGATCAGGAAAATGCCGCGGCAAAAGCAGAACTGCTAAAAGCGCTAAAAATAAATAGCGGCCCCGACGATTTGCCCTGGCTGGAAAGCTTGCTCACCGAAAAAGGGCAGAAGGTAAAAGATGAGGTTATGGCGCTGCTTAAGCAAATCCCCGGTTCATCTATCGTTAGGCAATATGAAGATATATTGAGCCGGTCGGTTATGCTGAAAAAGGAAAAGGCTATGCTGGGCATGATGACCAAAATTTCGATCTCATTAAAACTGCCGGCATCAATAGATGAAAGTATTTATAAAACCGGCATTGAAAAGCTGGCCGGGCCAAAAAGCGGCATTAGTGATGAGCAACATGTTTTGTACCAGCTTATCGGTGCCGTTCCGCCGTCATTTTGGGAAAAGCAATTTGAGGCAACACCTGCGCAGGTGGTTGAATACTTTGACAAGTATGCATCTATGATGACAAGTGCATTAGGTAACGCAATATCCCAATTCAATGCAAACGATTGGATACCTTATTTGCTGAACCACGATAGTTTTTATCCCGATTTTATCAATAAACTGCCGCTGCCGGAGCGGGACAAATATTTGTTGCGATCCTTGAACAGAGGCATTCCAAATGTCATCCATACGGCTTTAAATTGCAGCCAGCAATGGGGAACTGAATTTGCAAGGGTGGCAATGCAGCAAATGGCAAACCATCCCTATGAATATAACCGCGCCTTTTTTAATCGCCATATCAAACTAATTCCCACTGAGATTATTAGCCAGCTTGAAAAACTGGAGGCAAAGGACATCAATATGCAATCAGCATGGGGGAAAAACAGGGAACATTTAATTAAATTACTCGGCCTGAAGCAACAAACGCTTAAAGCTTTTAACGCATAAAATACCTTTAACAATGTCACAGATATTACGTCAGCATGCAGAGCAGCTATTTGCGCACGAACTGGAGGAACTTAAAAAACAGGACCATGAAAAACGACCGGTTAACTGGGTATTATCGCCGCAGGCCGTGGTTACCTATTTACTGGGCGGCAAGCTTAAAAACGGCTTCGAGGTTTCGCCGAAATATATCGGCAACCGTCGCTTAATGGAGATTGCCGTAGCGACCCTCACTACCGATCGTGCGCTTCTACTGTACGGCCTGCCCGGAACAGCAAAAAGCTGGGTAAGCGAGCACCTGGCGGCGGCTGTAAGCGGCGACTCAACCCTTATTATACAGGGAACAGCGGGTACCAGCGAGGAATCAGTTCGCTACGGATGGAACTACGCAAGGCTGATAGCCCAGGGCCCTTCGGCTGATGCGCTGGTGGAAACCCCGGTGATGAGGGCGATGAAGGACGGCAAAATTGTGCGTTTGGAAGAGCTTACCCGTATTGGGGCCGATGTGCAGGATACGCTGATCACCATCCTGTCCGAAAAAACCTTGCCCGTGCCCGAACTGAATTTAGAGGTGCAGGCCGTAAAAGGTTTCAATGTAATTGCTACGGCAAATAATCGCGACAAGGGCGTAAACGAGTTATCGAGCGCCTTAAAGCGCAGGTTTAATACCGTGATACTGCCCTTGCCCGATTCGATAGAGGAGGAGATTGATATTGTGCGCCGCCGGGTACAGAGTTATGAGAAGGTGATGGACCTGCCGGCCGAGCCGCCTGCATTACAGGAAATCCGCAGGATTGTGACTATTTTTCGCGAGCTGCGCAGTGGTGTTACGCTGGACGGCAAAACCAAAATTAAAATACCTACGGGAACGTTAAGCACTGCTGAAGCCATTTCGGTGGTAAACAGCGGCCTGTCAATGGCAGCTTACTTTGGTGACGGACGCCTGAAAGCTGCCGATTTAGCCGCCAGTATTATCGGGTCGGTTATTAAAGACCCGGTGCAGGATAAGCTGGTGTGGCAGGAATACCTTGAAACTGTTGTAAAACCCCGTTCTGACTGGAGCGATATTTACCGCGCCTGCCGCGACTTATAATTTAAGCAACACATGGCAGTAAGTATTTTAGGTATACGGCATCATGGCCCGGGCTCGGCAAGGAATGTGAAAGCTTTCCTGGAGTCGGTTAAACCGGATATTGTATTGGTGGAAGGCCCGCCGGAGGCTGATGCCATGCTGCAATGGGTGGGCCATGAGGGTTTGAAACCTCCTGTGGCTTTACTTTGTTACCAGCCTGATGACCCGCAGCACTCTGTATTTTATCCTTTTGCCGATTTTTCGCCGGAGTGGCAGGCCACCCTTTACGCAAAAAAGAAAAATATTCATGTGCGCTTTATGGATTTGCCCGCGGGCAACCAAATGCTTGTTGAAAAAGAGCAACGGCAACATGAACTGGATAATCAACCGGAAAACAACCATATCAACCAGGAGGCGCAGCTTTTTGAGGAACTGCAATTAAATAAAAACCCGGTGAGCTACCTGTCGGACGCTGCCGGTTTCGCTGATGATGAAAAGTGGTGGGAACATACTTTTGAGTACCGCTCAAACAATGACGAGGTATTTGATGCCGTAGCCGAGGCCATGCAAGCCCTGCGCGAAAGTATCCCCCAAAGAGATAAAAAGCTGGAAGACCTGCGCGAGGCCCACATGCGTCGCACCATACGGCAGGCTGAGAAGGAGATGTTCCATACCATAGCGGTAATCTGCGGTGCCTGGCACGTGCCGGCGCTGCAAAACCCATCATCGCAAAAAGAGGATAATGAATTGTTAAAGGGTCTCCCCAAAGTAAAAACAGAGTGTACCTGGATTCCGTGGACTTTTAGCCGTTTGAGTTTTTACAGCGGATATGGGGCCGGCATCAACTCTCCGGGTTGGTATAACCATGTTTGGAACCACCCCAATGACGACGGTACCATGTGGATGGCAACCGTGGCCCAGTTATTCCGCAAGCAGCAGATGGATACTTCTGTGGCCCATATCATCGAGGCGGTCAGGCTGGCTGGTTCGTTGGCTTCGCTGCGTGGCCTGTCAAAAGCGGGGCTGGAAGAATTCAATGAAGCCACGTTAAGCGTTTTGTGCAATGGCGAAAGCATCCTGTTAAAGTTGGTGCATGACGAGCTGATTGTCGGGCATCAAATAGGCGACGTGCCCATAGAAATACCCAAACCGCCTTTGCAGCTGGACATTGAAAAAATTCAGAAAAAGCTCCGGCTGCCTGCAACGGCCGATTTTAAGGATTATACCCTTGACTTGCGAAATGACAACGACCTGGAGCGAAGCGTTTTCTTACATCGCCTTACGTTGTTGGGCATTAACTGGGGGCAGCAGCAATATGTATCGGGTAAAGGTACTTTTAAGGAACAATGGCGGCTGCAATGGGACCCCGGCTTTGCTGTAGAAATTATTGAGCGCGGTAATTTAGGCAATACGGTGCTTGAGGCAGCCGGTAACAGCGTGCTGGGCCAGGCGGCATCGGCAACAGATTTGAAAGTGATCAGCGGCCTGCTCGAAAAAAGTATACCTGCTGAACTGCCGGAAGCTATACAGGCACTTATTGCCCGGCTTAATAATTTGGCTGCGGCGTCGGCCGATGTAATTGAGCTGATGGAAGTGGTGCCGGGCCTTATTACCGTGGCGAGGTATGGTAACGTACGCAAAACAGACGCCACCGTTGTGCTGAGCATTATCAACAGCATAATTACACGCATTTGCATCAGCCTGCCCAATGCCTGCGTTGCTATAGATGAAGACGCATCGCGCCGGTTGCTGGAACTATTTTTTAAACTAAGCGATGGTATTAACTTACTGCAGGATAGTGAAATAATCGCCATGTGGCAGCAAACCTTGCGCGTAATTGCAGGTAACAAAAATACCTCGCCGGTAATCGGGGGGTATAGCACGCGCCTGCTTAATGATGGTAAGCTGCTCGCCGGGGATGAACTGATGCAATATTTTGGCTATGCAATGTCGGCGGCTACTGCTCCGGATATTGCTGCGGCCTGGTTAGAAGGTTTTTTAAAGGGGAGTGGCACCTTGTTGTTGCTCGACCAGGACCTTTGGCAGGTGATAAATAACTGGGTTTCGGGCTTAACTGACGATATATTTATGCAGGTGCTGCCTTTGCTGCGCCGAACATTTGCCAATTTTTCGGCGCCGGAAAGGCGAAAACTGGGCGAGAAGGTTAAGTCGGGTGGCGCTACCAGTCACCAGTTTACCACAATCAGCACAGATTTTAATGCTGAAAGGGCTAAACAGGGCATACCGGTGATAATGGAACTATTGGGTTTAACAATAAATAAGATAGCCGCAGATGGAGATTGAAGCACAACACGTTCGTAAATGGCGACTGATATTAGGCGGCCATCAGCAGGAGGGAACCCAGTACGAACTGAGCGAAGCCGATCTGAAGGTTGACCGCACCCTGGAGGCGCTGTACGACAGTGACAAACAAGGCGGGCTGGGCGCATCATCGCCCAATGTGAGCCGTTGGCTGGGTGATATCCGGGCATTTTTCCCATCGAGCGTGGTGCAGGTGATGCAGCAGGATGCTTTAAAGCGTCTGAACCTTACCCAGATGCTGTTTGAAAAGGAAATGCTGGAAAATATTGAACCCGATGTGCACCTGGTGGCAACACTAATGACGCTGAGCAGGGTTATCCCGGATAAAACCAAAGATACCGCAAGGCAGGTAATACGCCGGGTGGTTGACCAACTGGTGAAAAAACTGGCCGAGCCCACGCGACAGGCAATAACCGGCAGCCTTAACCGGAGCATCAGGAACACCAGGCCCCGGCACCATGAAATAAACTGGGGCGCTACCATTTTAAAAAACCTGCGGCATTACCAGCCCGAATACAAAACCATTATCCCCGAAAATAGGGTGGGGTACGGGCGCAAGCGGTCGTCGTTAAAAGATGTGATTTTGTGTTTGGACCAAAGCGGTTCCATGGGTTCATCGGTTGTTTATTCGGGTATATTTGGCAGTGTAATGGCATCCATACCGGCTGTAAAAACCAAAATGGTGGTATTTGACACGGCAGTTGCCGATTTAACTGAAGAACTGACCGACCCGGTTGAGCTGCTTTTTGGCGTTCAGCTTGGCGGTGGTACGGATATCAATGCTGCTTTAACTTACTGCCAGCAAATAGTAACCAAACCCGGTGACACGGTGCTGGTGCTGATTACTGATTTGTATGAAGGCGGAAATGTCGCCGGAATGCGGCAGCGCGCGGTTGAGTTGGTTGCTGCGGGTGTACAATTGGTAGTGCTTTTAGCGCTTAATGACGATGGTGCCCCTTCATACGATCATCGCAACGCACAATTTATGGCCGACCTGGGTGTGCCGGTTTTTGCCTGCACCCCCGATAAATTCCCCGACCTGATGGCAGCCGCACTTACCAAGCAGGATGTTGGGCTATGGGCGGCTAAGGAAGATTTGATTATAAAAAAATAAGAAAACGCAAGGGACCAATTACTTATCAAAATGTATAAATTTTTCATTCTAACCCTGCTTGTTTTGTCCGGAAGCATAACTATTTACGCACAAAATCTGGTTGATTTTGAGTTACCATTACCTGCGGCCAAAGTACCCGGCAGCCTTTACAGCACCTTTAAATTTATTGATTCACGGTCTGATACGAGTAACCTTGGGTTTGTTCAAACCGGTTTTTTTAACCGAAGGGGTACGGTAACAGCGCAAACGCCCTTGGCAAAACAATTGACCAACTTGTTTTATACGATTGCTGATACCGCCGGCAAAAAGCCGGAAATGCTGCTGGAATTGCGGCAATTCAGTTTTGCGGAGATAACCGCCGGAATGAGCGAAAAAGGGTTTCTATCTTTCAGGGCCAGCCTTTATACCAACAATACGGGTATATACCAGGAAATAAAATCGGTTGATACCGTTTATGTGTTAAGGTCGTCCATTGACGTTACCCAGGATTTACTGCGGGCAGGCAGGCAAGCCATCGTCGACTTTTAACAAATAACATTAACCGCCAAAGCGCCGGGCCGGTTTACAGTTACCGGGATGTGTTGCATATAGACAGTGTTGAGAAGCTTAAAATAAAAGCTTATAACACAACAGCTTATGCCGATGGTTTGTATTTAACTTATCAGTCGTTTATGAACCAGGCGCCTGATAAACAAGTAACGGCTGATGGTTTTGACCTTAACATGGCAACTATTAAAACAACGGGCGACAACGGGAAGCCGCAGAAGGTTAAACCTGCAAAAGTGTATGCTATAGTTTTTAAGGGACTGCCTTATATTTCGTGCCGCGGAGTTTACTATCCGTTAAAGAAAGAGAATGGCGAATTTTTGTTTACCGGCAGGGCACAGGTAACCGCTAACAACGGCGATGTAATAGTTGCAGGTGCTATGTTTGGTATCCTGGGCAGCCTGCTTGCTTCGAACGCCGACGCTACATTTGAAATGAAGATTGACCACTTAAGCGGAAGGTTTATAAGGCTGAAGGAAATTCCGGATCCGGTTGTTACTGAAAGCTATTAAGATACTATGGGTTTGTAAATTTAAAATTGGTTAATTATTTAATAACCCAGTTCGAAATATACGGAACATCTGAATAACCCAAATGATATCTCGGCGCCTGCATTTCCTCCGGCGAAGGCGACACAAAGGTGGTAGGGCGACCTGTTTACAGACTTTTTTGGCTATAAACACGATACTCCTACGGAGTGTAAAACACATGTTCGATCGACCCGCCTTAGCGGGGCGACCTGTTTATATAAAAATTAAATAAATATTTAGGCTCCAGCGGAGCCTCCTGACAGACTTTGGATTTTAAAAGCGATTTTTTAGTAACTACCTGGTTTTATCATACCCCAAAAGTAACCCTTTGTATACCTGAAGTTGCCGTTTTATGGCTGCCTTTTGAGCGGCCGTAATAGTAAGCTCATTATAGTATTGCTCGCCATCGTACCTGATCTTCGCTCGTTTGGCGGTCGCGATTTTGGCAAGCATAGAAAGGTTTAGGTCCGGTACAGGTTCGTCGCTCCATTCCCATATCATGCCCTGGCCATTGTCCCTTTTGAACTTTGGGCTAAAATCATTGAAGTTTTCGCCATCGGCATTGAAGCTCATACTATTTATAAATAACCAGTTGTCGGCGGTGTATTGCGTGGTTAAGCGAAGCTCGTTGCCTGTAGTGTCCTGGCTCAGATAAACAAATATACCCTTTACGTTTATGTAACGCGGAGAAGTTTGGTCATAAATAAAAGTGCTACGCGAAAACTGATCATAACGCCTGCGTGTATTCCGGTAAAGTTTTTTGAAAGTTGCGGCATCCACTTCTATTAGTGACAATTCCTTTAACTTAGATTTTAAAGTGGAATCTTTTTCAGCTTTAGCGATAGCGGCCGCGCTGGCATCCCTGGCGGGTTTGATGGTATTATGCAGTAAAGAGGAATCCACAGCGGTTGAGTCAGAAAGGTTATAAGAAGAGCCCTGTCCGGTATATTTGATTAGAAGAGCCAAAACGGCTGCCAGGATGATAAATATTAGTACAGCCAGGCCACAACCTGAATTCACTTGTTTAGCCGATGGGTCTACCGGGTAATTTTTGACTTGCTGAGAGGGATTGTTATTGCCATTAGGCTGAGCCTGCGGCGATACAGCAGTTGCAGTTTTCTCAAAGATACTGCCGCAATAATTACACTTTAGGGTTGCGGCGGTCGACGGCTGCAGCGCGGCGCCGCAATTTTTACATTTGTCTGGTTGCTGGGTATCCATTGTTAAATAAGGGTTGGGGAAATTATTATAAAAATTTTGATTGAGGAAATTTAAGTTGATGCCGGGGACGAGGGAGCTTACAATAAAGTTTAATCTGCTAACTTTATAATCTCTGAAAAAGAATGAAAAGGTTTTGTTTTTTTATACTGGTTAGCTTTACTACTGCATGCAATAACCCAAAAGGCAATTGGAAAACAATTGAGTTGGGCCGTTACCTGCTTGACGTACCGCAAGACTTTCAGGTTAAGCTTCAGAATGGCATCGATTCACAAGGTGGATTGATAACAAACGGTATTGTTAAGCTCAATACGGATTTTGGGAATTACGCTGATACTTTGGTTCAAACTCCCAAGGAGTATTTAAACCAGCGTGGGTTTGTCGACGATGCACGAGGACAGTTTATGAGGTCTGGTATCACCTACGACGCCAATAACAGTCCGAAAATAGATGTCGTATCCATTCGGCCATCAACTAAAAAGGACAGCGATAAAATTGGTTTTTTCAGTGGTTCGGATTATATCGCTGCATGTAAGCATGATGGTAAAATGTTTAACTGGCCGATAAGACTACCCGAAAATATCAAACGGCATACCATCAAGATAGATACCTTTAACCACCTGTACGGGCGTATGGAGGTGCCAAAACAGGGATATACGGGAGAAACAGCCATTTATATGCGCGATAAGCGAAGCTTTAATATTAACCGGAGCGCCTATTACGGTATCGTAGTAGGCGCCAATTCGCTTACAGCTAAACAACAGGCATTGGTATTAAAGATTTTTGAAACGCTTAGGCCTGGCTCTAAAAATCAACTGGCTGATTAAAATATGATGAAAAAAGTTTTGTTGTTAATTTGCCTGACGCTGTTGTGTGCGTTCGGTCCCGGAAAGCAGCTTACCTGGGTGGCCATCGGCGATTCCATTACTTACCATAACGGGAAATCCCGCCTGTCCAGCGTGCCGCCTGGACGCACAGAAATTTAAACACCCGTTTAAATAAAACAAACTTGGTTATAATTTAATTTTCAGTGGCGGACCCAAAAAGCTTGTAAAAAGGCATTAACTAATTTAAGCGGGACGCTTAAAATATTGGCATTCAGGCAAGATGCCTGAATAGGCGGGGAGGTGATTATTAGCTACTTACATTTGATTAAATTTAAACGCGCTGATAGTCAGTGTGTTCCACGGCGTTCGGGGTGTTCCGCAGGGAAAAAAATGGAACGCTTTGCCAGCGTGCAACCTACAGGCATGTATTTCTTGGAAAAGCCTGCACCTGGTATGAGCCAGCTAAAAGTGTGTAAGGAATTCCCCGATAATTACTTAATTAGTTAATAATCAATACATTTAAATATTGGTAAATTTAAATAATTGATAATCAGTATGTTCCATGGCGTTCGGGGTGTTCCGTGCGGAAAAATGGAACGCTTAGTGGTTTTTACCGTTGCTTAAATGCTGGGCTATCCGGCAACCACGCCCCTCTTCTTAAATGCTTCGGATAATATTATCGACGTATGGGTCTCGCCAAATTGCTGCAACTGACCGATAATCAATTCCAGCGGGCGAACCGTCTCATGTTATTCCGTGGTTTTTGTGCTTTTTCGGTGCACCTGGTAGTTGAAATTACCAAAGCGCACATCAAATCAAATATTGCTCAATAACATCTTCCGGAATTTTAGCGCCGCGGCCCGTTGCCATATCAATCATCACATAATCAAAATAGCCGTCGCAGCATAGCTTGCCGGTGCCTTTGTTGGTAATACCGAATTTTACGCGGCAGCCTTTTTCGTCGATGGATTCGATGCCGGTTTTTACGATGAAATAATCGCCCAACGTAAGGGCGCGTTTATAGTCGACATACGCGGTGCGCACCACCCAGCCAAAGCCCCGCTCCATAAACTTGTCCATTGCCATGCCATAACAGCGTTCCATCTGGTCATACCGGGCGGCCAGCACGTAATCAAAATACTTGCTGTTGTGAACGTGCTGAAACATATCTATATCATCCGGGCGAACGCGGAATTCGGTTTCGAAGGTGGAGAGGGTGGGGGGTGTTTCCATGATTGCAAAGATAGGGAATGATGTGCGGATGTGCAGTTTGCGTGGTAATTGAATTATATCGACAACAACATTCGACTTATCACTAACTCATTTTTTGCTCTCTTTTGTGGAGGACTATCTCGTCGTCAAAAAATTCATCAACCTTGTAAAGGTTTTTCATATCGCACAAAATTGACAAATGCAAACTCCTTCCTAGCCTTACTTGTTCTCTGTTTATGGTTTTGGCAAACGTTACACAGGTATTGTCTAGTGATTTTTCGTGTATAAATGATTTGTTTATTGAATCATTTAAGTAAATTAATAGATTACTATATTGTTCATCCACTGTTCTACTAAGCCACATTCTATGGTTTTGAATTGCCCAAAAACGATGAAAATAGCTAAGGATCTTTTCAGATGTTTCAAATGTCGTAGAATAGGTTTGTTCATCTAAATCTTTAGTCATATTACCTGATTCAAATAAAAGATTTAGTAGGGTTTCATATGAATTGAGTCTTTTTTCGAGTATGATTTTATAATAATCTTTTTTATAATTTACCTTATTAAAATAGAATTCTGCCAACTTAGTAAAAGCCGCTGTTAGTAGCGAACTACTTAATACCGATATAATAATTGTAGTTGTGGAGGTTACTGTTTGAGCTGATGCTTCCATTGTGAGGTTTTTATAAATATAGCAAAAATCTTCCAACTTCCAACGTTGCAACATTACAACAAACACTTGCATATATGCAAGTATAACCATACCTTTGCACCCACAATTAATAGAATTATTTACGCTTTAATATTATTCAGGTAATGTATTTAAGTTCAGAAGCAAAAGCAGAGATTTTTGCAAAACATGGTAAAAGCGCCGCCGACACTGGCACAGCTGAAGGTCAGGTAGCTTTGTTTACCTATCGCATTGCACATTTAACCGGTCACTTGAAAAAAAACAAACACGATTTTTCAACCCAGTTATCACTGCAAAAATTAGTAGGTAAACGCCGCGCATTGCTGGCATACCTATTCAAAAAAGACATTGAAAGATATCGTGCTATCATCAAAGCTTTACAGCTAAGGGATATCATCAAATAACTTTTATGAAGTTTTAACAAAAAGCCGTCCGATTTATCAGGATGGCTTTTTTACTTTTGCATAATTTATATTTCGCCTTTAAAAACAAATACGAAACCTGGATTTTCTGCATTGCCGCAACGGCAAATTTGATTGAAACAATATACACACACATAAAAACCGGTGCGCTCCGAAAGATGAAAAGTGCACCAAAACGAAAAAAAGATGAGTTTAAATGTAATTAAAAAGGTTATCGATTTAGGTGACGGCCGCACCATTGAGATCGAAACCGGTAAACTGGCCAAACAAGCCGATGGCTCTGTAGTAATTAAAATGGGTGACACCATGTTATTGGCTACTGTAGTATCATCGTTAGAAGCAAAAGAAGGGGTTGATTTTTTACCTCTTTCAGTTGATTACCAGGAAAAATACGCCGCTACAGGCCGTATCCCCGGTGGTTTTTTACGCCGCGAGGCTCGTTTGTCAGATTACGAGGTTTTAATCTCGCGTTTGGTCGACCGCGCTTTGCGCCCAATGTTCCCCGAAGATTATCACGCTGATACACAGGTGATGATTACTTTAATTTCTGCCGATAAAGACATTATGCCCGATTGCCTTGCAGGTTTGGCGGCATCAGCAGCTTTGTCAGTATCAAACATCCCTTTCAACGGGCCGATTTCAGAAGTTCGCGTTGCTAAAATCGACGGACAACTGGTTATCAACCCAACATTAAGTCAACTTGCCAACGCTACCTTAGAGTTTATTGTAGCGGGCAGCGAACATGACATCAACATGGTTGAAGGTGAATCGAAAGAGATACAGGAAGAAGAGTTGGTTGAAGCAATTAAGTTTGCCCACACCGCTATCAAAATCCAGTGTTTAGCACAAAAAGAACTGACTATTGAAGTTGGTAAGACCGAAAAACGCGTTTACAGCCACGAGAACAGCAACGAGGATTTGAAAAAAGCCATCTACGCTGCTACTTACGAGCAGGTTTACGCTATCGCAGGTTCTGCATCTGCAAAAGACGAGCCTTCGTCTAATACAAGATTACGGATAGCGTCATACTCCACATCGTGGTAATATTTTTTAGCAAGAGATTTGGTAATGTCGTCAATCTCGCCTAAAGTAGCGATATAGGCATCACGTACTTCTTTAAATTTAACCGAACG
>NZ_JANYGQ010000008.1 GCF_025359345.1 Mucilaginibacter sp.
CGTTCGGTTAAATTTAAAGAAGTACGTGATGCCTATATCGCTACTTTAGGCGAGATTGACGACATTACCAAATCTCTTGCTAAAAAATATTACCACGATGTGGAGTATGACGCTATCCGTAATCTTGTATTAGACGAAGGCAAACGTTTAGACGGTCGTACCACTACGCAAATACGCCCTATCTGGAGCGAGATTGGCTATTTGCCATCTGCACACGGTTCGGCTGTATTCACCCGCGGCGAAACACAAGCATTAACTACTGTTACCTTGGGCGCTAAGGATGACGAGCAAATGATTGACGGCGCGTTCATTAACGGTTATAACAAATTCCTTTTACACTACAATTTTCCTGGTTTTTCAACAGGTGAGGTTCGCCCTAACAGGGGAGCAGGCCGTAGGGAAATTGGTCACGGCAACTTAGCAATGCGTTCGTTAAAACGCGTATTGCCAGCCGAAGATGCAAATCCTTATACTATCCGTATCGTATCCGATATCCTGGAGTCAAATGGTTCATCGTCAATGGCTACGGTTTGTGCCGGTACATTGGCTTTGATGGATGCAGGTGTTAAAATCACTTCGCCGGTATCAGGTATCGCGATGGGATTAATCACCAACGAAATGGGTACCAAATATGCTATCCTTTCGGATATTTTGGGTGATGAAGACCACTTAGGTGATATGGACTTTAAAGTAACGGGTACCAAAAATGGTATTGTTGCTGTTCAAATGGACCTTAAAATAAATGGCTTATCGTACGAGGTTTTAACCAATGCGTTAATCCAGGCAAAAGACGGCCGTTTACACATACTCGGCGAAATGGCTAAAACCATTACCGAACCACGTGAAGATTACAAGCCACATGCACCTCGCATTATCACTATCCGTATTGATAAGGAATTTATCGGCGCGGTAATTGGTCCCGGTGGTAAAATCATCCAGGAAATGCAGCGTGAAACCGGTGCTACTATCTCTATCGAGGAAGTTGGCAACCAAGGTGTTGTTCAGATATTTGCCGATAATAAAGAAGCTATCGATAAAGCAGTTACCCGTATTAAAAACATCGCTTCGAAACCAGAGGTTGGTGAAATTTACGAAGGTAAAGTTAAATCGATAATGCCTTTTGGTGCATTTGTTGAAATTATGCCAGGCAAAGACGGTTTGCTGCACATATCGGAAATTGACCACAAAAGGTTTGAAACCATGGATGGCATTTTCGAAATTGGCGATGAAGTACGTGTAAAACTTCTTGACGTTGACAAACAAGGCAAACTGAAGCTTTCGCGCAAAGCTTTATTGCCAAGGCCGGAGAATAAAGGTTAAGTTGAATAAGTTGATGAGGTTGAATGAGTTGTGATTTTATAACTAAATCAACCTGATCAACGGCTCGCTTAATTAATCAAATAATGATAAAGCCCTCATAACGAGGGTTTTATCATTTAAATGAAATTATTTTAATTTTTTTAAAACAAAAAGCACTTTTTTGAACTTCATATTAATTAATGTTAAGCTGATAAAACCCTTAAGTCCGATCCCTACTATAAAATGACTTCTACTAATAGCGATCCTTTAGATTTTATAAATAATAATTCGGGTATACAGTCGGGCTCACAAGCGGATTTAGTACAATTATTATTATACGAAATTATAAGAGTTAAAGAACTTATCACTTATTACGATTCTATCCCCAATGGTGGCGGCCAACTCGGCTCCTCCATCTTAAATGAGCTTGTTTCTGAAGCTTACAACTCCCTTGTTAACTACGATACCGTGCTGATGCAGAAGTATTACGATCTGCTGCTGAATTGCGATTGATTTAGTCTGAAAGTCAGTAAAACCTGAGAAATCGAAAAGATCGGACAGCTGCAGCATTTACAAATCAAACAGCATTGCCAAAGCTTTTGACAAAAAACTGTATCATCTATCCATAGAGCCTGTTAAATTATGTTTAAAAACTATTTCAAGCGAGTGTTAGCGTGGTAATAGCGGTTTCAACGGTAGGCCTCCATGCTATAAAGGCTGCGCTCATGAACCCCGTGAGGAGTTTGAAGAACGAGTAAACTAATTCTTTAAACAAACTTACGAAGCGTTAACGCTTCGTAAGTTTGTTTAGTACGCCTTTAATCGTTCGGGCAATCTACATACCAGCCATGCAATGGCGAGCACATGTTGTTAGTAAGCCCCGCTACACAGCCTGCAAAACGAGAGTAGTCTGTGGTAAAATGGCCACATGAAGCATGGCATTGCTGATAGGCAGTATTACAATCAACCCCACCACCTTTTACTTTTGACATTTCTGACCGGCTTAGTGGTGCATTACCGCTTTCTTTAAGATTTTTCATACTTTTTATTGTTTAAGGTTTTAAATTTTAATAAAAATATGAATTAAATAGATTTAGTAACTAATAATTATTGAATTGCCTCTATGTTAATAAAAACCCCAAGGGAGCAAAATTCGTCAGCTCAGGTCGCAGGCCTGCGCCAAATGGCATAAGCGCTTTTTTAATGTCACTGACCAAACCTGCCTTTCACATAAAAAAACAAGTCATACACATAAAATAACAGCCGGCTCACGGTTTTTGTGGTAAATTAGTTTATTCAACAATATGCTAAATCACTACGGCCGCAAACGGCGGGTTTACTATTTAATATTTGCCATAGCATTTGCCTTTGTATGGTACCTGTTTAAGCTGGGTGGTTTTCCCAAACCACTGAGGGCTTTATTTTCTACAATAATCGATATCACCTTTAGCATTACGGCACTGGTTGTTACCGTTGAGTTACTACTGCCTAAATTCTTTTTAAAAAAAAAATACCTGCAATTTACCGCAGGGTTTTTAATAGTGAGTTTGGCTGCTGCATTGCTGATTATTACCTGCCAGATTGGGCTGATGGGTTACACCGTTGCTGGTTATTATCAAAAAAACCTCACTCAATACAGGGAACATTTTTACTATTGGTTTTGGTCCGATTTGGTGCTGGGGTCATATTTCCTGGTATCGTTTATATCGCTGGGTGGTTTTGCTATCCGGCTCTCGTTCGACCGTATAATTGCTGCCCGGCAAATGGAAACCTTGGAAAAAGAACGCAATATTGCCGAACTGGAAACCCTAAAAAATCAGATAAACCCGCATTTTTTGTTTAATGCCCTTAATACCATTTATTATAAAATTGACCGTGTAAACACTCCGGCCAGGCTGATGGTTGAACAGTTTTCATCCTTATTAAGGTACCAGCTTTATGAGTGTGATGTACCTGAAGTGGAGATTGAAAAAGAATTGAAGTTTATTATTAATTATGTCGAACTTCAAAAAAAAAGGTTAAGCGAATCCATTATGGTTGGTTACGATGGGCTCGATGATATAGAAGGATTTTTAATTGCCCCGTTTATTTTAATGCCGGTAGTTGAAAACTGTTTTAAACATGTATCACAAATTAAAGATGGTGAAAACGTTATTGCAATTAGTGCCGCTATGAAGGATGGCTGGTTTTGTTTTGAAACAATCAACACTGTCAATGGCATGGTTAGCACAGAAAAAAAAGGTATTGGGCTAAGTAATGTAAAGAAACGGTTGGAACTGATTTATCCCGGCAATTATTCACTTACCATCGATAAGGCGAACGAAAAATTTAAGCTGACGTTAACTATCAAAGTTAAATGAAACTGAATTGTTTAATTGTTGATGACGAACCTATTGCCCGTAACGGACTTGCCGCCGACGTAAAGGAATTTGATTTTTTGCACGTCGCCGGTTTGGCCGACGACGCATTCAGCGCGCTTCAATTGTTGAATCGCGATCAGCAGGTGGATATTCTTTTTCTTGATATTGACATGCCCGGTTTAAGCGGCCTTGATTTTTTAAAATTGGTGCGGGTAAAGCCCGTGGTAATTATAACCACGGCTTACCCGCAATATGCTATTGACGGTTTTGAGTTAGGCGTTGTTGATTATTTGCTAAAACCAATTTCGATGGAAAGGCTGACCTCAGCTGTTGATAAAGCCCGGAAATGGCTGTCGTTAACCAATACGTTTGGACCCCATGGCGGGGATATTGAGTTTTTGTACGTTAAATGTAATGGTAGTTTCGAAAAAATATTGTTCGGGGACATATTGTATGTTGAGGCGGCCAATAATTATGTTTATATCCATACAGCCCAAAAGCGTTTTATAACGTACAATACTTTAAAGGGCCTTAAAGCACAATTGCCAGCAAACCGTTTTGTGAAAGTTCATAAATCTTACATCGTTTCCCGCAATCATATCAACCAGGTAAAAGGAAATGAAGTTATCATTAACGATGTCCGCATCCCGCTTAGCCGCAATTTTAAAGACTCTTTTCAAAAAGAAGTTATCTCGGGTCATTCACTTCGAAAAGACTAAATTTCGACAACCTGTTTTATTGGCGAAATGTACAAAATGTACTTTCAACACGTAAATAGCACCACTCAAATAATTAAATACGCCTGTCGTAAAATGTTGTATATGTTTATGTTATGAACAGAAAGGCATTTATACGTACAGCCGGGGTTGGTGCAGCATTAACCCTCGCAGGTGACAACTTAATGGCTCAAAAAAGCACCGCGAAAGATGACATACCGCCCTTGCCGATATCGTTGGTAAAAGAGTTTGTAATAGCAGGACATGCTAATTTTGATAAGGTGAAAAGCATGCTGCTGGAAACCCCTAACTTAATTTACAGCCAGTTTGACTGGGGTAATGGCGATTTTGAAGCTGCCATTGAAGGAGCAGGACATCTCGGTAATAAAGTCATTGCCAACTACCTGCTGGAAGCGGGCTCGCGAACAACCATTTTTGTAATGACCATGCTCGGCAAAACCGACCTGGTGAAATCCATCCTTGAAAAATACCCGCGCTTTATGACCACCAAAGGCCCGCATGGCTTTACCCTGTTGCACCACGCAAAAGTTGGTGGTAAAGATTCGGAGGAACTATACACCTACCTGCAGGAGAAAGGCATTAAAGACGATTGGGTGAAGCTGAAGTAGTTAATTAGAGGTTGGTGATTAGCGATTAGTTAGATCTTGCGGCTCCTAATCACCAGTCTCTAATCACTAATCACTCGGAACGCAAACTCTTCACCGGGTTCATCAGGGCTGCTTTAATGGCCTGGTAACTTACCGTGATAACCGCAATAGCTATTGCTGCAAAGCCTGCAAAAACAAATGTCATCAAACTGATATCAATGCGGTACGCAAAACCCTGTAACCAGCGGCTCATGGCCCACCATGCAATAGGAGATGAGATAATTATTGACACAATAACCAGTTTTACAAAATCGACTGATAACATGGTAGCTATATTGCCGATCCCCGCGCCTAATACCTTGCGGATGCCAATCTCCTTGATACGTTGTTTAGCTGAGTATGACGATAGCCCCAACAATCCCAGGCAGGCAAGCGCAATGGCTATTCCTGCAAAAATATTGAGCACTTTACCCAATCGTAATTCTGAGCTATACAGGCGGTTAAAATCATCATCCATAAAATGAAATTCAAAAGGCTTGTAGGGTACAAGTTGTTTCCATTTGCTTTCTAAAAATCCAATTGTTTGGGTAATATTAGTGCCACTAATTTTTACAAGCATAGTGCGTCCCCATACTTCCGGAAACAACACCAAAGGTTTAATAGCAACATGCATCGACTCAAAATTGAAATCCTTTACTATTCCTCTTACATAGCCCGGGCGCGATGCATCTAAAAACATGCGTTTACCAACAGCCTCCTCCGGTTTCCAGCCCAATTGCTTTGCGGCTGACTCGTTTAAAATAAAATGGTAGCTTTTTTTACTTTGGTCATCGTTCGAAATGTCAAGCATATCCTGTTGTGTTAACCCGCTGCCGGCAACAATCTGTAACCCGGTAGCGGCAATATAGTCTTCATCAATCTGGTTACCGGCAACGGCAATCTGCTGGTTTTCGGGCATAGCTGCCGACCGCATGTTAAAGCCGCCAACAATATTCACAGGTGGACTGGAACATTTCGAAATATCAAGCACATTACTGTTTAATTTAAATTGCTGCTTTATAACGGGCAAATCTTTAAGTGTACGACTGTCAAGCTGCGACACCAGAACATGCTCGCGATTGTAGCCCAGTTTTTTGTTCTGTACATAGCTTAATTGCTTTTGTATAATAAATGTAGATATGATAAGCACCACCGAGATGGAGAATTGAAACACAATCAGCGATTTACGCAGCCATTGCCCCGAACCCGTATTTTTAAACGAACCCTTCAATACCTTTACCGGCTGGAAATTCGAAAGCACCAGAGCCGGGTAGCTGCCGGCTGCAAGGCTCACTGTTAAAATAAGTAGCCCTGCCGCAGCGGCAAACTGCCATGAAAAAAATGCGCTTACCTGCAATTGTTTCTCAGATAGTTGGTTAAAATAAGGCAACGACAAAGTTGCTGCTACCGAGCTAAGTAGCGTAGCGATTGTGCACAGTAATGCCGATTCGCCTATAAATTGCCAGAAAAGCTGCTTGCTGCCGGCGCCAATAACCTTGCGAACACCAACTTCCTTTGCCCGTTCAATTGAGCGGGCTGTATTCAGGTTTACATACGTAAAGCAGGCAATAACCAGTATCATTAAAGCCACAGCTTCGAGAATGTAGATGTAGGTAATGCTGTTATTGGGTTCAAAACCATCGTACTCTGAATAAAGATGTACCCGGGTAAACGGCTCAAGCAAAAAGTCGACTGTGGCACCCTGGCCCTGCATCTCTTTTTGCATAAAAGGGGTGATTTTGGGCTGTAACGATGCAATGGAGTTGTTGTTTTTCAGTAGCAGGTAAGTAGTATAATTGGCGTCCCAATATGTTTTCTCGTATTCCGCAAGTCCAAGCGACGAAAATGAAGCCAGGAAATCAAATTTTATCTGCGAGTTTGAGGGGCAATCCTTTATCACGCCGGTTACCTGGTAAAGGGTGCCATCACCACCCACCTTCAATGTTTTGCCGACCGGGTTTTCGTCACCAAAATACCTTTTTGCAGTCGACGCAGTAACCATCACCTGGTTGGGAGCTGTGAGCATCTTATCTTTTTCACCCGATATCAGCTTAAATGAAAAAATATTAAAAAAACTGGGGTCAGCATACATAAATGCCTTTTCGTTGATTAATTTGTCGTTGTAGCTAATAACCTGCCTGCTGTTCGTCATACGCACAGCATCGCTAACCTCGGGGAAGGTTTTTTTAAACACAGGGGCAACACGCACACTGGTAAAGTTTCCTTTTTTGAATTCGCTTCCTCCGTCAAATTTATACTCCATTATTACACGTGCCACGCGACTTCCATTTAGCTGAAAGTTATCGTAGCTTAACTCGTGTTGGATATAGATGCCGATAAGCAGGCAGCAAGTTAAACCAATAGTAAGGCCCAAAATGTTTATTAATGATGACGCCTTATTTTTCCAGAGATTACGGAATGCGGTTTTGAAGTAGTTTTTTAACATGGGAGTGTCAATTCAGGGTTCGAGAAAAAAACGGAACGATAGCTTATTGATAAACAATATCACTTACATCAAGACGAATCATTTTCTGAAACGTTACAGGGAAAAAGATTAAAATAGTTGTAATGGTTGTATTGGTTGTAATGATGAACATGGTAACGACGATATTGATAATATTTGCTAAACCATTTTATCAAAAAAGAGGTGTTTTTCTTTTCGGACTTTACCGACTTTCCGGACTTCGGACTAAAAAAGCTATCTTTACACCCATGAACCACCTGATAGCCCCATCTATTCTAGCGGCTGATTTTGCCAATTTGCAGCGCGATATTGAAATGATAAACAATAGCGATGGCGATTGGATACATGTCGACATTATGGACGGCATGTTTGTGCCTAATATTTCCTTTGGCTTCCCTGTGGTAAGCGCTGTAAAAAAACATGCTAAAAAGGATTTGGACGTTCATTTGATGATTGTTGACCCCGACCGTTATTTAAAAGCTTTTAAAGATGCGGGTGCGGCCAGCATTACCGTGCATTACGAAGCATGCCCAAATTTGCACCGGACCGTGCAATATATTAAAGAACTGGGTTGCCGTGCATCGGTAGCTGTTAATCCACATACACCTGTTTTATTGTTGGAAGATATTGTGGCCGACTTGGATATGGTGCTCATAATGTCGGTAAATCCGGGTTTTGGCGGGCAAAAGTTTATTCCGAATACCTATAAAAAACTGGCCGATATAAAAGAGCTGGCCGCTCGTAAAAACCCCGGTTTGTACATCGAAGTTGATGGGGGAGTGGATGGCAGTAACGCGGCAAAACTGGTTGAAGCCGGGGCCACCGTCCTGGTTGCAGGTAACTCGGTTTTTTCGGCGCTAAACCCTGTACAGGCAATAGCTGATTTAAAAAGTTCGGGGTTGTAACTTCAGCCCGGATGTTAGGCTGATAATAAAAACCCTTAATTTTTTTAATATTTAAAATTCAAAGCTGCAATTGTAATCGAATTGTATCATTTTTCAAAAAAAGCAAATATTCTCTATTAATATTGTCAAATTAATTAACTTCGGCCCGTCTTAATACCGATTTGTTAATTAATCAATAATTCAACAAAACCAATTTATAAACTCAATGATATCGTCACCAGCCATCGCACAAATGCAGAAAGGGCTTTTGAGGGCATTACCAATTATCGAAAAAAATAAATAAAATGAAACATAATTTTGGCGCCGGACCAGGCATCTTACCACACGAAGTTTTAAAACAGGCAGCAGCTGCGGTTGTTGATTTTGGCGGAATCGGACTTTCCATTTTGGAAATATCGCACCGCTCGCCTGAATTTGAATCGGTGCTTGATGAGGCGGTAAAGCTGGTTAAAGAACTTTTCGAAGTGCCGGAAGGGTATTCCGTTTTATTTTTACAGGGTGGTGCAAGCACACAGTTTGCTTTAGCTCCTTACAACCTACTGCCCGAAGGCGGCAAAGCTGCATACCTCGAAACAGGCGTTTGGGCAAACAAAGCGCTTAAAGAAGCTAAGTTTTTTGGCGATGTTGAAATTGTAGCTACATCAAAAGAAAAAAACTTTACTTATATCCCTAAGGATTATAAAATACCAACTGATGCGGCTTACTTCCACATCACTTCGAACAATACCATTTACGGTACGCAGATGCAGGAGTTTCCTAAATCGCCGATACCAATGGTTTGCGATATGTCGTCTGACATATTCAGCCGTAAGGTTAACGTTGCTGATTTTGGTTTGATATACGCTGGCGCCCAGAAAAACATGGGCCCTGCCGGTGTAACGCTGGTAATTGTTAAAGATTCGCTTTTAGGAAAAACGGGTCGTAAAATACCGGCTATGTTTAACTACCAGGTGCAGATTGAAGGCGGCTCAATGTACAACACCCCACCGGTGTTTGCTATTTATGTATCGATGCTTACGCTTAACTGGTTAAAATCAAAAGGCGGCGTTGAGGCTATCGAAAAAGAAAACATTGCCAAAGCACGTGTATTGTACGAGGAAATTGACCGCAACCCGCTATTTAAACCGGTTTGTGCTGTTGAAGACCGTTCGCACATGAACGTTTGCTTCGTAATGGAAAACCCTGAGCTTGAAAAAGCATTCCTGAAACTTTGCGACGACAAAGAAATCATCGGCATAAAAGGCCACAGGAGCGTAGGCGGTTTCCGTGCATCAATTTATAACGCATTAACTATCAACAGCGTTTACGTGCTGATTGATGCCATGCAGGAATTTGCAGAAAAAAATAAAATTTAGTGGATTAGAGGTTAGAGACTGGAGATTAGTTGATATCTGCAGCTGCCTAACCTCTAATCTCCAGTCTCTAATCTCTAACTTGACATGATAAAAATACTAGCCAATGATGGCATCGACCCGATAGGCAAAAAAATGCTGGAGGATGCCGGTTTTTTTGTAGATACTAATAACATTCCGCAGGATGAGCTGCCTGTACGTTTGCAGGAATATGATGCTATAACTGTGCGCAGCGCTACTAAAGTACGTAAAGCCTTAATTGATGCCTGCCCCAACCTTAAACTGATAGGCCGAGGTGGCGTAGGTGTTGACAATATTGACGTGGAATATGCCAAAGAAAAGGGCATAGGTGTTTATAACACCCCTGCATCGTCATCATTATCAGTAGCCGAACTGGTGTTTGCCCAACTATTCGGTTGCGTTCGTTTTTTACCCGATAGCAACCGCAAGATGCCGGTTGAAGGCTATACCAAATTTAACGATTTGAAAAAAGCTTATGCCAAAGGCATTGAGCTGCGCGATAAAACCTTAGGTATTGTAGGCTTTGGCCGCATAGGTCGCGAAGTGGCAAAAATCGCCATCGGCGTAGGTATGAATGTGTTGGCTTACGACCTCTACCCCTTCAGTCCTGAACTGGAATTGACTTTAGGCGGCGGTACCAAAGTGAAGGTTTCGGTCACAACTGCAACGCTTAAAGAAATTATCAAATCGGCTGATTTTATTACCCTGCATACGCCATTTGTTGACAAAGCCCTTATTGGTGCCGAAGAACTTGCTCAAATGAAAAAAGGCGTGGGCCTGGTAAACATATCACGCGGCGGTTTAATTGACGAGTTAGCTTTGGTTGATGCTTTAAACAGCGGCCAGGTGTCATTTGCAGCGCTGGACGTTTTCGACAACGAGCCAACTCCACGTGAAGAAATAATTAAGCATCCAAAAATATCATTAACCCCACACATTGGTGCCGCCACCAACGAAGCGCAGGAGCGTATCGGTGTTGAGCTGGCAAGCTTGATAATTGGGCATTTTAATAAATAATTGACACTAATTGTCACAAATTGAATCGAATTACACTAATCTGCTTTGATAGTGTAATTCGATTTTTTATTTTGATCAATATTCTACGGAATTTCACTCCCAAAGCGCAGATCAAATTCGTGAAATTCGATTAAATTCGTGAAAATACGTGTTAATTCAATTCGTATTTAATTCCCTTTTCCGGTATCGTAACCACATACCCCTCACTTTCCACTGCATCCGCAAAAGCCTGCATGCTCGACGTCTCACCGTGCACGAGGAATACGTTTTTTAGCCTGGTCTTATCCTGGTGTTTAACCACGTCTAAAAGGTCCTGATGATCGCCGTGAGCGCTTAAAACATCGGTTTGTTTAATAGTGGCATAAACAGCCAGTTCACGGTCTTTGATATGGACAATAGGGTCGCCACGCAATAAACGGTGGCCCAATGTGCCTTTGGCACAATAGCCAATGAATAGGATGGTGCAGTAATAATTTTGAATGTTATAATAGAGGTGGTCCTGTATGCGGCCGCCTTCCAGCATGCCTGCCGACGAAATTATAATACAAGGCTCAAAGTAATTGGATACCTGCCTGCTGTCTTTCAGCGACTCAACATACTCTAAATTCTCAAACTCAAACTCATCGCCCTGCTTGTTGTAAAACTCCTGCGCTTCCTGGTTTACCAGGTTATGGTATTTGCGGAATACCTGTGTGGCCCGGGTAGCCATCGGGCTATCAACGAACACTTTTACCGGCGGAAGCAATCCGCTGCTGAAAATTTTATTTAATGAATAGACCAGCGATTGCGTACGCCCAATACTGAATGCAGGTATAATCAACCGGCCTTGTTCTTTAACACAAGCTTTTTCAATAGTTTCAACCAGCGCCTGTTCAACGGTTTTGTCTTTGGTATGCAGCCGTCCGCCGTAAGTGCTTTCGGTCACCAGGTAATCAACCGGGGGGAGTTGCTGCGGGTCATCCAATACCGGGTAGTTTTTGCGGCCAATATCACCGGTAAAAGCAATCGACCTTTCAGTTCCTCCCTCGTTCACCTTAAAAACAGCAGCCGCAGCGCCCAATAAGTGGCCTACTGGTATAAAGGTCAGCTCGATATCGCCATTGATTCTGAATGGCCTGTTAAAGCCTATGGTTACAAACCTGTCCATTGCATCCATCACATGTTTTTGCAGGTAGAGTGGTTGTGCGGCGGTATTGAATTTTCCTTTGCCCCGACGGTGTTTACGGCCCTTGTCGGCCTTGTGCATAAATATGTTTACGGAGTCAAGTAATAGTAACTCCGTTAAATCGGCAGTGGGAGGAGTGCATAATACCTGGCCATTAAAACCAAGCCGCACCAGCGTAGGTAAGTTGCCCGAGTGGTCGATGTGGGCGTGGGTTAGCACCACCACATCTATTTCTTCCGGTCTGAAAGGGAAGTCTTCATTTGCTTGTATATTGCGATCCTTTTCGTAATCAAGTCCACAATCTATTAATATTTTAAACTGGCCCACCTGCAATAAATGCATGCTTCCTGTTACCTGCCGCGCCGCCCCGTATATAGTTAAATTCATCTTTCGAAATCGTTCATTTGTTCACTGGTTCATTTGTTCATTGGTGTAGCTTTGATAAATTGTTAACGTCGGCAAAAGTTGTTATACCCGCGCCAACACCAATGAACTATTGAACTAATGAGCCAGTGAACCAATAAATGCAAACTTATTATTATTGTTGTAACATTTTATGCTGAAATGGCATTACAGGCAAAGTTTTTGTGTAGCTTACAGTGATTTGATAAATTACCTATTTTAGTAGAATTATACAACAGCCATGATCAAACAAGCAACCTACCATTTAAATACAATTGACGGGCCGGTAGAACTTACCATTACCCCAATTAATGAGCAGTTACCTGGCGGAGATTACTTCGCAACAGGTGTGTACAAACTTACCGATGGCGTAGTTGGTATGGGCGAAATAGTTTTTGATGAAACCATGACCGACTGGGAATACAACGGCATGGACGAACTTACCTGGGACCAGGCCGCCGAAGTGGCGGATTTTATTAAAAAATATAAAGACCCAGCTGGCGCAGATCCCGATTTATTGCAGTCGCCTGAATAATTGTATAATAAACAATAATAAATATCCGGTTTAGGTAAAATTTGTTGGATTAGTGTTTAAATTTAACAACCAATTTCACTAACCCAATATTCGTATGCTCAAAAATATCCTGCTGTTTAACCTGCTGCTTTTAGTCTGTATAAAAGCTTTTTCCCAAAACTCCGGGGCAGTGTTGTTTGATGACAACTGGAAGTTTTACCGCGGCGGTGCACTAAGCGCTGAAAACGTAAACTACGACGATTCAAAATGGCGTAAAGTTAATTTACCGCATGATTGGAGCATCGAAAATCTTCCGGGGACGCAATCACCATTTACCCAGAACGCTATCAGCCAGGTTGGAGGCGGCTTTTCGGTAGGAGGGACAGCCTGGTACCGTAAAACCTTTGATGTTCCGGCCGCTCAAAAAGGCAGACGCCTAATAGTACAGTTTGATGGCGTGTACATGAATGCGACCGTCTTTATCAACGGGCATAATATGGGTACGCACCCTTATGGATACACCAGTTTTTGGTTCGATTTAACTGATAAAATAAAGTTCGGCGGCAAAAACACCATCGCTGTTGAAGTAAAAAACGAAGGACAAAATAGTCGCTGGTACTCAGGGTCGGGCATTTATCGGCACGTGTGGCTGCGGGTTGCGGAGCCGGTTCACATTGGGCAATGGGGAAGTTATATCACTACACCCGAAGTTAACACGGCATCGGCCAGGGTCAATATCAAAACTGATATTTTAAATGAAAGCAAGGCCGATCAAAAAGTTAAGATAATTACGAAAATACTCGACCCGCAAAATAAGGAAGTTGCCTCAGCACAAAGCGAGGAATTGATAAATGCAGGATCATCAAATGGGTTTAAAAAAGATATGGATGTCGCTACTCCTGCGCTATGGTTGTGTGACTCACCATCTTTATACATCGCGATTACGCAGGTTTACATTAGCGGAATATTGACAGATGAACAACGCAGCACTTTTGGCATACGCAAAATATCATTCGATACAGAAAACGGATTCCAGCTTAACGGCAAAACGGTAAAGCTAAAGGGTGGATGTGTACATAATGACAATGGTCCGCTCGGCTCAAAAACATACGACCGTGCCGAGGAGCGTCGCGTTGAAATATTAAAAGCCAGCGGGTACAACGCCATCCGCTGCGCCCATAACCCGCCAAGCCCTGCCTTTTTGGACGCCTGCGACCGCCTGGGCATGCTGGTAATTGACGAAGCTTTTGATTGCTGGAAGTATGGCAAAAACCCATACGACTACCATTTATACTTTAACGATTGGTGGAAGAAGGATATTGAAAGTATGGTAATGCGCGACAGGAACCATCCCGGTATAATTATGTGGAGCATTGGTAACGAAGTGCCCGAAAAAGGAACACCCGAAGGTGTCGATGAAGCCGGACAACTAGCTTCTTATGTTCGTGGGCTTGACCCAACGCGCCCTGTTACCGCTGCCGTTGATGATATCAATCCGGCTAAAGACCCCTACTTTGCAAAGCTTGATGTTAGCGGCTACAACTACCCGGTCAGAAATTACGGCCACGATGGCAATACTTACGAAACCGACCACAAACGCGTACCCGGCAGGATAATGTTTTGCACCGAGTCATTCGCCATGGAATCATTCGGCAGCTGGATGGAAGTAATAGACCATCCATATGTGTTAGGGGATTTTGTTTGGACATCCTTCGATTATATTGGCGAAGCCAGCATCGGTTGGTTAGGTTATCCGGTGGGCACCAGTTTTTATCCATGGAATTTAGCATACTGCGGAGATATTGATATTTGCGGGTGGAAGCGTGCCCAGTCCTACTACCGGGATGCACTTTGGAAAGAAAACCAGCTTTCAATTTTTGTACAATCGCCCAAACCATCTTTCGCCTTAAATAACAAAACTGCCGATTGGTCCAAATGGAATTGGCACGATGTAGTTGCCGACTGGAACTGGGCAGGTTACGAAAACAAGCCGTTGGCTGTAAATGTTTACTCTTCGTGCCCTGAGGTCGAGCTGTTTTTAAACAATAAGTCGCTAGGGAAGAAACTGACCAACCGCGGTACTAAATTTACGGCAATCTGGGACGTGCCTTACCAGGCCGGTGAATTAAAAGCTATTGGTTACGATGGCGATAAAAAAGTAAACATCTCGGTGCTGCATACGGCCGCTGCACCGGCAAAAATTAAGCTAACCGCTGATAGGTCAAAGTTGAAAGCAAATAACCAGGATTTAAGTTATGTTACTGTAGAATTATCGGATGCTAAAGGCACCTTAAACCCACGCGCAAACAATCTTATTCATTTTAAGGTTGATGGACCGGGTGAGCTTATAGCCGTAGGTAATGCCAACCCTATAAGCGTGGAAAGCGATCAGCTACCACAACGCAAAGCGTGGCGTGGTAAGTGTATGGTTATTATAAAATCAACTCATAAAGCAGGCAATATAACATTAACAGCAAGTGCAGATAAGTTAACAGGCAAAAGCGTAATTTTACACGTGGAATAATTAAAATACCCCTTTAAAACATGGACGAAATAGAAAACTTTTCCGAAAAAATTCATGAACAAAGCAACGAGCATGCTCACCACGCATTATCGGAGGGCAAAGATAAATGGGTGCTGTATGTGGCTCTTACCACTGCTGTATTTGCAGTTTTAGCTGCCATAGCCGGTTTAATGGCTGGGGCGCATGCGGACGAAGCCATGCTGTCGCAGATGCGCTCATCAGACCAATGGGCGTTTTACCAGGCAAAAGGTATCAAGTCGGAGATATTGACCACATCAAACAAAATATTGGTAGCGGTCGGTAAAACGCCCGTTGCCGAGGATGCTGAAAAGGTAAAGGAAAACAAAACCGAACAAGCCAAAATTATGGCCGAAGCCAAAGCCTTTCAAAAAGAGAGCGATGAGCATACCGCCAAACATTCCGTATTGGCTAAATGTGTAACGTTGTTCCAGGTGGCAATAGCCATTGGTGCCATATCCATCATCACCAAGCGAAAGGCGTTGTGGTGGGCAAGCATGGGTTTTGCAGCTATCGGGCTGTTCTTTTTGGTGAGCGGGTTGTTGTAGAATAAATTGTCGAAAAATTAATGAGCATGTCATTTCGACGTGGAACGAGGAGAAAACTTGTCCGCGCGATATGGACGGCGGGCAGGTCTGGCTCATAACTTCCAATTGCAAAGGTTTCTCGCTCTCGCTCGAAATGACAATTTTGGGGGCGGCTACTGGGAGTTCCTGAAATTTTGAAATCATTTACTTAATAGCTGTTTTCGCGGCAAGGGCTGGTGGAAGTTACTACCCACCCCGTCTGCGCTTTTATTCCGTATCTTTGCAGCAAATGATAAAACAAGCGCTCGAAAAGCTAAAAATTACCGAACTGAACCAAATGCAGCATGCTGCGCTTGAAGCTGCAAAAAAAGGGGATGTACTGTTACTATCACCTACAGGCTCGGGTAAAACACTTGGGTTTTTATTGCCGTTGTTAGGTTTATTGGACGCGAAGATTCCAACGGTTCAGGCCCTTATCCTGGTGCCATCGCGGGAACTGGCGTTACAGATTGAACAGGTTTTTAAAACAATCGGCAGCGGATTTAAAGTGAATGTTTGTTATGGCGGCCACCCGGTAAAAATCGAACGCAATAACCTATCACAGCCACCTGCAGTTTTAGTAGGTACACCTGGCCGGATAGCCCACCATTTACGCCGCGAAAGCTTCACTACTGATACTATCAAAACATTAATACTTGATGAGTTTGACAAGGCGCTGGAGTTCGGTTTCCAGGAGGATATGACCTATATCATCCGGCAGCTAGGGCATCTTAATAAACGAATACTTACCTCGGCCACTAAAATGGATGAGATACCGGCGTTTACAGGTATTCATAACCCCAAAGAAGTCGACTTCCTTCAAAATCAAACCAATGCGCCCGATCTTAAATTAAAGGCGGTTATTTCGCCTGCGGCGGATAAATTGGATACGTTGTTTTCACTCCTGTGCAAAATAGGGGATAAGGCCACGCTGGTGTTTTGTAACCATCGCGATGCAGTTGAGCGGATCAGTGATTTGCTTTGGGATAGGGGGCTAGTGCACGATATCTTCCATGGCAAAATGGAGCAGGAGGACAGGGAACGCGCTTTGCTGAAATTCAGGAATGGCAGCCACAGGCTTTTAATTACTACCGATTTGGCATCACGTGGACTTGATATACCCGAGATTGAATACGTTGTACATTACCAACTGCCGCATAATGAAGAGGCTTTTCTGCATCGTAACGGCCGTACAGCCCGTATGCATGCCAAAGGCACGGCCTATTTGATTTTAACGGAAGATGAGAAGCTGGGCTATATTGATAAAGCGCCGGAGATTGAAATATTACCGGCTGATTTAAAAATCCCCGCCCCAACACCATGGGCAACGGTTTACATTGCTGCGGGTAAAAAGGATAAGGTTAATAAAGTGGATATCGTTGGCTTGTTGCTTCAAAAAGGCGAACTGACAAAAGATGATTTGGGTTTGATAGAGGTGTTGGATTATTCATCGTACGCCGCCGTAAAACGCAACCGCATTGAGCGAACCGTTAACTTGCTAAAAGGCGAAAAAATAAAAAATAAAAAGGTTAAAATTGAAATTTCAGTATAATTACATCATAATAGAAAGATAT
The DNA here is from genome assembly GCF_025359345.1 of Mucilaginibacter sp. Taxonomy (GTDB): domain Bacteria; phylum Bacteroidota; class Bacteroidia; order Sphingobacteriales; family Sphingobacteriaceae; genus Mucilaginibacter. The sequence continues at coordinate 17,545 of NZ_JANYGQ010000008.1, forward strand.
GAGCAATAACGATATCATGAAAAAGCTGCGGGTAGCCATGCATTTTACCGATGATGATATTATAAAGGTACTGGAACTGGCCAATTTCCGCATCACCAAAACCGAGTTGGGCGCCATCTTTCGCAAAGAAGATCACCCCAATTTCAAGCCTTGCGGCGACCAGATTTTACGCAACTTTTTAAACGGACTAATAATTCACCAGCGCGGACCGAAAGAAGAAAAAAAGTCTTAAGTCATAAACGGACATTAGACTTCCGACTTAAGACTTAGAACTTGCGACTTCCTAATTCTCTATCAACTTCGCTTTCCCGCTTTTCAATAACTTCTGTTCTTCCCCGCTAAAGGGTATTCTGCCACCAAAATCCTGTACCCAATAGTCGTTATATTTTGCTATACCGACTTCTTTAAACTCGCGGTTCATCAAATTTTTGCAATGGCCTGGACTGTTAAACCATCCCGCCATAACTTCGGCAATGCTCATTTGGCCCTGCGCTATGTTTTCGCCAACAGCGAAGCTTTTAAAGCCTTTATAAGTATAACCAGCGTTCACCATCCGCTTGTCCGACGTACGGCCATCAAGACTGGTATGGCTAAAATAATTGTGTTTTGACATATCTGCCGCATGCTTTAAAGCTGCAGTTGCCAAATCATCGTTCCAAACCAGGGGCGGTGCGGGCGGCATATAGGTTCCGCCGCAGTTGCAGCCCTTTTCCCGGGTGTGGTTTATGTTTTCTAAAAATTCGCGTTTAAATTCCGGCGTTGCCTGCTGGGCAAAAGCGGTTTGGAAAAATAATATTGTAAAAATGGTAAATAGTCCTTTTACTAAGATTTTCATGCTTATTTGACAACTGGAAAGCTTATAGGTTTAGTATCAGCGTAATAAAATAATTACCGCCTGCGCCGGCGTATAATATCGCGCCAGCCACCTCTTTTGCGCTTGTAGACAAAAACAGCAATAACAATCATCAGGATGGAGGAGGTAAGTATTATAATGTAACTACTTTCTTGCCTGATCCGTTTTTGGAGAGCTTCCTGGTATTTGAGGAGAATACTTTTTTTTTAACCTGCAGCGAGTCGGCTTTTTTCTTTTCTATCGAATCTTTGGTTGCCAGGGCGGCGGCCAATTTTGCCTCCTCCGCCTTATGAATACTTTGCTCCAGCGAGTCGCGTTTTTTTAACATTGCTTCCTCTTTCGGATAGTTTTTCATGCGGCTATACAAAAGCGCGTAGTTTTTCAGCACATCGAGTTCAACTTTACCATAGTGGTTCTTTTCCGAAATTTGTACAGCCTCATCTAAATCGCCCATGGCAAGCTTATAGTCAGTTTGCTCGCTTTTTATTTTTGCCAGGGTTACCAGTGACGCAATAATATTTAATTGGTCGTTTTTAGCCCGCGAAAGTGAATTGGACTGCAGGATAAACCATTTGGCCTGGCTGAATTTTTTCTGAGCCATGTACACCTTGGCCAGATGATCGAAAGTAACACGGAGACCCGTTGTGTCATTGTAGTACGAAAACTGGTGAAGCGCCAGCATAGTATAGTTTAGTGCTTTATTCTCGTAACTCGCACGCTGCATCTTGTTACTTATTGTGTCATAGTCAAGATAGCGATTGGCAATTTCGGTGTATATCTGGCCCTTGAACATATCACTGGCAGGGTATTTCAACTGTAGTTTAAGACTGTCAAGGTTCATTACAGCTAGGCGTTGTTTCACACTATCCTTATTTGCGCGGTATAGCGAAATTCTTACACTGTCCTGCCTTAACATGGCGGCTAAAAGCCTGAGGCTATCGGCATTTTTAATCCTTATTTTGTTGTTTAAATTTTCTGCCAGGTGGGAATCCGACATGCTCAGGCTAACCGGCTTTTTTAGTAATGGCGCCAGGTTCATGCTGTCGGGATAGGTAACCGCAACCACGTTAACATCTTCGTAGCGTTTTGCGGGTATTATTGCTGTAAGTTCCCCAGGATAATGGTTAATGGCTGCTACACCGAAATTATTTTTATTGCTTGCTGCTATTGAAAAATCAGAAAGTGCCAAAGATTTAATATTATAAATAAGTGCAGGCGATCTAATGGTATCTTTAGCAGGGTCGGGTGGGCCAACCTTAATGGTATCAACAGACTGTATCGCGGCCGATAATTTAAGGCAGGCAAGTAAAAAAATAAATAGCGTAAGTGTTTTTCTCATAAGCTATCCCAGCTCAGGGACTATAAATATACTTAGCTAATTCAAAAAACGTGCCTGTAATTTGATTTATGATGATATTCCGGCTGTAATTTTCCTGCTAATAAATTTTTTATTCCTCCGTGAAAAAGATAAACGGAATTTTTTGAAGTATTCGCATGAAAACGCACCAGCGATTGACGACCACTGCAATGCTATAATTGAAAAGTGACAAGTAATTAGTACAATTAATCCGGCTTATTGGAAGATTTCCCCGTTAGCGGATGTATTGCTCGTACCGTTGGATAAATGCCTGGAAGAAGGTTGTGCGGGCAAGGGCATTAAAAATTGTAATACCAATAAATGCAGAGAGAATCCCAGCCAACACGTCGAGTATATAATGATGGCTTGCATAAACTGCGGTAAACCAAATGCCCAGCATCACTACCACAAAAAATATATTAATCACACCCAGCCGATTTTTTAAACCATAATAAAGTACAACAACCGGGTACGATGAATGAAGCGACGGCATAGCCGCAAATACATTTGAACCTTTTGAGTATATCGACTTAAAAATGCCTGCGTTAAAAAATGCATCGAATTTTGCAAGTCCGGCCGTGTTACCCGGTGTTTTTGCATGAAATGCAAACCCATGATATTCAACATACCAGGGCGGGGCCGCAGGATAAAGGTAATAAACCACAAAACCGATAAAGTTTATTAATACAAACGTGAGTGAGAAGTACAGGAATTGTTTCCTGTTTCTAAAAAAAAGGTACCCGGCAAATGCCAACGGTACAGGTATCCAGCACAGATAAAATATGCCCGCTGCCACGTCCATAAAAGTATTGCCGTTGGCGCGCCAGTATTCATTAGGGGTTAAAAGCTTACCGTTAAAGTTTATGCCGAAGAGGTGTTTTTCAGCATTATATAAATCAGCAATGTGTACCGTGTTATAGTTATAGTTGGGAAAGGCCTTCATATAATCGAAGATTATCCAGTAAACTATAAATATGGAAAAGCCGATAATGAATTTGCGGCTGATAGGCGACAGGAAAAACGCAGCGTTAAATATCCCGGCCAAAAAAAGCTGATCGGTTTTAAAGCCTACCAGCAATACCGAAATAAGCAGGTAAAATACGGTGACTAATAATACAATGGTTACAGACCGGGCGTTGATTTTAATCCCGTCATTAACAGCATTCGTCATGCTATTTTTTAATAAAATCTGAACGGAACACCTTATCCCAAAGCGGCGAACTTACGCCGTAGCCTTTGGCTGGGTCCTGGTAGTGGTGCAGCATGTGGTGCTGTTTTATTTTTTTCCAGATGTTGCCCTTAAAGTTAAAATGATGAATAGCGTAGTGCGATATATCATAAAACAGGTAGCCTAAAATAAAGGCCGGGAAAAAACCAAAAACGTAATTGGTTGGCAATATGGCATTAAATAAGAGATAAAAGCCAGTTGCTAAAGGTATGCTCATTGATGGCGGCAATACCAGGCGTTTTGCATCGCTTGGATAGTCGTGATGAACGCCGTGAAATACAAAGTGCATACGTTGTGCCCATGGCTTATCAGCGGGCTGGTAGTGAAATACAAAGCGGTGCATTATATATTCAACCAACGTCCAGATAAAAAGGCCCGACACAAATAGTTCGGCAAAAAGCAAAGCACCCAGACCGGTTTGAGTGTATTTGTAAACACAAAAAGCGATAACGGGGACGAAAATATATAAAGGAACAGTAAAGTGAACTTTAGATAAGCTTTCTAAAAAATCACTTTTAAACATTCTCACAGACTCCTGTGAATTGGAAACATACTTCTTTTTCATAACTGATCAGGGTTTAAAATGTTTAAATTTCTCAGCCTGCTATTCGATTCCTGATTTTTTAATAATTATATCAATTTTAGCAAAGTTTTGGGAAACTGTAAACCATTTAATATAATTGTTACGAAGATATGATATTTTATATCCCGCTCCGCAAATACTTTAAATTTTAACGTTTCCTGCTAAAATATTATTGCTGGTCCATGAGCGACTTTTTGGCATCCAGTAACCTTTTAAAGGCAGTAATATTTGTTAAAATTGCAAGTACTGCAATTGGAAAAGTAAATATGGTCATGGTTTCAAAGACGTGGAATTTAATACCAGGCACATAAAGCTTATAATCACCACCAATGTAAATTGATGCAAGGCCGCAGAGCATCGCACACAAACCTATAGTGACAACACGTTCAGGTCGCTGCATTAAACCACCTTTACACTCAATCCCCAATCCTTCAGCACGCGCCCTTACATAACTGACCATCATTGAACCTATTAAAGCTATAAATGCAGATATAGAACTTAAAAAGTAGTGGTGACCAACCAGGTAATAACAAATACCCAAAAACATAATCAGCTCGCTGTAACGGTCGAGCACCGAATCATACAGCGCCCCAAAGGTCGATTTCATATTGCCAAGCCTCGCCACCTGCCCGTCAAGCATATCAAACAGGCCCGCAAAAAGGATAAGGCCCCCGGCCCAGCCAACGTAACTTAAATCGCCGCGGTTACCTTCTTCTGCACCTAATATAAATATAATGGCAACCCCCACGTTAAGTACAAACCCAATTGAGGTAACAGCGTTTGGTGTAAGCCCCAGTTTTATAAATACCTTAACAACAGGGTCAATTACTTTATAAATGCCCAGTTGTAAATTTGTACGTATTGATGTTTGTTGTTCCATTGTTATACTGCCGATATTTTAAAAATCAAACTTAACCCTTGCACGGATACCCCATTTCGAAACGTCAGGATGGTCTAAATACGTAAATCTTCTCACCAAGTCCACTCTCACAAATTTAAATATATTTTCAATACCCACACTACCCTCAACATAAGGGGTGCTGCCTAAACCGTATGTGATAGGTTCGCCGGCCGCGGTTACCGGGAACTGATATAGCGATGGATGTAGCGATGGATTGTTTTTATCGCTTAAGCCGCCATATATTGCTTTAACAGAAGCAACTTCGCGCCATTTTAGTTTTTTAAATAGTGGAATTTTATTGAAGAAAAATCCCACAAAGTGCTGGTCGATATTGATGCTAGCATAATGGTCGCCCACAAATTCCAAAAAGTTCATCAAGTTATACGAATAAATATCGTAAGCATATGTTTGATTAGCCCTGAATATGTCGAGCAACGGATAAGGCACCTGCCCGAATGTTTCACCCCCTTCAATGGTAACGTCAGCATAACCTAAGATGGATAAGTAAAAGCGCTTGTCCATTTGCACGTGCAGATTTTGGTAGCCGTAATTACTGCTGCCAAACACGTTTTTTAAACCGGCAGTATAATCGAGCGATAGCACAGGGTATTTGCTTGGTACAGGTACGCGGTATATTTTACCCTGGTAAAACTGCTCGTTAGGCGCATAACGCAGGCTTAAGCCAGCTTCGCTGGTAGTAAGGTCCTTAACAACATTTGCTGTATTATTGCCCACTGTGTTTAAGAAGTATAACGAACCTGCAGGCGCCTGTGTTAACCTTGCAAATTTAGCGTGATACGAAAAATGGTTTTCAAATTCGTGAACGTAATCAAAGTTGTAGCTCCTGTCATACAGGTATTTATCATTTTCGCCCCGTTTAAACGACAGCAAAAAGTTGTCTTCCTGCACAAATTGCAGATTTGCGCCCGGTATATGTGTATCGTATTGGGTGCTCACCCTTAGGTAGTTCTGCGGAAACTTGTAGATAGATTTGTTATTTAGCGAATAAGTTGCACTTAAAAAGTACTTAAAACGTTCGTCCTTAAAGCCATATGCGCCGTAAGTTTCAAAATAATAACGTTTACTTAATTCGGGTGTGGTACGGCCACCAACACGTAACTTAAAGCCTTCAACAGGGTTAAAGCTGTAAAATGTATTGGCAGGGCCCAGCTCAAAACCGCCGAAACCTTTATAACCAGCCAGCAGCAATGTAGCAATATCAAGCGTACGCCTGAACGATGGCATATTACGCAGGCTATCCACGTTTTTATATACTTTCGATTCGGCGGTTGTCAGCGTATCCAAACGGTTTTCAACCCAAAACTTGTCGCTGCGATTCTGTACCTCGTCGCTTTCGGTATATTCCTTGTGCTGATAGGTAGTATCCGGATGGGGTTTGTTTACAGTGTAGTTGCCATATGTAATTGTACGGATACCGAACAAACCACCTTTTTTGTTTTTTGTCAACCCGAAATCGGCTAGTGTGGTACTTTTGCTAACGTGAAAACGGCCATCCGAGTTTTGCTCAAACTCCTGGTTAACCCGCATGGAGTTAACAAAGTTAAGGTTGATGTTTTTGTTGATATTCAATTCAACCTTTTCAACAGCATAGTTGCCATCCAGCGTTATGTACAGTTTGCCCACAAAAAGCATATCGGTAGTATTGCGCGGTGTAAAGCTTAGCTCAACCAGCTTGGTGTTTTTATATGCAACGGTATCAGTAATAAAAAACTTATAAAATGTAGGCGATGAACCAGCAATCGGGCTTAAAAAGTTGTTCGTCATCAAAAACACTGTATTGTCGTAAATATCAACCTTGTAATACATGTGCTTAAAATAAGCCCCAAGGCCTTCACTATCAACCGATCCGCCAAAGTTTACGTTCTTTTCGCCTAATACAACTGTCTTTTCTTTTTCGGGGTTTTTGCGGTAATAATATTGGGATACCTTTTCGTTCAGGAAAATCGGCAGCAATGATTTGCCCGGAACGGTAGTGCTGTCGCGGTTATCTATCACGAATGCATATTTGCGGAAAAACTTCTTCTCTGAAAGCTTTGGTGATACGTTTGCCAAAGAGAACTGCATTTTATCATACTCTTTATACTCTACGTAGTCATAAGCTTCAGGACGGTTTTTCTCTTTGTTTTCAATAACCTTGCGTATCAGTTCAACGGCCGGGTTATCTTTATTGCGGTATTTAGGCTTTTTACCCGATTTTACTACAACTTCATCAAGTTCATTTGCTGTAGCAACCAGCTTTACATTTACGGTTTGCGTCACTCCACGCTTAACGTTCATCAAAACATCTTTATAACCAAGAAACGAAATTTTGATTTGCTTAACAGGATTATCAGTGCTGATAGTGTATTTGCCGTCGTTATTGGTAGGCCCGCCAATGGAAGTGCCGTTAAATTTAACCGACACAAAAGGCAATGGTTCATTTGTGCGGGCGTCAATAACGGTACCCGTAACAACCGTTGATTGTGCAAATAGGGTAGTAGCAGCAAGTAAAAAGAAGCTCAACAAAACCAGCTTCCGGTATAAGTATGTATAGTTCATTTATTTTGTTGCCTTCTGCAAATTCAGTATTTTAATGATGTACGTAAATACCCGTTAAAACATTTGCAATTGATATTATCTTTTTAAAATATTTGTTATCAGTGCGTTACAATAAACAGTCCAAAAGGTTATTTTACGTAAGTAATATTCAAAATAAAACCTTGTTATGACCATTCTGTATCGTGCCATGCCACCCGGCTGCAAAGCATTTAAAGGCATCCGGAGTCCGTTTTTGTCAAGTGCCAAAGGTAAAAAAAAACCTAACAGACTATTGTGGTCAAAAAGTCAAATATGAGTACCGATAAGGGAACAATTTAGAAAACATTACAATAGGATTAATATAAATTAAACCCTACAACGGCCAACATCAATAGGTTAGTATAGACCCCGGCGAGGATATCGTCCATCATAATTCCCCATCCTGAAGGAAATCTTTCCATCTTACGGATGAATAACGGCTTTACTATATCAAAAAAGCGAAATAATACCAGGGCGGTAATTACATATTTGGGCTCTACGGGTATAAAAAGCAGGCTTATGCACATTCCTGCAACCTCGTCAATCACTACACGACTGGGATCTTTTCCCCAAATTTTCTCAACAATTCCTGATGACCACACACCTAACAATGTTGTTACAATTGTAATTGTCAATGATAAGACCAGTGGGGGAGTGGTTCCCATCCACGCCAGGTACCAGCAAATACAACAAAATACGGCCGCAATTGTGCCGCCGCCTTTAATGTAACCTATGCCAAAAGTTGAGGTGAATATTTTATGGAAGAGCATGGTGATGTTGTAAGGGTTGTAGAGGTTTTAAAGGTTGTAAAGTTGTAATCTTTAGTTTTAACAAAGGGTTGTAAATGCTAAAACCCGTTTAACATTTACAACCCTCACAACGTTTGCAACTTTTATAAACTACAACACATCCACCAGTTCCTGGTAATAATCAAGGCCCAGGTGGGTAATTAAATCTTCGCCCATTAAGTGGCGCAGCGTGTTTTGTAATTTTATCAGTTGTTTGAAAATATCATTTTCGGGTGGCAAACCTTCCGCTGTTTGCGGCGATTTAAGGTAGAACGACAACCATTCTTGTATACCGCTCATATTGGCACGTTTCGCAAGATCGCTGAATAAGGCTAAATCCAGAGCTATTGGCGCGGCCAAAATCGAGTCGCGGCAAAGGAAATTGATTTTAATCTGCATTTTGTAACCTAACCAGCCAAAAATGTCGATGTTATCCCAGCTTTCTTTGTTGTCGCCATGCGGCGGATAATAGTCGATACGGATTTTGTGATACAAATCGCCGTATAATTCAGGATTATCTTCCGGTTTAAAAATGTCTTCCAGTACACCCAGTTTCGAAACTTCTTTTGTTTTAAAGTTATCCGGATCGTCCAATACCAAACCATCGCGGTTACCTAAAATATTGGTCGAGAACCAGCCTTTAACACCTAACGAACGTGCGGCTAAACCAGGCGCCAAAATGGTTTTCATTAAAGTTTGGCCTGTTTTAAAATCTTTACCTGCAATGGGTGATTCGGTTAATTTTGCCAGTTCAATCATCGCCGGGATGTCAACTGTTAAGTTAGGCGCACCGTTTGCAAACGGGATGCCTAATTTTAAAGCTGCATATGCATAAATCATACTTGGTGAAATACGTTTGTCGTCATCAACCAAAGCCTGCTCAAATTTTGCAAGTGTTTGGTGTATTTCCGATGCTTCGTAGTATATCTCAGTTGAACCACACCAGATCAAAACTATACGGTCGCAGCCATTTTTTTCTTTGAAGGTTGTAATGTCGTTCATCACTTCTTGCGCCATTTCATAGCGGGTACCAGTTTTAACGTGTGTACCTATCAGGTTCTTAGCGTAATTTTTATCAAAAGCTGCTTTCATCGGAACAACCACTTCAAGCTCAGCTTTTACTGATTTTAATAAGTCCGCTTCAAGCACTTTAGCTTTTGTTGCAGCTTCGTAAACGTTATCAGAGTATACGTCCCATCCGCCAAACACAATATCTTCAAGCTTTGCCAGTGGCACAAAGTCTTTAACTTTTGGGTAACGGTTTTCAGTTCTTTTACCAAGGCGTATGCTGCCCATTTGGGTAAGTGAGCCAATTGGTTGTGACAAGCCTTTTTTTACCGCCTCAACGCCGGCAATCATTGTGGTAGCCACAGCTCCCAACCCCGGAATTAAGATGCCTAATTTACCATTAGCCGGTGTAATATTAGTTTTCATATTTATTTATTATAGTGTACACACATTTATTATAGCCATTTATTGGCCTTATACCAGTTTAACGTTTCGGTAACCCCGGCTTTCAAATCATAAGCTGGAGTAAATTCAAGGTCGGCTTTTGCCCGCGAAATGTCGCAATTCCAGTTAACCGCCATCAACTCCTTTAGCTTCTCAACATTAAGCACCGACGCCTTATTGCTCAAAGAACAAACTTTTTCGGATATGTTTGCAATTAATTTTACAAAGTTTACAGGCAAATGAAACTTAACGGTTTTTAAATTTAACACTTCTCGTGTAAAATCGCCTAAAGCATAACGGCTATAATAGCTGCCGTCGCTTAAATTATATGCCTGTTTATTACCTATATGCAATGCTTTTACGGCAACTTTAGCTAAATCAGTAACATATATAAAGGTTAGCTTTTGGTCGATATTACCAATATACGGTTCAATGCGATTGCTCAGTTGTTTAAAAAATATAAAAATGTCCTTATCACGCGGGCCGTAAACAGCTGTTGGCCTTAATATGGTGTAATTTAAACTGTCTATGCTTTTTAATTTTTCTTCGGCAAGTATTTTGCTCCTGCCATATGCGGTAACCGGGGTAGGGATAGTCTCCTCGGTTATTATCCCGTCTAAATTATTTAACGGGCCAACACCCGCCAGGCTGCTAACCAGCACAAATTTTTTCAGGCCGATATTACTTTCAACTGCGGCTCTTGCCAGGTTATAAGTATAGTCAGCATTTATGTGCTCATATTCCTGAGCCGACCGTGCCGTTGTAACACCCGCTGCATGGATAATATAATCGTACTTGTTTTCGATAATATTATCCTTTAGCGCTTGCACATTGTCAAAGTCGGGGTAGGTGAATTTAATGTCGAAACCTGCCAGGTGGTCAATTTTGCTGCTTTTGCGTACTGCAGCGAAAACTTCCATATTGTTATTTAGCGCCTCTTCAATTAAATGGAACCCAACAAATCCGCTTGCACCGGTTATTAAAACCCGCTGCTTCATATGTCTTTTTCGTACAGCCTGTACGTTTTATAAGGGTCGCCTTTAATAGCTTTTATAGCTTCGTTTATCAATACGTTATTTTCCAGCGTCCAACCGGCTTCGGCATGCTTAAGGCCGCGTTCGCGGTATTCTTTTATGATAGAACCATATAAACAAGCCTCAATGCCCATCTTACGATAACCATCAATAACACCAAGCGCATAAATGCGAATGCTCTGAATATTCTTTTTACCAAGTAACAATTTAAAGATACCGGTAGGCAGCAAGCGCCCGCGTTTTATTTTCTTAAAAATCTCGTTATAATTTGGCAAAGCAAGCCCGAAACCTACAATCTTATTGTTTTGTTCGGCTACATACACGAAGTTTTCGTCCAGTATTAGTTTTAAATCTTTTGCCAGCCAGTCGAATTCCGCATCGGTAAATGGCACAAAGCCGCTGTTTTGGTCCCAGGCAGAGTTATATACCTCACGTACCTTTTCAACCTCGCTTTTAAAGTTTTTAAGGTCTACCTTACGGATAACGATGTTATTACGTTTAAGACGCTCCTGTAAGGCGCCTAATAACCGAATCGATTTATCGTCGTAGCCATCACCGTCCCAATGCCAGGCAATCAGGTCCATTTGTTTTTCGAACCCATATTTTTCAATAAAATTGGCGTAGTAAGGATAATTATAGGTCATCATCAGCATAGGCGGGCTGTCAAAACCTTTAATTAATAACCCGCACGCTTCATTAGTCGAAAAATTTACCGGGCCGATCGATTTTTGGTCAACGCCTTTATCTTTTAACCATTTGGTAGCTGTATCAAAAAGCATATTGGCGGTTTCCTGGTCGTTTATACAATCAAAAAAACCCCAGAAGCCATCGTTTCTTTTATTATGCTCGTTGTGTGCGTTATTCAAAATAGCGGCAATGCGACCGGTCACTTTATCGCCGTCATAAGCCAAAAAACATTGCAGCTCATTGTGTTTATGAAACGGGTGCTTGGTTAGCAGGTCGCGCTGTGCAATAAACAACTCCGGAACATAGTTGGGGTCATCTTTATAAAGGTCGTGCGGAAAATCAATGAATGTTCCAAGCTCTTTTTTGGAGTTAACCTGTACTATTTTCTTCATCAGGTATGCAGTTCTGTTATTTTGTTAAATAATAAACAAGCATCGCCTACTGTTGTCGGCGATGCTTGCTTTATTGAATTAAACTATTGCCATTTACGGCGTAATCCGGTTTATATTTTTTCTTTAATTGATGTAACACCAACATCCTTAAAGGCTTTTGCGATTTTCTCAATGGCTTCTTCAATTTGCTCGAAGGTGTGGGTGGCCATTAACGAAAAACGTAGTAAAGATGAGTCGGAAGGAACAGCCGGCGATACAACCGGGTTAACAAATATACCTGTATCCTGTAAATGCCTGGTAACCTGGAAGGTTTTCATATTATCCCTTACGTATATTGGCAGGATAGGGCTTTCAGTTGGGCCCAAATCAAATCCTTCCTCTAACAAAAGTTTCATGGCATAGTTGGTATTGTCCCAAAGCTTGGCAATGCGCTCAGGCTCCGATTCAATAATATCAAGCGCAGCAATAACACTGGCAACCGATGCCGGAGGCATACTGGCACTAAACATTAATGCACGTGCACGGTGTTTCAGGTAATCAATTGTTTCAGCATCGGCAGCGATGAAGCCACCCAGTGAAGCCAGTGATTTACTGAAGGTGCCCATAATAAGGTCAACCTGGTCGGTAAGTCCAAAATGCGAGGCTGTGCCGGCACCTTTGTGACCAATTACACCAAGGCTGTGTGCATCATCAACCATAATGTTGGCGCCAAACTTATCGGCAATTTTTACAATTTCCGGTAGTTTAACAATATCACCTTCCATGCTGAATATCCCGTCAACGGCAATCAGTTTTACAGCTTCTTCTGGCAAAATGCTCAGTTTGCGCTGTAAATCTTCCATATCGTTATGGGCATATTTGATGACTTTTGAGAATGATAACCTGCTGCCGTCAATCAACGAAGCGTGGTCATATTCATCTAATATCAAATAATCGTTACGGCCGGTAATGCTCGATAGCACACCCAGGTTAACCTGGAAACCTGTGCTGAATAAAACAGCGCCTTCTTTACCAACATAATTTGCCAGCCTTCTTTCAAGCTCTATGTGGATATCAAGTGTTCCGTTTAAAAATCGTGATCCTGCGCAGCCGGTTCCGTATTTATCAATTGCTTTTTTTGAAGCTTCCTTTATTTTAGGGTGACTTGTTAACCCTAAATATGAGTTGGAACCAAACATTAATACACGTTTGCCATCAATAAATACTTCAGTATCCTGGCCAGACTCAATAGGCCTGAAATAAGGATATAGGCCCATTTCCCGGATTAGGTTGGCATCCTGGAACTGTGCAATCTTCTCATGTAGTCTTTTAACCATGTATTAACCCTGCTTAAATTTTTTGTAAAAATACCATGAATTAGGTTATATCTTGTATTTAGTTGGTAACTTTTTTTCGATTACCATAAAAGCATAGTGCTCCCATTCGGCAAATTAATTAATTTTTTTAGTTATTCGGCGACACAATTTTTGATTTTTTTCTAAAAAATGCAAAAAAGCCCCCTATTGTAGTTTTAATGACATACTTGCGTAAAATTTTTGTTGTCTTTTTTCAGGTTATTTAAATGTAACCATATTAGCGTATCCTTATGAAAAATAAAATTTATTGGCAACCTTTGCCTTTAACTGTTGTTACTAACCGGATGCCGCACCGTAATATGAAAAAATCCGTCTCCCTATTCATCATAAATACAGCAATAATTTTTCCGGCCATTTTGTTTGCGCAAACTAGTTCCGATACTCTTGTTACTTTAAAACAATGTGTGGAGTTTGCCCTGCGCAACCAACCTGCAGTGAGGCAAGCCTCAATTGACGAACAAATTAACGAACGTAACATAAAAATTAGTCTTGCTGATTGGCTGCCGCAGGTTAATGGATCTGGCGAATACCAGCATTATTTTAAAGGAAGCCCCGCAAGTAGTTCATCAACCAAAACCAACCAGGCTGCGGGTACACGGAATGACGAGTTCTCGTTATTGGGTTTACAGGCCAGCCAGGTTATTTATAATAATGATGTATTACAGGCGGCCAAAGCAGCCAAATATTCGCGCCAATATTATAAAGAGAATATTTTTAGCAGCCAGGTGAATGTCGTTTCAGACGTTAGCAAGGCTTTTTTTGATGTACTGCTGTCGCAAAAACAATTGGATATTTTAAATGAAGACATTGCCCGGTTGCAGCGCAGTCAAAAGGACGCCTACAACAGGTACCAAGCCGGCGTGTCGGATAAAATTGATTACAAACAGGCTACTATATCGTTTAATAATTCAATTGCCAGTCGCAAGCAAACCGCGGAAGCTATCAATAGCAAGCAAGCTTACCTGAAACAGATAATGGGTATATCGGCGGGGCATAACCTCGTGTTGTCGTACGATTCGTCACGTTTTGAGCAGGCAGCTGTTATTGACACCAATCAGAAACTCGATGTAAATAACCGCATTGAATATCAATTGCTGCAAACGCAGAAAAATCTGCAGAACGTTAATGTGAATTATTATAAGAATGGTTTTTTACCGTCTCTTTCTGCTGTTGGTAGCTATAATTGGGTCTATTTGAGCGACAGGTTTGGCAGTTTATACAATAACTCGTACCCAAGTGCTTATGCAGGACTGTCATTGGCGTTGCCTATTTTCCAGGGAGGCAAACGTTTGCAAAATTTAAGCAAGGCCCGTTTGCAGGTTACGCGTGCTGATTTGGATATTGAGAATTCTGCTAATACCATCAATACCGAATACGTGCAGGCGCTCGCCGGCTACAAAAGCAATTATACCAGCTGGCAGCTGATAAAGCAAAACGTTGATCTCGCCAAGGATGTTTACAAGATTGTTAGCCTTCAATACCGCGAAGGCATTAAAACCTATCTTGATGTAATTGTGGCACAATCAGACCTGCGTACCGCCGAGCTGAATTATTATAATGCATTGTTCCAGTTATTATCGAGCAAAATTGACCTTCAGAAAGCATTGGGCACCCTTTCTGTACAACCAAATTGAATATGAAAACAAGAGATATACTTTTAGCCGGAACGGTTTGTATTTTAATGTGGTCGGCGTGCAAAAATAAAAAGGATGCCGCTAATGCTCCGTTGCCGCCAACCCCCGTTTATGTAGCCGATGTAAAAACTGCCGAAGCCGTTTATTATGACCAATACCAGGGCAATGTTATAGCTTTAAATACAGTTGAATTGCGCAGCCAGGTTACGGGTTTTATTACCGGTATATTTTTTAACGAAGGCGAAATAGTTACCAAAGGCAAGCCTTTGTACGAAATTGACAGGCGCAAATTTCTCGACGCTTATGCACAAACCCAGGCAAATTTGGGAAGCGCCGAGGCAAACTTGATAAAAGCCCAAAAAGATATTGACAGGTATAACATGCTGCTCAAAAACGATGCTGTGGCCCGCCAAACGGTCGACCAGGCTGAGGCAACTTTCGAGACCAGCAAAAGCCAGGTTGCCGTTGCAAAGGCTGCTGTGGCATCTGCAAAAACCGACCTTTCGTACGCAACTATTTCTGCCCCTTTTACTGGTCGCATAGGTATTTCACAAGTAAAATTGGGTACGCAGGTTTCACCGGGAAGCACGTTGTTAAACACCATATCGAGCGAACGCCCTATCGGAGTTGATGTGGTAATTAACGAGCAGGATATTAATCGTTTTTATGGGCTTCAAAAACATAACACCGATTCAACCTTTAAGCTGCAGTTGAGCGACGGTACTACTTATAACCAGGCCGGCAAAGTGCGCGCAATTGACCGTGGCGTAAACGCAACGACAGGTACCGTTAAAGTAAGAATTGAATTTTCGAACAATAATGATGTACTAAAAGATGGTATGAGTTGCGTACTGAAGGTGTTAAATAGCCAATCGGGCAACAGGCTGCAGATTCCGTCTAAAGCTGTTACCGAGCAAATGGGGGAGTTTTTTGTATTTACAGCCCAAGATACTATAGCAAAACAGATAAAAGTAAAGCTTGGGCCGCATATAGGCAATAATGTGGTTGTTATGGATGGGCTTAAACCAGGCGATAAGGTAATAACAGACGGTTTTCAGCGCTTGCGTGATGGAGGTAAAATCACACTTGGGCCACCGGCAGCGGCACCAGGCGCCGCAGGACAAGCGCCGGCAAAAGGCGGTGCGGCTAAATAAATTTGATTGCTTGTTTTAGGATTATTCGATTCCTGTTTCTCTAAAAAGATAAAGAATGATTGCAGATACTTTTATAAAAAGACCGGTTACAGCTATCGTTATTTCGTTAGTGATAGTTATAGTTGGTATAATATGTATAATAAACCTGGCTGTAGGGCAGTACCCCGAGATTGCACCGCCAACGGTTAGCATAACCGGCACCTATATTGGTGCCGACGCGCTCACAGTTGAGCAAACCGTAGCCACCCCGGTTGAGGTGCAAGTTAACGGTACCCCGGGCATGACCTATTTGCAAAGTAATAGTACCAGCAACGGCCAAATGAGCATGACGGTGAATTTTGAGGTTGGTACAGATATAAACATTGCCGCTCTCGATGTACAGAACCGCGTAGGCATTGCAACACCAACTTTACCGCAGGAGGTACAACGTTTGGGTTTAATTACCCGCAAGCGTAACCCCAGTATATTACTGCTGGTCGCCATTTATGCCCCGAAAGGAACGCATGACGTTACCTTTTTAGATAACTACACCAACGTTTTTGTACGCGATGCGCTGTTGCGATCAAAAGGCGTAGGCGACGTAATCAGCCGTGCTGATGATTTTAGTATGCGTATCTGGCTTAAGCCGGATAAGCTTGCTGCGCTGGGGATGACAGCTAATGACGTTACGAGTGCATTGCAGGAGCAAAATGCCCAGGTGGCAGCCGGCTCGGTGGGAACAACCCCGCAGGAGCAGGTGCAGGCCTTTGAGTATACCATAATAGTTAAGGGCCGTTTAACTACGCCCGAAGAGTTTGGAAATATAATTGTCCGTACACAGCCAGGTAACGGCTCTGTTGTGCATTTAAGGGATGTTGCCCGGGTTGAGCTGGGTAAATTTAACTACGCCGGTAACTCGTTTGTTGATAATAAGCGCGCATCGTACCTGCTGGTTTACCAGGCGCCAAACAGTAACGCTATCGAAACTGCCGAAAATGTTTACGCTACAATGGAACAGCTCAAAAAAAGCTTTCCAACTGATGTTGACTACGTAGTACCGTTCGAATCAATTACCGTTGTAAAGGTATCGGTACGTGAGGTAATTGAAACATTGGTTATAGCTTTGTTCCTTGTTATACTAGTGGTGTTTTTGTTTTTGCAAAGCTGGCGGACAACACTTATTCCAATATTGGCTATCCCGGTATCAATTATTGGTACGTTTATATTCTTTATCCCGCTGCACTTTACCATAAATACACTTACGCTCTTCGGGTTTGTGCTGGCTATAGGTATAGTGGTGGATGATGCCATTGTGGTGGTGGAGGCCGTTCAGCATTATATGGATGAAAAAGGCATGTCGCCCAAAGAAGCAACTGTGCACGCTATGAAAGACATATCGGCGCCGGTAATAGCCATTGCCCTGATTTTGGCGGCGGTGTTTGTACCGGTTGGTTTTATACCTGGTATTGTGGGCAGGCTTTACCAGCAGTTTGCCATCACTATTGCTATATCTGTGTTGATATCGGCGTTTGTGGCCTTATCGTTAACGCCTGCATTATGTACGCTGATACTGCGCCCGCACAAGATTGATGAGAAATCAAAGGGGTTGAATAAATTCTTTTTTTGGTTTAACAATTGGTTTACCCGTGTTACCGGCAAGTATCGCAACGGTGTTCACCGGGGAATAAAAAATCCGGCACTTATTGTAATTATACTGGTTTGTATTGTTGTAGGTACCATACTCCTTTTTAAAGAGAAACCAACCGGCTTTTTGCCCACCGAGGATGAGGGACGTGTTTACATAACTTACGATTTACCCGAAGCTTCATCAACCAAGCGAACAGTTGATGTTCTTCACCATGTTATGAGCGCGCTCGACAGTATTCCCGAAGTTTATCACTACGCGGCGCTGGGCGGGTTAAACGTAATAAGTTTTGCAAGTAAATCAAACAGTGCAACCATATTTTGCCAGCTACGGCCCTGGGACGAGCGAAAAGACAAATCGCAACAGGTGGAGGCTGTAATAGCAAAGATCCAGAAAAAGTTATCCATTTATAAAGAAGCGAATGTCGTGGTAATTTCGCCTCCGGCTGTGCCTGGCTTAGGAACATCGGCAGGGTTTTCATTTATTTTGGAAGAGAAACAAGCCGGCGGCGACATCAAAAATTTTGAGAAGGTATTACAAAATTTTACAGCCGCTGTAAACAAACGGCCTGAAATTGCAAGGGCCTTCTCGTTCTTTACTGCGCGCACCCCGGCATACCAGCTAACTATCGACAGGGAAAAGGCGAAAAAGCTTGGCGTATCCATATCTGATATAAGTACCGCGTTGCAAACTTATATGGGTAGTGCGTTTGTGAACGACTTTACCGTTTATGGCCGAAATTTTCACGTAGTGGCCCAGGCTGATACAAATTACCGTACCAATATTGCCGATATAGGACAGTATTTTGTGCGTAACTCGGCAGGCGGAATGGTTCCGTTAAGCACGGTAACCAGCTATAAAGTAATCGAAAATGCGCCGCTGATATCGCACTTCAACCTTTTCCGTTCTGCCGAAATTGACGGTACAGCGAAACCGGGATATAGCAGTGGCGATGCCATAAAAGCGCTACAGGAAGTTGCTGCGGAAACATTACCGCAGGGCTTTGGCTACGAATTTGCCGGTCTAAGCCGCGAGGAGATTATATCAGGATCGAAAACAGTATACATCTTTATGTTATCCATAGGATTCGTGTTCCTGTTCCTGGCAGCATTGTACGAAAGCTGGTCGGTTCCGTTTTCGGTATTGCTGGCAGTGCCTCTCGGGGCATTTGGTGCGATACTGTTTTTATGGTTTAAACCAGGTCTTGATAATAATATTTATGCGCAGATAGGTTTAATTACGCTGATAGGTTTGGCGGCGAAGAACGCCATCCTGATAGTTGAATTTGCCAAGGAACGTGTGGACAGGGGGATGGAGTTGGAAAAGGCTACACTTGAGGCGGTACGACTACGCTTACGGCCAATCATCATGACATCGATGGCATTTATATTAGGTGTAGGCCCGCTGCTGGTTGCCTCAGGTGCCGGTGCAAAAGCAAGACAAACTATCGGATGGACAGTATTTGGCGGGATGCTAACCGCAACATCGCTGGCTATATTTATAGTGCCGGTACTGTTTTACATGATAACCAAATTTGCCTATGGCAAAGAAAAACTGGCTGAATTGCAGAAAAACTATAAACCTGATCCTGAGGTTGACCCGCAGGTGTAGGTAGAGATTAGTTAATTGGAGGTTAGAGATTAGAAATAAATTAATAAAGAACCCTTGCAATTGAACTTGCAGGGGCTTTTTCTTTTCTGCTAATCTCCAATTAACTAATCACCAATCTCTGCTTAAGTAACCTCTCAATAGTACAATTTTGACCTTTTTACCCTGCAAAAATGCTGTTACAATGTCAGTGACAACGGTTATACTGACAGGCTGGGTTATCCCAATGTTAAAAAAATGATAACTATCACTCCTAACTATTGTAGTAAAAAAGTCAGCTGATTATCAATCTTCTAAGGATTTAACAATTGTTAATAAAACTTGTTAATTAGTACGCTAAAGGCTTGTTTACATAACTCAGACATTGTTTTTGGCACACTGGCAAAGTATTTGTTCTGGGGGAGATGTATAGAATTATCTATCAGTTCACTTAAATGATAAACACAACAATGAAACACTCAACAAAATGGATAGCTTCGGTAGCAACTGCTGCAGCTATATTTTTCTCAGTTAATGTAAAAGCCCAAACTACAGAAAAAAGCGCATGGCGCCTGGGCTTTGGAGTTGAAGCCGGCATACCAACCGGCAACTTGAGCACCAGCCCTGCGTATTCAAAATTTGAACTTGGCGGTACCGCCCGTTTACAATATGGTATCGAAAAAAACCTTGCGTTAACTTTTACTTCAGGTTACTATAACTTCTTCGCTACCCAGGCTGCTAAAGATGTAGGAGGCGAAAGCTTTGGTGTAGTTCCAGTAAAACTTGGTATCAAAGGTTTTCTTACTGATAACATTTATTTAGGTGGTGAAGCCGGTGCCGGTTTCGAAACCAAATACGCTAAAAACACAAAATTGATTTTGTCACCAGCAGTAGGCTGGGCTAACAAATCATGGGATGTAGGCGTTCGTTACGAAAATTTCTCAGGCCAGAGCGATAGCTACGGTGTAGTAGCCCTGCGTTTAGCTTACGGTTTCGCGCTGTAAGTTGGTGTTAGAGACTAGTTAATCAGAGATAAGAGATTAGCAAAAAGCCCTTGCATATTAATTATGCAAGGGCCTTGTTATTCTCAGGCCTCTCATATTGTACCGGAGTCTCAAGGATTTAACGTTATGAAAAAGCCCTTGCAATTTCGTTTGCAAGGGCTTTCGTTTTTGCTAGTCTCTAATAAACCAGTCTCTAATCTCTAAACAAGTTTAGCCAGCGCTTCTTTAATGCGTTTCATTGCCTCAATCAGCTTATCCTCGGCGGCAGCATAGCTTATGCGGATGGATTTTTTGTCGCCGAATGAATCGCCGCCAACAGTTGCCACATGGGCTTCTTCTAACAAGAATATTGCAAGCTCATCGGCATCATTAATGGTTTTGCCATTATAGCTCTTGCCGAAGAATGAAGTAACATCAGGGAAGAAGTAAAACGCGCCTTCGGGCAGGTTAACTTTTATGCCATCGATATCTTTTAATAAACCGTAAACCAAATCGCGGCGTATTTTAAATTGCTTGCGCATTTCCAGAACCGACTCCAGGCCGCCTTCATAAGCTGCAACACCGGCACGCTGTGTAATTGAGCAGGTACCTGATGTGATTTGTCCCTGCATTTTATCGCAGGCATTTGCAATTTCTTTGTTCGATGCGGTGTAGCCAATACGCCAGCCCGTCATAGCAAACGCCTTCGACCAGCCGTTGATGATAATTACACGATCTTTTATATAATCAAACTGTGCGATCGATTCATGCTTGTCAACGAAGTTGATGTGCTCATAAATCTCGTCAGACAGGATATAAACTTGAGGATATTTTTCAAATACTTTTGCCAAACCTTCCAACTCGTCCTTGCTGTAAACGCTGCCGGTAGGGTTACATGGCGACGAAAACATAAACAATTTTGTTTTTGGAGTGATGGCGGCTTCCAACTGTGCAGGAGTGATTTTAAAATCCTGCTCAACAGGGGCATCTATAAATACACTTACACCTTCAGCAAGTTTAACCACCTCGCTGTACGATACCCAGTAGGGTGTAGGGATAATAACTTCTTCGCCTGGGTTTACCAAACATAGCACCGCGTTGGCAATAGCCTGTTTTGCGCCGGTGGAAACCACAATCTGGCTGAAGTCGTAATCAAGGCCGTTTTCGTTTTTCAATTTGGCAACTACGGCTTTTCTTAATTCAGGATAACCCGATACCGGGGTATAATAAGTAAAGTTTTGATCCATAGCCTTCTTGGCAGCTTCCTTAATATGCTCAGGGGTGTGAAAATCCGGCTCGCCAAAGCTTAGGCTTATCACATCAACACCTTTTGCAGCAAGTTCGCGGCCCATTTTGGCCATCTTGATAGTAGCTGATTCCGACAGGTTATTTATCCTGTTACTTAATGTACTCATATTGTTTTTTGATTATTGCGCGGCAAATATAGAAAAAGTCTTAAGTCTGAAGTAATTAGTCTTGAGTCTGGCAGTTGTTTGTTACTGTTTTTTAACATTTCCTTAATCTGTATTTTGCAAAAAAAGTAATTTTAGACGTAGTTTATATTTATTGATTATGAACTTTAAAATCAACAGGACGAATTTTGCAAAACTGGTAAATCTTAGAAATATTGAAAACAATTGTGCCACCCAAAACCTCTATGCATCAATCCTTTCATTTCTTTTTTAATTCCCTGGCCTAAATCGAATCCATTTCCTAATAAAAACCATATTTTTGCCGCAAATAAGGACGGTTTTGAAAGAACAGAAAAGGATAATACTGGTTGCGTTGATTGTGGGTGTGGTCCTGATGCTGGCAAAATTCGGGGCCTATTTTTTAACTGCGTCAACCTTTGTACTTACTGATGCTGCCGAAAGCATAGTAAACGTGCTGGCCAGTTCCTTTGCGTTTTTTAGTATTTACCTGGCAGCACAGCCACGCGATGAAAACCACCCTTACGGTCATGGTAAAGTAGAGTATTTCTCTGTTTTTATCGAAGGCTCGCTGATTGCCATTGCGGCCATTATCATCATTGTTAAAGCTGTTTATGGTATATTTTACCCTAATGCTATACACGATCTTATAACCGGCGCCATCATTATCGGAATAACCGGCGTGGTTAACGGCGGACTTGGCTATTTTATGATTAATAAAGGCAAGTCGCTCCATTCAATAACTATCGAAGCGGACGGCAGGCACCTTATGGCCGATATGGTTACCAGCGTTGGGCTGGTAGTTGGTTTACTGCTTATTCATTTTACAAAAATATTGTGGCTCGATAGCGGCTTGTCTATCTTAGTGGCAATCTACATTTTGTATAGCGGTTACCGCTTGGTACGCCGTTCGGTTTCAGGCCTGATGGATGAAGCCGATTTTGGGGTGGTAAATGAAATTGTATCGGTACTTAATGAAAAACGTCGCGACGAATGGATTGATATCCACAATTTTCGCGCACAAAAATATGGCCATGAACTGCATATCGATTGTCATTTAACGCTGCCTAATTATTTTGATTTAAACCGGGTGCACGCAGAAGTTAAGTTGGTTGACGAGCTAATAAATAATGAAGTTACCAAAACGGAACTTTTTATCCATGCTGATCCGTGTTTGCCGGAATGCTGTCACTACTGCAGCATGCCTAATTGTCCCATACGCAGCGAAGCAAAAAACGAAGATATTGTTTGGACGATGGATAAAATTATCCGCAATAAGAAACACTTTGAATAATGTACCCATTTAACGTACGTGTTTACGGAATTTTAATTAACGACGCAGGCCAGGTGCTTATTAGTGATGAGCAGGAATACGGCATGCGCTTTACCAAATTCCCTGGCGGAGGGTTGGAGCCGGGTGAGGGTTTGATAGACGGCCTTAAGCGCGAGTTTGTTGAAGAATGCAATTTGAATGTGGAAGTAACAAGTCACTTTTACACCACTGATTTTTATGTAAAATCTGCGTTCAATAACTCACAGGTTATCAGTATTTATTACCTGGTTAAAAATATCGACCCGATAAATCTTAATATTAAAACCGTTGTGTTTGATTTTGACAGCGAGGGCGACACGCTGCAGGCTTTCCGCTGGGTAAACCCCAGCGACATGCACCTCGAAGATTTTATCTTCCCTACAGACAAACGCGTTGCGGAACTTTTAATTGAAACCATATGAGCCTTGTTGAACGCGATTTAAAGGTAATTTGGCATCCATATACCCAAATGCAAACCGCTCAGCCACCGGTGCCAATTGTGCGTGGTGAGGGTGCTTGCCTGTTTGACGAAAGTGGCAAAAAATATATCGATGCGGTTTCGTCATGGTGGGTAAACATCCACGGGCATGCACATCCCTACATCGCCCAAAAAGTTGCAGAACAGTTGCACAAACTGGAACATGTAATATTTGCCGGTTTTACCCACGAAGGGGCAGTTGAACTTGCCGAAAGGTTATTGCAACTGTTACCCGCCAATCAGCAAAAAGTATTTTATTCAGATAATGGCTCTACCGCCAACGAAGTGGCCATAAAAATGTGCCTGCAATACTGGCACAACAGGGGCGAGGCCCGTACAAAAATACTGGCCTTTAAAAATGCCTATCACGGCGATACTTTTGGGGCCATGGCTGTAAGTGGTCGCAGTGCCTTTACTGCTGCGTTTGATTCTCTCTTATTTGAGGTTGAGTTTATTGATTTGCCAACAGAAGAAAATATACAAAGTCTTAAATCTCAAATCTCAAGTCTCAAATCTGAATTAGCCTGCTTTATATTCGAACCTTTGGTGCAGGGAGCCGGTGGGATGATAATGTACGAAGCAAGATACCTTAACGAACTGATGAAGCATTGCCGCGAAGAAAATGTGCTGATGATTGACGATGAGGTGTTTACAGGGTTTGGTCGCACGGGGAAGAACTTTGCCTGTGATCATTTAACAGAGCAGCCCGATATCATGTGCTTTTCAAAAGGCCTTACCGGCGGTACCATGGCATTGGGTGTTACTACCTGTAGTACGCAGATATACGATGCTTTTTTGTCTGACGACCGCCTGAAAACGCTTTTCCACGGTCATTCGTTCACTGCTAACCCGGTAGCCTGCGCAGCGGCGCTGGCCAGCATGGATTTGTTTATCGAACCATCAACCCGTCAAAATATTGAAAGGATCGAGCAGATGCACACCTTATTCCTGCAAAAAATAAAGAATCACTCTAAAATAAAAACTGTACGCCAAACAGGTACCATACTTGCAATGGAATGGGAAACGGGTAACGACACTTCTTATTTCAGTTCGCTGCGCGATACTTTGTACAATTATTTTTTAAGGGCCGGCATCATATTGCGGCCGCTTGGTAACATTGTTTACATTTTACCCCCGTATTGCATTACCAATGATGAACTGGCCTATATTTACAGCCATGTTGAGCGTGCGCTCGATGAGATATAACTATGGAACTTAACACACTGCTGCCATCAATAATTGCTGATAACGCCTTGCATGCCAAATGGTTGAACACACTATCGTTAATGGAAAATACCGGGGCGCGTAAAATATCGGCCAGCGAGGACCCGCTAACGGTTACCTACATTATACTAAAACACGCTGCCGAAGAACACCGCCATGCATTCTATCTAAAAAAACAAATAGAAAAAACCGGCCCGGCTGCTTGTGCTACCTATGCTCCTGAATTTTTATTGGCGCCGGGATACAGCAAATACTATTTAAACCAGTTGGATATACAGGTTAGCAGGTACTTAAAACAGGCCTTAAAACTATCAGGTAAGGATTTACGCTTTGCGGCTTACCTGCTGGTTACTTATGCCATTGAGGTACGTGCCGATGAACTTTATCCGGTGTATCAGCAGGCACTTGACGATGCAGGCAGCAAGGTCAATGTCAAATCAATAATACTGGAAGAAGAAGGGCACCTGGAAGAGATGATCAGCCAGTTGAAGCAATTTTCGCCGCAATGGGCGCAGCATGCGCAAATAGCAGTTGATTATGAAACCCGGTTATTTAATGATTGGGTGAATGCGCTGGCCGGCGAAATGATACCTGCCTAAAAAGTTCAATAGGTACAAAAAAAGCCATCCATATTAGCTGCGGATGGCTTTTTTGTGAGAGAAATATTGTTAATTATCTGCCGCCGCCAAGATCGCTCATGCCAACTTTTTCAAAGTCTTTGGCAATTGCATAAGTGCCGGCAGGCGCTTTAGCGTCCGATACGCTTGATATGGTAATTGGCTGCTCCTGGCCCTGCTGAAAAGCAGTAAACTGAACCGGGAAGCCACCTATTTTAGTATAGTAGAACGGTACAGCGGTTTCGGGAACGGTAATGTCGTTTGTAATCCATACATCGTATGTTTTACCGCTTTTAGCGTCTTTGGCAACTACTTTTTTACAGTTAAAACCCGATATCTGCTTGGTTTCAGTTCCGGGTGTGAATGTAAAAGTTGGCAATTGCGACATTCCTTCCTCAAGTTCAGCCGGGGTAGCTATGCCTGCTTTTTTCATGTTCGCTACCGGTACGTCCAGAACAACAGCCAGGTAATCGTGCTTGGCAGTGGTTAATATCTTGACATTAGCGGGCCCTAAAGTTATCAATATTGCTGTAGAATCTGCAGTGAAATATTGTTTAACATCGGCCTGCTGCCCGCGCATTTCGGTAGTGTAAGCCACCATACCCGATGTGTAATTTTTTTGCGCGCTGGCGCTCAATGTGGTTGCTGCAAGTGCTACGCCCAGGGCAACGTTAAAAAATTTAATATTCATGTTTTTTAGGGTTATTTTAATACAATTTAGCGTATTATTAACTTAAGTGCAAATTTTGTTTTATTGTTTATTGCGTTAGTTAGATACCGTGATCAGCGAAATGTTACGTTTCAGAACCTTAAATTTTATATTATTATTTAGGGCTTCGCTCTTTAACTTATCGATATAGGCATCGCTGTTGCTACCATCCATCACAAGTAAGCGGTAAGCGAAGTTACTGTTTATTGCTTCAAGTTGGGTGTGCTGGTTGCCGGTAATATAAATATAATCGGCGCTTAACTTTTGGGAAAGATATTTGTCGCTCACCGGGCTGTTTAGCAGCAAAACCCGTTTGTTAAAGAATTGCACCAGTCCGCCTTGTTTAGCCACCCACGGTATATTAATATTTTTATTTAGCGGCAGTAGTCTTATGTTACTTATCCTGCAGCTGTCCAAATAAGGCTGCACCGAATAACGGTAAATTTTGGAGGTGTCTTTTAAATCGGTAATTATAACGGCGGCGCTACCGTTTTTAAATACTATTGCTTTGTGTTTATTGAGGTTTAGCCAGGCTATATTTTTGCTGCGTGATGTGATTATTTGTTTGATACTTTTACTGATGCAGAACAATAAAATACATGCCAGTGCAAGTTTAATCAGCCATTTATTTTTATCGTAAAGAAAATAAATGAGGCTGATAATAATAACGTAAAGCAGTAGGTATTCGGCAGTGGCGAGCCATATTTTTGTAATGGAGGCGTAAGGCAGGTGTTCAATCCAGGTTAAAAACCTGTCCATTACCAATATAGAATTTTCGAGCACCCAGGCCAATCCGTTGGACACGAATGGTATTTGCGGTAACAGCAGGAGGAAAATACCGGAGTACATGATTATCTCTGTAGGGATAACGATAAACAAATTGCTGATTAAAAAATAAACGGGGAACTGGTGAAAGTAAAATGCACTTAACGGAAAGGTAATAACCTGTGCAGCGATAGACACAGAGCAGGCTGCCCATAATTTATCGGCCCATTTGTTTTTAAAGGTGAGCCACTTATATACAATTGGCTGCAACACAATTAGCCCGAATACTGCCAGGTAAGACAGTTGGAAACCCACATCCACAATATAAAGCGGGTTATAAAACAGCAATCCCATAGCCGATGCCGCCATTATATTCAGCAAATTGATGTAGCGGCTGTAAGTCTTTCCAATTACCACCACGCTGATCATCACTGCCGCCCTGCAAACAGCCGGCGAGAACCCGGTGAGCATAGCGTAATACCAAATAAACGTTATAATTATGAGCGCCTTTAGCAGTTTACCATATTTAAACCGGTTTAAAAAGCCAAGGGCAAACGTTAATAATATGTAAACCACCGCCACATGCGCCCCCGAAACAGACAGCACGTGTATAGTCCCGGTTTTTGAATAAGCCTGTAAAACATCATCGCTTAAATCGGCTTTGTAACCTAAAATCAGTGTAGATGCTACGGCAATTGCGCTGGTGTCGTGCATGCTGCGTTTTAGTTTCTCAACCAGCACCCGCCTTTTGTGCAGCGAATAGCTGATCAATTCATTGCCCTTTCCCTTTGCAAGCACGCTGTATTGTTTAGCGAATAAGAACTGCTGATAATAAATGTTCTGGTTGGCCAGGTATCGCTTGTAGTTAAACTCAGCCGGGTTAAAGGGCGGGTTTACTATGGTGTATTTTGCAGGGATGAGCAATACGTCACCATAGGTAAGTTCGGGTGCAATGTCTTTCAGGGTGATGAGCAATGTTCCGGTGGCGTCGGCGTGTTTGTTGTTATTTATAGTTTGTTCCACGTTAACCGTAAACCTGAGCCAGCCGTTTTTATAAACAGGCTCACTGTTAATTTTTGCAACCAGGTATTGGGCTGAGGCTTTTGAAAAATGCTTTTTATTATTTAGCTCGTTATTATTTACGAGGCTGAGGTAACCGGCCAAAAACAGGATAATTACGATTAAGCCGCCGCCAATCCAACGATGTTTATAAATCGATAGCCGGGTATACCCTAAATTAAAGCCGATGAAAATTGAGCCGCTGACAAACAGGAATAAAATCAGCGACTTGATATTTACGTCAGAAGGAAAGTTTATAGCAAGACTAATACCCAATATAAAGGGGAGCAACAGGATAAGGAAAGGTATTTCGCCTTTGTGGTTGGCTATCATATTACAACTCGCTTGTCATTGGGAACGAAGCAATCGCGAACTCTGTAGATCCGCCCTGTAAAGTTCGCGGTTGCCGCGCTCGTACCTCGCTCGCAATGACAAATTTTTTAATTAATCGATATACAGGAAATAAAGATAGTCGTTCAATCAGTAATTACAACTGATCTCTCACCTCAATCAAAAACTTTTTAAGATTTTCGAGCGAACTGATTACGCGGTGGCTGTCTTTGGAATCAGCCATGTTGTTTTTTAAATATTCTTTTGCGCCGGTTAGGGTGTAACCTTTATCGCGTATCAGGTGGAAGATAATTTTAAGGTTTTCTATGTCCTCAGGGGTAAAATAACGGTTGCCTTTTTTGTTCTTTTTAGGCTGCAAAATGTCGAATTCCTTCTCGTAAAATCTTATTAACGATTGGTTTACATCGAATAAAATAGCCACTTCACCCATGGTGTAGTACATCTTGCTGATTTCCCGTTCTTTATATGGCATATGCAAATGTAATTGTTTAATTGGAATTTAGGAATATCGCATTGAAATTAACAGATACTTAAAAAAATATTTAAATACATTATTTTAATGCTGGTTTATATATAATTATTATCTTAGGTGCACCCTGATATAATGTATGATTAAGTGTTTTACGGCCCTTTGCCTTTGCCTGGCTACAGTTTATTGTGTTAAAGCTCACCCGGCCGACTCGTCGGCAAGTATCTCATCAAAGCAGAGTTATCAATTTGTTTATAATGCGAAGTATAACCGCGTTGAGGTTAAAGAAGTGCTAAACGACGTTTATACGAGTAATAATTATGCCGTAAAAATTCCGGTTGTGGAGGGGTACAACGACCAGGTTACTATTGACGAGGTTAAATGCAAAGTTGACAACCATACCCCCGACGGTTTTAAACCCGAATATTCCTACTACTCCGTTGACGATGTTTTTTATTCGGACGCCCGCATTTGCTATTTCCCAATGAGCCTGCCAAAAATCGGCAGTAAAGGCAATGTTACTTTTAGTGAGACTGTACTTGACCCGCGCTATTTTACTTCAGTTTATTTTTCTGAACAGTTACCGGTTTCGTCACGCGAGATAACTTTTATTGTTCCGCGCTGGATGAAAGTTGAACTGAAGGAAATGAATTTCAACGGTTTCGACATCAAAAAAAACACGGTTTACAATAGTAAAGATGACGCGGACGTTTTTACCTATACCGCACAAAATATCCCGGCAAATAAAAGAGAAGAAAACAGCCCCGGGCCAAGCTACCTGTATCCGCATATAATGGTGCTTTGCAAATCGGCCAATACTGGCGGGCATAATTTTACGTACTTCGCTACGCTCGATGATCAATACAACTGGTATAAAACCCTTGTTAAAGAAATTAAAAATAACGATGCCATAATAGCCGCAAAGGCAAAAGACCTGACCGCCGGCCATACAAACGATATGGATAAAATTAAAGCCATATTTTATTTTGTGCAGGATAATATACGTTACATCGCTTTTGAAAATGGGATTGCCGGCTTTAAGCCCGAAAGCGCCGACGAAGTATTGCGAAAAAAATATGGCGATTGCAAGGGGATGGCTAATCTTACCACGTCGTTACTAAAGGCTCAGGGTTATGACGCACATCTTTGTTGGCTGGGCACCGATCACATCGCTTATGATTACAGCACGCCGTCAATGGCGGTTGATAACCACATGATATGCGCATTAAACTACAAGAGCAAAACTATTTTTTTAGATGCCACCGAAACCTACATCGGTATAAATGAATATGCCGAACGCATACAAGGAAGACAGGTGCTGATTGAAAACGGCGATAAATACGTTTTAGCGCACATACCCATGGCTTCGGCTACGCAGAATTATGATTACGAAACAAGTAAGCTGGCTGTTACCGGTACCGCACTTACCGGCAGTATTACCCATGTGTGGAAAGGCGAGGAAAAGGAAGTTGTATTAGCCGGGTTGAATGGAATTAAAAAAGAAAAAAGCGAAGAGGCGTTTATTCGTTTTCTTTCGCACGACAACAGCGATAACGAAATTAAAGAACTTAATATTTCGAGCATTTACAATACCGACGCCGACCTTAACGCCAATTATAAAGTGAACTTTAAAAACGCAGTATCGGTATTCAGCAAAGCTTATTACGTTGATTTGGATACTAAAAAGGAATTTATTGACGCAGCGATAAAAACCGATGAACGCAAGCACGACTATTGGTTTGACTATAAAACCAACATCACCAAAGAAACAGAGCTCGCTGTACCCGCCAACTACAAAGTGGCGGCACTGCCGGCCCCGTTAAATATTACAAACGCCGATTATGAATTTCATATAAACTACGAAAGCAAGCCCGGTAAAATACTATACAAGAAAACAATCCTGATAAAAAACACGCATATGCCGGTGGCAAAGTTTAGCCAGTGGAATAAAGATATTGAGCAACTTGCCAAAACCTATAACGAAAATATCACCCTAAAACCTGCTTCGGAATGAGAAAACCTTTACTTACAATTATTGCTTTACTAACTGTTGTTTCCCTGTTTGCTCAGGACAAAACTCCTTATATCGAAAAAGCCGCCCAGCTGCAAAAGGAAATATGGGGTAACAGCGCAACCGAATTTAAAGCAACCACAGTGCCTGCTGATATGAGCAAAGAGGGTGCGGTAGTGCTGGCCCGTTCGTTTAGCCTGCAGCGCACCACGGGTAACAAATTAAAGTTGCTTGGCCTGGCATCCACCGTTAAAAATGTTAAGCTCACCACGTTTCATGAGCGGGTTAAGATCAACGATAAATCGGCGCTTGAGGCCTATTCAACACTCGAGTATCAGAAAAAACTGGATAAGACTGTTTCATTGCTGATTACTAAATTCAAGGAAGTGAATGATACCTATGTGGGCGCCAAAATTATAAAGCCCGATGGTAAGGAAGTGGTAGTAAATAGCAGTGAAGAAGTGTTATTGAAAAACGAAACCAAAAACCAGAAAGGCAAGCTGGCGATATCAGACCTGCAGATTGGCGATATCCTGGATTATTATGTGAGCACGATGGCTATTTCTGAAAAAGGCCTTGAAAATGGCTTTACTGACAATGATAACCTCATACTGCTTGCAGATGAATACCCGGTGCTTTATTACAGCCTCGATTTTCAATTTAATAAAAAGTTAATAGTAAAATATATTTATGCCAACGGCGCACCGCATTTCACCGAAAGCACTAATAGTGCCGGGGATATGTTGCTAAGCCTTAAAATACACAACATGGCCAAATACCACGGCCAGGTATGGACTTCGCCCTACAGGCAGTACCCATACATTGAGATAGGGAGTGGATTTTATACTGTTGGAGCCGGCCAATCTGTGTTCGACAGGGAGACTAACACTAAACAATCGCGCTTCGAGTCGAATAAAACAGCATTTGAAAATTATTATTTTTCTGAAAGCCCTGGCTTTGACTTCGCCGAAAGGAAAACCAAAGACTTTTTTAAAAGCAGCAAGGCACTCAAAGCTGCTCCGCTCGATAGTGTGTTGAAGGTTCTGTATAACCAATGGAAATTTAACGTTTTTTGCAACTACGACGGCAAAGAACTGGAGGATGTTGGAAATATGAACTACCGTTCGGTAAAATCAATGAATGCGGCATCAGATATGTGCATGGTGTTGACTGATATGAAGATTGACCATTATGTATTGCTGGTAGCATCACGCAACGGCAACTCGCTGGATAATGCTTATAATATAGAGGATATGAGTGCCATGATACAGATTAACAACGGCGCCCAGCCAATGTATATGTGTTTTGATGATGTGTTTACACTTTTTAACGAAATACCGGCCCGTTTCCAGGGAGAAAAAGCGTTGGCACTAAAACCAAAACGCCGTAACTCACAAAGTTTTAACTTCACAGATGTCGGCGAGATTACCCTGCCTGTTACTGCCGCCAATAAAAACCAGGTAGAAGAACAGTTGCAGGTGTCACTAGTGCCCGGAAATGTGCAAAAGCTAAAAGTAATGCGTACCGTAAAGCAGGGAGGTGAAATGCGGCGCGACGACCAGCACAGCCTGGTGCCGGTTATGGATGTTGACGCTGGCTATAAAAACCTCGCAAATGGTGATGAGTTGGAAAAACGACTTTCAAAATCGCACGAAACGAAAAAAATGGCCGCCGATTTTAATTTCGCATTCAACAAAGAAAAGGCTGAAATGAAGAAAAACTTTACAGCTGAAATTAAATCGCAGTTTGACCAGGAGCCCGAGCAGGTTGAAAACTTTAAGATTGAAAACGCAGCTTTGGATAATTCATCGCCTGTACTTCAATACAGTTCATCGTTTGTGTTAACTGGTTTGGTGAAAAAAGCGGGCAATAATTATATTATCGACGCGGGCAAATTGGTGGGTAGCTTTTATAAACTCGAAGAAAAGGATCGCAAGCGCGCTGTTGATGTCTACATGCCCTGTGCACGAAGCTTTAACTACACTATTAACATAGCCATACCACCTGGCTTTATCCCTAAGGGCATGGAGGAAATGACGCGTAGGAAAGAAAATAAGACAGGTTCGTTTACGTCGACCGCAGTGGTAAATGGCAACACCTTAACCATAACGGTAAAGCGGGTTTACGCCAACAACTTTGAAAAAGTGGCAAACTGGCCGATGTTGACCGAGCTAGTAGATATGGCTTCAGATTTTAACACACAGAAAATATTGTTTGAGAAGAAAGGGTAGGGAGGAAGTCCGGAAAGTCCGGAAAGTCAGTAAAGTTCGAAAGATGAATCTCTTGATAATCACTATGTTTCACAGCGTTCCGGGTGTTCCACCTGTAAAAATGGAACGCTGTGCCGGTGCAGCGCAAGGCGACACGCGGTTGAAGAGGAGTTTAGGACCCGGGAAATTGTTGCGTGCCCGCGTATCACCGGTTAGTTAAGATATTCAACTTTCGGTCTTTCGGACTTCCCGACTTTCGGACTAATACTTACCTTTGCCTCATGACAGCTACTCAAATTCGTCAGGCTTTTCTTGATTTTTTTGCATCGAAGGGACATACTATTGTGCCCTCGGCGCCTATTGTAATTAAAAACGACCCTACGCTGATGTTTACCAACGCGGGGATGAACCAGTTTAAAGCGATTTTTTTGGGCGAGGAAACGCCAAAATTTAAACGAGCGGTTGATACGCAGCGTTGTTTGCGCGTTTCAGGCAAGCATAACGACCTGGAAGAGGTGGGTATAGATACCTATCACCACACCATGTTCGAGATGCTGGGTAACTGGAGCTTTGGCGATTACTTTAAAAAGGAAGCCATCGAATGGAGCTGGGAACTGCTGACAAATGTTTACGGCATTGAAAAAGAGCGCCTGTATGTTAC
Source organism: Mucilaginibacter sp. (assembly GCF_025359345.1). Lineage (GTDB taxonomy): Bacteria > Bacteroidota > Bacteroidia > Sphingobacteriales > Sphingobacteriaceae > Mucilaginibacter. Next base: position 51,030 of record NZ_JANYGQ010000008.1, read on the forward strand.
CGTTTTTGGTGGCGACGAAAAAGAAGGCTTAGCGATAGACCAGGAAGCATTTGATTTCTGGAAGCAATACGTTCCTGAAGACCGCATCCTGATGGGCAGCAAGAAGGATAACTTTTGGGAAATGGGCGAAACCGGTCCCTGCGGTCCTTGTTCCGAAATTCACTACGATAACCGCACGGATGCCGAACGCCAGAAAGTAAGCGGTGCAAGTTTAGTAAATGCCGACGACCCGCAGGTTATCGAGATATGGAATAATGTGTTTATGCAGTTTAACCGTCTAAAGGATGGTTCGCTGCAGCCATTGCCGGCTAAGCACGTGGATACAGGGATGGGCTTTGAGCGTTTGGTGCGGGTGATGCAGGGGAAAACATCAAATTATGATACAGATGTGTTTACACCGCTGATTGATTTTATCGCACAAAAAAGCGGAATAATTTACAACAGCGCTGCCAAGCCCAGCGATGTCGATTGGAACCAGGCTGTTGCCATGCGTGTACTGGCTGACCATATCCGCGCAATCAGCTTTGCTATTGCCGACGGACAACTGCCATCAAACAATAAAGCAGGATATGTTATCCGCAGGATATTACGTCGCGCAGTTAGGTATAGTTATCAATATTTAGGATTCAAAGAACCGTTTTTAAACCAGTTGGTGCCTTTGTTGGCTGAGCAGTTTAAGGGTGTATTTGATAATTTATATGACCAGAAAGATTTTGTGCAGAAAGTTGTTTTGGAAGAGGAGAATTCTTTTTTAAGGACGCTTTCTGCGGGAATAAGGAGATTTGAAGAGATGACTTCGGTGTCTTTTGTAGGAAATGTGTTTTTGATTGACCCCAATGCTGACCCGCGAGAAACTATGGGTAAAATACTTTCCGGAAAGTTTGCTTTCGAAATGTATGATACGTATGGCTTTCCCCTTGATTTAACAGAATTGATGGCGAGAGAACAGGGGTGGACAATTGATGAAAACGGATTTAATGAATCTCTTCAACAACAAAAAGATCGCTCCCGCGCTGCCACTGCCATTGATACCGGTGATTGGGTTGTCCTAAAAGACGACGATACCGTTGAATTCACCGGCTATGATGAAACCGAAACCATTGCCCATATTGTAAAATACCGCAAGGTGAAAGCAAAAGGCACCGAGCAATACCAGATTGTATTAGATAAAACCCCTTTCTACGCCGAAAGCGGCGGACAGGTGGGCGATAAAGGCGAACTGGTTTTTCCGGATGGTGAGGTAATTGAAGTTACCGATACTAAAAAAGAAAACGGCCTGATTGTTCATTTTACCGACAAACTGCCGGTGGATATTGACGATGCGCTGACTGCCATTGTTGATCCTGCTTTGCGGAACCGTACCAACAGCAACCACAGTGCAACGCACCTGCTGCACGCTGCTATGAAACAGGTTTTGGGCAGCCATGTAAACCAAAAAGGTTCACTGGTAAACCCGGACTACCTGCGTTTCGATTTTTCGCACTTTGCAAAAATAACCGACGAGGAACTGGCGCAGATTGAAGCTATTGTAAACCAAAAAGTACGCGAAAACATTGCCTTAAAAGAGGAGCGGAGCGTTGTATATGCAGAAGCAATTACCAGCGGTGTTACCGCGCTGTTTGGTGAGAAATATGGCGAGTATGTGCGCGTGATAACTTTTGATGATGAGTTCAGCAAGGAGCTTTGCGGTGGTACACACGTTAAAGCCACCGGGCAAATAGGTTTCTTTAAAATAATAAGCGAAAGCGCTGTAGCTGCGGGTGTAAGGCGCATCGAGGCGATAACAGGTATTGCTGCTGAAGATTTTATCATCCAGCAAAATAAACTGGTGCATCAGCTAAAAGAGATGCTTAAGAATCCTAAGGATATTTCAAAAAGCGTGGAAAGCCTGCTGGAAGAAAATGCAAAGCTTAAAAAGGAAATTGAAAAATCGGTGCTCGAAAAATCAGCAGGATTAAAAAACGAACTGGCAGAAAAGGCTGAAGTGATAAACGGCGTCAATTTTATTGCCCAAAAGGTGCAGTTGCCTAATGCCGACGCGATAAAGGGCCTGGCTTATCAATTAAAAGATATTGTAGATAACCTGTTCCTAGTGTTAGCTGCCGACATCGATGGCAAACCGTCGCTTACTGTAATGATTGCTGAGAACCTGGTTAAAGAAAAAAATCTTAACGCCGGTAACATTGTACGTGAATTAGCCAAAGAAATTAAAGGTGGGGGCGGCGGTCAGCCATTTTTTGCCACCGCAGGTGGGAGTGATGTTAGCGGGCTGGATAGGGCGCTGGAAAAGGCTAGGGCTTTTATAGCATAAAAAGAGATTTGACAACTCTTAAAGAGTTGTCAAATCTTATAACGTCAGTATTGATTAATGGTGTCCGTGGCCACCGCCACCACCACCGTGTCCGCCACCGCCGGACGGTTTTCCACCGCCACCATGTCCGCCGCCGCCGTGAGGAGCACCGCCGCCACCGTGTCTGCCACCTCCATGAGGAGCACCGCCACCACCGTGGGGTCTTCCGCCGCCACCATGAGGTCTTCCTCCATGTATGTTATTATGGACATTACCACCGCGGAAATGCTCACTTCTGCCCGGCCTGTTTATAACCCTGGTATGGTAATGGTCGCGCACAATTGTACCGCCCGGTCTGCCACGAAAATGTTCATACGATCTGCGGTCGTGGCCAAAATAACGGTAGGCACGGGGCCTGTTAACAGCTACTTTGTAACCGGTAGAAATATTGTAAGATGCGTAGCGCGGCGGTAACGAAGGCCTGAATACCCAGCTGGGGCCGTCCAGATAAACATATTGATGTGTTGGTACATAGTAATAGGCTTCCACATCGGGTAAATAATAATAATTTACCGACGCATATTCCGGCGGAGGTGTCCATATCCCAATGCTTACACTGGCACTCACCTGCGCCTTTGTATCGGCACTGCTTACAGCCAGCAATATTAACGCCGCCAGCAAACTAAAAATCGATTTCTTCATCATAGTTGTTATTTAAAATATAGAAGCCAAAACGCGTGCCGGTAATGTCAATTTTGTAAGCTATTTATCTAGCCGTTCGCTTTAATAACTAATAACTTTTTATATTTGGCGTCAATTACGGTTATACCACCGCCGCATTTATTTTATATGACAAGTTTTACAGCCGGGATAGGTGACAAATACGAATTAGTTGTTGGGTTAGAGGTTCACGCACAATTATCCACTTTAAGTAAAGCATTTTCGCCGGATTCGGCAGCATTTGGCGCCGGTCCCAATGAGCATATCAGCGCCATTTCGCTGGGGCACCCCGGTACTTTACCAAAACTTAACAACAAGGCTGTTGAATATGCGGTAAAAATGGGTTTGGCCTGCAATTGCACCATTAACCTGCGCAATACCTTTGCCCGCAAAAATTATTTTTATGCCGATCTGCCCAAAGGTTACCAGATAACGCAGGACCAGATGCCTATTTGCTTAGGTGGTTCGGTGTTGGTTAGGTTGGCCGAAGGGACAAAAAATATAGCTATCCACCATATCCACCTGGAAGAAGACGCAGGAAAAAGCATGCACGACCAGCACCATGCGGATTCGCTGATCGATTTGAACAGGGCAGGGGTGCCACTGATTGAAATTGTTACCGAGCCCGATATGCGCAGCAGCGAAGAGGCCGGCCAGTTTTTAACCGAAATACGTAAGCTGGTACGTTATCTCGACGTTTGCGATGGCAATATGGAAGAGGGCAGCATGCGATGTGATGCCAACATATCCGTGAGGCTAAGAGGGCAAACAGCCTATGGCAACCGTTGCGAGGTAAAAAACTTAAACTCCATCCGCAACGTGCAGCGCGCCATTGAGCATGAGTTTGAGCGCCAGGTAAACATTATCGAAAACGGCGGTCACATCGATCAAAATACCTTGAACTTTAATGCAGATACCGGCGAAACTTCGGTGTTACGCTCAAAAGAAATGGCTAACGATTACCGCTATTTCCCGGAACCCGACCTTACACCGCTGGCGTTAACCAAAGAATATTTAAATACCATACAAAGCAGCATGCCGGTTTTGCCGAATGCGCTCTACACAAAATATACCGAACAACTTGGGCTATCTGATTACGATGCAGGCGTTATTACCGCCGATAAAGATGTTGCCTTGTATTTTGAGGCGTTAATTGCAAAAACTGATAACTATAAATCGGCAGTTAATTGGCTGATGGGGGCTGTGAAATCATATTTAAATGATTCGGGCGTTGCTATTGGTGATTTCACATTGAAACCTGGAACTTTGGCCGGATTAATTCACCTGGTTGATTCGGGCAAGGTAAATAATACGGTAGCCGCGCAAAAACTATTCCCCGGGCTTATAAAAAACAGCGATAAAAATGCTGCGCAGCTGGCAACGGAAATGAACCTGTTAATAAGCGCCGATACCAATGATGTTGACCGCTTTATACAGGATGCTTTGGCAAAATACCCGGATAAAGTGATAGAATATCAAAAAGGTAAAAAAGGCGTTTTAGGTTTGTTTATGGGCGAGATTATGAAAAGTTCGAAGGGGAAAATTGATCCGCAGAAAACTAACCAGTTGTTGATTAAGGAGCTGGAGAGTAAGTAGAGATTAGAGGCTGGAGATTAGAGATTAGTTGTTAAATCGAAAATCAAATAGCTTCCGAATTTGTCGAAGTAAAAATAAAAAGTAGAGATAAAGCATATAGGCAACGCCTTGCTGTTAATCTCCGTATGTAAAGTATAAAAAAATGAAAAAGCATTTAATTACCCTATCCGTTATCCTGTTTTCGTTTGCCATTTATTCATGTAAAGACAAGGATGCATTTACTATTTCGGGCGAAATAAAAAACCCGGGCAGTGTTAAAAAAGTATTCCTGTTGAAGGCCGATACAAACGTGGCCGTTATCGACTCAGCAAACCTTAGCGACGGTGGAAAATTTCAATTTAAAGAACACAGTCCTTATGCGGGTTTGTTTAAAATTCGCCTGGGTGGTGTGATGTTTGATTTGATTGCCAAAAATGGTGATGATATTACCTTTACAACCAGCCTTGCCGACAAGGCAAATGCTTACCAGGTAACAGGTTCGGCAGAATCGGAAAAGATAAAGGAATTTAACCGCGTAAGTAACCAGTACAGCGAAAAACCAAATAAAGTAGCCAACGAGTTCCAGGAAAAAGCACAATCATTAGGTGACCACCCTACGCCAAAACAACAGGATTCGTTAGTTGCAATTTACAAACCGCAGCTGGCAAAATACATGGACGAATACAGTCTTGCCGTTTTGAAATTCGCCAACGATAACAAACAGTCGCTAGCCGGTTTTTATGCAATAAACGCTGTTGACTCCATTAAGTACGAATCTCAGATGGTAGCTTTTGCCGAATCTATAAAACCTTATTTTAAAGACAACCCGCTGGTGCAGCAATTTATCAACAGTAAAATGTCGCTGGCGCCTGTTACCATTGGCCACAAAGCGCCTGATTTTACCGTGGGCGGACTTGATGGTAAACCTATAAAGCTTTCGGATTATAAGGGCAAATATGTAATGGTTGATTTCTGGGCATCATGGTGTGTTCCATGCCGCAACGAGAATCCAAATGTGGTAAAACAATACGCCATTTATAAACCACTGGGCCTTAATATACTGGGCATATCGCTCGACCAGGACAAAGGCAAATGGCAGCAGGCGGTAAATGCTGACAAGCTTAACTGGGCCCATGGCTCGGATTTAAAGAATTTTGAAGGACCGACTGAACGCCTGTATCATATTTTCCAAATCCCGACAAATTACATCATCAATCCTGATGGGATTATTGTTGCGAAGAACGTTTTTGGCGCCGACCTTGAAGAATTTTTAAATAAGACATTTAGCAAATCTCAACAAATCGTTAAAATAAAGTAACATTTAACAATTTGTTAATGTAACTTTAACCATTACGTTCATTTGCGCGCCTACTTTTACGCAAAATTCAACTTTTACCTGTATGAGTAGTTCTAACAAACAAAAAATTCTGATAGTTGACGATGAGCCCGATATATTAGAGCTTATTGAATATAATTTGAAAAAAGAGGGCTACCAGGTTTTCCTGGCGCGCAACGGCCAGGAAGCTGTTGCTGAAGCTAAACGTTCATTGCCGGACCTGATAGTGCTGGACATTATGATGCCTAAAATGGACGGTATAGAAGCCTGCCGTATTATGCGCACCATGCCCGAGTTTAAAAATACCTTTATGGTGTTTCTAACTGCCCGCAGCGAGGAATATTCGGAAATTGCCGGGTTTAATGTGGGCGCCGATGATTATATTGCAAAACCCATAAAGCCACGTGCGCTGGTTAGCCGTATAAACGCCATCCTGCGCCGTAACGCCCCGGCAGAAGACGTTACCGATAACAAACTTGAAATAGGCGACCTGGTGATCGACCGCGAAGCTTACCTGGTTTTCCAAAGAGGGAACAAAGTAGTTTTAGCTAAAAAAGAGTTTGAACTGCTATACCTGCTGGCCTCTAAACCCGGCAAAGTTTACACCCGCGAAGTTATCCTTAAAAACATCTGGGAAGATTCGGTAGTGGTTACCAACCGTACCATTGATGTGCATATCCGCAAACTGCGTGAAAAACTCGGCGACGATTGCGTATCCACAGTAAAAGGTGTTGGCTATAAGTTTGAAGCCAGGTAGCAAAAAAATCATAAAATAAAACGGGCCGTACAAATTGTACGGCCCGTTTTGTTAATTAATACGCGCTGCTTAGTGCGTTAATGCTGCTTTCTTTTTTGTAGCAGTTATTTTGGCTTTTGCAGCAACTTTTTTAGCAGCGGCAGTTTCAGTTTTTGCTTTCGCAGTAACTGCTTTAACTTTAGTGTCGGCCTGGGCCTTTACGTCGGCGACTGCTTTTTTAGCTTTTACAGTTTCGTCCTTTGCTTTGGCGGTTGCGGCTTTAACTTTGGTAGCAGCTTCTGCTTTTACCTTTGCCACAGTTGATTTGGCTTGGATAGTAACGTCGGCAGCTTTGTTGGCGACAGTACGTTTGGTTGCGGTGACTTTACGTGTTGCAGTTGCTTTTTTTGCAGTTACGGCTTTTTTAACGTCGTCAAATTTATCTTCGGCTGCATCTTTTATATCTTCGGCTTTTTCTTTGGTACCATCCCAAAACTCTTCAATTGTTTCTTTTACCCGTTCGAAAAATCCCTTTTCTTCAGGTCCGGTTGAATTTGTACTCATTTTTATTTTTATGGTTAGATGTGTTTAACCAGCATAAACAAATACTATTCCAACAAGGCTTAACTTGAGGCCCAGCTAATTTTTGCGGTATTACAGGTTGAATATTGTCTATTATTTTGGTCATTTATGGTGGCATTTATTCCTTTTTAATTGAAAAAAAATGTGGCAGTCTTTACTTTTGGTAACTTTTTTCCTGTCATATTTTTAAGAAAAATAGTCTGAAAAATTTCACTATTTAATTCAAAATAATAAATCTAACTTTAACGAAACTTAATTTTATGAAAAAAGCCATACTCCTGTTGTTGGTGGCCGTTGCGTTCTGCAGTTCGTGTAAAAAAGACCAGAAAAAAGGGCCTGCTACGCCACCTAAAACTTACAAGGTGAATTTTAATGTATCTGATTTTACGCAGATACTTGTAGGCCAGTCGACAAACACCCCGCATACCGATGGTTTAAAAACCAATACTACGCCGCCATTGTCATCGTATATTGATGTTTTGTATTATTATGTGATTAATTCAAACAACACGCTAGTACGATCGCTCGAGCAGCTATCAGATGCATCCAATTTTGGAACCATAGCTGACGAGTTGCCCGCTGGCAGTTATACAATTATTTTTGCCGCCGGGAAGACCGGACTAAACGCGGGCGCATTTGAGACTTTAGACCAGGCATACCTAAAAGGTTATGGCACCGGTACACCCGCACTTCCATGGAAGGATACTTTTTTCAAGAAATTTACAATAACCGTTACTGCGGCCGGTGTCAATCAAAGTGTAAGCCTCGACAGGATAGTTAGTCAATTGACCCTTAATATAGAGGATGCTATCCCCGCTAATGCACATAGTATTGAAATAACTGCCCGCACATATTTAGAATATTCCTTTCTTACCGCGGGGCCTTATCCAACACCGCCAACGGACAACTTCGTAAGTACTTTTATTATCCCAGCCTCGGCGATAGGGACGACGAATTATAAGGTGAGTTTAATAACATTAAATACCACTGACCCGTCGTCCGTAAAAATAGTTTGCAAAGACGCCAGCGGTAATATTTTAGCATCTACCATTGTAAACAATGTAATTATGCATCCCAATACACAAACCATATTAAGCGGGCAGCTATTTGCAACAAACAGTCAATTTAACCTGACTGCAAACGCAAAATGGGATCCTGCAACAATAAATATTTCCTTTTAAATTAAAGCAATGAGAAAAATATTATCAGTTTTAATTACAGCAAGCGTTGTATTAACAGCATGTAAAAAAGACCACCATATTAATGTTGTAACCGGGAACGATTTACAGAAAGTTACTTTTCAAGTTGGTTTTTCGCAGGTTACAGGAGGCTTTGAAACAAATTCACTAAAGGTAAACGCCGTCGATACGTCAATTACCAATAATATAGAAGTTTTGTACTATATGGTTTTTGACTCGAACGGAAAAAGCCTGCATACCGTTAAACAGGTAAATACAGATGCAGGCTTTGGATCTTATACCGACAATTTACATCCTGGTACCTATACGGTTGCTATCGCTGGCGGGAAAACCGGGTTAAGTACCACCGCGGCCGATTTAACAGCGCAGACGCTATCCTATGTCCCTTTTGCCGGTAAAGATTTATTTTTTAATAAAATAACACTGGTTGTTACAACTACCGCCTCAACGCAGACGGTTAACTTGCAGCGGGTAACTTCCAAATTGCAAACAATTATCAAAGATGCGATACCTTCAAATGTCGTTTCAATGCAGATGGTACTTCAATATCCAAATACAAAATTTGCCGTGGGTACCGCAACCGGGTACGATGTCAATGTACCGGCACCCCGTAAATACACCTTTGCTATACCTGCGGCAACCAGAGGAACGATAAATTATACGATGACAACAGATTTGTTTTTCTCGCAGGGTTCGGTATCGGTATTTCTTAAAGCTTTTGACAGCAATAATGTGATTGTTTCACAGAAAACCGTTGTTGCAACAACCGGGCAGAATAAAATAACTATTTTATCGGGTAACTTATTTGGCGGCTCTGGAGGCTCTGGCGGCGGCTTTGTAATAGGCGTGCCTGGATGGAATGCACCGGTAACTCAGACTTTTTAATTGATTTTGGAAATTCCGACAAAATAAGTGCAGTATAACGTGATATCCCAGTGGAACTATTTCTCAAACCACGGCCGTGTCCATAGGTTGGTAAGCATTGAAATTGAAGGCCTGATTAATAATCGGTACAAAGAACATTGAAAAGCGATATTGTAGGGTTTGCCAAGTTGTTTTGCGACACATACTTAGAATGTTTTAATTAATGTGTTGTTCTATAGTATTTAGTCCAATAATATTTATAACTAACGAAACTTATTTTTATGAAAAAAGCCATACTTCTCTTGTTGATGGCCCCGGTGATCTTTTTTTCGTGCAAAAAAGATCATAATAAAACTCCGGTTCGGGATACAAAAACATACAATGTGAATTTAAACATTGATGGGGCGACATCGGAGGTTACCAATTCATCGGGCGGAAAAATACACGTCAATGGTTTGCAGCCTGATTCGGTTCCGATAAGCAGCTATTTGAAAATGTTGTACTATCATATATTTGACAGCAATGGCACTGAAATTAACCATATTGTACAGGATTCAACAGCTGCGAATTTTGGCGTTATTTCAGATAATCTGCCTGCAGGTACGTATAGAGTAATCATTACTGCCGGTATGCGAAACCTGGTTGCAATTGTTAGAGATGATGGAGTTGTTGGAACAGCGGACGATAACTTAACCGCATTTCAAAAAACCAAAGCCTATTATGATCCAAAATTACCGGTGGGGACACAACCTCAACTTGGAATATGGGATGATACCTTTTCCAGTACTTTTCCGATAACGGTATCTGCAAGTGGTGTTAATCAACAGGTCCTCCTTAACAGAATCGTCGGGCAACTTGAAATAAAGTTACTCGATCAAATACCTGCAAATGCAGCTAAAATCTATATCGAAATAGAGAGCGACGAGTTTTTCTATAATCTTAACACAAATTTGCCAGAAGGGCCAACGAAAGAAACCATGCTGGATGTAATCCCCACAGCAGCAAAAGGGCACGCCAACTACAAAATTGACAGAATAATAGGCAATACGACTACGCCATTTAAAGTTACCATCTTCTGTTTAGACGCGGGCCTAAACCCGCTCGGGCTGGTGACTGTCGATAATGTAATTTGCCAAAAGAATAAAAGGACTGTTTTAAGCGGCAACTTGTTTAGCGGCAATAGTGGGATTACTATCACACTTGAACCCCTTAATCCTACCATAATCACAGTGCCTTTTTTTTAATTATGTAATTAGTTTGCCTCATAAACAATGAACAGGAGTAACAAAACGTGCTTTAAATATAAAAAAATGAACAAAGTTTCAGGTTGCCTATTGTTGTTATGCTTAACAACATTTATTGCATGCAAAAAAGACCATAAAACAAATCTACAACCAGTTTTACATAAAGTTGCTTTAAAGGTTGGGTTTTCGCAGCAGATAATAGACCTAAAGACAAGTGGCAAGAAATTAAACGGCCTGGCTACAAACGCCATCGATACCTCACTAACAAACCATCTTGATATTTTGTACTATTCAGTTTACGATGCAAGCGGGAATAACGTGCATGTGATTTCGCAGCCGAGTAGCGACGTTAGGTTTGGAAGCTACACCGATAATTTAGCAAGCGGTACTTATACCGTGGTTATAGCGGGCGGGGGGCAAGAGCTAGCGATACAGCATGGTAAAGGCACTCCTAATCTATCAACAGATAGATTATGTTATGGGCGAAGTTTCGCCATTCAATTTGATAAGGAAACTTTTTTTAAAAAAATCCAAATTACTGTTGCCAATACCGACACTTCGCAGGCTGTTGTTTTGGACAGGATTACGTCGCCATTGGTTGTTAAATTTAAAAATTCCATTCTGCCAAATGCCAAAGGATTTGTTTTAACAATTGAGGGGCTTCCATTTTATTTTAGCATAGCAACGGGAGCTCCCGTTACCCCTCTGGGGCCGACCCATTATCAACTCGATAATACGATACCGGCCAGCGCAATTGGTACAATTAATTACCAGTTTGGGGCATCTATATTATACAATGCACCTTTCAAGGTGGATTTGATTTGTTTATCAATTGTGCCGCCGGGTTATCCGAATCTGATTCCACCGTCGAGCCTTATTTTTAAAACAACTATTCCTAACGTAACAGGCCAGGCTAACACCGAAACACTGTTACTCGGCGGCTCAACTGGTACAGGCGGCAGTGGTGGTACCGGCGGTACTGGTGGTACAGGTGGCACAAGCGGAATTAAAGCAACCATTGATACGGCATGGAGTTCAACCCAAATTCCGATATCGTTTCCCTAACAGTTGCGTCTTTAGTCCAGCTTGTAAAATGAGGTTATTGATGTAGAAATATAACTGTATTTTTGCAGGCTATGAAAGTTCCAAAATTTGCCGACCTGATTTTATTTGAGGATGATGATATCATTGTGGTTAATAAGCCGCCTTTTATCAGTTCTTTAGATGAACGCGAGGGCGGAGAGGTTAATATGCTGCGCCTGGCCAAGCAATATTCGGAAGATGCGCAGATATGCCACAGGCTTGATAAAGAAACATCAGGCGCCTTGATAATAGCCAAAAACCCGGAGGCATACCGCACGGTATCCATGCAGTTTGAAAAAAGGCAGGTAAAAAAAGTTTACCACGCTATTATTGACGGTACGCATGTATTTGAAAAGCTTTTGATCGATCTACCGATCCTGAACGTAGGCAAAGGCAACGTTACTATCAGCAGGCAGGAAGGCAAACGCGCCGAAACCTGGTTTCAGTCGTTAAAATACTTTAAACATTATACCTTAGTTGAGTGCCGCCCTGTTACCGGCCGTATGCACCAGATACGTATACACCTGGCTACCCAGCGTGCCTCAATAGCCGGCGATGAGATGTACAAGGGGCTGCCCGTTTTTCTCTCCAAAATAAAACGCAAATATCATCTTGGTAAAGACCAGGAAGAGCAACCTATAATGAAACGGTTCGCACTACATGCTTATGAGGTTACCTTCAAACTGCTGGATGGAAAAGATATTACTATACATGCGCCTTATCCCAAAGATTTTGAAACGCTATTGAAGCTGCTCGAGAAATTTGATTTATAAGGGTTAGAGATTAGTGGTTAGAATTTGGAGATTAGCGGCTGGTTAAAAAGAGCTGCGACGCTTTGTAAACCAAAAGCAGACCAGACCAAGGGGGCAACTTTTTTCGCGACGAGACAGTAGTTTAATCAATCCTAAAAGTAGACAAGCTGATAATCAGAATGTTTCACAGCGTTCCGGGTGTTCCGCTTGCAAAAATGGAACGCCTTGCTGCCCGGAATTTGGAAATCAGACGAGTAGGCGGTGATGGTTTTGCATACCAGACTTTACTAATTTACGGTTGTTATTAGTCGATTATTTGTTGAAAGGCGAAACAATCACGATATTCACCTCCTTATAAACCACAAATTATAAATTCAGATGTTGAAACTATCCCTTACCCTGTTAATTTTTATGACTGTCTTCGGGACATTTAAATATTACGGGGCTGCTAACCAGCAGGTTGCTAAAAACCAAACCGCTGATTCTTCTGCAACTAACCATGCTGATTTTAAGAAACAGATAAAATGGCCCGAGGGCTTAACCGTCACACCATTTACGGGGCCTGATCTGACACCTAGTCCTGCCTGCATCGCTACTGCGCCAACAGGTGAAGTATTTGTTGGCGTTGATATGATAGGTTCTCTTGGTAAAGATCCGGGCAAAGGCCGTATCATCAGGCTTGTGGATAGCGACAACGACGGCAAGGTTGATAAGCATACCGACTTTGCTGATGTTGATGACCCGCGCGGCATCCTTGTGATGGGGGATAAGGTGTTTGTTTTGCATACCGTATTTACAGCCGGTAAAGCCAGCGGGATGAACCTGGAAGTTTTTGAAGATAAAAATAACGATGGCGTAGCCGACGGGCCGCCAAAACCACTTATTGAACACATAAGCAACGCCCATATGTTAGCTGAACGCGGCACCGACCATGCCACCAACGGAATACGAATGGGTATTGACGGCTGGATCTATATTGCCGTGGGCGATTTTGGTTTCCATGATGCCATTGACCGCAGCGGAAAAAAACTCACCATGCTTGGCGGCGGTATTGTGCGCGTACGCCCGGACGGGACCGAAATGGAGATTTTTACCCACGGTACCCGTAATATTTATGATGTGGCCATTGATCCTTATATGAATGTTTTTACAAGGGACAATACCAATGATGGCGGCGGCTGGAATATCCGTTTCTCACATCATATCCAGTCGGGCGAGTATGGCTACCCGGTATTGTTTCAGCATTTTACAGATGAGATCATCCCTGCGCTTGTTGACCTGGGCGGCGGGTCAGGTACAGGATCGCTGTTTATGGCCGAACCCGGCTGGCCCGAAAAATATAACAATGTACCCATGACTTCCGACTGGGGCCGCAACGAGCTTTTTATTGACCGCGTAACACCGGATGGCCCAACCTTCCAGGTAAAAGAAGAAGACTTTATCCAACTGCCCCAGATTACCGATTTGGACGTTGATGGTTCCGGCAGGCTTTACCTTTCGGCCTGGGATGGCGCAGGGTACTCCGGCAGCGACTCAAAAGGATACGTAGTGCGTGCTGTTCCTACCGGTTGGACCTATAAGGCATTTCCAGATCTGAAAGCAGCTTCGTTAGCTGACTTGGCCGGCCTGCTTCACTCGGAGAGCGCCGTGACCCGCTTAAACGCTTCGCAGGAACTCATAACCCGCTCCGCTGAAGAAGCAGCTAAAGCCGCGCTGGGAGTAGCGTCGGATGCAAGCTTGCCGCTATATGCAAGGGTGGCGGGTACTTATACTTACGCCCAGATAGCCCGCGAAAAGGGCATCCCGGCTTTAATCGAACTTTCAAAAAATAACGACTTGAGGGAATTCGCCCTAAAAGCCCTAACCGACCGGAGGGCTGATCTGCAAAATGTCCCCGTGGAACCATTTTTAGCCGGGCTTAATGACGCTTCGCCACGCGTGCAGGCAGCTGCAATCGTATCATTAAACAGGCTCGGGCGGATAGAAGTTGCAAAGGCTTTACTAAAAACACCGGTACCGGCAAGCTTTATCGCACCGGCAAAAAACGTTGAAGGGCCGCATGCTACGCCTAACCAGGCCATCGTTCTTCCGCACCTGGCGGTAAGGGCCCTGGTAAGCTTAAACGCAGTGGATGCTTGTGTAAATGCTATCGGCACGCGGAACTCAACACTTGCCTTATGGGCCTTAAGGTATATGTATGATAGCAAAGCTGTTGATGGCTTAATCGCCGCTTATCCGCTGGTAAAAAGCGCGAAAGAGAAAAAACAAATATTGGTAACATTATCCCGCCTTTACAAAAAAGAGGCGCCTTATGATGCTTCGTGGTGGTGGGGCACGCGCCCTGATTCGCACGGACCGGTTTATAAAGGCGTGACGTGGGAAGGATCGCCAAAAATTGAAAAATTCCTGAAAAAGGAATGGGTAAAATCTACCCCCAAAGGCAAGCAGTTTTATGCCGACCTGAATGCCCGCCATCAGATGGGTATTACAGTTTTCGGTGGCGCAGAAAAAGTTGCTGCGACGAAAGAAGCTAAGGTTGACCTGGAGAAGATCCGCAATAAAAAAGGACAGGTAGGAAAATCGTCGATAGAGGATGTAATGCTGGCCATTGAAAAAATTAAAGGCGACCCGGCTAACGGCAAGTTGCTTTTCACCCGACAGGGTTGTATCGCCTGTCACACGCTTACCCGCAGCGAAAAGCCGAAGGGGCCTTTTATGGGGCAGATCGGCTCCATTATGACCCGCCAGCAAATAGCCGAGTCGGTGCTTAAGCCAAGCGCTTCTATATCGCAGGGATTTGCTACGGTAGTAATATCAGCCAAAGGAAATAAGAGCTATACGGGCTTCATCACTGCAGAATCTGCCGATAAAATTGTGATGAGAGACATCGGCGGTAATGTTTACACCGTTAAATCGGCAGATGTGATCAGCCGCAAGGAACTTAAAACATCAATGATGCCGGTAGGAATGGCAAATGCGTTGTCATATGAGGAGTTTGCATCGTTGGTGACGTTTTTGTCGATGCAGAAAAAATAAGAGGGTATAGAAGGCCGTGAATTTTGAGGAGAAGGTAAATTGATATCAGCATTTGGTCAAATTATTTGCCTTATCGGGCATGACTCGGGATAATCAGCTATATTGGATAAAATTTATAAAATGAGTACAGAAAAAGCAATTTTAGCCGGGGGATGTTTTTGGGGAGTAGAAGAATTGTTCAGGCATTTGCCCGGTGTAATTTCAACAAAAGTTGGCTATACCGGCGGCGACGTAAAGAACGCGACATACCGTAACCACGGCACGCACGCTGAAGGTATAGAGATAGTTTTTGATCCTTCGCAGTTATCATACCGTTCGCTGCTTGAATATTTTTTCCAGATACACGACCCAACTACCCGAAACAGGCAAGGCAACGATATTGGTATGTCGTACCGGTCGGCAATATTTTACCTGGATGAGTCGCAGCGTGAGGCAGCCGATGCTTTGATAGCGGAGATGGAGGCCTCGGGCAAATGGCCGGGTAAAATTGTGACGGTAGTTGCCCCGGCCGGCGATTTTTGGGATGCCGAAGAAGAGCATCAAAACTATTTGCAAAAAAATCCTTACGGCTACACCTGCCACTATGAACGGCCTGAATGGACGCTTAGTTAAGTGATAGGTTAATTTCGGTTGAAATAATAAATGGGTGCCAGGTTAAGCTTTGGGTAAGAGATACAGTTTTGAAAGTTGCCGCTAATCCTTCAATTATGAAACAGTTTTCCTTTCTATTGATCTTATGCATGGTAGCGTCGCTGACCATAGCGCAAACTAACGCACCTATTAAACACCTGCCGCGTATCGCAATTGCAGGTATCGGCATTGAATCGAGCACTTTTTCGCCGGCGCTCACCGATGAGGCCGCATTCCATGCGAGATACGGTGATACTGTTTTTTTTATTTATCCTTTCTGGGCGCCTGATTCAGCAATTCGTAAGGCGGCGGTATGGGTTCCGACAATAGACGGCCACGCTTTGCCTGGCGGAGCGGTTACCCGGGCGGCTTATGAGTCGCTGGTTGGGAAAACGTTGGCTGCACTTCAAAAAAACGGGCCGTACGACGGCTTGTTTTACGATATCCACGGGGCAATGAGTGTGGTTGGTTTGGATGATCCGGAAGGAGATTTCTTAGTCCGCATAAGAAAAGTGGTAGGAAAGAAGACTATTATTTCAACAGCAATGGACCTGCACGGGAACGTATCATGGCGGCTGGCTGAAAACAGCGACCTGATTACCTGTTACCGCATGGCGCCGCATGAAGACGCGGTGCAAACCAAGCGCCGGGCTGTTACTAAGTTGATCGACCGGCTTGAAAGCGGTAAAGGGAAACCGGCCTACAAGGCTTATATAGCCGTCCCCATTCTGTTGCCTGGTGAAAAGACCAGCACCAGGATTGAGCCGGGGAAAAGCCTGTACGAAAAAGTATGGCCGGCCGCCAAACAGGAAGGCATTGTTGATGCAGCGATATGGATAGGTTATGCCTGGGCCGACGAGCCTCGGAACCACGCGGTAGTAATGGTTACCGGTGACGACAAAGCCAAAGTGACCGGCACAGCTGAGTACCTGGCTAAAAGTTTTTGGGATGCGCGAAATGAGTTTAAGTTTGTTGCGCCCACAGGCAATTTAAAGGAATGCCTGGACAAGGCGATTGCAAGCACAAAACGCCCTTTCTATATCAGCGATTCCGGCGATAACCCGACAGCCGGAGGCGCAGGAGACGTGACCTGGACATTAACACAAATATTGAAGCGACCGGAATTTAAAACAGACAAAGGGCCATCGCTCATATATGCCTCCATCCCAGGCCCTGAACTCATTAAAAAGGCGATAGCGGCGGGTGTTGGCGGTCATGTGGATGGCTATGCGGGTGCGAAAGTAGATGCAAGGCTTGCCCCGCCCGTGCATATCACCGGCACAGTCGAATCAGTTGTCAAGGGTGATCTGGATGCCGAGGTTGAAGCATCCATAAAAATGGGCAGTGTGCATATCATTGTAACACAAAAAAGAAAACCATATCACCATGAAAACGATTTTACCAAACTGGGCCTTAATCCACGGACGGCTGATATTGTTGTGGTGAAAATCGGTTATCTTGAACCTGAATTGTTTGCCATGCGTGCCGATTGGCTGCTCGCATTAACGCCGGGTGGGGTAGACCAGGATATAGAGCATTTACCCTATAAACGATTAACGCGGCCTATTTTTCCGTTGGATAGAAATATGAAAGAACCTGATTTGAAGGCTAAGTTGGTGCCTGTGCTGTGAGGTTATAGGAGGCTGCACGGTGCAAAAGCGTTCATGTTCCTGTTTTTGGGTTGATTAGTTTTTAGTGTGAACTTATGTAATTTGTGCTATTAGCGCCATATTCTTAGGCAATTTATTCTTGTCGGTATTCTTGTTTAATTTCCACCTTCGGCCGTCGGCATCACGGGTTATAATCAATTCGTAATTTTTGGGTTCTCTTTTTTTATTGACTGGGCTTTTTGCTATAACCCGTTTAACTGCGTTTGTTACTAAATCGTAAATTTCCAAGGTAGTTCGGTTTGATACATGATTATAAGTTCCGGGAGGCATATCATAAATTATATTGTCGCCACCTTTAACAACACGAAACATCCGCTCTTTCTCCATTTCCTCGTGTAAAAGATCATAATCACCGTCATCATGATTATTCAATTCAAGTCTTACTGTAAAAAAGGCCATTACGTGATATTTAGGTTGCCAATTGCTAACAAAATCTTATATAAAGTTAAAAAATTAAGTAACATTAACTTGAAAAAACTTTTGCTCTTGGCCGCTTATTAAATTGGAAATAATAATTGCTTTTTGCCTTTATATTTTTAGCGTTTAATAAGCTTTAATATATTCATTTTCAATTAATAGATACATTATTATTTGGGTGCTACTACGTGATGATATTCAGTAGAAATACGCAGTCATATTTACTAAAGGAATGCCATATTTGATTAGCAAAAATTAAACCTTTTCAAGTATGAAAAATTTAACCACAACATCCAAACCGGCTCGGCGGAATTTTCGCCGGGGCCTGCTATTTGTGTCGCTGTTTATTGCTATAAGTTGCGGCACGCCCACAACGCCCTGCGGCACCTTTCATTTCACAGGTACGGCACTGCCCGAAGGCGGAGGGGCCGCTATTAATATAGATTTTAATTTTGGACCCTCAACGTGCGCGTCTTCGTGCAATTGTAACACCATTGCCTACGTTCAGATTGTCAGGGTAATTGATCGCAGCACCGGCGCGTTTCTTGCTCCAAACTCTGATCAGCAGGCCAGGATTGTAACCGGCACACCTCAGCCTACGCTAAATGGCTGGTCGGTTGACAGGCTTGCCGGGCGCAACTGGGGTTATTATGGCCGTAATAATGACGGAACATTTGCGGGCACCTTAACACCAGGCAGCAATGCTTCCACTGCTACCTTGCGGGATCAGCCGGCAGGCTGGGGTCCCGACGACTGGCTGGATTTTGTGAGCGTTCCGGTTTGTATTGACAACAGTTCGCCCTGCGTGAGCAATTTGCTGGGCTATTGGTACTGGCTTATCATCATCGGTGCCGATGGACATAACGGCGATCCGTTTAACGAACCCGGTGTGGATTGGAACAAAGATGCCTTTGACGCATCGGTGCAAATGTGGAACCAAACTGCACCACCGCTGGGTAAAACAGTGTTTCCTACATTTACACGTATGTCTAATTAAGTACCTTTAAAACAACACATCATGAAATTACATATCCTGCGGGTTTTACCCATCATACTCATCTTCCCCTGTATGTTCTCCTGTTCGCAGAAGGCGAAGAAAAACGAAGAATCGAAACCGGTTGTCAGTCAGCGCGACGGTGTGCTGCTCGATGCTGATAAAAAACGCAATGCATGGGCGCAGCAATTGCAAGCCATGACCGTAAAACAGCTTACCGATCAACTGTCGAAAGAGTCGGTTAAGGGGCTGGAACCTTTTAACTCGATGGCTTATAAAGAACTAATTTCGCGTAAATCTGTAGCTATCGATACCATTCAAAATGCGGTTATAAAAAATGCGAACCGCTCATCACTATTGAATTTACTTGCCGTGCGCAAGCTTAGCCAGCCTGTGTATCAAAAACTGGATGCCCAGGTAAAAGCCTCTGTTTATGTAGACGCCCTGCGCAGCGCCAAAACATTCAATACTTTTGGTTTGCCGCATAGTAAGTGGGAAGAAGCCGCCCAGGCCATAATCGAAGCCGGCCCCGTTACCATACGCGGACTCGAAGCCCTGCTTACCGATAAGCGCCCCGCGCCCATGTGGGGATCGGAAGATTATATGGAATATAAGCTGTATAACTACCGCGTAAAGGATTATGCCTATGCGCTTATCAATGCTTCGCAAAAAGGCCAGTTGCAACTACCAAAAGACACCGCCGAAAGGGACAAATTGATTGATGCACTGGTGAAGGGTAAACGGTAATAAGCCCATCCCAACCAGCAGCGCACCTGCCGGTTAAAAAACAAAATATTTCACCTGCCTATGAACAGACAAGCCGCTCCGAAAGGGGTGGCTTGGCTTGTTAGCGTTCCATTTTTGCACGCGGAACACCCGGAACGCTGTGAAATATGCTGATTATCAATGCTTCCAATTTTGCCTTTGTCCGAACCCGGTTAAGGTATCCGGCTGAAAACAGATACCGGGGTAGTACCATCCGGGCGCGGCGGTACCCGCCAGGTGAGTTTATTTCCTTCAAGCTTGAAGCCGCTTACGCGGGTGGTCTCATCCCAATTAGGATATGAGGCGCGCTCAGTGTGAAAAGTGATGGTGCCTTTTGTTTCGTCGACGGTATAGGTGCCGAAATGACAACTGGCGCTCAGCACGGCATCCCGGTATTCGTCCGGTGTGCCTTTCGCCCGGTCGCCGGAAGCGAATTTTAGGCGTTCCGACCGGAATATCTCTATCATGTAATGCCCGTCGGCTGTAAAAATGGCGATGCCCCTGGGGTTAGCGCCATAGTCAGCAACCTGTTTGCCGTCTGACAGAATTTTGTCGGCCGCCGTGAGACGCCAGGAGCCCACAATCAAATTCGATTGGGAAAACACGGGGATTGATGCGAACATTAGCGCGAAAAGCAAAAAGCTCTTTTTTAAGACTGAAAATTGTTTTTTCATGATTTTGATTTTTGATGGTCAAAGGTGTTTTTTACCAACCGGCTGCAATAATCTTTTCGACAGGGGAGTGGCTATTCCCGATAGCACCGTCCTTTTTTTCGACACCGGTATTTTTCGCGGCTTTTTGGCCGGTTGCCTGAATTTTCAGGGCAATTGCAGAGAATTACGGCCCAACCACCGGAAATACAGCAAGAAGAACTAAAAGGTTGGTATTTTTGAATATGAAGATGTGGAGGCGCGCACCCAGTATTGTTCAACTTCAGCTGCTTACCTGGGTGGCCGTTTTATTGTTGATTTTTTTCTCGCTGCTACCAATGGACGGATTTGCAAAATCAGCAATATACACCGTGGTCAACACGGCCTCGTACGCAATTATCATTTATGGCAATATACGGCTACTATATCCTGCGTTTTATCAGAAAAGGAAATTTATCTGGTATGGCTTGCTGGTGGCGCTTTTTTTAGTGGTAACCGGGTTGCTGCGTGGGTATGCCACCATAACACTTTACCAGTATTTTTTACTAACCGAAAAAACGCCCATAACTTTTCTCAGGCTGCTTGGTTATGTGCCCGGCGGCATGCTGATCTACGTCCTCAGCCTGGTTTTTCGCATTGCCATCGCCTATTTCACTTTAAAACAGCAGACAGAGGAGATCCTTTTGCAAAAAAGCCAGGCCGAACTTAATTTACTCAAATCGCAGGTGCAGCCGCACTTTTTGTTTAACGCGCTCAACAGCATTTATTACCGGGTTTATAAAGTTGATCCGCTGTCGGCGGGGCTGATAGAGCACCTGTCGGATATTATGCGGTATTTTGTTGACGAGAGCCCGAAGGATGCCGTGCCGATAGCAACAGAAGTAGCATTTATTGAAAACTATATGGAGCTGGAAAGGATCCGCATCAGGCATGGCGTCACGGTTAATTTCGAGAAGGCCTATAACCCGGAACTCCGCATTCCGCCGATGTTACTCATGACCTTCGTGGAAAATATTTTCAAGCACGGCATCGATAAATCGCGCAAGCAAAACCAGGTAAGTATTTCGCTGGTGCAGCAAAATGATTATTTGCTTTTTAAAACCAGCAACCAAAAGGTCGATCCCGTGGCAGGCGATCAACCGGGCGGGTTTGGGATCATTAACTTAACCAAGCGACTCCGGATGCTGTACGGCGACAAATTTGAACTGACTATTGATAACGAAGGAGAATTATTCACCGCGTTTTTAAAAATCCCGCTTTAATGAATTTAAGCTGCATAATTATTGATGATGAGCCCGACGCTATCGACCTGCTGGAACTGCTGATAACGCAAAGTACAACCTGGGTGCTGAAAGCGAAATGTTATGACGCGCTGGAAGCGCTGGCGTTTTTAAAAACCAACCAGGTCGATTTTATTTTCCTGGATATCAATATGCCCAGGCTCACCGGGATGGAACTCGCAACGCTATTGCCGCCGCGCACCAAAATTGTTTTTACCACCGCCTATTCCGAATACGCTGTTGAAAGCTATGTTTTCCAGACCATTGATTATTTGCTGAAACCCATCACATTAAAGCGTTTTTTGGCCTCGGTGCAAAAAATTGAGCAGTATTTTTCAAAGCCCGAACCGGAACAGCTGCCAAATACTGAACCCGACCAGGAGTTTTTCTTCGTGAAATCGGGAAAGGTATTCAGGAAGATTGTTTTGAAGGACATCCTGTATTTTGAAGGCGAGAAAGATTATGTGCGACTGGTGACCGCCCACGAACAAATGCTGGTATACCGCCGGTTAAGGGATATTGAGGAGCAACTGAAGTTGCCGTTTATCAGGGTGCATAATTCGTATATTATAAATTACGGGCAACTCAGTAAGATAGAAGATAACCATATTTATATCGCCGATAAACGCATACCTGTTAGTGAAAAGTTCAGGGAGCGGTTTATGGAGGTGGTTAACAGGAATAAGTTTTGAGAATACCGCGCCCACCAAAAGGGGAGGGCACAACCGCGCAGGAACGGGACAGCAGGTTGCACACCGGCAAAGCGTTCCATTTTTGCACGCGGAACACCCCGAACGCTATGGAACATGCTGATTATCAATTGCTTTCATTTTAACTACTAATTAATATATTGATTATCAAGTAATTAAGTAATTATCGGGGAATTACCTCCACACTTTTAGTAGACCCATAGTGATGTAGGCCATTTAAAGGTAATACCCGCCAGCAGGTTACATGCAGCATGCGTTCCATTTTTGCACACGCGGAACACCCCGAACGCTATGGAACATGCTGATTATCAGTATTTTTTATTTTTAGTAAAATGTAAGTAGTTTATAATCAGGCCTTGTGTAATTTGAGTTTTTTGGACGTTTTTTGTAATTTATTTATAATCAGTGTGTTTCGCTTTTTTAGTTGATTGGGATTTTTGTCGCGTCCTGAAATAGTTTACACTTTTTACTGATTAATCCTGACTCAAGTTTACACTTCAGGTGCACTTGTTTACAGGATGATTAATTTTAAATATATTTCAATTTCCCATGTAACTTTACACAAGTCACACTGCTGCGGCTTAAATCCATGGATTAATCATAGTCAGATAAGCTTGGTTTTGAAGCGCCGCTCATGAGCTTTTGCTCTGAGTAAAATGGCGTTCCCAACTTCTTTTTAAAATATTTAATGGGAATCACATATAATTTTGCGAGCGAATCTAATGTTGAAATTAAGTCAATCTTTTTCATTGCTGAGGGGTTGTTTTTAAACATCAAATGATAGAATGAGGCCCAAAAAATTGCGATCTCATCCATAAAAACGGCCTGACTAGGCCCAACTATAGAGTTACATTGACTGCTTGGGAAAAGACTGCAGGCCAGATTGGGATTTACAGCAGCACATGCCGATAAAAACAATCGTCTAAACTTTAATTTACCCTTTAAAATATTTTTTAGTTCTTCATTACTAATATTATCAAGTGTAGTTGCAATCCCATGCTCATTGCCGTGGCAAGAAAGATGTAAAAAACGAAATTCGGATTCGACAAATTTATCAATGAAATAAACCAATTCGTCCTTGGTTCGCACATAAAAGTACTGGTTTTCTATTCCTGACATTTCCAAAATATCGGCTATTATTTTTCCTTCCCTTGGTCCGTTTTCATCATCAATATCAAGACTTTCAATTATATAGACTCCAGGCAAAGTAACCTTTGAAACTTCTAATTTTGTATTCGATGTTGTATTTTCTGCCATATTAGGTTTGAATTTAAATTAAAAAATGCATTAAGTTAGGTAGAGCAAAAGTTAAATGGTTATTTTGGAATAATACAACCTAAAATAATTATCAAAGGTATTACGAATATACCTTATCAATTAAGCTATAAAATGTCTGTAATTAAGAGAGAAGCTGGCGATAAGACTAAAGGATTTACACTCCAAAAACAACGTGCAATCGGTTTGTTTTTTAAGGCAATTAAGGATAACCCGAACGCCCATATTAATGTAGCAATTGAGTTTAAAGGTGATGTGTATCTGCAAAACGAGCAGGAGGGATACGTCGAAGAACAAAAAAATTATGATCCTAATACAAAATTCACGTTCAATTCTCCCCAGATATTAAATACTTTAGTTTACTTTTTAGATATCTGGTTAAACAAAGAGAAAAGTTCTAATATTAAATTCGGTTTTTATTCCACCAACGGTACCACTAAGGAGAGTCAGACAAGTACAACAAAGGCATTATTCATCGCCCTTCCTGATGCCCCAATTTTGGATCTTCTAGTAAAAAAAGATTATACAGATGCGAATCTCTTTGATACGATTCATAAATATTTGTTAAATGAGTACAAAGAACAATACAAAGTAAGTATTGACAATAAATTTAATATTATAGAAGTATCAACTTTTATAGGGCTTATTGACTGGAGTTTTAACCAGGTAAACGAAAAAGATTATGAGCCGGAGATTATTTTACAAATAAATCAATCGGAGTTTAAAAGCTATTTAAAATCCAATTTCCAAACTCAAATAGCATATGCATGTCTCATGCATGCGTTAGAAAAAAGACAGGATGCCGCCGACCCTTTAGAGAAATTGATAAATAAAGATTCCGTAGAAAATATTTTTTTAAAATTAAACCACGGTATACTTTATAATCCAGGTGTTAACAAGTACCTTACTATTGATTATAAAGAATTAAATAAAAACACCAAAGAATATTTAAATCGGTTTCTTGAAACTAAATATTTCGCGAATGTTAAGAATAAATCATTTCCTAAGCTTATTAATAGAAAAGTAGCTAAGCACGATCGTCAGGTAAAGATAGAAACAAAGAATCTCCAGCAAGCGAATCCGGATGTCGCTCAATATTTACCAGTTATTATCAGAGGACTCGGGGATTTCATAAATTCGGAAAGGCCGACGTTTCTTTTTGGGGAAATTGGTAGCGGTAAAAGTACTTTGCTTGCACATTATTTTTGGGCAGATGAAAGTAATATAATATTCATACCGACTACTTATTTAAAGGGAAAAATAACCGACGACATAAAAGGATTTAAGACATTAGTAAACCAATTTGCCAATGATGAACTAAGCCTCAATGTTAAATCTTTTGATATAGACCTCGTTATTTCGGGTAAAACCGAGTTTGTATTAATCGTCGATGGTCTTGATGAACTTGAAGCTGCAGAAACGAAAGCAGTTCTACAACATCTTTTAAAATTATCCGATTCATCAACTATTCGGGTAATTGCTTCTGCACGGCCGATAGAGGTTGAAAGTTTCGTGAATTTTAA
The DNA here is from genome assembly GCF_025359345.1 of Mucilaginibacter sp. Taxonomy (GTDB): domain Bacteria; phylum Bacteroidota; class Bacteroidia; order Sphingobacteriales; family Sphingobacteriaceae; genus Mucilaginibacter. Next base: position 76,361 of record NZ_JANYGQ010000008.1, read on the forward strand.
TCAGTGGAACTGTTTAACAACCCTCGACCTAACACAGACGGAGATTAAAGAAATACTGCAAAATGAAGCAATAGCAGCAGGATTAGATTTAACGGCTTCCGTTTTGGACATGAATGTGAGGTATAACATTTTAAAATCTAAATCGGATTTACTCTCAAACGCAAATACACCGTTACTTATTTGTCTAATTAGAGATCAACTAACGGATGATTTGAGTCTTAAAACTTTAGGGGACATTCTTTTCGACGTAATCAAAAAGCAGTTAACCTGGGGCGAAGATGATCAAAAAATTAGCTATCCAAGCTTTATTGATCAATTTCCCAATGCAATTCAACGTGAGCCATTGCTTGCATCTATCGCGTCGAAAATATACGATTCCTCAACAGGTCAGATAAATGATGATCAATTGTTTTTGGCAATTAATTCTGAAAATTTAATTCCAGCATCAATTTCAAATAGAACGAAGGTTGTTGCGGAAGGTATAAATTTCTTTAAAAATACCTTTTTACAAAAGTCAAGCAATGGGTACGCTTTTCAATCTCATCAATTGTTCCAGGTAGCAGTTGGATTAAGTATCTACACGGCTCACAGTCGATCCGAGCAATTTAATTTTAAAGGAAACTTTCTTGACGAGTGGCGTTCTATATCCTTTGCTGCTTCAATCGCTCGAAGGAAAGGTGATGAAATTTCCCTTACTGCACTATTAAAGCAGTTTATCGAGGAATCCTTAATTTCCCGTGAGAATACACCTGTTGTTGCAGTATTACTTGCTGAAGCAAAAGTTCAGGAATTAAATCAAGTATTTTTAGCAAAGATCGCCAAGTTAGGATTTCGCCCTCTTATGTTCTGGGGTAATTCAGACACTTTGGTAACCAATTCCTATGGTTATATTTTCGCAAGTTTAGGAGAAGACGGATTTAATTGGTTTTTTGATACCTATATAAGTCCGTTATATCCAGCAAGAAGTGGCATTGACGAGATGCCTGTAGCTATTCTGCGCAGCTATTTAACAATAAAGGGTTATAATATTTCCGCCTGTGAAAAGAACAGGCTGAGTTCAATAATTCCATATTATATCAAATCCATGTCTTATGCTTGTGCCACCTGGCTTCCTGTAGTAGCATTAGCTATTCCTGAAGAATTTGAACTCAGAAATAGGTGCATCCTTTTGGCCCAAACAATAGATAATGTCGCTGTATCTGAACGTGGAGTTTTTCTTTTAATAGAAGAATCAAATAAGCATTTGGATGTTGTGGTCGAAGCACTGGAGGTTCTTTGTCTTAATAAGAATTATTCCAAGCCCCATGCTATATCCCTTTTATTAAAAATTAATTCCGGTAATGTAAGTCAGCAAGTGCTTGATGAGGCTATCGGAAATATAGCGAAAGGTCAAGAAGATTTATTTCAAATATTAACAGAGAATTACGACACATATTACTTAAACGCGTATCTCCGATTTGCTGTACTCCATAGAACACCAAACAGTAGTTCAGCTGCATTGTTACTTTTCAAGTATTACGGTGAAAGGAGCCTTGCGTTCCTAGGCGAAGCCATTATTGTTAAAACGCATTGGTTTGACTATAAACATCTTGAAAGAGAAAAAATACTAGACGAATTGATTTTTAATCAGGCAGGAGGTGTTGAGTATTTATTGGAAAATATGCCAGAAGTCGAAGACAGATTTGGCCTACCTGAATTGTATATTAAATATTTTCTGAAAGCTATTTACTCCACCAGTACTCTTTATATCAATGAATTTAAAATGATGATAAGAGGTTTAGGCAGCTATGCTTTAACCAGATATCCTGAAATTCGTGAATTGTTTAATAAAGTACTTAAAAGGAAGGAATATTATGAATCTACTAAAGACTTGTTAAATCATTTAGACCTTATACTTAGATTTAATTCAGCATCAATATTGGCGGTTTCCTTTCCGGAATCTGAGACTAAAGCCATAGAAATTATTATTAGGTCAGCATATCACAGGTCGTCTGATACAAAGGAATTGCTAAGGCTATGCATGAAGTTGAACTACGGTAATTCAACGCTTGATTATCTTTACGGGCTACTTGATGACCTTCCTGAGGTTTCTCAAATATTTTGTTTAAAAATCCTGTATCATAATCAACGGTACAGACTAAATCAAGTTCAGATTGATAAGTTGATAGATGGCCTAATGGGAAAGGGCTCATTCCTTGACTTTAACGAATCGCTGATTGATGACGGAATTGAACGCTTAACACAAAATCCGGCATTTATTAATATAATGCGAGCCCGGTTAAATTCGTCTGATATCAAATTAATTGACGCCGCGTCATCAAATTTAATTTGGTATCATTATGAGAATCTAACAATTCAGGAAAAAGCATATTGCTGGCTTTTCTATATTCAGCATTTTGAAAGCTCGCTACTTGATTTTCATAGAAAGCATAAGCATCTAATCATTGAACAGGTATTTGTAAATGCAGTAAATGAGGCAGCTGATCAAAAACGGGAATTGATAAATGATAAAAAATTTATTTTTGAGCTGTATATAAGCTTATATGGCACAAATCCGAATTTTATAGAGTTTTTTGAAGCAATTTTAAGTAACAGGCCGCATTTTTCTACAGATAGGTTTGAAGACTTATTTGAGTTGTTCATAGAGATCGGAAGAGCAGATATGTCGGCAGGGCAAAAAATTGCTGAAGCGTTAACGGGGCTTATGGAATACCCAGCTTACGCTCAAGACAGAATTTACAACAGCTTATTACCGGAAATGGCTGTTTTATCTCATGAATTTGGTGGGATTGGAACTGAAAAATTAGAGGAAATAATTCAGCAATACAAAATTTCAAAGGATGAAATAGCAGCATCAATACTATACCGAATCGGTGATATTCCTTCAGGATATGTACCGGATAGAATGTATGTAAGTCATATATTAATATTTACGCCCCCCTCAAATTCATCGTCTTTCAGCTTCGTTAAAGATGATTATACCAAATTATTGGTCGATGCTGAAGACATTCCACAAATGTTCCTACAATTTATTGCTTGGACCTTAATCACCAATTCTTATTCAACAGAAGAACTGAAAAACATGGTTGTAATGGGAAATCTTGCGAAGTTTTTCGTAACAGATGTGCTATTTTGTAAGCATGAAAAGGTTGATTCAGCCCTTTTATTCGATGCAAATGATGTTGGTAGTTTTAAGCATAATGTAATTGCAAAGACAAAAATTCTGAAATCTATTATCTATAAGATAAAGACTGTTTTGTTTAATGAAGAGAGCGCAAAATCTGATTATATGCATGCGCTTATTCAGGGACTTTCGGGGAGTGATTATTCAGAAATGATTGATATTTACGCGGAATTAATTTCGCTTGGTTATCAATTTAAATATGAGGATACAAAAAAATTCTTCGAAGCACTGCTGGACATTCCTTATAGAGTTAATGTGAATTTCATGTACCAAATCTTCGAGTTATTTGTAAACGACCATAAACAGGATAAGCAAGTACTCAGTCAAACGTTAATGCCTGTTTTGAAGAGTGCAACTTCATCGTCTGATAAATCGAGTGATGGAAAGATGAGTTTACTAAAATGGACATTGTCCTTACTAATTCTTTATTGTGATCAAGAAACAACGCCTGAAGTAGAAAGAGGCTTTTTACTGGGTTTGACAACAATTTTTATCCAGGATAGCTATGACTACCTTGGTAATCAGGTAACAGTTAAATTTAAGGGCCGGGACGTACTAATTAATAGCGAAATTATTCTTAAACATATACCGCAATCACTAATAAAAGAAATTATTCAAAAAGGAATTCAAAGCAATCTTCCAGAAATTTCAGCGACTTGCCGCCTTTTTTCACTGTAGAATTCTTCGGATTAAATTTTGCCGATTTGGACAACAAGCCTTAGCCGTTAAATTACTCTCCTTCTCGCGCTATACAGCGACAGGCCACAAAGGTGGAGTGCCACTGTGCCAGGTTTAAGTATCCAACCTGCAAAGTTGTACCATGTCCGACTGGTTCGAGATAGAATTCCGCAGTTCCAAGCTTCGACGGCTAAAGCATTGAAGCCGGAATTATGGTATTCACTTGTGCGTATGTAATTTTGAATGGTGTTTCACCTCCTGCGGGTGCTTTTGATTTTTCTCTCCAGGTAATACGCCCGTGTCCAGGTTAATGGGTTCCGGGTAACCTTTTCCCTGCAAGGCGGCTATCGGAACATCCACTTGTTTGTCGCCTTTTACACGCGAAGTAACTTTCCCCTTTTTCGCTCTTGCAATTTTAGCGTCGGGTACCTGGTCCCTGGCAGCCGTCACACTATCCGTTGCTATAGCATTTCCCCTGGCGTCTTTGTTCATTTCCAGCAAGGCGCTGTCAAGGCCGGTCTTTTCCTGTTCGCTCAGCTTATCATAGCCGACGCCGGCATTCGCGAGGATCCGTTTAGCGGATTCAATGGTATTGGTGCCCCGCTCATAAACGTCGCGGTAAATGTGGAGGACACTATCGCCGGCCACAATTGTTTCATAACGCAGGTCGATTGGTACGCGCGTTGATAGCTTTATCGACCTGGTGTCGTTTTTATGTTGTTCAAACCCCTGCAAATCGGTTGCAGACAATGCTGCACCGCCCAACCGGGCAAGCGTGGTCGCAAAGTCGAGTACCTGGGAATTGGTGAGGCCCACGCAGCCATGGGAAGCGAAGTCGCCGATTTTGCTGAGTGGTTTGCCACCATGGATAAGGGAGGGCATGCCGATGGGTATCTTCACTCGACCCAGTGGGTTAAGCTCGTTGCTGGCCAGCACCCTCCGGCCAACATGAAATTTGCCTTTTACCCAGGGCTCGTCCGGCGGTGTCCAGGCCGGGTTAAATATAATGGTATCTGCCCGGCGCATACCGGTAGGCAGCGGGAATTCCGGGTAACCAATACCGACCCGGTAAGTCTTTACCAGTTTTCCGCCCTCGAAAATATCCATCCGGAAAGCAGGGGCGTTCACAACAATACGCGTATCGCCGGGTACAGCGTTTGGTTTGGTAGGCGCCAGGCCTTCAACGCCTTTGCTGTAGCTGTCGTTCACCAGTTGCAGCAATTGTTGCGCCTTGTCCTTACCGATAATCTTTTCAATTTGCACCTCGTAAGCCCGGGTAGCCGTGCGGGCCGATGCGGTGTCGGCAGTGCCGTCTTCGTTCAGATCGCGCAGTGAAGTATGTGCCGCAGCCCTGAGCCGGCCAATCTGCCCGGGCGTTAAGCCTATTTTCGTTTTCAACGAAGATGCAAAGCCGGGCTCATAAAACAGCGCGTCGAGTACCGGGAGGGTAAGCGCAGCCTGCTGTGGTGTGGCCACATCTGTAGTTTTTGTACCAGCTTTTTGCAGTTTTTTTTGAGGTTCCTTTTTTTGCTGGTTGTTACAGCCGGCAAATAAGCCAAGGCAAATAAATGCTGTTATGGTTAGCGCATGCAGCGAATGTTTTTTCATTAATTTGGGGATCATGCCTGTTCAACACCGGACCTGGCGAAATTGTTTAACTACGATTGGCGATTGTGCCCCGTAAGTTTTGGCAGCGCGGGGCGCTATATTCATAAACACACCCCTGCTGTCGCAAGCGATTTTTCCGCTACCGCAAGGCTCAAGCCTTCCTTAACAAACGCCTAATTGATAGGGGATTCCCAATCATTCAGTTGTTTTGCCATCAAATTTTTCGTCAATAGTTTCTGCATCATTTTTGGTTTTGCGTATGATACCATCTTCATGATTAGGGGGTGAATAGATTGTATATAGCTTTAAGTCTTCCTTTTCTGATGTATTTATAACATTATGTTTTGCGCCGGCAGGAACTGTAACCGCATCCCCAGCCTTAACCTCATATTCATTGCCATCAATAATGCATTTACCCGTTCCGCTTTCAAAACGAAAGAATTGATCATTTTTTTCATGAGTTTCCATGCCAATTTCTTCTTTTGGCAAAAGGCTCATTAATACGATCTGGCTATATTTGGCAGTATACAAAACTTTGCGAAAATTGCTGTTTTCCAAAGTTTCCTTTTCTATATTAGTTTTAAATCCGTGCATAATATTAATTTAAGTTATTATTTATCGTTAAACGCTTTTACACTTTTAATTACTTGCTCAGGCATCTTTTTGGGGGCCAGGATAAAATCTGCGTACCCTGAGTCGATCACACCTTCCGGCATACTTTCCTCTTTCGCACTTGAAGGTTCTTGTGCTATTATTACCCCGCCGTTTTTCGAAATGGCTACTATACCTTTCGTTCCATCTTTTCCCAGGCCGGATAAAATAATAGCGATGATATTAAAGCTGTGATTGTGTGCCAACGAATTGAAAAAGATGTCAATAGCCCGGTTCACTTTAATGTCCAGGTCCCTTGGCTTCAATACAAGCCTTTCGCCTTCTATCGTCATTACTTTATTCTCCGGCATCACGTAAACTTTATCCGGCATAATTTCCGTATCTTCTTCCACTTCACATACCTCAATCGCCGCATGTTTCTGTATCATAGACGTTAGAAGGCTTTTTATATGCGGATAGAGGTGGGTCGTTATCACATAGGATACACCATCAGGCAGTGTATTGTCAAAAAAATCAAAAAGCGCGTCAGTGCCACCGGCGGAAGCACCTAATGCAATAAGCGTTTTCTTTTTCATAGGCATTTAAATAAATACAGTTACACAAAGAGGTTACTTGACTCTTCTTAAAAATCGTCACCCTCAATGGTAACCGGATCAAATAATTCATTTATCTGATCCCAAAAAATCCCATTAGTGATTTGCTTATCACAGTTTGTTTAATAAAAACAAAGTTATAACAACGCAGCAACGGAAAAGTGAGGAACATCATTGCTTTTTTTGCTTTTCGTCATTTCTGCCGGTGCGCCCTTATTTAACTTTGACCGATGTTTAAATTTTAATGAAATAAAAACTGAATAATCTGCACCATAGTGAAAACTTCAGCTTAAAGAAGCATCCTTTGAAAAAACCATGAAAACAGCAAGCAATTTAGGTATCTGGATGGATCATCAAACCGCCCATTTAATGGAGTTTACCACAGATCCTATTCAAACAACAACCATCGACTCCAAATTTACGCACGAGGAAAAAGAACAAACACTCGGGCGAAGCGAAAACCTGATGCATAATAAAGAGCAGCATGAACAGGCGGATTATTACCGCGAACTGGGTGAGCACATCAGGCATTACGATCATGTGCTGCTCTTTGGCCCAACCGACGCCAAAGTGGAGTTACTGAACAGTTTAAGAAAGGACCATCGTTTTGCAGATATCGTGATTGAAGTAGAGCAGGCCGATAAAATGACCGCCAATCAACAGCACGCGTATGTTAAAGCCTATTTTTCAAAAAGACTGACACTCATTTAAAAGATCAGTTATTCATGACCGCTGTCGCCAGGTGATTTATGAGAAAATAATGTCGCAATAAATGGAAGTAACAAAAACTAATGAAGTTTACGAATCCAGGTTTCTTTTTTTTACAGGAAAAGGCGGAGTAGGTAAAACCACGCTAGCCTGTGCTACTGCGGTGGACATTGCAGATAAAGGTAAAAAAGTGCTTTTGATCAGCACAGATCCCGCCTCCAATTTGGAAGATGTATTAGGCACCCCTGTAGGCGATAAAATAACCCCTCATAAAAATTTAAACAACCTATTCACCATAAATATCAATCCGGAGATTTCGGCAGAAGAATATCGTACCAGGGTGACAGACCCACTTAAGGAAATTGTATCTGCCGAAGAAATTAAAAAAATCAGGGAAGGACTATCCGGAGCTTGTACCACTGAAATTGCATCGTTTGACGAGTTTTCACGGTTTATTACCGGGGAGGGGCTTTCAGAAATATTTGATACGGTCATATTCGATACAGCGCCGACCGGGCATACCATTCGCCTCCTGGAATTGCCCGCTGCCTGGGAGAATTTTCTTGGGAACAATCCTAACGGCGCTTCCTGCATAGGGCCTTCTTCCGCCTTAAAAAGCAGTAAAGAAAGATATGAAAAGGTGGTGTCGAGCTTAAGGGATGCCTTGCAAACTACTTTTTACCTGGTTACTCGCCCCGAAACCTCATCGTTGAAAGAAGCAGCAAAAACAAGCCAGGAGCTGATCGACTTAGGAATGACCAATCAAAGATTATTAATTAACGGAGTATTTCAAGCAACGGACAAAACAGATACGGTTGCGCTGCAAATTGAAAAGATAGCGGAAAAGGAATTACTTGAAATGCCCGGGACGTTAAAAAGCTTAGCGTCTATAAATTATCCCTTGTTGCCCTACAATGTACTGGGCCTGGAAAAACTACGATCTGTATTTAACGGTGACCTACAAAGGAAAATTGCAACAGTTGAGACCTCAAACTTAAATGATATTAACTATCCGCTGAGTAATTTGAGGGAATTAGTTGATGAACTTGAAAAAAATAATGACGGCGGCTTAATTATGACCATGGGAAAAGGCGGGGTGGGTAAAACAATAGTAGCTGCGTCAATAGCAACAATTTTAGCCCACCGTGGGCACACGGTTCTTTTAACCACAACCGATCCGGCTGCACATATAAAAGACTTCATGAACCAATTAGCTATCATTCCGGAAAATTTAACGGTTGAAAGGATTGATCCGAAAATTGAAACGAAGAATTACGTAGATAAAATTGCCGCCCAGAAAGGAAAGAATTTGGATGAGGAAGGTAAAAAACTATTGCTTGAGGACCTTAAATCGCCCTGCACAGAGGAAGTAGCTGTATTCCACGCATTTTCTAAAGCTATTCAGCGCGCTAAGCGGCAGTTTGTGGTTATGGATACGGCACCAACAGGCCATACATTACTGTTACTTGATACAACCGGTAGTTACCATAAGGAAATTATGAAAAATATAGCTGTAGATTCCGGAAAGATCACGACACCCTATATGTTATTGCAGGATAGCAATTTTGCAAAGATTCTGTTAGTCGCTTTACCGGAAACAACCCCGATGAGAGAAGCTGAAGCACTTCAGAATGATTTGAAAAGAGCGGGGATTGTTCCTTATGCATGGGTCATCAACCAATGTCTATCCGCCATAGAAAATTTAAAAGACCCGCTTTTAAAAAAACGGGCGTCATCTGAAGCGCCTATAATCAAAAATATTGCTGATAATTTGTCAAAAAGAACCTTCGACATTCCATACCTGACCGAAGAAAAACTGCTGCCGGCAATCATTTCACTTTATGATAAAACGGCAATACCTGCGACATGACATTTTAGCGGTGTATGAAGTTACTAACTACCTGCGGGGACATGTCTGTAACAAGCACTGCAATTATCGTCTTTCCTTTATTTTCCACCCTATCACTCCCCGGCATAACGCCACGTCCCGGCTTTCACATCCAAAATCCAGGGCTTCGGTTCCGGCAGCCACAGCTTCCCGTCGCCTATTTTTACCGGCATCCACAAATAGCGCGAATCCCACAATTTAGCCGGATCCCATTTATCGCCCATAAAAATTACGGTGGTATCTTTTTTACCGGTTATTTTAATAAACATGGTTGATTGTGCCCCGTAAGTTTTGGCAGCAGGGGGCGCTATATCAGTAAACTCATTCCAGGGCCCCGCCAGCGACACCGCCGTAGCCACCTTATTCGGGTTAGGCGACCACCCAGTTAACGCGGAACCCACCGCATAGTATAGTCCTTTATAATGCACTATGGCCCCGCCCTCCAAAGGCAGGTGGATAAACGAAACCTCTTTCTCCACATTCAAATAATCGGCAGAAAGTTTGGCGATATAAAACCCGCCGGAGGGGCGGCATTCAAATACCAGGTAGGCGCTGCCATCATCGTCGATAAACTGTCCTATATCACGGCTCTCTTTTTCCAGCGGCCTGAACGAGCGTACATATTTAAACGGCCCTGTTGCTTTATCGCTTACCGCTACACCCACCCGGGCGTAATCATAGGCCCATTTATTATGCGATATGCCTTTAATGCCGCCGTCGAGGTGCATATACATCACAAACTTTTTGGTTTGGGCATTGTAATAAACCTTGGGCCTTTCCAGCACCCAACGGCCGGTGAGCATGGAGTCGGGTTTGGCCAGCGCGATGGCATCGCCGTTAAACTTCCAGTTCATTAAGTCGGTTGATGAATAGCAGCTTACATAGCGGTAGTTGGTATCCAAGCCCTGCCGGCGTTCTTCGCCATACCAATACCAGGTGTTTTTTAGCTTTATAATGCCGCCGCCGTGCGCCTGTATATGCTGGCCATCGTTATCGGGCCAAATTTCGCCGGGCCTTATGGCCTGTTGCTTTTGGGCTATAACGGGTAAAACACACGCAAGGATAAATACCAGGCAAAACAGTCTTTTCATCGTCTTTTAGTTTGAGTGACAGGGATACGTTAACAAACCGTACCCCACAAAGATAGGGGCAGGGGGCATTAGTTTATGTAGTGTCTTTGTGACAATTAATAAAATTCACCCATGTTGATGTTCCGAAGGCTGAAAAAGCGCGGGAATGTGCGGTTCCCTCCCTTTTTCGCCCTTGTTGGTGTTGTCACCAACAAGCAGGATGAATATTGTGATGTACAAAGAGCCCGCGTAATCTGCCGGCTTATTGGATATCACAACCTAATTGGTTTTGTTGGTGACAACACCAACAAAGGCGGAAGTGCAATTGGTTTTAACAGGGCTCTTCCTGTTGCAAATTACTCTTCTGCGGTCTGCACTTTTTTCTTCCGGGTGGTCAGTCTCCTGGCTAACTTGTTTTGTTTTTTTTCTTCGTCTCCTAAAATAATGCCCCAGGGGTGCAGGCTTTCCACCCGATCGAAAATGATCTTGAGCACCGCAATAACCGGGATGGAGAGGAACATGCCGGAAATTCCCCAGAACATTTCGCCGATGACCACCCCAAGGATAGTAACCAGGGCGTTGATCCGGACCTTGGAGCCCACCACCAGCGGCAACACAATATTACTGTCGACCAGGTGTGTAATCACAAAGGCTATCAACACATAAATTACTACAGTGCTGTCCTGCGAAGTACCCAGCGTTACGGTGGCGCTCAATACCATCGAGGAAAAAATACCGAAATAGGGTATAAGGTTAAAAATGCCGGTGATCAGCCCCAATAAAATGGCATACTTTACCCCCAGCACAGAAAGCGTTACGCTCACTGCAATGGCTACTATCGCCATTTCAATCAACAAGCCGGTGATGTATTTACGGATAATCATCTGTACCTGCTCTATAATTTCATGCACTTTTGCTTTATTTTCTTCCAGGAACACCGATACCAGGAATTTCATGATGAGTTTGCGGTAGAGCAGGAAGAAGAAGGTATAGATAAATGTAAATACGAGGAATAAGACCATAGACGAGAGCGACAGCAATGTGGTACCCACTGCGGCTGCGTCGGGTGCGGTTACTTTGCTGGTGGCGGTATTAACCACGTTAAGCTGTTTGCGGCGAGTAATATGAAAATGCTCGGACACCCAGCCCCTGAAATTATACATCGACCGGCTGATCTGCGCCTGGAATGCGGGCCAATCGCTCACCAGGTCTGCTATCTGCGAGCCAATAACATAGATGATAACCCCAACTACGGATAAAAATAATACTACAGCGATCATGGACGCGGCGCTTCGGGGCAAATGCATTTTTAGCTCAAAAAACCTGGCCAGCGGCAATAATAATATGGAGAACAAACAGGAAAATAACAAAGGCGACAGGATTTCCTTCCCCAGGATGACCAGGCAACCGATGGCAAAAAGGCTAAAGAGCACACAAGCCAGTTTGATATAAAATGGTAGTTGGGTAAAAGTTTTCAGGTCCATATAAATAATGTTGATGATGTATTACGCTTTGGTAATGAAATTGTTTGCCCGAATTTGTGAAGTCGGAATTACATTGCCGTCGAAGAAATTTTCGCCAATAAACAAAGCGGGCTTAACCACTAGTAAATCTACCTGTTCTGCTCGCTCAGCCAGTGAAACTGCCTTTCAGCCAGCTGGAAATGCCGTTTTGTTCGTTTAAGCTCCACATACAGGCTATCCTTGCCCCGCAATCCTGCCAACGTAATGGTGTTGCTATCCGGCGTTGTGTATTTAAACTCAATCATATAATTTTTGGCGTCAAATTTCTTTTTAAAGCCAAGCATATGTTTGGCGGTGTCTAATCCGTATAAAAAATATCCCCGGTTATACCGCTGTCTGAAAAGTGTATCGTTTGATTTTACACTGCCTAGCCCGTCCTCAAATATCAGGTCCTGCCAGCGTAGTGTGTCAAGCGGCGAGAACGGTATGTCCTGATTGTTCAGCCGGTACCTGGTAACGGCATACACGCCGTTTTTTACAGGCTGCTTAGCAACAGTATTTGATGTTGATTGGCTATAGCTTTGGTAAAAAGGCATTACCGCCGCCACTATAATAATCAGGCATTTTAAAACCACCCGGGTAACGCGCATCCATTTTTTTGTGTACCTGAAGTGGTATATGGCGCCGACAGGTGCGGGTTTGTTTAGTATAAAAAAGTCAATGAGCCGCCCGCTTTCATTCGCCAGTAAAAACAGGCAGGTAAACACCATCTGCATCGAAAATATTTTCACAGGGATATCGTAGCAAAGGTTCAGCATCATCACATTCAGGAATACGCCGGTGGCCATCAACACACCCAGCGATACTGTGCGGCGGTTGAGCAGCAATAGCGCGGCTATAAACTCCATCAATCCTGAAAAAAATTGGTATGGCTGCGAGTATCCTATAAAAAACCACGAAAAACGCATGGGTAACAGGTCGCCAAGCGGTGTGGCCAACTGGTGGAGGTTCGGGAAAATCATCTGCTGGCCAAACAGCTTAATGATGCCATAAGTAAACGCCACCAGCACCACGTAGTAGCGGGTAAACAGGCAAAGCCAATAGTTTAGATGGGTGTAATTACTCCGCTTTCTGTCAAATACCGACCAGATGATGGCACCCAGAACTGCCAAAGCCAAATAAGTCCATAACCGGGCCCACCCCATGGACGTATCGCCGCTGCCATTTTCGGGCACCAACACCGGCCGCACATGGAAAAACAGCGCATTTGCCTCAGTTGTCAGCCAGTCGGTAAGTTTGCCATAGTACTGGGTTACAGTACTTACGAAAGGGATACCGTCGAACCAGTTGACAGGCGAAATTTCTAAAGCGAGATAGATAAAAAAGAACCGGAAGATTATTTTTCTCCAAAGCGGCCAGTGCGGGTTTTCGGCAGTTTGCATAAATTGTAAAAGGTTTTATCAATGAGTTTAACTACTCCCAAATTATAAATTTATTTTAATAATATCGTATTCGCTGTTAATGAGCTTTTTAGCAAAAAAAAAACCGCAAATCGCAATTTCCAGGCTTTAAAGATAATTTGATAGGGAAATCAACTGAGTCGGAGTTATTTGCAGGGCCTTCGCCGGGCTGTACCCTTTAACCAGGTGTTTTGCGAGGTTCTACACAATGCCATTAATTGCCAATTTTAAAGTTCCTTTACATACATTGCTTTCACATCGACAACCGTGTACCGCTGCTTCCCGTGGCAAAGCTGGAGGCCTATATTACCATCCAAAAAGCCTGCATCATGAATAATGTCTATAGTTTTAACGCCATTTAGCCATGCCTGTATATGGTGGCCTTTTGCGACGATGTAATAGCGGTTCCATTCATTGGCTTTTACCAGTTTGACAGCCAGTGAATCGGGGTATTTTTGAACCATTTCTGCACGGCGCTCTTCCCAAAGCGAGCCCCAGTAACCTTTTCCCATGTCTACCTGGTAGCCGGGTACAATATCGAAACTGGCCGGGTGTACCCGGATACAAACACCGGAGTTTGCTTCTTCGTTACCCGTCATTTTAATCAGCAGGTTGAGTTCAAAATCCTTGTAGATTTTTTTTGTATAGCCATAGTGATGCTGGTCCTGCGCCTTAGTTTCGCCATGCAGCACGCCATTGGTCAACTGCCAGTATTGAGCTTCGGCATTCCAGAGCGTGGTATCCAGTAAATTTACCCACCCTTTGCCCGCAGGTTTATCGTTATAGAACTTACCCGCAGCGGGTATGGTTATTTTTAAAGGGGTATCCTTTTGGGCAGACGCCGTAGAATAAATGGCGGTGATAAAAAGGCTTATTGCACACAACTTTACAACGGCAGTTTTGATTGATTGATACATCGTTAAGGTTGAATTGGTTTACGATTTATTTTATATGTGTAAAATTACCCTTTTCAGTTGTTTTACAAAGCTGCCCTAATCTATACCTTTATCAGCACTAAAAAAAATAATAAAACCCCGAAAGTTAAGCCTTAAAGATAAAAGCCCATCCGCTTTCAGCGAACAGGCTTTTATCTTTAAAAGTGGAGCCGGAGGGATTTGTGCTACCCTTGTACCGAACTGATATTCAATATTTTATAATGGCTTAATTTCTTACTCACCGAAATACTCACCGCTTTTTCAAACAGATTAATTGCAAATCTTATAGTACAAATATAAGTAAAATGACTTACATAAATGAACTATCAGGGAGACATCGATATACTTGCCTTTATGGCTGGGCTTCTTTATATTTACGGTTGGTAGTTTAAGTTACGAATTTCTTTTATAGTAAGTTGGTTCGTTTAGCAAAGCCGCCTAACTGCGCTGGTTTCAGCGGTCGTTGAAGATTATCTTAATAATACACAACCTTCTATGTTTAAACGCGTACAAGGCGGTATAATTAATTTAAACAATTAAAAAAGTATCATGAAAAAATTATTTACAGCAGCAGGGGCAGCATTAGCAATCACTATTTTCGCAGTATCATCGTCTTTTGCGCAAGCCACAGCAACAGCAACGGCATCGGCAACCATAGTAACGCCGATTAGTATTTCTAAAACAGTTGACATCAACTTCGGTAATGTGGCAGTAACAGGAACAGCCGGTACGGTTGTATTAGCACCGGCAGGTACAAGAACAGCTACCGGCGGAATAACATTACCCGCAGTAACCGGAACAGTAGCAGCAGCTTCGTTTACTGTAACAGGGCAAGGCGCTTACACTTATTCAATTACATTGCCATCGTCAGCATTGACAATCTCTAGCGGAGGCAATTCAATGACAGTTGATACTTTTACGAGCACACCGTCATCAACAGGCACTTTATCTGCAGGTACACAAACTGTTAACGTAGGTGCTACTTTAAATGTAGCCGCCAGCCAGGCAGCAGGTACATACATATCTGCTACTCCTTTTAGTGTAACGGTTAACTACAACTAATTATAAATCAATTTATTAAATGACAAAAGCGTATACTTTTATATGCTTTTGTCATTTAAACGGATTTAAAGCTTAATTTTGTAATACATCGCTTAATTAAGTTTCCCCGGATATGAAATTACTTTCCCTGCTTAAGAACTTTCGGTTCTTTTTTGCATTATTAGTTTTAGTTTTTGTTCACTTCAATGCAATGGCCCAGGGGAACCTGCTTATACTACCAAGAAGGATAGTATTTGAAGATTCGAAGAGAACGCAAGAGCTTAATTTAGCTAATACCGGTAAAGATACAGCCAGGTACGTAATATCAGTAATTCAGTACAGGATGAAGGAAGATGGGAATTTTGAAGAGATCAGTAAGCCCGATTCCGGGCAATATTTCGCAGACAAAAATTTTCGGTTTTTTCCCCGCAGTGTTGTGCTTGCTCCTAATGAAGCCCAAGTTGTTAAGGTACAGTTGACCAATACAACTCAGCTAAAACCCGGCGAATACAGGTCTCATTTATATTTCCGTGCCGTTCCTTATGAAAAGCCCTTAGGCGAGAAAGATACTGTAAACAAACCTAAGACAATAACCATCAAATTGATTGCTGTTTTTGGCATTGCCGTTCCGGTTATCATCAAAAATGGTTCGTCAACTACAATTACAAAATTGTCTGATCTATCGTTAAAGGTTGCAGCTGACACCAAACCAATATTAAGTATGAATATCAACCGGACGGGGAATATGTCTGTTTACGGCGATATAACCGTAAACTACATCTCTCCTAAAGGTGTTACGACGCAGGTTGGTCTGGTAAATGGGCTGTCCGTTTATACACCAAATACCCTGCGCAAATTTCAAATGATTTTGGATAGCTCATCTCAAATAAATTACCATAGTGGCAAATTGCAAATTATATATGCCGCCCAGGCAGATGCCAAACCGGCAAAATTTGCGGAAAGCGAATTGTTATTAAATTAATCGTAATGGTTAATTGCTGTCACTTGAGCGCTAATATAGTTACCTAATAAAAAATGAGGAGACCAACCGGATTTATTTGCTCGAATAGTAAGGTTTCCTCGGGAAATTATATTACCCGTAACTATGATGTTCGGTTGAAATCCCCTCGTGGCAAAATAAAATTCAACAAAACTAGTATACGCTATTTTACTTTAAGCATTGTTGTATTTTGGTGTAACTGTTCGGTTGCTTTTGGCCAGCTAAGTGGTGTCAAGAATATCCCGGGCGATTATATTTCTGTTACGACTGCAGTAAATGCGCTGAATATTGCGGGTGTTGGCAGCGGCGGTGTTACCTTTAACGTGGCGGCGGGATATACCGAAACTGTTGCTTCAACTATCTCGCTTACTGCAACAGGTACAGCAGCCAATCCCATTATATTTCAAAAAGACCCGGCCACAACTGGCAGTAACCCATTAATAACTGCATACACAGGGGGTGTGGGAACACCGTCGACTGCGGTACAGGACGGAATCTGGCGATTAATCGGGTCTGATTACGTGACTATTAATGGTATTGATATTACTGATAACCCAGCCAATACCACGGTTGCTGCTACAATGGAATATGGTTATGCCCTTTATAAGGCAAGCACATCAAACGGATGCCAGTTTGTTACTATCGAAAACTGCATTATTACCCTGAACAACTTAAATAACGCAGCTGGATCAGGCCCGATGGTAGATGGCTCAACAGGAATTGTAGTAATGAACGCGTTGTTCAGCACGGCCGCAACAACAATGACCCCAATAACGGGTGGTCAGAATTCAAACAACAAGCTATATGGTAATACTATTCAAAACTGTAATAACGGGATTGCCATAGTCGGCTATGCCGCTGCATCGCCGTTTACGTTAGCTGATGCCAATAACGATATTGGGGGGAGTTCGTCCTCCACGGGAAATACAATTATTAATTTTGGAGGCGCGGCAGCGGCGGCTAATGCAGCAAACGGTATTCGCACATTGGCACAATATGGCTTAAATATTTCATACAATACGCTTAACAGTAATAACGGAAGCGGCACAAATCACCCCAATATTTTACGCGGTATTTATATGAACGCTGCTACAAGCGCCAATGCATCAGTTACCTTTAATACCGTCACGGTAAAAGGTGGTGGAACAACCCAGGCATTGGAAGGCATCGAAAACGTTGCCGGAGCAACAGCAGCCTCCAACACAATTAACATCAGTAACAACATTATAACCAACAGTAACTATCCCACTGCTACAACGGGGGGATTTTACGGTATTCTTAACAACGGGGCAACTCCGGCCATACTTACCATAAGCAACAATACCATTTCCAATAACTCAAGTGCAGCTACCACTACCGGTTTTTTTTATGGGATTCAAAATAGTGGGGCGGCATCTTCAGCTAATATCAATAGCAATATAATATCAGGTAATTCTACGGCCGCTTTAACTACCGGTTTGTTTTTAGGTATTTATAACTCAGTATCCCTGCCAATACTTAACATCAACAGTAATACCCTATCGGGTAACTCAACTTCTGCATTGTCAGGAGTTTATTATGCCATTTATAATAAAGGAACGATAGCAACAACAATAAATATCAACTCCAATAATATCGGGACAAGTATTTCGCCCGCAATAAATTTTACAGCAGCAAATTCCGGCGCACAGGTATTAATCAATAATAATAAAGGGGGGGCGGCGGCCGCCTTGTCAATTAGCAATAATAATTTCTATAATGTTTTATATACCGTGCCAGGTACGGGGACCCAAACACTCATATTAAATTCGGCAGCCACATTCACACAGGCCATTAATGGCAACACGTTCACCAATATGAATGTGAATACTACCAATGTAACCTTTATCTCCAATAGTGTAATTGTGCCGTCGGGAGGCACACAGAATGTAAATGGCAATACTGTATCAGGTACATTTGCTAAAGCCGGGAACAGCGGGACTGTCACGCTGTTTTCAAGCGCAGCTTCTTCAGTTTCGGGCAGTGTAATTAATAATAACAGCAATAATTTTTCAAATATCTCAGTAAGCGGCGCAGCTGTTATAGCGGGGTGGGCCAATACCGACGCCGGCGCATCAAATAAAACAATCCAGAACAACACGTTCAGCAATTGGACGGCGGGTACCGGAGCAGTTACCGCTATGAATATAAACCTTACCGGCGCTACCAACAGCACCACCGGTAATGCTATAAATAATATTACAGGTGCCGGCACAATTGTAGGCATCACAACCAGTGCGGGGAATAATAAAATATATTCAAACACAATCAATACGCTTGCCACAACAGGGGCTGTTGCGGTTACCGGCATCGTGGTAAGCGGTGGTACAAATCAAAATATCTATGCCAATAAAATATACGATTTGCAGGCGAATAACGCTATTGTTGGTGCAACAGTTAATGGTATAATGGTTTCCGGTACAACTATTGTCAATGTAAATATCTATAATAATTTAATTGGCGACCTGCGGACGCCGTCATCGAGTGCAACGGACCCCATCAGGGCGCTGGACCTTATTTCAACAGCGGTTAATTCAACCATAAATGTATACTATAACAGCATTTATATAAACGCCACTTCAACAGGAGCTAATTTCGGAACTACCGGTATTTATCATACTACCAGCGCCACCGCCACAACCTCGGTTCTCAATTTAAGGAACAATATTGTTAACAATGTTTCGACGCCGAACGGAACAGGATTGACAGTGGCTTACCGCAGATCGACAACGGCCTTAGCAAATTATGCTTCAACATCAAACAATAATCTTTTATATGCCGGGCCCGCAGCAACAAACCGGCTCATTTTTTACGACGGGACCAATTCCGACCAGATATTATCCGCTTATAAAACCAGGGTTTCCCCAAGAGACGCTGCGTCAGTAACCGAAGATCTTTTTACATCTTCCAAGTTTTTGAGCACATCAGGCTCTTCAGCAGTGTTTTTGCATTTGGACCCCACAAAAGCCACTCTCGCAGAAAGCGGTGGCGTAAACATCGCAAATTTTACCATTGACTACGATGCACAGGCCAGACAGGGTAATGCCGGCTATACAGGTGCCGGGACTGCTCCGGACATTGGCGCCGACGAATTTCAAGGTTCAACAATTTCAGCTCTTTCGGGTACTTACAATGTTGGTACGGGGCAAACTTACACATCTTTAACTGCGGCAGGCGGATTATTTGCCGCTATAAACAGCCTGGGATTGAGCGGGAATGTCGTTGTCAATGTGACCTCGGACCTTGCGGAAGACGGAAGTAATGTTTTATACCCATGGGTTGAGCAAGGTTTGGGCAACTACACTTTAACGATACAAACAAACACTTCAACAGTTAAAACCATTTCGGGTAATGTGTTAACCGGCCTTATCCGCCTCAACGGCGCAAAACGGGTAACAATTGACGGGAGCAACGGCACCACAAGTAATTTTCTTACTTTCAGGAATACGAATACAGCAGGTACCACTGGCACGGGTTTCACCTTTATAAACGGAGCAAGTAACAATACTATTAAATATTGTAACACTGAAGCCTATGCAAACGCAACCAATGGTGTTATGCTTTTCAGTACCTCTACAGCTGCTGGCGGTAACAGTAGTAACGTGATAAGTAATTGCAGTATTAATGCAACCGTTAGCAGTAATACAGGGAATGTAGGCATCTACTCGGCGGGCACCGTTGGGAATGAAAACGCTACGAACACCATATCAAACAATAATATTTTTAATTACCGTGACAGGGCGCTGGATATAACCGCAACAGGCTCAAAAACCTGGACTATAAACGGTAATAGTTTTTATAACGGCGGCGTAACAGGAGCTATTAATTATGCAGCGGCTTCCACACTTCATGGTATCAGGATATTAGGCGGAACAGGTTACGCAATTCTAAATAACTATGTCGGCGGAAGCGCCCCGCTTGCTTCCGGCGCAAATGCCGTATATGCTTCAACGTTAGGAATTATATCGTACCAGGGGATATTGCTGACCACAAGTGCTGCAACACCCGCTTCTAATATCAAGGGCAATACGGTTGCAGGCATTTCAGTTTCTGCAGTTCCAACGTCAACCACGGCCGCCAACGTTTTTATAGGGATAGAGACCAACGGCTCCGGTATTAACATTGGAGGGAGTTTAACCGGTGATGGAAACACCATTGGGTCAAATACAGCCAACGGTTCTGTTACCGTAACCACAACCACTTCAACAGCAACATTTTTGTCAATAATAAGGGGAGTAAATTGCCTTAGCAGTGGCGGGCTGGTTACCGGTAACCAGGTGGGCAGTATTGACATTAAAAATATCGGGACCGCCCCGGCCCCATCTACATTTATCGGGATATTTATTAATAATGCAAGCCCGCCATCGCAGGTTAGTACTAATGTTATCGGCAGCACTGGTACAGGAGCGGCATCAAACAGTATCAGGGTACTTTCAACTTCAACCAGCACCACGACATCATTAACAGGTATTTCGGTAGGTGCATTGGTAACGTCAACCATACAGGTTAGCGGAAATATTGTTCAAAATTTAAGTTACCAAAACAGCAGCGCATTGGTCGGTAATCTAACGGGTATTTCCAGCGCTGCCATAACCCCTGCTTCGGTAACAATAACGAATAATACCATTACCGGCAACAGCACCAGTGCATCAACAGGCGGGCTCGTTGGTATATTAAGCAGTTCGGCCCCTGCTTCGGTTTCAATAAGTAATAACACCATTTCCAATAACTCAAGTACCTCCGGGACTACGGGGTTCCTGTATGGGGTTCAAAACAGCGGCGCGGCAGCAACGGTTTCTATTACCGGCAATATAGTATCCGGTAATACTACAGCACTATTGACCACAGGGGTGTTTTTGGGTATCTATAATTCATCAGCCACGCCCGTAATCAATGTAACTGGTAATACCATCTCCGGAAACGCTACCACAGCAGTATCGGGACCTTTCTACGCTATTTATAATTCGGGGGCGGTTACTACAACTATTAACATCAATAACAATAATATTGGAACCGGTTCGGGCGCTTCAAGCGCCATCACTTACAATGCAGCCAATTCAGGTACGCAAATAATGATTAATAATATAGCCGGCACATCCGCTGCCGCGCTTTCTATCAGTAACAATAATTTCCAGGGCATTAACTACGCCACGGCAGGCACGGGAGCCGCTACTTTAATATCAAATTCAGCCGCCACACTTTCGCAGGCAATTAATGGTAATACTTTTACCAATTTGAATATAAACACGGCAGGCAGCGTAATATTTATTACAAATAATGTGGCCGTATCGGCAACCGGCGCGCAAAATGTAAACAATAATGCAATTGTAACGGCTTTTACAAAGAAAGCGGGAGGTATCCTTACCCTGTTCACCAGCAGCACAGCAACTTCATTGGCCGGTGCGGTTATAAACAACAGCAATAACAATTTTTCAAATATTACGGTCACGGGTGCCACTACTATTGCAGGATGGGTGAATACCGACCCTGGCGCGGCAGCGAAAAATATTCAAAATAATACCTTCAGTAACTGGACATGCGGGACCGCCGCTGTCACGGCCATGTCGGTCAACATTGTAGGCTCAAGTAATGCCATCAGCGGCAACCTGGTTAATAATATTTCGGGAGGGGGCGCCATTACAGGCATTACGACTGGTGCAGGTAATACGAATATTTTTTCAAATACCATCAATACGCTCTCTTCCACAGCTGTTGCGGCGGTTACGGGGATTGCTGTGACCGGCGGCACATCCCCGAATATTTATAAAAATAAAATTTATGATTTAAGCAACAGCAGCACTACCGGCACAGTTAACGGTATGCTTATATCTGGCGGCACTACTGTAACCGTTTACAACAATTTAATTGGAGACCTGCGCACGCCCGCCGCAAACTCGGCAACTGACTTAATTAGGGGTATAAACATTACTTCGGCAACGGCATCATCAAGCATTAATATCTATTTTAATACAATTTATATCAATGCCAGCTCAACAGGGGCAAGTTTCAGTTCTACGGGTATTTATCATACAATGAATGCAACGGCGACTACTGCTGCGCTTAATTTAAGGAACAACAGTATTACCAATACCTCAACCCCCAAAGGTACGGGAACAACTGTAGCTTACCGCAGGTCGGGAACAACCCTTACCAATTATGCTGCTACTTCAAATAACAACCTTTTTTACGCAGGTACCCCATCTGCAACAAAACTTATTTATACTGACGGGACGAACTCGGACCAAACCATTGCTGCATTTATTACCAGGATGGCCACGCGCGATGCGCAATCGGTTTCAGAAAATATTACGGCTAAATTTTTGAGCACTACGGGTTCGTCCTCTGTGTTTTTACACATGGATAGCGCACAACCTACGCTTGTAGAAAGCGGCGCTGTAAATATTGGAGGTATTACTGATGATTTCGACGGGCAAATACGAGCGGGCAATACCGGGTATACCGGGTCATCGTCTTCGCCGGATATAGGTGCTGATGAAATTTTTGGCGTTGAAACCAATCCGCCAACAATAACTTATACATTGCTAACCAATACCACGTCTACAACAAACAGAAACGTTACGGGTGTTACCATTACCGATGCCAGCGGTGTTAGCGTAGCTACAGGTACAAAGCCGAGGATTTATTATAAAAGAGTTTCGGATGGCAATGTATGGTTAGATAACTCGCCGGGTACAGACGGCTGGAAATATACTGAAGCTACAAATTCATCGTCTTCGTTCACCTTTACCATTGATTATACGTTACTGCACGGCGGAGCTTCTGTTACGGCTGGGGTAATCCAGTATTTTATTGTTGCACAGGATGTGGCAACAACGGCGAATATTGCTATTAATTCGGGGGCTTTTACCGTTCCACCTGCAAGTGTTGCGTTAACATCGGCCGCCTTTCCGATAACGGGAACAATTAACAGTTATAATATCCCGTTTTCGGGCAGCTATAATGTGGGTAACACCGAAGTATTTACGTCTTTAACCAGGGCGAATGGTTTATTCGCGGCAATTAACACTGCCGGCCTGGCTGGCAATGCTACTTTTAACATTACTTCGGATATTGCCGAAGATGGTACAAACGCCCTAAACAAGTGGACAGAATCAGGAGCAGGAAACTATACTTTAACCATCCAGCCAGATGCCGCGACACTCAGAACCGTCTCGGGCAATGTTCTTTCGGGCCTTATCCGTCTTAATGGATCCAACCGCGTAACTATTAATGGGAGTAACGGTGGTAGCGGGGTATACCTTAGCTTTAAAAACACCAATACTGCCGGCACAACTGGAACAGCTTTCACTTTTATAAACGGTGCTTCAAATAATACTATTCGATATTGTGATGCCGAGGCATACGCAAATTCAACCAATGGCGTTATACTTTTCAGTACTTCCGGAGCTGGGGGAAACAGCGGCAACCTGGTTGATAATTGTATAATAAACGCAACGGTGGCATCGAATACCGGCAGCGCGGCGGTTTATTCTGCAGGCACGATTGGTAATGAAAATTCATCAAATACGATTTCAAATAATCAAATTTATAACTACAGGGATAGGGCAATAGATATTGCGGCGGCTTCAACAGGGTGGACCATTTCCGGGAATGATATTTTTAACGGGACCGTTACTGGTTCAATTAATTACGCCGCTGCCTCTGCACTTAATGGTATAAAAATTTCGGGCGGGGCGGGGTACACCGTATTGAATAACAATATAGGTGGCAATTCGGCAGGCGCATCCGGGATTAACGCGGTATATTCATCAAGTTTAGGGAGTATTACCTACCAGGGCATTTCATTAACTACCACCGGCGCTTCACCGGCCTCAGCCATTAAAGGTAACACCATAGCGGCTATGTCACTTTCTACCATCCCAACGGCAGCTAATTCAAATATTTTTTCAGGTATTGAGACCGGGGGGCAGGGAATAAATATAGGCGGCAGCGCTAATGGTGATGGAAACATGATTGGCTCTGCTTCGGTCAATTCATCGATAATTGTTACCACAACAACTACAACTGCCACTAACTCTTCGTTAATTAACGGTGTTAATTGTGCAAGCACGGGTGGAATTGTTATTGGTAACCAGGTAAGCGGAATAGATGTAAGCAATATCGGAGTGTCGGCCGCACCTTCAGCTTTCACTGGTATATTTATAAACAGCGCTTCGGCTCCGTCGCAGGTTAATGATAATGTTATCGGGAGTAGCGGAACAGGTGCCGTTAGCAACAGCATCCGGGTTTTACCGGCATCAACGGCCTTAACAACTTCCTTAACCGGGATTGTAACAGGGCCATCTGTGGCGTCATCGGTTCAGATTAATGGGAATACGATTCAAAACATCAGTAACCTGAGTACTACGTCGTCGGGCAGTTTTACAGGAATTAACAACTTAGCAAATAATTCGGCTGCTGTTATTACCATTACCCGTGATACCGTTAAATTCATCAGTACGGCATCGAACAATAATGTAAATTCAACCATTTATACAGGTATTTCGTCAGTATCTCCGTCTACAATCAGCAGTAATACGATTAGCAAC
Organism: Mucilaginibacter sp.; assembly: GCF_025359345.1. Taxonomy (GTDB): domain Bacteria; phylum Bacteroidota; class Bacteroidia; order Sphingobacteriales; family Sphingobacteriaceae; genus Mucilaginibacter. The sequence goes on from NZ_JANYGQ010000008.1 coordinate 101,168, forward strand.
CTTCTATTGGCTGCCACGGGTACTGCGGCACAAGTAAGGGGTGTTAGTGTAGCAGGGGCATTTAGCTACACCATTTCTGCTAACAATATCGCCAACCTGTCAACAGGATCTACTAAAACCGCTGATATAGAAACCGGCGATCCTTCGGGATACAATATTGTAGGGATACTGAACTTAGCTTCTGTGTCGGGGCAAGTCATGTCTGCGGACACTTTATCTAATTTTAGCGCGACGGCAACAAACGTTATCAACACGGCAGTCACAGGGATTGCGGTTACCGGAGGCGGAAGCCTCGGTAACATATTTAACAATCGTATCAGTGCATTTACCAACAAAGCTACGGGAACATCGCCGTTGCCGGGAATAAGTGGAATAATGGGAATTAACGGTTCTTTTAACGTTTACAACAATGCCATTAAACTGGATAATTCATCAAATACAAACGGTTTAAAAATCTACGGTATTAATGATGCGGCGGGCAGTAACTGGAATTATTTTTTTAATTCGGTAAAGATAGCAGGCAGCGCAACGGGCGCCGGGCGCACCGCCGGGTTTATCCGCACAGTAGCCGGTAACCTGACTTTAAGAAATAACGTGTTTGTTAATACTAGGACGGGCACAGGCCCCAATTATGCCATCAGCAATATTACGGTGCCCGTAGTTTCAAACTGGCCGTCAGGTGCCTCCAATTATAACGACCTCTACAGCAGTACTGCAGGAACAACCGGCGAATGGGGAAGTGGGGTAAGCCAAACGTTCTCACAATTTCAGAGTGCTTCAGCAGGCGAGACAAATTCAGCTAATTCAACTGTCACCTTCATTACATCTGTTTACAATTTGCAACCAGATAGCCTTACTAATTGCGCACTCAGTAATGTCGGAACTCCGGTAACAACCCCGGTTGCTATAAGTACCGACATAAATAATAGCCCGCGCAACACTATAACGCCTGATTTGGGCGCGTATGAATTTAATTTCACAGCGTTTGTTATTGTTGCTTCCAATAGTTCGCCGGTTTGCCTGGGCGGTACAGTTGACCTTTCGGTAGACCCGGGACTAACTTCAAACCCTGTTTATAGCTGGCGTTCACCGGCGAACACTATAATTTCGACGAGTCAGAACCCAACTGTAATGCCAATTGCTGGCTGGTATAAAGTAACAGTAACAGATGCCAACGGATGTTTTGGAGTAGACAGTACGCTGGTTACATTAAACACACGCCCTACGGCTACTTTAACCGGCAGCAGCGTAGCTTGCGCCGGCAGTTCGACAACACTTACGCTGCATGTAACAGGTAGCGGTGCAATTAGCGGTTCGCTAAGCAGCGGCGATGTTTTCAGTGGTACGGCACCCACAATTCCGGTTACAGTTACGCCCTTAACCACAACTACTTACACCATCGTCAGCTTGCAGGATTTAAACTGTTCGGCAGTACCATCTGATATCCCTGATTCTGTTAGCGTAGTAGTGGTGCAACCTGGCGGCTGGCTTGGCACCACAAGCAGTAACTGGCGTGACCCTGCTAACTGGTGCGGCGGTGTCCCTATTGCTACTACTAATGTGCTAATACCGGCAGGGTCATCAACTTTTCCGGTAATCAGCACAGGAACAAATCCTGTGAATGATATTACCATTGAAAGCGGCACCTCTTTAACCGTAACCGGGGCTGTATTGCAAATAGGAGGAGCAATTGACAACTCCGGAACATTCACCGCAAGTAACGGAACTATTGAAATGAACGATAGTTCGCCGCAAATTATACCTGCTGCCACATTTTCGGGAAATACAATTAATAATCTTACTATAAATAATAGTGGGGGCGTAACTTTAAACGGCACCCTAAACCTAAGCGGGGTACTTTTGCCTGCGGCGGGGACATTTAATACCGGCGGATTTCTTACGTTAACTTCCACAGCCACGCAAACGGCATTGATAGATGGCAGCGGGGCAGGCGCTGTGCTTGGTAATGTAACCATGCAGCGATACCTTAACGCAGGTTTTGGCTATAAATATTTCAGCTCCCCTTTCCAGGCCGCAACGGTAAGTAATTTTTCAAGCACAGTTGATCTGAATGCCTCTTTTTCCAATTTTTACACTTATATAGAAAATCAGGCAAGCTCTGGGTTTACGTCTTATTCAACTTCAACAAATGTCCTTAGCCCAATGCAGGGTTACGCAGCGGATTTTGGGGCGGCCACAGCGCAAAAAATAGTGAGCATAACCGGGGTTGTAAATAACGGAACGCTTTCATCGTCCTTATTCAACCACAATCAGCCCTATACACAGGGTTTTAACCTTGTTGGAAATCCTTACCCTTCGCCTATTGACTGGAACGCTTCATCAGGATGGACTAAAACAAATATCGACAATGCTATTTATTATTTTGATTCCGGCACGACCGACCAGTATTCCGGCGCTTATAGTACATTTATTAATGGGGTATCAAGCGATGGGGTTGCCAATAATATCATTGCATCAATGCAGGGCTTTTTTTTACACGTAAGCAATGGCACCTACCCGGTTGCCGGAACATTAGCAGTCAATAATAACGTTCGGGTTAACAACCTTAATCCCGTTTTTCATAAATCATTTAGCGCATTTGGCCCCGCACCGCGTATATTGGTACGGCTAAGCGCCAATTTTTCAGACAATTCTGCTTCGTCGGATCCGTTGGTCGTGTACACAGATGAAAAGGCGACGCCTGCTTTCGAAAAAAACCTTGATGCGTTAAAGCTCATGAATATAGATGATAAGCTTCCCAATTTATATTCGCTGCGTTCGGATGTCACAAAACTTGTTATCAATGCCTTGCCAAAGTTAGATACCCTTACCGTTATACCAGTGGGTTTACAAATAAGTAAAGACGGGGTTGTCAGCTTTGTTTTACGCGACGTGGAGCAATGGCCCGATAATTTGCACCTGTATTTATTTGATGCTAAAACAGGGCTTAGCCAGGACTTACAGCAAAATGCAAGGTTCGATGTCAGTTTAAAAAGTGGCACCTATGAAAATCGTTTTTCGTTACGGTGTCTTCCGTCAAAAACATCGGTTAATAAAACAGATATTTACTCGGTTTACGGATCGGGAGGCAAGGTATTTATACACATAAAACTTGTTGAGAATCAAAATGGCTATTTAATGCTTAGCAATATGAGCGGGCAAATTATGTCGCGTAAAACAATTGATGGGAATGGCGACTATGAACTAGATGGACATATGGTGGACGCGATATACGTAGTTTCATTTGTTACCGCAAAGGGCATGCACTCTAAAAAAATATTTTTGGTAAACAGATGAAAGCACACACAATATATATACTTCGCCGGAAAGTAGTGAGGATGACATTTTCGCTGCTGCTATTTATGTTGGCAAACGCTGCATTATATGCTCAACGTAAATCAGTCGTGCCGGAAAAACCTCCGCGGCCAATAACCATATATGTTAATCCGGCACAGGGATTAAGTTTTGGGGCATTTGTACAGGGAGGTTCTGGGGGTACCGTAATCATTTACGCAAACGGGTCAAGGTCGGTTACCGGGAGCGTTATCCAGGCAAACCTTGGGTTTTCTTTTTCACCTGCAATTTTCGAGGTTGATGCAGAACCAGGGACGCTTGTTACAATTGTTAACGGGCCTGATATAAGCCTGACTGGCAGTAACGGCGGCTCAATGAATATGCATATTGGCGCTTCAAGCCTGGGTTCGCCATTTATTGCAACTGCAGTATCGCCCAGTCGCACCCAGTTAAGAATAGGCGGAACGCTTACAGTCGGTAGCCCGCTTGCCAATCCCCCGGGTAATTACAACGGAACTTTTTCTGTGACTTTTATACAGCAATGATGCAACCAAATACAAACGCTATGCTTAACATCAATGCTTAAAAACAAGCATGGGCTTTATCATTTTCTTATCACTATAGGAAGGATATTTTCTATGGTATTGCTTTTAAATTTGTTTTTTTTACCGGTATCAATAGCGCAAACAGAGCCCGACTACGACGAGGTTTCGGTTTCTTTAAATGTGCTTCGCATAGGTAACACCGAAATGCCAGCCCTCGTTCGCGATCAGACCATCTATCTGCCCGTAAGTAACCTTTTTGATTTTTTAAAAATAGCAAATACTCCTTCTTTAGGCCGTGACTCATTGAGCGGCTTTTTCATTAATCAAACTGCTATTTATTTAATTGATAAAACTAATAATCGTATCAGGTATAAGGATAAAACGTTTGACCTGAAGCCCGGAGATATGATTAAAACCCAAACTGATTTATTTTTGGCTTCAGGTTTTTTTGGGAAGATATTCGCTCTTAATTGCACCTTCAGTTTTCGTAACTTATCGGTCGTCATAAATACGGACCTGGAATTACCGGTAATGCGCGAAATGCGGCTTGACCAAATGCGAAACAACATCAGCCAGCTTAAAGGCGAAGCAAAGGTTGATACCGTGGTCGGCCGGACGTACCCACTTTTTCATTTTGGTACCGCCGACTGGTCGGTGGTTAAAACGCGCGAAACATACTTCGGTTCAGATACCCGTGTAAACTTAGGGTTAGGAGGGTTGATTGCCGGCGGGGAAACAGACGTGTCGATAAATTATCATAGCACCGAGCCGCTTCGTGAAAGAGACCAATATTACCTGTGGCGACTGGCAAATAATGACAACCCGATGCTTAAGCAGGTAATGGCGGGTAAAATTTACGGTCAATCAATTGCATCCATTTATTCGCCGATTGTTGGCGTGCAATTAACAAACACGCCAACAACCTATAGGAGGTCGTTTGGCACCTATACCATCAGCAACATTACGCAACCCAATTGGGTGGTAGAATTATATGTAAATAATGTGCTGGTTGCCTTTGTGCATGCTGACGCATCAGGCTATTATACTTTTGAAGTGCCGCTGGTATATGGTAACTCGCAGATTAAACTGCGTTTTTATGGCCCCTCCGGCGAAGAGCGGTCGGTAGAGCAAAACATTAGCGTGCCGTTTAACTTTTTACCGAAAAACGAATTTGAGTATACCGCCAGTGCCGGGATTGTGGAAGATGGTCTCCATAGCCGGTTTTCGCGTTTAAGTGCTAATTACGGACTAAATAATACTTTAACTATTGGGGGAGGAACGGAGTATTTATCATCCGTTACATCAGGCGCAACCATGCCCTTTATAAATTCTTCTGCCAGGTTATTGAATAACCTGCTGCTATCAGGCGAATATACTTACGGCGTACGGGCAAAGGCAGTTGCAACTTATCGGCTCAATTCAGGCTTGCAGATTGAATTGAACGATACCTGGTACAAAAAGGGCCAGACTGCAATTAACAACACTTTTTCAGAAGAAAGAAAGGTGATTTTATCAGCCCCAATCAGGAGTGGTTTTTTCTCTGCATATACCCGGTTTACTCTAGATCAGATTATTCTTCCGGCTACCCACTATACTACGGCTGAATGGCTGATTTCCGGCGCCATTTGGAACCTGAATGCAACTATAAATACTTATGGACTTTTTATTGAAAATAACTCGCCCTATTATTACAGTAACCTCTCGATATCAGCCCGGGTTTTTAAAGGTTTCCTGTTTACCCAGCAGGCCCAATATGAATATAGCAGTAATAGGTTGATCGGCTTTAAGGAGGAATTGGAGCGCCGGTTTTTAAAAAATGGCTATTTGAATGTTTCCTATGAAAATAATATTTCCAGCCAAATCCAAACGGTTGAAGTGGGCATCAGGTATGATTTTTCGTTTGCGCAAACCGGATCTTCTATACGTAAAAGTAATTATTCAACAAGGTACTTCCTGTCCGCCAATGGTAGCTTAATAGCCGACCATCCCTCAAAATATTTCGGTTTAAATAACCACTCAAGCGTAGGAAAAGGAGGGTTAACTGTAATACCATTTCTTGACCTGAACCTTAACGGTAAAAGAGACCCCGGCGAACCAAGGGTTGCCGGACTGAAACTTCGTATTAATGGCGGGCGGGTTGAACAAAATATTAAAGATACCACCATCAGGATTACTGATCTGGAGCCCTATATAAATTACACTGTTGAATTGGACCCGCAAAGCTTCGACAATATTTCATGGCAAATGCGTAAACACAATTTCAGCGTGGCGATAGACCCTAATAAAATTAAGGTGATAGATGTGCCTATTACAGTTTCCGGTGAAGTTTCAGGTCACGTGAGCTTAAAAGATATAACCGGGCTAAAAGGGCAAGGTCGTATCATTGTGGGGCTGTATCGAAACAATAATGCAAAAATGGCTGCCCGGACCATTACCGAAACTGATGGATATTTTACTTATTTAGGATTACCACCCGGCGATTACGTAGCAAAAATAGATACGGACCAGTTGAAAAAATTAAATTTAGGGTCGGCCCCGGCGGCGATAAAGTTCGTTATCAAAAAGAGCACAGAAGGCTCGATAGTTGACGGGCTGGAGTTTACATTGACAAGCGCTACGGCAAATCCGACTCAAAAATCAACAAAACCTGTCGACTCTACAAGGGTTGATGATTTGAAAAAAGCGCCGGTTAAAATAAATGACGTTAAGGCAAATGACAACATCACCGATAAAGCTGGCGTTATTGAAAAAGCAAGACCGAATATGATCATCAATCCAAGCCGAAATGATAATGCCGTTATAAACAGGAAGGACTCAACCGCAGGTAAAGATAGGGAGAACGCTATTGCAATTGACCGCAGTAACAAAGCACAGTTTCCGTTTGAATACGATATTACGTTACAGGTTGCCCACTTTAAGTATATAAACGCTAAAGCGGCTATGGATTATCTTTGCAATAAATTGCATTATAATGCTTTGATTGTACCTGCAGGCCATTATTATTTTAATGTACGAATAACCGGAGTAGCTGACAGGCAGTTGGCGGAGGAAATAATTCGTATAATTAAGCACAAGGGGTTTCCGGATGCATATATTTTTGATTACAGAAGACCTCCCATCACCCAATAATACCTATAAACACTTTTGACATTATGGCAACATTTACATATTTTTGTTCAAATACATTCGTTAAAATCCTGAATTATAGCATGAAAACGGTATTTAAACTTGCGGTGACTTTAATTGCTGTATTTTCATTCCCGGTTTCATCATCGTTTGCCCAGGTTTCGGCCAATGCTTTAATTACCGGAACCATTGTAACGCCGATCAGTATCTCAAAAACTGTTGATGTTAATTTTGGGAACATAGCCATATCAGGTGCTGCAGGTACAGTTATTTTAGCCCCTTCAGGGGTTCGTACCGTTACCGGAGGTGTAACTTTACCATCAGTCTCAGGGACATTAACAGCGGCGTCTTTCACCATAACAGGCCAGGGCTCATACACTTATTCCATCACGCTGCCGTCGAGCCCCCTTACAATTTCAAGCGGTGCAAATAATATGTCAGTTGATAAATTCACAAGTTCAACGGCTGCTACAGGAACCCTGTCATCAGGAACTCAAACGTTTCATGTAGGTGCAACTTTAAATATCGCCGGTAATCAATCCGCTGGAACTTACTTTTCGGCTACTCCTTTCAATGTGACGGTTAACTACAATTAAGTTGTATGGTTCACTCTTATATAAAGATTGAATAAAGATCATGAACTACTACTAAATGATGGTAAGATATTGCCGCAAAGCAATGTCGGAGAAGGATCGACATTCATCTTCAATTTATCGGGTAGCTGATAATTCGTGGATGTTTATCACTAACGCAGCTACTATTTGTTTTTATTTAACACAGTGTCCCATTTTCAACGCTTAGGCACCAAAAAGCGCAAGGAGGGTGAAATGTCAAGGCCCTTTAGCTTTGCTTAGTGATTATTATCGAAACTATCTTGTTGACAAAGAATAAGGTGAACCAAGTCAAGGCCCAGGTTAATGACCTATGCTTCGTATTAGTCCTTTTCCAAGTCCTTTAGATTTTCTT
>NZ_JANYGQ010000024.1 GCF_025359345.1 Mucilaginibacter sp.
CTGCCTGGTGGAAAGGTTTCTGGAGTAAATCTGCTATCCACGTTCCTGATGCCTTGCTTGAAAAACAATGGTACCTGGAGCAATATAAATTTGGTTCGACATCAAGGCCGGGTGCGCCACCTATTTCGCTCCAGGCTATCTGGACAGCTGATAACGGGCATTTGCCCCCCTGGAAAGGCGACTTCCATAACGACCTGAATACGCAGCTTAGTTATTGGCCCGCTTACAGCGCCAACCATTTAGACGAGGGCATGTTTTTTTTAGATTTTCAAGATCAGAACAAAGCCAACTATAAGCGTTATACACAATTGTATTTTAAAAAGGATGGCGTTGCTGTACCGGGGGTAACAACACTTGACGGAACAGAAATGGGCGGCTGGATCCAATATTCACTGTCGCCTACGGTGAGCTGCTGGCTGGCCCAGCATTATTACTTGCAATGGCGATATAGCATGGACCGTGATTTTTTACGGACCCGCGCTTATCCGTGGATAAAGGATGTGGCTACCTTTATTGAAAATATAACCGTGATCGATGCGACTGGCCATCGTAAGCTGCTGAATAGTTCAAGCCCCGAAATAAATGATAATGATATTACGGCGTGGTTCCCTCAAAATACTAATTACGACCTGAGCCTGATGAAATTTACCTTTAAAGTTGCTGCCGAATTAGCGGGCGAGCAGGGCTTAAAGGATGAACAGGCCCATTGGAACAAAATACTTTCGGAATACACAGACTATGCTTTAAGCCCGAATAACGAAATGATGTTTGCCCCTACAATGGCCTATAACCAGTCGCACCGGCATTTTTCAAACATGTTGGCCATACATCCGTTGGGCCTTATAAAATGGGAGGATGGCGCTAAAGCACAAACCATTATTAAAAATTCCATCCGCCTGCTTGATAGCATTGGCCCTGCCTGGTGGTGTGGCTACTCATACTCGTGGCTTGCCAATATAAAGGCCCGTGCAAAAGATGGTGAGGGCGCTACTGATGCTTTAAACATCTTCGTTAAAGCATTTTGTTCTGTTAATAGTTTTCATTTAAATGGCGACCAAACACGGTCGGGTTATTCCAATTTTACCTACCGGCCATTTACACTTGAAGGTAATTTTGCCTTCGCTGCGGGCTTGCAGGAAATGTTATTACAAAGCTATGCAGGATATATCCATGTATTTCCGGCGATACCATCCAAATGGAAAAACGTTTCCTTTGAAGACCTGCGCGCCGAGGGTGCATTCCTGGTAAGTGCCGGAAAAACGGGCGACGGCGTTGATGAAGTTAAAATAGTTTCTGAAAAAGGCGGGATCACCAAATTAAAGTTACCTTTCAATGCGTGGACGATAAGGCAAAAGAAAGGTATCGAAGTAACAAGCGCGGATAAAGACTTTGTTAGCTTGAGTTGCAAGCCTGGAGGTATGATCGTGTTAAAAAGTAAATAAATTAAGGCGGATCGGGCTGGTTTTATTTAACTGTGGTGCTGTAATAACATCAACCAGAGGCTGAAATGACAGGCCTCTGGTCGCCATTTTATTTCGTCAATAGCTCCTTCGACGCTAAAAATACTTCTTGGTTTTTGGTGACAAGATTAGCTGGAACCAGGCACGAGAGGGTATACATTTTACTGCCAATTAATGTCATCTGCATAAACAGTGTATTCTTATTGGTTTTTTCGGTTGCAGACATACTATAGGTAGTGTAGGTGTTCCATTTGCCTAAAGTGATGGCGCCAAAGGTATAGTTTGTCTTTACCGACGCTATACCCATCTGCAACTGATCTGCAAATTCCTGGCTGTCTTTAATGGGGGCAAGAGCGGCGGAATCTAAATGCGCTACAACCTTGTAATCCATTACCAAACTACTGTATTTAACACTGTCTTTTGCTTTGGCCAGGTAACTTTCATAGCCATTTTTGGCCACTTTTTCCGGTTCGACCGGGAATTTTACCGATAGTCGTTCGTCCACCTTTTTTGTTATCCAACCGGTTTGTGCATTGGCCGCTGCCGATAACATCAGCACAAATAATAGCAGGTAATAGTGTTTTTTCATTTTTATTTACAGTGAAAGGGTAAGTCATTATTTAATAAGCCTAATATAGCATTATAAAAACAACCAGATGACATATAATACAGCTAAATGAGTTTAAACTTAACCGGAAACGTATAGCCACAACGAACGACTTTTCCACTTATCGTAGCCGGACTCCATTTTGGAGAGGCTTTTATAAGACGTAGTGCCTCAAGGTCACAATCGTCATTTAGCTTTTTTACAATTTTAATAAGTAAAGTTATTCTTAGAAATAATCACACAGC
>NZ_JANYGQ010000009.1 GCF_025359345.1 Mucilaginibacter sp.
GTTTAACGTAGACATTTGGCGCACTTTTGGCGCACTTTGATATCAAAACAAGCTAAAACAGCTTCAAATAGCTCATAGAGTCGGTAGAGCAAAGGACTGAAAATCCTTGTGTCGCTGGTTCGATCCCAGCTGATACCACAAGTCAAAAAGCCTATTTTCGCAAGAAAATGGGCTTTTTTTATGGTTTTAAGCCGTATTTTTGCCCCTACTCTTCAATGTCGCTTAATCAAGGGATTTAGCAGTTTAACAGTTTTTTTTGTTGAATTAATCGGTAATCTTCTACAAATATTCTACAACGGAGATGCCGGTTGCTAAAAGATTAATCATGGCAACAGTTCGTGAAGTGGTATTGCCTCACCACAAAAAAGAAGATGGCACATGGAATGTTAAAATAAGAGTTACGCACAAAGGAAAATGTGCTTTTATTAACACCCAGCATTTTGTTTGCGAAAAACAACTTCGTAAAGATTTTACCATTAAAGATCATTTTATAACTGATCTCATTAACCCCGTATTGAAAGATTATCGAAATCAAATAAGTGATCTTAACATTCGATTGAGTTATTATAATGCGAAAAGCCTTGCGCACTATCTGGAAAGTGGTGGCCAAATCAGGGCCGAGGAAATTAATGTAATTGAATTTGGCTTACAACAAATTGAAAAATTAGAAAAGGAGAAACGCGGTGCAAGCGCTGCGAACATGAAGACGGTGGTTTTTAGTTTGATCGATTTTTGGAAGTCTGATGTTGTTCCAATAACAAATATACGAGCTCAGTTTTTAGAGGAATATGAAAACTTTCTAAAAGGCCCGAGAACTATGACCCGGCTAAACCAATTTAAAAGACCCGTTACTAAGAAAGTAAAAGGCCTTAAAAAAACTGGGCTGCATAATCATATGCGCGATCTTAGAATTTTATTTAACGATAGCGCCTACTATCCCGGTGTATCAAAAAGACGGAACCACCTATGCTGGTGAGTTGGGTGCCGGGTATTCTGACCGCAATAATCCGTTGCACATGCAGGACCTGGCGAAATGGAATAACGCAAACCGTTTAAACACATTTGGGAATGTTTTCCTGGAAATTCAGCCAATTAAGAATTTGTTTATTAAGTCAAATTTCGGTGCGGACAATGCAACCTATTTGAATAAAATAATTACACCAACTTTTACAGAAGGCGCGTTAAGCCGTACTTCCAACAGTTTGTTTTTTGATCAAAACCACTATCTAAGTACCACTCTCTCAAATACAATCAGGTATAACCTTGATTTGAACGCCAATAATCATTTCAAATTTCTGGTGGGTACAGAATACGTTAAGACGTTCACCGATTTCCAAACAACAAAAAAAGAAGGTTTCGCACTGCAGACTGAAGACTATTTCACGTTAAATGCGGGGACGGGCAATACCACCGTTACCGGCGCATCGCTCGGAAACAGATTGCTTTCTGAATTTGGACGCCTTGATTACAATTATTCGGGTAAATACCTGGCCTCTGTCACTGTTCGCCGTGATGGATCTTCAAGATTTGGTACCGACAACCAGTACGGTATTTTCCCTGCAGCCTCAGCCGGATGGAGAATCGATAAGGAAGGTTTTATGAAAAATAATGGGATTTTTTCTGAATTAAAAACAAGGCTTGGTGTTGGCCGGGTAGGTAACCAGGAAATAGGCGACTTATCCCGTTTCGCCCTCTATGATACGCGATATGGAACGACCCAAAACCAACTTACGCCCGGATTTTGGGAACAATATATGAACATTGGGACGGCATATTCTTTAACGGGTGCTAACACTGGTTCATTACCCTCCGGCTTTGTTCAAACCCAGGCGGCAAATCCCGGGCTTAAATGGGAAACTACCGATGAAATAAATGCCGGTTTGGATTTCACCATATTTAATGACAAAATATCTGGTTCATTTGATTACTTCACCAGGAAAACAACCGGCATTTTGATTACACCTCCCGTTGCATCCGCATTAGGTGAGGGGCAATCTAAAACAGTTAACGGCGCATCAAAGAGTAATAAAGGCTGGGAATTTATAGTGTCTTATCACGGACAGCAAAGAGGCGACTTTAACTACAATGTGACTTTAAATTTCTCGCATTTCCGGGACAAGATCACAAACTTACCAGAGAATGTCAGGCCCGCTTACGGTACCGGCATTGGGGGCGCGCGCCCTACCACACAGGCTGAAGCACAATCAATGGGTAACCTGTCATGGGGCGCAAAATATGACGGCGTCCCTACAGTACAGTATGATGGTGTTTTAAGGCCTTATTCTCCTGATAAAAACCGTATAAGCGAATTTTACAGGACCGGGACTACGCTCACGAATTCGATAGCGCTTTCGGGAGGCAACACCTCGACAAACTTCCGCACTTCTTTTTCAAACCAGGATGCTCTTGGTATTTCGCCCGACAATAGCTATCACAGGAAGATTTTTAACATGGGGCTTAACAGCCAGATTACTCCACAACTCACGCTTCAGGTAAATATTAACTATACCCATGAGGAAAACAAGAACCCCCCGCTGGTTGGCGCACAGGGTGTCGGATTTTCCAGTTTCCTTAACCGTACGCCATTAACGCTGGCGATACAGACACTGAAGGACAATGCCGTAGGCCCTGATGGCAGCATTTATGCAACCAATCCCTTCGGGGCCCTTTTAACCAACCCGTATTACCTGATCGGACGGATGTTCAACGATACAAAAAGGGACCATTTTTTAGGTACGGTTTTGGCCAGGTATGATTTTACCAAGTGGCTGTACTTACAGGGCCGTGTAAATGCGGACATGGGTTACGCTGTTAACGACTTTAACTTCCCACATGGTATAACTACGCTGCGTAATAGTAGCAACACGGGCTGGGCGGGTACTTACAATGTTAACACGGGCTTTAACCGGCAAATGAATATGGACTTCCTGTTAGGTACCCACCATAAAATTGGCGATTTTACTATTGACGGAAGCGTAGGCGGTAATATGTATACATTTGACAGTAACCTTTCTACCCAGGGCGTTACAGACTTTGTGGTGAGGGACGTTTATAGTATAGCAAACGGTATTACTAAAACCCAGGATTTCGGCGTTACCAGAACACAGGTAAACTCCGCGTATGGGTTTGCAGATTTTGGCTATAAAAACTACCTCTATCTTAGTGTTACCGACCGTGTCGACTACTTTTCGGTGCTTACACCGCCAAGTTCGATAGTAGCCAACCCTAAAGTCTCTATCAACTATCCGTCCGCAGGCCTCAGCTTTGTTTTTTCTGAATTACTGCACAATATCTCATGGTTAAATTATGGTAAGCTAAGGATGAGCTATGCAGTGGCAGGGAATGCAAACGGTGTTCCTGCCTATAACAGCCAGCTTACCTACTCCATCGCGTCACAGCTTTTCGGCACCTATCCGGTTGGAAGCATTGCTAATGCAGATCGGCCAAACCCGTTATTAACGCCTGCGCTCATTACTGAAAAAGAAATAGGCATGGAGTTAAAGACCTTAAACAATCGTTTAAATTTCGATATCGCCGTTTACGACAAGAGGACCGATAAACAGATTTTGCCGGTTGCTTTATCGCCTGCTTCGGGTTACACTTCCACCAATGTCAACATCGCAAAGTTGAAAAACACAGGTTTAGAGGTTTTGGTCGACGGGACACCTGTTAAAACCAGGAACTTTGCCTGGAATATTGCGGTAAATACAGCCTATAATACATCAAAGGTATTGGCGCTAAATCCCGGGCAAACCCGTCAGTTAGTAGTGTTTTTTAACGGCACAGGCAACGAATTTCTGGGCTCTTTAGTGTACGATGTCGGCAAAGAGATGAACCAGCTGATATCATACACTTACCTCCGCAATGCAGCCGGTCAGGTAATGTTAAATGCTCAGGGACGACTTATCCACTCAGTCAATCAGGTAAATTATGGTAGTGCAAATGCAAAGGTAACCGGTGGGGTAGAGAACACATTCCGTTACAAGGCGTTGAGCTTATTAGTACAAATTGATGGTAAATTTGGCGGTAAGGTGTTTTCGTCGACAGCATTAAATGGTTTAAGATCGGGCATGAGCCAGAAATCTTTAGTGGGCCGCAGCGGGGTTGTTTTTGATGGTGTACTGCCCGATGGAAGTAAGAATACAATATCGGTTGATCCGAGAATATTTTATGCTGATTACCGTACCCAGCAAATTGCAGACCCGTTTGTTTTTAGCAGCGACTTTATCAAGTTAAGAAACATCACGTTTAACTATGATTTTACAAGTTTACTGAGTAAAAACGTAAAGTTTATTAAAGGGCTGTCCTTAGCTGCTTTTTGCCGGAATGCAGCGGTGCTTATGAAACGTATTCCTGATGTTGATCCTGAGGCTTTCGCGTCATCAGGCGATAGCCGCTTAGGATATGAGCAACATACTGAACCAACTACCCGCACCTTCGGGCTTAATTTAAATGTAAAATTCTAATATAAATATTATGAAAAAAATTAGTCGTCTTATAATCCCCTTAACCTTGTTAATTTGCTTCGTCGGTTGCAAAAAGGGGTTTGAAAAGCTAAACCAGAACCCTTATGGAATTACAAAAATTGACCCCGGGTTGTTATTTACCGGGGCCGAACTGGGCATGAATGCCGGCAACTGGGATGGGGAACAAACCATAGCACAACAATATCTGAATGCTTATAACTCAGGCGCTACCGCGGGTTTTAACTTTAATGATGATATAGATGGTTATAACAGCCCGCGCTGGGGTATTTACACAGCTACAGTTAAACCTTTGGTACAAATTATCAGCCTTACTCAAAATGACCCTTCCGCTAAAAACCTGTACAACATGACCCGGATATGGAAAGCGTATGCATTTATGACGCTTGTTGATACCTACGGTGATGTACCTTACAGCGACGCAGGAAAAGCGTACCTTTCAGGCCTGCTTTATCCGAAATATGATAAAATGGCCGCCATCTATGCCGACCTATACAACGAACTTAAAACGGCTACGGGGGCTTTATCTGTTTCAAATGAATATGTAACCGGTGACTTGTTTTTTGGAGGTGCAACCGCCTCCTCTCCTGCTTTGATAGCCGCACAGGTAGCACAATGGAAAAAAATCGGTTATTCTTTGCTATTGCGTTTGGGCATCCGCTACTCAAAAACTGACGTCGCCAAAGCGCAAAGTATTGCACAGGAGGCCTATGCAGGCGGCGTAATGCAATCAAACGCCGATAATGTTGTCATCAAGGGATATAGTGTTGCTAATCCCAACAATTTTTCTAACTTACAGCGAAGCGTAAGCCCATATTTTTATTATTTAGCTGAGCCTTTTGTTAACCAGTTAAAAAACACTAAGGACCCGAGATTGAAGTATATGGGCGCCAGCTATATCAAACCTCAAGATTTTACCTCAACACGTGATACCACGACAGCTAACCAATTTGGGTTCCCGGTGGGGTATGACCAGTCGAGCGTTCTAACCGCTCCGGGTTACAGAGGCATTAAAGGCGGCGGACAAAATTACACGCAGCTTAATTACGATGTAGTTGCCAATGTTCTTACCCCTCAATTTTTTATTACTTATTCGCAAACACAACTATTGTTGGCAGAAGCGCAATTCAGGGGGTGGATTGTGGGTACCTTATCTACGCAGCAATACTATGAATCCGGCATTATAGCTTCTATGGATGAATGGAAGTTGTATCCGAATGTGCCAAACCCCGCGATTTCAGTTGCAGAAGAAAACTGGTACGTAGCTCAACCCGCCGTTCTGTTTAATAATGCGAACGCACTTCAACTTATCAATACACAATACTGGATATCCAGTTTTGTAAACGGCCCCGAGAGTTGGGCTAATGTGAGAAGAAGCGGGTTCCCGGTATTAGCACCCAATATGTACAACAATAACTTAAACGGCGGCTTTGTTAGGCGTATGGCTTATCCTGATGCTGAGCAATCCCAAAACGCGGTCAACAATAACGCAGCTGTAGCGAGTATGGGAGGTGATGGGTTAACACAAAAAATATTCTGGGATATACCATAATAAATGATCTTGGCTTATTAATACCAAAAACCCGGGTTTAGATCCGGGTTTTTGCCCTTGTTGGTGGATTCAACAACAAGGGCTTACTTCGATCATCATCCGCAATTTTTTACCTTAACCATATTGGAATGGAAAACATCCGTTAAAAGATGATGCATACAAAGCCATCACCAATAACACACGCAAAAAACAGAGCAATTATAACATGATCTCACCCTCATGCACACCTCCAAAAAACTCCCGGGATTCATTCTTACCTTTTTTTTAGTGTTTAGCGGCTATTTTTGCACTGCCCAAAAACTGGCGCCATTGCCCATGATGGACCCGAGCTGGGTTAAACCAACCGAACCTTTCCGTATTGCGGGCAACTTGTACTATGTAGGCACGTACGACCTGGCCTGTTACCTGATAACCACCCCAAAAGGCCACGTATTGATCAATACAGGACTGGCAGAGTCTGCGACGATGATACGCGAAAATGTGGAAGCACTTGGCTTTAAATTTAGGGATATAAAAATACTGCTGGCTACACACGCCCACTTTGACCATGTGGCCGCTATGTCCGAAATAAAGAAAGTAACCGGCGCAAAATTAATGGTCAATGAAAACGACGCTCAACTTTTGGCCGATGGCGGTAACTCTGATTTTACTTTCGGAGGAAAAGGCCCCGTGTTTCAACCAGTAAAAGTCACAAAATTGCTACAGGAGCATGACACGGTAAAGTTTGGTGGGATGGAGATCATCCCTTTGCACCATCCGGGGCATACCAAAGGGGCTTGTAGTTTCTTATTTGATGTGAAGGACGAACACCGCACTTACCGGGTGCTGATAGCCAATATGCCCTCGATAAATAACGGGGTAATACTTTCGGGCATGCCGGGCTACCCGGACATTGGCAAGGATTATGCCCGAACATTTGAGGCTATGAAAAACCTGCATTTTGATATATGGCTGGCCTCGCATGCCAATCATTTTCGATTGCATAATAAGCGCCAGCCTGGCGATAGCTATGATCCTGAAGTATTCATAGACCAAAAGGGATACGATACTGCGTTGGCAAATTGGTATGCGGATTATTTGAAAAAACTGGCTGATAAATAATGCAAATTTTAGTTGCTGAAAGACTGTAAGTGACTGGAAATGCGCGTGCCTGTTAGCCATGCGGTCTTTTTTAACCGAGTAGTGCGACTCGATAAGCCAAAGGCGGCTGCCTAATAGCTATCCCGGCAGGCAAATTAAAGGTGATTTTGTACACCGCTTTATCTATCCTGGTTGGAATCAACGGTGAATGCTGCTAACTATAAGGCTGCTGTTGCGGATATTGGTGGTTCAGACGACCTGGACACACAGTGTTTTGGGATAAATAAACGCACTGGTTATTTATAAAAAAAGTAATAGTCAGACTAAATATAGACTAAAAAACTTTTTGGTTCAAATCCGCTATTAAACGCAAATCAGAAAGGAAATGGTTCGATATATGTACAGTAGGGACCACTAAAACCTGGTAGAAATACCAGGTTTTTCTATTTAAAGACATTTCCAAAATGCATTTTGCCTATATAATTTATTCGCCGACAAAAGATAAATACTATGTCGGGTCTTGTGAAGATGTCGCAAAAAGATTAGCGAAGTATAATACAAATCACAAAGGATTTACTGGCAACATGTTAGATTGGGAAATAAAATGGAAGGAATAATATTCAACAAAGAGTGACACAATAAAACGGGAGAACCAAATTAAAGCCTGGAAAAGTCATAAAATGATAGAAAAGCTCATAGCTGGTTCAGTGCATCCCTATTTATAATCGGGAGGGTCACTGGTTCGAACCCAGAAACCCTACCATCATGAAGATGCCCAGGATTATCTCAAAGTCAAGGACAACAAAAAGATAAAATTCAAGTCGGATATCCATAAGCTGGAGGATATCTCACGGCGGATCGAAGTACTTTGTAAAACCCCCATCCATTTCGCACGCAGGTAAATATTTCGTTTATATATCTGGCATCGTCCGAAATAATTAACTAACTTCGGAATGGCGGAACGCCCGGGCAGCACATCTGCCCCACTACATAAACCAGGGATCAAAAATAAACCGGAATGACTGCAAAATGGGGCTTTGCTTTATGCATTATTTTGATGGCGGTAAGCTGCAGGAAACCGTTTAACCCCGTGGAAATAAGATCCGACAAAAACAGTTACCTGGTTATTGAGGGTGTTATAGATAACGGCGCCGACTCAACCATAATCAAAATAAGCCGGACACAACAAATTAACACCAATCATAGCATCAAACCCGAGCCGAATGCCTTGGTCACCGTTGAAAGCGATACTAAAGACAGCTTTAATTTAGCGGAAACGGTGCCGGGACGCTATGCCGCCCCGCCGGTAACTTTAGATGCGGCGCGCAAATACCGCTTGCATATTAAAACAGCAGATCACAAGGAATATGTGTCGGACTACGTGGACGTAAAAAACAGCCCGCCAATAGATAGCGTGGGTTTTAACGCACAGCCAGATGGCGTACAGATATACCTGAACAGCCATGACGGTGCCAATAGCACACATTATTACCGCTGGGATTATTCAGAAACCTGGCAGTTTCATACTAAATACCCATCAGGGTATTTTAACAGCCTGGCACCACGCAAACCAGGCGAACAGATATTTAATTGTTTTGCCGGCGACTCGTCAACCAATGTTACGTTGGCTTCATCAACCAAACTGGCGCAGGATATTATTTACCAGGCACCTATCACAAAAATTCCGGCCACTGCCGAAAAAATAGAAACCAAATACAGTATGCTGGTTAGGCAATACGCCCTAACCATTGATGCCTACACCTTTTGGCTGAACCTGCAAAACAACACCGAAAAATTAGGCGGTATCTTTGATGTACTCCCCTCGGAAAATCAAACCAATTACCGCTGCCTTTCCGATCCGGCTGAACTGGTGGTAGGTTATTTAAGCGTTGGAAGAACAGCTACCAAAAGGGTTTTTATTACGGCCGACAAACTGCCGGCAAGTTATAGCGCTGTTTACCCTTGTGATTGTCAGATCGATACCGTTTTTAATAACCCTCCGCACCCTTTTACACGATCGTACGCAGAAGTTACGGGCCCAAATTCACCTTATTCCATCGTGTCAGGATTATACCTGCCTCCGCCAGATCCATTCGGGAACCCAACGGCGTATACTTATTCTACCATTCTTTGTGTTGATTGCACGGTCAGAGGGACCAAGGCGGTGCCGCCATTCTGGAAATAATAACAGCGCCATCCAAAAAACCTTAGCGGGAAACACAACAACAGTATAGAATTTGGCTTTTATCATTCGCTGCGTCTCTTCTTTGTTCTCCGCCTTAAATCATCAGGAGTGACACGAAGGGTCCACAAGGTACACTATGGAAAAGCCTTATCTAATAATAAATAAGATCTACTTTTTCACCTCGAAACTAAAATACCCGGTACCGGTCTCGCCATTTGCAGAGATCCCTTCAATTACACCGATGTACCGGCCCGGCTTGTCGCCAGAGTAAAAAGTTGCGCTGCATTTACCGTCAACACCGGTATTAACATCAGGGTTCCAGTATAACGCACTTCTAAAATCGGGCAGCGGGCTGTTTTGCAGCTGCCCGGGATTATACACAGGCGAATAAAACTTGCGTTCCAATTGCAGAGCTTCGTAATCTAATATAACAGCATGCGGATCTAATTCCAGGCCTTTCAAATCACCGTTGTAAGTCGCGAAACTCATGATCCCATTAAAAACCGTTGGTCCGTACATAAAGTCAGTAGTTACTATTTCCAGTTTCTGAATGGTTAACGGATCCTGGTGAAAGATCTTATCCTGATCAAATATGGGTACGCCATCCAGCATGATCAGGGGTTTAAAGCCCAATGGTCTATGGGCATTAGATATGCGGACATTGAATTTGTTCTGCCGTTTTGAAACAGAAATAGAGGTCACATACTCCCGCAACACCTCTTCGATGGTAGCAAAGCGGGTGTAGTCATCCAGTTTGTATGTTTTACCAGGGGTGCCGTAAAACGGGCCGACATCTATTTGTTTGGCATAAAACTCTTTCAGATCGTTACCCTTAAAAATATTTTGCACCTGCATGTTTATACTGCCTTCGGTAAGTGCGTTTTCCATAGCGGGCAACAGGGCGAAAGAAGGTATTGTGGTAGGCGAGTATTTATCCGAAAAGGGGCTTTTGATATCGATGCGATAGGTACTGTCCGTCTGGGAATTAGTTTGAACAATGATCTCACCGGAACCATAGAAGTCGCGTGTGTTGAACAGCAACCGCCCGGTTGAATCACTTATTGATGGATACAATTGCTGGCGGATGCCCGGCACACTTAAATAACCGGTAATATTCCGGCCAGACGCCTTGTTTATGGTACTAACTACTTGACCAGTTATAATATGCCCCGTGTATTCAGGCAAATAAGTAAACGTTGCCGGGCCACCGGCCAAAATTCGATCCCAGTCGAACTGGGCCCAGCCCTGGGCAAGTAATAAGTTATCCAATGCTTCGTCGGCATCCTTGCCATTATTTTCAAGATAATAACCCGCTGACTCGACATGGCCTTTGAACCCGGCAGAAAGCCACAAATAGCTCGATATATCGCCTGCATCTGCGTTTTGCAATTCATCATCACGGTAAACGGTAACCGATAAATTTGAAGCAGTTGCTTTACTATCCTGGTCTTGTGTGGATACATCAAAGCTTACCTTTCTGCGTGTTCCGTAAGCCTTATTGTCGGGCTGCACGGTCACCAACAGCTTTTTTGAAGACCTTTTAAAAACCAGCCGTTCGCATACCGGGCGTTGCTGGCCGTTAAACAGGGTAAGGTAGGTTGACCCATCATCCAGTTTGCTTTTACTGATATGGAAAGTTGCCTTTCCATCAGCTAATGATGCTTCCTGGGCTGACCTCACTGCATGTTTGCTGTGAGCGAGAAGGAAAATAGCTGAAGTACCAACTGAACTTTGCACATGTACGTCCCATCCATCATCGGCCGGGTTTACCCGCATTACATAGCCGGTAGCACTGATTTCGGGCAGATCTTTTACCACTGCCTGCCCGTTCAGATAAATTATCGCTTTATAGGCATTATCGACCTTTGGTGTAAACACAAAGCTGCCTATCCCAAACTTTAGCGTTTTAAAACGGGCCACGGTATCGTTTTGTTTATTGATAATGGCGCCTGCACAGTTTACCCCTTTGCCATCCGGCCCGGTAATTTTAATTGCCACTTTACTTGCAAGACGGTTTACCAAATGCCCGCCTTCGGGCATAAACCGAATATCATACACCGGCGCAGCAACCGCAGCAGCTATAGCCGGCGATATTAATGGGTTTGCAATAGTTAATTGCTTTTCGAAAAAAACGCCCGGCCCAAAATTTTTCATCCAACTGGTATACGCCCTCAGCAGGTAATTACCGTTTGGTAAAGATAAAGGAATAAACAGCGATCCATTACCAGCACCATCTTTTAAGCCAATTTTTGCCTGCATTACCGCAATGTGGTTATTATCCAATAATTCCACATAAGCCACCTTGCTAATCCCGGTAGATATATTGGAGCTGTCGTCTACACAATACAATTTAAACCATAATATCTCGCCGGTCAGGTAATAGTTTTTGTTGGTATGTGTGTATATTTTCTCGCGCAGGATGTTTCCATGGTACCGTGCAAATTTGTTTTGCAGACCATTTAAAACCTGCGCTTTGCTTAAATTAACAGCAAATAATATTATCAGAAACGCCAACACGGCTTTTAGGTGGCGCAGGCTTTTTTTATTGGCCCATATGGGTTGATATCTATTTTTCTGTACCATTAAAATCGGATATTATAATTAATAAAGGGTATTGGTTTAGCAAAAATTGACAGCTGGTAACCATTGATCACTCCTCCTTGTTCCGAAAAATAAGTGGAATAAGCATTATTGCGCCCGGTTAAATTGTAAACCCCGATAGTCCACGAGTTGTGGAAAAGCTGGTGCACCTTATGGTTACCGTCGATATTAATGGAAAGGTCGGTTCGGAAATAGTCGGGAATGCGGTACTGGTTGCGTTGCGAATACAATATCCGTTCCGATCCATCGTAATTATAAGTGGCGATAGGATAAGTGATAGGCCGCCCGGTGCTGTAAACGGCATTGAGCGAGAAGCTATAACGGTGGGAAAAACGGAAGTTGCCGATAAAATTAAAGCTGTGCGGCTTATCATAATTTGCCGGGTAATAGTCGCCATTATTGATCAGCGGTCCAGCTTTCGGGTCACTTTGCCGTAAAAAGGTGCGCGAGTAGGTATAGCTCAACCAGCCATTTAGTTGCCCTGTTGATTTTTTTATAAGGAACTCTGCCCCGTAGGCTTTGCCCTGTGTCGGCAGTACATCGGTTTCGATATGCGGATTTAGCACCAGGGTGGCGCCGCTGCGGTAATCAAGGTAGTTGTTTAGGTGTTTATAATAAACTTCAACGGAAGTTTCGATGGTGTTTGACTGGAAGTTTTTATACAAGCCGAGCGAAACCTGATCGCCAAACTGGGGTCTTATATTGGGGTCGCTCAGCTTCCAGATATCGGTTGGCGAAATAGCCGTGGTATTTGATAACAGGTGAAGGTACTGCCTTAATGTATTATAAGCAGCTTTTACCGAAAATTCATCGGAAATAGCGTAACGGGCAGATACCCTAATTTCTGGTCCCCCGTAAGTTTTTATAAAACTGCCGCTGTCATAGTTGGTGGTTTTGATAATATTATTGATGGTTTTTGGCTCGTTGGCCGGATAATTATTTACCGAATGGGGCCCAAGGTAATTGTACAACGAATAACGCAGGCCAGCATTTATCGAAAAATCGGGACTTACCTCAAACTTATCACCGACATAAAGAGCGCTTTCCAGGGCCTGCTCGGTAGGAATAATCAACGTGGCCACCGCCGAACTGCTGCCATTGGGTAAATTACTGCCGGGGTTGATGTTATGCCGTGAGGAGTTTAACCCAAATGTAATGGTATGCTCGGGGTTTAAATAATAGTTGAAATTAGTTTTGAAATTGATCTGGCTGATGTTGTAATTAAAGCGATAGGCATTAACCTTATTGGCTGTGCTGATAATGCTGTATTGATAACGATCATAACCGGCGGTAATAACGCTGTATAACTTGTTGCTGAAATTATGCTTCCATTTTAAGGATATATTGCGGTTGCCGTATTTGTAACTGGTATCGCTGTTTAGTTTAAACCCATCATTACTGAAATAGGTGGTGAGGTACAAATTGTTTTTATTATCGATCTGGTGGCTCAGGTTAAAATTTATATCGTAAAACGAAGCGCCGCTGTTGGCGTATGCTTTTGGCAGGGCTTTTAACAACCAGTCGGCGTAGGTTGCGCGTGCACCAAAAATAAAGGAGGTTTTGTTGGAATCAAGCGGGCCTTCAATGTTAAGCCTGCTGGTGATCAAACCGATCCCGGCCGAACCGGTAAATATTTTCTTGTTCCCTTCACGTTCGGTAATGTCCAGCACCGAAGAAAGCCTGCCGCCAAATTTTTCGGGAATGCTGCTTTTATATAACTGCACATCCTGTATAATGTCGGCGTCAAAAGCCGAGAAAAAACCAAAGAAGTGGGAAGGATTGTAAATGGTGGCGTCATTTAATAAGATCAGGTTCTGATCGGCCGAGCCGCCGCGCACGTTAAAGCCGGTACTGGCCTCGCCAACGCTTTGTACGCCGGGCAAGGTTAATACTACACGCAATACATCGGCCTCGCCAAAAACAGCAGGTACCTGTTTAATGCTTTTGATATCCAGGCGGGCCACCCCCATTTCAACGCTGCGCACATTGGCTACTTTTTCGGATGATATTTTCACTTCTTTAAGCGAGATCACTTCATTCTGCAATTCCACAGTCAATTCCCCATTGCCGTACAGCATTATTTGCCGACGGGTATCTTTCATCCCGGCACCTTTTATAACTATTATTTGCCGGCCACGCGGCATGTTGATAGAGAAATAGCCAAACTGATCAGTAACAATACCTATTTTTAGCGATGGCACATAAATGCTGGCCCCCGATACTGGCTCGCCCGATCTGATGTCGCGAACATAGCCGGAAAGCGTAGCGTTACCTGGTTTAAGTGTGGTAGTAGCTATACCAATTGGATATATTTTGTTTTCGGATGTGGCTGCCGGTGCCTTTTTAATTTCGGGATTATTACCAGGATCCTGCACAACTTCGGTTTTTGCGGTTGTGCTTTTCTTGTTGTTAAAAAAGCCATCGGGCAGGGTTGTTCTAATTTCGCGGCCCTTTGTCAGGATCACTTCGTTTTCTTTGGAGATAGCGTAACGAAACGCTGTGTTCTCAAACACCTTGCTTGATACCACCGGCAGTGTTTTCTGATCAACCCGAACGGTAACCCTCAGGCTATCAAACAGCACAGGATCGTAGTAAAAACGATAGCCTGTTTTGGATTGCAGATCGGCAACAATTTGCGCTATAGTAGCCTGTTTGAGATCCACATCGATTAGCTGGCTGCTGTTTTGCTGTGCAAAAGCACTAATTGACAGGTTCAGGAGAATTTGAATAGCCAGGTAAATTTTTTTCATCTTAGTGGGTTATCTGGTCGTAATACCTGGCTAAACGGGCAACTGATCCTTCTTTGTCCTCGTTAAATTTTATTTTGTTGCTCCTGAGGTATTGTTTCAGCTCCTTTTTTCTATCCTTAAAAATGCTTATCACATCACCTTTGCTATCAACCTGCATAAATTTCCCGCTTTTTTTTATGTAGATCTCACTTTCGTCGGAATAAATTACTTCAACAACTGTTTCTGTTACGCTTTTATGCGGAGTCTTTATCAGCTTTACCAAAACGGTTGTTTTACCATCATATAATACATCATAATAACCGGGCTTAATATCAGCCCCATTTGCGGCATCCACATAAATGAAATGGTGACCGGCAAGGTAAACATCTGTCAGTTTTTCCTGACGCAGGATAAAATAAACCGAAGCCGGCGAAAACGCCACCATTTCATCGTTAAAAACGTCGTACATCACAGGTATGTTTTTATACGCCGTGCCATTGTAGCGGATGAGAGACGGCGTACAAAAGTTCTTGTCATCCAAATAGACCGAACCTTTTGGGCCTCTTGGCGTAAATTCATAAACGACGCCATTGTATATTTCAGACTGATCCGCAATAGCCGTATTAAAAAGATCAATAGCCCGCCCGGCTGCTTGGCTGTAAAATGCGCTGTCGGGCTTAATATTTTGGGCGTAAACGCCTGAAAGGCATACAACCAAGGCAGCAACCATTAACCAACGTGACTTAACAAACATACATGAAGTTAAAAGTAAATGACTGTAGTCCAGCTATTTTGCATAGCGTAAATACACTATTATAAAGGTTTCAGTAAATTACAATTTGCGCGCGGATGGTCCCCTTGTTATAATTGGTACGGGTTCAGCAAGCCGGATACTATCCCGGAATGAAGTTATGATTTATAAACTATAAGTTATTCATTTTTAGTAAATATTTCATTATAGGACTTAGGTATTTAAAAGAGTTCTCCTTTTTTGCAATCGAGTAGAGGGCGAAACTTTTATTCGTTTCGCCGCTCTCCCACACCACCGTACGTACGGTTCAGTATACGGCGGCTCCAATAGTTACTGATGTCTCGTAGTCTTATTTGACTGGGGCTGGTTCCTCTGTTATGGATACGGAAGTATTCGGACCATTATTACTCCGAACGCCTTCCGGGTGTTCCCCTTTTATAATGGCCTAAAGTTCTGCTTCTTGCTTCGGTATCATAATAGTCCTTCCCGTTACTACCGTTCTGCCTTTCTTCCGCCGACTGGCGGACTACCGGATTTTCTATGAAATCAGATCGTCTTTTAATTAAATGGAAGATATAGTTTCTTACATATCCAAATTTAAAGAAAATGCTGACTTGTTGAGATAAAGACTCAAAATTATACACTTATAGATATCGATTTAAATGATAATTCATATATTTGTAATGTAGGTTTGCGGTATTTAAAATGACATATAATTGTATATTTTAAGTGTGATACCAAAAAGGATACCTTTTTAACAGACTTTAGATAACATACAGTAAATCAGGTTACTATAAACAAGGTTCTGGTACATTTGATACCACTAAAGCCTCCTGGAGAAATCCGGGAGGCTTTTTGGTTACTGACAAAAATCCAGCATTGCTAAATTCAGGATATTATGGATGTTATTCAAGTTCCGGAAGCTGTGGCAGCCCACCAAAAAATTGTTGGCGGCGAAATTTCTTTTGTGAATTACAGGGATACAGGTGGTCCCTTCCGCAGCCGGGTGATGTTTAGCTGCTATGCGTTCAGTTTTATTCAAAATGGGCAGAAGCGGATTTACAGAGCTGGCGAAAGCCGGGTACTCTCTCCCGGGTACGGGATGCTGATACCCGAAGGCAACTCGCTTATTACAGAACACAGCGACAATACCGAAAGATACAACAGTGTGCTTGTTTTTTTCCCGGCTCGTATAGGCAAGGCATTTATTGCATCTCATAAACGCAAAACACCGAGCCAGCCCGACAGGCCGCCGTATATCCATTTTACAACCAACGCATATATTGACGAATACATCAGAAATATAAAAAACCTGATTGATTCGCAGCAAACATTATCCGAAGAAATGGCCGCGTTAAAGGTAAATGAATTGCTGACCGCCATTTATGAGATGGCACCTGGCTTACTTACAGGCATATTTGGCGCTACGGAAAGCGTACCGCTAAAGGTGGTAGTTGAAAACAATTTGTTCAATAACCTAAACCTGGAAGAATTGGCTTTTCTTGCAAACCGCAGCTTGTCGTCCTTTAAACGCGATTTTGAAAAAGCCTACGGCATATCACCCCAGCGCTATATTCGCGACCGTAAGCTGGAAGTTGCCTGCGCCGAGCTCATAAAAGGCACAAGCCCCAGCGACTTGTACCTGGCGTACGGCTACGAAAATTTATCCAATTTCAGCACTGCTTTTAAGAGAAAGTATGGGATAACCCCGGCTGCGTTCAAGCAAAGCGCTTAAACTGGGCTTTTCTCACTACTCTTTTGAACTTTTTGCAATAACAAGGCGTGTAAGTAATCGGCAATATTTGCTGCATGAAAATATTATTCTTTACTGCAATAACGCTATTTATATCTAAGCTATCCTACGGACAAACCTTCACTTTAAAAAGCGTGGATTTAGGCGGCCAGTTCACCAATGAGTTTGTGGCCGGGCATTTCGGCTGCAACGGCTCGAACAAGTCGCCGGAGCTGAACTGGCAAAACGCCCCCACCGGCACTAAAAGCTTTGCCATAACCATGTACGATATGGACGCCCCTTCGGGTAGTGGTTTCTGGCACTGGGTAATGGTTGATATTCCGGCCGGTGTGCTTGAAATAAAACAGGGCGCCGGCGATGTTAAAAGCGGCCTTGCACCTGCGGGCAGTCTGCAAAGCATTAGCGATACCGGCCTGCCCGGATACCAGGGCCCATGCCCCGGCGAGGGCGAGGCGCCCCACCATTACCTTATAACCGTATACGCTTTAAAAACAGAAAAATTGGGCACAACAGTTAATTCAACCGCCGCATTGTCAGGCTTTTTGCTTAACAAACAGGCTTTGGCAAAAGCATCTCTTATAGTATATTGCAAACGTTAAACCTGGTTTCAAATCGACCTTAAAGAGATGAAAGAACGCATACATTCGATCGACATCGTCCGTGGATTGATCATGATCATTATGACGCTGGACCATACCCGCGATTTCCTGCATTTTCCCGGGCCATCACCGCTTGACATGCAAACTACAACGGTCATTTTGTTTTTTACCCGCTGGATAACTCATTTTTGCGCACCTACTTTTGTGTTCTTAGGTGGCGTGTCGGCATATCTTGCTGGCCAGCGGCGTACAAAAAAGGAATTGAGCATTTTCCTGTTAAAAAGGGGCGCATGGCTTATCCTGTCCGACATGTTGATCATCAGCCTGCTGTTTTCGTTCGATTTGCAATACCATATGGTGATACTCGAAGTACTGTGGGCAACCGGGTTTGGTATGATAATCCTTGCTTTACTACTCCGTGCACCTATACAGGTTATAGCCACAGTTGCTGTCATTATCATATTTGGCCATAACCTGCTCGACTATATGCAGCTACCGCAAACAGGCGTGGCCGGGGGCCTTACGAAGCTGTTTCTATCGGCAAAAGGAGCTTTCATACCGCTAAGCACAGGCCGGGCAATAATTGTATTATATGCCGTACTCCCATGGACCGGCGCCTTATTGTTAGGCTATACTTTCGGCTCAGTTTATAAAAACGGGTACGACGCAAAAAAACGCCAACGAATATTACGTCTGACAGGCATTTCCGCAATTGTTTTATTCGTTGTATTAAGGCTGATTAATCACTACGGTGACCCGTCACCATGGGCCATACAACGAAACACGGCACATACCATATTATCTTTTATAAATGCTACCAAGCAGTCGCCTTCACTCCTGTTTTTCCTGATGACGCTTGGGCCGGTTATGGTACTGCTGTCCTTTACCGAAAAAGCCGGCAACCGATTGGCTGAATTTTGCCGGGTGTATGGAAATGTACCTTATTTTTATTTTATAGTACATTTAAGCATTATCAGGCTTCTTAATATGATACTTGTGCTTATATCAGGCCTGCCGATAAAATCCGACGGTTCGCCGATAGTGTGGCAGGTACAGGGTTTTGGAATCCCGTTGCGGGAAGTATACCTATTCTGGATAGGCGTAGTATCACTGTTATATTTTCCCTGCCGCCGGTATGGCAACTACAAACGAACGCATAGCCAATGGTGGCTGTCGTATGTGTAGCCGGTAGCATTCACTCTTGCTTTTCCGTTGATTTTAATGCCCCCATCGAAGATTGCGGGGTGACCCTGCTTTGCCCGGTTCAGGGCTGGCTTGATACATCTATGTCAAAAAATCACACCTAAAATTAAAAACATGATACACTTATTGATCATCCACGAAGTGGAGAACTATGCCGCATGGAAACAAATATTCGACGATGCCTCAGGAATTAGAAAAGCAGCGGGAGAAATATCGTACCAGGTTTTTAATTACTATGACGAACCAAATAAAATCGTCCATTTATCAATATGGGATGATAAACAAAACGCCGAACAATTTTTCAACTCTCCGCAACTGGTAAAAATAAGGGCTGATGCCGGTGTAAGATCGCCCGAATTTATCTATTTGGATTTACTTGAAGCGGGAGTTTTATAGCCCTGGTTGTTTTATTAATACATCCTTTCTAAAAAATCAAACATGAACGCAATATCACCAGAAACCTACCGGATTGAGAATGCAAGTACAGCCGACCTTGAAGTTATCTATTGGCTGTTTGAAGAAGCTATTAGCTACCAAAAAAAGAACAACTATGTTGGCTGGAATAGTTATGATAAAGATTACATAAAGCGGGATATTGAGAACAAACTGCAGTTTAAAATAGTAAGCGACGATACTATAATGTGCATTTTCAGCATTTGCTTTACTGATGAATTAATCTGGCGCGAAAAGGATAAAGGCGATGCCATTTATTTACACCGGGCGGTAGTTAATCCGGCATTTAAGGGGCGAAAAATGTTTGAAAAAATATTAAACTGGATTACCATATTTGCCAAAGAAAAAGGATTGCGATATGTCAGGATGGATACATGGACTGCAAACCCGCACATTATTGAATATTACAAAAGCTACGGCTTTGTTTTTTTAGAAAATTACACAACCCCAAACACGCCCGACCTACCCGAACAACACCGCAACCTTACCGTAGCATTGTTAGAATTTAAATTGTAATTATTAAAATTTTCAAAATGAAACAGGAAAAATGGTTCGACCGGAAATTTAATTTCGAAAGTAAAGAGAATATTTTCCCATCTATATTGGAGCGGCTTTCGGGCACCCCGGCACGGCTCGAGGAAAAGCTAAAAGGTGTTCCCGAAGATATTTTGACTTTTTCGACCGATAACAAATGGACGATAAAAGAAAATATCGGCCACTTGGTTGACCTCGAACCACTTTGGCAGGGAAGATTGGAAGATATTATGAATGGCGAAATTGAGCTACGGCCAACTGATCTGCAGAATAACAAAACCCATTTGGCCAACCATAATGCCAGGTCGCTACAGGAGCTCCTGTCAGGCTTTAGGGAGATAAGAAAACAAACATTGACTGCACTACGCACAATGGATGATGAAACCGTTTTTAAGTCAGCCCTTCATCCCCGTTTAAAAACGCCAATGCGCACAATGGATCTTTTTATATTTGTTGCCGAACATGACGATCATCATTTAGCAACAATTACAACATTACTAGCTGCCAATGGAAATGACATCAAATAAAAATACAAGGATCGCAATTGCAGGCATAGGCGGTATTGGCGGATATATCGGGGGTAAACTTGCCCGTTATTATTCGGATAAAGAAGATGTAGAAATTGTATTTATTGCCAGGGGCGAAATGGCTGATGCCATAAACCAAAATGGCTTAAACCTGGTCTCGAAGGGCGTTACTTATAAAAGTATGCCGACCTTAACTTCTGATGACCCTGCAGCGATTGGAACAGTCGACCTGTTTATTATTTGCACAAAAAACTTCTCGGTAGCTGCAATACTCGAAAAGTATGCAGGTTGCTTAACAGCAAACACAATAGTAATTACTACTCAAAACACAGTAAACGGAAAAGAAACTGTGACACCATACCTCCCGGAGGGCGCAACCCTAATGGAAGGCAGTATCTACATCGCTTCCAATATAGTTGCACCCGGAAAGGTGGATCACATTGGCGGCCCGGCAAAATTATTTTTTGGCAGCGACGGACAGGCGGATAGCAAAGGCAATGATATTGCCAAAATCTTCACTGATGCGGGTATAGACGCAACTTACACAACAGATATTAAACCCGTTTTGTGGAAGAAATTTATGTTTGTTTCGCCGGCTGCAATTGTAACTGCCATATTTGAAACCACATTTTCGGGAATAATCGAAAATAGTGACGCAAAGCAGCTTTTCACAGGGCTAATGTCTGAGTTAATGCGATTGGCTAAAGCGAAAAACATTGTTGTTGATGAAAATACGATAGCGAACAACATTAACCTGCTGTCGAATTTCAAAGGCGAGGTAAAATCATCCTTTCAACTTGATTTGGAAAACAACAAACCTGCCGAAATTGATTCATTGGTAAAATATGTTATCGATGAGGCTAAATTATTTAAAGTATCTACACCGTACTTTGATAGTTCATTTACCCGGCTAATCGGGCAGTACGATTCATTAACAGCATAACCCTTTATTCCGGCCTGTATAAAGTTCCTTACACGCTAAACCTGCATGCAAATTCCGAATATTTTCTATATTTATTTCCGGTATCAACCTAAATAATACCCGCACCTCCAAAATGAGAAAATTAAACAGCTTCAACTATAAATTGCTAACGCGCCTCATGTTTTTGGCAATGTTACTATTTGTTGCCGCACCCGGTTTTGCGCAATCCGATGCATCATCGGTCGACGATGCCCTGGCCAAACTGCCCGGTATAAAGATCATCCACAAAAAAGTAACCGAATCTCCGTTTAAAGCTGAATACCAACTTGCCATAAAGCAACCTGTTGACCATAATGATACAACAAAGGGCTTTTTTTACCAGCAACTGCGCCTTATACACAGGGACTTTTCGAAGCCGATGGTAATGGAAACCGAAGGCTATAGTGGCCGGCCGGGTGGCAACGAGCTCGAAAAAATACTGCATTGCAATGATATTGATGTCGAATTCCGGTATTTTAATAAATCGAAACCCGAACCGCTTGACTGGCAATATGCTACCTTTGAACAGGCAACTGCCGACCTGCACCACATCAACCAGTTATTCCGCACGCTTTACCAATCGAAATGGATAAGTACGGGCATCAGCCGTGGCGGCGAGACCGCACTCACCTACCGCTATTTTTATCCCGATGATGTGGATGCTACGGTTCCGTATGTGGCGCCGATGCCAAATGATATCGAGGACAAAAGGATATACAATTTCCTTGACACCGCCGGCGGTGCTGAAGTAGCAGCGAAAATTAAGAAGGCGCAAATTTTCATGCTACAGCATGAAAAGGAACTATTGGACAAACAGTCGGCGTATGCTCAAAAACAAAAATACAATACCCTCGGTGGTATAGGCGCCGCGTTTGAATATGAAATAATGGAGTACCCGTTTTCCTTTTGGCAGATAAGCAATATCGACCCAAAGGATATACCCACGGGCGACAATGTTGAAGATTATTACAAACATCTAATGAAAGTTTTTGGCGAGGATGTCTCCGGGTTTTCTGACGAAAAGTCGGTAAACCCATATTTGCCACATTCATATATGACCTTTCAAACAGGGTATTACAAATATAACCTCAAACCCTTTAAAGCTTACCTGCATTACCTGAAAGGGCCAAATCCTTCAGCTGCGTTTTTGCCGGCATCATTACCCCGCAGGCCATACGACCCCGAATTTGAGAAAAAGATAAATGCATGGCTGTATAAAAGCGGCAACAAAATTTTATACATATACGGTGGCCGCGACACATGGACGGCCTGCAAAGCGGAATACGGGCCATCTGTAGACGCCAAAACTTTTATTGTTCCCGGCGCTAACCATTATGTTGCGCGTATTAAAAGTATGAGCCCGGCCATGCAGCAGGAATTCGCCGCAGCTTTAGAGCAAATGACGGGATTGAAGGCTGATATGGGGGTGTTGAAATAGGGAGGTATTTTGAGCCGGCAAATTATTCACCCATCTCAAAATCGGTATTAATACAAATGGCAAACAGACAGTGCAGGATGCTATTCCCTTTCAAAACTGCGAATATTAAGCATTATTTGTTACCCTGCGTTATCGGCATTGGGCAATAAATTTTTCGCAAAAAAAATCACCAATAATATGCCTTCATTTAAATCAACCTGCTTTTGTTTGCTGCTTCTAGCCGCATTTTCCACCCATTCAAACGGACAGGCAATGCACAACAAAAAGTCGTCATTAAAAAGAAACTCAGATTTCAAAGCCGTCGAAACAGGCTTCATCAATATCCCCGACTCTGTGCAAACCAGCGTTTACTGGTATTGGATATCAGACAATATCTCGAAAGAAGGTGTAGTGAAAGATTTGGAGGCTATGAAAAAAGTCGGTATCAACCGGGCCTTTATCGGCAACATTGGTTTGGATGATGTGCCTTACGGAAAAGTAAAAATGTTTTCGGATGAGTGGTGGGATGTTTTGCATACAGCACTTAAAACTGCTACGCGTTTAAATATTCAGATAGGTATTTTTAACGGACCGGGCTGGAGCCAGTCGGGCGGGCCATGGATCAAGCCGGAGCAATCCATGCGTTACCTCACTTCGTCGCAGGTAATGGTAAAAGGGCCGTTTGCATTCAACAAAAAGCTGGATAAACCCCAAAAAAATTTCCAGGACGTAAAAGTTTTAGCCTACCCGGTAGCCGATGATTTTAATACAGATATCAGCAGTTTAAAGCCAGCGATGACATCAGTACCGGTTATCGACTCGATCAATAACCTTACTGAAAATAATAACGCGACAGCTATACATTTAACCCAACATCAGCCGTTTACTGTCGATTTTACAACCACAACGCCATATACCGTTCGCAGTATAGTTATAATCCCGGTACACAAAACCGTTAGCCTGGAAGCTGATTTACAGGCAAAAATAAACGGCGGATATACCACCATTAAACATGTTACCATCGACCGTTCAAACGATAACCTGAATGTTGGTTTTACACCTTACGGACCGGCGGCTTTTTCTATACCGGCAACTTCGTCCACCAATTTCAGGGTGGTTTTTACATCCATATCGTCCAATTGCGACATCGCCGAAATTAAACTCTCGGCTACTCCGATGGTGGAGAATTATATCGAAAAAACGCTGGCTAAAACCTGGCCCACTCCTCACCCGTTCTGGACGGCTTACCAATGGCTACCCCAAACTGCCGAGCCATCTGCCTACATTATCGACCCGGCAAAGGTTGTCGACATATCTGCAAACATGACCGCTGATGGCACTTTAAACTGGAACGTACCAGCCGGTAACTGGGTAATTGAACGCACGGGTATGGCACCAACTAATGTGCGTAATGCGCCGGCACCACCCCAGGGCACGGGGCTTGAGGTCGATAAGATGAGCAAGCAGCATATCGAACAACATTTTAATGCCTATATGGGCGAGATTTTAAAGCGTATACCGCCCGAAGACCGCAAAACATGGAAGGTGGTGGTTGAGGACAGCTACGAAACCGGCAGCCAAAACTGGACAGATAATTTGATAACCGAATTTAAGCAAGCTTATAATTACGACCCGACACCTTACATGCCCGTTCTACAGGGAAAAGTTGTGGGCAGCCAGGATATGAGCGATCGTTTTTTGTGGGATTTAAGGCGGTTGATAGCTGACGATGTATCCTATAAATACGTAGGCGGCCTGCGCGAAATCAGTCATAAAAACGGGCTGACTACCTGGCTGGAAAATTATGGACATTGGGGTTATCCCGGAGAGTTCTTGCAATATGGCAGTCAGTCGGATGAGATTGGGGGCGAGTTTTGGAGCGAAGGAGACCTGGGCGATATTGAGAACCGTGCAGCGTCATCATCGGCACATATTTATGGTAAAACTAAGGTATCCGCCGAATCATTTACCGCAGCTGGGAACCCGTTTTTCCGCTACCCAGCCATGTTTAAAAAACGCGGCGACCGCTTTTTTACCGAAGGCATAAACAACACTTTGCTGCATGTTTATATCGAACAGCCTGCCGACGATAAATTGCCCGGCCTGGATGCCTGGTTTGGCGTGGAATTTAACCGGCTGAACACCTGGTTTTTTGATATGGATATATTTTTGAAGTACATCAAACGCTGTAACATGATGCTGCAACAAGGCCGGTACGTAGCCGATGCTGCGTACTTTATAGGCGAAGATGCTCCAAAAATGACTGGTGTTACCGATCCGGCAGTTCCGCAAGGCTACTCGTTTGATTATATTAATGCTGATGTGATAAAAAACAGGCTGACCGTAAAGGATGGCAAACTGGTGCTGCCGAATGGCATTACTTACAGCGTATTGGTTTTACCAAAACTGACCACCATGCGCCCCGAATTGCTGTTGAAAATAAAAGAGCTTGTGCAGCAGGGTGCAGTTATCCTCGGGCCAAAACCACAGCTGTCACCCAGCCTGCAAAATTATCCTGAGGCTGACAAACAAGTTTCTACCGTTGCCAATGAACTTTGGGGCAGCATTGATGGAACGGCCACAAAGGTTAACCGCTACGGCAAAGGTTTAGTAATTAATGGCATGGATATGCAGCAGGCTTTTGATTTTATCAAAGTTGTCCCCGATGCCAAAATAACCGGCAGCGACTCTATCCTGTTTATTCACCGTAAGTTAACCGGCGGCGATGCTTACTTTATCTCCAACCAAAAAAATACCACCGTAAATATTAATGCAGATTTCCGGTTAACCGGAAAACAGCCCGAATTGTGGAACGCCATATCGGGTAGCGTGCGCAACTTGCCGGGTTTTGAGCAAACTGCCACAACAACTTCGGTACCGTTAACCCTGGCTCCGTTTGAAAGCGCATTTGTAATTTTCAGCAAACCGGCCATAAAAGGCAGCAAGCGGTCGAATTTCCCTACGGCGAAACAAACTATTGACGTAACCGGCCCGTGGATAGTCAGTTTCGATAGCAAGATGCGCGGCCCTGCCAAACCCGTAGTATTTGACGGGCTGACCAATTGGATTAATAACAGTAATGATAGCATAAAATATTACTCAGGTACCGCGATTTACAACAATGCATTCAGGTTAGCTAAAAAAGTAAAAGGCGAGACTTACCTGCTTGACCTGGGCAACGCCAGGGCCATAGCAAAAGTTACGGTTAACGGCATTGACGTTGGTGGAGCCTGGACGCCACCTTACAAAGTTGATATTACCAAAGCCATAAAACCCGGCCTCAACAAGTTGAAAATAAAAGTGGTAAACACATGGGTAAATCGTTTAGTAGGCGATAGCATGCTGCCGGTTGCCGAAAGAAAAACATCAGCGTTTATTTTGCCAAATCCAAAAAACGGTCTGGAATCATCGGGATTGTTAGGACCTGTAAAGGTTGAGGCGGTGAGGTATTAAGATTACCTCACCACCAATTCTATCCGCAACACTGTTGGCTTTTCGCCAAACCTTGGGCCGCCCCAGTCGGTTTCGTCGCCGTTCAATATCCTTACCGGTTTAAACGCACCACTTTGATAGCTGCCCTCTTCTACTTTTATGTATTGCCAAGCCTTACCGGTGTTGGATCCTGTGGGCTTAAAAGTAACATGACTTTGTGTGCCCATCGCGATGAAATTATTTTCGCCAAATTTTACGATCATCAGTTTGCCGATGGGCTGTTTGTTGGTTTCAGTGACATTGGCCCTGCTGTTGCCAAATGATATTACTGCCTGCCATGCGCCAAGGTCTATCGTTTGGTCAGCATGGTCTTCGCGTTCAACAACGGCTTTTATCCTGCCGTCAAATGCCCATTGCGCCAGTTCCCGCATCAAGGGGCCTGCCACCGCATAATCGTGACCATAGGGCGCAACATGTTCGGCAACTTTTTCCGGTGAGTCTCCCCTACCATTGTCATCCAATCCAAACGGCGAAAACCCTATGCCACCACCAGCCAATACTTCGTACAGGTATTTTGCATTTTCGGGGGTGAAAGCAGCTTCAGGTACAAAAAGTGCGTTATCCGGGCGATTGTATAGTTCCAGCACTTTTAAAACCCTTTCGCTGCCTTGCAGGTAAATATCTGGCGCAACAAGGTCGAGCGCCGGGGCCGCTGCTTTCCAAATCGGGATAACATTATCTGTAGGGCCGCCACTTTCGTAGGTATTTGCCATGGGGTTGGTGAGCGGGTCTCGCAGGGCAGCGTTGGTATATAGTGGCAGAGCATACTGTGCTTTGCCCGCGGCAGCAACCTGCCCTATAAACCGCGCGACAGACCATGCATGAAAATACTCATCGGCCCTGTCGCCAAATACTTTTTGCCAGGAGCCTTGGGCGCCTTCAGAAACGTTTAGCGCTTTCAGCACCGCGGGTTTTAACAATTCAGGCGGCACATTGCCTTCAAATAGTTTTTGGGCCACCGGCGAATAATCGCGCATGCTGTCCCACGCCCCCGATTCATTTTCAACCTGCACCATTATAACCGTATGCAGGGCATCGGCGGCTTTTAAATGCTTCATTACCTCTGTAAATGCTCCTACGTCAGCGTCGAGAGTAGCTTTGCTATACGGGGAAGGTGAATCAATATGCTTGTCGTTTTTGCCTGTGATGTTGGGATATTTGCCAGCATCACGCTTCATCCATTCGGGCATGTAATGGTTACTCCCGTTTTTCCACGTGCCGAACCAAAGCAGCACCAGGCGCATTTTATGCCGGCGCGATTCAGCAAGCAGTTTATCAACTACCGAAAAATCAAATTTGCCCGGCTGGGATTCAATTTGCTCCCAATATATGGGTATTTCGATGGTATTGAGGTGCATTTGCTCCGCCGCCCGCCAAACTGCGGGTAACATGCCAGGCCAGCCGCTGGAGTTGTGCACCTGCGCGCCCAGCATAAAAAATGGTTTGCCATCAACCAGTAAGGCGTACCGGCCATTTTTTTCAATAAGCCTCGGTAGCGGGTTGGCCTGGCCGAAAGTTTTTATAATTGCCAATAAGGCTATCGCTATGCAAATCGTTGTTTTTCTAAGCATAATTATCATATTTATAATTCCCTAACCCAAATGTTGCGGTAGCTGATCGGTTCGCTTTTATCACCATGAGCCTGTAGCTTAATAGGCGATGGGCCGTGTTTACGATATGCTGGCTGCCCAATGTATGGGGTGTCGCCTTTCAATTCAAAGTTGTTTTGTACGAGTACGCCGTTATGAAAAGCAGTTACGCGTGCGGGCGATTTTACCGAGCCGTCCTCATTAAACCGCGGCGCCGTCCAAACCACATCATAGGTTTGCCACTCGCCAGGTGGCATTGCGGCGTTTGCCAGCGGTACCGATTGTTTGTAAATACTGCCCACCTGCCCGTTTACATACGTTTTGTTGTTAAAATTATCCAGCAACTCGTAACCACCGGCACCCCATGGCAGGGCGGCTAAAAATATGCCGCTGTTGCCGCGTGCCTGCCCGCTGCCGGTAATATTCATGGGTATGCGATATTCGGCATGCAGCTGAAAATCCATAAAACGGCGGCGGGTTTGGATATCGCCTGCGGCTTTGTTGACGGTTATGATATGGTCGGCAACTATCCAGCCGGCTGCAGCGGTGGTATCTTTGTTTGATACCCAATGGTCGAGGTTGTCACCACCAAACAGGATAATAGCATCTGAAGGTGCAGCGCCAGGCATTTTGCCGGGCGTAACAATTTTTGGCACCGGCTCATAAATTTCAGTATCCTCTGGTTTAGCGGATTGTTGGGCGGCTGCTATAAAAAAGCTGCCGGTAAGTATTGTTGTGAGAATGAGGGTATGTTTCATTTTGGTATTTATTGAAATTGGTTAATATGCGTTAAAAGCTTTTAAATAAGCCATTTGTCATTCTGAACGCAGTGAAGAATCTTATCAATTTGACAAGTCAGCACCATACCTATCCGCGTTCATATCGCTCGCAGAAGATTCTTCACTGCGTTCAGAATGACAAAATTAGTTTATGCCTATACTCCTGCTCTGCCCTTTATCATTCGTCACCTCAACGCTCTTCACATCCTTCCCCACCGTAAAAAACCTGCCAGATTGCGATAAGAACGACGAACCGTAATAAAACTCCTGCTTTTCCTTTTTTCCGTTAGCATAAGTTATAATTGCACTTTCATCATCGGGCAGCAGTTTTATGTTATGCGCATTTGTTTTAAGCTGAAAGAGTTTCAACGCACCCCGGTTTTGGCTGGCTGCCAGCATGTATCCGCCTTTGTTATTTTGTAGTTTTACCAAAGCTTTACCATCGCCGGGTATGTAAATACCGCTTTGCATGATGCTTTGTGCGGTAAATCCGCCTTTGCCATCGCCTTTCAGCATCAGGCCATTCAGGGCATCATATCGGCCTACACCGACCTCGGTGCCATAATCATTTCCGTTTATCATTACATCGAGGTTGCCGTCACCGTCAAAATCATCCACCACCATTCCGTTTATGGCCGATATTTGTGCCTGGTTGGGCAGTGGTATCATGGTAAATTTGCCATTGCCATCGTTCCTGATATAGCACGATTGCGAAGTGTTCGATTTTAGCCGCAACGCACCTTTGCGCATTTCGGGTGTAATAACCTCATCCATGGTTGCCACAGCGTACGATTTGTAATTGGTGTACCGCTTCTTAATGCTGATCATCTCCTTCAAAATATCCTCGCGTCCTACTGCCGGAAACTCCTTTTTAACGCCGTTTACATCCGGCAAAAAAATGGAGGTAAATGCACTGTATTCGCCGTTTTTATCAAAGTCTTTAGCGGTTAAATACACCGGGTATTGCTCACTAGCTTTGTACAATGTGTTTTGGCCAACGTTACCGACGATGTAATCCATGCGGCCGGTATGCCTGAAATCGCCGGCAACTATACTGTTCCACCAACCGGTTTTACCGGCAATACTTGTGGACTGCGTTGCGTTTTTAAATATTCCGTGGTCGTTTTTTAAAAATGTTACCGGCATCCATTCACCCGCCAGCACCAGGTCGGGCCAGCCATCGTTATCGTAATCGGTAAACAGGGCATCGCATACCAGGCCAATGTCTTTCAGCGCCGGGGCCACCTCAGCGGTCACATCTGTAAATTTCACCACCCCGTTTTTACTGTCGTTTCTTAGAATGCAGCTCGATACCGGCTTTGGATAATTCCACGGATCGACCCTGCCCGATACAAAAAGGTCGGGTTTACCGTCTTTGTTATAGTCAAAGGCACGCACGCATAGTTTGCTGGTATGGTTTATTGGCAGGGCATAATTGGCCGGTTTAAAGTTGCCTTTGCCATCGTTCAGATAAAGCTTATCCTGGTAAGTGCTGTCGTTAGGTGCATTTTGGTAGCCGCCATGAGCTATGTACAGGTCTAATTTACCATCGCCGTTGGCATCAAATAACAGCATGCCTTCATCTTTTATGTTCGAGAAAGTGTTTTGCTCTGCTGCAAATGCATGCTGGACAAAAGCACCGTTTTGCTGTTGCAAAAATACCTGCGCCGGGTAAATGGAGTTGCCGCCAACTATAATATCATCCAAGCCATCGCCATCAATATCGCCAACTGCGAGAGCCGGACTGTAGTCAGATAATTTGTGCGGCAATAACTTTTGAATGTTAAAGTCCACAAAATCCTTTTCGTTATGTACAAAGTTGACGCCTTTTGCTTTAGTTACTTCGGTAAACAGGGTTTTATCTGCTGTTTTAGGGCTATCCCACACGTAGCTTTGTTTAGCATCGGCAATGTTAACGGTGATTAGCCTGTTAGCCTTAACCTGTTGTAATACCTGTTTGTTCCCATTTGGCCAACGCACAACGATAGAATCGAGCACGCGGATTTTGCCTAAGCCAAAATGGGCAATGTTTTGATTGGTGGACAGGTAGCCCCTATATGGATTGTTTTCTGCTACCTGGTGTTTGCCGTTGTCGTAATAAATATCGGCCCAGGCACCAAAGCCGTTCAGGTTATGGGCATCGCCTTTAAATTTCAGCTGGATATAATTGGTATTAACCGTATCCTTATCGCGCGAAGTATTTTTATATATAAGAGCCTCATCATTAATATTATTAATAATCATATCCATAGCGCCATCGTTATTCAAGTCGGCATACACGGCGCCGTTAGAAAATGTGGGGATGTTGAGGCCCCAGTCGTTAGTTTCGTCCTTAAAAGTCAGATTGCCATTATTTTGGTAGGCATAGTTATGAATTTTCACCGAAGGTATTTGGTCAAGCACCTGCTTTTTCGATCCTATGGCAAATGCGTTTTGCCGGTAGGTCATAAAATCGTGGTCTGTTAAATCCTTGGGAAAGCCATTGGTGATAATGATATCACGGAAGCCGTCATTGTTAAAATCCGTTATCACAGGTGTCCAGCTCCAATCAGTTTGGGCGGTGCCGCTCATGAAACCAATTTCGCTGAAGGCAGGGCTGCCAACGGTGTCGTTTTGTAAAACCCTCGGCCCCTGGTTTATCTGCAGCGTATTACGTACATACTGGTATTGATAGCCAAATAGATCAAAACTTTGTATCGACTGGTAGCTATTGGGACCCAACATCATTTTCTTACGGTAATTATCCTCGGGGTTCATATCCAGCTCAAACACGTCGGCAAGGCCGTCATTATTTATATCGATGATGTCCTGCCCCATGGCGTTGAACGAGGTGTGCTTAAAATATTCTTTGGAACGGTCGGTAAACGTACCATCGTGGTTATTGATATAAAGCAGGTTTGACGACAGAAAATCGTTGCTTACATAGATGTCTTTCCAGCCGTCGCGGTTAATGTCGACAATAGTGGCAGCATGTCCAAAACCCTGGTATTTTATCCCTGCCTTCGCCGATACATCCTTAAACACGGGGTGGTTCAATTTTGTATCCCATTCGTTGTGATACAGCCGCCCCATGCTCGGGATTAGGCCTTTATCCTTTGAGCCAAACACGTTTGGATAGTAATGCTCATTAGCTTCGTTTACAGTAAGGTACATATCCAGATTACCATCATTGTCATAGTCAAAAAACGCAGCCATGGTCGATTGTACGTTGATATCCAATCCATATTCTTTGGCCATTTCTTTAAAATGTGGCACCCCGTCTTTATCTGCTCCCTGGTTAATATACAGCAGGTTGCGGCGCAGCAGCGAGTCCTTATAAATGGTATTACACACATAAATATCGGCCAGCCCGTCGTTGTTGATATCGATGATGGATACGCCCCGCCCCCACCTGCCCATGCCACCAACACCGGCTTTTTCGGTAACATCTTCAAACTTAAAATCGCC
The DNA here is from genome assembly GCF_025359345.1 of Mucilaginibacter sp. Lineage (GTDB taxonomy): Bacteria > Bacteroidota > Bacteroidia > Sphingobacteriales > Sphingobacteriaceae > Mucilaginibacter. The sequence continues at coordinate 32,137 of NZ_JANYGQ010000009.1, forward strand.
TTTATTTATATAGAGTTTATTGCTTACGCGATTGCCGGTAAAGTAAATATCCTGCAGGCCATCGTTGTTAAAATCACCAATCCCTACACCGCCTCCATTGTAAATATTTACGATGTCAAGCGGGTTTATAGAGTCGTTTTCGGCGATGGTATTGTTAAAAGTAATGCCTGAATGTGAAGACGAAATTTGCTGGAATAGCGTTGGCTTTTTGCACGAAAAAAAACATATTACACACGAAACGAGCCCTAAAAGTATCGGTTTGTTCATTATTAATCAGGATATTTTTTTATATTAATAATTATTTTACTGAATATTTCACTAAAATAACTTAACAAAAACATTCAATAATATGGCCGTTTTTGTTCATTTTTTTGGTTTATATCGTTATTATCTTAAGCCTGTAATTCTAAAAATCGCATCCAATTTGAATCCAATTTCTTTACCGGGAAATCAAATTTAATTTCAATCATTTACCTGTTGTAATACAAAAAATACAATCTATATTCAAAATAGTAAATCATTATAAAAAGCAGTTCACATTTCTCATTCTATTCATTTTACAATCTATTAATAATCAACATTTTAAATTGAAATTAAAGTTTATACATACAAAATAAATATAATGAAAATCGGGCAAATACAGGCGTATTTTATTTATATTTAGCATTAAAACCGGTGAAAAAAGCATATTATCAAAAGCGATAAGACGTTCAATAAAAAACTGCTTTTTTTGACGAGTTATACTTATAGAACTTTTTATAAAACCGATAGAATTAAACCAAATGCCAGGGCTAAACAATTTGAAAAGAACCGTATTTATTTTTTCAATAATTTTATTATCAATACTGTTATTAAGATGCAAAAGCACACCCGCTACACAAGTATTTTATTTGAACGATAATTTTATAGGGATAAAACACGATGGGGTGGTGAAGTTTTACGAAACAAAGGACCAAAAGAAATGGATATACGGCCCAAACAAAGATTTTAAAAACCCCGGCGGCGCGGAGCAGGTATTTTATTTCTTTGGCAGCTACATTGGGGCAAGGGATGGTAAAAACATAAAATTTTATCATACCGACAGGTCCGGCGCGTGGAACTATAGTGCAGGTAAGTACCTTACGCTCGCCGACAAAACCGACGGCGTTTTTTCCATCAATTACAGCACAATTGGGGCTTGGCTCGGTAAAACCATAAAATTTTATGAAACCAATAAACAAGGTCAGTGGGCGGCCAGTCCGCTCAAAAACTTCGTGAACGATGACGACATTGATGGCGCATTCACCCCCGGGAATAATTTTTTAGCTGTGCGGGCGGGCAAAACCGTTAGGTTTTATTACGTAGATCCGCAAGGCAACTGGGCCAATCGTGGTAATCTTACGTTTACAAGTACCGGTGCGGTGGACCAGGTGTTTTATTTAAACACCGGATCAATGGGGGTTTTGAGCGGTAATACCATCAAATTTTACCAGGTAAACAAACAAGGTACCTGGGAATATAAGCCGGGATTTGATTTTACCTTTTAACTGTATATGAAGAAGATAAATGTTGTTGCAGCAATTTGCGCAATAATGGCCTGTTTTGTTTACATGCAATGTAAAACCGCAAAACCCACCGACCCGCGCGGGGAGGCTTACGCCGGTGCGGCAACATGTGCAAAATGCCACAGCGCTATTTCCAACTCATCCCTGCATACGGCACATTATTTGGCAACAGTTCCGGCCAATCTTAATACTATCCATGGCAGTTTCGCTAAAAACGCAAATATTTTTGATTTCAGTCCATCACAAAAAATTGTAATGGAAAAGCGTGATAGCGGGTTATTTCAAACCTATTATTTGAATGGGAAAGAAGCGGAAAAACATCGTTTTGATATTGTTTTGGGCGGAGTAAAAGGCGAGAGTTACCTGTACTGGCACGGCAGTGCCTTAAACCAGTTGCCGGTTTCGTACTATTCAAAGCAAAACCAGTGGCTAATGAGTCCGGGCTATATGCCTGGCCAGGTGTATTTTAACCGGCCAATTGCTACCAGGTGTATGGAATGCCACGCCAGTAACATAAGCGGTTTACCTGACAAATCACCGCAACTAACCGGCGGCGAGCAGTTTGACAAAAGCAGTTTGGTGTACGGGATCGACTGTGAGAAGTGCCATGGCCCCGGCGCCCGGCATGTTGAGTTTCAAACCAATTACCCTGAAGTAAAAACGGCAAAATATATCGCAAGTTTCAAGTCGTTACCGCGCGAACGCAAACTGGATGTGTGCGGGGTATGTCATTCGGGCAATAAAAGCCCAATGTTGCGCTCAACTTTCGGATTTGTTCCAGGCGATACACTTGCCAATTACAAATTGCCCGAAATGGTTAGCGCAATTGATACCGGCCACCTCGACGTGCACGGCAATCAAATTCAACTTTTGCAAAGCAGCAAATGTTTTATGGGCAGCAAACTTGATTGCCAAACCTGCCACGATACTCACCAAAACCAACGGGGCAACCTTTTGCTTTATTCCCAAAAGTGCCTGGGTTGCCATAGTACCACCAAGCACAATTATTGCAAAATGGCCAATACCATTGATGCACAGTTAATTAAAACCAATTGCGTACAATGCCATATGCCGGCACTACCCTCAAGAGTGATTATCGCGCCAACCCAAACCAAAAGTGCATCGGCCGATATTTTGGTGCATACGCATCATATAGCCATTTATCCTCAGCAGGTGAAAAAGGTATTGGCAATGGCGGCTGGGAAATAAATTACTATCATTTGATATTGCCAATAACGCACCGGTCTGCGACCTGTGCTGATGGATGCCACCCCGTTGGAGCTATGAAATATCGGTTCATTTAGGAACAAAAGCATTGAACAATATTTATCGGATTCCCATTCGATGTTATCCCAAAATCACACCATTTTGAACGTACTTCAAGCCCCAACGGGGCGAAATTCGCCAGCGCAGGTCGCAGGCCTACGCTAAAAGCATGTAAAGTTCTTCCACAAAAAATGCCGCTCCTTTCAAAGCGGCATTTACAAAATATATTAAATCAACTAACTAGTAACCAGAGTTTTGGGTAAGATTTGGGTTCAAACCGATTTCGGGTTGCGGGATTGGGCAAATATCATGACCAACCGGTAATGATGTGCGCCAAACACCATGCAACTTACCATCGGCAGTTGGGCCGTATGGATAAGGTTGTGGGTTCAGGTTGTCAGTAGTACCATAAGCAGCGTGGATAAAATCACGGGCTACCTGGCCTGGGGTTGTACCACCGGCACGACGCAGGTTGTAAAACAGCGAGTAATCACCGCTTAACTCATGGCGATATTCGCTTAACACCATTTGCATCGGATCGGTTATCGGGGTGGTAGCTTTGCCATCATAGGTAAGGCCATCCTGCATAACTGGAGGTGCAGTACCACCAAAGGCACGGTCTCTAACTAATTTCAAGTCGGCCATTGCTCCCGGGATATCTCCGGTGTGTACTTTACACTCAGCCCTGTCAAGTATAACTTCAGCATAACGCAGTAATATCTGGTCTTGTGAACCGAAAATGGCTGATGTTCCGTTAGCACCGGTAAGGTTCGGATCGCGCCATTTTTTTGCACAATAGTAGCCTGAACGGGTAAGGTCATCACCATACCAAGGCTGCCTTAAAGCGCCAACTGTATTGATGATTTTATCGTCATCGCCTTTGTATGATGAGTAGGTTTGCGAAGCGTTGTCTTTAACATTATTGGCAAAACCAGCCTGCACAACTGCGTAACCTTTTATGCCGCCCCATTTGGCTATAATACCAGGGCTCTGAATTTCGTCGCCCGGGCCTATAATGGTTAATGTTTTGCGCAAGTCGCCCGCCTGGTATGAGTACCAAAGGCCAGGGTTTCCATAATCATAACCAAAACCGCTTATTTCGTGTGGCCAGCTAAAGTCATCAATCCAGGCAATTTCGCCGCCATTTTGCCAGCCACCGTCCCAGCTTTGTGATTCACCTGTTGGCAAATCAAACTGAATTTCAAATAACGACTCGTCATTGTTCTGGTGATTAAATTCGTGAACATCAACAAAGTTTGGCATTAAGTGGTAGTTCGAAGTAAGCTCGCTGTTGTTAAATGCAGCTAAAGCCAAATCGTATTTCTTTAACCACATTTGGGCAGCGCCTTCGTAACCGTAAGCAGCACCTTTTGTGGCGCGGCCAAGTTCGGCAGCAGGTAAAGCTGATTTTGACAACAATAAACCTTCAGCTTGTTTCATGTCTGATACTACCTGGGCAAATACCTGGTCCTGTGTGCTGCGCGGCGTTAAGCCTGTACCGCCTGGTTTTAATTCCAGCGGAACACCGCCAAAAGTACCGGCAAGATAGTAATAGGTCATGCCCCTCATAAAGTAAGCTTCGCCTGTTAACCGGTTTGCCAGTTCGGGGGTAACTACACCCTTGGCTTTGGCGGTTTCTACTATGCCGAATACCGAGTTAGCCCTTGCAATAGCGATGTAGGCATTTCTCCAAAAAGTGTCAATAGCACCAAAAGTAGGGCTGATGGTGTATGAGTTCCATGCAACGTCGGCACCGTCATTATACCAGTCGTGCGAGAAGAAGTTTGCATAGTACCAAATTGACTTCTTCATCAGATCACTGTTCTGGTAGCTATCGTAAATACTGTTTACCAGCGCAACCACATCCTGCGATTTGGTAAATGTACCCGAGGCCGTAGAGTTTTGCTGATTTGTTTGCGTTAAAAAGTCTTTTTTACATCCCAGTGGTATCATCAGCACCGCAAACAGGCAGATGGCGACAAGGGTGATATTTTTCTTTTTCATTTTCATGTCTTTAATTATTTATCTTCTTTATTAGAAAGTTACGTTTAAACCAACGGTGAAATATTTCGATGAAGGATAAGTACCGTTATCAATACCATTTTGTGTACCAAAGCCACCCTGTGTACCAATTTCAGGATCTAAACCTTTGTAACCGGTTATGGTAAACAGGTTTTGGGTTGATGCGTAAAGCCTTAGTTTTGATATCGAAAGCTTCCTAACCAAAGCGCTTGGCAGTGTATAGCCAATTGTTAAGGTTTTCAGTTTCAGGTAGCTGCCATTTTCAATCCATTGACTTGACGGAACCGAGTTTAAATAAGAGTTATCGTTATAGTAAATCCTGGTGAATTCATTTGATGGATTTGATTTGGTCCAGGCATTTTTATAATATTCCTGGCTAAGGTTTTCAACCCCTACGAAACCGCGGTTCTGGAAAGTTTCCAGGTTGCTTTCTTCGTAGTTCAAAATTTTGTTGCCGTAGCTACCGTAGAAGTAAAGGTTAATATCCCATGCCTTGTAGGTAGCATCAAGATTAAGGCCTCCAAAAAACTTTGGCTGTGGGTTACCCAGGCTAACCTGATCGCTTGCGTTTACAACGCCGTCGCCGTTAATATCAGCAAATAACCTATCGCCCGGGCCGGTAAGCGCCTGGTAGTAAAATTTATTAACGCCATTTGTTTTGGCTGATGCATTTGCGTTTAATGCATTAATTTGGTCTTGCGATTGGATAACGCCTATTGATTTATATCCAAAAAACTCACCAACCGGCTGGCCGATGTGGGTTTCGCTATAAACTCCCCAGCCCTGGCCATTCAGGTTAACTGCACCATTAGGACTGTTAAGCGGGTTGGTTATAAAAGTTGTACCGGAGTTTAAGGCGGTAAGTTTGTTTGTAATGAATGAAACCGTTAAACCAGCGCCAAGCCTTAAATCGCTTGAAGTAGCATGGCTGTAATTCAGGGCAAACTCCCAGCCTTTGTTGCTCATTGTGCCTACGTTTTGCGATTCATTGGTATAACCTGTTTGCGGCGGTACAGCAATATATAATAAAAAGTCTTTCGATTTCCTGTTAAACCAGTCAACAGTTAGGGTCAAATCGCCATGTAAAAATGCCATATCAGCACCGATATCGGTTTGGTAATCAGTTTCCCACCGAAGGTTCGGGTTCTCCGGAGATGTTGCCGCTATACCTGGCTGGTATATTTTATTGAATGGATAACCAAGGTTACCGCTATTGGTAGATGCTGAACCGGTTGAATATTGTGCTTCGTATTGGAACAAGCCGATAGGGCCTTCGTTACCAACCTCGCCATAGCTACCCCTTAATTTAAAATTGGTAAGCCAGTCAACACCTTTCAAAAAGTCTTCTTCTTTTACTTTCCATGACACAGCTCCTGATGGGAACGTACCATATTTATGCCCAACATCAAATTTTGAGGAACCGTCGCGACGTACAGTACCGGTAATAAAGTACCTGCCGGCATAGTTATAGCTCAACCTTACAAACTGCGATGCAAGCGACTGAATGTTTTGCGCGCTGGTGCCAAGCTTTAAATTGCTAACCTGCGATATATCCCGGATTTGAGAATTTGGAGGGACACCGCTGCCGCTGAAACCATTGTTGGTTAATTCCTGTTCAGACACACCACCTAAGAAATCAATAGTATGTTTGCCAAAAGTGCGATTATAAGAAAGTGTATTTTCCCATATCCAGTCAAACGAGGTATTTAAGTTTTGATTGTAGAATGCATTTTGAGTTGCACCCGCCTGTGAGCCATACTGGTTAACCAGGCGGTCATCTTCAGGTTGAAAATAGGAGCCGTTTATACCTGTTACGGTAACACCCGCGTTGGTTTTGATTTTAAGGCCCTCAATGATGGTGGCTTCCAACGATGAGTTGGTTAAAAAGAACTGGCTTATGTTTTGGTATTGATTGTGGCTGATGCCGTAAACCGGGTTGTTATATTTAGCAACATAGGTATAAATAGGATTAAAAAAACCGTAGTTACCGTTACTATCACTTATCTGGCTGGTCTGCTTGTTACCACCGTCAAGCGTTGGTGGTAATTGCGCCAGGTTACCCAATGAACCGGTACCAAACGGGTTGTTAGCATTTTGATAGCTGTACTTGGCACTGGTTGATGATTTTAACCATTTGGTAGGCTGATAATCAAGGTTAAGACCCAGTGTAAGCCTTTTAAAGAATGAGCCAAGCACTATACCTTTCTGATCGTAATAACCAATTGAAGCCGACGACTGAACCTTGTCGTTACCACCGCGTATAGCAAGGCTATAATTTTGTGTTAAACCAGTACGGTAAATTGCATTTTGCCAATCAACACTGGTAAGCGATGTCGGGTCGTTCCAGTTGGATAGCACACTAAACTGCTTTGCAGGATCGTCTGCTGCCTGTTGCACAGCCAGTGTAGCAAATTGCTGGGCGTTTAATAATTTGTACTCTTTAGGTCTGCTTTGGAAAGCTGTGTAGGCGTTAAACTCAACTGTGGTACCATCTTTTTTACCTTTTTTGGTATTGATGATAACCACACCGTTGGCTGCACGTATACCATAAATAGATGTTGCAGAAGCATCCTTTAAAATGTCGATAGATGCAATATCACTTGGGTTGATGTTATTAATACCACCTGTTTCGAGTGCGTAACCATCAACAACATATAAAGGACTGTTGCCATATTGTGCCAAACTACCGGTACCGCGTATTAATATACTAACATTGCCGCCTGGGCTGGCATCGTTATTGGTAACCTGCACACCTGCTGCACGGCCTTGTAAGGCTTGCTCAACCGAAGTAACCGGAACCTTAGCAATAGTAGCCGCGCTAACCGAACTGATCGCACCGGTAAGGTCGGTGCGCTTTTGGGTGCCGTAACCTACCGATACTACCACAACCTCATTCAGGTTGCTAACCGCAGATGCAAGCTTAACGTTGTACACGCTACCGCTGCCTATGGCAACTTCTTTGGTTACATAGCCCACAAAGCTAATTACCAGTGTTGCATTGTCGGGAACGGCGAGTTTGAAGGTACCGTTAACATCGGTCACGGTGCCGTTTGTTGTCCCTTTTATTTTTACGCCGGCGCCAGGTATTACGGTGCCATCGGGATCACTTACCGTGCCTGATACCTGCCGGGTTTGAGCTACCGCGGCAAAGCAGGTAAATAAAGTAAACAAAAAAACGAAAATCGTTTTTTTGCTACTATTGAATTTGTTAAACAGTAAATCTTTGTTCATTTTGAGTCATTTAGGATGATTGATTATAAGTATTGGTTTGATTATTATAATGCCGGGCTTAATGCCCGAGTTGATTATTCATGTGTTGGTTTAAAGGTCTGCATGTAAAAAACCTTAGTTATGACGATTGTGGTTACTCGCACAAATTCCTGCCCGGTTTAATTAAATGCGGAGACCGCGATTTTATAATTGGTTACAGTTATAAAATTATACAGGAAGTGATAAAAGGGATAACACTATTGATAATGATTATAGCACAAATGTTAATCATTTTTTAATCAACTAATAATCAATACATTAACTAATATTTAGTTAAAAAATCATCAATAAATGCTACAATAATCGCAGCATATTTAACATTATTGGTACAGCCAGGGGTACTATTGTTGCCACCGTGTTCAACTTTTAAAAATTATCAGTTAAAATAGTATCATACCAAAAAATCAGGTTTTCGCGCTTGCGGTGTGCGGCATTTTTTTCTCCGGGGGGCAAAAAAATCAAAACTGTTGAAGGCGAAAACCAAGCAATGCTTTATTGCCGAATAGCAGGTTAAGAAAAATGAATATAGTGTGTGTGCGGACGACGTTAAAAGCTTTTTATCCCTTTTGGATTTATTTTCAGGATGTTACCTTCAGCGTCAAAGTTCAAACTATCAAGGCAAAGCTCGCGCAGCACAAATTCCTTTTTTTGGGGATGAATACGGTGATACAAAATAAAATATTGCCCGCTTTGTTGAAAAACGGTATGGTGGCCGGGTCCTACGGTGGTGCTGTCGGCGCTGGTTGAAAGTATGGGGCCGTTTTTGCCTTCTGTCCATGGCCCAAACGGTGTTTTACCGGTCGAATACCAAATTTGATAACTCGCATCGATAGCTTTACCGTACGAATACATCAAATAATACAAATTATTGCGCTTAACCATATGGGGTGCCTCAAAATAGTGCGGCGGGGTTACCTCAACAGGTGCACCATCAAAAGTAATCATATCCTTTTTTAGTTTTACTGCCATGCAATGGCCGTTTATCCAGTTAAATCCCGAACCCCAGTACAGGTAAGCCTGGCCATCATCATCAATAAAACAATCGGCATCGATATTATGCACTGCCGGGAATTGATTTGCAGCTATTAATGGCGTGTTATCATTTTTTACATTTTTCCAGGGGCCAAGCGGTTTGTCGCTTACACCAGCCCAAACTTCACTACCCACAGCAACATACATGTAAAACTTACCGTTTGCCGCTTTCCTTACTGATGGCGCCCATACCATAGAACTGTTGGAAGTTGGACTTGTGCATGCTGCCTTGGTTGGCCAGTTAATATGTTTGATTTCAAAACTTATGAAATCCCTGGTTGTAAGTACGCCTAATTCACTGCCGCCCCATGGGTCGATGGTGGCGTAGATGTAGTACACATCTTTGTCTTTTATAATGGTTGGATCGGCATAATAGCCGTTAACAATTGGATTGGTTGTTGATTTTTTTTGCGCCGACGAAAATTGCCAAAGAAATATAAGCAACATCGGCAGTAATACCAATTTTGATAGGCTGCCGATAGAATTCAGGGCGTATTTTTTCATAAATATAGTGATTCCGGTATGACCAGTTACATACCCGGCTTTTTTGCAGAGCCAACTAAGTTAACATCAACCAACTCCAGCGACGTCACCATATTTTTAACTGTCTCTTTGTATTTCTTAAAGTGAGCGGTTTCAATATGTGCCTTGTATGCCGCCGTATCGGCGTAAATTTCGAGGATCGTTATGTGTGATGGATTGTTTTTATCAGCTACAGCGTAATACGTTAACACGCCAGGCTCTACGCCCACTGCGGTGGTCATTTGTTCTTTAAGGGCGGCATTATATTTTTCCAGTTGCAATGGGTCAACCTGGATTTTTGCCAGCCTTACCATTTGATTTCTTTGCTGCGCCATAGCTTTTTCACTAAAACTAAGCGTAAGTATACAAATAGTAACAATAAAAACAGCACGGCTACCCTGGGATAGCCGTGCTTTAATAATTTCCGTAAGTTTCTTCATAGCCCTTGGTGACAAAAAGTTATCTAAGCAAATGTTGTAAAAATTATGGTATTACCGGGAATAATAATCTTTATAACACCCATAAATAAAGCTTTATAGCTTTACCACCATCTGTTGCCCTGTATAACTAACACTTTTATCTGCTTTGCTGCTAATGTCAACGTTTTCGCCATGTCCTTCTTTTACCAGCACTATATTGAAAATACGTTTTTTAGGCATACCGGGGTAAGTGCCTTTTCGATCGGTAATGGTTAGCTGGTGCAATTTATCGTTCCATTTAAAGCTGAAAGTGGCGTGATTACCTTTCTCGTAATTGTAATTGTCGTTTTCGTCTTCGTAATATTTAAAGCTGCCATCGGTACCTGCGTAAATACGCAGTTCGATTGCGCCTCCGGGGTTTTGAGTGGCATATTCAATATTCGGCCCCATAGGTACCACCGAACCCGCCTTAACATAAAGCGGCATAGTCTCGATAGTTGCTGTTGCATCAATGGTTTGGCCACCCTCCAATGCTTCGCCTGTCCAGAAGTTATACCACTTGTTACCTTTTGGCAGGTAAACCTGGCGTGTTTTTGCTATCGCATCGGCATTGCTGGGGGTGTACATTGGTTTGGTTACTGGGTTTACTAAAAACGCAGGGCCAAACATGTATTGGTCAGGTATGTTGTACACATTTTTATCATTCCTGAAGTCAAATGCCAGCGAACGCATAATGGTATAGTTATCATTGGTAACCTTTGCCGCCAGCGAGTAGGTATACGGTAGCAGGCGGTACCTTAACTTGTCATAGTTTAACAAAATTGTCCTGGTTTTTTCATCCCAGTTTTTTGAAAATAAGGCCCGCTCGCCTTTGCCGTGGATACGCATGATCGGGCTGAATGTGCCAAACTGGAACCAGCGGGTAAACAATTCCCGGTATTTTGGTTGTGACCAATCAGGAATGCCGTCTTTATCTACACGTGAAAGATAGCCACCGATGTCCGACGTCCAATATGGAATACCCGAAACACAAGCATTAATACCCTGCGGAATTTGGTTACGAAGGGATGCAAATGTACAGGTAATATCAGACGACCATAAAGTTGCTGCATTACGCTGCTCACCGGCAAATGACTGCCTGATCAACAAGAAAGCGCGTTTTCCCGGTATATCTGCGCGCCAGCCCTTGTAAAGCCCTTTTGAGTGTTCTAACGAATAAGTATTAAAGTAATCGATGCCTTTACCAACCGAAAAAACGGCTTTGCGGCGCTCGTCCAACAGGCTGCCGTTATCAGGCTCGCACTGGTCGACCCACCAGGCATCCCAGCCGTAGCGTTTTATTACGCTATCGCGGGCCTGCTCCCAGTAACGCTGGCGGGCTTTGGGGTTATGGGCATCGTAGTAGGTATCATAAGTGTGTGTAACAAAATTATCCCAGGTAATGCTGGTTAAAAAACCTTTACTTTTTAAATCGTCAAAATCGCGCGTCCCGCTGCCAAATACCGGCCAAATAGATAACATGGCATGCATATTTGCCTTATGCAACTCGTCGATCATCGCTTTTGGATTGGGGTACCGGCCGTTATCCATCACATGCGAGCCCATAGGCAACGGCGACCACCAGTACCAATCCTGCACAATGGCGTCAACAGGTATGTGGTTGTTGCGGTAATTATCTTTTACACCCAGGATTTCGTCCTGCCGGGTATATTTATCCTGCGACTGGAATAAACCCAATGACCACTTAGGGAACATCGGCGCACGCCCGGAAGCAGTGCGGTATAAATCGATAATCCTGTCGAAATCAGGGCCGTAAAAAAAGTAATAATCAATCATTTTGCCGCTTTCGGACACGTACTTGTATTGGGTATTACCTGCTTCTGCGCCGTAAAAATTTGATGCGGCGTAATTGTCCCATAAAATACCATAGCCCTTGTTTGATAACATTACAGGTATAGCCCCCGTCATGTACTTTATCAGCATTTCCTGGTTGCGGCCTTTATAGTTGATGGATAAGGAATCTTCAGGATGACAGCCTAAACCAAACAACGCTTCATCGGCCGGCGAATTGAAATTTGTAGTACAGCTATACGTTGATATACCTGCTACGGTTGACGGAGTCATGCTTTTATTTTCAGTGCCCTCGGCTACTATTATCTCACCTTTTTTGTTGGTGTAAGTTATTGCGTTGTTTGCTTTATTTATGCTGATGTTAAGCCTTGGGGTGGTGATAACTATTTGTCCGCTACGTTCTGTAACCGTAAATGAAGTCTTTCCGGCCCAGGGATTATTTACTACCAGCGAGTTTTTGGCAGGGAAGGCGTCAAAAATGGTGTATTTAACTTCAACAATATCCGCTTTACAAATCTTTACGTTCATTAGGCCTTTATCAAGCTTGAACGTAACACCATCGGCATTTTTTTTGTACGATATTACTGAGGCCTTCGTGGTGTTTACCAATAGCAAGGCAGTAAGTAAAAACGCAGCCGGTTTCAAAAGAAACTCTTTAGCAAAACTTTTTTTCATTTAACAGGGTTATTTTAGGTTTTGACCGTGGTTGAAGATCAGGGTCTAAAACTACTTTCGTTTTTTAAAAACAAATACCACAAATAGTAATAAGTGTAACACAAATGTTTACAATACCCATAATTTGGTGTAAGATGGTGTATTTTGTACGCTTTACAAAAAAGGTAGCTGGGCATCACCTTATAAAGTGCAGCTTTTTACCAGCGTACTTTATCCATTCCCTTGCAAACAGTTCGTGGCCGTTTGGCATGGGGTGTATGCCGTCCCACATCCAATATTCGGCAGGCGGATATTTGGCTGCCGACTGGTTAAAACTATCCTGCAAGGGAACAAAAATGGCATTAAATTCTGCTGCAAGCTTTTTGGCAACTTGCTGCCGACCGGTAACTTCACGTTTATAGTCAACCCATTTATCTTTTACCCGGCCAACTGGCAATATAAACGGCTCGCAAATAACAAGTTCAACCTGTGGCAACTGTTGTTTGGTTTGGGTTAACAGCGCGCGGTAATCGTTTTCGTAGCTTTCAACCGTAAATCTTTTATCGCCTCCAACTGCGTGCATGGTATCGTTAACGCCTATTAAAATGCTTAGCACATCGGGTTTTATTGCGATGGTGTCGTCGGCCCAGCGAGCGGCCAGGTCCGGAACCGTATTGCCGCTTATTCCCCGGTTAAAAAAGTGAAAGCCCTTTTTGGGCAGCTGATACCAAAGTCGGGCGGCAATTAAATAGGCATAACCGTGACCCAAAACATGATTCCAATCCGTATTGCGGCTGCGGTTACCGTCTGTAATGGAATCGCCCTGGAACAGGAACGTAAAACCATTTCCTTCATCGTCTGACGTTATCGAAAAGCCATCCAACGCCGATGGAATGGCAAGTGCAGCAGCACCTGCCACCGATGCTTGTTTTATAAAATTCCGCCTTGATGATTCTTCTTTTTCGTGCATTAAATTGTGCTGCTAATTTTATACCGCCCGCCCGCTTGTGTATTAAATGCGGTTACATACCCATTAGCCGTTTTTTTGGATACTGCCGATACCCCGGCAACTTTTATCGGCTGGCTGGTGCGGATACTACATTTGCCGCCAACTACCGCCAACACCGATGCACTTGTAAGTTTCATATCTTTCCAGCGCATACTTATCTCGAAATTGCCACGTGCTTTTAAACCAGAAATTTCGCCTGTTGCCCATGCATCGGGAAGAGCGGGGAGCATATTTATTTCGTTGTTCTGGCTCTGCAGCAACATTTCGGCCATGCCTGAAACGCCGCCAAAGTTGCCATCAATCTGGAACGGCGGGTGGGCATCAAACAAATTGATGTAAGAACCGCCACCGCCAGAGTATTTTGTACCGGAAACAGCTGTAGCCCTTAACAAATCTTTTATCATTTTGTAGCTGTGGTTGCCATCGAGCAGCCGGGCCCAAAAGTTTATTTTCCATGCAAGGCTCCAGCCGGTGCCTTCATCACCACGCAGTTCGAGTGTTTTTTTGGCAGCAGCCGTCAGCTCCGGCGTATTTATGGGAGATATCTGGTTACCGGGGAACAAGCCGAACAAGTGAGAAACGTGGCGGTGGTGCGGCTCAGGATCCTCCCAATCTTTATACCATTCCTGCAAGTTTCCTTTTTTGCCGATGTGGAACGGGTATAGTTTAGCTTGTTTAGCTATTATCGTGTCGCGGAAAGCCTTATCATCGCCTAACTCATTTGCAGCTGCTATAACGTTGCCGAACAAATCGCGGATGATGGACATATCCATAGTTGTGGCGATGGATACGCTGCCTTTTTTACCTTTATCATCAAAAAAAGCGTTCTCGGGCGACACAGAAGGCGCCGTAACCAAATAACCATCCTTATCAGGTACCAGCCAGTCTTCACAAAATTGGGCCGCGCCTTTCATTAACGGATAAGCTACTTCGCGAAGGTATTTTTTATCTTTTGTATATTGGTAATGCCACCACAAATGCTGCGACATCCAGGGCGATCCCATTGTCCAGTTGGCCCAGGTGGGGTCGCCTTTGCCTTTGTCGCCCACGGGGTTGGTTAGCGCCCAGATATCACTGTTATGGTGCAGCACCCAGCCCTTGGCATGGTAAAATTCTTTTGCAGTACGCCTGCCGGTGACAGCCACATTTTTTATAAAACTGATAAGCGGTTCGTGCATTTCCGAAAGATTGGCAACCTCTGCGGGCCAGTAATTCATCTGCGTGTTAATATTGGTGGTATAGTTCGAGCTCCATGGCGGTCGCAGCTCCTTATTCCATATTCCCTGCAAGTTGGCCGGCACGCCTTTGGTTCGCGAGCTGGATATCAACAGGTACCTGCCATATTGAAAGTAGAGTGTCTCCAGGTCAGGGTCTTTTGCGCCGGAAGTGTAGGCAACCAGGCGCTCGTCGGTTGGGAGGCTTGCGTTGCTGTTATCGGCAGGGGCAGCCAGTTTAAACGATACCCGATTGAAGAAGTGGTGATAATCGGCATAATGTGCCGCCAATAATGTTGACCAGCCTTGTGCCGATGCTTTTTTCAGATAATCGCCGGCTATTTTGCCTTCGTCCTTACCTTCGGATACCGGGCATCTATCAAAGCCGTTGAAACTTGTGGCCGCCGAAAGAAAAATAGTGGCCTCTGTTGCGTTTTTAACAGTAACGCCAGTTGTATCGGCGCTTATTTTACCATCCTTGCTTACAGCCTTTATTTGCAGCTGAAAACGCATACCCTTGCACCCGGTAACATCATAAGTAATTGGGTTTGCCGAGTCGACGTAATTAGGGTCGTCGTGCGCGGGGGCTTTACCTTTTATGGCAAGCTGGTTGCCGGGTAAAATAGCCATGTTATGCATTAATAAGCTGCCTGCACCTACCTTAAAACTCAATTGCCCGGTTTTGCTTGCGGTAAGGTGGATAACAATAACCTGGCTGGGCGCTGATATTATTACCTGCCGGGTATAAGTTACGCCATTAATGGTATAACGGGTTGTTGATATGGCGTTTTTAATATTCAGGTCGCGGTAGTAAGCGGAGGGTACGGTATCTTTTAAATCCTGGGTAATGGTCAAATCACCCAGCGGCAAATACGACTCGGAAAAATACCCCTGCATATTTTTAGCATAGTTGTAGGCTTTGGCGTAATCTTCCTCTTTAAAAAGCGCTTCTCTCGCCAGTAATAAATTGGCATAGGCATCAGGATTCACGTTGGTACGAACCGGGCCGCCAGACCATAACGTAGCTTCATTTAGCTGTATAAGCTCCTGATTAACCCGGCCGAAAACCATAGCACCCAAGCGACCGTTGCCTAATGGCAAGGCATCGGTCCACACCTTTGCGGGTTGTTTGTACCAAAGCTTCAGATTATCCTGGCAAATGCCGGTGAAGGGGATTAAACAGGTAAAGAGGATGAGGATTTTTTTCATAGCTTTTATTTTAAGAACCAGGAGCCAAGAATCAAGAGCCAAGACAGAAGCCCGACATTTCTTGAATGTTTTTCTCCTGATTCTTGGCTCTTGGTTCTAAATCACTGCGCTACCAACTTCAGCAGCACCGCCCCATGCTTATTAACCTGCTGATGATAGCTTTGCTTAAATATGCCCATGTCCTGTTTCTTCCATAAATCCCTTACGGAAATTTTGCCTATCATACCTATTGATGCGAAGGTAAAATCAATATCCTGGGGTTGCTCGCCCAGGTTAAACAGCGCTATGTACATGTCTTTGCTGCCCTGCGCGTGCGAGTACCATATTGTTTTTCCGTCTTTTTCAAACAGTTGCCTCGGGTTTTCGCCCTGCTGGTTAACAGCAATAACTTCGGGATTATTAAACAGGCTCAACTCAAAGGGCCGGTTTTCAGGCAGGTTTCCGCCAAGCATTAAAGGTGAGCGAAATATGCTCCAAAAAGTCATATGCGTATATTCCTCGTCTTCGGTAAAGCGGCTGTAACGCTCCTCGCCCACCGGGCCGCGTTTAGATAGCTTGCCGATTTGTATCATATCGCAATCGGGCCAGTGGCCCTGCACACCTACGCCTTCCCATTGTTTGGCGTATTTCATCATGCCGGTTATTTCTTTCCAGTTATCCCAAAAATCATCGGCCATGCGCCACATGTTGGCATTTCTAAGCAAGTGATCGGTTTCACCAACGGGTGTTGCACCCGGTGAAAGACTTAATACAATTGGCCGGGCGCAATGCTCAATAGCCTTATAGTAGCCTTCCACTTCGGGCTCGCTATAGGGCCGCGAAAGATCATCTACCTTAATAAAATCAACACCCCATTCGGCGTATAGCTCCAGTATCGAGTTTAAATACTCCTGGGCGCCGGGCTTTTTCATATTCAGCCCGTACATGTGGTTCATCCAGGGGCATTTTGAATTGGTGTCGGCAATCATATCTGCAGTGATGCCGTTTGTTCCCTTCACCGGCAATTTTGCCCAAACCGCCTGCCGCGGTATGCCACGCATAACGTGGATACCAAACTTCAACCCCAGCCCGTGCACATACTCTGCCAGCGGACCAAAACCCTTGCCGCCAAATGCCGAGGGAAATTTGGTGGGCTGCGGGCTTAGCCGGCCCCATTTGTCCATAGTGAGCCACGGAACATAGGAGCCATCGGGCAAGCGCAACTGAAAGGGATTGCCGATGTTGCTGCCCGGCGGGTTATCATACGACCATAAAAAATCGACTATAATATATTGCCAGCCGACTTGTTTCAAATTTTTTGCCATATAATCGGCATTGGCTTTTACTTCATCCTCGTGCACGGCCGAACCAAAACAATTGTAGCTGTTCCAGCCCATGGGCGGGGTTAAGGCAACGTTTTGTGCCGATGAGGAAATGGAAATTGATACTAAGGCGCCAACGAGCACGGCGTACAGGTATTTCATAACAGTTGTAAGTTCTCTGCGTTAATTAATTAAGGGTTTCTTCTTTTTCTTTACTGCGCAATTCAACAATGTATTCGGATGGCAACATACCAAATTCCTCGCGAAAAACCTTGGCAAAGTAAGCAGCGTTATTAAATCCGACTTCGTAGGCAACACTGGCAATGCTCAGCTTGCTTTTCTCAAGCAGCTGCACTGCCCGCTTCAGGCGGATGGTGCGGATACAATCAACAGGGGTTTTACCGGTAAGTACTAATAATTTTTTGTAAAGCGATACCCTGCTGAGGTTCATATTCCGGCTCATCTCTTCGACCGAGAAATTCGGATTGGTTATATTCTTTTCAATACAGGCAAAGGCGTTCTTTAAAAACTTTTCATCTTCCGACACCACCTCGATACCCGATGCCTGCACATCAACCTGTTTCTGATAGGTTTTGGTAATCTTTAACAACCCATGGATTTTCGACAGCAATATTTCAAAGTTGAACGGCTTAACAATATAATCATTAGCGCCGCTGTTAAGGCCGGTTAACTGGTCATCCTGGCTGGTTAGTGCGGTGAGCAAAATAATTGGAATTTGTGCTGTGCGGCTGTCGGCTTTTATTTTTTTGCAAAGCTCGATGCCATTCATTTCGGGCATACTTACATCGCTCACAATAAGCTTAGGGTGCAATGCAAGCGCTTTTTGCCACCCATCCTTGCCGTTTACTGCTTCAATAATATGGAAGCTATGTTTAAGGTTATCCTTTAAGTAAAATCTTAAATCATCATTATCCTCTATCAATAAAATAGCCGGCTTTTTTGAGGAGTTATTTACATTTTCTGCTGCCGGCAATGCAGGGTACAGCGCTTCAATCGCATCAGGAACATCTATCAACGACTCTTCGTGTAAGTCGCCAACAGGCAGCTCAATGGTGAAGCAGGTGCCATAATCGGGCTCGCTTTCAATTTTGATATCGCCGCCATGCATCTTAACAAATTCCTTGGTTATTGATAAACCGATACCGCTGCCCTGGTTAAGCAAACTCTCCGGCATGTTATCCTGGAAAAAGCGCTCAAAGATCTTTTCCTGGTTTTCGGCCGGTATGCCGATACCTGTATCCATGATTTTTATCTCCAGTATCTTTTGGTCTTGCGCAAAAATATCGGGCGAGAATAAGTTGATCATTACGCTTATATAACCGCCCGATGGAGTAAACTTAAATGCATTTGATAACAGGTTAAACAGCACCCGTTCAATCTTGTCATGGTCGAAATTGGTGACGAACGAAGAAACCTCGCTTTCAAACAAAAACTGTATCTGTTTTTGATGCGCTACATCGGTAAACGACGATGAAACCTCTTTTATAAAATGGATGATATCGCCTTTTTTCAGGCTGAGCTTAAGCTCATTGTACTCCATTTTACGAAAATCGAGCAACTGGTTTACCAGATTGAGCAGCCGTTTGCCATTGCGTTTTATCATGGTAAGTTGCTGCTGCTGTTCAGGCCGCTCAGTAGTTTTTATTAAGTCATCAATAGGCGATAGTATGAGCGACAATGGTGTGCGGAACTCGTGGCTCACGTTAGTGAAAAATTTAATCTTCATTACATCAAGCTGATGCATGCGCCGGGCCTCTTCGCGTTCGTTGGCAATTTGCCGTTCTTCCTCCAGCTTATCGTGCTTAAGCCTGAATTCGTTCCTAAGTTTCATTATTCCCCGGTGGCGGATGTAAAATAACGCACAACCAATAAGCACCACGTAAAAAACGTATGCAATTGCCGACTTCCAGAACGGCGGTAATACCTTTATGTTAAGCGTTATGATGCTTGCGTTATTAATATCGTTAATGCTGCTTGCACGCACCTTAAAAACATAGTCGCCGGCATCAAGGTTGGTAAAAGTGGCCTTGCGAGAATTATTGGGTACCGACAGCCATTGTTTATCAAAATCTTCCAACTTATACTGATAAACAATTTTATCGGGGTTAAAATATTCAGTGGCTGCAAACTCAATACTAAAATCGTTTTCGTTGTGGTTCAGCGTTAAGTTCTTCGTGTCGGTAATGGAGCTTTTAAGCACCACGTTGCCATTAATGGTATCGCCCACAATTACGCTTTTATTAAACAGCTGAAAGTCAGTAAACAACAGCTGGGGCTTGTTTTTGGTTATGCTGATAGACGAAGGATTGAAAATATTATACCCGTGCGCACCGCCAAATATCATATCGCCATTGGGCCTTTTAATAGCGGCATAGGCATTAAACTCACGCCCCTGCAACCCGTCTGACTCATCAAATTTATTTATGTGGAAGGTGTATCCTCCACCAGCCGGCAGCGCTGTAATGGCGGCCATGCCATTAGGTGTGCTGAGCCAAATTTTTCCGTTGTTATCTTCCAGTATCTTCAATACATCATTGGCAGGCAAACCATTTGCTTCATTGAGGTTGTAAAATTTATTTGTTTTGGGGTTTAATACGCTTAAGCCATCTTTGGCGCCTATCCACATCAGGCCGCGGGTGTCCTGCAAAATGGTATTTACATCATTGCCAATAAGGCTATTAGGGTTATTGGGCTGGTTTTTGTAATGCCGGGCTACTGTGCTGCCCGGGGATATAAAGTCGATACCCTTATCGCGGCCTATCCAGATGTTTTTTTGCCGGTCTTCATATATAATTGCCGTGTAGTTTGACAGCATCTGGTAATTGGGGTGCTGAAAACTATTGGTAGCCCTGTCGTAAATATTGATTGCACCCGCAAACGTGCCTAACCACAGCTTTTGCGACGAGTCTTCTATAATGGTATACACCCTGTCGTCTGATATGCTGGAAGGATCGGTGTCGTTATGTTTATAATGAACGAATCTGCCGCCTTCAAAACGATCCAGCCCGCCAAAATACGTGCCAACCCAAAGCTTATGATCATGGTCTATACAAAGGCTTATTACCACATTGTTAGCAAGGCTGCTGGCGTCGGCGGGGTTATGTTTGTATTGGGTGTACGTTTTTTTGCCGGCATCGTAATAGATCAGTCCGCCGCCGTTGGTACCCATCCATAAGTTGCCTTTTCCATCATCAGCAAAGCAGTCCACATCTTCGTAAGGCAGACTCCTGGCATCCGAAAGGTAATGCCTTACCAGCGGAAACTGGATGATACTTTTGTGGTAATAGCTTATCCCCTGCTTAAAGGTACCTGCCCAAATTATGCCGGTGTTGTCTTTGTAAAGCACCGTACTGTTACCCTGCAGCGATTTAGCATCATCCTCCTTATTTAATACATATTGTATACTGTTATTGGCCGGATTGATGATGTTTATGCCCCCGTGGTCTGTACCGATCCATATTTTATTGTCGTCGGCCTGTAAAATGCTATAAATAACATTGTAATTGAGCCTGGTGCTGCCGGTTTCGGTGCTGAAATGGTCGAGTACATCGGTGTTAGTGTTGTACCGGTAAACACCGAGCGGACTATCAGCGGCAAACAGCCAAAGGTTGTTTTGGCTATCAATGCTTGCCGAATACCTTTCGGGCTTGTTATTGTTGGCTTTGGATAATTTACTGGTTTGCGCAACTATGGTGCTGGTACGAACATCGAGTTTGTCAATTTCACCATCGGAATAAACAAGCCATACAAACTTGCGACCGTCTTCAACAACGTCGGTCACCGCATCGGAGTGTAAAATGGAAATTGAATTATTACCGGCACTATTAAAAAAACTGGTGGTATTGGTTTTAGGGTCGTAGCAATATAAGCCCTCGTTATTGGTTAAAAACCAAAAATTGCCCTGGTTGTCTTTTTTAATATTGGTCAACTGGTCGGTTAATACTTTATATTTACCGAGTTCGCGGGCAATATCGTTCGAAAATTTCTCGGTGATTGCGTCGTATATGCTGAACCCGCTGTGGGTTTTTATCCAGAGCTTTTTGCCGGGCCCCTCAAAAATGCCTGCAACGGCATTATCTCCCAATGATGTTGGATCATTTGCGCGGTGTTTAAATACTTTAAATTTATAGCCGTCGTACCGGTTTAACCCACTTATGGTGCCGAACCACATAAAGCCGTCGGCATCTTTAAAAATGCTGCTTACCTGGTTTATCGACAGGCCGTTGGTGATATCCAGATGCGAAAACTGATAAGTCGTGTTTTGTGCATACAGCCATTGCTGCATCACCATAAACAGGATAACAATTTTGTAAACTCTAAAGCGCATATGTGCCTGGTATGTCGGTTTGAATCAAGAGCCAAGAATCAAGAACCAAGAGTCAAGACAGAAAAAAGGAAAATTGGCAAATGGCGATTCACACCACCTACTGTTTTCACTCTTTGTTCTTGATTCCTGGCTCTTTGTTCTATTCCCTTTGTTCTTACTAATTGGTTCTAATTCTCTAATCTATGCAATAATTGTTAATATAACAGTAATTAATTTCAACTGCACGCAGCACAGCTATTTATCACATCAAAAAAACGTTAAATACAATTCAACCGCATTTGCCGGGCGTAACAGGTCTATTTATTGGATTGCTGCTAAAGCACTGGTGGTAAAGTTAGGGTTTTATGCAGCTCATGGATACGACAAATGTTAAATTTGATACCACAAATGTTAGGGAAGGATAAAAATGTTAACCGCTTGTTTTATATAAAAACTTTCCCTGATGTATAGGTTTCCCTGAATTCGCGGGGCACACATTGTTTTTTGCGTTTAAAGGCGCGATTGAAATTAGAGATATTGTTGAAGCCGCACTTATAGGCGATGAGGGCTATGGTATAATTGGTATCAACCAGCATGCGCGATGCATGGCCCAGCCTTATTTCGTTAATAGTATCGATAAACGACTTGCCGGTACGCTTTTTGAAAAACCTGCTGAACGATACAGTAGGCATATTTGCTATTTTTGCCGCCTCGGCAAGGGCAATTGGTTTTTCGTAATTATCATATAAAAACTCAAATACCTTTTCCACCCTGCGGCTCTTATAGGCAAATTTCTCGCTGGCAAAGCCCGGCTCCGACAACAACTTTATATTTGGCGCCACCGATAAACTGTGCAGAATTGACAACAAGGCCAGTACGGCCTCGAACTGGGTTTTCTGTTTTAAATTCACGATGCTGTCCAGCACGCCCTCCGCTGTTTCCTGCGAAAAAAGTATACCGCGCTGGGCATTGTTAAACATGCTTTTGAGCATGCTTAGCTGGTTGCGTTTTAAAAAGCCCTCTCCAAATAAATCCTTATGAAACTGGATGGTTATTTCCTGTATATCGCCGGGTTTGCGCTGATGGTTGAACCAGGAATGGTACAGGTTAGGGCCGATAAACACCAGCTCGATATCGTCAACCACGCCAATGCTGCCGCCCACAATACGTTTGGCGCCTTTGGCATTTAATATCAGGGTGAGTTCATATTCGCTGTGATAGTGCAGCGGGAAGTCAAAATCCTTTTTTACCCTTGACGATATAGTGAAACAATCGCCCGGAGTTAAAGGTGTTATTTCGTGCATTACGCCCGGAGTGACTGCCTGGTACATTGTTTTTAAAATTGGAGGTTGTTATTTGGTTTTGTAAAGCTATAGCATTACAATTTTTATTAATCCCACAAAAGTTTATGTTTATATAACAAATGTTAACCCGGGGAGTAAATACGGGTAGTATCACAGGGAATAAACGGCTTTTGAGTACTCCAAACACCTCATGATAAAGTAAAAAAGAGCAATACGCGTTGGCGTATTGCTCTTTAAAATAAGTTTTTTAAAAGACTTATCCCCTCGGCCGTTTTAAATTAAAAGCAACCAGGTAATTAATCTCGTCTGTAAGTATATTTTTTGCAGTTGGTAACTGGCTTTCGTTGTATGATGATTGCTTTAAACCCTTTTGAGTGGCATGGAAAACCTGCAACAACATTTCGGGGCCAACCTTTATGGAAACAGCCGGAAAATAATCTTTATGAAGTTTTGAGCGTCCACTAGCTGTAACCATGCTCAATTCCCAAATATCGTCGGATTTGAAGCCATGCTCGCTGGCTGCATTCATTAAATCGTACAGGTACATACGGGTTTGAACTTCTACAGTTTGTACGCTCATGCTTATTTAGGTTTTTTGCCTGTGGCAATTTCAGATTTCGAACCTTTTTCTGACTGGTACGACGATACCTTTTTATTTGCGTTAACGCTCGGGGCTTTTTTAACCTCTTTGATGGTTTTTTTGTCTTTGCTCATTATTGGTGATGTTTAATGGTATAAATAATTAAACGCAGATACCAGGGTATTATTAGCCGAATGATAAGTATTGTTTAAGAAAAGAGACGAAACAATGTTTAAACGCAGCTACTGCGGTAGTATGGAATTTTTAAAGATAGGTTTTATAAAGCAAAGTTTGGCTGCTGGCCAATAATAAATATGTTAAGCCCCAAACTGGCGTAAATGATGATCAAGGTGTTTATACTGTAGGGTACTCCATTCATCAACGGTTAACGGGCCAAAAAACGGGTGGGGGCCGTTTATTAATACGCCAGGGCCGCTTTCAAATTTTTTCACCAAGACGATTAGCGCAGCCTTTTCCTGCTCAAAATTGCGTACATCAGCAATTTTGGCTTCCTTCATGGTCGGTAGGTTGCGTTCAAAAGGTTGGTCGTTAACCAACTTTTTTTTAGCTATGCGGCCAAATAGCAGACCTATTAAACCTCCTTTGCTCACAATATCGCCAACGGCAACCTGTATAGGCACCTGACAATGGGCCAGCATTTGGGCGACATTCATTTTGCCCCACAAAGCAGGAGTTGCCGGCGTAAGCTTATTGATACGGACAATAAATGATTCGATTGTGGCTGGGTTGAAAATGCTATCCATAACAAGGTTTTTAAAGCCTTAAAAGTAGATAAAAAGCTGCCGATAAATTGGAAAAAACGGGCTTAATCTTGCATGTACTTATCCACCGAAATTACTCCTGGAAGTTATCCCGGTTAATACCCCAGCGCAACCCCACCCGGCGGAGAGAAAACAAAGTGGGTAACTAACTTATCCAGCAGCACAAACGCGGCAATAATAAGCGCAATGCCGGCAACCTCGTTAAGCCGGTGCACAAATTTTACCGATATACGGTCGCGCAGCTTATCGGCATAAAAGGCCTTGGTGGTATCCAGACCAAACTGCACGATAAGGATAGTTAAAAACATTATCCCAATTTTTAATGAGCGATTGTGTACGCCCTCGTGGTAAACGGTACTTGCCGCGCCGATAACTATCGTCCAATGGAATAAAATGGTTGGGTTAAAAATGCACATAACAAAGCCTTTCAAAAAGTAGCCCGCGCGATGCAGCTTGGTGGGGATGGTATTCTTATAGTTTATTTCGGACTTTTTGAACATATAGTAAATACCTATGGCAAACAAAATGGCGCTGCCAAATATGCCTGCGTAGGTTTTATCGTGTGCGGTGATATCAAAATATTGTGAGCCGAACAGTATGGCACCAACAAAAACCATGTCGCTGCAAACAACGCCCAAAGCTAATGCAACACCTGCATGGAAGCCCTTTTCGATGCTGGTTTTTATTAGTGCAAAAAATACCGGGCCGGTTAAAAACGTAAGCACTAACCCAAACCCAATACCCGAAATAATAGCTTCTATCATTAATTAAGGCTTATGTGCCAGTTAATTTTAAAAAAGGCAGCACGAATATGCAACTTTATATGGTAAACAACCAAACTTAAAATTGTGATTTATTAATTAAAAAATATAGCAGAATTATAAAAAATAGCTATGTTTAGTGTTTCAATTACACCGTTTGTATAAACCTGATTAAAACAATGGAACAAAAAAATTCAAAAAGTTACGGCTCGGCGCTGTACACACTTATTACGGTATTTTTCTTTTGGGGCTTCTCCGCAGCCTCAAATGGTGTTTTTATACCTTTCTGTAAAGCGCACTTTCATTTGAGCCAATTTGAATCGCAGTTGATTGACTATACATTTTATGGAGGTTATTTTATCGGTTCGTTAATTTTATACTATGCATCTGAAATAACCAAGGTTGATATTATGAACAAACTGGGTTATAAAAACGGTATCATATATGGGCTTGTACTATCTGCGGCTGGTGCACTATTGATGTTGCCTGCGGTAAATTCAGGCTCGTTCTTGTTTATCCTGGGAGCTTTCTTTGTTATAGCGCTAGGATTTTCGTTACAGCAAACAGCTGCCAATCCTTTTGTAATTGCGTTGGGAAGTCCGGAAACCGGTTCTAACCGATTGAACTTAGCCGGTGGCGTTAACAATTTCGGTACACTGTTAGGCCCTGCAGCCATAAGTATCATCCTTTTTGGTAGCGCGAGCAAACAATTACCTGCCGACCAGGTAAAAATAACTTCAATAAATGATGCTTATTTAATACTGGCGGCTTTGTTTATAGCTGTTGCGGTATTCTTTTGGTTCTCAAAACTTCCAAAGGTTACTTCTGATGAAAAGTTTGAATCGAGTAAGAAGACAATTCTGCCGTTATTTGTAATATTTATCGGTTTTTGCCTGGTGTTTATAGCCAAACCATCGGCCGCTGCCACCGGCATCCCGGAGGCGTATTTTGTTTATGCATCGTTAGTGATCATTTTAGTGACGCTGTTTGTTGCCCTTGCGGCAGCAGGCCGCAGCAATGAGGGCTGGGGCGCTATGCACTACCCGCAATTAATTTTTGGTATGATTGCCATATTTACCTATGTAGGTGTTGAAGTAACCATACAAAGCAACCTTGGTTCGCTATTAAAAACTCCGGAATTTGGCGGATACAGTACAGCGCAAATTGCACCTTACATATCATTATACTGGGGAAGCCTGATGATAGGCCGCTGGACCGGTGCTATTGGCGCATTCAACCTTTCGAGACTCATGAAAAATGTACTGACTATCGTCGTGCCATTTATTGCTTTCGGCGTAGTGCTGTTGGTTAATAACAAACTTAGCGGTCAGGACGTATCGGGGCTGTATATTTACGGTATATGTGTTGCTGTTGTAATTGTAGGCTTTTTAGTAGGCCAGCAAAAACCAGTGCGCACTTTAACCATATTTGGTTTGTTAGGCGTTGGTACAATGATATTTGGCCTGCTAACCACCGGCAAAATAGGTTTATTTGCTTTAATAAGCGGCGGACTTTGCTGCTCCATTATGTGGCCGTCAATCTTCGCTTTAGCAATTGCTGGTCTGGGTAAATATACAAGCCAGGGTTCTTCGTTATTAATTATGATGATTTTGGGTGGTTCAATTATCCCGCCAATACAAGGGGTGCTTGCCGACAGTTCGCAAAATGCCGTTGCAGGCATGAGTGGTATCCATTTCTCATACATTGTTCCTGTAATCGGGTTTGCGTACCTGGCGTTTTTCGCCTGGAAAGCGGGATCTGTACTTAAAAAACAAGGTATCGACATTGACCACATGGAAGCAGCAGCTTCTCATTAATATTTTTCATTAGTCATTATGTCATTGGTCATTAGTGTAAAAGCTGGTGACCAATGACATTTTAGGCTAATCCATTTACAAATGATCAATCACTATTGACCAATGACTAAATTATCCTTCGATCGTATATATATGAACCTGGCAACAGATTTGGCTAGTCGCTCGCACTGCGTAAAAGCCCAGGTAGGTGCTGTTTTAGTGAAGGATACACGCATCATCTCAATTGGTTACAACGGACCTCCGGCGGGCACACACAATTGCGATGAAGAATGGCCTGATACCGGCTGCGCCCGCGACTCGAAAGGCAGCTGTTCACTTGCATTACACGCAGAGCAAAACGCCATACTTTATGCAGTTAAAAACGGGGCCAATCTTGAAGGTGCTACGCTGTATACAACGCTATCCCCTTGCCTACCCTGTGCAAGACTGATCTTTTCGGCTGGTGTAAAAAGGGTTTTCTTTGATAAATCGTATGCGGCTTATAAGGGTATAGGCAGCGATGAAGGAGTTGATTTTTTAAACAGATTTGGGGTGAAGGCCAGCAGATTTGAACACGATTCAGCGATTTAAAAGATTTACAGGATTCGTTTGCAGCCAACGATTAACAGATACTGTAAGTACCAATAAAGCTTACCTTACAGGAAGCTAAATCATGTAAATCCTACTAATCCTTAAATCGTGTCAAGCAACGGCTCCACTTTACTTAACGCAAACAGTAACTGTTCATCAGGCGTCAAATCGGTATTGTCCAATATAATTGCATCCTCGGCCCGCACCAAAGGGCTTTCGGCGCGGGTGGTGTCCTGGTAGTCACGGTGGGCCAGGTTTTCAAAAACGTCTTCCAGGGTTATATCGGGGTTGTTCGGGTGCAGTTCTTTATAACGCCGCTCGGCCCGTATTTTGGGGTCGGCGGTCATGAAAATTTTAACAGGGGCATCAGGGAAAACGGCGGTACCTATATCGCGGCCATCCATCACAATGTTTTTTGATTTGCCCATGCGTTGCTGCTGCTTCACCATCTCGTGCCTAACCTCTCGTATAGCTGATACAGAGCTTACCAATTCGGAAACCGGCATCTGCCTTATCTCATCTGATACCTCTTCGTCGTTCAGGGTAATATGTGTGTGGTAATCGCGCGAATGGAAATTAAGGTGGATGTTTTTAAGCGCTTCGGCGATTTGTTGATGGTTTGTTAAATCGATATTATTCCTTAAAAAATATAAGGCAACCGCCCGGTACATTGCCCCGCTGTCAACATAAATAAAATGGAGTTTTTTGGCCAAAGCTTTTGCCAAAGTGCTTTTTCCGCATGATGAATAGCCATCAATTGCAACTACTATATTGTTACCCATGTGAGGCGAAGGTAGTGAAAAAGTTGATTAGGTTGATTAAGTGAGTGGTTGATTAAGTTATCATTTGATGACAATAACCGCTCAACTTAATCAACTCAGTCAACTTAATTAACAATTCCCTAAATTCGCCCCATGAATTTTAATAAGGCCGAACTGCAAAAAGAAACCAGCAATAAGGCATCGCGCAGCGGCGGTAAGGGCGGGCAAAACGTTAATAAAGTATCCAGCAAGGTTGAATTGCTGTTCTCTGTAGATAACTCCGCACTATTTACCGATGACGAAAAAGCCGTACTAAACGATAAACTGCAAAACCGCCTAAATAAAGATGGCCTGGTGCAAATAATTTGCGATGAAGAGCGCAGCCAATATTTAAACAAAGAAAAAGCAATTGAAAGGCTGATAGTTTTATTGACCAAGGCGCTGCACAAACCCAAAGCACGCAAGCCAACCAAAGTAAGCAAAGCCGCCAAAGCTGCCCGGCTGGAGTCGAAAAAAATAAATTCAGCTAAAAAAGAAAGCCGCAGCAAACGGTTTGAAGAATAGAGTTATTTTTTGGTCGGGATAGCGCTTAAAATTGTAATGCTGCAATATGAACTGTTGGCTACGTAATATCCGAGGTCTTCACCTTTTTGGTTCCGCACCATCCACACATGCGAAATATGAGTAGGTTGTGGAATACGGTTGTAAGGCTGCAACTCGCCGTAAAGCGATGGTTTTCGCTCAAAATCAATCCAAAACAGTTCTAATTTTTCACCTGTAGTATTGATAAACGTTAGCTGGGAATCTTCGGTCCCGTAACCTGATTTGCTATTTTTATCAACTTGCTTCGCGGGTAAACTGTGGATAGTTACCGGGCGCAGTTTGCCTGTATAAATCGAATCCATCAGCATATAGCCTTCATTGTCATAATTGCGCAGGCTCTCTGCTCCCGGTACAGGCAACTTTGTTTTCTTCAAAAACTCACCGTGTTTACCAAAATACCACATCGAAAGTTCAGCCCAATATTCATGCTGATTTTGGGTTGCGTAAGCATCCTTCCATAAACCCTTTACCAGCGCGTGTTTGTAAGCGTTTATTATTTTCCGTTGCAGCATAGTATCAAGGCCGTAGTCCATAATATTATGGGCAAACTCATGGATGCAGATGTCAGAACCTCCGGCATACCTGTCGCCGGGGAGGTTCAGCAGGTTTTCTTCACCGCATGATGTCCATATGCCACCGAGACCTCTTGTGCGTCTGTCAATATCAGTGGTGTCGCCATTGTCTACATATTTTACCCCTTTCATATTCCGGAATTCGGGCAGGTCGGATGTTTGCTGGTTTTTACCAATGATGTGCAGCTCGGCGCCGTTTGCTACGAGGTTCGTACGAGCTTCGGGTATATGCTTCAGCATATTTTTCATTTTGGCGGCTGCAATCAGCAGCGCCCTATCGTCAACCACATCAGAAGAGCGGATGTTAATACCATCGCAATCAACAAGTTTGGTATAGAAACCAAGGTAAGGCTTACTGTGTTTTACAGAATCGTGCAACACCAAATATGTCGCTTTTACGTTCTGGGCAATTATAAACGGAAATATAAAAAACGCTACCGCACAATATTTAGACATACCTTTTTCATCCCGATCTCTAATAAAACAATCTTATCGACTAACCCTACTTAAACCTATACAGGGCAGTTATGCTTCCCCATTGTTCTGATCGCACCATTTCTTTGGTTTCCTGCGTATGGAAAATAGCAGCTGCGTCAATAACAAATCGACCGGTTGTAAACGCTACACCAAACTGGTTGCTAAAAATAAACGGTTCTTTAGTCCCTCTTATTTCCTGGCTGCCAGGTGCGTTGTGATTATTAAATAAACCACCCTGTATGGTGGCATCATAAAGTACATAATTTAATAGCGGCTTGTAATAAAAAAATATCTCGTGCGCGTGCAGTGGTGTTACTGTTTGTGTTTTGATGGCGCTGCTTTGTGTAGCCACCGAGTTAAATAACTGGTTAAATGAGCCTACGCGCAACATACCGCCGGCACCTGCGCCGCTAAAGCCATTGCCCAGGTTTATATAAGTTGCGTATGAAACATCAATCCAACTGCCCCGTGTTATCAGCCCGTTAAATGCGGCCGATAGATTAAGCTGCGCCTCGTTGTGTATCTGGAACTCCCAGCCATCGGGGTGGTAAAAACCAAAGTGATCATGCACATAATCCTGCACCTCTTTGCCGTAAGCGCCCGGCCCAATAATACCTACCTGGGCGCCAAGTTTTAAGTTACTTTCATTTTTATACAGGAAGTTGAGCGTAGCACCGGCGTAAAGGTAGCCAGCAAAGGGTCTGTCGACCAGGTAAGGCTGGTCAGCACCTTTAAACAGCACGCTGCCACTTTGGGGGTTATATATTTTTTGGCCAAACTCAATACCAAGCACTTTGTTAGCCAGTTTACTGTCTTTATCCACGGTTAATGCGTGTCGGTAATGCAGGTAAATACCATCGGTATAATATCTGTCTGAACCTTGCAACAGGTAGGAATCATTGTCGGTTTGTAAGCCTATTTCGGTACTGTGTGATTGGGCTAAAACGTTTGCAGCACAAAAAAGGCTGAAAAGGAAGGGTAAAAATTTTATTCTCATCCGGTTTTTTTGGATTAACTGCCTAAAATAGCAAAAGCACCGATAATTCAGGGCTTTTGTAAATATTTTTACCTTTTAATACTAGAACGTATAGCCAATGCTGAAACCGCCTTCGGCAATTACGCCATCGTCGTATAAAACGGGTACAAACGCTATCCTGAAATTAATACCACCATTATCCTGCTGAAAGCGATAGCCCAATGTAGCAGTACCGATAAAGCCGGTTATGTTATCAAATTGAAAAAACGTTCCATTAGTGGTGCCATGCGAGCGTACAAAGGTCGTTCCTGCGCCAAATTCAATAAAACTATTGGGCGCTGTGCGGGTTAAGCCTGCCAGGTAATTTATTTGCAGGGGAATCGATGCCACCCAATTTGCGCCGGTATTATAATAACCCGCACCTATACGGTAACCCCATTTATCTCTCCGCTCACCAAAGCGGGTATCATAGTTTAGGGTGAGCGCAAGACCAGGACCGCCTGCTTCTAAAAATACGGTACGGGGTTTTTTAACGTCCTCAACCGTCGTATCCCTTTTAATAGGGTTAGCTTCAAGGTTTTGGGCCTTCAAATAAAATGACGATGTGACAAAGAGCAACAAAAAAACGGCTTTTAGGGTAAAAGTTTTCTTCACTTTTTTAAATTGTTTGGGGTTTATTAACTGTTAGCATAATTACTTTATAATTACGATAACATGTAATACGCTGATGCTGCTAAAAAAGTTTCAGCTTATACCAGCTACGTATTACAACGGCTTCCTGATTTGCCAAGTTACAGGCAATTTCAGGAAGCCGTTAGCTAAAGATATTAACAAACGTGGATTAAGCTGCAGGATTGCTAACAGCTTCTTTTACAGTAAGGTCAATCGGGTCAATTACCTTTTCATTTAACAGTGCCAGGTCAATAACCTCACGCATTTCGGTAACGTAATTAAATTTAAGGTCTTTTATATAATCTTCCTTAATTTCTAATATATCTTTCCGGTTTGATGCGCATAAAATTATCTCTTTTATGTTGGCACGTTTGGCGGCAAGTATTTTTTCTTTGATACCCCCTACCGGCAACACACGGCCGCGCAGGGTTATTTCACCGGTCATGGCCAGGTGTGGTTTTATTTTACGCTGGGTAAAGGCCGATGTTAAAGCAGTAAGCATTGTGATACCTGCCGACGGCCCGTCCTTCGGCGTAGCGCCTGCCGGAACATGCACATGTATATCCCACAAATCAAAAAGCCTCGGGTCGATATCAAAATATGATGCGTGGGCACGCAGGTAAGCAAGTGCTATAGTAACCGATTCTTTCATTACATCGCCAAGACTGCCGGTTAAGGTTAGTTTACCTTTACCAGGGCTTAAGCTGGCTTCAATGAACAGTATGTCGCCACCAACTGATGTCCAGGCCAGGCCGGTTACAACGCCGGCGACATCGTTACCTTCATAAAGGTCTTTGTCGTATATGGGTGCACCCAATATCTTCTCAACTTCCTTTTTGTTTACGGTGGGGTTATAGGGTTCTTCCATGGCAATATTTTTTGCCACGCCGCGCACCAGCGAGCCTATTTTTTTCTCCAACGCACGTACCCCCGACTCACGTGTGTAGTCGACGATCAATTTCTCAATAATCTCTGGCTTAACCACCACGTCCTTCGCTTTCAGCCCATGCGCCTCACGTTGTTTCGGCACAAGGTGTTGTTTGGCTATTTCAATCTTTTCTTCAATAGTATAGCCATTTACTTCTATAATCTCCATACGGTCCAGCAGTGCCGGCTGTATGGTGCTTAAAGAGTTTGCTGTCGCGATGAACATCACATTCGAGAGGTCGAAATCCATCTCCACATAATGATCGTAAAAAGTGCTGTTCTGCTCAGGGTCGAGCACTTCGAGCAACGCAGAAGACGGGTCTCCCCTGAAATCATTACCTACCTTATCAATCTCATCCAAAATAAAAACGGGATTGGCTGCGCCCGCCTTTTTAACAGATTGGATAATACGGCCCGGCATTGCGCCGATGTATGTTTTGCGATGCCCCCTTATCTCGGCTTCATCACGGATGCCACCTAAAGCCATCCGTACATATTTACGACCTAACGCTTTGGCGATAGATTTGCCAAGTGATGTTTTACCAACTCCCGGAGGGCCAACCAAACAGAGGATAGGCGCCTTCATGTTGTGCTTTAACTTTAGGACAGCCAGGTACTCAATAATACGTTGCTTTACTTTATCAAGGCCAAAATGGTCTTTGTCCAAAACCTTCTGGGCCCGTTTCAGGTCGAAGTTATCTTTGGTAAATTCGTTCCACGGTAAATCGAGCAAAAGCTCAAGATAATTTATCTGCACCGAATAATCAGCGGCAGCTGGGTTGGTACGTACCAGTTTTTCAAGTTCTTTATTAAAATGGTCTTTAACATCCTTGCCCCACTTCTTTTTTGAAGCGCGCAGTTTCAGGCTGTCAATCTCGAGGTCAGGCGACGAGCCGCCTAATTCTTCCTGTATAGTTTTTAGCTGCTGGTTTAAAAAGTAATCGCGTTGCTGCTTATCCAAATCAACCCTAACCTTGCTCTGTATCTGGTTTTTAAGTTCCAACATCTGCAGGTCTAAAGTTAAATGCTCAAGTACCAGGTTTGCCCTGTTGCGCAGGTTGGGCTCTTCCAGCAATTGTTGTTTTGCCAGCATGTCGGCATTCATGTTTGATGATATAAAATTTATCAAAAATGAAGTACTTTCAATATTGCGAATGGCGATACCTGCTTCGCTGGGAATATTTGGCGACAGCTGGATAATGCTCATGGCCATATCCTTTATCGACGAAACCATCGCCTTAAACTCTTTATCCTCTTTGTGTTTCGACTCTTTAAAAGGTTCGATCGTAGCCTTTATATAGGGAACGCTCTGTACTTCGTCCTTTAAAACAAAGCGTTTTTTGCCCTGTAGTATAACGGTGGTGTTACCGTCAGGCATTTGCAGCATTTTTACGATGAGTGCAATGGTGCCTGTTTTGTTTAACTGGGAAAAAGAGGGGTCCTCAATCGCCACATCTTGTTGAGCTACTACCCCAATCATCCGGCTGCCTTTATTTGCATCGCGGATAAGTTTGATTGATTTATCGCGACCAACGGTTATCGGGATAACGACACCGGGGAACAATACGGTATTGCGTAGCGGTAGTATGGATAATATGTCCGGCAAAGCCTCATTGTTCATTTCCTCTTCGTCTTCAGTCGACATCAGTGGAAAAAACTCTGAATCTTCATTTATTACCGGTAAAGCACTTTTAAAATCAAATGGATCAAAATTCATCAACTACCTTTTATGTTTTGTATAAAAACGTCATATTGTCAGCCCGCAAAGATACGGGCAATTTTACACAGGTTAAATAACAATTATTCCCGTGGTATTACTATGGTTCAAGAGGTGTGCCAATAAACAGCAATAATCACCAACAATTGTTTTTAGACTATAAAACACTGATAACATGTGCATTACAAACACTGTGGCTTATAACCTAAAAAAATAAAATTATTGATAAAGATGAAAAAAAGTCATATCATCGTGGCCTGTTTGATAAATTATTAGTACTACCAACACAAAAAAAGCTGTAATGGCATAATATTTTCTTGCTATAACAGTTTACATATATACTGTTTTGATAATCACAAATAGTCCTGGATGAAGATTTCGGTAATTATTTCTTTTTTAATTATTTCTTCTGTTGAAAACCTGGTCGCTCAAAATTCCTATATCAAATTGGGCCAGCAGGCTTTAATGGACGGGGATTTTAAAGTTGCTGTGGCACAGCTTGAACGGGCATGCTTAATTGATTCAACCAACTCGACGGCTTTGCTGATGCTGGGCTATTCTTATTACCATAGCGAGAATTATAAAAAATCGATTGCTGCTTATACAAAAGAAATTGCAATAAACCCGACTGATGCAACCGCCTACTACTACAGGGCCAGGGCAAAAGGCTATTTGGGCAAGGACAACCAAACCAGTCCCGCCGACAAAGAAAAATATTTATTAGGGGCGATATTCGATCTTACCAAAGCAATCGCAATCGACCCGGATGACACCCGGAACAAATATTACCAGGTTAGGGGCATTGCTTATCGCGAATATGGTGTGTTTAAAATGCAGTCTACCGGCCACTCCTACGACAAAGCCAGGGCGGTTAATTCGTTAAAAGCGTCGATTGCCGATTTGGAAAAAGTATTGAGCGATAACTCCGGCCGGATGGATATATCTGCTTTGATCGACCTTTCGAAACAAAAACTCGCCGAAGCACAAGCGCATAAATAAGTCCGTAGTCGTTAGTCTGAAGTCTTCAATATATAATTTCGGTTAAATATAAAACACAGGCAATCAGCGTGTTTCACAGCGTTCCGGGTGTTCCGCGTGTAAAAATGGAACGTTTTACGTGACAAATATGCTTTTTTTGAACCCCTTTCCCTCGATACGCCCCCTCTCCTTTGGCGAGGGTAGGATTAGGTGAAGACCAATCGTCCGGGTATCGCCCTCAATCCATTGGAATGTTTTCTTAGTCGAACGCACATTAACTTAAGATTTTCGACTCAAGACTAAGAGCTTTATTTCTGAATCACCCCTTGTATCCTATAGTGATTATTACCCATCAATTTTACATGCTGGTCCTTTTCAATCAAATATAGCGAGTCGGGGTAGTAGCTTAACTTTTCAACGTCTTTGTAAAGCATGTTTTCTGTTTTAATATAAATAACCATCCACTTTACTTTGTCGTTTTCTTTTTTGATAATAATCTCGCGAACCTTAAGTTCAGGCGTTTTGGCTTTGTACAGCAGTAAGCTGTCGCCTGTGGCTATGCTGTAACTATTCTTCCAGGCGGGGCGATTAATGTCGGCGCCTATAAATGTATCCAGTTCCTGGCCCCAGTTTTCAATCTTTACCTTTTTTGTTTCGGTTACACCGTTATGTCTTACAGTTTTTAAAACATAGGGGTTCAGCTTTTTAAGGCGGGAGGTATCGGCAGTAAAATAGCCTTTAATATCAAAGTATTTCGCGGAGCCGCCGGTTTCGGCAGGCTTGCAGGCCAGGCTGCCTGTTAACAGGCAACCGGCCAAAGCAGTAATAGTAAGTAATTTTAACCTACACCAATACATTGCCGCCCATTTGTTCAGGAATTGCTATTCCTAAAATTTTCAATATGGTAGGTGCAATATCGCCCAGTTTACCATCCTTAACCTGTTTTACGTCATCGTCAATGACAATGCAGGGCACCAGGTTAGTGGTATGGGCTGTGTTTGGCGTACCATCGTCGTTTATCATATAATCAGCATTGCCGTGGTCGGCTATTATTATAAATGAGTAACCGTTTGAAATCCCGGTTTCAACGACGTCGCGGGTGCAGGCATCGGCAGTTTCGGCAGCCTTAACCACTGCGCTGAAAACCCCTGTATGGCCCACCATATCGGTATTGGCAAAGTTTAAAACAATAAAGTCAGCCCAGCCGCTTTTTAATTCGGGGATAATGGCATCGCGTATCCCTTCGGCGCTCATTTCTGGTTGTAAGTCATACGTCGCCACTTTTGGCGAAGGCACTAACAGGCGCTTTTCATTTATAAATTCCTTTTCACGTCCCCCTGAAAAAAAGAAGGTAACATGCGGGTATTTCTCAGTTTCGGCAATACGTATCTGGTTCTTTCCGGCGTCTTCCAATACTTCACCAAGGGTTTTTGACAAGTCATCCTTGGTAAATACCACCTTTACATTTTTAAACGTTTCATCATACGTCGTCATTGTGATATACTCGAGGTTCAGCGGATGCATATTATACTCCGGGAACGCCTTTTGTGTTAACGCAAGTGTAATTTCGCGGCCCCTGTCGGTGCGGAAGTTGAAGCAAAGTACCACATCGCCCTCTTTTATCACCGCCAGCGGCTTTCCGTCTGCGCCGGTTTTTACAATCGGCTTAATAAATTCGTCAGTAACACCTTGCAGGTACGATTCTTTGATAGCCTGGATAACATCATTGGTATGCTGGCCTTCGCCGTTCACCATCAGGTCGTACGCCAGTTTTACGCGTTCCCAACGGTTGTCGCGGTCCATGGCGTAATACCTGCCAATTGCCGAGGCAAGCTTTACATTAGTATTTTCAATATAATCCTCAAGCTCTGTAATAAAGCCTTGGCCCGATTTTGGGTCAGTGTCCCTGCCATCTAAAAATGCATGGATAAATACTTTATCCAAATCATAGGCACCAGCGGCGTCGCACAGTCCCTTTACATGTTTTATATGCGAGTGTACACCCCCATCAGATAACAGGCCGATGAAATGTACATCTTTATTATTTTGCTTTGCGTATTCAAAAGCTTCTTTTATTACCGGGTTGGTCGGAAATTCATTATCGTCAACAGCCTTGTGTATGCGGCCAAGCTCCTGGTAAACAACACGGCCGGCGCCGAGGTTCATGTGCCCAACTTCGGAGTTGCCCATTTGCCCGGCAGGTAAACCAACAGCCACACCTGATGCTTCCAGTTTGGAGTTTGGATATTTTTTTAACATTGAATCGAAAAAAGGCGTGTTAGCCGCCACGATAGCATTCGATGCGTCATTACGACCGTAACCCCAGCCGTCGAGAATTATTAGCGCGATTTTTTTTTGTTTTTCCACAATGCAAATATAAAGGCAACGTTGTTAGTTGTATAAATATTTGTTGATTAAGTTGATTAAAGTGGCTGGTTGACCGTGTTAGCAATCAACCCAACCAAACCCCATCAACTCATAAACTTACAAAGCCATGAAACTACTTTATCTGCCGTTTCTTGTTATTTTTTATGTGATACCAACTGCAGCCGGGCCAATTGAAAAGGTCGCGGAATTAATACGCCAGGGAAACGTGAGCGAACTATCGAAAATGTTTGCCGCTAACGTTGAAATAAGTATGCAAAGTGACGACAATGTTTATTCAAAAGTTCAGGCAGGGCTTATACTCGATAAATTTTTCAGCCAAAATAAACCCATATCGGTAAAAATATTTCATAAAGTAAACTCCAACCCTAAATACCAGTTTGCCGTTATTATTCTGAACACTCAAAAAGGACCTTTCCGCATTACCTATACATTGAAAGACACAGACGGCACCCTTGTGCTGATTGAACTGCGCATAGAGCCGGAGAAGGGACGATAGTCCATAGACCATGGACCATGGTTGGGTGGGAAAATTCATTTTTAATTAGCTGTAATTCTATTCTTAAAAATTATGGTCTATCGTCTATGGACTATGGACTCCCCAAAACTATTATTACTTTTGCCCCATAAACAAAGCACACAGGTTTGGACAAACTACTTATTGATAAATTTATTTCCGACTCATTAAATGAGGACGTTGGTGATGGGGACCACACCTCGTTAGCTACTATACCGGCGGGCAAGCAAGGCAAAGCAAAACTTTTAGTAAAAGATGAAGGCATTTTGGCGGGTGTTGAACTTGCGCTTGAGATATTCCACATTGTTGATGCCGGCCTTAAAGTAACCCTATTTTTAAACGACGGGACAAAGATAAAACCAAAAGATGTAGCCTTTGAAGTTGAAGGCGACGCCCGTAATATTTTAACTGCCGAACGCCTGGTGCTTAACTGTATGCAGCGCATGAGCGGCATAGCCACCAAAACCCGCGAAATTGTGGATCTTTTGGAGGGCACCAATACTAAAGTATTAGATACCCGGAAGACAACCCCTGGCATGCGTTATCTCGAAAAATGGGCTGTCAGGATAGGTGGCGGTGTAAACCACCGGTTTGGGTTGTACGACATGATATTGATAAAGGATAATCATGTTGATTATTCGGGCGGGATAAGGCAGGCTATCGAAAATACGCAACAATACCTCATCAATCAAAACAAAAAGCTGGCAATTGAGATTGAAGTAAGAAACATGGAAGAATTACAGCAGGTTTTAGAAACTGGCGGTGTTAACCGCATACTGCTGGATAACTTTAATTTTGATACACTGCGCGAAGCGGTTAAGATTATCAACGGGAGATTTATCACGGAGGCATCGGGCGGCATAACAATCGACAACATACGGGAATATGCCGCTTGCGGGGTTGATTATATTTCCGTAGGCGCTTTAACCCATTCAGTAAAAAGCTTAGATTTGAGCCTGAAGGCAGTTGATTAGTGGTTAGGAATTGGAGATAACGATTTTGTTGAAAAATCCTGCCGGATAGTAACTGACGTACCGAAAAAATGAATGAAGAACCGTGCTACTTTATTTTTGTTTCGGACTTCCGGACTTTCCCGACTTTCGGACTTAATTTATTAATATTGCCGTAAAATGATAACTGGCTACTCTGTTTCAGCACTTATTCTGGCTTATTTTTGCGGCTCCATCCCCACAGCTGTTTGGATTGGTCAGGCTTTTTACGGAGTTGACGTGCGCGAATACGGCAGCGGTAATGCCGGCGCAACCAACACATTCAGGGTGTTAGGCAAAAAAGCAGGTATCCCGGTAATGCTAATCGATATTTTAAAGGGATGGACAGCTACAAGCCTGGCCTATTTTATAGGCGTTTCTACAACGGGTGGGCCGCATTCAAATTATATCAGTTACCAATTGGCTTTAGGTATTGCAGCTGTAATGGGCCATTTGTTCCCGGTATTTGCAGGTTTTAGAGGCGGCAAAGGCATAGCAACATTATTCGGCATGGTATTAGCTGTAAACCTTGATGCTGCCTTATTTTGCGTATCGGTATTTATTGTAATTTTATTAGCTACCAGGTACGTATCGCTCAGTTCAATAACGGCGGGTTTTGCTTACCTTGTAGGTGTTACGTTTATTTTCAATAAATATACAAGCAACCTGGTAGTAATTTTCGGCATGCTAATTTGCCTGTTGATACTGGTTACCCACCAAAAAAATATTGAGCGGCTGTTAAAAGGGAAAGAATCAAGAGTAAATCTATTTAAGAAGAAAACCGCCGTATGAAAAAGAAACTTGTACTTGGAGCCATTTTATTGGCTATTTATTCGTGCGCTACAGTCCCGCTAACCGGGCGTAAGCAACTATCACTGGTTGATGATACCCAAATAAACCAGTCGGCAGCCCAAAGCTATAGCCAACTACTTTCTGACCCAAAAACGGTAGTGGTAAGCAGCGGTACCGATGTCCAACGGATAAAACGTGTGGGCGGGCAGCTTTCTGCAGCTATTGAGGGATATTTAAAAACAAACGGATTTGGTGATCAATACAGTTTTAAGTGGGAATTTAACCTCATAAAAAGTTCTGAAGTAAATGCATGGTGTATGCCAGGCGGAAAAGTTGCGGTTTATAGCGGGCTTATGCCGCTGGCGAAAACCGATGCCGAACTTGCGACCGTTATGGGCCACGAAATTGGCCACGCCATAGCCCGGCACTCCGCCGAGCGCGTTTCACAGCAAATGGCTGTACAGGGTATTGGCGGCGCTGTTAGTGTTGCATCGTCGACAAAAAGCGAGGGCACCCAAAATATCATCAATTCTTTATATGGTGTGGGAGGACAATTGGCATTACTAAAATATTCGCGTGACCAGGAATCGGAAGCCGATCGCTTAGGACTGACATTTATGGCACTTGCCGGGTACGACCCGCATGCTGCCCTTACCTTTTGGCAAAATATGGCCGCACAAAACAAAGGTGGTGCTCCACCTGAGTTGCTAAGCACCCACCCTGCCGATGCAACCAGGATTGCCGATATCCAGAAAAGGATACCAGAAGCCATGAAGTATTACAAACACTAAAATTCATCCCGCTTTTATGCGGGATTTTTTATTTATGGGAAAACGTAAATTTTTAGAAGCCCGCTGGAACAACCTGTTAATGCTGAACTACGAGGTTGCCCCCGAGGTGTTAACACCTTTTTTGCCGCCATACACAGTGCTCGACCTGTGGGAAGGCAAAGTGCTGGTGAGCATGGTTGGCTTTCTGTTTTACGATACCCGCGTTCTTGGCATTAAATGGCCATTCCACGTTAATTTTGAAGAAGTTAACCTGCGCTTTTACGTGAAGCATTTTGATGGTAAGCAATGGAAAAGAGGAGCCGTTTTTATCAGCGAAATTGTTCCAAAAAGCATCATTGTATTAATGGCCAACAATTTATATAAAGAGCACTACCGCGTGTTGCCTATGAGGCATTCCGAACTACCCGCCGGCGATAACGCCACCACATTTTTATATGAATGGAAGTTAAAAGGCAAGTGGAATAAGCTTGGTGCAACCGTAAGTAACCATTTTGAGGATATACAGCCCGGCAGTCCCGAAGAGTTTATTTTTGAGCACTACTGGGGCTACAACAAACTAACAGATGCTAAAACCATGCAATACCAGGTTGAGCATATATCATGGCAAATTGCTGAAGTTACCAACCCTGTTTTTGATGCTGATATTGCTGAATTATATGGCGAACAGTTTGTGCCTTTTTTAAGCGAAAAGCCATTTTCGGCGTTTTTTGCAAATGGTTCGGAGGTTAATGTGCGGATTGGGGAGAAGATTGTGAGTGACCTAACACTTGCAGTATCGCCTGCGCTTTAAGTAAACACTCCTCATACTCTTTTTTCGCATCAGCATGGTAAGTTATGGCGCTGCCTGCGTGAAAAGAAAGGTATTTGTTAGTTTCATTATACAGCAGCGTCCGTATAACCACGTTAAAATCAAAATCGCCGTCAGGATTAAAGTAGCCTATTGCACCGGAGTAAACCCCGCGCCGGCTTTGTTCGTATTGCTCCATCAGCCGCATGGCATTTATCTTGGGTGCGCCAGTCATGCTACCCATCGGGAAAGAGTTTTTGATAGCTTGTACGGCACTAATATCTTCTGCAAGCTCGCACACTACGGTCGATATCATTTGATGCACGTGGGCAAAGCTATAAATACCATACAGTTCTTCAGTTTTAACAGTTCCGGGTTTAGCTGACAGGGTGAGATCATTACGTACAAGATCTACTATCATAACGTTTTCCTGCAGCTCTTTTGTGTGGTTCCTGAGCTCATTGATCAGTGCCTCGTCTTCCTCCACTGTGGCGCCGCGTTTTGCTGTGCCTTTAATAGGTTGCGATATTAATTTGTCGCCCCTTTTGGCAAGAAATCGTTCTGGCGTGGCACATAGTACATATTGATCTCTCAGCTTAAAGAAAGCGGAAAATGGATTTGGCGACACCTCGTTCAACTTAACAAAAACCGACAGTGGATCGATAACAGCGTTGTTCGCAAAAAATTCCTGGCAAAAATTAGTTACGTAAATATCACCCCGGTTTATGTGCCCTTGTATTTTTTCAACGGCTTCTATATAACCCGCTTTGCTTAAACGCGACCGGATATCCACCATTGCTTCGCCCGACTCGCGGGAAAGCACCTGCCCTGCAATACTTTTGAAAATACCGGCGGGGTCATCTGCAATTATCTCAACTTTATTTTTTTGAAAGATCAGCAGGTATTGCGGTACAAAAAAGTACAAACCAGGGAATTCAAGACTATCCTGGTTTTCAGAGTTTAAATCTTCAATTTCGTTTTTAAGGTCGTAGGTAAAAAATCCTGTCATCCAACCCGGGTGTTGATCTCTGAAACTCTGCAATTGCTCAAAAGCCGAACCTGTTTCTGCGGCAACTTCGGCTTTAACGCCAATAGCAACCAAGGTGTCAAACTTACCATAACTGTCATCAAAGTCATTCGAATCCAGGTAGCAGCACACATCAAAACCCGAAGCCCATTGTAAAGCTTTTCTTTTAAATTCCGCCGGACTTGAAAGGTATTGAATCACACCGCAAAAATAGAATCAAAAAATGAAAAGGCCCCATTTAGGGGCCTGTATCTTAATTTTTAAATTATCGTTTATGGATGCAAAACCAACGTTTGCTTCCTGTCTGGCCCTACCGACAAATATTTAATCGGCACTTCCAGTTCCTTTTCCAGGTAGTCGATATATGATTGTAGCTTGGCCGGTATTTCAGATAGTTCGGTTATGCTGGTCAAATCTTCATTCCAGCCGTCAATTTCCTTTAAAACAGGTACGGCTTCAACGCAGCAAATATCGTAAGGCATGTAATCTATCTTCTCGCCTAAATAATTGTAATGCGTACAGGCGTATATTTTATCGAAGCCGCTTAATACGTCAGCTTTCGTCATTACCATTTGGGTAACACCATTAAGCATGATGGCATATTTTAAAGCCGGCAGGTCAATCCAGCCGGTACGGCGTGGCCTGCCGGTAGTGGCACCAAATTCGTGACCAATGCGGCGCAATTCTTCACCAGTTTCGTCATTCAGTTCAGTAGGGAAAGGGCCGCCGCCCACGCGTGTGCAGTAAGCTTTAAAAATGCCTATCACCTCGCCTATTTTATTTGGTGCAATGCCAAGACCGGTACAAGCGCCGGCAGTTGTGGTGTTTGATGAAGTTACAAATGGGTATGAGCCGAAGTCAATATCAAGCATAGTGCCTTGTGCGCCTTCTGCCAAAACTTTTTTTCCTTCTTTCAGGTAGCTGTTCACCAAATGCTCCGAATCAACCAGCTGGAATTTATTGATCAGTTCAACTGCTTCAAAGAAAGCAGCTTCGCGTTCCGAAAAATCGGCTACTTCGCCATAAAGCGAGGTAAGCATAGATACGTGCTTGTCAACCAGTTTTTGGTAACGTTCTTTAAAATCGGGCAGAGTGGTATCGCCAACCCGCAATCCGTTGCGACCGGTTTTGTCCATATAAGTCGGCCCAATACCTTTTAATGTCGAACCTATTTTACCTTCGCCCATTCTTTTTTCAGAAGCAGCGTCGAGCAATTGGTGGGTTGGCAATATCAGGTGTGCCTTTTTGGCTATCATCAGGTTGCCTTTGGCTAATAAATCGTGCCCGGCATCTTTCAATTTGTCAATTTCCCTTTTAAGGGTTATCGGGTCGATCACCACACCATTACCAATCAGGTTCATGGTATTTTCAAAAAATATGCCCGAAGGTATCGTGTTCAA
The DNA here is from genome assembly GCF_025359345.1 of Mucilaginibacter sp. Lineage (GTDB taxonomy): Bacteria > Bacteroidota > Bacteroidia > Sphingobacteriales > Sphingobacteriaceae > Mucilaginibacter. The sequence continues at coordinate 75,962 of NZ_JANYGQ010000009.1, forward strand.
TACAAATTTTTTGCCATCAAACTCCAACGTGTGGCCGGCATTCGGCCCACCCTGGAAACGCGCAATAAGGTCGTAACCCGCGCTCAATACATCAACAATTTTTCCTTTTCCTTCATCGCCCCACTGGAGGCCTAATAATACGTCAACAGCCATTAATTTCTTTTTATCGTTTCTATAATAATCGTCAAAATGCTAAGCCAAATAAACAAACCCCGCAAAGGTATCATCATAAGCATGTTATAATGATAAAGCTAAAAAGTTTTTTTACTGGGCTTTTCGGTCGCAAAAACCTGCACGCAGTTTTTCGCAGTTACCATATAGGTTAAGTGAGTGGTGTTTTATCTCAAATTTAAGCAGGGTACCCATCATGCTTTGTATTTGTTGTATGCGCGGGTCGCAAAATTCAACAACCTTGCCGCAATCAATGCAAATAATATGGTCGTGCTGTTTATAGCCGTACGATTTTTCGAACTGGGCCATATTCTTGCCAAACTGGTGTTTGGTCACCAAATCGCATGATACCAACAGTTCAAGGGTATTGTAAACCGTTGCCCGGCTAACACGGTATTTTTTATTTTTCATGTGGATGTATAATGATTCCACATCAAAATGATCCGAGCGTGAGTATATTTCTTCAAGTATTGCAAAACGCTCGGGGGTTTTCCTGAGGTTTTTATTTTCAAGGTAGGCCTCGAAAATCTTTTTAACCATGGCTATGGTTTCCTGTTGAGACATTTTTATCTATTAAAGGACAAAGTTATGAAAAAGAACCAAGATACAAGAGTCAAGAATCAAGAGAAAAGATAAAAACAGATACAGGAAGTCAAGAATCAAGAGCCAAGATAAAAAACAAAAAACAAACTTATGATTAACGGTTAAGATTGTTTCCTACTGGACCCTATGCTGATCTTGATTTCTTGGTTCTTGATTTCTTGATTCTCCCATCACGATGCCTTCTCAATCACCGAATCGAAGCGGTTTACCCCGGTTATCCCCTTAACAGTTTTTAGTTTCCTTATCAGGTTTTCAAGGTGATCTGTATCGTTTACATAAACCATAATCTGGCCTTCAAAAATACCGTTATCACTATCCACGGTAATAGAACGGATATTTACCTTGAAATCGGTAGATATCACAGTAGTTAATTGGTTTATTAATCCTACTTCGTCAATACCGGTAATTCTTAACCCAGTTAAAAATGCCAATTCCTGCTGGTTTGTCCATTTGGCTTTTACAATGCGGTAGCCATAGTTGGCCATTAGTTTGGCAGCATTAGGGCAATTGGTTCGGTGTATTTTTATGCCATCGCTAACGGTAACAAAGCCAAACACATCATCGCCGGGTATGGGGTTACAGCAATTGGCCAGCTTGTAATCAATCTTCTGCATATCCTCACCAATCAGCAACATATCGCTGTCTTTGGCCTTTATGCTGCGCAACAGGCTTGCTACCTGTTCGGTTTCTATCTTATCCTGCGGTTTATTTTCAATTACTTTTTCCGATGCCTGGTACTCTTTCAGGTCCTTCATATCAATAGTGCCTTTGGCAATATTGTAAAACAGGTCCTGCGTTGAGGGCAGTTTAAAAAAGTAGCTTAGCTTATGGATATTTTCGGAGTTGTAAGTAATTTTTAGCGATTTCATCTTACGCTCCAAAATCTCTTTTCCGTCTTCGGCTACCTTGCGTTTTTCCTCTTTTAGAGCCGATTTTATTTTGGCTTTGGCCTTGGCGGTAACAACAATATTAAGCCAATCTTCTTTTGGCGTTTGCTTGCTCGATGTAATTATTTCTACCTGGTCGCCGTTTTGTAACTTATGGCTTAAAGGCACCAACTTATGGTTCACCTTGGCACCGATACAACTGGCGCCGACATCGGTATGTATTTCAAAAGCAAAATCGAGCGCTGTAGCACTTAGCGGTAGTTGTATCAATGCACCCTTGGGTGTAAAAATGAAAATCTCATCGCTAAACAGGTTCATTTTAAAATCATCCAGAAAGTCGAGCGCATTTGAGTCAGGGTTTTTCAGCATATCCCTAACCTTTTGCACCCACAAATCAAGGCCGCTATCTGTTGATGATTCTTTGTATTTCCAATGCGCGGCGAAGCCCTTCTCGGCAATTTCGTTCATCCGTTTGGTGCGTATCTGCACTTCAACCCATTGCCCGCGCGGACCCATTACGGTTGTGTGTAATGATTCATAGCCATTTGCCTTTGGCGATGATATCCAGTCGCGCAGCCTGTCGGGATTAGGCCTATACAGGTCAGTAACTATTGAGTATGCTTTCCAGCAATCAGCTTTTTCACTTTCAGGTGTGCTGTCTAAAATTATCCTGATGGCAAAAAGGTCATACACTTCCTCGAAAGGAATTGCCTTCTTTTTCATTTTATTCCAGATGGAATGAATTGATTTTGGCCTGCCAAACAAATCGGCAGGCAAGTCCTGCCCTTCCAATACTTTTTTTACCGGCTCGATAAAATCCCTGATAAATTTCTCCCGTTCGGCTTTCTTTTCATTCAGCTTGTTTTTAATAAACTGGTAGGTTTCCCGCTCCATATATTTCATGGAAAGGTCTTCCAACTCCGATTTTATGGCATAAAGCCCCAAACGGTGCGCAAGCGGCGCATATAAATAAACAGTTTCTGACGATAGCTTCAGTTGCTTGTCGCGCGGCATAAACTCCATGGTGCGCATGTTGTGCAGGCGGTCGGCAAGCTTTATCAAAATCACCCTCACATCATCGGCAAGGGTTAGCAGCATTTTACGGAAGTTCTCCGCCTGCAACGAGCTGTTGGTATCAAACACGCCCGATATCTTGGTAAGGCCGTCAATTATCATGGCCACCTTTTTGCCAAATTCCCTTTCGATATCATCCAGGGTCATATCGGTATCTTCAACAACATCATGCAGCAAAGCGCAAACAATGGAGGTGGTCCCGAGGCCAATTTCTTCTGCGGCTATTTGGGCTACAGCTATCGGGTGATAGATATAAGGCTCGCCCGATTTGCGGCGCATGTCCTTGTGGCTCTCCAGCGCCATTTCAAACGCTTTGCGTATCATGCGCTTATCGCCCTTTTGCAGGGTCGATTTTGAGGCACGCAGCAAAGCACGGTATCTTTTTAGTATCTCGGTCTTCTCGGTTTCCAGGTCTATCACTAAGTCTTTCATTATCGTGCTTTGTTCTTTATCGCTCTAAATATCATAAACTTGCAATAAAAATTATAATTGCATGTTATAATAATTACCCAAAAAAATTGCGTTATTTTTGTACTACGTAAAATTATGAAATTTATTGGCTTCTTGTTGCTGTTTTGTTGCGTAATGGGTATATCCAATGCCCAAACGAAAACTCCTGCGCCATTAATTTTAGGCAAAAATGATACCATCCGCACTTACCTGACTGTCGATAGTGGCAAAATGATGCCATGGATTGTATTGAACGAAATTAAAATTAGCGATACCCGCATTTTTAAAAGCCAGGCCGACCTTGACAACTACAGGCGCTTACGTTATAACGTGCTTAAAGTACTGCCTTATGTGAAGTTTGCAGGTGCGAGATATCGCCAGCTGCAGCGCGACCTGGCCTTAACCGGCGACAGGCACAAGCAGAAGGAATTAATAGGCAACTGCGAAACGGAAATAAAAACCTTGTTTAATAAAGAAATCAAAGACCTGACAATTAGTCAGGGCGAGGTACTTATCAAGCTAATTAACCGCGAAACAGGCAATACCAGCTACGCGATGGTGAAAGAATTAAAGGGTGGCTTCAAGGCCTTCCTGTTTCAATCAGCTGCGCGCATTTTTGGGCACGACCTGAAAGAAACTTACGACCCAGAAGAACAAAAAGATATTGAAGCTATCCTGAATCAAGCGGGATACGTTTCATCTAACAATTAATAATGGTTGATAAAAGTATTTACCAGTTTAATGTACAACAGTTAAACGGTGAGGAATTAAGCTTATCTGAATATAAGGATAAAGTTCTGCTAATAGTAAATACCGCCTCGCAATGCGGTTTCACTCCCCAGCTTAAAGAGCTGGCGCAATTACGAAAAGACTTCCCGGGTGATGATTTCCAGATATTGGCTTTCCCGTCAAATGATTTTGGCGGGCAGGAACCACTGGAAGGAAAAGGAATTGCCGATTTTTGCGAAATACAGGAAGTAAATTACCCGGTATTTGAAAAGATAAGGGTGCGGGGCCCGTATGCACATCCGTTGTACAACTTCTTTGCCGATAAAAAACAAAACGGTAAAATCAGCTCAGTTCCACGCTGGAATTTTCATAAATTTTTAATTGATAAATCGGGCCTGGTTACCGATTTCTTCTACCCCTTCACTAAACCAACTTCTTCAAAAATCAGGAAACAGATAGGGCGGTTGCTTGGAAAGGGAAAGTAGCGCGGGTTGAGAGTCAAGAAGTCAAGAACAAAGAATCAAGAGAGAAGAAAATGTGACTGTAGAAGAACCGTCATAAAAGTTTTTTTTAGGCTTTGCGATGATTAATTTTTTGACTTTTGCACTTCGGCTTGATTCTTGACCTCTTGATTCTTGATTCTATATTTTTTACACGATGCTTAAATTAGATATTTTAGTTTTATCCGTTCACCCGGACGATGCCGAACTCGGCTGCGCCGGCACCATACTTAAACATATTGCCTCAGGCAAAAAAGCAGGCATTGTTGACCTTACCCGCGGCGAACTTGGCACCCGTGGCTCGGCGGAAATTAGGGATAAAGAAGCGGCAGAATCAGGCCGTATCCTTGGCTTGGCAGCAAGGGAAAACCTGGGCATCCCCGATGGTTTTTTTGAAAACACCAGGGAATACCAACTAAAGATTATCGCCGCAATACGCAAGTATCAACCCGAAATATTAATTACCAACGCCTATCACGACAGGCATCCCGACCATGGCCGGGCAAATAAATTAGTGGAGGATGCTGCATTTTTAGCCGGACTGAGAAAAGTTGAAACACAGGACTTGGAAGGCAATTTACAAGCTGCATGGCGACCCAAACAGGTGCTGCATTTTATACAGGACAATTATATACAACCAGATATTTTAATTGATGTAACCGATTTTTGGGATAAAAAGGTGGAGAGTATCCGTGCTTTTGGCTCACAGTTTTATAACCCCGAATGGGCTGATGAGCCTCAAACCTACATTTCGTCGCCAGAATTTATACAAGTTGTTGAGGCCCGCGCACGCGAATTCGGCAAAAGCATCCAGGTAAAATACGCGGAAGGCTTCACATCTAGAAAAATTTTAGGAGTTGACAGTTTGTTTGACCTGAGATAGGGTTCAGAGACAAGAGATTAGAGGTTAGGGGAAAAGTTCAACTAATCTCTAACTTCTAATCTCTAGTTGCTGACTTAAACTTTCACGTACTCAAACCTGTTGTTCTCGTTGCTTCTTTCTCTTTTTAACTTGTTTTCATTAGCAAGCTTCAAAAGTATGCCCGATAGCTCCGAAGTCTTGAAGTCTGAATCGAAATTCTCCTTACAATAATCGGCAATCGACGCAATGGAATGGCGCGTGTTAAAGAAATCAGTAGACAGCAACTGGTTTAAAACCTTAGTTGCGCCCGGCTTTTTTGCGCCTCGCATCGGGGTGTAATGTTCGCCGTTCTCTCGGGGCTTGTAGTTCCTTTTGGTAAATATCTCGGTTGGGTCACCCTCTCCTTTTTCCATCTCAATCATCACATCCAACAACCTGTCAACTACCCTTACCTGAACCGCTTCAGACTGGAACGAATTAACAACTTCGGAAATCTCTACCAGTTGCTTTTTTAACTTTTCAATTTGCTTACTCATGTTACTGTTACCCTGTTAAATATTAACTGTGCAATCTAAAATTTCACTACTGCGCAATACCCCGATAATATGCCAGTATTAGTGAAAAAATAGTAAATGTTGACCGATTAATAGCTTATTAACGTCGGTTAATCATTTTATTGCTGAAATCAGTGGAAATATGCTCAATTTCCATCAAAAACAGGTTTCTGTATCAATTGTTTTACATAAATGTTACAATGAGGCACATATTTTTTCAAGTATTTCGAGTCCGTTATCGATATGTTTTTGTTCAATAATAAGCGCTGGCCTAAAGCGGATGCTTTGATCGCCGCAGCCCAAAAACATAACATCTTTTTCCATCCCCCTGGAAATGAACTTATTCCTGATAGTTGTATCAGGAAAATCGAAGGCTGTTAACAACCCCTTGCCGCGTACATTACTTATGATGGGTAATCTTTCAGAAATTTCGGCCAGCCTGCCTTGCAGATAGTCACCCATTTGCGCGGCGTTATCGCAAAGATTGTCTTCGTCAATAATTTCCATAATTTTTGACGACCGTACCATATCAACCAAACTGCCGCCCCATGTTGAGTTTATGCGGCTCGGCACCTGGAACACGTTATTATCTATCTCGTCTACCTTTCGTCCGGCTAATATGCCGCACACCTGCATCTTTTTGCCAAACGCAAGTATATCCGGACGCGCATTTTCACCAAAGTGCTCGTGGCACCAGAACTTGCCGGTAAGGCCAACGCCGGTTTGCACCTCATCGTATACCAGCATAGCTTCGTTTTCATCGGCTAATTCACGTAGCTTTTCTAAAAACTCCTTGCGAACATGGTTGTCGCCGCCCTCCGATTGTATAGGCTCGATAATGATGGCACAAACGTCATCTTTATTCTCCTCAAACGCTTTCTTTATCTGGGCGATTGACAGTTCTTCGCGCCTTAACAAATCCTCATGATTGGCATCTGTGTAAGGGAATTTAATTTTTGGCAGCGATACCCTTGGCCAGTCGAACTTAGCGTACCATTTTGTTTTATTGGGCTGGGTATTGGTAAGGCTTAGCGTATAACCCGAGCGGCCATGAAAAGCGTGCTCAAAATGGATAACTTTAAAACCAAGCTCTTTTGTGTAGCCTTTGGCAAAATTTTTCTGCACCTTCCAGTCCATTGCAACTTTAAGCGCGTTCTCGATAGCCAGCGAGCCGCCTGCGATAAAAAAGGCATGCGGGAGGTATTCCGGGATACCTATACGGGCGAAAGTCTCTACAAACTCCGCATATTGCGTGGTGTATATGTCTGAGTTGGAAGGGTTGGTTAAAGCCGCCAGCATCAGGTTTTTCTTAAACGCTTCGTCGTTCACCATCTTAGGGTGATTGTAGCCTAAAGGCACCGATGCAAAACATGTAAAAAAGTCAAGCAGGGTGCGGTTATACTTAGCATCGTAAATATAAACACCTTTGCTTTTTTCCATATCAAACGTTAAATCGAAGCCATCGGCTAATACATGCTTCTGTAACGAAGCCTGTACATCTTGGGGTGAAACTAGCAGGTTGTACATATAATTGGGTTTGTACAAATTTACTAAAAACCCCTCAGAATGCAAATTTAAGCGGTTTTTGAACCAATGAGCCAAAAAGTAACTTTAAACAATCTAAAGTTACTTTTTGTACCGAAGTGGATTTTGGTTTATAGAATTTTATTGCCGGGCGGCAATAAATATTCGTAATAAAATGCTTATTTCGTCGTGGAAGTTACAAGTTCTTACAATCGTTCCCCATGCTGGCTAATATCCAGCCCTATCTCTTCTTCTTCTGCCGATACCCTTAAAGGCGATATCATATCAGTAATTTTCAACAACAACAGTGAACCGAAAAAGGCAAAAATAGATACCCCTACCAAGGCAATCAATTGCACAAAAAACAGGTGCGTATGGCCAAAAAACAAACCATCGCCGGTGGTATTGCCTGCGTTAACTTTTTGATTGGCAAACACGCCTGTAAGCAGCATGCCTACCATACCGCCAACACCGTGGCAAGGGAACACGTCAAGCGTATCATCAATTTTGGTACGGGTGCGCCACTCAACCACCAGGTTACTCACCACAGCCGATATGATACCTATAGCCAGCGAGTGCGGTACCGACACATAGCCTGCCGCAGGCGTAATAGCAACAAGCCCTACAACCGCGCCAATACAGGTACCCATAGCCGAGGGTTTTTTGCCACGCAGCATATCGAAAAATATCCAGGTTAAGCCTGCAGCTGCCGATGCCGTGGTACTGGTTGCCAAAGCGGTTACCGCCAAATGATTGGCACCAAATGCCGAACCAGCGTTAAAACCAAACCAGCCGAACCATAACAAACCCGTGCCTATCATTACATAAGTAATACGAGCCGGTGCGTGGTTTGCCTCATTTCGCCTTTTCAAATAAAGTGCTGACGCTAATGCCGCCCATCCGGCCGACATGTGCACTACCGTGCCACCGGCAAAATCAAGCACGCCCAATTTAGCCAGTATGCCATCCGGATGCCAGGTTACGTGTGCCAAAGGCGAGAATATGAAAATGGTGAACAGCACCAGGAAAATAATATAGGAGTTAAAACGGATACGCTCTGCAAAAGCCCCGGTAATAAGCGCAGGGGTAATAATGGCAAACTTTAGCTGGTACATAGCAAAAAGCAGCAGCGGTATAGTCGGTGCAAGTTTCCAGGTTGCATTACCAAGCATGCCCTTCATCATAAAAAATGTTGAGGGGTTACCGATAAAGCCACCAATGCTGTCGCCAAAAGCAAGGCTGAAGCCAAATATGCCCCACATTACGGTAATAATAACCATGCACACAATGCTCTGCAGCATGGTTGATATCACATTCTTTTTATTAACCATACCGCCATAAAAAAAGGCAAGACCGGGTGTCATGATCAAAACCAGGGCGGTCGACATCAACATCCAGGCAATATCGCCGGTATTGAAGTGCGGATCGGCGCCATTTTTAAAATCTACCGAAGGAAAAACGAAGGTTAAAACCAAAATAACCAGGATAACCGCGAATGGAAAATATCTTTTCATGCAATTGTTACTATTCAATAAAATAATTAGTCAAAAGGTGGTTTATATGGCAGTAAAAATGATGAAAAAGTTAAATATTTAATAAATTGATGTAAAATTTAACACAGTTTCATATTTATCAATAAAAAATTGCAAATATCATACTTCCCTATTGCAAAATACCCTTACAAATAACAGAATGATAATTTAAAACATATAATTTATGTGTTTCGAGTTTTTCAAAGGCTATGCTTTTATGGTAATGAGCCGCGCAACCGCCAGATATCGTACTTTTAGGAACAAGAAAGCCCGGTTATTGGGAACCGGGCTCGTCATAATATAGGTTTATAAATGGTCTAGTTTCGTTAGTTAAACTACCCTTAGCTTTTCACACCTGCACAATGGCTCAGATGAAAAAGTTGCTGAAATTATGATTTTAATTAATACAAACCAAATAAAAAATACAACTTATGTTAAAAAAGTATTAAAAACAGGGTTTTTAGAACAGTTTGAACAGTAAATCGGGCCAAACACCCAGCAAAACAATCAAAACAGATATAATTATGCTTAAAACGATAATATTTTGAGATTTTATAAGTGTATTTTTAACAAATTCAGTCCGTTTCAGGAACAAATTGAGGGGGATTTTAATGTAGTAAAAAAGCGATACTACGGTGGTTAACGCCCCTGTTATCATCAGTAACAGTAGCCATAAGCTATGGTTTTGCTGGTAAATGCCGTATACCGATGAAAACACCAGTACCTTACCCGTAAAGCCTGCGCTTATCGGTAAGCCGGTTAACGATACCAGTACAATTACAAAGCAAACTGAAGCAGCCGGGTACTTAAGGCCAAGGCCTTTATAGCTGTTCATATCATCGGCATCAAGAGCATTGGCAAAATAGGTGGCCAGCGCCAATGCGCCAATATTCGCCAGGCCGTACACTGCCAGGTAAAATGTTAAGGCAGCTATACCTGTCGAGTTGTAAGTTACTATCGCCATCAAAGCAAAACCAGTATGTCCGATGCTGGAGTAAGCCAGCATACGTTTAACATTGCGCTGCATTATTGCCGCAAAATTCCCGGCAATCATTGTAACAATGCCGACGATGCTTAATGCCAGTTTAAAATCAAAGCCGGCCCACTTTTCGAAGTAAACGAAAGGGCGTAAAAAATTTATCAGCAAGGCAAAGCCGGCTATTTTTGGCAGGGTGGATAGCCATGCCGTTACCGGGGTTGATGCCCCTTCATAAACATCGGGCACCCAAAAGTGAATGGGAACAAATGATAACTTAAACCCGATGCCCACCAATACCAGCACCAGTGCAAACGAAACTGCAACCGGATTCGCCTGTATAAGACCCGGCAGCAAATTACCGCTGAATAAATTAAGCGAGCCCGTAAAGCCGTATAACAGCGATATGCCATACAACATCATGGCCGAGGATGCCGCGCCAAACAGTACATATTTTAAACCAGCCTCGGTACCAAAAGCATTTTCAGAGCGGTAGGCCACCATCAGGTATGACGCAATGGAAACCATTTCGATAGCCAGGTAGATGGATAGCAGGTTAACCGCCATGGCCATTAAATGGAGGCCAAGCACAGAGCCGATGACGATGGTATATAAATCCGACAGTCCTTTAGGGTGGAATTTCAGGCGGTTATCCCATCCAAAATAAAGCAGTAGTACAAATGCTAATGCATCAATAATAAATTTAAAGTTGATGGCCGTGCGGTTAAGCAGCAGCATTTCGTTAAACAAAAACTGCCCGTTAAGCCTGCCGCTCATAAACAGCAACTGAATTTGCTGGTAATCCCGTTGAATTACCAGCAAAATTCCGGCACAGGCAACTATCCTGCATAATTTTTCGGAGTTGCGGCCGAACAGTAAATCGGTTATCAATACCAATATAAACAGTGCGGTTAAATAAATTTCGGGCAAAAAGAAGGGTAAGCTGCCTAAAACATCGTTTACTGAACCCGGTATAAATGGTATTAAATCGTGCATTTACTGTTACTGAACTATTACCTGCTGGCTTTTTGGATATTTAACCATGTATGTTAACTGTACCTTTTTATCTTCCTGCGAATTTAGCAGGAAATTCCATGAAACCTTGCCTGTTAGTGCATCAGGTTTTGCGCCCGATGTTTCCTGCGTCTCCACCTCGATAGATGAATTTTGCGATACAGGCACCTGGTCGTCAACCAGCAGGTTTATTTTTTGGTTCTTGCGATTCTTAACCTCTATTATCCAGCTTTTGGTTTCCTTTTTATTAGAACCGAAAGTTTGATTTTGGGTGAGGTTCCTTTCAAGGGTGCGTTTTACCAAAATACCCTTATCATTCCCAAGCGACAGGTTCAAAGTATCGCTCATGGCCCGCATATCTATGCGCGATTTACCGATATAGGTACCCTCAAAAAACACATTGGCATCGCCCGATAACAGGTTATATTTGTTCAAATCCGTTACTCTGGCGGTTAAAAACACATCTGTACTAATTTTAGGCGCGGTGTAATATTGATAAGTCGCGTTTACATTTACCTGGTTTATTTCAACCTGGCAGGGTTTGCCATCGTTTGTTACCGAATATGGATTATCGATGTTAAATTCAACACTGGTTTGGGCTTCAACCATGTCCACTTTTGGAGCTTCAGCCACAGCCACCTCTTTTAGTGAATAATCTGAAACTGCGGCTGCGTTTTGACTTCTTACTTGTATCCCTGATACACGCCCCTGAAGTGCTTTATTAAGATCATAAATATTAAGATAATATGGGTTCAACTCCGGTTTAACTGCGTTATTGGATGGCAGGCCTGTTGACAAAGTTAGCTTTACACTTTTCCAATCTTCGCCGCTGCGTTGCAGCACATTGGCTTTGTAAACAATGGTCAAAGGGCTGTTTACATTTTTTGCCCTGATATCATAACTTGGGTACCAACTGGCATCGCCGGTTAAGTAACTCACAGCAAATATTGATTGCAATGCAGTTTTTGATGACACTGTTACTATAATATTGCTTGTAGTAGTAGTTTGCCCGTTGTTTATTTCGGCGATTTGATTATCGTATTGTTGCTGCTCAATATAAAGCTCGGATATTTGGTTACCTGCATCCTGTTCCTTTTGCTTTAACGCAGTAAGCCTCTCGGTTTGAAAATCAAGCGCCTGTTTCAATTTTACAACATCAAGCGTAGTGTTTTCGGCCCTCACAAATTGATTTTTGGCAATAACGGTTTCTTCTGCCTGGTAAATAGCAATCATGTTGTTAAGCGTGGTAATTTTATCCTTTACACTTTTTTGTTTTGCATGCAGCTCCAGCAATTGCTGTGTTTTATTACTTACGCTGCTCAAATAGTTCATCTCGTGCTTAACTGATAATATGGTAAACTCGCCGTTAGCATGCACCTGTATACTTTGCGGGTCGATATTTGGCGAAATATTGTTGAAAACCAAATCGGTAGTACCCGGGTTAATATTCACCATTGCTGTGCGTGTTACCTGCGCTCCTTTTAAAAATACAATCACTTTTTCAACTTTCGATGCCACCTTTTGGCCCTCATCAGCTTTTGCTGCTATCGCGATAAATAATACAAATGCAGCCATTATTAATTTCTTACACATCATTTTTTAGGTTAAATAAATAGTTCCTGTTATTTCGAAGCATCCATCCGGAAGCTTTCATTTACAGGATGCGCCTGCCCTTGTTTTTCCACAAGGCAAACGCAATTATTTATTTCGAGCCTAAAAATTGAATAAATGCAACCACCGAGTCGTTTATCTTGCCGAACACCAGCGAAGGCATTAAACCCAAAACCAGCGTAAGTAAAGCTAACGGTAGCAAGGTCAATTTTTCACGGATGTTCAAATCGGCAAGGGCAGTTTTCCATACCGAGCCACCTTTTAAGTTTAACGTACCAAAAAACATTCGCTGCAGCGTCCATAAAAAATAGGCTGCACCCAGCAATATGCCTACCGACCCACATACCGGCATCCAGTACGGCAGCAAACCATTTACTGATGGCGATTTAAAGGCCCCGGTAAGTGAAAATGCCTCACCAATAAATGCCGAGAAGCCGGGCAAACCTAACGAAGCGAAAAACGCGATCACCACAAAGGATGTGTATTTAGGCATGATGGCTGCAAGTCCGCGGAAGTGGTTGATGCCCCTGTCATGTACCCGGTTGTAGATTACACCGGCCAAAAAGAACAGCATGGTTGATAAAAAGCCATGACTAACCATCTGCATAACTGCGCCACTTAGTCCCTCGGTAGTCATTGAGGCTATCCCCAGTAAAACAAAGCCCATGTGCGATACGGACGAGTAGGCTATCATGCGTTTTAAATCCTGCTGGGCAAGGGCGTTCAGTGCGCCATAAATGATAGATATTACCCCAATCATCCCCAGCCAATAAGCATCGGCATGTGCAATTTCCGGGAAAATACCTACGCAAATGCGGATAATGCCATAACCGCCAACTTTCAATAGTACTCCGGCTAAAATAATTGAAACCGGGGTAGGCGCTTCCACGTGCGCATCAGGCAGCCAGGTGTGCAACGGCACCACCGGCACTTTAATAGCGAAGGCAATAAACAGCACCACAAACCCAACCGAACGGGCCGGCATGCCTAAAATAGTGGCGTGGTTTAACACGGAAAATACTGAGCCTGCCTCATAATTAACCGGGTTCATCATTTGTATCATGCTGAAAGTGTGGTTGCCTGTAACAGGGTCTTTAACCGACAGGTAAAGCCCAATCATCACCAGCAGCATAAATACCGAACCGAATAAGGTGTACAGGAAGAATTTTATGGCCGCATATTCGCGCCGTGCGCCGCCCCACATACCTATCAGGAAGTATAATGGCAGCAGCATCAACTCGTAAAAGATATAGAACAGGAAGAAATCCAGCGAGCAGAATACGCCTATCACAGCCATATCCAATATCAAAAACAGCACGAAAAAACCTTTCAGGTTGCTTTTTATTTCCCAGGATGCCAGGGCGGCAATCACCAATACCAGCGAGGTCATCACCAATAAAGCTATCGAAAGGCCATCTATCCCCACGAAATAGTCTATCTGCATTTTTCCCATGGCACCCAAATCGAGGTTTATCCAGGGCAGCTTTTGTATAAACTGGAACTGGCCTTCGTGATTAACGCCGGCAAAGCCAGCACCATTTTTAAAATGAGTGTAAATCCAGATGCTCATGCCCAGTTGCACCAAGGTTGTTGCCAGCGTTATGTATTTAAAGCCCGCACGCCACGATGACGGCAGCACCGCAATAACGAATGCGACCAGGATGGGAGTAAATATGAGTAGGGTTAGGATGTTCATCGGGCGCGAAAATTAAGAGTCAAGAAACAGTAGCTGAGAATCAAGAACCAAAAGTCAAGAATCAAGATAGAAAAATCAGAACTACAATGAGACTTTGACCTTTCACCTTTCGCCTTTAACCTTTCACCTCTCCTCATATCAATGTTGTTAAAATAAATATTACCAAAATAACCACCAGCATACTGTAAATATAATACTGCACCTTACCACCCTGGAAACGGCGTGCAAAGTTACCAATGGATTGTACTACAGCTACTATCAAATTTAAAAAGCCGTCTATGATGTACCTGTCAGTCCACATCGCAGCTTTTGCCAGTGACATGCCCGCATAAGCCACGGAATGAATAAAACCGTCGATCACCCGCCTGTCTAATCTGAAGGTGGCCCGGCCCATAGCCAGCACCGGTATTACGATGTACTTTTTGTATATATCGTCAAAATACCATTCGTTTGCTGATAGCCTGTAAAGCATGCTGGTTTGCGAAAAAGGGTTTAGCTTTTGTTTTGCATAAATACGGTACGCGGCATATATAACCAGCACACTGAAAATATTTACACCAACCGGTACAATAACATGAAACAGGCCCTCAGCAGTGGCAGAGCCTGGTTGCCACATGCCATGATAAAGCCATGACTGCTCATAGCTGAATGGATTAAACGAAAATACGGGGAACAGGCTGCCAGCCGCTAAAAACAACAACGGGACGGCGTAGCGCCAACCGCCATCGCCGATATGCAGTTTAATGCCAGGGAAACGTTCCTGCAGCCTTAAATCGCCGAAAAATACTTTTGTGATAAGCCTTATCACGTAAAACGCCGTTAACCACGTGGTAAGTATTGCAAATGCCGGGATGAGCACAAATATCCAGCCTTTGCCTTGCGACCATTGGAAGGCCTGAATTAAAACTCCATCTTTTGATAAATAGCCTGATGTAAACGGCAGTCCGATGAGCGCCAGTCCGCCAATAAGGGCGGCAATAAATGTGATCGGCATTTTTTTGCGCAGGCCGCCCATGTTCTGGATATTTTGCGGATCAATGTCGAGTTTGTTGTCATCCCGTATATGCGCCATCTCATGGATAACTATACCCGCCACCAAAAATAACAGGCACTTAAAAAATGCATGCGTTACCAGGTGAAACAACGACGACGAATAAGCGCCTATGCCCATAGCCATTACCATATAGCCCAACTGCGATATGGTGGAGTACGCCAATATCCTTTTTAAATCGTTTTGGGTGAGCGCAACGGTTGCCGCCATAAAAGCTGTAAAGCAGCCGACAACCGCCAATATATTTAGCTCGATACCATTAAACATAGGGTAAACCCGGCCCAATAAAAACACGCCGGCGGCAACCATGGTTGCCGCGTGGATTAATGCCGAAACCGATGTTGGCCCTTCCATGGCGTCAGGCAGCCATGTATGCAATGGAAATTGTGCCGACTTTGCCGCAACAGCTAAAAATATCCCTATAAAGGCTACGAACTGCCAAATGTCATCCAAATGGTATGATACACCCGGAATGGTAAATGAGCCCGTCAACGGCGAATACCACTCGCCTTTATTATAAACTGTTATTGCTTTGATAATGGAATGGTCGCCAAAAAGTATGTTGATGTCAAATGTGTGGAACGTGGCGTAGATGATCAAGATGGCGGTTAGCAGGCCAATGTCCCCTATCCGGTTCATGATAAATGCTTTTTTATTTGCCTGGACTGCTTTATGGCGACTGAACCAAAAGCCAATCAGCAGGTATGATGAAAAACCCACAAGTTCCCAGGCGATATAGAATAGCACCAGGTTATCAACCACTACCAGCGCCAGCATGCTGAAACAAAAAAAGCTAAGGAAAGCAAAATAACGGTTATAGCCGGCATCGTCCTTCATGTAGGCCATGGAGTAAATATGCACCGGCAGCGCGATCAGGTTAACCAGCAACAACATCAATACCGAAAGGTTATTCAGCAAAACTCCGGCGTAAACCTGTGTATCGCCAACCGTAAACCACGCGAATTGCTGGTGCACTAAATGCCCGGTGTTCCAAACTTTTGAAAATATGGTTACGGATAATACACAGCTCAACAAAATAGCCAATGTAGATACCCAGCCGGTTATTTTATTGTGTTTACCGGGAATAACCAGGTTAATTAAAAAGGCAAGCAAAGGCAGCAACACTGCTCCGAGTGTAAATTTTATGGTAAGGGTATCTATGGCTTGTAAAAAGTTGTTCAATTCAAATATTTTCCTTTGTAGAGACACAATACTTTTGTCTCTTATTTTACATTCAATACCAATTATCCGGAGACGCAAAATATTGCGTCTCTACTTTTCATTTTTTGTCCTGATAGCTAAAACAGAATTAGGAAGATTTGCAAACTTAATATCATTAAGAAAAGACACCTTCTTTATTTTCTTAACCGGCACTTCATATAATATCTTTATTATTTCCGCCGGTTCTCCAGCTAGCTGCTTACTATCCAGCATGTACAAGATGCCAGTGTCATTATTGCCATGTGCCTGTAAGTAATCTTTATAAGCTTTTGAAAAACCGGCTAATTTAGTTTGATATTTTTTTATGGCATATTTCTTTGTCGTAACCAATACCGTTTCGTACCTGTTGTTACTCTCAAAATACCGGGCAATTTTATCGGGTTTGAGAACCGTAATATCCAAAATTTCATCTGGATTAACTCCGTTTAATTTACTGTTAGAAAGCTCGCCGTCTATCACGAACTGGGCTTTGTCGTCAAATTTTGAAGTGTCTTTATAAATTGTATCCCTGGTTTGCACAACCGGTGGTGGTAGCGGCGCATCAGGGTCCGGCCCGGGCAAACCTGCATTCGTTGATATCAATACCGCACCGTTCTTTCCTTTTTCACCGTATATTTTTATCGCATCTACGGGTTTCAAAACATCTATGCTTAAAACATCTTCGGACCTCAGCCCCTTAAAGCCTTCATTTGATAAGCTATCTTTCAACTCATCTCCATTGATAAAGAATAGTGGATTGCCCTTACTTAAATCCTTTTTTAATTGCTCAAAACTAACTCCTTTGAGTTTTTTTGCTATATCATTTTTTGTCGTGGCGTCACCTTGCGCTAAAGCGCCAAAATACACAAACAATAAAACAATCAAGCAATACAATCTTTTCATCGCTCACTCCCCCAATTTATCAATACTTCCCGGATCAATGGTTTTGTATTGCTTATACACATTTAAAATTATGGCCAGTGCTACGGCTGTTGTTGCTGCTGCAAGGACGATGGCAAACAGCGCAAACATTTGGCCGCCGTTATTAATACGGTCGTATTTGCTGAAGGCTACCAGGTTCAATATAGCGCCGTTCAGCATCAGCTCAATGCCTATCAATACCTGTATGGCGTTTTGTTTGGATACGATCATATACAAACCAACGCAAAACAGCACGGCGCTTACCACCAGGAAATCGGTTAATGATATCATGCGCTACGCCCCTTTCGTGATAAATGTGCCGCGCCAACCAGCGCTACCATCAGTAAAACCGAGATCGCCTCAAAAGGAAGCAGGTATTTGGTCATTAAATTTATGCCGATGTTCTCTGTCATGGATGAATTGGGCAATATCATATTATGCGTTGCCTGCGCTTTTTTAACCCAACCTAAGTTATCAGCATCCAGCTTAAAGATCATGTTCAACAGCACAATTAAAAACAGACCGGCCAGCAACAATGCAGGCAATTTATTTATGCTGATAAATTTGCTGCGCAGCTCGCCTATTGCATTCAGCGTTTCTTTGCCCGATAGCATAAAGGCAAACAATATCAAAACCAGGATTCCGCCGACGTATATTACAATTTGAGTTATCGCCACAAAATCAGCCAGTGCAAGCACATATAATCCTGCCAAAGCAAACAGTGTTATAAAAAACATAAAGATACTGCGCACCAGGTTTTTCGTAGCCGCCACAAACACCGCAGAGGCTGTGGCAATAAACGCCATCACATAAAATAGTACCTTTACTAAACTCATGCGCCGCCCTCCTCTTTCTTTTGCATCGCAGCTAATTTAGCCGCCTGCCGCTCTGCCTGCTGTTTATCAAACTCAGCCCGTTTTTCAGCAGCCATTTCGGGCGACATATCCGAAAACTGGTAAGTAAGGTCGCTTAGCTGAAAAACCGTTTTATCGTACTGGTTAGTCATTACAATACACTCCGTTGGGCAAACAATGGTACACAGGCCGCAATACATACACTTGGCCATATCGATATCAAACTTGGCGGCATACAGCCTCTTGGTTGTACCGTCGGATGTTTGTCCGATTGCCTCCGTTGCTTTTATCGATTCGATATCGATACAGTTAACCGGGCAAACCTTGGCACAAAGGTCGCACACAATGCAGTCATCCATCTCCACATCCAGCTGGTAACGCCCCACCTCGGGGATTGGCAGTTTTTGATGCGGATATTGAATGGTATTGGTGCCTTCCAGCTGCTTAAAGTAATTAGCGTCACTTGCAGGCAGCGGCTCACGCTTTTTGTGCGAAGCAAACAGGTGCCTTAAGGTAATGGATAATCCCTTTAATGCCGAAGTAAAACCTTTTATTGTGTTGGTCATTGAGTCATTAGGTCATTGAGTCATTATCTTTTCGGCCGCATTTAAAAATGACTTAATGACCGAATGATATAATGACTATAATAATTACATTAAAAATAATCGCCACACTCCCGATATTAGCATACAAGCAAAAGCCAGGGGTGTCAATACCTTCCAGCACAGGGTCATCAATTGATCAACCCGGAAGCGCGGGAGTGTCCACCGTATCCACATTTGTATACCTACCAAGGCAAGTGTTTTAATCGCTATCCATATAATACCCCAGCCCGCGCCCGTTGTCCATGTGGCTAAATGCACCGGGCCAATATTGGGCAACGGTGTGTTCCAGGCTCCTAAAAACAATATCACCCCAACCATTGACACCAAAAACATCATAGAATATTCCGCCAAAAAGACCAGCGCAAACCGTAACCCAGTGTATTCAGTGTGGAAACCGGCCACCAGTTCAGATTCTGCTTCGGGTATATCAAAGGGCGCCCGGTTGCTTTCGGCGAGCGAGGCTATAAAGTAAATTACAAAAGCTATCAATAAATGCGGGGCCCGGAAAACATTCCACGCAAAAAAGCCGCCGATGGATGATACATCCCAAAAGCCCGCAAATTTCGTTGTTTCGTTTGCGAGGATACCCTGTTGCGCGGCTATATCCTGCAGGTTCAAGGTCTGGGCTATCATCACCACTGAAATAATGGCAAACCCGGCTGGTATCTCGTATGATATGATCTGCGCCGCCGACCGCATAGCACCCAATATGGCGAATTTATTGTTCGATCCCCAGCCTGCCATTAAGATCCCCAGCGTTTCTATCGATATGACGGCAAACACGTAATACAAGCCCAGGTTAAGTTTTGCAGGAACCAATCCCGGCCCCCACGGTAAGGCTGCAAAGCCAAGGTAAACAGCTATAAAAATAATGGCCGGAGCTAAAATAAACAGCAGTTTATCGGCGGCGGCGGGGGTTATCAGTTCCTTTTGCAGCATTTTTAAAATGTCGGCAAAGGTTTGCAGCGAACCATATTTGCCTGTTTCGGTCGGACCAAGCCTGTCCTGTATAAATGCTGAAACCTTTCGTTCAGCGTAAACACCAAAAAGTGCAAACAAAGCCGAAAAACCAAACAGTCCTATCGCAATAATAAAATATGTGATATAAAAATTCAATCCCTTTGCTTTAGCTGCAAACTTAGTGATTTTGGTTGATTAAGTTGAACGGTGTTGAATAGTTGATAAGATTGGTAGGGTTAGTTGGGTATTGTTGCAATAATTACCGGCGGCCCAAATGAATTTCACCTGGTGGTGCATTTGTTGGGTTCACATGGTTTACACTTTTTAACTGTAAATCCAAATTAAGTATTTGATAATCAATTATTTAATTTAAATTTCAGTGAAAAAGTGGGTTTACAGTGTAAACCCACTTTTTGCCGTCAAATACCAAACTCACCAGTACAGCATTTTTTCGGCTTGATGGCTACCTAGCATTTTATTTCCGCAAAGCCAGATTGTACTTTGGCCCCAAAAAACAATTCACCATAAAAATCAAAATCGGCGGTATCATCTGTAGTGGTAAAAAATCGCTGGGTTTTACCTGTGCTAATACTACTCTCCATTTCGGGATGGCGTTGAAGGTAGTCCACCAGGCTGTGAGCTACAATATCCCCCTGCGATACCACTTGTATATTGGCGGGCAGGTATGCTGTTATTTTTTGTTGTATCAGCGGGTAATGGGTACAGGCCAGCAAAAGCGTATCGATGTTTGCAGATTGCGCCAAAACCTGGTCCAGGTATTTTTGTACAAAATAGTCGGCGCCGGGCTTGTCGTATTCACCATTTTCAATCAGCGGAACCCAAAGCGGACAGGCTTGCTGATGTACTTTTACGTCCGGAAAAAACTTACCAATTTCCATTTTGTACGATTCGGACTGTATTGTGCCTTTCGTACCTAACACCCCTATTTCTTTTGTTTTGGTATAGTTGCCAATTACTTCGGCCGTTGGCCTTATAACACCCAACACCCGTTTGGCCGGATCCTGGCCTTTCAAATCAAGTTGCTGTATATTACGCAGCGCCTTGGCCGATGCTGTATTACATGCCAGTATAACCAGCGGGCACCCTTGTTTAAACAACCATTGTACACACTCCCAGGTGTACTGGTGAATGGTCTGGAACGAACGGTTGCCATAGGGCGTCCTGGCGGTATCGCCCAAATAAATATAGTCGTACTGTGGCAATTGGTTAAATATGGAACGAAAGACCGTCAGGCCGCCATACCCCGAATCAAAAATGCCAATAGGCTTATTGTTTACCATCTGCACAAAAATAAAAAAAGCGCCCCGTATATGGAGGCGCTTTATAAATGTTTACCTTCTGTTTATTATTTAATGCCCAATTTAGCTTTTGCAGCCGCCATCAGGTCATCGCCCGCAGGCGCAACTACAAACTGGGTTTGTGTTGAATTAAGCACATAAGAATAGCCTTTTTCTTTAGCCACGGCTTCAACGGCAATGCGTGCCTTGTCAGACAATGGCTTAATCAATTCCTGCGATTTTTCGTCGAATTTTTGTTGTGCGCTGGTATTGTAATCCTGCATGCGTTTTTGGATATCCTGCAATTCAGCTTGTTTGGCAGAACGGGCAGCATCAGTCATGCTGGTTTGTGTTTTCTGAAACTCAGTACCTTTTGTTTGCAGTTCGGTTTGCATTGCAGCAAGCTCGTCAGTAAATTGTTTTGAGTAAGTATCAAGTGTAGTTTTTACTGTTTTAGCTTCAGGCATAGCGCCAATTAATGCGTCAAAATTAATGTAGCCGATTTTAGTTTGGGCTTTGGCAAAGTTGCCTATCGTTAAAAAGCACACTGCAACCAAAGCAACTTTAAGAAAATTTTTCATTTTTTTTTGTTCTGTGTTTAAATTTAATGGGATAATTATAAAAATTTATTTTGTAGTTTTTGTTGATTTTAAACCAAGCTTTGCTAAAACGTCCGCACTTTTATCATACCGGGGGTTCGCATATAACATTATCACTTCGCTGTTTTTGTCAAATACCATATCCAGGTTTTCATTCTCGGCAACTGCCTGTATGGCTTTTGCCATTTTATCCTGTATTGGTTTTATTATTGCGTTACTTTTTGATGCAAGCTCTCCATCCGGACCAAATTTTTGACGCTGAAAATCTTTTGCTGTTTTTTCTTTATCTGCAATCTCGGCCTCACGTCTCTTCTTCATGTCCGCAGTCATCAACACCTGGTCGGCCTGGTAGGCCTTATATAAGCGGTCAATTTCCTGGAAACGCTGATCTACCTCTTTTTGCCACGATACCGACAGCGCTTCAATCTGTTTTTGTGCCGATGAATATTCGGGCATTTGTTTTAAAATGTACTCCGAGTCAACATAAGCAAACCGTTGTGCAAACGCGCCGGTGACTGTTACTAACGTAAAAAACAGGATGAAAATTGTCTTCTTCATTACAATTAATTAAATCCGCCGTTTAAGCTCTGTGATATCGAGAAGTGGAACTGGCCCCTGTTTGCATCCGGTATTCCCGGTATTTTATCAAATCCATAGCCATAATCCAATCCAAGCAAGCCGAATATAGGTAAAAATATTCTTGCTCCAACACCTACTGAACGTTTTACATTGAACGGATCAAATTTATTAAAAGAATTCCAAACATTTCCACCTTCGGCAAACGCTAATAAAAATATTGTTGCCGATTGCCCCTGTATTACAGGATGGCGCAATTCCATGGTATATTTATTATAAATAGCGCTGCCCGGATTGTTATCAGCTGTATAATGCGTGCCTTCCGGAATTATCGAGAAGTTCTGATAACCTCTTAAACCAATAATTTCACTACCCTGTAAAAACTGGTAGCTCTGCATACCATCGCCACCCAGTTTAAACCTTTCGAAAGGTGACGGGCCAACTTCTGATTTGTATTGCCCCAAAAAGCCAAACCTCACTTGCGACATTAATACCAGTTTACCTGTTATTTTAGTAAACCACTGCGCATCGTATTTAAACTTGTAGTATTCAACAAAATGGTAGCGCTGTTCCGGCGTTGCTATTTTATAGTTAATGTTGTTAAATAACGAGTATGGTGGCGTGGCCTGCACGGTAAATTTAATGTTCGAACCGGATGTTGGATATATCGGCACATCTATAGAGTTACGGCTAAGTTCCTGCGTTAGTTTTATATTATACGATGTTCCGTTCGAAAACAAATAACCGGTATAGTTATCCAAATTATAGTGGTCAAAGTTTAACGAGTAATTCAGCTGAAAATAGTTATCAGGCCAGTTTAAGCGCTTACCTAAAGTAACACCAATACCATTAATGCGTAGTTTATTATACAACGGGTTAGTTTTGGCATAGTAGTCGCCGGTTGAGCTTAACTGGGTATAGGCCGATAAGGCAAAATAAATTGGCTTTTTACCGCCTAACCACGGCTCCGAAAACGTAAACGAGAAGTTTTGATAAGTGTGCCCGCTCGACTGACCGCGCAAGCTCAACTTCTGCCCGTCGCCTTTTGGCAATGGTTTATATGCTTTTAAGTTGAAAAGGTTACGCAACGAAAAGTTATTAAAGGTAAGACCTAAAGTACCCACCAGCTGACCGCCACCAAAACCACCCGATAACTCAATCTGGTCCGAAGGTTTTTCAACCACGTTGTATACAATATCAACAGTACCATCCTGTGGGTTAATGTTGGTTGGTTTCGGCTCAGTTTTTTGTTCATCGAAGTTACCCAACTGCCCAATTTCGCGGGTACTGCGTATCAATAACTCTTTGTTAAATTTCTGGCCTGGCTTGGTTCTTATCTCGCGCATAACCACTTTATCATTGGTTACATCGTTACCTTTTAGTATAACCCTGTTTATGGTATACTGGGGGCCTTCATAAACCCTAAGGTCCATGTCCACGGTATCGTTATAAATCTTTGTTTGTACCGGGTCGGCGTTGTAAGTAAGGTAACCATCATTCAAATAGAACGATGAAATATCATCGTTATCAGGCGTTGGGCCTATCAGCCTTTTGTTCAGCTCTTCTTCGCTGAATACATCGCCTTTTTTAATTTTCAGGATTTTGTTCAACACCTCGGCTGGGTATTTTGCATTACCCGACCATTTAATGTTACCAAAATAATATTTGTGCCCTTCAAAAACTTTTATCTTAATACCAACTGTATTTGGCCCGGTTTTAAATACCGAATCTTTTATTATTTCGGCATCCCTGTAACCGCGTGCCTGCATTTTCGAAACCAGGTTTTCCTTATCCTCGTCGTACTTGTCCTGCTTAAATTTACGCGAACCAAAAATGTTATAGAATTTACGGGTACGGGTTTTGCTTAAATACTTCCTAAGCTTTTTATCTTTAAAATCCTTGTTGCCTTCAAAGTCAACTTCAGATATCATTACCTTTTTATGCTTATCAATCTTTACGTCGAGTATGATACTATTGGCATCACCCGGATCTTTCCGCTGTTTGATAGATACAGTAGTATTTAAAAAACCTTTTTCGTTAAAATGCTTTTTAATAATAGCTGTAGTTGTGCTTATGAGGTTGGCATTAACAATTTTGTAAGCCTTATCCGATAGTTTCTTCTGAACGTCATCAATTTCACCTTTGCGGATGCCGGTTAAGTGCAGGCGCGATAAACGCGGCAATTCGGTAACAGCAATCTCCAGGTAAATGGTATCCAGGTTAATTTTTGTAACGTTTAGCTGTACATCCTCAAACAAGCCCTGCGAATACATATTTTTTATCACGTTTGCGTTAGCCTCGCCCGGCAAAGTAATGTGGTCGCCTTTATTTAATTTCGAAATAGTGAGCAACACATCTTTGTCCAGCGATTTTGTCCCGGATATGGTAACACCCCCAATTATATAATCTTTTGGTTCCAGGTAGCTCAAGCTATCTGCCGGTAACGTGGACTTTGGCAACGAATATTTGGGCTGACTACCCTGGATTTGGGCCATGGCAGCAGTGCTTATTACAGTGAAAAGTATAGCAAAAAGAAATTTATTCATTCGAATATTTTAGTGGGCTAAAAATAATTTATACAGTTGTTAAAAAGTGTTAAAGTTAAAAATTTAGTTGACCTGCTCACTTGTCATACCAAAACGGCGCTCGCGTTTCTGATAATCAAGTATAGCTTCATACAAATCTTCCTTGCGGAAATCAGGCCATAACTTTGTGGTGAAGTACAATTCGGCATAGGCAATTTGCCACAGCAGGTAGTTACTTATCCGGTGTTCGCCGCTGGTTCTAATCAGCAGTTCGGGGTTGGGCATACCTTTGGTATATAAGTTGTTTTCAAAAGTCTCCTCATCAATATCATCAATATTTAATTCGCCGCTTTGCACTTTGGCTGCAATGTTTTTGGCAGCGCTCACAATTTCGCGGCGCGAGCTGTAGCTTAAAGCCAGCGTTAGCACCAAACCTGTGTTGCCACTGGTTTGTTCCATTGCGTTTACCAGCTCGCGGTGCGCCTTGTCAGGCAGCATGTTTAAGTCGCCTATGGTTGAAAGGCGCACGTTTTTTTCCATAAAGTTTCTGATCTCTTTATGAATGGTGCTTACCATCAGCTCCATTATCGCCATTACTTCAAGCTTCGGGCGGTTCCAGTTTTCAGATGAGAAAGTATAAAGCGTAAGGTACTTTAAATTTAACAGCGTAGCCCCTTCAACCACATCCCTAACCGAAAGCACCCCGTTATGATGGCCGAATATTCTCAATTTGCCTTTTTCTTTTGCCCAACGGCCATTGCCATCCATAATAATAGCTATGTGCTGCGGCAATTTTAACAAATCAATCTGTTCCCTATATCCCATTATAACATTTATAACAGCCGTAAAAAACGGCTTCAAAAGCATTTTTTTGGTTGAAAAATGCATAATTAATAACCAGCTGGCTCAGCTATTATTGCAAATCGCCCCGGTTTTAGTCCCATTTTCAACAACTTGCGCTGTTTTTTTCAGGGGACAAAGGTAAAAACTTAATTGTAGTTTTTTTATTATGAGGAAGGAAAAGAATTATTGGGTGCCGAAGGCGTAGTCTTGAAAGTCCGGAAAGTCGGAAAAGTCAGTAAAGTCCGAAGAAAAAGCTGTCCGAAAAGTTCCAAAGACGCTACGCTCCGGGGGGCAACTTAATCAACTCAAATTCACCTAAACCCGGCTGATTTCTTTCGTCTTTCCGGACTTTACTGACTTTTCGGACTTCAATAAATCCCTTTATCCTTCAATAACTCGATATCTTTTGGCGATATCGCAGCTATCGCATATGACGGCACCCTGGTAATGTTTAGTTCGTCAAGCGTATTAACAAGATTTTCGTAAATCGAGTGTTCTGCGGGTTTAATTATTACCATCATAGTTTTACCTGTCGATGCATAAACCTGTTTGGTCATATCAACAATCACTTTACGTATTTGCACGCCATAGCCAGTAAGTTTAGGGGTAGTTAAAGGTTTATCTGCCATCCCTAAATAATACATTGCCTGGTTCTTTTTGCCCAGACAGATGGTCATCGTGGTTTTTTCGGAAACAAAACCGTCGGGGCCGGGAACCGGCATCACCAGTTTCATTGCTCTCGGTTTTACAAGCGATGTGGTCAGCATAAAGAAGGTAATCAGCAAAAATGCAAGGTCGACCATTGCGGTCAAATCTACACGGACAGGCATTTTTTTGGTGTGCCTGCCACTTGTTTTTCCGGAGGATTGATTCAGCTCAGCCATGACAGTAAAGTTTAAGGTTAAATAATTGGTTACCAGCGCAAACAGATGCAACTGATTTTACAATATAACGCAGGTGAATATTATTTATTGCAACAATGATGCAAATAAAAACAAAGATTTATTGGATTTAAGGATTGTAGGATTCCGGGGGCGATGGAATTATTGTTTATAGCACAGGCATGCGACCTGTGCTGACGAATGCCGCCCCGTTGGGGCTGGGTGTGTATGCTTATGATATGATTTGTTCCTATTTACTTTTAAAAAACTGGCATCTTTAATCGAAGAAAAACAGTCAAAGCCCCAAAGGAGCGCAATTCATCAGGGCAGGTCGCTGGCCTGCACTAAACAGACAGTCAACAACATTTTAAAACGATCTCCATGCCAATGATGATTGATGACGAATTCACGCTATGAAATTGACAAACTTCAGGCTTTAACACATTTCGTCTTTCGGACTTTACTGACTTTCCGACTTTCAGACTTACTGAAAATAACACTTCTGCGTAACAAAGGTGTACGAGAAGGTAACCTGTGCAAAAAAGTAGGTGTCGCGCGGGCGCGAATCGCCGCGTTGGGTACCGGGGATTCCCAGGTAAATGCCTGTTTTCTCACCCGAGCGGTCGGCAAGGGCCTTTGAAACACTTTGACCTGCACCTTTATTTACATAAACGCCGCTAACATCGTCCAGGTAATCGCTGAATGCGTTGCGGTAACCCAACTCGGCGCCAAGGGTAAACTTACCAGCAACATTATAATTAATGCCGGCGCCATACAAGGCAGCAAGCGTACTTGTAGGGTAAGGCTTTGGCTCTCCTTCGGTTTGGGCTGCTCTCAGGTCGTATTTTGCCCCGTTATAAATGGCAGTGGGGGAATAATTGACCGAAGCAACGCCTAAAAAAAGATACGGCGAGTATTTATTTTTTCCCGCATCGGGTATATAATGCATAAAGTTAAACTCACCTATCAGGCTTATCTCACTTAGTGTTGTGGTGAAGCTTAAATTCCTGTCGCGGAATTGCTGGTTGTTTGAGTTGCTGTCGGCAGCGGCAATTTTGCCGTAGGTGTAATTTAACCTGGCGGATAAATACCCGTTAAAATTCCGCTTTGCAAACGCGCCGAAAGAATAGCCACTAACCTTTACCGGGTTCTTAGGGTTCAGATCGCCCATGTAGCCCGAACCTCCGGCACCTGCGCCGAACTCCCAGGTTTGCGCTTTAAGGCTAAAGGATAAAAACACTAAAAATATGATTGGTACAAGTTTAGCCATCAGCTGAATTTAGTAATTGCGGACATCAAGGCCCCACAACAATTTGTTCCTTAACGTTGATAAGTAACTTTCATTATTCAAACGGATAAGATTTAGCCTGAATTCGGCTTTGCTAACCTGGAAACGCATGGTTTTATCAATAATTGCAGTACGCGAATCGCACGACACCAGGTAATTATTACTGCGGCATTCTACGTCAAAAGCCAGTATGCTGGTATCTGGCAGCACTATCGGCCTCACGTTAAGGTTATGGGGTGCTACCGGTGTAAGTACAATACTGTTCGACTCGGGGAAGATAATCGGGCCACCACAGCTTAACGAATACGCTGTTGAGCCTGTTGAGCTTGATATGATGATACCATCGCCCCAATAAGAGTTCAGGAACTCCTTATTTAAAAAAACGTGGGTGGTAATCATCGCCGCATCGTCCCGTTTGTGAATGGTGATATCGTTAAGGGCAAAATTGTCCTTGCCAAATATTTCCATTTCAGAATCTATGCTCAGCAGTTCGCGGCTATCCAGTGTGAATTGTTTGTTTACTACAGCATAAATGGCAGCGTCGATATCATTTTTATTGATGCTTGCCAAAAAGCCAAGGCGGCCAAAATTGATCCCTATTACGGGGATGCCGGAGTCGCGTATAACCGCAACCATATCGAGCAAGGTCCCGTCGCCGCCAAGCGTTAAAAATAAATCAATGAACCCTTTTAGTTTAACGGTATCATCCAGCACTTTATAATGTACCGATTTAACATTCTCCTTTAAAAATTCACAAAGTTGCGGGTGAACGTAAATCTCGACGCCATGCATCGCCAGATTGTCAAACACCTGCTGAATATAGGGAACAACTATTCCGTCATTAAATTGCCTGCCGTAAACTGCTATTCTCATTAGTTCATTGGTTCATTTGTTCATTAGTTCATTGGTGGGTAGTTTGATACCTGCCTGTGGGATTTCGTAAAGGGAATAATTATCTAAATCTTTCTGCTATTTTAATACCTGGTACAAATGAACTATGAACCATCAACTATGAACTCAGAGGTTTAAATAGTTCATCAACGAATTATACCTGTCTCTCGAATTGTCGTTTTCGTCGCTGTGATTAAAGGTTGCTTTGATGTCGTATTCGTATCGTAAAAAAGTGGCAATTATGGCCGATATATCCTGTTTATTTACCTTCAGGGTAACTTCCATCCTGGTTGAATCGGGGAAGGTACGTACGTATGAGCTCAGTATTTGCGCATTGTCCGACTCCACTATCTGCGCCATGTGGGCAAGTGAGTTATTTTTGTTGCTTATCTCGAGCACAATTATACCGCCCGGCTGGCTTACCGAAGTAAGACCGGCAAAATATTCCGTTAAAGCATTAATGGTAATAAGGCCCAAATAATTTTTGGCAGCATCAAGCACCGGAACAACGGTTACCTGCCGCTCGTGAAACAGGCGGATAACATCATAAATATGCTGCCCTTCCAGCACGTATGGATTAACCAGCGAAAGGGTGAGCGCGCCCACAGCCGTTTCCAGGTCGCTCTCCCCTATTAAATCGTTTTCAGACAATAAACCCAAAAACTGTTCCTCGTTTACAATTGGCAAATGGCGTATACGAAACTCCACCATACGGTCAATAGCCTTCTGAATCGGGTCAGAAGTATGTACCGGTGGTATTGCATCAGCTATCAGTTCAATTGCAAGCATCTTTTATTTATTTAGATTTATTTTTTCTAAAAACGGTTTTAAGTACTTGTTAAACTCTTCGGGTTGCTCCATCATAGGTGCATGCCCACATTTATCTATCCAGTGCAGTTCCGAATCGGGCAGCAGTTGGTTAAATTCAACCGCAACCTCCGGCGGGGTAATTTTGTCATCGCGCCCCCATATTAATGATACCGGAACTTTTATCTTATGCAGATCGGCGTTCATATTATGGCGTATGGCCGATTTTGCCATTGCCAGTATCCTGATAACGCTGTGCCTGTCATTTATTATACGATATACGTCATCAACTAGTTCTTTGGTTGCCGTATTTGGGTCATAAAAAGTATATTCTACCTTCTCTTTCACAAAATCATAACTCTCGCGCCGTGGGAAGGAGCCGCCAAAAGCATTTTCATACAGGCCCGAGCTACCGGTTAATACCATTGCCTTCACATAAGTTGGATGCGACAACACATATATTAAGGCCACATGCCCACCCAATGAGTTGCCCAGCAGCGTTACGTTGTTAAGCTTTTTATACTTTACAAACTTGTGCACATACTTAGCAAGGGTTTTAACCCCTGTAGTTAATAACGGTAAATCATATATCGGCAGTATTGGTATAATTACCCTGTACTGCCCCCTGAATTCCTCTATCACCTTATCCCAGTTGCTCAATGCACCCATTAAGCCGTGTAATAACAACAGAACTTCTCCTTCGCCCTCATCGATATAACTAAAACCGTGTTCCTCTTTAAGCACGAAATCCATATAAATTTGTAAAGTTTAAATTTTAAACACCCGACTGTCAATTCTGCCGGTTTGCATCTTCAAATATTTTCGCTATAAAAATAGCTTATTGCTTGTTAGATGCAAGTAATTCTTAGTTTTTTAGTTGATTAAGTTGCATTAGGTTGATTGGGTTATATTAAGTTATTAATTCTTTAACTTAATCAACCACTCACTTAATCCACCCTATCAACCTAACAATTGCTTCACCACTTCCGATATCGTCCGGCCATCAGCCTCGCCTGCCAGTTCTTTGTTGGCAATGCCCATTACTTTACCCATATCGCTAACCGATGTTGCACCAATACGACTAATCACTTCCTGCAAGTAACCCTCAATTTCAAAACGGGTCATTTGCTGTGGCAGGTAAGGCTCAATAACCTTCATTTCGTCCATTTCAATTTGGTACAAATCCTCGCGGTTTTGTGTTTTATAGATCTCTGCCGATTCCTTGCGTTGTTTTACCAGTTTTTGCAACACTTTAATTTCAGCTTCGCCGGTCAGTTCTTCAGCAGCACCCTTTTCGGTACGAGCCAAAAGTAAAGCCGACTTAATTGCCCGCAGCCCCCGCAAACGGTCGGCCTGTTTTGCCAGCATAGCTTGCTTTATATCCTGGTCTATTTGTGTTATGAGTGACATTTTAATTTGTGATTTAGCGAATTGGTGAATTTTTTATTTGGATTTCGGATGTTCAATTTCGGATTTATTATGCAGTGAGTTTTTTCCTAATCTCTAACCTCTGGTATCTAATCTCTTTGTTGCTAATCTCTAAATATAGTGGTCGCATTTGCCTGCGCTGTTGGCATTACTACCATATCGTTAATATTTACATGTGCCGGGCGCGATACAGCAAACCAAATGGTTTCAGCTATATCATCGGCTACCAACGGATCGAAGCCGTCATAAACCTTTTTGGCCCTTTCTTTATCGCCTTTGAACCTAACTTCCGAAAACTCAGTTTCCACTGCTCCCGGATGTATAGCCGTTACTTTTATGCCATGTGGCAACAGGTCAATCCGCATGCCTTTATTTAGGGCATCAACCGCATGTTTACTGGCACAGTATACATTGCCATTGGCATAAACTTCTTTACCGGCAATCGAACCTATATTTACAATATGCCCGCTGCCGTTTTTTATCATCCAGTTGGCTACTATTTTACTTACGTAAAGCAAGCCCTTTACATTGGTATCAATCATGGTATCCCAATCGTCAAGGCTGCCTTTGTCAACCGGGTCTAGCCCTTGGCTTAGGCCGGCGTTGTTAATCAGCACGTTTACCTTTTTCCATTTGGCGGGTAAATTTTCAAGATTATCAGCTACCTCTTCCCTGTTCCTTACGTCGAACTGCGATACAGCAATTTCAACGTTGTATTTGGTATTTAGCTTTTTTGCAAGCTTCTCCAGCCTGTCAATCCGCCGGCCGGTTAATATCAAATTATACTTTTCGCGCGCAAATAAATGAGCGCAAGCCTCACCAATTCCTGATGTGGCGCCTGTTATTAATGCAATTTTAGCCATACATAGGTAACTATCGCAGCGAAATTATGTTTTTTGATTGGATAAAGTTGTCATTTATTAGCAAAGATTTGTCAAGTTCCGAGTCTAAAGCCAGAAGTCTTAAGTCAGAATTTAGACTTAAAACCAAGATTTTTGACTCAAGACTTTCCACTTAGGACTCTTCCACCCTACTCAAAAATCAAACTAAAAGTAAAAGTGTGCAGCCCAAGACTGCTAATGGGACTGGAATAAGGGTGGTTTTCGGGCACCAAAACATTGCCAAACGAGTTTGACATCTTAATCTCGGGCGACAGCTTAAAAAATTCGAAATAAATATCGCAGCCAATTCCCGCCTCATACGAGCCGAAACCGCCGGCGTTTTTAACCAATTTGTTCAATGGGTCGAGGCCGGTATCGGCGTTCTTTTTTGAGCCAATGGCAAGCGAGTATTTTACGCCGCCTAAAATGTACGCCCGGAAATCCTGTATTCTATCCGATTTTATTTTCACCTCCAGCGGAAAATCTACCGTGGTGGATTGTATTTGCTTGGTAACGTTGTCGGTACTTTTGGGATAAATGTAGGTAATCGACCGGTCAGCAAAAACGAGTGAAGGATTTCCCCGCACCTCAATATGGTCGGTAAGCCGGTAGCGGGTTATAAAGCCCACACCAAAACCGGTAGCATTTTTTGAGCTGATACTCCGCAAGGAGTCGGTGATAAACCGGTTTACCCCCGGGTCGAAAAACGGATCGCGCCAGTTGGGCTTTTTATCAATTTTAAAGTAATTGCTAACATAACTGAAGCTAAAACCAAAGCTAAGATCGGTTTGGTCGGCGCCGCCACCCCATGCAGGCGCCTGGGCAAGTAGGGCATTACCGCAAAATAATAATATAATAATGGTCAGGTAACCGTTTTTAATCATTTAATACCCGTATAAATTGAACAAATACCAAACGCCAAAGGCCTGTGTTTGGTATGTTTAAAGCCTACTTTATCCATAAGCGCCGTAAACGTTGTCCCATCAGGAAAAGCAGCTACCGACTCAGGCAAATAAGTGTAGGCCCTTGCATCTTTCGAAAATAATTTACCAATTCCGGGTGTAATATAGTTAAAATACACGTTATACAGCTGTTTTACAGGGAATACCTTCGGTTTTGAAAACTCCAGTACCACCGCCTTTCCACCCGGCTTTAGCACGCGGAATATGTCGGCAAGCCCTGTTTCAAGGTTTTCAAAATTGCGCACGCCATAGGCCACGGTAACCGCATCAAAGCCATCGGAATCAAAAGGCAGCTTTTCCGAATCGCCAAGCTTTACTTCAAATTTATCGCCCAAATTACGTTTGGTTATTTTTTGCTGCGCGATATCGAGCATCCCCTGCGAGATATCAACCCCAATGATTTTTTCGGGTTTAAGTATAGTTAAGGCCTCAAAAGCAAAATCACCTGTACCGGTGGCTACATCCAAAATCAATTTAGGTTGATTTGATTTCAATTCATTAATCGCCTTTTTGCGCCAGATGATATCAATACCAAGCGACAAGAAGTGATTTAAAAAATCATAAGTTTTTGATATGTTGTTAAACATGTCAGCTACCTGTTCCTTCTTGGTGCCCTGCTGGTCGGTATACGGAATTATTGTTTTGCTCATGGAGCGGCAAAGATAATGATTATTTGATTTCGGATTTCGGATGTTCGATTTCGGATTTGCCTGACGTCGAAAAAATGGATAAAAATTGACAAATCATATATTTTGATACTATATTTATCAACCCATTAAATAAATCCGAAATCGAACATCCGAAATCCGAAATTCTCTATCATGAAAGAAAACGACGAACCATCCCGAAGAAATTTTCTCAGAAAACTTGGTACAGCCACCGCCGCAGTTGCTGTTGGCTCAAACGTATTTGCGGCCGATAAAAAAAACGATGTTTTTTCCTACTTAAAAAGAACAGGCGGCTTCAGCGCTAACGACCAGGTAAATATTGCCCTGATAGGCGCCGGGGGGCAGGGTAGCGAAGACACAAACGTGGCGTTACAAATCCCTGGTGTAAAGCTGGTCGCCGTTTGCGATTTGTATGATGGCCGCCTTGCCGATGCTAAAAAGCGCTGGGGGGCTGATATTTTCACTACCAAAATTTACAAAGAGATACTCAACCGCAAAGATATTGACGCCGTAATTATAGGCACCCCTGACCACTGGCACCAGCAAATATCTGTTGATGCCATGCATGCCGGCAAACACGTGTATTGTGAGAAGCCAATGGTACACGCCATAACCGAGGGCCCGGCAGTGATACAAGCTCAAAAAGAGACCGGCAAAATTTTCCAGGTGGGCAGCCAGGGCGTATCGTCATTAGGCAACGAAAAGGCAAAAGAACTTTTGGCAGCAGGCGCTATAGGCCAGCTTAACTATGCCGAAGGCTTTTGGGCAAGGCGCGGACCTGTTGAGGTTTGGCAATACCCCATCCCGGCCGATGCATCGCCACAAACTGTGGATTGGGACACCTATGTGAGCAACGTGCACAAACGCCCATTTGATGAGAAACGTTTTTTTCGCTGGAGAAACTATACCGACTACGGCACAGGCATGGCCGGCGATTTATTTGTACACCTGTTCAGCAGTCTGCACCTTGTTACCGGTTCTCACGGGCCTGAAAAAATTTACGCTTCGGGCGGGTTAAGATTCTGGAACGATGGCCGCGAAGTACCTGACGTTTTATTGGGCACATTCGACTATGCAAAAAACGATATGCACCCGGCTTTCAACCTGTCGTTGCGCTGCAACTTCGTCGACGGTACCAGCGGTACAACCTACCTGCGCCTGGTAGGCAGCGAAGGCGCTATGGACATCACCTGGGATGAGGTGGTATTAAAACGAAACAAAGTATTTGCCTCAGCCGACCCTTTTTACCTCGAAAAACTTCGCCAGGCCGGCGACCGGAATCCGGAACGTAAAAAGATGCTACCGCCGGAAGAAATAACCTATAAAGCCGACAAAGGTTACCTGGGCGGCCCGTACGACCATATGAATAATTTCATCACTGCTATTCGTAACAACGGCAAGGTAACGGAAGATGCTACCTTCGGGTACCGCGCAGCAGCACCGGCTTTATTATGTAACGATAGCTATTTTAACAACAAACCCATGTTCTGGGACCCGGAGAAGATGGTGAAAAAAGGTTAGCCCGGAAAGTCGAAAAGTAAAAAGGTTGGAAATTATACCGTAGGGGCAAATTGCATTCGCCCCCGCCATGCGGTTTACAAATATCAGCCACAATTTAATACGAAAAACACAAAATGAAAAAACTAAGCATACTCTCAATTGCCCTAATACTATTGGGTTTACAAGCATTTAAAATTCCCCCCAATAAACCAGTCACTTCATCCAGCAAAATAAAAACATGGAAAAGCTTGTTTGATGGCAAAACCCTCGCAGGCTGGCACAACTATAATAGAAAAGGAGAAGTAAAAAACTGGATTGTTGAAGACGGTTCGCTGGTTTGCCCCGGCGGCATTGAGGGTGGCGATATTGTAACAGATAAGCAATACGCCAACTTTGAACTATCGTGGGACTGGAAGATTGAAAAAGGCGCCAACAGCGGCGTTTTATACCATGTGGTTGAAGATCCTAAATTTCCGTATACCTCTGAAACCGGCCCCGAATACCAGATCATCGACGACCTTGGCTGGCCCGAAAAGCTGGAAGATTGGCAAAAAACCGGTTGCGACTATGCCATGCACCTGCCAAACAACAATAAAAAACTAATGCCCGTAGGCGAATGGAACACCAGCAAAATCATTTTCAATAAGGGGCATGTGGAACACTGGCTGAATGGTAAAAAGATTTTATCCTTCACCGCATGGGATGCAGACTGGAACAAGAAGAAAGCCGAAGGCAAATGGAAAGATCACCCCGACTATGGCACGGCCAAAACCGGCGTAATTGCTTTACAGGAGCATGGGAAGAAAACGTTTTATAAGAATATCTGGATTAAAGAACTGTAATGTAACAAGCGAATGACGCTTTGGTATGCAAAAAGCGGACAAGACCCGGTGTAAACCTATATCAGTATTACGGTATATTTTTATGTTGCTGTTCACAGTGAAACATAAGGAACAGGGTGGAACAGTAACGGCTCGGCCCAGGGCATGAAAAAGCCTGTTTCTGTATTAATAATGCACTTTTTGCCTTATTTGCTACCCAAAAAACGCGAAAAGTACTGACAAATTAGTGTCAGCACTTTCGTAAAAACAACGGCGGCAAGCGTTAGGCTTGCTATCCCTTAATCCCTTCACTAAGGAGAATCATGGTTCAGACGGCTGCCAGCAACCCTTCCATATCCAATCTCCTTGTAAACATAGTCAGTTCGCCATTTTCATCAAGCGGCCATTGCTCTTTCGGCCTGTCCCAATATAATTCCACACCATTGCCATCCGGATCATCTAAATAAATAGCCTCGGATACGCCGTGGTCTGATGCTCCGGTTATCGGGTATTTTTTGTCAATCAGGCGTTGCAGTATTTCAGCCAGATCTTTACGCTCAGCATATAATATAGCGGTGTGATATAAGCCGGGAGCATATTCGGGTGCAGGTGGTGCTCCTGCACTGTGCCAGGTATTTAAGCCGATATGGTGGTGGTACCCTCCTGCCGATATAAATGCAGCCTGCCCGCCGTACATCATCATTTTGTCGAAACCCAGCAAACCGCAGTAAAAATCGAGCGATTTTTGCAGGTCGCTTACTTTTAAATGCACATGGCCAATGCGGGTTTTTGCCGGTATTTTATACGCTTCCATATAATTACATGTTTAAACATCAAATTTACGAAACATTATGATACTCTTTTGTTTAATGATTGTAAAATAGCTAATTATACCAATAATTTATGCTGTTTCACATCTCATATTTACCATCTCAAAACTAAAAACCCTACCTTTGCAGCATGATTATTAAAACAGCCGAGTTTATTTGCAGCAATACCCAGATATCAAAGCTACCGCCGCCGGTGAAGGCTGAGTACGCTTTTATCGGGCGCTCAAACGTAGGTAAATCGTCGCTGATAAATATGCTTACGGCTAAAAAAGGGCTGGCAAAAACATCACAAACTCCCGGCAAAACACAGCTTATCAATCATTTTCTAATAAATGATAACTGGTACATTGTTGATTTACCCGGTTATGGCTACGCCCGGGCGTCAAAAAGCAAAAAAGCCGACTGGGATAAGTTCATCCATAGCTACCTCGATAAGCGCGAAAGCCTCCAGTGCGTAATGGTACTTATTGACAGCCGCCTTGAGCCGCAAAAAATAGACGTTGAGTTTTGCAACTGGCTTGGCGAAAAAGGCCTTTCGTTTGTATTGGTGTTTACCAAAGCAGATAAGCAATCAACCGTAAAAACAGATCAGAATATCGCTAAGTTCCGCAAGGCGTTGTTAGCTACTTTCGAGGAAGTTCCGCAGCACTTTGTAACATCGGCCGAAACACATGCCGGGCACGACGAAATCCTGGCTTTCATCAGCAAGATAAACCAGCAATTTACAATACCTGAAATAAATTACTAAACAAACATTAAAAACTATGAAACGTACAGCACATGCCCATTGGAACGGTACTTTAACCGAAGGTAAAGGCGAAATTACTACACAAAGCACCACCCTGAACAACACCCAATACTCATTTAAGACCCGTTTCCAGGACGGGATTGGTACCAACCCGGAAGAATTGATTGCCGCAGCACATGCAGGCTGCTTTACCATGGCAGTAGGCGCGCAGCTTAGCCAGGCAGGCTTTACGCCGAACGATTTAACCACCGACGCAATTTTAGACCTGGATATGCAAAAGCTGGAGATAACCGGCATTCATCTTGAACTTAAAGGCTCGTTGATTGACGGTGTTTCTGAAGAAAAATTCAAAGAAATTGCTGAAGGCGCGAAAGCAGGTTGCATTATATCAAAAGCGCTGAACGTGCCTATCACATTGACTGTTACTTATGCTTAATTATTTTTTGGTTAATTAAGTTAAGGACCTGTTATTAACAGCAATTTACAATAACCGGTATAAAAAATACAACAACTATTAATTAATAAATAGCGGGGCGTAATCCTCGCTATTTTTGTTTGTATCTGCCTGAAAATCACATTAAAATCACATTAAAAATATATTAACAAATAGTATTGTTTTTTATTAAATTAATATATTTGATATATTATAAACCAATTAAAACCTAAATTACATGAAAAAAATTCTATTAGCGCTTTTCGTGCTGGGAGTAACAGCATGCAGCAGTTTTGCACAAACTTCCAAATCATCAGATGCGGCCAAATTTAGCATCGGTGTTGACGCAGGCCTGCCAATTGGCACAACCAGCGATGTTTACAGCTTTGCTATCGGCGGTTCGCTTAAATACGACATGCCAATCGGAAGCGGTGCTTTTGTAAATTTGTCAGCAGGTTACCAATCATTTATGGTAAAAAGTGCCCTTAAAAATGCTGGCTTTCCATCATCTTCAGGTTTTGTGCCAATTAAAGTAGGTTTGAAATAATATTTTGATGGACAAGGCTTTTATGGCGAAGGCCAACTGGGTGTTGCATTCTCAACAGAAAGCGGTGGCGGTAAAGCATTTGCATATGCTCCGGGCATAGGCTATACTCTTGACGGCGGCTTTGACATTGGCGTTCGTTATGAGGCATGGTCAAATAATGGTACCGTTAGCCAGATAGCGTTACGCTTAGCTTATGGTTTTTAAGTGAATAGTTAACATAAATAGGCAAAAGAGCAGGGTAATGTCCTGCTCTTTTTATTTACAGGCTTTTTTTAAGCAAATATTTTTGCTAACCCGGTAATTTCCAAGTTATTTAAACACAGTCGCTTACACCTAAAAAATTAGTTTCAACGTTCGAAAGAGGCCTGTTTCTCCCAAAAAGCCTGTAACAACCCGTCTGTTTCCGGCGTCTATAGGTGAAATAAAGGTAAAATAACACGGTGTTGTTTTATCAAAACTTAAACACAAATCAATTTCACACATGAAAAAAATTCTATTAGCATTATTCGTGCTGGGAGTAACCGCGTGCACCAGTTTTGCGCAAACAAAAGATTCAGATGCCGGTAAATTCAGCATTGGTGTTGACGCAGGCCTGCCAATTGGCGACGCCAGCAACGTTTACAGCTTTGCTATTGGCGGTTCACTTAAGTACGATATGCCTATCGGCAGCGGTGCTTTTGTAAACTTAACAGCCGGCTACCAATCATTTATGGTAAAAAGCTCACTTAAAAACGCTGGCCTTGGGTTCCCATCCTCATCAGGCTTCGTTCCGGTAAAAGTTGGTTTAAAATATTATTTTGAAGGACAAGGCTTTTATGGCGAAGGCCAGTTAGGCGTTGCATTTTCAACCGAAAGCGGCGGTGGCAAAGCGTTTGCTTACGCTCCGGGCGTAGGTTATACCCTGGACGGCGGCCTTGATTTGGGCGTGCGTTACGAAGCTTGGTCAAACAACGGAACTGTTAGCCAGGTTGCATTACGTGTGGCATATAGCTTCTAATTTAACGTGGGTTCGATATAAGAACACAATCCTATTAGCTGCGTGCGACGCAACAATAGCTGGTCGTCGCCTCACCCTGCCCTCTCCAAAGGAGAGGGTTCTGAAAAGGAATTTCCGAAGAGCGAAGCTCAAGTCCTCTCCTTTGGAGAGGATTTAGGTGAGGCGAAACGCAAGCTGTTAAGTAAAACGATGTGGATTTATTAATACCAATGCGTATATCTAACTCACATTAATTTAAATATCAGTACTATTAAAAACAGCCGGGGAAAACTCCCCGGCTGTTTTTGTTACTAATCAATGCTTTTTCTGGCTAGTCTTTAATAAAGCTTAGCTCCGCATCGTGGTATAAAGGCTTTTTTATTTGCGATTTTAGGCCCTGGAAACTTTTCATTGGTCCTTCCGCAGCAAAAAGATTTACCAGCCAGGCCGGGAGGTTGCCACCGGGATCCAACTGTAAGGTATACACAACTTTTAGGAAATTCTTCTTCAGCGGCGTTATTACCCACAGTCCTTTTGACGAGCGCACCCGTACAATACCATCTTTTACCGGTACCATTCCATTCACAGCAGGGCCATCAATTGTAATAACCTTAGTCTCGGGGTTTTGGCTTACTGTTAGGTGCGCAACAAAATCACGGTTCTGTACCGGCCATGGGATATTTATCTCTGAATAATAATATAGTTCGCCGGGCGAAACCTGCTTAACAAGTGTGCATAGCTTTGTATGATAAAGCCATTCGGGACAGTTTTTCACGTCAAGCAAAACCTTTACCAGCTGCGATGAGGTGGCATTAAGTTCACATTCAACTTTTATCGCCTTAAATTTCGACCCGGTAACATTGCTGGTGTATACCTTTATGCCATCATTTTCACTCTTAAGTTTCCAGTCTGTTTGCGCAGAAACACCGGAAAGCTTTAAAACAAGAAATGTAGCAATAATGACCCTGTACATTAAAAAATTGTTATATAAATATCAAATTTAAACTTCCTTACGGTTCCTGTAGCAACTTGTGTGCTTTTTGACATTATACAGGCAATTGGGCATCGTTGCCATTTTTTTCAGCCTGTTTGCAACTAATCTTTGAATTTTCTTTATGTTTATGGCTTTAGGTATGAAGAGAACTTTACTGTTGCTAATTGTTGTTTTGATGTGCTCGCTGGGTGCCCTCGCGCAGGTTACCATGAAAACGCACCTAAGCCTGGGCGTCGAATATGGGCTAACAACGGGAAGTCTTTCTGATTTCTACGGTTCGGTTATAGGTACATCATTAAAAATAGAAGTTCCCGTTGGTTCTCCCGACTTTAATTTAACTGGCACTATTGGTTATACCGCTTACCTGGTACGTCTTGATTATAATGGCCCCCTTGTTTTAAACGCCGAAAAATTTATTCCTGTTGAGATTGGCGCCAAATACTATTTCACCAAAATAGCCTATTTTGAAGGTGATGCCGGTATATCGCAAAATGTGCAAAGCAATTTTACGGGATCAAAAACAGCATTTATTTATTCGCCTATGATAGGTATTTCTGCCCCCAGCAACAACCATAAATCAACCATTGATTTAGGTTTGCGGTTCGAAAGCCGGGGTGATAACCACCAGGTTGCCGTTCGGGTAGCCTACCGTTTCGGGCCAACATTTCCGAAGCCCGAAAAACCGAAAGGGGCTAAGTAAATCCCTTCATCCTCCTTTTTATTTTTTTCGTATAAATGTGCCCAACAATCGTTTTGCTTTAGCGCATTATTGTGTAATTTCGGCGTTTATCACTCAATACAAAAGTGCTTAGCATCCTTAAAAAAGAAATCACGTCATATCTCAGCTCACTGGTGGCCTATGTTACCATTGGGGTGTTTTTATTAGTACTGGGCCTGTTTTTATGGGTATTCCCCGAGTCGAGCATACTTGATTATGGCTATGCCGGTTTAGATAGCCTTTTTAACACTGCCCCCTACCTTTTTATGTTCCTGATACCGGGCATCACCATGCGGTCGCTGGCCGAAGAACGTAAGGAAGGCACCTTCGAAATTCTGCTTACCCGCCCCCTTGCCGACTGGCAAATTGTGCTGGGCAAGTATTTTGCATCGTTGCTGCTGGTGTTGTTTGCGTTGCTGCCTACCCTGGTTTATTATTATTCGGTTTATCAATTAGGTGCGCCAAAGGGCAATATTGATACCGGCGGCGTAATTGGCTCGTATATTGGTTTATTTTTACTCGGCGCAGCATTTGCCGCGATTGGTTTATTCGCGTCCTCAATAAGTAAAAACCAGATCATAGCGTTTACGATAGCTGTATTCCTGTGTTTCTTTTTTTACAGCGGGTTTGATTCATTAAGTCAGTTATTGTCGCTACAGAGCCTTAGCCTGCAGGACCTGGGCATTACCCAGCATTACCAATCAGTAAGCCGCGGCGTGCTGGATACGCGTGATTTGGCCTATTTTATAATTTTGACGGGATTATTTATTTGCCTTACGCTATTTGTATTGATAAGACAGCGCCAAAAAAGCCTGCGTGGAGCAGATGCAATATTTTGCGGTACCACCCTGGGCGTTTTGATACTCCTTGGCGTATTGTCAAATGTCACTTTTACCCGGTTTGATTTTACCAAAGAAAAACGGTTTACCATATCGCCAATAACACGTGGCATAATGAGCAACCTTAAAGACCCGGTAAGGATTGTTGTTTATTTAAAGGGCGATAACTTTTCGGCTGAACTGAAACGGCTGCAACATGCCACCCGCGATATGCTGCTTGATTTACAGGCCTACAGTCATGATAAAATTCAGTTTGAATTGGTGGATCCACTGGCGTATATTAAAAAATTACCCGATGCCCAGCAAAAGGCCGTTTATGATACCCTGGAAAGCAAAGGTATAGTTGGCGAACAACATACCGTAAAAACCGATAACGGTGTTTCCGAAATGCTGATTTTCCCCGAGGCTTTGGTGCAGTTTGAGGGCCGCACAATTGCAGTTAAGCTACTTCAAACACGCATTGGTTCGTCCGGGGAAGAAATCACCAACAACTCTATCCAAAACCTGGAATATGCCTTTTCATCGGCCATAAAGAAAGTAACCAGCGGAGGCAAGCCGCTTATTGGCTTCACAGAGGGGCACAGGGAACTAACCGATTTACAATTGTATTGGGCCATGAACTCGCTAGCCGACGGGTACCAGGTTGGGCGCGTTAATTTGGCCACCATCCCGCTAAAGGTATTGCTGCGCCTGAGTATGCTGGTAATCCCCAAGCCTGATACCAAATTCAGTGAGGTTGAGAAGTTTAAGATAGATCAATACATTATGCGCGGTGGCCGTGTGTTATGGGCCATTGACCAGGTAAATGCCGAATTAGATAGCCTGAAGGGCCATGGCGGTGAACAAATGTCGTTCCCGAAGCAACTTGACCTGGATGACCAGCTTTTTACCTACGGTGTGCGCATTAATTACGATTTGATTGCCGATATGCGCTGCGCTCAAATTCCATTAACTACCGGCTCGGCGGGTGGCCAGGCCCAAATACAGCTGTTGCCCTGGTTATATTATCCAATTTTTATCCCTGCATCAAAAAACCCGGTGGTAAAAAACCTTGATGGCATCCGCAGCGAGTTTGCCAGCACTATTGACACCCTCGCCATAAAAAACGTAAAGAAAACGGTACTACTTACCTCATCTCCCTATAATAAAAAAATAAGCGCGCCGCATATTATTTCGTTGCAGGCTGTTCAGCAAGAGCCAAACCCTAAGGAATTCCGGGGCGAGCCCCAAACAGTAGCCGTATTGCTGGAAGGCCAGTTTAAGTCCGACTTTCAAAACCGCCCGTCACCCGAAGGCCTGAACGAAAATGTACCTGTACTGCCGCTAAGCAAACACACCAAAATGATTGTTGTGAGCGATGGCGACATACTAAAGAACCAAATAGGTGCCGATGGCTCACCATACCCCCTTGGGTACGACCATTATACCCAGCAAAATTTTGGCAACAAAAATCTTTTACTGAATATTGCCGACTACATGACCGACGACTCCGGCCTGATAGACCTGCGGACGAAGGAAATAAAAATACGGCTGCTTGACAGGCCGCGCATCCGGGTTGAAAAACTATACTGGCAGGTTTTTAATAATGCCCTGCCCTTGGGTTTGTTGGTAATATTTGCTATTTTTCAACATTATA
This sequence comes from Mucilaginibacter sp., assembly GCF_025359345.1. Classification (GTDB taxonomy): domain Bacteria; phylum Bacteroidota; class Bacteroidia; order Sphingobacteriales; family Sphingobacteriaceae; genus Mucilaginibacter. The sequence goes on from NZ_JANYGQ010000009.1 coordinate 119,425, forward strand.
TGCGCAAAAGAAAGTATGCTCATTAAATTATTTACTTTTGATAGATTAATTCCAATTATATGAGATTTATTGTTTCTACATCAACATTACTAAAGCAACTACAGGCTGTTAGCGGGGCCTTGAGCAATAGTACGGTGTTGCCCATACTTGAAAACTTTTTGTTCGAGATAAAAGATGGAAACTTAACGATATCGGCCACCGATCTGCAAACCAGCATGACCACTTCTTTGCCTGTTGAGGCTAAGGAAAATGGCCGTATAGCTATACCCTCGCGTATTTTGTTAGAGACTTTAAAGTCGTTGCCCGAGCAGCCTGTAAATTTTTCGGTTGATGACACTACGTTTGCCATTGAAATAAACGCCGGCGACGGTAAATACAAGCTAAACGGTGAAAACGGCGAGGACTTCCCTAAAATACCTGTTGTTGAGAATGCTTCGTCAGTAAATCTGCCGGCTTCTGTTTTAGGCGAAGCGATAAACAAAACCATTTTTGCGGTTAGTAACGATGAGTTGCGCCCGGCAATGACGGGGGTTTACTGCCAGCTGTCTACATCGTCGCTTACGTTTGTAGCTACCGATGCCCACAAACTGGTACGCTACCGCCGTAAAGATGCCAAAGCTGCAAGCACAACATCGTTTATATTGCCTAAAAAAGCGCTTACACTTTTAAAATCATCGCTGCCAAGCGACGATGTTAATGTTGCAGTTGAATACAACAGCACCAGCGCATTCTTCAAATTTGGCAACATTAACCTGGTTTGCCGTTTGATAGACGAACGTTACCCTGATTACGAAGCGGTTATCCCGTTAAATAATCCGAATAAATTAAGTATCGACCGCCAGGCATTTTTAGGCTCGCTTAGCCGCGTTGCTATTTATGCCAACAAGACCACCCACCAGGTAAGGCTTAAAATAAACGGCAGCGAGCTTAATATATCATCAGAAGATATTGATTTTGCCAACGAGGCGCACGAACGTTTAAGCTGCCAGTATGAGGGCGAGGATATGGAAATTGGTTTTAACGCCCGTTTCCTTATCGAGATGCTTAAAAACTTAAGCTGCGAAGAAGTGTCACTTGAAATGTCGACCCCTAACCGCGCAGGTATCCTGTTGCCACAGGGTGGTGACGAAAATGAAGATGTACTGATGCTGGTTATGCCGGTAATGTTAAATAGCTACGCATAAACAGTGAGTAGTGAATGGAGAGTGGTTTTAGTCTTAACTAAACCTGCCAACTGCCAATTCGCTACTGCAACTAATAAAAAGAGTCCGGCGTAAAAACCGGACTTTTTTGTTCAACACTATAACAAAACTTATTATAAGCAGTTATAATAGCATTTACTGTATGAAAACCAGGTTAGCCGCTTTATTCTTTATTATTGCTATTACCGTTTTGGCATCATGTAAAAGCAATGATAATGTATTTACAAAAAAGGTTTCAACAGCCATAAATGTTGTAAATGCATCGGCCGGTAACATAAATTTTTATGTAAACGGCACCCGCCAAAATAACACTTCGGCGTTGACGCCGGGCGGCCAAACTTTTTACCTTACAGTGCCGGCGGGCTTACAAAACTTTCAAATTAAAAAAGATGGCAGCCCCGATTATTTAATAAGCATACCGCTAAATTTAAAAGACAGTTTGTACCACTCGCTTTACATAGCCGGCGAAAGTCTTGATAAAACATTAGTAACTATCGATACTTTGATAGTAGACACCAACAAGGTTCAATTACGATTTGTGCATACAACACCCGGCGCCGGTATTTTCGATGTTAAAATTGGCGATACACTTAAATTTCATTCCGCATTTAAAACATCGTCATCGTTTTTATCTGTTGGAAGCGGATTAAAAGAAATAAAGGTTTTCGAGACGGGTTCGTCAACACCTAAAATAGATACCATCGTATCGATGTCGCCAAACAAAGGATACACAATATTTACGAAAGGTACGCTAACTGGAACAGGCAGTTCAAAATTCAGCCTGGGCATGGCGCTTAATTTTTAATAGGATATGAGTTCAAAAATAAAATGGAAAATATCGGCCTTCCTGCTTACTTTTTTAGCAGTATTTTGGTTTATGTCGATATTATCTTCGTGTGGTAAAGGCGCTAACGTAAGTACTGCAAGTCTCAACATTAAATACGAGGTATTAAACTTAAGCCCGGATGTTTTACCTATCGACCTTTATATAAGGTTCCTCAAAACAAATAACACGCCGTTTAGATATTCGGTAAACCAGGGATATTTTGTGGTGCCATATACCGACACCCCTTACCTCATACGATCTAATAGGATTAACGGCGGACCTGCTATACTCTCCCGGTCGGATATTTTGACCAGGAACGCGCAATACAGTCTTTTTATAACAGGCACCGTTGCTGATAATTCGCTCAAGACAATTTTTACCGTCGACACCGCCATCCTGCCCAAAGTTGGCCGTGGAAAAGTACGTTTTGTTGACGCCTCCCCATCGGGTATTAACGGACTTGATGTTTATGCCAACGGCACGAAAGCGTTCAGCAAGATAAAGTATCCCACTTTTTCGGACTTTGTTGAATTACCAATTGGCAACTACGATTTCCAGGTTTATGCGACCGGTTCATCCTCTGTACTAACAACCTTAACAAACTTTCAAATTGATGATGGTAAGTTGTACACCCTATACGCTTACGGCTACACCACCAGGCCGGATTCAGCTGCGTTTAATGCTGCGATAATTACTAATAAGTAGAGGCACATGTCGTAAAGTTGAAATGTTTGAAGTTTGAAAAGTTACCCTTTTTAAGCCTGCAAAGTTTCGATCATCATCAACATTACAACTTTCAACGTTGCAACTTTCCAACGAATTGGAATCTAATCAACAAAAAAACATATTTTTGCCCAAATCTTAAAACAGTGGAAGTAATTAAAGGCATTATTGATTTTATTTTACACATCGACAAGCATCTGTCTGACATAATCAGCCAATATCATGGCCTTACTTATCTAATACTGTTCGCCATAATTTTTGCCGAAACCGGCTTTGTGGTTACACCATTTTTACCCGGCGACTCACTGTTATTTGCTGCAGGTGCGCTTATCGCCGGCGGGGCTACCGGCTTAAATATATTTTTGTTGGGGATTATACTGATAGTTGCCGCATTTGCCGGTAACACGGTTAACTATCTGTTAGGCAACTACCTGGGGCCGAAGGTATTTAAAGAAAAAAATAAGATACTTAAGCTTGATTATTACCTGCAAACCAAGGCTTTTTTTGATAAACATGGCGGCAAGGCGGTTATTTTCAGCCGGTTTATGCCAATAATACGCACCATTGCACCCTTTGTAGCAGGTGTTGGCAAAATGCCGATAGGCCGTTACAGTTTATATAATATTATTGGCGGCGCTGCCTGGATAATCCTTTTCCTGTTCGCCGGTTTTGAATTGGGTACTGTCCCCTTTTTTAAGGCACATTTTGCGCTGATCGGGGTTGCAATTATCCTGATTTCAATTATCCCGCCAATTTATGCAGCTATAATGAGCAGGGGAACTAAGAAACCTGCTCGGTAATACCGCCGAATCTTTTTCGCGCCTTTTTTCCGCGTATGGCAAACAGAAAACTGTAAAGGAAAGGTATCGCCATATAAATAAACCCTGAAGTACCTTTATCCTTTAGGGGCGCCAGCAATACAAACAAAATTCCGATAATACCCAGGCAGGCGTTTAAAATATTTAGCAATATAAAAGTGTCTGTCTCAAATATTTCGCTTGGCGAAAGTTTTATTTCTGCGGCTTGTTTTTTGGCGTGAACGTGCATCAGGTAAAACAGCAGGTAAATAGCTGCGTAGCCCGAGTGGTAAACATACATTAGCGTTGGCTGCTGCTGTTCAGTTATCATAATGCCGATATGGCCATGGTCGTTATAATGGCCTCCGGAAAATAAAGCAGTAAAAAGGAATTTCAATGGATATACGTACATCAGCACCACGAAAAGCAGCATGGCATTCAATGAGGTAACGCGTGCATCATTTAGGCCGTACCTGCGGAAGTAAATATTCTGGCTGTTCCATATCGTAAACAAAATACCAAAGCAGCAGGCAAATGCAAAAAAGCCTTTAAAAACTTCAAAAAGCTCATCGAAAGTCTTTGGCACCTCCAGCGATACCATAATCAGCGTAATTGCAAAAGCAAAAACAGCATCGCTAAATGTTTCCAACCTCGAGGGTTCGTGGCTGCGCCATACAAATACGGATTCCTTCTTTTTGGTTAGTGATGCTATTTTTTTTCTCATGCGTTATTCAGTTAAAACTACCACTTTTCCGGCTCTATACAAAGCTTCCTCGTTTTGTATTTTCGTTTTTTCGGCATCGCCCATCGGCTTTGCAATTAATTTATTCAAATCGGGCTGGCCGGCATCAACCTAGGCCGAATACCAATAACTGCCCACAGATAATATTGACTCCCGCATTCGGCGCTGAACCATACCCTTCAACATCTTTTGATAGGCTTCAGCGTATCCTGCAGAATAATCCTTAACCTCCTTTTGCCCACGCCGTACCATTGCATACTTTTTATCAGCCGGGAAGCTTCTATCAAGCAGGCGTTCAAAACGGAGCACGGTATCGACCCTTGCAAACGAACTGCGGCATATTTTAAAAGCCTCGGTTAAGGGGTTTTGAATATAACGCGCTTTCCCCGCATAATAATGATAATGGTCGCCAAACAACTCGGGGAGCCGGCTTTCCCATAAGGCATGTATACCGGTTTGGTTGGTTAGCTGTCCGTTATAATTTTGTGTTAAATGCAAAGGCACATGCGCATCCGCAATATAATGCCCAAGGTTGGCTGATGTATTTAATATGGCAGTTGTGTCGTGCTCTTTAAACGCCCGCACCAACCTGTAATAGTTGTATTGAATGGTCCAGGGTACCGTTCCGTACTTATCGAGTGTGTCTGCTGTATATTTCGCAGCGGCATCGTACCAGTTATGCGGAATGCGTTTAAACGGGTCTTTCCCATATTGGTCGGCGTTCAGAAAGTGCCGCCTGGCCTCAGTTGAATCCACGTAACGCCGTTTGTCGGCGCTGATGGCATGCTGGGTCAGATAGTCGATATTAGCGCGGTAAAAACCAGCCATGGGCTTAGGCAAGGTGTAAATAGCGAAGCGCCCAATCCTGTAGTGAGCATAAAATCCCCAGGAGCAGCACGTTGTTACAATTAAAATAGCCGCGCTAAACTTTAGGAAAAATTTCATAACCAAATATAATGCGAATGTTTAATTCAACCCGGTGCAAATGACAATTACCTGGATTTAGGATAGTTTAAGCAAACATTTCAACCTTAAAACATTACAACTTTTCAACATCACTAAAAAAATAAAAAAGGTGTTTGATATTAAAAATAATCACCCTATATTTGCAGTCCTTAAAAATATAAGAAAGAATAACAAAGCTATACAATGGCAAATCATAAATCATCATTAAAAAGGATCCGTTCGAACGCTGCTAAACGCTTACGTAACAGGTACCAGGCTAAAACCACCAGGAACGCCATAAAAAAATTAAGAGGCACAACCACCAAAGCTGATGCAGGTGCGCTTTTAGTTAAAGTTATATCAATGCTTGACCGTTTGGCTAAAAAGAATGTTATTCATAAAAACAAAGCTTCGAACAATAAGTCGAAACTTACAAAGTTTGTTAACGGCTTAAAATAATATAAAGAATTTTTCAATAAAAACCCGCTTCGGTAAAACGAAGCGGGTTTTTCTGTTTTATCGCCTCCCGTTTTAAAGTGTTCAGAAAAAAATAAAAAAAATACCAAACAAAGTCGCCCCCGCATCACGTATAAAAGGCTGTAAAACAGACATTGTGCTAAACGCTATTAAAACTAAAAACAATTGACTTTGAGGATTTATATTACCTTATCACTATTATTTGTTTCAATTTCAGGGTTTGCCGGTATCGACAGGGGTCGGGTAGATAGTCTGAAAACACTGATAGCATCAAAGCTTGCAGGGGCCGATACTACAAGTATTAACAGGCTGAATAACCTGGCAGCAAGCTACTTTGATTCAAACCCCGACAGTACCCTTTATTACGGGCACAAAAGCGTCGACCTATCGCGTAAAATTAACTATAGGGCCGGCCTCGCAAACGGACTGTTGCAAACCGGGCACGCCAATTTTTTTAAAGGTAGGTTTGCCCAGGGTCAGCAGGATTTTGACGAGGCAATTGCTATTTACAAAAGCATAAACGATTTACAAGGGCTTGCCAACGGCTACAAATTATACGGCCGCATGGACAATTTGCTGGCCAAATACGAAGTAGCCCTGCATTACCTGAACCTTGCGCTTGATATTAACAAAAAGCTCAAAAACGACGATGAAATTGCCGACTGTTATAAAAACATAGGTATAGTATATTTTAGCGAGGGCCAAAACTCAACCGCACTTGATTATTATTACAAAGCGCTTGAAATTACCCTTAAAAAAAATGACGATAAGGCTTCTGCTGCTATTTACAATGATATTGGCGTAGTGTTGCAGGGCATGGAAGTTTACCCTAAGGCACTTGAGTATTACAAAAAAGCATTAAACCTGTTTAAAGGCACAAACGACCTTAACGGCGTTGGTACCGTTAATGAAAATATAGGTGAAGTATTGATTGCCCATAAAGAATACGACCGCGCAATTGTGTACTTGACTAAAGCGATTAACATTGCCAAAAAACAGGACGACAAAGATGGTATAAGCTCGGTTTATACCGACTTAGGTTTGTGTTTCGCACATAAAAATCAGTTTATCCTCGCGAAAAGCTATCTTGACAGTTCGTTACAAGTTGCAAGCAAATACAAAATAGTTTACAACCAGGCTTACGCCCTCATAGGCATGGCGACTATGTACAACCTGCAGAAGGATTTTAAAAAGGCCTTTGTATACGCCACACAGGGCCAAAGTTTAGCAGCTACATTGCGTAATTTAACGGTCCGTTCAAGTGCGGCTTTGCAGCTGAACAAAACGCTGGCAGGCTTAGGCAAATACGGCGATGCCTACCAGATGCTGCGCAGGTATAATGAATTAAAAGACAGCCTGAATAATAACGAAAGCCTTCAAAAATTAACATCATATAACCTGGCGCTTGATTTTGCGTCAAAAGAGCATCAGATTGCGGAACAACATCGCGAAAAAGACGAATCGTACAAACAAAGAATAAAGCAGCAGCGCCTGATAAATACCATCTTTTTAACCATTATAGCAGCCATGGTTGCTGTTTCAATTGTGTATTACAGGCAAAAACGCAAGCAGCAAAAAATAAATGCCATGCTTGAGGAGAAAAACAGCGAGGTGCTGCAACAGAAAGCCGACCTTGATGACCAGGCACAAAAACTAAATAACCTGAATACTTTAAAAGACCGATTGATATCGGTACTGGCGCATGACCTGCGGGCACCATTAAGCACCTTACGGGGGCTATTCAGCCTGCTGCAGGACGAAACAATATCGCACGAACAATTATTGGATATGATACCGAGTGTGCTTAAAAAGCTTGAGTACACATCTGACTTTTTGGACACGCTATTGTTTTGGATTAACAGCCAGATGGACAACTTCGAAAGTTCGGCAAAGAGCTTTTATTTAAAAGATATTGTTGCATATGAAGCCGAGAGCTACCATGAGCAAGCCAAATTAAAAGGCATTACCCTTATTGATAATGTGCCACATGACGCTGTGGCTTCGGCCGACCCGAATTCAATACGTATTGTTATCCGTAATTTGATAACCAACGCAATAAAGTTTTCAAAACAGAACGATACTATCGAAATCCAGGCCATTCAGCAGGATGATCACAACTATGTTATATCTGTCAAAGATACTGGTGTAGGGATGAGCGATGACCAACTTGGCAAATTATTTAAGAGCAAGGTTAACAGTAACGCCGGCACCGACAATGAGTCGGGCACAGGCATGGGCATGTTGTTTTGCAAAGATCTGGTTGAAAAATGCAGTGGAAAGATTTGGGTGACCAGCAAAAAAGACCAGGGCACTAAGTTTTCGTTCACCGTACCGATGGGAACGTTGACTGAAAAGCGACTGGAAGTGGCCTAAAAGCCTCTCTCGCATATCGCAGGCTGATGCCGTATATCACCAAACCGGCAAATCATTAAGGTTAATCAGCGCGCCCAACAATAAGACTGTTGCCGCTACCGATCCCAGGACAACCAATACGGTTGCAGCAGGGTTAGCCTTTCTTTTAGCAAAACTTACACCCCCCGAATCATATTTCAGAACATTGCCCCGTTCGTCAAATGTAAACCTGGCGTACTTAGTGTAGTCGGTAAATTCAGTTACATTTGCTATTCTTAAACTATCCGGAATACCATTATAACTGCCGTTCACCCCGATTTTTGTTTTCGAATTAAATAAAGTCGACGCACTGTCGCAATTGTAAACCCATTCAGTTGTACCTCTTACTTCTCTTTTTTGATCGGGGTACCCAAATTGTTTTATCACATCATTTTTTGTGTGGTAACTCAGCATAACCTGCTCGTGAGTGTAAACAATTTTGCTGCATCCGCTTATGGATAGCGATGCCATAAGCACCGCTATCCCTTGTATAAATTTCTTCACGTTATTAAGTTTTAAATATCTGTTACCCGTAAAGGGCCATTTTTAATTAGTTGAGCGCATTTATTACCTGCCTTGTTAAAATCTGAACGCCAAACGAAGCGCAGCTTGCCCGAACGTGCCATCCTTTACCCATCCCTCGTAACGTGCCCCAACTTCGAGGCCTCCGTTAAAGGAATACCCAATACCTGGTGAATAAGCAAATGAGGTAAAACTACCGGTACCCGTGTATATAGAGATGCCTGCCTGGGCCTCAAGGAAAAAACCGCCGTCGGTGTAATATTTGATACCTGCTTTTAACGGCACAAAACTGTCGGACGAACTATTGCCCGGGATTTTATAGATACTCTTATACAAGAACGATTCATACCCGCCGGATATGGTGAAAAATGTATTTTGGGCAGTTGGAACTTCGTACTTGATTGAACCGCCAATTCCGGCGCTGTAAAAGTCGCCTGCAGAGCCGGTTGGCAACGCGCCGTCAATGCCGATACTAAGCTTTGCGCCTCCGTTTGCTTTTGATGAGCTCGCTGTTTGCGCAAAACTGCTAAATGTGGCTGCTCCAAATACTGATAATACTAATAGTAACTTCTTCATGATAATAATTTTAGTGTTAATAAATGAGTGGTTTAATATCACCGTGATATTATAGGGTAAAGCTATATCGGGGCAGGGGCTATAAAAAACGGGGAAATACGTGCCACCAGCCTGGTTTAGTAAATAATAATATTTCAGATAGCTAACAAAAACTTAATATTATTTTTTACTACATTTAATACTTATTAATAATCGCTGTTTGCATTATTGCTAATAATATTTGAGCGATTAATGAATTGTGCCTGATTAATTAAATAATACTGCACGTGATGGATGCTAACCAAGCTCAAACGCTGTTTTTTAATCATATCAAGTCAAAAATCCCATCGCATGTTGCCTTGGTTGAAGAGGTTGCCGATTTATTAAACATTAGTAACGACAGTGCCTACAGACGCATACGGGGAGAAAAGCCAATAGGGCTTGATGAAATGCAGGTTCTCTGTAACAAATACAATGTTTCGCTTGATAAATTATTGCAGCTACAAACCAATACGGTAATTTTTTCGGGCAATAAGGTTGATACCGCTTCATTTGTATTTACCGATTACCTGGCAGATATAGTAAATAACCTGGTTTCATTTAATGCGTTGTCAAATCCGCGAATGTACTATGTTACCAAGGACATACCGATTTTCCATTTTATGCAATTTCCGGAATTAAGGGAATTTAAATTCTTTTTTTGGAAGCGCACATTAATTGGCCATCCTGAACTTGCCAGGCGGCAGTTTAACGGCGAAAAAGACAGCGATGAGGCTCTGGAATACGCCAGGAAAATTATTGAGCAGTATGTGCGCCTACCCTCGGTTGAATTGTGGGGCGAAGAAACCGTAAACGTTACCATCAGGCAAATTGAGTTTTACAGGCAGTCGAACCTATTTGCTGACAACGCAATACTGATGAAGGTATATTCGCAACTGGAAGACCTGTTAAATCATTTGGAACAACAGGCCGAGATTGGCAAAAAATTCGTTTATGGCCAACCCGATGCTGCTATTGGTGCGCCGTACGAGATGTATGTTAACGAATGCTTGATTGGCGACAATGCAATTTTTGTTCAGGGAGATAACAGGCAGATAGCAGTTCTTAATCACAACGGTTTAAATTTCATATCAACCCAGGACAAAAGCTTTTGCGATTACACTTTCAAACATATGCAAAATGTTATCCGGAAATCGACCGCGATAAGCCTGGTTGGCGAAAAGGACAGGAGCGTTTTCTTTAACACTCTGAGAGCAAAAATTTACAACCGGATAAAAAATATACGGTAACGGGTTAACTGTCGTGGTTTGTAAGCCCGATAAAAATATTCTCCAGCGTTTTTCCTTTATTTTTGCTCCGCAAACCTTCCAGCGTATCGTCAGCAACTATTTTGCCTTTGTTTATAATTATTACCTGGCTGCATACGGCTTCAACTTCCTGCATAATATGGGTGGATAAGATTACAGTTTTTGTTTTTCCCAAATCAAGTATCAGCTGGCGTATGCCTATCAATTGATTAGGGTCAAGACCCGAAGTTGGCTCATCCAGTATCAACACGTCAGGATTATGCAGAATGGCTTGTGCGAGCCCTACACGCTGGCGGTAGCCCTTCGAAAGTTGCCCGACTTTTTTGTGTTGCTCGGGCCCCAGGCCGGTTTGCTCAATAACTTCTGCTATCCGCTTCTGCGGTGATTTCATCTGGTGGATACCCGCTATAAACGCCATCGACTCCTTAACATACATATCAAGGTACAAAGGGTTGCTTTCGGGCAGGTAGCCCACATTGCGTTTAACATCTATTGCCTGGGTTTCAACATCAAACCCGCATACTGTTGCCCTACCAGAGGTTTGTGGAATAAAGCCCGTAAGTATTTTCATGGTAGTTGATTTACCCGCGCCATTCGGGCCTAAAAATCCCAATACCCCGGGCCCGGCGCTAAAACTGATACTATCGAGCGCCCTTTGCGCCCCATAAACTTTTGATAATGCGTCAACAACAATGCTCATAGTTCAAAAGTATGTTTTAGATATGAGATGTGAGATGTGAGATGTGAGAAAAATTGAACAGTGCTAAACACCCGCGCTTTTTTGCTGCCTACTTTTTACCGCTATTATTATATAATTAACAATTCCAATCAAAGGAACGGACACAATAGTGAAAAATACCCCCACAATACAAAAACTCATTTCGCTGGTAAGGCATTTGGTACCCGGTGGCAATCTGTTTATTATTATCATTGTAGCCACTACCGGTAAAATACAGCCAACCACGAACGCAATAAATGTAATCGCGTAAAACGGAAGATTTACCTTACCTTTTGCTTTTAAAATAAAAAGCACGATTTGCATTACCGGCGCCGCAATAATCGATATTAGCGGGAACAGTATGAAGAAAAAACGGGCTATCATTGGTACTTATTTCAAATTAATACTGGTAACCGCAAAAGGTAACCTATTAATCAACCCGCCAAAAAAGCAGTTGATTCTCATGGCATTGTAATCAAAATCTCCTCTGTTTGTCACCACAAAATAAAACCATACATTTAGGCATATTTGCGATAATTTAATTGTCATATTGTCACTTATACAATTGCGGCAAGCTATTTGAATACCATATATTTGTAACACAAAAAATTAAAATTTAAAAATCATGGCTTTAGAAATAACTGATGCAAACTTTGACGAACTCGTCCTTAAATCTGACAAACCAGTATTAATTGATTTTTGGGCTGAATGGTGCGGACCTTGTAGAATGGTTGGCCCTGTAGTTGAAGAAATTGCAAAAGAATATGAAGGCAAGGCGGTTGTAGGTAAAGTTAATGTAGACCACAATCCAGGTATCTCTGTAAAATTTGGTATCAGAAATATACCAGCGTTGTTATTCTTCAAAAATGGCGAAATTGTTGACAAACAAATAGGCGCTGTTCCAAAATCTGTTCTGACTGATAAATTAGCTAAGCAATTGGTGTAAATTGATTTCACCGATTTTATAAAATATTACACCGATTGGTTTTGCCGGTCGGTGTAATTTTTTTTATAATTGACGTTATCATTTACAGCAATAGTAATCGGTGAAATCAGTTCTAAAATCGGTGTAATCCCTCAATAATGTTAAATGACGACCAGCATATACGACACTTAGCCAACCTCGAGCTTTTAGCCCGCCAGGTGGTTGAGGGTTTTATTACTGGTTTGCACCAAAGCCCTTTCCACGGGTTCTCGGTAGAGTTTGCGGAACACCGGCTATACAATAACGGCGAGTCAGTCAAAAATATCGACTGGAAGCTGCTTGCCCGTACCGATAAGTTGTTTGTAAAGCAATTTGAGGAAGAGACCAATCTGCGCTGCTATCTGCTGTTGGATACGTCCTCGTCTATGAACTTTCCTGATAAGGGGATAAACAAACTTCAATTTTCTATTTATGCTATCGCGTCGCTTATGCACCTGTTTAAAAAACAGCGTGATGCATTCGGGTTGTGCCTTTTTAGCGATAAGGCGGATTTATTAACCCAGGTAAAATCAACAACCTCACATCTATTTTACCTGTATGCAGAGTTGGAAAAAGCATACAATCATCCTAAAATCAATACAGCTACCAATATTACGCAGGTGCTGCACCAGGTTGCCGGCCAAATTCACCAGCGCTCAATGATTATATTATTTAGCGATATGTTGGAAAATAGCCTGAACCCCGAAAAAATGCAGGCGCTGTTTGCCGCCATACAGCATTTAAAATATAACAAGCACGAGGTAATTATTTTCAATGTAAGCGACAAACACAAAGAGGTTGACTTTAATTTCGATAACCGTCCCCACCAGTTTGTAGATATTGAGAGCGGCGAACAGGTACGTGTGCACCCGGGCAAAATTCGTGATGCGTATGTATCATCATTAACATACTATCGCCACCAATTGGAGCTAAAATGCGCCCAATATCACATTGATATTATTGATGCATATATTGAAGACGGGTACAACAATGTGCTAAAATCGTACCTCATCAAACGTAATAAGATGGTATAAAAAAAGCTGTCCTTTTCTTCAAAAGACAGCTTTATAGGGGTAACAAGGAACTAAAACTCTATATGCCTCAAATTAACGGAGCTATTATGAAGATTTAGTGAAGTTGCTGATTAAATATAAGTTTAATTGCCGTGCCCTTATCACTTGCTGAACTTACCTGGATTTTGATATCGTGAAATGTGGTTATACTTTTAACTATTGCAAGCCCCAATCCGTAGCTTTCCTTTTCGTCGGTATCCAGTTTTTCAAAACGGTTAAAAGCTTTTTCAATTTGCTGCTCGCTCATGCCAGTACCTGTATCGGCAATTTCAAGTATATATTCGTCGGGGGTTAAATAATCGGTTACGGTAATACTGCCCTGCTCCTTATTGTATTTAATTGAATTGTTAATGATATTGAAAAGCACCGTATGCATCAGGCTATGGTTGCCTCTAATACTGCGGGCATATTTTATTTTATTTTCAAAAGTTACCTTCCTGTCCTCCAGCCTGTCTTCAAGTTCAAGATAAACTTCGTTTATGATACCTGCAATTGGTATCTCATCGTTTTTGTTAAACTGGTTGTTCTCCACTTTTGAAATCAGCAACAAGCTATTTATAATCGATTTCAGACGGTTTAGCGTTTTAAGCGAAGCAAAAATTTTATTCTCGCTGTCCTCTTTTAATTCTTCATTCAATAAAACGTTCTCCAACCTCGAACTGATGATTGATATTGGTGTCAGCAACTCGTGCGATACATTGGCAATAAACTGTTTTTCGAGAATGAACAAATCAGTTATTTTTTTCATCAGTGTGCTGATGCTGTCGTCAAGCAGTTTAAAATCCTGGGTGGTGGTTTCGATCTTGCCATAGTCAAAATTCATGGGGTCGTTTACCTTAATCAGCTTCCTGTCAATAATCTGGTAAAACGGGGCAAGCAGGTATTTGGTGAAAATAAGGTCGATAACGAGCGTAAGCAACAAAGCAACAACCAACATCAGCAAGGTAAATTCCCTGATAGTCTGCTTCAGCTGTATTACCGCATCCATGGTATCCCCTATCTCCAGCAGGTAACTATGCCCATCAAAATTAAATTTGTAAGTAAGTATCAGGTAATTGTCGGTGTTTTTTTCAATGGTGCGCGGCTGCGTGCTAAAGCTTTCCTTTGAAGTCCTGTTAGCCTGATAAGGTATCGGCTTTAAAAAGATATACTCTTCTTTTAAAATATTATAGTTGGTAAAACTCTGCTGCTGGTTAAGTATCTGGTTAATCTCTTTTGATGACAGATTTTTAATAAACAAATCCTTTTTGTTCCGTAATCTCAGCGATATGTGCGCGTAGGTAATTTTCTCGAGCGAAAACAAGATGAGCAACCCGGTAAACACAATAATAGCCAGCTTTGTTAGCGTGTTATATAAAGCCAGTTTTATTTGCAGTTTCATTTTGGTTGTTGAAAGGTTGTAAAGTTTAAAAGTTGGAAAGTTATGTATAAGCAGCCGGCAACATTTCAACCTTACAACATTCCAACTTTACAACAATGTTCTTCTAAATGTTTACCCTATACCCAATACTCCTCACCGTTTCAAACCAATCGATCGTCTCAAATTGCGATAGCTTTTTACGTAGATTTTTCACGTGCACATCAACAAAGTTCGAATCAGAGTTAATCTCCAGCACATCGCCCCAAACATGCTCCGTTAAATTGGTGCGCGATATTACCCTGTTTTTATTCAATACAAGATAGTTGAATATTTCGTACTCCTTTTTAGTCAGGTTAATCCGTTCGGTATTGTAATGAACGGTGCGGTTTTGAATATTAATTCTAAACTCTTTTACTGCAATGTCATTACTCTCCAGCTTATGTTTACGCCGGGTAATGGCATGCATGCGTGCCAACAACTCGTTTAATGAAAATGGCTTGGCCAGGTAATCGTCTGCACCTTGTTCAAGTCCAAGTACTCTATCGTCGACCGCGCCGCGGGCAGTTAATATAATCACAGCATCATCACGGTCCTTTAATCCTTTAAGCATTTGCAGCAAATCAAAACCATCCCCGTCAGGCAGGTTAAGGTCAAGCAGGATAAAATCGTAGTTATTGACAAAAATCTTCTCGCCGGCAATCCCCTTTGAGCGCGCGTGCTCAATAGTAAAACCTTCGTGGCTCAAAAACTCATCTATCTCGAGCGCAAGGCCTTTTTCGTCCTCAACTATTAGTACATTCATGTGCAGGCAAGATACTAATTTGGTTTTAAAGGTTATAAGGGTTGTAAGAGTTACAAATGTTTAACACTTTTACAACCACTGCAACGTTTACAACTGCTACAACCCAATTTAATAAAATTACCGCAATCAATTTAGCTATATTGCTGTTACTGTATAAACGCTTTTTTTAATATGAGACTTTCCATTGAACGCAAGCCCATAAGAATAAACCCCGATCCGAAACGTGTAATTGCCAGGTTTTTTTTCAATGGAAACGACAGGGCCAAAGAAGTGATTCAACGGGTTATGGCCCTTGACGAGGATATCGCATTTGGCATAGTTTCGCCCTTATTGCAGGAATATTCCAAAAGGCATCGAAATATAACACGGGCCCTAAATCGCCATTGCAGCAAATTAAAGCCGCTTTTTACCGAGCTTGAAATAGATTACGATACGTTAACGGTTTATCGCAAGCTGCTCATTGGTTCATACTTTACGCATGAATATTCTATTGAATCGGCAGCTTTTTTTAACCCTTCGATAGTAGAAGACCCCGACCAAACGGAGCTGCAGGAAGGTCAGCGGCGGGTAATTATTAGTTTCCGGGCCGTTGGTGAGGGGCATATATCCTCAATTACTTTCAGGCGCGCACTAATCGACCAGGCCAACAACATAACCGTAACCCCCGCAGGCAGCTATATCGACGAGGCCGAAATTGTGCGGAACGCGGTTTATAATAAAAAATTGTTTTTTGAAAAAGCTGCAGTAACTCAAATCGATATCAATGTTTTAAATGAGCTTGAATCAAAACTCGACCATCATTTTGAGTATGCAAATCTGCATCGCATAATCAGCGATTCTCAAAAGCTGCAGGAATCCGACATGAAAAGGCTGGAATACGACAAAGTGCTGTGGCTCGCCGACTCCTACTACGAAATTGTTTTTTCGCTGGATACCGACATATCCGACAGGGTGATCTTCCCCATATCGGAATATGAGCGTAAAGGAATCGAAGATGCAAGGTTTGTTCATTTCAAAAATGACGACGACAGCATGGTTTATTACGCCACTTATACTGCGTACGATGGGTCACTAATTATGCCCAAGCTGCTGCAAACAAACGATTTTTATAACTTTAAGATAATGCCGTTGTATGGCGCGGGCGCCCAAAACAAAAATCTTGCGCTATTCCCCCGCAAGATTAATGGCAAATTTGTAATGATATCCAGGATTGACGGTTGTAACAACTACATCATGTATTCTGACAAGATAAATATTTGGGAAAAGCCGATAAAACTACAGGAACCTAAATTTAGCTGGGAATTTATACAAATAGGTAATTGCGGCTCGCCAATTGAAACAAAAAAGGGATGGATAGTAATTACCCACGGCGTAGGCCCTATGCGCCGGTACGTACTTGGCGCCAGCCTGCTTAAGCTCGACGACCCTGAAGTTGAAATTGGCCGCCTTAAAGAACCCCTGCTGATACCCAACAGCGACGAACGGGAAGGATATGTACCGAATGTATTATATTCATGCGGTGCGCTGGTACATAACGGGAAATTGATAATACCCTACGGCGTATCCGATTCATCAACCGCTTTTGCCGAAGTTGACCTTAACGAACTGGTTAACAAGCTAATTGAAGATAAAAAGGAAAGTAATAAAGCCGAAAAGTAAAACTCTTGTACTTTTATCAACTTTCACACACAAAATTCCGATTTAGTATACACATTTCACCGCATCTCCGTTTTTCATTGCCGGTTTATAGCATTAGCTGTATTAATAATGCGTTTTATAAAAAATAAGTGATTTGGCATACCACTTGTTATACAATAAACGGCTGTGTATTAAATTAATACAACACCATTTACAAACATTACCATGAAAAACAATTACTAAAGCAATGGATCATTACAGAGAGATAAAAAACACCCTTAACTGGCACAATGAGGGTAAATTTGAGGTTGAACTTATTAATGGGGTTATAACGAAGCTTAACTTTTGCGAACCGGGTAAAGGGCCGGAAGATATAGGGAAGAGCCTTACATCAACCAACTATAAGTACCTCCAGGCGGTGTACTCCTGTCTCGGCGATTTGTTTACTTTTATTGAAGAAGAAAACAAAAGGTTGGGATACAAGTATGCCCGCGAAATTGAAGTACCGGGTTATAGCCAGGACGAAACGGCAAAAAATAATTACCCAGGCTCCTCTGAAACTATATTAAGGCCTTTGATAAATTACGACCACCAACAGGATTTAACAAAGGCAGCTACCGAAAAAATTGAAGGAATACTGGCAGACAAAACAGCCGATGCCAACGCAAAAAGCGCATAATCAGGCCGGACACATTGCTTTCGGGAGAATTGACAACTTCTTAAAGTTGTCAATTCTAAATCGTCAACCCAATATTTTCTCGTAAAGTGCCAGGTAATCGGCCACCATTTTTTCGCGCGAAAATTGTGATTCGGACCATTGCCGGCAGGCCTTCCGGTTTATATTTTTAACTTTATCAATTGCTTCAACAGCTTCGTTGATGTTATTAACCAGGAAACCCGTCTTCTTATCTTGTATCAACTCCGGCATCGAGCCCCTGTTAAATGCTATAACAGGCGTTCCGCAAAGCATCGACTCGGCTACACTCATGCCAAATGGCTCATTGAAATTTATCGGGTGCAGCAGGGCATAGGCATTACGCAATAAATCATTCCGCTGTGCAGGTTCGGCGTTTCCCAGGTAAGTTATGTTGTCGTTTAAATGTGGCTCTACCTTCTCTTTGAAATAATTTGCGTCTTGCACCAACCCGGCTATCAATAGTTTCCTGTTGCTTTTCTTAGCGATTTCAATTGCCTCGACTGTTCCTTTATCGTGATGTATGCGGCCGAAATATAACAGGTAATCTTCCGGCTTGTCATTAAATTCAAACTGCGCAGTATTTAACCCGTTATAAACGGTTGCTATGTAATCTAACTCTGGGCTACGGTCTGAATTGCTGATAGATACATAGTGGCCGCGATTATTATATTTTTTATAAACCGGGACTATTTTAGGCGACGAAAAGCCGTGAATAGTCGTAATCACAGGCGTCGATATTAACCCGGAATAAGTTAGCGGCAAAAAATCGAAGTTATTATGGATGATGTCAAATTCGCCAGCCCGTTCCATCAAATTGCTGATGTGCAGGCATTCCAAAACTTTTGCATCCTGGGAACGGTCTTCTTCGTAGCCGGTTGCACAAACTGATTGTAATCGCCCGGCAGTAATTGAATCGCCCGTAGCGAACAGGGAGACGTCAACACCAAGTTTAACCAGGCCTTCGGCAATGTTTGATGCCACTTGTTCCCAGGGCCCATAGTGCCTTGGTGGTGTGCGCCAGGCAACCGGCGATAAAACAGCTACTTTCATTTAAAGCGATAGGGTTGCATGTTGTCCAACCCGGTTGTATTCATATTCAAGTTCAAACGCCTCCAGCACGGTAAGGTGTGAAATCAGATACGCTAACGTACTTTCGGCACCCTGGTTGCGGTTTATTCCCGTTGGCAGCAAGCCATCGCAGCAACCCTTTGTTTCGTGGTCATAAAGTGGTGCCCGCAGCGTGTTTTCGCCCAGGAACCATTTGTAGCATAAAAACATCTTTTCGATATACTGCGGCTTGCGGAAGTTAGTGTAAGCCTGGAAATGCATCAGCACCATAGCCATAGTCTCAATGGCCTGCTGGTCGAACGTAGGGAATTTCCCGCCTTTGTAATACCAGCCATCATTACCAACCGGACTTAAATAACCTTTTGATAGTGTAAGTTTATCTAAAAACGCCATGGTTTTCAAAGCAACTTCTTTCACCTTTTCATTGCCGGTTATTTCGCACGAGTGCAGCAGCGCCAAAGGTAAAATGGCATTATCGTAAGTCATCTTTTCCTCAAACCATTGCCAGTCTTCCCCCTGGTGTTTTTCAAACGCGTCCATTAGCGGCGTTGTCAGGTTAACCATCTCGTCAACCATACCCTCGTCGCCCGGGAAGACCTTAAGGTAAAGACTAATGCCTATGATGGTATTAGCCATCCCCCTCAAATGTTTTAATGCTTTAAAGTGTGGAAACGATTTATGAAATATTTCGGTGGCAAACTCGCGGTACGAATTACTTCCGGAGCATCCAATTAAATAGCCTAACGACCAAATGGTGCGGCCAAACGAATCCTCCGAGCCCACTTCATCCAGGTATCGCCGATCGAAACTCAGAAAATTGCGGAAGTTGCCATCCTCCGTTTGCATGTAGTGGATATAGCTTAAGTAAATGGGCAACAACTCAAACGCTTCTTTACTTTTACTGCGCTGGTAAGCCATTAAGGCCATTATCAAAGCGCGCGCATTGTCATCAAGGCAATAGCCCTCTTTTAAATTGGGGATACCATACTTGGCGTGCTGCACAATCCCGGTGTCATCTGTGAGCCTCACCACATGCGTCAGGCTGAATTTGGGCATTATCTCGGGGTCAACAATACTATTCTTTAATATTTTGTCGCTAAAATCATGTGTCGCGCACGATTCCTGCGCCACCCTAATATATTCGGCCCCGATTACCGGCCAGCGTAAATGCAGGCCGTATTCGTAGGCATTTTCCTTTAATTCACCAAGCACCCGTTCCTGGTCGAGCAACTCAACTACAATATCCGAAAGTTCATCGGCATTTTTAAAATCAAACAACCTGCCACGGCCATTTGCCAGCAGTTCTGTAGCATGCCAGTATGGTGTTGATACAACAGCTGCACCGGCCCCTACAGCATATGAAAGCGTACCGCTGGTTATTTGCGCCTCGTTTAAATACGGGGTAACATAAACATCAGCCGCAGCCAGGTAATCAACCAGTTCTTCTTCAGATACAAACTTATTAATGAAACTCAAATGCTTCGATACATTTAGCTGTGCAGCCAACGTTTTTAAGTGGTCCCGATATTCCTCACCCGAATTTTTTATAACGCCAGGGTGGGTGTTCCCCAATACAACGTACATCACCTCGGGGTGGGTTTCTACAATTTTCGGCAGCGCCCTTACAACAGATTCAAGGCCTTTGTTGCGGCTTATCAACCCGAAAGTTAACAGTACTTTATGATTTTTAAACTGGCTTAAACTTTTAACAGGATTGGGGTTTGACGCTTCAACATTAGGCACGCCATGCTCTATTATTTGAATCTTATCGGCAGGTACATCATAAATGGTGGTTAAAAATTCGACCGCCCTTTTGCTCATCACAATTATTTTTGATGATTGCTCGGCTATTTCGCGAATAATAATGCGCTGCACATAGCTGGGATCCTTTAAAATGGTATGCAATATTGATATCAAGGGCTTTTCGAGCCTGTTTAACAGCGGCAAGATATAAATCCCGCTTTCGCCGCCATAAATACCGAACTCATGTTCCATAATACACACATCAGCATTACTGGTGTTTATATAGTTTGCTGCGCGGATATAATCCTTCTGATGATTTTGACGGATAACATATTTAACCTCGTCCGGGTATTCGTATTCCTGCATACTTTCCGAATCGTTCAGGGCAACAACAAAGCCACCATTAAGCGGAGATTTCCGCTCAGGGAAATTGGCGTTTATTGCACGCATCAAATTTTGATTGAATGTTGCTATGCCGCATTCGCGTGGAGGATAAGTTGATATATATGCTATTTTCATTTATAGTGTGAGATGTATTAAAGAATAACCCTGACTTTAATTAATTGTTCAGGGAAGTGACCCAAAAAACATGCGCTTTTTCTAAATAATCCGGCTTTTTGACCAGAAAATGGCAATCAGGCACGTATTTTATATAGTAGTCACAAACTATACCAGTTTAATTCAAACTATAATTTTATGATTGTAATATTGTAGTGAGGCAAGCGCCGTGAGAACCGGCAACAATCCAGATAGTACCTGACTAGCAAATTACCGAAATAACAAATTCAAAAACTTCAGGAATAGAAAGTAACCGCTTCTATAATAACCCGACAAGCCTCTTCAATCTCATCTGCAGTAATTATTAACGGGGGCGCTATGCGCATGGAGTTGCTGCAATGTAAAAACCAGTCGGTTATTACACCATTTTCAATACAGCGGTCAATTATTTTTTTGTTGAGTTCGAAGCTTTCAAATTCGGCAGCCAGCATCAGCCCTTTTCCGCGTACCTGTTTAATGGCAGGGTGCACCAGCAACTTTTTAAGTAACGCTTCCTTTTCGGCAACACTGTCGATTAACTTTTCATCAAGCAAAACTTCAAGCGCAGCAAGCCCTGCGGCACAGCAAACCGGGTGACCGCCAAAAGTGGTTATGTGCCCAAGAATAGGATTTTCTTTCAGCGCACCCATTATTTCATTCGATGAGATGAAAGCACCCACCGGCATCCCCCCTCCCAGCGCCTTGGCCAATAATAAAATATCAGGCTCGATACCGAAATGCTGAAAAGCAAATAGTTTGCCTGTGCGACCAAATGCGGCCTGTATTTCGTCTAAAATCAACAACGTGCCGGTTTCGTTGCAGCGGTTGCGTAAGGCCTGCATATATGCTGTATCAGGTACGCGGATGCCCGCCTCGCCCTGCACAGTTTCAATAATTACGCAGGCTGTTTTGTTGGTGATGAAATCAAGATCGTCGACGTTGTTAAAGTTTATAAAACTTACACCGGGCAGCAGCGGGCGGTAGGCCTGCTTAAATTCTTCATTGCCCATCACGCTTAATGCTCCGTGTGTGCTGCCGTGATATGAGTTTTTACAGGCAATAATTTGATGCCTGTCCGTGTACCGCTTAGCCAGCTTCAACGCACCCTCAACTGCTTCAGCGCCCGAGTTTGTAAAATAAACCGACTGCAAATGCGCCGGCAACAGCGATACCAGTTTTTCGGCAAACTTAACCTGCGGTGTTTGCACGTATTCGCCATAAACCATCAGGTGCATGTATTTATCCAGTTGGATTTTTATGGCATTTACAACATAAGGATTGCTGTGCCCCAGGTTACTTACGCCAATGCCTGATATCAGGTCGATAAAGGCTTTGCCTTCTTTGTCATACATATAAATACCTTCGGCACGCTCAAATTCCAGCAGGAGCGGAAAATCAGTAGTCTGGGCATTATTGGCAAGAAAGAGTTGGCGAAGGGTGGGCATAGCGCAAAAATAAGTCTTTAGTCTTAAGTTCTAAGTCAAAAGTCTTATAATTTTCAGTTCCGAGACAAGGCTCACGAATCAGGACTATAGACTCAAGACTATAGAACTCCGACTAATCCCCTGCCCTAACGCTGCGCTCGGTGAGTATCCTCAGTGCTTCGTCGTTAAATTCCTTTTCACTTTTGTAAAGCACGCTCACCTTTTCGGGGGGTAGTATTTTATAGAACTGGTCGCGGTAGCGTTTTTTAATGTCCACCAGTTTAGTTTCATATTCAAGATCAAGATCAACCTGCTTTGCACCATCGGTTGAGGCGCTTGAATTGTTTATTCTTTTAAGGATTTTTACGGCGGTAAGCTCCTGGCTGTACTGGCGGTATAATGGCCAAAACGCCTTGGCTTCGGCTTGGGTCAAATCCAGGCGCTGGGCTAAAAAATTCTCTTTAACCACCTGGATCCTTTTACCTCCGGCCGGTTTCACCTGCGTCCGTGTAGATCGCTGGTTAAACCGCTGAACAGGGCTTTGCACCTGGTTAAATGGCTGTACAGGCACAAGTACACGGCGTTGCCCAAAGCCTTCGCGGCTAAGCACCATAACAACCAATACTAAAATATACCTTAACAGCTTACTCATCCTCCAATATTACTTAATTTTATTAACGTCCTGTTGCAGGGCATCCTCAAGGCTTTGATCATCTGCAGCAGCATCTGCAACTACAGCCTGCTGTGTGTCTGACGGGTCACTGTTTAACTCCAAATAGCTTTTTAAATCATCAACAGACACGCCTGAAAGCTGTTTGTGCAAAAAAGTACCGTTATGCTCAACAACCGAACCGGTAAGCTCGCTTAATAATATGCCGCCGCCAAGGGCAATTGTAACACAAGCTGCGGTAGCATATTTAAAAAAGTTCGATGCATATAACCTTCTAACAATTCCGCCACTGGGTTTAGCAGTGCCCTCGTTGACAGTTTTATTTAAAATGCTTTCGCTAAGCTTATCAAAATATCCCTCGGGCACCGCAAAATGTTCTGCCGGTTCGCCTAAGGCTTCTTCCACAAAAATGCGGCTTTGTATCTGCTGCTGCAGGTTATCAAAATAACCTTCGGGCACGGCAAAGCCATCTTCATCGCTGTTCAGCGCACTTTCTATTGCTATCCTGCTTTGTATATTACCGGTAAGTTCCTCAAAATATTTGTCGGGAACCGTAAAACCGTCTGAAAATCCCTTGCTTTTTAATTCATCTAAATTCCTGAATGCTACAATCCGATCTCCGAGGTCGTCAAAATAACCGGCCGGCACTGTAAACGGATTAGCAGGATTAATCTGTTTAAGTGACACGTATTCGTTTAGCCAATCTTTATTTTCCATTTCACTCTTCATATCTTACCTATAGATGGAACAAATTTCAAAAGGTTTAAAATTTATTTAAATTTAATCTCTACCCAGTAAATGTGCCTCAATTTTTTTTACCGCAAGGTGAAAAGAGGCCTTCAACGCACCCACACTCGTCCCCAGCACCTGCGATATTTCTTCGTACTTCATGTCTTCGTAATACTTCATGTTAAATACCAGCTTCTGCTTTTCGGGCAGGGTTAACAAAGCCTCCTGTAGTTTACGTTGTGCTGCATCGCCGTTAAAGTAGGTAGAGTCGGCAAGCGTATCCGCCAGGTCATAAGGCATATCATCAAGCGATATGTTATTTTTTTGCTTCTTCTTATTCAGGAAGGTAATGCATTCGTTGGTTGCAATACGGTACATCCAGGTGTACAACTGCGCATCGCTGCGAAAGCCCGCCAGGTTTTTCCAAACCTTTATAAATATATCCTGCACAAGGTCGTCGGCATCATCATGGTCAATTACCATGCGCCGTACGTGCCAGTATATTTTTTGCTGATATTTTTTTAGCAGCATGTTAAATGCCTCGTTCCGGGTTTTCTCGTCCTGGAACTTGCTTAAAATCTCTGCGTCGTCAACCTCTATTGGCATGTAACAATAATTAATCGTTAATTTTTATTAGCTGCTTATTATTTATCAAAACAATAATAATACTTTTCTTAAATAATTCGTGCTATTGCAGTAAATCAAGTACCTGCTGTGATGAGTTTTTCGTATCAACCTTTTCAATTATTTTGCTGATGTTGCCATCGGCACCAATAATAAAAGTTTTACGTGCAGTACCCATATACTTTTTTCCGTACATATTTTTCTCAACCCAAACACCGTAAGCCTCATTAATGTTTTTATCTACATCGGCAATCAGCGGGAAAGGCAGGCTATACTTGGTTTCAAATTTCTTATGCGATTTTTCGGTATCGGTACTAACGCCTATCACCTGGAACCCTTTCCCCAGCATTGACTGGTAATTGTCCCTGAAACTGCAGGCCTCGGCAGTGCAGCCCGGGGTATCGTCTTTAGGATAAAAATAAAGGATTACATTTTTGCCTATAAAATCCGATAATGACACGGCTTTGCCGTTTTGGTCGTTCGCGGTAAAGTCCGGTGCCTTATCGCCTTCTTGAAGTGTTGCCATGTTTAACGGGTAAATGTTGCTGTGAAATTTTTACTGTTGTTTTTATAATCGGTAACAGTTAATTCAAATATATGTTTACCGGGTGCAATATCGGCATTAAAGCTATAACGCAGAACTTTTGTTTTAAAATCCCATTCCATCAGCACCCACTTGCCATCAATTTTACCCATGTATGTTTTTATGCCCGAAAGGTTATCACCTATTCTGAAATATATCCCTTTAGCCGAAGCCAAATTAGCACCATCTTTGATGTTTGCCGGTACAATCGTTGGCGGAACGGTGTCTATCTTTATAAAAAAATCCCCGAAAGTATGAGGCTGGGCTTTAATGTAGCCATCCTGGAACGTTCCGACAGCCATAGCACCCTCGGTACTCACAATTACAGCTTTATCAGCAAATTTACCAATGCTGCTGTCGGGTTTTATCCAAAGGTCGTAGTTGTCGTGTATAGGAGTAAACCTGTTATGGATGGCATAGGTAGCCGAAAAAGCACCGGGGCGCCTTGGTAGTACCGCGTAAGTGAAATTCAAATCGTCGTAAAGGTTGCCCGGCTTAACCTGCACCTTCACTTTATCGCTGTTAAATTCGTTTACTTTATCGTAATGAAATAGATTGCCCGCCGCTTTAAATACTTGCGCATTGGCTTCGACACGGCCAGATTTTACCTTTAGCGTTAACGTCGACGTGTTTCCGGCAACGTCCTTAACAACATAATCCACATCGTGCACTTCGCCATCGTTGAAAGTAATTATCCCCCGGTTTACTGATTGCGGGTAGAGCGAGATTTTACTACCGGGCAAAATAAAACACTTTTGCACCCAGCGGCGGGTTTTCATCAGTTCAGGGTAATCAATATAAGCGTTTATGGCATGTGTTTGGTCGAACGCGAAGCGCTCAACGGCAAAAGTGTACACCGTTTTGCCGTCTATTTTCAACTCGCACGAGTAAATGCCATTGTGATTTGGCGATACACTGGTCATATCGGTAGTGCTTAAGCCAAAGCCTATTTGCCCGGTTAAGTTTAATATTTGTGGTTTTGCTAAACGGTAACTTCCGTTGCTGCCGGTAACTGCCAAAAACTGGCGCGGAGTTTTTTCGCTGAACGGATTGCCGTCCAAATGATAAATACCAACAGATGTAATTGCCGGCGGTATTTTGTCAGGAATGGTTAAACCGAACAATTGAGGGTTAACGGTTTCTTCCGTTTGCGTGTCCCTTATTTCAAAGTGCAGGTGGGGACCAGCAGATGCCCCCTCGTTGCCCGACATGGCGATAACATCGCCCTGGCAAACCAGCATTTGCAATGGATCGAGCTTAAAATCAACCTCGAAGCTTTGCTGTTTGTATTGTTCGTCGCGTATCAGCTTTTCCATAGCCGGGGTAAACGTTTTCACGTGCCCGTAAACCGTAGTATAGCCATTTGGATGAGTGATGTAGATGGCGTGTCCGAAGCCGCCAAACTGTATCCGCAGACGCGATACATAGCCATCGTAAGCAGCATACACCGGGTAGCCGGTAGTTTGATTAGTTTTAAAATCGAGCCCTGAATGAAAATGAGCTCCCCGTAATTCGCCGAACGAACCGGCTGTAGATGGCGGTAAATCAAGCGGGTAACGAAAAAAACGTTGAGGGTATTGGTGGAGTTGTATTGGACTTTGAGCCAGCACATTAAAACAACAGCAGGAAATTATTAAGAGGGTAACGATATACTTTTTGCTCATTAACGTTTTTTTCTTTCGGACTTTACTGACTTTTCGGACTTTACTGACTTCTAAATCTACTTCACTAAAAAGTCAAGCATCTTTTCATCTTCGAGGTAGCCTTCCAGCCTGTCGCCAACATTTACTTTACCAACGCCCTGTGGTGTGCCGGTATAAATCAGGTCGCCTTTTTTTAGGGTGATGTATTTTGACACAAAGGCAATGATGTACTCAAACGAAAAAAGCATATGCGAAGTATTGCCCTTTTGCCTGGTTTCTCCATTAACATCAAGCTTAAAGTTTATGTTTTTCAAATCGGCAAATTGTGATTTTGAAACAAAGCTGCTTACCGGTGCCGAGCCATCAAATGCTTTGGCCAGTTCCCATGGCAGCCCCTTTTCCTTGTGTTTTGATTGTATATCGCGTGCAGTAAAATCAACGCCAAGGCCAACTTCTTCAAAGTAATTTTGTGCAAATTGCTCGCTGATGTGCTTACCTTCTTTGCTAATTTTTATCACTATCTCAATTTCGTGATGAATGTCTTCCGAGAAATCAGGATGATAAAAAGGTTTGTTCTCCTTCAGTAAAGCAGTTTCCGGCTTCATAAATATTACCGGCACACCCGGAACAGGATTGTTCAGTTCCTTGGCATGCTCGGCATAGTTGCGGCCTATGGCAATTATTTTCATAACGCCTAAATTAAACTAAGATTTATAGGATTTTTCACAATTTTTTATTTTTTTCAAAGGCGTTCAAGAAGACTTCGCCGTTGAAAGATTTTAGGATTTTTTTATTGTAGAGCCATTCAATTTGTCTGTTACAAAAGCAATCTTTCGGGATTTTGCCGGTTATCCCAAAACACTAAAAGTTCGATATGGTCTGTCCTAATCCTATAAAATAAACTCACCTGTTTTACAATGACACATTTGTGTATATCTGCAGCTTTTGAATATGGATAAAGAAGTGGATTATTACTGATATGCTGTAACACGATTTCGGTTCGTTCGATAAATGTTGTTATTTCCTTTATCGTCCATTCCTCATTAAGGTACTCAAGCGTATTTGCAAAAGTAATTTTGGCCCGTGGCGACCAAATGATAGAAGAAGATTGTATCATTTACCTAAAAAGCGACTCTTCATTTCAGCCATCACCTCGTTGTGGGGAATACCTTCGCCCCTATCAAGTTCAGCTTTGGCGATATTGATAGCTTGTTTCGCTTCAGACGGAAGTTCGTCCCAAAAGTCATCATCCGATAACCCAACTAACGATTTTATTTCGTTAAGCAAAAAATCGTCGTCACTTTGAATAATTTTTTCAGCTATCTGTTGTTTTATTACGATGTCCATACTGAATAGTTTATGTAAAGATAGATAACTATTTCATCAAAAAATAATTGGAGAATTTGTTTGAGACAAGAACCTTAGTTAAGAACAAGTATCCTCTTAATCACCGACTCAGTACCGGCAACAATTTTCAAGAAATAGAAACCACGGCTCAATTTGCTATTTAGCTGGTAGTTGAAATTTCTTTCACCGGGTTCGGTGCGCTGGTTGTATAAAGTTACAATTTCGTTTCCCAGTACATCCATTACCTTGATGGTAACGGTTGAAGAACGCGAAATTTCATACTTTAAATTTATCTGGTCGGTAACCGGGTTGGGGTAAACCTGTACGTTAGTTAAAAGCTTATCGTCGTTTTTTGTAACAGAAACTTTTGTGGTTGATATAACGGCCGGTTTTATCGGGGGCATTACCAAATGCAAACTATTTCTGAATGTTGGAGTTTTTGAAGCGTGCGGTCTTAAAAGATGAATGATACTTGTATCGGTTTTTTGAAAGCTCATCGCGTTCGAAAAGGCAAAACTCATAAAGATTGCTATCGCAATTATTATGACCCGTGAATATTTATAGGTAGATTTTTGCCTCATACAGTATATTAATTACAAAAGTATAAATAAAGCTGTCATCAATTTAAATACTTATCATTTTCTAATACATTTTAACAAAATTTAACAGTAGAAGGTTTAATTACTGCTCTAAATTTAACCTTTCTTTTGCTAATATTTATTATTTAATCAGTTAATTGTAATTTTTAATACTTTTGGGGCTTTGAAAGTATAACGTGTCGAATCATAAAGATCTGCAAAAACTAACGGCCGCGGGGCTGTTGATAAGTTTAGGAATAATTTACGGTGACATCGGTACCTCCCCACTGTACGTATTCAAAGCCATAGTTGGCGATAGAACAATTTCTGAAACTTTAATATTAGGCGGCGTTTCGCTCATATTCTGGACGCTGACGCTTCAAACAACTTTAAAATACGTAGTAATTACACTACGTGCCGATAATAAAGGCGAGGGTGGCATTTTTTCGCTTTTCTCGTTAGTTAGGCGCCGCGCAAAGTGGCTTATAGTACCTGCTGTTATTGGTGGTTGCGCATTGCTGGCCGATGGCATTATCACTCCTCCAATTACCATTTCATCGGCAATTGAAGGTTTGCAAACGTCGTTTCCGCATTTGCATACTATGCCGATTGTTATAGCCATTATCATCTTCCTGTTTATTATACAGCAATTTGGCACGTCCCTGGTTGGTAAAGCTTTCGGACCTATGATGTTTATTTGGTTTACCATGATGGGCGTTTTGGGGGTTGCTTTTATCATCCAGTCGCCAACAATATTTAAAGCGTTAAACCCTTACTATGCTTTTCAACTGCTTACAAGCCACGCACCCAGATCACACCCGCTAATAATTATTGGTGCAGTATTTTTATGTACCACCGGGGCCGAAGCTTTATATTCTGACCTTGGCCATTGCGGTCGTAAAAACATCCAGATAAGCTGGATATATGTGAAAACCTGCCTGGTTTTAAATTATCTTGGCCAGTCTGTTTGGCTATTGCAGCACAATGGTAACGTGATGGATTTGAACCTGCATAATCCATTTTATGAAATTATGCCACCGTGGTTTTTGTATTATGGTATCGGTATCGCTACCGTTGCTGCCGTTATAGCCAGCCAGGCGTTGATATCGGGCTCGTTTACGTTAATTGCTGAGGCAGTACGCTTAAACTTATGGCCCAAAGTGCGTATTAACTATCCGTCGGAGCAGAAAGGGCAATTATATGTACCAAGCGTTAACTGGCTGCTTTGCGCCGGTTGCGTCGGAGTAGTATTGCTTTTTGAAGAATCGGCGAAGATGGAAGCTGCCTACGGTTTAAGTATCACTGTTGCAATGCTGATGACTACCATACTGGTAGCTAACTTTTTACGACGAAAAAAACTGCCAACCTATATCGTGGGTATATTCCTGGTGGTTTACCTGCTTATCGAGGGTACGTTCCTTACCGGTAACCTGGTTAAATTTGTAAATGGCGGCTGGTTTACCTTATCGGTTGGTTTCTTCCTGTTCACCATTATGTGGACGTGGCACACCGCCCGTAAAATTCGTAACCGTTATGTTAAGTTTATCGAGATTGAAGACTACTTCAGCATACTTAAAGAGTTAAGCGATGACGAAACCGTACCTAAATACGCATCGCAACTGGTTTATTTAACCAGCGCCAATTTTAATTCAGAAATCGAATCGAAAATAGTTTACTCCATTCTGCAGAAGCAACCCAAACGCGCCGATGTTTACTGGCTGGTGCACGTTGATGTGGTTGACGAGCCTTACAAAAAAGAATATGAGGTTGATTTCCTGGTGCCAAACAAGGTAATAAGGGTTGACTTTAAACTGGGTTTCAGAGTTGAGCAGCAGATAAACCTGCTGTTCAGGAAAGTGGTTGAGGACCTTGTTAAAAAAGGTGAAGTGGATATTACCAGCACCTACAAATCATTAAACAAGCATAAAATTGTAGGCGATTTCAGGTTCGTTGTTATCGAGAAGGTTTTATCGCGCTCGCACAACTTATCGTTTTACGAAAGCTTTATCATGGCGTTTTATAAAGAGCTGAAAAAAATCAGCTTATCAGAAGAACGTGGCTTTGGGCTCGATTTAAGTTTTGTGACAGTTGAGAAAGTTCCGCTAATGCTTGCTGCCCCGGAGACTGTTGTAATACATAGGGTGCTTTAATATTGAGTTTTCCCGGCTTCAATTTGCATATCAACAATCTCAACTTTTAATAATTGCATATTTTCGCAAGGTTAAAACCACGGCAGTTGCACTAGTAACACGCTGCATTATTCAGGATTACTACAGATTTGAATAATATTTTTACTTTATTTGGAGTTTTAATGTAGGCTTTATTAAGTTTTTATTAATTTATGATAAACTTAATAAGCTGAATATTGTTAAGTTTTGAAAATATTAGCCCATTGAGAAATATATTATTTGCTTTATTGTGTGTTATTTCGTTTGAAGCCGGTGCGCAGGTTAAAGATACCACGAAAAAGAACATTGCCGACACTATAAAGAAAGACCTTTTAACAGCGCCCGATACAGTAAAACATCTGCACAGTAAAACTGCTGCCCTTGTATTTCCTGCGGTCCTTGCCGGATATGGTTTTGTATCAATGATAGTTCACCCGGTACGCCGGTTTGATTACTATGTAAACAATAATTTCAATAAATATTACCCTAAATACCCCGGCAGCATTGAAAACTATATGCAGTTTGCGCCTGTGGCAATGGTGTATGGTTTAAATCTTGTTGGCGTTTCGGGCAAAAACAGGTTTATCGACCGTACAGCATTACTGGGCCTTTCGGCGGCATTTGCCGGTGCATCGGTATACGGATTAAAAAACATAACGCATCGTTTACGGCCAAACAAAGCCAATTATCTGTCATTCCCTTCCGGACACACTGCGAATGCCTTTATGGGCGCTGAGTTTTTAGCACAGGAATATTCGGACAAATCACCGGTTTATAGTATTGTTGGCTACTCATTTGCTATAACAACAGGGATAATGCGCATGTATCACCGCGACCACTGGTTTAGCGATGTTGTTGCGGGCGCGGGTTTTGGTATACTTTCAACAAAAGCAGCATATCTCGTATACCCTTATGTACGTAATGCTTTAACCCATACTGATAAAAATGGCAAGCATACTACCATGATTATGCCTATGTACCAGGATGGCGTGAAGGGGCTTTCATTTGCCATGCAACTATAGATAAATTTCGATACAGGCTTGTCGTGTTTCTTTAATCTATCGCTAACACTTTATCCTTTGCTATCGCAAATATCCTATCGGTTTTATTGCTGCGGATTGCTACCCTGCCCGTAAATTTGCCAAACGAAGGCAGTACAACCTGCCGGATTCCAAAAGCGAAACATGGTAATGTTATAGCCTGCCGTGCCCTGCCTACCAGTTGCACACCGGGGTGAATATGTCCGCAAAATACGTAGCCTTCAGCTTGCTTTAACGCTGCGCTGGTAAGTGGATGGTGCAGCATCAGAAATGGCCCCACAAGTAATTCTTCGTAAAGCCGGATGTTTAATTCAAGGTAGTGCCTGTCATCAATGATGTCGTGATTGCCGCGCACCAGGATAATTTCCAGTTTAGGGAACTGGCTGCGCCAGAGAATAAACCAGTCCCAATCGGCATTAATATCGCTGTGAAAAAAATCGCCCAGAAATATCAATTTTTCGGGCTTATGTTCAAAGATTAAATCCGACAGGACGCCCAAATCATTCTGTTCCATATCACGCGGCACGGCAATCCCGGCTTTGCGAAAATGCCCCACCTTGCCCAAATGCACGTCCGCGACAATCAAAGCCTTTTCCTGTTGCCAGTAAATAGCCCTTTGCGGTAACAATAATAAATCCTGGTTTAATAAATTGAAAGAGACTCCCCCACCCGTTATCATCAGGCAAAAGTAGCAAATGTGGATATATTTTTTTTGAGCCATTCCGGATATTTAATATTAATTTAGTTGTTCACTCCCCGGAAATTAATTTATGCCCCAACCTGATTTTAAGCCGATTGAAGCAAGCAAGCGACTCCCCCTGATAGACATCTTGCGCGGTTGGGCGCTATTGGGTGTAGTTGTAATGAATTACGGCGAGTTTTATTTCATCGGGCTAAGCCCGCACCATCAAAGTAGCAAAGCCACCGACTTACTGATAACTATTGCAAACGCCATGTTTTCATCAAAATCATGGACATTACTTAGCTTTTTATTTGGCTATGGGTTCGCGGTTATCATGCAAAATACCAGGCTGAAAAATGTAAACAGTAATTCATTTTTTATAAAGCGAATGATTTGGCTGCTCGTACTCGCCTTTATTGACAGCGCTTTCTTTTTTGGTGATATACTTAAAGATTACGCATTTTTAGGATTGATACTGTTACTTTTCAGCCGGTGCAGCGCCAAAACATCACTCTATATCGGCGCTGCATTATTTTTAGTCACACCTGTGATAAATGGTATTGTTGTCAGCCTGGCCGGAAATTTAGATATTGGCATATTAGCCCCTTATTTGCCGCTATATAAAAGTCATTCGCTGTTAAATGCATTGTGGTTTGGCTTAATTGGCACCTGGAAAGGCCAGGTTACCGATTTAAATCTCGGCGTTACTATCCACACCGTAATGTTTTGCTGTTTTTTAATTGGCCAGGCCGCCCAAAAATCAGAATTCTTCAATAAAATTGAAATTAATAAATCCTTCATCAAAAAAACGTGGCTGGTTTGCTTAATATTGATACTTACTGATTCTACGCTCGTGCTTACCGTTAAAAAAGTTGCCGACATGCAGGACTATTTAAACCTTGGCTATTGGTGGGTAATGGTTGCCATGACATTTACCGCTACATCAATTTGTCTGTTGTACATGTCAGGTAAGCTTAAAATGATATTCAGCGGCTTGCAGGCAATGGGTAAAATGACGCTAACTAATTATATGGTACAAAACTTCGTCAGCATTATTTTATTTTCCGGTTTCGGTTTTGGTTTCGGCCTTACACACAGGCTGCCTGCACCATATTATTACCTGCTGGGCTTGATGGTTTTTATTTTACAAATCTTTATAAGCAAATGGTGGCTGCGTAAGTTTTATTACGGCCCGGTCGAGTGGGTTTGGAGGCAACTTAGCTATGGGAGGCGGTTGCCCGGTAGGATAAAATAATTAATTCACCACTCCCTTTTTATATTGATTAGGACTGACCCCAACCTCTTTTTTAAACAACCGCGAAAAATACGGTAGATTGTCAAAGCCCAAAGCGTACGCTGTTTCTGCAATGTTATTATCCGAGCCTTTCAAGAGATTTTTGGCTTCGGATACCAGGAAGATATGAATAAGCTCTATTGCGGTTTTGCCGGTTTCTTGTTTTAACATATCACTCAAATAGCGGGTGGAAAGGTTAAGCTGATCGGCCATCATTTTTACGGTCGGCAGTCCTTTTTGTGCGAGCAGCCCGTTGCCGAAATAAAGGTTCAGCGCATCATTAAACTTCGAAATCACCTTACCCGACATATCGGTACGGTTAATAAACTGCCTTTTATAAAACCGCTGTGAATATTTTAAGATCGAATCGATATGCGCAAGGATAATGTCGCGGCTGTACTCATCCTGGTTATTGTTGTATTCGGTCTCAATTTTGCGATACAACTCCCAAATTATCTGCTCTTCTTTTGGCGATAGGTGCAGCGCCTCGTTGGCTTCATATTCAAAGTATCCATACTTTTTAATATCATTATGCAGCACATGCCCGTTCAAAAAATCCTCGTGGATATAAATCAAAAACCCATCTTCCTCAAACTCCAGGTTTTTTAACTGGATAACTTGCCTTGGCTTAACAAACGACATGGAACCCGAATCATGGTCGTACTTAGTGCGCCCGTATAAAAACACGCCCGATTTTAGCTTTTTAAAACCAATCATGTAAAAATCGCCGGTAAACTCCGTTTCCCCTATCGAACAGGTTGTATTACACTGTAATAAACTAAGCAATGGGTTTTCTGGTGGCGGGAAACCGTTTGCGCGGTGCAGCTCGGCAAGGCTTTTAAAATGCTTCATGATATCAAAATTACGTTGTTGAAATTTGCGATGGGTAATTGGTTTGTAATAGTTAAACAAAAATATCGGACACCGAATAATAAAAGGTTGAATGATGAAGTAACAAACTTCGGCGTTGGATATTCAATGCCATTTACTTAAGCCCCACATGGCCTATCTCCGCTGGTTAAGGGGAGAACGTTACACAATCACTTTTATAGTTGTCAAAAAACGTTGCTGTTCACAGTGGAACATATAGAACAGGGTGGAACAGCAAAAATCTACAAATTTTAATAAAAAGTGCATTTACGGGTCATTATGATGGTTTTTTATCTAAAATATTCGCGAAAAATGATAAAAATACTGACAAAACAGTGTCAGCATTTTTATCATCGTTTATGTTATATTAACCGTGTCGCAAACCATTGCCATTTATCTCCTTGAGTAAACGACATTGCTTGCACATTAATTACTCCATATTCAATTCTTTCATTCACTTCCCGTGCGCAGCCGAAGCAACCTCGTCCCACGCTTCCCATTCAGCTATGCGACCGGCATATACCTGTTTTACCCATGGCAACGCAACTTTACCTAAAAACAAACGAAGCGGCGGATTATCCGCATCGACCAATTTAAGTACAGCATCAGCCGTTGCTTCCGGAACACCGAATATATCATCAGTTAATCCTGCCTGGAAAGCAGCTTTAACCGGCTCATAAACATCCATTGGTGTTGTGCTCGCTGCAGAGGCGCCTGCCCAGTCGGTAGCAAAGCCATTTGGCTCAATAAGGCTAACATTTATCCCAAAGCCCTTCACTTCGGTGGCTAGCGTTTCTGTCAAACCTTCAACTGCAAATTTGCTGGCATTGTACAGCCCCAGTACAGGAAGGGTAACAATACCCAACACGCTCGATACCTGGATAATATGGCCATGTCCCTGCGCACGCATCACCGGCAACACAGCCTGTGTTACCCACAACAAACCAAATACATTAGTTTCAATCTGGTCGCGGGCCTCTTGCTCACTTGTTTCCTCAATAGTACCAAAAAGACCATAACCAGCGTTGTTTATCAGCACATCAATAGTACCGAAATGTTGTTTCGCTTGCCCAATCGCTGCGAAAACCTGGTCACGATTATTAACGTCTAATTGGATAGGAAGTATTGCATCGCCATAAGCTGCAACCAAATCATCAAGTGATTCAGTATTGCGTGCTGTTGCAATTACCTTGTCGCCGCGTTTTAAAAATGCTTCGGCCCAGATTTTCCCAAATCCGCGTGAAGCTCCTGTTATAAAAATTGTTTTTGCCATTGTTTTACTTGTTAATTTATAAAGCAAATCTATGGCGGCCCGGTCAGACGGATTTATACAAAAGTGGGGAATACTGATACATTTTGGCGGGGAAAACTACTCTCGAAAAACAAAAAACCCGGCGCACGGCCGGGTCTTTCCATTCAATCAATATAAAATCATTATTCTACCTGCAACGCAACTCTCAATTTGGTACCATCAGGCGATAAGCCTGATATTACCAATATGCCATTGCGCGGGTTGGTTAACGCACGATCAAGGTCATCAACAGTAGCAATAGGCTGCCTGTTAATCTGGGTAATTACCGAGCCTTCGGGTATTTCGGTGTTATCAAACAAGCCACCTTCCCTAACCTGGGTAACCAGCACGCCATTGCTTACATGGAACTTAGCTTTTTGCGCAGCATTCAGCGGCGTAAAGCTTGCGCCTATTTTATTAAATAACTCTTCGCCCGATTTGCTAGCCGCCATTTTTGGCGTACCGGCATCGGCCTTAAGCGTTACAGCCAGGTTTTTCTCTGCACCATCACGCAATACGGTAATATGTACTTTATCGCCAGGGGCTAAACGACCAACGCGCTCCTGCAAATCTGATGATTCGTAAATAGTATTGCCTTCAATTTTGGTGATAATATCACCGCCTTTTACGCCGGCAGCTTCGGCCCCACTGGCAGGCATTACATCTTTAACATACAAACCGAAGTTGCGGCTTACATTATAGTCCTTTGCATTGTCCTGGTTAAGTTCAGCAAAAGTTAAGCCCAGGTAGCCACGTTTTACAGTGCCAAATTTTTGGATGTCATCCAATACCTTTTTGGCAAGGTTGATGGGGATGGCAAAACCATAGCCTTCGTACGAACCTGTGTGCGATGCAATCGCGGAGTTAATACCGATCAGTTCGCCGTTGGTATTTACCAACGCACCACCGCTGTTGCCGGGGTTAATGGCAGCATCGGTTTGAATAAACGACTCAATAGCTTTATTGGTGCGTGGTTGGCGGCTTTGATATTGGGTACGACCGAAAGGGTTTTCCTGCTCGTCTTCGTTACCTATCAAATTTAAACCACGGCCTTTTGCACTAACAATACCGGCTGTAACGGTCGATGTCAATTTAAAAGGATTACCTACTGCCAGCACCCATTCGCCAACTTTAACATTGTCTGAGTTGCCTAATTTTACAATTGGCATGTTGTGGGCATCAATTTTAATCAACGCCAGATCGGTGTTCGGGTCGGTACCAATTATTTTGGCCTGGTAGGTTTGATGGTCGTTGGTAACGATGTCAATTTTCTCGGCCTTATCAACAACGTGGTTATTGGTCACGATGTATCCGTCCGGAGAAATAATTACACCCGAGCCAGAAGCCATTTGCGGACCGGATGGCCGCACGCGCTGACCGAACATTTCGCCAAACATTTTTTGCATCTGGCTTTCCTGCTGATCGCTTTGACTCGCGTAGGTAGTGCGGATATAAACAACCGCAGGGGTAACAGCTGCTGCAGCTTCGGTAAAGTCAACCTGCCCTGCCGATGACAGGTTAGTTGCCGAAGTTGATGGAGTTAAATGATTACTTGTTGCGTAATAAACCTTTTGTTTATCCTCAAAGCTCATGTTGCTGGCATACTTGTTTTCAATAACCTTGTACGCACCTAAAGCCATGGCCCCGCCAACAAAGGCAGTCAATAATGTTAAACCAAACTTTTTCATCTTTCTAATTGTTTTTTAATGGTGATGAAGCTATCATGAGTTGTTTTGATTTGTTTTTATCGGCAACTCATGATGGTTTCATATTATCACTTTTCTTTTGATGTTATTTTTCTGTGAAACAAATTTAATACCATATAGACGTTATAACCAATGTTAAGTTATATGTATTTTTGTTAAATTTTGTTAAAATTAACAAAACAATAAGCCGATACATTCATATACGTAAATGTATTGACGTGCAGATGATTAATTAAGTTACAAAACATCCGCACATTTGCATATTAATTATTCATTGTAGCAATTAAATACCGTGTTAATACATTTTTATAAATACCAGGGGGCGGGCAACGATTTTATCTTGGTTGATAATCGCGACAATGCTGTAAACCATCAAAATCCGGGGCTTATTGCCCGTTTATGCGACCGCCGTTTCGGCATCGGTGGCGACGGTATGATGTTTTTGCAAAACCTGGAAGGCTATGATTTCGAGATGGTTTACTACAATGCCGATGGCCAGCCAAGCAGCATGTGTGGCAATGGCGGCCGCTGTATTGTGGCCTTTGCCAAACACCTGGGTATAATTGACACGGAAACAAACTTTTTGGCAGTTGACGGCCCCCATTATGCCAAAATTTCAGCAAGTGGCGACTGGGTGAGCCTGCAAATGATTGATGTAGACACTATAAAGCGCGATAACGGGGCCTATGTACTTAACACCGGCTCGCCGCATTACATTACGCTTGCCGATAATCTGAAAGATAAAAACGTTTACCAGGAGGGCCGCGCCATCCGCAATAATGATACTTACCGCAAAGAAGGCATCAACATAAACTTTGTTGAACCATCCGGCGATGGCTATTTTGTGCGTACCTACGAGCGCGGCGTTGAAGACGAAACCTTTGCCTGCGGAACCGGCGTAACAGCCGTTGCACTTGCCATGGCCAAACACAATAACCAAACCGGCCACATCAACACCCCCATAAAGGCTTTAGGCGGCGATTTGAATATCCACTTTGATTACGACGGGCAAAAATTTGAAAGCATATTTTTGGAAGGGCCTGCGGTGAGGGTGTTTGAAGGGGAAGTTGAGATTGACTAACAGGTATGTTATTCGGTTTTATTATTTTCCAACTCATTTTCAATTTCTTCAATAGTTGGCAGGCTTCCCCTAAAATTCTCGGGTATCGATTGGGTTAGTTCGTACTCAGCAATTCCTATAGGTTTGTTAATATCCCGTAATGAATATTCAGCCACAACTTTATTCCGTTCCTTGCATATCAAAATTCCGAGCGTGGGATTATCGCTTTTATGCTTCATCAAATCATCAACCGCACTCAGGTAAAAATTAAGCTTGCTGGCATATTCCGGTATAAACTTGCCAGTTTTAAGTTCAATAACCACGTAGCTTCTTAATTTCAGATGGTAAAACAGCAAATCGATGTAAAAGTCGTCTCCGCCAATTTCTAAATGGTATTGCCTGCCAACATAGCTAAAACCGGCGCCTAATTCCAACAGGAATTTGGTGATATGATTTACCAGCGCATCTTCAAGGTCTTTCTCGAAATACTCTTCAGATAAGTTTAAAAAATCAAATTTGTAAGGTCTTTCAACATCTCCTTAGCCAAATCGCTGTGGAATGACGGTAAGGTTTGGGTGAAATTTGTCACCGCCTTTCCTTGTCGGTGGTATAATTTATTTTCTATTTGGTGAACGAGGACATTTCTGCTCCAACCATTTTCTGCGCTTTTTTTAATGTAAAAAATACGTTCATCACTATCTTTTACCTTGTCCATAAGAGTTATGTGATGGTACCATGTCAATTTTGCAAGCGGCACTTGCAAAATTGAGGTGCTTTCTAATTGTGCAAGCGGCCCTTGCACAATTGCGGAACTTTCTAATTGTGCAAGCGGCACTTGCACAATTGAATTTTCGTCAATCTTCAATTGTGCAACCATTGGTTGCATAAATTCAGGATAAGCGTCGGCAAAAGCCCTCATATATTTAAGGTTCCGCGCCGAGGTACCCTTCATATCAGGAAACTCCCGTCGTAAATCATTTGATAATCGCTCGATAACTTTAGTCCCCCAACCTTCAGTATTTTGCTGCTCCAAAATTATATTGCCGATTTTCCAATACAACATTAACAGGTGTTGGTTAACAGAAATAGCGGCCCTTAACCTGATTGTTTCAATTTCGGTTTTAATTTGGGCTATTGCTGCGGCGTATGTATTTTCCAGGGACATGTATTTCAATGATAAATAATAGTAAAATTAACAAAAACGAAAGGCCAGGCAATATAACCTTCGAATTTCATTTCACCTCCATCCGCAGCTACCATGAACTATCAACAATGAACCATGAACCCCCACTGTTAACAACTATTTCCCAAAAAACATTTCCACTTCAAACAAATTCTGTTTACGTTTGAATTTTTTGTTGATGTAGCTTCTATTAATTTTTTATTAAATAGAACTATGTTACGTGTTGATAGTACCAAGCCTTGCCAGATAATTTATGCCATAGCAAAGCATGAGTATTTATCGTATGTAATTGAACCACACATAGTTCAACTAAATCCAAACGGCGAATTTTCCCTTACCCACCAGCGTTTATTCAGCAATACAGCCAAAGAATTTGCACACTGTATCGATGATATCGATATAAAGCTGATTAAGATACTGGAGGAGATGGAACAGGGTAACCTGATAAAAAAGTTCTATAAAAAGCCGATCCGCCCCTTTGAGTTTTTTACCAAGATATTTAACGAACAGCTTTTTGATACCCTTCGCTCTAAAATAGAAAAGCGCATGGCCGAAGCCCTGGCATTACTAAAGGACAAGCCATTGTACCAAATGAGCAAAGAGGGTTACCCCGCCGAGCGCAAAGTACAGATAGCCACTGAAGTTGCTACAGTGTTGTTTCATTTCAGGCGCGGCGACGACGAGATACGGTATTTCCCTACCATTAAATACCAGGGTTTGCGTATCGAGTTTATGTTTAAAAACGCCGAGGTTATTTGTAACCACCCTGCATGGATGCTGTTGGACGATACCCTTTACCATTTTGAAAAGGAAATTGAAGGTAAAAAGCTGGTGCCGTTTTTAAACAAGCGGTACATTGCTATCCCAAAATCGTCGGAGCAGTCATACTTCGAAAAATTTGTGGCGCCGCTGATCGAGAAACATCATGTGTATGCCGAGGGCTTTACCATCAACACCGAAAAATATGATGCCCGGCCGGTTTTAAAGCCCATTTACATGGAGGGTGGCACATCGCAGCTGCAGCTTTATTTTAAGTATGCCGGGTATGTTTTCCCTTACGGGGATGAGCGGCTTATCTCGGTGCGCATGGAGCGCAATGGTGATGATTATACCTTCCACCGTATTAAACGGTCGGTTACCTGGGAGAAAAATAAATTCAACCATTTGGAATCGTTGGGTCTAAAAACAGCTTCTTCGCTGTTTAAAAACCTGGAAGTTGATAATAACGATGAAGATGCCGACCATTCCTTTTCCGTTTTTGAATGGATAAACCAGCACTATGATGAATTAATTAAAGAAGGATTTGAAATTGAGCAGCCGGACTCCGGCAGCCAAAAGCGCTATGTTTTCGGCACCAGCAAAATCGACCTTACTGTTAAAGAGAATAACGACTGGTTTGATATCGAGGCCATGGTCTATTTCGGTTCGTATGCCATTCCGTTTATCCAGCTAAAAAATCATATCCTTAACCGCAAGAAGGAGTTTCTATTGCCATCTGGCGAA
Organism: Mucilaginibacter sp.; assembly: GCF_025359345.1. Lineage (GTDB taxonomy): Bacteria > Bacteroidota > Bacteroidia > Sphingobacteriales > Sphingobacteriaceae > Mucilaginibacter. The sequence goes on from NZ_JANYGQ010000009.1 coordinate 160,907, forward strand.
ATTGCTATTATCCCAGAAAAATGGTTTTCGCAGTATGGCAACCTGTTGCATTTTAGCGATGGCAGCACCGATATTAAGTTGCGCCGCCATCACATCGGCCTGGTTAATGAATTGGCCGAAGGCGAAATGGCCAGCGTTACCATGACGCGCAAGTTGCAAAAGCTTCTTGATTTTGAAGAGCTGGAAGATATCTGCCTGCCACAAAATTTCGAGGGCAACCTGCGCCCATACCAAAAAGCCGGTTACAACTGGTTCCATTTTTTAAAGAGCTACCACTTTGGCGGTTGCCTGGCAGATGACATGGGTTTGGGTAAAACCATACAAACGCTGGCCCTGCTACAAAAGCATAAAGAAGATACGGAAGCGGCAGGCGGCAAAGCAACATCGCTGGTAATAATGCCGACTTCGCTGATATACAATTGGCTGGCCGAGGCTAAAAAGTTTACGCCACAATTAAGGCTGATGGTACATACCGGCACGTTCCGCTATAAATCGCCGGAGGTGTTTGCCAATTACGATGTGGTGATCACTACTTACGGTATCAGCCGTATCGATATCGAGCTGATGAAGGCCTACTTTTTCGACTATGTGATACTTGATGAAAGCCAGAACATCAAAAACCCCTCGTCAAAATCGTTCCAGGCGGTAAAGCAGCTAAAATCGCGGTTTAAATTGATATTGAGCGGCACGCCGGTCGAAAATTCGGTCAACGATCTATGGACGCAGATGTCGTTCATCAATCCCGGTTTGCTTGGCGCACAGCAGTTTTTCCAAAACGAGTTTGTAACACCCATTGAAAAGAAGAAGGACGAAGACAAAGCCCGCAAACTACAGGCACTAATAAAGCCATTTGTCTTACGCCGAACCAAGGAACAGGTAGCCACCGAGCTTCCGCCGAAAATTGAGAACTTGTTTTATTGCCAGATGAGCGAAGAACAGGCTGAAGTTTATGAAAAGGTAAAATCGGAATACCGCAACGAGTTGCTGAAAAGCCTGGAGGATGGCACCTTTGCCAAAACCCAGATACAGGTTCTACAGGGCCTGATAAAGCTGCGCCAGATTGCCAATCACCCCATAATGATTGACCAGGAATATGAAGGCGACTCGGGCAAGTTTGAAAACGTGGTGCATACCCTGGCAACGGTGCTTGAGGGCAATCATAAAGTACTCATCTTCTCGCAATTTGTAAAACAATTAAATATTTACCGCGAGTATTTTGATACCGAAAAAATACCTTACGCCTATCTTGACGGCAGCACCCAAAACCGCGGTGACGTAGTAAAACAGTTCCAGGAAGATGAAAAAACGCGGGTATTTTTAATATCGATAAAGGCTGGCGGCGTAGGCCTCAACCTAACCGAAGCCGACTATGTTTTCATCCTCGACCCATGGTGGAACCCTGCAGTTGAGCAACAAGCCATCGACCGTACACACCGTATTGGTCAAACCAAAAACGTATTCATTTATAAATTCATCACCAAAGATACCGTTGAGGAAAAAATACTGGCGCTGCAACAGCGGAAGTTAAGCCTTAGCCGCGCATTGATAACTACCGAGGACAGTTTTATTAAGTCTCTATCGTTTGATGATATTAAGGAGATATTGAAATAGGACGAAAGCCGGGAAAGAGAGTAAAGAGGGAAGAAAAACAACCCAGTATCCGTGATTTATAAACCGTTGCCAAGCGGTCGCCTGGAAGACACTGGCGACAAGAGATAAAGACTATGATTTTGTATATTGCGTAATGAATTTTTTTGCCGGTTCATTAGTGGTGCTTATGTTTATTTTAATAATAGCACTGAACATTGGCATCCTTTATTTATTGATAAAAAGAGCCATAAGAAAGTATGTTAAACCAACTCTAAATCAAAAAGGGCTAGTTTACGTCAACTATAGAGCTATAAACCTTTTTGGATCCGGAGATTTCAAAGGGGAAGATAAACGGACTTTTACTCCAATTGTTTCAACTGGCGGTTCGCCTTCGATCGATATATTTTTCTATGTTTTTTATAAATCCGGCGATTTAACAAAAAGAGTTACTGTTAAGGTTGAGACAACATTACTATTTATCAGAAAGGTTAAATATAGTCGCGAATTATAGCCGCTACGCTGCCGTACAGCGGTCTGCGGAGACACCTGCGGCGGGATAAGTCAATTATCGCCCGTAAACAAAGGCAATAATTTATAAACAAATGCAACGGCTAAACCAACAAACGACAAATAAAAAATGATTTTGCCTTGCCGCTTGTTGCTTTCTGAATATGCATAAATCATCTCGCCGTTTGGCAGTGTCTTCTTGTAGGTCCAAAGGTGCCAACCGATAAAGAAACCTAAAATACCACCTACTACTGCAAAAACATATCCCACCACAATCCAGCCCGCCTGCGATGGTTCATTTACCTTTAATTCCTCAATCCGCTTCTCCTCTATTACCTCAATTTCATCGTCACTTATTGCATTTCCCCTTTCAGCAAGCAACTTACGGGCAAGTTGCACGTCAAAAGCGTTCCATTCATCGGCTTTTGTGATCACGTCCATCAACTCCTGATTAGTAAAACTTAGCAGGTAATAGTCACTTTCTACCTCGCGGATGTTTTCTTCTGCGTTTTCCTTTACCAACTCGTTTACTTGCTCAAAATCACCGGGCATTACTTTCACGGTATACTCTTTTGTATGTGCGTATGAAAACGATGGATCAAAGGAAGGCGCTTCTTCTTCTAAAAAATACTTTACGTCATTAGCATCCAACAGCTCAGCAAGTTCATTGGCCAAGACAACGTCATTAAATTTTTTGTAAGTTATAAATTCGGGTTCTATAAATTTCAATACGTTATTGTTTATCCGGGTGGCGTGATTTTTTGTCGGCATTAATTTTATTCCAGGCTTCCATTGTCAAAATAACGAGTTCATTTTTATCACAATCCCAGATGGAAATGTCGTTTTTCGAAATAACATAGTGCTGTTTCCAGGTAGTCAGTTTTTCGTAAAGCATCAAAGTACATATATCGGTAGCGCTCATAAAATCACCCGATTCTTTAAGATGCGTGTGATAAGCCGTAGTAATGGCGCTTCCGGTATCGGCTTTGGCCTGTGTATAAATAATATTTTTATGCAGGCTTTTTATCCTGGTTATTTCGTTAACATTATTAAAGTTTATTAAATAATCGTTGCCAAAAATAACAATGCCATTTGCTTTTGGGCTTGTCAAAATATACGCTTTCTTAACGTCTTTTTGAATTAATGGCACCACGTTCAAGCCGGTATTTTTATAGTGCTTAAAGGAAGTGTCGCTAATCGCGCGTTTAAATGCCACTGTTCTTATATTATAATAATCCCGCTCAATATTTGTTAAATTTCTTTCGGCCGTGTCAAGTTTATAATTATCCTGGTTAAAATCCTTACCGAAGGAAATTGTTGCTATAACTTTCGGGCTATCACCATTTGAAAAAAATATATTTACAAGTTGGTCACTTGTTTCATAGGAAAAGTACCCTCCGGATAGCGCCTTTTTAGCCGGGCATTTCTCCAAAAAAACATCCGTCCCATACCACGATGCCCATTCAGAACGGTACAAAGCTTTGCCCTCTGTTTGTATACTGTCGGTTGCCCTGTCGATGGCCTCGCGCACCGCATCGTGCTGTGCAAATAGTTTTGCTGCACATATTAAATGCAGTATAATTAAGGTAAGTTTTTTCTTCATATTGATAAGATGCAGGCAACCGCATGATTCCACAATTTAGGCAGAAAAAAATTACCGTAGCATGTATATTTCAAAACAAATTTAACCTGATATTGGTTGCTTTAACATTCATTTCGATAAACAATAAAATCACTATAAATAAAACATGAAAAAGCTTTTACTTTTAACCACCCTCCTTTTTTGCGGAGCATTAACTTTCGCCCAATCCAAAAAAGCGGTTGTTTGCCACGGGCCATTACCTGCCACTCAACAATTCGCCATGCTGGCTGCCAGTAACAAATTTGTGATGGCACACAAAAAGCCGTTGCCTTTACATTTTCAAAGCAACATTGGTAAAGCCATTACCTACAAAACATCAGATGGCAAAACCGCCAATGCATTTGAATTTAAGGCGAAAAATCCAACCAATAACTACCTGCTGGTGGTACATGAATGGTGGGGCCTTAACGACTGGGTGAAGAAGGAATCAGAAAAAATTTACACCGACCTGGGCAATGTTAACGTAATAGACATGGACCTTTACGATGGCAAAGTAGCTACTACCCCTCAGGATGCCGGCAAATACATGCAAGGTGTAACTGAAGATCGCGCAAAAGCCATCATTAATGGTGCCATTGCTTACGTTGGGGCAAAGGCGCATATTACTACCATCGGCTGGTGCTTCGGCGGGGGCTGGAGCTTACAAACCACGTTGCTTGCCGGCAAACAAGCAGCCGGTTGCGTAATGTATTATGGTATGCCCGAACAGAATCTTGCAGCACTTAAAGCATTAAATTGCGACGTACTGGGGAACTTTGCCAACAAGGATCAATGGATAAACACCAAAGTAGTGGCCAAATTTGAGACCGATATGAAAACCGCAGGCAAAAAACTCTACCTCAACCAATACGATGCCGACCACGGTTTTGCCAACCCCAGCAGCCCGGCCTATAACAGCCCGGCAACAACCGCAGCCTATGGAAAAAGTATTGCGTTTTTAAAAGCGAGGATGAAATAGCGGAATTTCGGATTTCGGATGTTCGATTTCGGATTTAGAAAACAGGGGATTGATGGTTGGATTTAGATAGAATTTCCCATTCTGAAATTGACGCTCCGAATTCCGAAATATGACAATTCTGAAATCGAACATCCGAAATCCGAAATCATTCCCTAACATTGCACAAAATTTCTGCCTTTGACTGCCCGCGCTAAAAAATTACTGTCCTACCTTCTGAAGTTTGGCATACTTGTATTTGCCGCGTGGTACATATATCAGCGCATTTTAAAAAATCACGACAACATAGTCAATTTTGAGCGGCTGGTTGCACATGTAACTTACAACAAGGTGCTTTTTACCTTGATTGCCGTGGTATTGCTGATGGTAGTTAACTGGGTACTGGAGTCGTTAAAGTGGTGGCATCTAACGCGTAGGCTGTCGCCTATGTCGGTGTGGAAGGCTATCGAGGCAGTATTTTGCGGGCTAACCTGGGCGGTATTTACCCCGAACCGTATTGGCGAATACGGCGGTCGTGTAATGTTTTTGCCAAACCGTAAACGCATTCACGGTGTATTTGCAATGGCGGTTGGTTCGTTCGGACAAAATGTAATCACTAACGTTTTGGGTGCGGCAGCATCGGTTTGGTTCCTCTACACTTTTATTCAGCCAAAAGACTGGATCATGGTAGGGGCAACAGTGGTTGCTGCGGTGGTTATGGCCACAATGCTTACGTTTTATTTCAATATCCAATGGATGGTATCGTTGCTTAACCGGGTAAAATTCCTTCATAAATACCATCGTTTTTTTGATATAATGGGCACTTACAAAACTACGCAGTTGCTAAACATTATGTGGTTTTGCCTGGCCCGATTTATTACTTTTACTTTTCAGTATTATCTTATCATCCACCTGCTTATCCCGCAGATCCCGCTTTATCAAATGTCGTTGCTGATGTTTGTTTTTTTCTTTGTCCAGTCGGCCATCCCATCGTTAGACTTAATTGATATTGGTGTGCGCGGGGTTATTTCGGTAAGGATATTTAGCTATGTTACAAACCAGCATATTGCCATATTAGTTGCCTTTTCCCTTATCTATATTACCAACATGATTATTCCTGCTGTTTTAGGATCTATATTTGTTTTTAAATTAAAGTTTTTTGATCGTAATTCTTAGTACCATATCCTTCCTGCTCACCGGTTTGTTCCTGTGCGTTGTGATCTTCCTGGTAATCGGGTGGAACCTAATTAAACGCCCCCGTATTAAACTTGCAGGGTTTACCACCAGGGTAACTGTGATGATAGCCGCGCGTAACGAGGAGGAAAGTATTCACCTTACCATCCAGGATATTTTAGCGCAGGACTATCCCAAACATCTTACAGAAATTATAATAGTTGACGACCACTCAACCGATCGTACATCAGCAATTATAAGCAGTTATGCAACCGATGGTGTGCAGCTTTTACAGCTAAATGAAGACAAACCCTTAAATTCCTACAAAAAAAAGGCGATTGCCGAAGCCATCAAACTGTCAAACGGTGAATTGATGGTGGCCACAGACGCTGATTGCCGGATGGGTAGCAAATGGCTGTCCTCGATAGTTGGGTATTACGAAGAGGAGCAACCGCTGATGATATCATCGCCCGTTAGCTATTTCGAGGAAAAATCATTGTTCGAGCGGATGCAGGCATTGGAGTTTTACTCGCTTATAGCAACCGGTGGAGCATTTATAGGCAATGGCCATGCTTCAACCTGTAATGGTGCCAACCTGGCTTATCGTAAAGATGTTTTTTACGAAGTTGGTGGCTTTAAAGGCATTGATGATCTGGCATCAGGCGACGACGAACTACTACTGCAAAAAGTGGCCGCGCGCTACCCCGGCAAAATCGGCTTTTTAAAACATTATGATGCGATAGTATTTACCCATGCAAAGCACAACCTGAAAAGCTTTATGGAACAAAGGCGCCGCTGGGCGTCAAAGTCGGTTAAGTATAAAGACAAAAAGGTAGTGGCGCTGGTGGTTGGTCTTTGGTTATTCAATGTGTCGGTATTGGCAAACCTGGCTTTAGGGCTTTATGATATCTATTATTTAAAAGTATCCGGCTTGCAGTTTCTCGCCGTGTTTTTAGCCGAAATTGCCCTGCTTTGGCCGGTAACTAAATTTTTCAGGCGCCGCCGTTTAATGGTAGTCCTTCCAATTTCCATACCGTTGTATATTGTCTATTTTGTTTACATCGGCCTGCTGGGTAACAAAGGGAAGTATGTGTGGAAGGGAAGGCTGGTGAAATAAGTGAATGGTTGATTAAGTTGATTAGGTTGAATAGTCCCAATGCATCCGGAATTATGGCTTCTTTAAATCAGTCATTTTTGATTCAGACAACAATCAGCCAAATATCATAATCAACTTAATCAACCACTCACCTAATCAACTTAATCAACTACTCACTATCTTTAGCAATAACAACATCCGTATACAAATTGACTGATCTTAGCCCTTCGCAACGCACCTGGAAAGTGTTTAAACGCAATAAAATTGCCGTTGGCGGGCTCGTATTAATTATTTTTATGCTGATTGTTGCCATATTGGGTTACCTCATAATGCCCGACCAAACGCCGTTGGCCAATAACATGACCATTCAGCTCAGCATAAAAAAGCCAGGCTCGCAATTCACCATACTTCGCCTGCGTAAAACTGAGCCCGTTGATACGGTAAATATTTTCAGCAAAATGCTGTTTGGTCAGCCTTCTTTTTATAAAGAAATTCCAATAACCGGTTATCATGTTAAGGGCGATTCAATTTATGTTAGCGAATACATAGGCACCGAAGATAAGCCTGAAAAAAAAGCGTACAAAACTCCCCCGCCAGCTGGCGGGGGCTGGGGGGCTATTCATCGCACCTACTGGCTCGGTACAGATATTTATGGCCGCGATTTATTAAGCAGGCTAATTTTAGGGACCAGGGTGTCTTTATCCGTTGGCTTGATGTCAGTTATCATCAGCATGCTTTTGGGGGTAACCATTGGCGCCGTTGCCGGCTACTTTGGCGGATGGATTGATGGCGCGTTAAGCTGGCTAATGAATATTTTATGGGCGCTTCCTGCCTTGCTGCTGGTTATTGCCATATCGTTTGCTTTGGGCAAAGGCTTGTGGCAAATATTTATTGCCGTTGGCCTGTCAATGTGGGTTGAGGTCGCGCGGCTTGTCCGCGGGCAGGTTTTAAGCCTTAAACAGGTTGAGTATATTGAGGCGGCGCGTTCGTTAGGTTTTAATAACGCACGGATTATCAGCAAACATATTTTACCAAATATAATAGGCCCAATATTAGTACTGGCATCATCAAACTTCGCATCGGCAATATTGCTCGAAGCCGGGCTAAGCTTCCTCGGGTTTGGTGCACAGCCGCCCATGCCTACCTGGGGCAGTATGATAAAAGAACATTATGGTTATATTGTAATGGACTCGGCCTACCTGGCCATTATACCCGGCCTTGCTATTATGCTGCTGGTTTATGCATTTAACCTGGTAACGGTTGGTTTGAGAGATGCTTTCGATATAAAATCACAAAGTACCCGGTTTTAAAAAAAATATCTTTATTTTAGGCTGCCTTTCTAATTAACTAATGCAGAATATTGACGATATCTCGGCCGAGGACGAATTAATACGATTATTGCTTAAAAGGCAAACCGAATTAAATGCCTTACTTGAAGTAACACAGGCTATTAATAAAGATACGGCTACCTCAACACTGCTGCAAATGTTGCAGGTGATATTAAAGAGTTACCTGCAGGTTGGCAAGCTGAGGTTTTTGATTGAAAAGGACGGCAGTTATATCCTGATGTCTAAATACGGTGGTGATATAGAACCCGTTAGCGAATTGCATAGTTCATGCCTCAAGCTAAAGAAGTTTAAATGGCCAACTCCGCTGGCTAACCACGAGGATCAATTGCTTGGCAAATACGATTATTTTATCCCTATCTACCATAAAAAAAAGGCGTTAGCTTTTGCATTAATAGGCGATTTCAACCCGTCGAGCGAGTTGTTGAATAACGACCTTAATTTTATCCAAACAGTTATAAACGTTATTGTTGTTGCGCTGGAGAATAAAAAACTTTTTCGCGAAAGACTGCAATCCGAGCGTTTTCAACGCGAAATGGAACTTGCTGTTGAGGTGCAAAACATGCTTATCCCGCTAAAAGCTTACAAAGATGATAGTGTTGAGGTAAGTGCACGTTATATTCCTCACCAAAATATCGGCGGCGATTATTTTGATTTTATCCGCCTGAACGACCATGAGTTTTTATGGTGCATCGCCGACGTATCGGGCAAGGGAATATCTGCAGCGTTACTGATGGCCAACTTCCAGGCAAGCTTACATGCATGGGCCGCTGTAGAAGAAGACCTGACGAACATTGTTGACAAGCTGAATAAGATTGTAATCAACAACACCAAAGGCGAGCGTTTTATCACCCTGTTTATTGCCAAATACAACGAAAAAACGCGCAAGCTTAGCTACATAAATGCGGGCCATAATGCCACCGTTATGCACCTGGACGGTGAAAATATTCTGTTAAAATTGGGCACAACCATGATAGGCGTTTTTGACGATCTCCCCTTTATAAACCAGGGCGAAGTTGACATTGAGCCCGGAACCATGATTGTAAACTATACCGACGGGCTGATGGACCATGAGCACCCTAATAAACACTGGACGGAAGAAAGTTTGCAGTCGTTCATAAAAACTAACGGGAACCTGCCGCCCAACGATTTTAATCAGTTGCTGATGAACCACATTAACCTGGTTATAAAAGGTAAACCGATTGATGATGTGACGTTGTTAACGTTAAGGATATTTTAAGTACAGTAAAACTTACTCCACACGATGGAGACTTTTCAACAGTTACAACAACTACAACCCTTACAACGTTTCCAACAATAACTATGCTTCTTTCAAGATATCAACTCGAATTTTTAGAAGCTGGCTGTGATGAGGCCGGACGCGGATGCCTGGCTGGGCCGGTATTCGCTGCCGCTGTAATTTTGCCGGATGATTTTGAGCACGATTTACTAAATGATTCCAAGCAGCTAACCGAAGAAATACGATATCAGCTACGAATTGAAATTGAGCAAAAAGCCATTGCACACGCCGTTGGTGTTGTTGATAATATTGAAATTGATGCCATCAACATTTTGAACGCTTCGTTTTTGGCCATGCACAGGGCCATTGAGAAACTACACTTGAACCCCCAGTTTTTAATTATTGATGGTAACCGCTTTAATAAATACAAAAACCTGCCGCATCAATGCATAGTTGAGGGTGATGCCAAATACTTCAGCATCGCGGCAGCATCAATATTAGCCAAAACCTACCGCGACGACTATATGAAGCAAATTGCTGCAGAGCACCCCGAGTACGACTGGCACAAAAACAAAGGCTACCCAACCATAAAGCACCGGGAAACGGTTATGAAAATTGGGTACACCCCCTATCACAGGCGAACCTTTAGGGTAACAGACCCGCAGTTGGAACTCTTTTGAGACCATGATTGAAGGATTAAAAGATTTACCGGATTTGAATTTTATAAATGAACGCATCCAATTAAATCCCGATAATCCGCTTAATCCCGGTCCAGTTTTACATTTTTTGTAATATTTCCGCCAAAAAAGCACTTAAGGGTTAATTTTACCGATTCCGGTTGCTCATTTTTTATATTTTTGTTAAAAACAGCGTTCAGGCATTGAGGATACTTATTTTAACCCATCGTGTTCCGTTTCCGCAAAATGGCGGTTACCCCATAGTAGTCTGCAATACTGTGCGCGGTTTGGTGAGCCTTGGCCACGAAGTTTCGCTGGTGGCCCTTAATGCCCGAAAAAACCACCATGAAAACTCAGAGGATGATAATGCCCTTCTCTCCAAAATAAATTACCGCGCTTACGATATCGATATCAACGTATCAGTGTTTGACGTGGCCACCAACCTGTTCAGCAAAACATCGTTTAATATTGATAAATATTACGACCCCGAGTTTGAAAAGTTGCTCATCCGCGAATTGCGGAACCGGGATTATGACATTATCCAGTTTGAGGGTTTGCTGGTTTCGCTTTACCTGGCATCTGTACGCAAACATTCAAAGGCAAAGCTTATTTACCGTTCGCACAACATCGAAAACCAGATATGGCACCGCCTTTCGGAACAAAAAAGCGACCCTTTTAAAAAGTCGTACCTTAAGATGCATGCCAAGCGTATAAAAAACTACGAGTTGCAGCAGCTTAACAACTTTAACGGAATAGCTGTATTTACCGAGCAGGACAAAAGCACCCTGCTTGAATATGGCACCAAAGTGCCAATTGAAGTATTGCCCGTTGGTATTAACCTGGATAACTACAGGCCCGATTTTAACAAGACGGAATTTCCCAGCCTTTTCTTCCTCGGCTCGCTGGACTGGTTGCCAAACCGCGAAGGTATTGAGTGGTTCCTGGACAATTTTGCCAAAGACTTGACCGATGGCGACCTGCGCGTGCGTTTTTACGTGGCCGGCAATGATATCCCCGAACGTTTTGATGATTACGAGGTAATGGGTAAAATATTTATACAGGGCGAGGTAGATGATGCACTGGAGTTTGTAAACAGCAAATCGATTATGATTGTGCCGCTGCTGTCGAGCGGGGGTATGCGCGTAAAAATTGTAGAAGGAATGGCGATGCAAAAATGTATAATATCTACATCGCTGGGTGCAGAAGGAATCAACTACGAAAACGGCGTAAACATACTGATAGCTAATGATTACGAAGAGTTTTACGATGCGATAAAAATCTGCATTGCCGACGAAGACTATTGCAAAAATATAGGTTTAAATGCGCGCAGGCTGATGGAAGAGCAGCACGACGCAAACGAGGTAACCAAAAAACTGGTGCACTTTTACGAATCGATCAGCATGGTTAGGGATCATGCAAGTGCTGCAGCATACGCAACAAAACCGGTGTAAGCATTTTGCAGTAGATGTTGCCTCACAATAAAAAATCTTATAAATCCTTTAAATCCGTAAATCGTGTTATTTTTGCCCCCATATTAATTTATTCATGAAGAACACCGCTTTAACCGAAGTCCATATAAAAGAAGGCGCCAAAATGGTGCCGTTTGCTGGTTATAACATGCCCGTACAATATGTTGGCATTAATGCAGAACACGAAACCGTACGCAACGGCGTTGGCGTGTTCGACGTAAGCCACATGGGCGAATTTATCATCAAAGGCGACCACGCTTTAGAACTTATACAGCAGGTTACCAGTAATGATGCCAGCAAGTTATATGACGGTAAAGTGCAATACAGCTGCCTGCCCAATTTGGACGGCGGCATAGTTGACGATTTATTGGTTTACCGTATTGACGAAAAAACCTATATGCTGGTAGTTAATGCGTCGAACATTGATAAAGATTGGGATTGGATATCAAAATTCAACACGATGGGCGCCGATATGAAAAACATATCCGACCGCACTTCACTTTTAGCTATACAAGGTCCAAAAGCTGCGGCCGCTCTGCAAAGCTTAACCGATATCGACCTGGCCTCGATGGAATACTATACCTTTAAAAAAGGAACTTTTGCTGGTATCGATAACGTAGTTGTTTCTGCAACAGGCTACACCGGCGCCGGCGGTTTTGAAATATATTTTGAAAATGCCAATGCTGAGCACATCTGGAACGCCATTTTTGAAGCCGGTAAATCATTCGGTATAAAACCAATCGGCCTGGGAGCACGTGATACCTTACGCCTGGAAATGGGCTTTTGCCTTTATGGTAACGATATTGACGACACTACTTCGCCGCTTGAAGCCGGCCTGGGTTGGGTAACCAAATTCAGCAAAGAATTTAACAACTCGGCTGCCCTGCAGCAGCAAAAAACCGAAGGACTGAAACGTAGACTGGTTGGTTTTGAAATGATCGACCGCGGTATTCCCCGCCACGATTATCCTATTGTTGATGCCGATGGCAACAACATTGGCCGCGTAACATCGGGCACACAGTCTCCATCACTGCAAAAAGCCATAGGCATGGGTTATGTTGATGTAGCATTCGCCAAAGAAGGCACTGAAATATTCATCAGCATTCGCGATAACAAGATTAAAGCAAAGATTGTAAAACCGCCGTTTGCGTAAATAGTCATTGGGCATCGGTCATTCGTCATTGTTGGCTTTGACCGATAACAATTTTTCAGTTCACCTAATGACTAATGACACAATGACTAATGACTTAAATGTCTGCCTCACCCCTGTTCTTATCCCACTTTACGATGTGGAAAAACATGTGGTGGTTATCATCGATATTTTCAGGGCCACATCATCAATTTGCTACGGCATTGAAAACGGGGCGGAGGCTATAATTCCCGTATCTGAAATTGAAGAATGTGAGGGCTATCGCCCGCATGGCCACCTGCTGGCCGCCGAACGTAACGGCGAGGTGGTTACCGGGTTTGATTTCGGCAATTCGCCATTCTCCTACACTGCCGAAAAAGTTGCAGGCAAAACCATTGTGTTAACCACTACCAATGGTACGCAGGCGCTGCATTTATCACGTGCTGCAAGGCGGGTTGTTATCGGCTCGTTTTTAAATCTTACTGCTATTTGCAACTGGCTTAAAACCCAGAATGAAAATATCCTATTGGTATGTGCCGGCTGGAAAAATAACTTCAACCTGGAAGATACCCTTTTTGCCGGCGCAGTAGTTGAACAGCTAAAACATTCCGGCTTTAAACTCGATGATGCCGCCATCGCCGCAAACGACCTTTACCAAACAGGTAAAGATGACATCAGCCAATACCTCAAAAAAACGTCGCACAGCGAACGCCTCAAAGCCCTGGGCATTGAAAAAGACATAGAATTTTGTTTGCAGGTTGATTTAACAACTGCAATACCAGTGCTGGACGGGGAGCGGTTAATTAAATTACAATAATAAATTTTGTCATTGCGAGCGAGGAACGAGCGCGGCAATCGCACGCATTCACAACCGTCAATGCAAGTCTACCCAATTCTATCCGCCCTATATAGTATGCGATTGCTTCGTTCCTCGCAATGACAAAAGATTAAAATTTACCTTAATTTTTCATTATTCCGGTGCCTTTCGGTGTCGCGAATGGTCTTCTTTTGAAGGTTCTTTTCCAGTGCGTCGGTAAGGTTAATCCCTGTTTGGTTAGCCAGGCAAATCAGCACAAAAAGCACATCGGCCATTTCATCAGCCAGGTTCACTTCCGTATCCGATTTTTTGAACGATTGCTCGCCGTACTGCCTTGCCATAATACGGGCAACTTCACCAACTTCTTCCATCAGGATGGCGGTATTGGTAAGTTCGTTAAAATAGCGGATACCGGTTGTTTTTATCCAGTTATCAACCAGTTGCTGTGCTTCTTCAATAGTCATATAAGCACTAATTACACGAATTATTTCGAATTACACGAATTAAAAAACAAATTTGAATGAGCTCCTGATTTATTTTGGCATAAAGCTGCAACCTAAAAGATTACACGTTGAGATTCCAGCGACGACTTTCCAAAATTTATAACAATACCTAGTCGAAGGCCTGATGCTTTAAGATAATTCAGCGTTTGTTTAATATAAGAATCACCAATGTAGCTCCCGATTTTTATCTCAAGAATGATAGTGTCATAAAGAACAAAATCTGCGACAAAGTAATGTTTTAGTTTTTGCTCTTTATATATAATAGTATACAGCTTTTCCCTCACGAAGGGAATTTCTAATCTCATTAATTCAAGCTCCAGTGCATCCTTATAAACCGCTTCCTTAAAACCATGCCCCAGTATTTTATGCACTTCGAAACAAGCTCCAATAATTTTATATGATTCCTCTTTAAATAATATTTCAGCCATAAAATTCTGCACTAATTACACGAATTTATTCGAATTTCACCAATCATGTTTTTAGCTCATGAAATTAAATTATAAACCTCTCTTCCGATTTCAATTCGTAAAATTCGCCTTAATTCGTGAAATTCGTGTATTTTGTTTTAGTGGTTGTCCTTATCCTTCGTATCCATAATAATAGTCACCGGCCCATCATTCAATAGGCTGATTTTCATATCAGCGCCGAAAATTCCGGCTTCCACTTTTTTACCAGTAAGTTCAGTCATGGTTTTTATCATTTGCTCGTACATAGGTATGGCTTTCTCCGGTTTTGCAGCCCTTATAAACGATGGCCGGTTTCCTTTTTTAGTTTGAGCGAATATGGTAAACTGTGATATCAATAAAATGCCACCATCAACATCTGCGAGGGCTTTATTCATTAACCCGTTTTCATCACTGAATACGCGCAGGTTAGCTATTTTCTGGGCCAGCCATTGCAGGTCATCGTCTGTATCGGCATCTTCAATGCCAAGTAATACCAAAAAACCTAAGCCTATCTCGCCCGTTATTTCGTCATTTACTTTACAGCTTGCTTGGGTCACCCGTTGTATAACAGCTCTCATAAATTATTAAACACTAATTGGCACGAATTTATTCGAATTTCACGAATTAGCCGCAATCAGTTCAAATTAAACCGTAACGGGGCAAATAATGTAAAAGTTCCGTCCAATTTTCATATCCTTTGGTTATTCAATTAGTGAAATTCGAATAAATTCGTGAAATTCGCGCCCATCATGACTACTAAAAGAGGCTTCACTACTACTATACTTCACTCCGACCGCTTAGGCAAACCCGAACACGGTGCATTACACAAACCCATACATACTGCTGTAACTTATGGTTACGACGATGTGCAAGACCTGGTTGATATTTTCCAGAATAAAAAGAAAGGGTATGCTTACTCTCGCCAGGGAAACCCTACTGTAACTGCGCTGGAAACCAAGGTTACTAATATGGAAAATGGCATGGCTACCATCGCTTTTTCAACCGGGATGGCGGCAATATCGGCAACTATTTTGGCGCTGATTAAGCATGGCGACCATGTGCTTGCGAGTTCCTTTTTGTTTGGAAATACACGAAGCGTGTTTCAGTCGTTTATGGATATGGGGCTGGATATTACTTTTACCGATGCTACATCTGTCGATAATATTAAAGCTGAACTAAAAGATAATACCCGTTTAGTTTTTGTTGAAACCATTGCCAACCCTGCTACCCAGGTTGCCGACCTTAAGCAAATCGGCGACTTATGCGAACAAAAAGGGATCATCTACGTGGTTGATAACACCATGACATCGCCCTATATTTTTAAACCGGTTGATGTAAAAGCCAGCCTTGTTATTAACTCATTGACCAAATACATTGGTGGCCATGGCAATGCGCTTGGCGGCAGTGTGACCGATACCGGCTTATTTGATTGGAGCAATTTCCCTAACATATTCCCAACCTTTAAAACCCAGGTTAAGCCCGAAGTTTTGGGAATGACCCAAATTCGCAAAAAAGGTCTGCGTGATGCCGGTGGTACTTTGGCGCCCGAAGCTGCCCACTCAATTTCTGTGGGATCCGAAACATTGGCCTTGCGGCTTGAACGCGCTTGCAGCAATGCGATGGCGCTGGCTACTTTTTTTGAAGGGCACCCGCTAATTAAAAAGGTATACTATCCGGGTTTAGAATCGCACCCGCAACATAAACTGGCAGACGAGCTATTTTACAAATTCGGTGGGTTGATGAGTATCGAACTGGATAACAGCATTGATTGTTTTGCGTTTTTAAATAAACTGAAGCTGGTTATTAAATCGAGCAACCTGGGCGATACCCGTACGCTGGCTATTCCTGTTGCACATACCATATTTAACGAGTTGGGCGCTGCTAAACGGGCCGAGATGGGGATATCTGATTCAATGATTCGCCTATCGGTAGGTATTGAGGATTTGGATGATTTGCTGGAGGATTTTAAGAAAGCGCTAGCATAGAATAAAACCGACGGGAGTCAAGAATTAAGGATGAAAAATACAAACAAACTTCTTTTCTTGATTCTTGCCTTCCGTTGTTACCGGTAAATAATCAGCCAAAGATTTATCGCAGTTGCTTATTTTCCAAAAAACCATTTAACCGTTTCCCAAAAAGTTTTGGTCGGTCCTTCTTCATCTTCTTCAACGTCCTTTCGCTGCCGCTTCGGTCCGGGGGGATTAACCGGCACGGTGTTTCCTGTCGCGGGGAAGGTTTGTTCATTAAATGCCTTAAACCTGTAAAGCGACTCGCGAAACCCGTCTTCGCCAAAGTTGTTAAGTTTGATCAACTCGTCTTTGTCAATCAATTCAATAAATACGTACGCTTTGGTATATAAAATGTGTTCGTTGATTATCGCGGTTATTTCATCCAGGGATTCTTCGGAATCATCATATACCGAGCCTAATACCTTTATTGTGTTTTCCAACGGCTCCATCAGGTACAATGTAAATTTCCCAAACTTTTGCAGCAGCAGTTCATTCATTGTCATATCAACCCGGAATAGAGGATTGTCCTTGTAAGCAACTGCCAGCCCCAACCCGAAAAACTTTAGCGGCCCGTCGTTAATTTGTCCCCAGATGCCTCCTTTTTTTTCAAAATACTCGCGGGTAAAAGGTTCGAAGTGCCAGGTTTGATAGTTGTCGCTGATTAATTTAAGCAGTTTTACATGTGCTATATGGTCAATTTCTTCATCGAGGATTACTTCCCCGGCCAGCATAACCTTCCCTTCAGAAGTGCATTGGCCCCCAAAACAATCCACCTCTACAAAAGCGATCTTTTTTTCAGGGTTCAGCTTCGATATTGCAGCCGGACTATTCTCCAGTATGTCGTCAATTTCTTCCCTGTCTATCTCCTTAAGGTCAATTTGTCCTACAATGCCTTTGAATGGATGTATAACCTGGCGGATTTTTGCCTGCGGAAACAGGTTGCTAATGTCGGTGTGTAATTTTGTATAATCACCGGTTCCATCAACCGCTGTAATTATGCTAAATGTGTTATAGCTCATATTTATTGCTAATTTTCAACTAACCTCTAAACTCCAGCATATAATCACTAACCTACGCCCTCGTATCATTTCCGTTATAAATACTCAAATAACTTTCATAGCGTGACAGTTCGATTTCGCCTTCCTGCACGGCTTCAAGCACGGCACAACCGGGTTCGTTAATGTGGCGGCAGTTGTTAAAGCGGCATTGGTTCATCCGGTCGCGCATTTCGGGGAAGAAGTGGCTTAGTTCCTGTTTTTCTATGTCGATAATACCGAGTTCGCGTATACCGGGGGTATCTATAATGAAACCGCCCTGCGGCAGTTCAAACATTTCGGCAAAGGTGGTAGTGTGCATGCCTTTGTCGCTCCAGTCGGATACCTGGTGGGTGCGCAGGTCGAGGTCGGGCAATAAAGCGTTTATCAGGCTCGATTTGCCCACGCCGGAGTGTCCGGAAAATAGGGTGACTTTATCTTTGAGTAATTCCTGCACCTGGTCAATATTGGTTCCCTCCAGGGCCGATACTTCAAAACAGGGATAGCCTACTTTTTCGTAGACTGCTTTATAATCTGCCAAAACTTCAAGGCCTTCATCGCTAAACAGATCCAGCTTGTTAAAAATCAGTTTGGCAGGGATATCGTATGCCTCGGCCGTTACCAAAAACCTGTCGATAAAACCTAATGACGTGCGGGGTGAAGCGAGCGTAACTACCAGCAAAGCCTGGTCGAGATTGGCAGCAAGTATTTGCCCCTGTTTCGACAGGTTGATGGATTTGCGGATAATGTAGTTTTTACGTTGTTGTAAATTGGTAATTACGCCGGTTTCCTGGTCGGGCTCCATTTCAAAATCTACGATGTCGCCAACAGCCAGGGGGTTAGTGGTAACAATGCCCATTGTGCGAAACTTCCCTTTTATGCGGCAGTCAATACGCTTGCCATCGGGTAGTTGCACCTGGTACCAGCTTCCGGTTGATTTTATAATTAATCCCTGCATTTTGAAGCAAAGGTATTAAATTTGTTAGCATCCGTTTATTTACGTTATGAAAGTAGCAGTTGCCTCTCCTCCATTCCCAAAATCTATTAACGACGGGCTTTACTGGCTTGAAAAATTGACCAAAGAAGCCGCCGGAAAAGGCGCAGCAATTGTTTGCTTCCCCGAGTCGTTTATTCCGGGTTACCCCTTGGAAGAAAATGAAATTGAGCCAGGCTCGCCCGAAAAAATGCAAACGGCACTTCAAAAAGCAAGTGCAATAGCCGCCGAAAACAACATCGCCATTATTTTGCCGATGGACTGGTACGACGACGACAAGGTTTACAACATCGCCCATGTAATTTCGCGCAAGGGTGAGGTACTGGGCTACCAGGCCAAAAACCAGTTAGACCCAAGCGAGGACAATATTTGGTCGGCGGGAACCACGCGCCATATATTTGAAATAGACGGAGTAAAAATTGGCGTCACCATTTGCCACGAGGGGTTTAGATACCCTGAATCTGTGCGCTGGGCTGCACGCAACGGGGCGCAGATAGTTTTTCATCCACATTGCACTGGCAGCAATATTGAAGGGCCGCAGCTAACAGAATTTGGTCACAAAAACAATCCTTATTACGAGAAAGCAATGATGATGCGTGCGCTGGAAAATACTATCTATTTCGCCAGTTCGAACTACGCATCCCTGTTTCCTGATTCGGCCAGCGCGCTGATCGCCCCCGATGGTAAATGTGTTGCCCACAGTGCGTATGGGCTACCGGGTGTTTTTGTGGCTGAAATTAATTTGGAAAAGGCGACAGGACTACTGGCTAAACGGCTTAAGCCGGAGAATTATTATTAAAGTCTGAAAGAATGTATACAGCGACAAATTTATTTCCAAATGGTATTTATATAAAGAGGTATGACAAAAATCAACACTAAAAAAGTAAAATTATCAAAGCACATGAAACAGTTGAAGTTGGATGGTGAATCTGTAGAAAATGATGAGCTGCCCTATACCGATGAAATAAAAAACACCCTCGACAAACGTTATAATGAATATAAAAATGGCATCGACCTGATAAGCCCGAGCGAAAGTCATCGAAAGATTTACAAACTACTCGCTTCGAATTAATTTAACTGCGAAACGCAAAGTATTGCGCCACTGCATGCTTTCAATTACCATAATCGCAATTGGCTTACCGAATTCGGCCACCTTATTCAAATTTTCATAAAAAATAAAATACCTCTTGCTTATTAAAAAAATATCTACTTCCTTTACAGACATTATATGATACTTACAATCACCACATCGACAACTACAACAACCACCAGCATTAAATCCGGAGGAAGATAGTCGTATGGTGTAAAAACATAAAAACCACATGAACGCCTTCCTCCGAAAAGAGGAAGGCGTTTTGTTTTAATAACCATTATGAAGATTCTAAAATTTGGCGGTACTTCCGTAGGCTCTGTTCAAAGCATCCAAACCTTATTAAACATTTTAAAGGCTGAAGTTGATAAAGGCGAAAAGCCTGTTGTCGTCCTCTCTGCCATGAGCGGTGTAACCAACCTGCTGGTATCAATGGCTGAAGGCGCCGCAAACGGGGTTGATTTTACGCCATCGTTAGCTGAATTGGAAAGACGCCATTTTGATGTAGTTAAGGCTTTATTGAACATTCAAAACCAAAACCCCGCCTTAACCCGCCTTAAGATATTTTTTAACCAGCTGGAAGATTTGCTGCAGGGCATACTTACTTTACAAGAACTTACCCCAAAAACCCGCGATCAAGTACTAAGTTTCGGCGAGCGCTGCTCGACCCTGATGATCTGCAAAATTGCCGCGCAGCATTTCCCGCAGTCGCATTGTGTGGATGCTGCGGATTTAATCAGGACCGATAGCTCGTTTGGCCAGGCAAAAGTAAATATCGAATTGACAGAGCAATTGATCCGCGGCTATCAGCAGGAACACAGCGAAAAAATGCTTTTTGTAACCGGCTTTATCGCCGCGAATGATCAAGGTCAGGTAACCACCCTCGGCCGTGGCGGCAGTGATTATACCGCCGCTATATTTGGCTCTGCCTTAAATGCGCAGGAAATACAAATCTGGACCGACGTTAACGGCATGATGACTGCGGACCCCCGCATGGTAAAAAAAGCGTTCAGTCTGCCCGAACTTACCTATACCGAAGCGATGGAGCTATCCTACTTTGGCGCGAAGGTTATTTACCCGCCAACCATGATACCGGCATTTTTGAAGAAGATCCCGATCGTCATCAAAAACACTTTTGAACCGGAGTTTGAAGGAACTGTTATCCGTCACGATTGCAAACCATCAAATCTGCCAATAAAGGGCATTTCGTCCATCAATAACATCAGCATTATTAACCTTGAAGGCAGCGGTATGGTGGGTAAATCTGGCTTTAGCGGCAGGCTGTTTTCATTACTGGCCAGGGAGCAAATCAACATTATATTGATTACCCAGTCGTCATCTGAGCATAGCATTACCTTCGCTGTTCAGCCAGGCGATACTGAAAGGGCCCGCCAACTGATTGAACAGGAGTTTGAGCTGGAGCTGCTTGCCAAAAAACTGGACGATGTGGTTATAGAGCAGAACCTCGCAATTTTAGCCATCGTAGGCGAAAACATGAAGCAAACGCCCGGCGTATCGGGCAAGCTGTTCCATGCCCTTGGCCGTAATGGCGTTAACGTAAGGGCTATTGCACAGGGTTCTTCAGAGTATAATATCTCCGTAATTATTAGCGCACATGATTTGGCCAAAGCGCTTAATGCGGTACACGATGGCTTTTTTACCCAGCTTACCAAAACACTGCATGCATTTTGTTTAGGAACCGGTAATATCGGCCAAACTTTGTTTAAACAATTGAATGCACACAGCGCTTATTTACAGGAGCACAACGGCATACAGGTTAAAATTGCAGGCATCAGCAATACCCGTAAAATGATTTTTAATGCGGACGGTATATCGTTGGATAGCTGGCAGGATGAATTACAATCATCGGACGAAGCGGCCGATTTAAAAGAGTTTGTGGCCCGCATGAAGAGCATGAACCTGCCCAACTGCGTATTTATTGATAATACCGCCAGCCCCAAACCGGTTGAGTTTTATGAAGAGGTTTTTAAATCGAACATCTCCGTTATCACCTGCAATAAAATCGGGAACTCGGCATCATATAAACAATACAAAACCTTTCATGATGCGGCACATCAGCATGGGGTTGACTTTTTTTATGAGACAAACGTGGGCGCGGGCTTACCCATCATCCGCACGCTAAAAGATTTGATGAACAGTGGCGACAGGATAGCGAAAATTGAGGCTATATTGTCGGGCACTATTTCGTTTATCTTTAATAATTTTAAAGGTGATGCCAACTTCCACGATGTGGTAAAAGAAGCACAGGAAAAAGGTTACACCGAACCCGACCCGCGCGATGATCTGAGCGGCAAAGACTTTATGCGCAAGATTTTGATACTCGCCCGCGATGCAGGTTACCCAATGGAGGAAGCCGATGTGCACATCGAGAATATGTTGCCGCAGGCATGTCTTGATGCCCAAACTGTCGACGATTTTTACGCGGCGCTAAAAGCTGAGGATGCGTTTTTCGCAAAGTTGAAAGCAAAGGCAGCAGCGGAAAATAAGGTAGTGCGGTACATCGGTAAACTGGAAGATGGCAAGGCAGCCATTACCCTGCAAATGGTTGATGAAAGCCACCCGTTCTTCACGCTATCGGGCAGTGATAATATTATTTCATTCACTACCGACAGGTACCGCGAACGGCCACTGGTAGTAAAAGGCCCCGGTGCTGGCGCCGAGGTGACCGCAGCGGGCGTATTTGCAGATTTAATAAATGTGGGAATCTAACGCCGAGCCCCCCTAACCCCCTGAAGGGGGAACTATAACTGATAATTAATATGGAAAATAATATACAAGAACTAAAAAGCCCGCTTGCTAATCAAGCTCTTCCGCCAGCTGGCGGAGGCGGGGGGGGCTCAACGATTGCTGTCTTCGCCCCTGCTACCGTTGCCAACGTAGTTTGTGGCTTTGATGTTTTGGGCTTTGCAGTTAATGAGCCCGGCGACGAGGTAATAATGCGCGTCACCAACAAACCTGGTATTACCATCAGCAAAATTACCGGCGACGATGGCCGTCTGCCGATGGATCCTGCAAAAAATACAGTAAGCGTAAGCGTACAACATTATTTAAACAGTATCGGTCGTGCTGATATCGGGCTGGATATTGAACTTCATAAAAGAATGCCTATCGGTAGCGGTTTAGGCTCCAGTTCGGCAAGTACCGTAGCTGGCTTGTATGCAATAAAAACGCTTTTAGGCGATGATACCGACCCCATAAACCTGCTGCCCTTCGCCATGAAGGGTGAGGAAATGGCCTGCGGTCATGGGCATGCCGATAACGTTGCCCCTGCCCTATTCGGCGGTTTTGTGCTGATACGCAGTTATGAGCCATTGGATGTAGTTAGGCTGCCACACCCGGAAGGTTTATATTGCGCAATTGTATTTCCGGATGTTGACGTGCCCACCCGCGAGGCCCGGCAGATTATCCGCAAGAACATCCTGATGAAAGATGCGGTTACCCAGTGGGGCAATATTGCAGGGTTGGTGAGCGGTTTGTTTATGAACGACATTGACCTGATTGGCCGCAGTATGAAAGATATTTTGGTTGAACCGGTACGCTCCATGCTGATACCCGATTTTTATAAGATGCGCGAAATGGCGATGGAGTTGGGCGCAGTAAGCTTTGGTATCAGTGGTTCAGGGCCATCTGTTTTTGCATTTGCAAGGGATGAAGACACTGCTAATCGCATCACCGAAAAATTGCAAAAACACTTAACCGAGATTAGTATTGGAAGCAATGCTTACATATCGACAATTAATGATAAAGGGCCGAGAGTGATTGGATGATGTGCGAATCACTCACCACGCGTCATTGCGAGGAACGAAGCAACCTCTACGCATGCCAATCATGGAGCAAAAGCATTGTGGGAACCAAAAAGCGGCTTTTATCTATCCACAAACATAAAGGTGCCTGATTGTCCTTAGCAGAGGTTGCTTCGTTCCTCGCAATGACGGAGCTTTTTGAGAAAAAATATTAAGAAACAACAAAATGCAACTATACAGTACCAAAAACTCATCCACCCGCGTATCCTTCAAAGACGCAGTTTTTAACAGCATGCCGCAGGACAAGGGCCTTTATATGCCCGTTACCATCCCGCGGCTTGACGACAAGTTTTTAAACAACCTCGACCAATATACCCTGCCTGAAATTGCCTTCCATGTAGCGCAAAATTTAATCGGCGACGATATACCGGCTCATGATTTAAAAGCTATTATTCATGATGCCATCAACTTTTTAGCCCCGGTAGTAAAGCTGGAAGAAAACGTTTATGTGCTGGAGTTATGGCACGGCCCTTCCCTGGCGTTTAAAGATTTTGGCGCGCGCTTTATGAGCCGGGTGATGAGCTACTTTTTGGAAGAAGGCGAAAAACAACTGGATGTATTGGTAGCAACTTCAGGCGATACCGGCGGCGCGGTGGCGCTTGGCTTTTTGGGTGTTCCCAATACCCGCGTTACCATACTTTACCCTAAAGGCAAGGTGAGCGATATACAGGAACTACAGCTAACCACAAACGGTCAGAACATTCGGGCTGTGGAAGTCGATGGTACTTTTGATGATTGCCAGGCGCTGGTTAAGCAGGCTTTTACTGATAAAGAACTGAATGAAAAATTCAGGTTAACTTCGGCTAATTCCATCAATATTGCACGGCTTATTCCTCAAACGTTTTATTACTTCAATGCTTACGCACAATTACTAAAGCAAGGTATCAGTAAAGCGATCTTCTCTGTACCCAGTGGCAATTTTGGCAATATTGGCGCGGGTTTGTTAGCCTGGAAAATGGGGCTGCCAGTTACACATTTTATTGCAGCCACCAACGCTAATGATACCGTGCCGGAATATTTGAAGTCAGGTGTTTATCAGCCAAAACCATCGGTGGCTACGTTAAGTAATGCCATGGATGTTGGCGACCCGAGCAATTGGGTGCGCATTGCTGATATGTTTAAGGAGGACGTTAATGTTCTCAAAACGCTGGTTACCGGTTATCGTTATAATGATGAAGAAACGCTTGAGGCAATTAAGTTTATTAACGACAATTATAACTACGTAGTCTGCCCTCATACGGCCATTGCCTGGCAAGCCTTGCGCGATTACCAGCAGGATAATTACAAGGCCGATACTGCCGGTGTGTTTTTATCAACCGCCCACCCCTGCAAGTTCCCTGATGTTTTCCCTGAAAGTATTGCCGAGAAAATTGAAGTACCGCAGCAAGTGGAAAATCTGCATAAAAAAGAAAAGCACGCAAAAAGTTTGGGTAAGGATTTTGAAGGATTTAAAAGATATTTGTTGGAGAATGAATAAGTAATTGTTGTTGGGAGGGCACAAACAACGGATTCTAATCCGCCAGCTGTGTCCCCACAGCCGGCCGTTTAAATTACAGATGAAAATACAAACTCAAACATATTTGACACCCGAACAAAAGCAGGCAGCTTTAAAAATCTGGAATTCGGAATACCCGGTTAAACTGCAAATGCCAGGGATGAATGAGTTTGATGCCTTCTTAAGTCCACTCGTCGATACAAAACACTACCTTTTAATTGATGCAGGTAGCCTCGCCGGTTGGGCAGCAACATTTGCCGCAGGGCCGGTACGTAGCTTTTTTATTATGCTAAACAGCGCATACTATGGAAAAGGTTACGGCACTATTTTACTGAACGAGCTAAAAAAAGAAGGTCCTAAATTATTCGCATGGGCAATTGACCATAACAATGATGTAAAACCGGATGGCCGGCCTTATCCATCGCCTATAGATTTTTATCTTAAAAATGGCTTCACAGTTAATAAGGAATTGCGGCTGGAAAATGAACAGTTATCGGCGGTGAATATTTTGTGGGAAGCGAATGGCACTTCCGCGTAAGATTTTTATTTTTACCCTATGATAACCACCATCATCTTCGACCTTGGCGCAGTTTTAATTGACTGGAACCCACACTACATGTACCGCACCATCTTCAGCGACGAGGAAGAAATGAAAAACTTCCTCGCTACTATAACCACTTCCGACTGGAACGAAGAACAGGACGCTGGTCGCCCGCTTGCCGAAGGCACCGAAATACTGGTTAAACAATTTCCGGAGCATGAAGAAAATATACGTGCATTTTATGGCCGCTGGGAAGAAATGCTGGGCGACGCTTTTCACGACACGGTTGAGCTCTTTAAAGAGCTGAAAGAAAGCGGCAAATACAAAACATATGCGCTAACCAATTGGTCGGCCGAGACGTTCCCGGTAGCGTTGGAGCGATTTGAGTTTTTGCATTGGTTTGATGGTATTGTAGTATCAGGCGCCGAAAAAATGCGTAAACCTGCGCCGGAGTTTTACCAGTTATTACTGGATAGGCATAATGTTAAAGCAGAAGAGGCTTTGTTTATTGATGATAACTACCGCAATATTTTAGCAGCTGAAAAATTGGGGATAAAATCGATACATTTTACTGGCGCGGATGTTTTGAGGGAGAAATTGAGTGAGTTAAATATCTTATAATTAGCGTTACAAAACTTTGTCAATGCGAGGGACGAAGCAATCGCAAACTTTGCGAGGCCGCCCTGTAAAGTTCGCGGTTGCCGCGCTCGTTCCTCGCTCGCAATGACAAAATGGATTTAACGGGCTTTTTAAGGTTTCATCAACAATATCTTCCACGCTTCGTCAACATTACCCATATCCAGCGATTCTTTAGCTTTCAAATGTAATTGTAGCTCACGGTTTTGATTATCGCCAATAGTGGCATTCAACAGCGCCTTAATCTCAGGTAATTGGGCGTAGTCTTCAATTTCTTCATCGACAGGTAGGTCCTCAACATTCCCTAACTGCCCCAAATTATTACCGGTAAGTATTTTTGAATTACGAATTGCAAAAGGTATGGCATCAATTCCGATCCCAATATTGCGATTTGGCTTTGCTACGTTGAATAGATTATCTGCGGTAACCCGGCAATACCAATCACCACCGAGGCGGGCGACTAAATCTATTTTTGCCTGGTCAATTTTGCCATAAGGATCCAAAATAGCTTCGTCAACATGTATTAGCTTCACCTCAGCGATTACCAGGTTACCTGCGCCGGCGCTGTCACCTAATGAAATAATATCCTTTACTATGCATTCTAATTGCACCGGCGACTCCGCAACTCTTGGCGGCTTAACCAGGTCAGACGGCAGCATGGTGAAGCCTGCTTTTATAAATTCATTAATGCCTTTTGGATACTCCACACTTGCCAACGATGCCTGCTGAACCATATCGTAGTTAACAATATTGATTACACATTCAGGCACTTCCTTAATGTTTTCCAGCGTGTGTTTGGTCGTATTATCCCTCACCCTACGCGATGGCGAGAACACACAAACCGGCGGGTTCACGCTAAAAACATTAAAATAGCTGAACGGGCTAAGGTTTATGTTGCCTTCTTTATCTATTGTAGACGCAAAGCAAATCGGCCGCGGTGCCACGGCGCAATTTAGTAGTCCTTGTATTTCAACAGGCGATAAATCGGATGTTTTCAGCGTGAGCATGATAAAAGCAGGCTTATTTTTTCTTCAGCTTCAATATCGAAAAGTCTGTATCAGCCTTTTCAATTACATTGCCCAGCATGCCCAGGCCGGTTACTTCCATTTCTACCAAGTCGCCGGGTTGCAGCCATTGGGTTTGATAGTTAGGGTCGTTAAGCAAGCCAGTTCCGTTAAGTTCGAGAAAACAGCCGGTACCTACAGTGCCCGAGCCTATTACATCGCCTGGGAGTACATCGCAGCCATAAGCGCAACGTTCTATTATTTCAGCAAATGTCCAGTCCATATCGGCCATATTGCCTTGCGATACCTGCTTGCCGTTAACCACGCATTTCATCTCCAGGTTATAAGCATTACCAGTATGACCTGCTTTTGGCGCTACTTTGTATTTTTCCAATTCATCGGGAGTTACCAGCCAAGGGCCTATAACGGTGGAAAAGTCTTTTCCTTTAGCCGGGCCAAGATTAAGCAGCATTTCTTCCATCTGCAAAGTCCGGGCGCTCATATCATTCATAATCATATAACCTGCAATCAGGCTATCCGCATCAGCAGCTTTAACGTTGCGCGCTTTTTTGTTGAGTACAACGGCCACTTCCAGCTCAAAGTCAAGCTTTTCAAAGTGGTCGGGCATACATTCAATTTCGCCGATGCCTTGTATGGCATTATGGTTGGTGAAGTAAAATATCGGGTATTGGTCGAACTCGGCTATCATCCCCACGCCCCTGTTTCTACGAGCAGACTCTACGTGTTGCCTGAAAGCATAGCCATCTCTGCAACTCGTAGGGTGTGGCACAGGCGCCAGCATCTCGAAAAACAGTTCTTCCTTAGCTTCCATTTTACCGGAGGTAATTGCAGCATTTACTTTCTGCGCGCGCTCCATTAGCTCATCACCGCCCCATAAAAATTCATTCATGTTATCAGGCAGCAACTTATCGCACGAGTTAAGGTTATAAATATGCCCTTTTATAAAAACGCCCAGGTGTTCGCGGTCTTCAGTTTTGTAGGAAACTAGCTTCATACGGTTATAATAATTGGTGGTTGGGCCAAAGCTAAGGAATTAGGTTGTAATTGTTGTAGTGGTTGGAATTGTTGTAAGGTTGAAAAGTTGTAAAGTTGGAATGTTCCCATGGTGTGTTATGGCTGCAGCTTTCTCGTCGCCGGGTAAAAACCGACACTACAACATGTGCCGAGCCGATGGCTCTTTAAAATACTTATCAATTACGCCGGGTTGAAACCCGGCGCTACAACACGGGCCGAGCCGATGGCTCTTTAAAACTTTCAAGCTATTTTTCGTCTTTCCGTCTTTCGGACTTCCCGACTTTCGGACTCCTTTGCATTTTTCAATTAAATTACCCTAACTTTGTATTACCAATTTATGAGCATACAAAGGCATTTTCTTTTTTCCCTCGGCCTCACTTCTATGAGTGATGCCTCTTCTTTCAGGGATGCCGTGCTCGCTAAAATTGTTCTGGCGCAGTACTAAATTTGTTGCAAGGTTTTAAGGTTGAAAAGTTGTAAGGTTTTTACCTGGCACGTTCAGCTAAAACTATTTCTATTATAAAACTGTTTAATTTATATTGCTGATAATAAGTTAGTTGATAACATTTCAACCTTACAACTTTTCAACTTTAAAACGTTTTAACATTTCAACATAAAAACATGCCTGTTTACCATAAATTAGGAGCTATTCCGCCAAAGCGGCACACGCAATTCCGCAAGCCGGATGGTACGCTTTATGCCGAAGAACTGGTATCGACCGAGGGCTTTAGCAGCCTGTATTCGCTGGTTTACCATTGCTACCCACCTACCCTTGTAAAGGAGCTCGGCGAGCCGTATTCTGTTGAGCCAAAAATTGCCCGCGAAAAACACCTTAAACATACCAGCTTAATTGGTTTTAAAATTGAGCCGGAAGATGATTACTTAAAGAGCCGCAAGCCCGTACTGGTTAACAGCGATTTACATATCTCATTGGCTGCCCCGCGCAAGTCAATGACCGACTATTTTTATAAAAACAGCCAGGCCGACGAGGTAGTGTTTATACACGAAGGCTCAGGCACTTTAAAAACCGGCTATGGTAATATCAAATTTGTATACGGCGATTACCTGATCATCCCCCGTGGCACCATTTACCAAATGGAATTCGACACGCCGGATAACCGGCTGTTCATCACCGAAAGTTTTAGCCCTATCCGCATACCCAAACGCTATACCAATGCCTACGGGCAGCTGACGGAACAAGCGCCTTATTGCGAACGCGATATTAAACGGCCCACCGATTTGGAAACCCATGATGAACAAGGCGACTTCAAAATCCTCATAAAAAAACAGGGGCTGATATACCCTTACATCTATGGCACTCACCCTTTCGATTTCATCGGCTGGGATGGATTTCATTACCCCTGGGCATTTTCGATACATGATTTTGAGCCGATAACCGGCCGTTTACACCAACCGCCGCCGGTACACCAAACATTCGAGGGGCATAACTTTGTGATCTGCTCATTTGTACCAAGGAAGTTTGACTATCACCCGTTGTCTATACCAGCGCCATACAACCACAGCAACGTGGATAGCGACGAACTGCTATACTATGTCGATGGTGACTTTATGAGCCGCAAAAGCGTGGTTAAAGGGCAAATAACCCTTCACCCCGGTGGCATACCACACGGCCCGCACCCAGGCTCGGTAGAGAAATCGATAGGCAAAGAAGCAACTGACGAACTGGCCGTAATGATAGACCCCTTTAGGCCATTAATGCTAACCGAAGACGCAATAAAAATAGAAGACGAAAATTATTATAAAAGCTGGGTAAGTTGAGGTGAAAGGTAAAAAGCTGAAAGGCGAAAGCTAAAAAGCGTCCGATTAATCACTAACTCACCAATTCACTAATTAAAAAAAATGGAAACACTTACCATAGATAAACAACAAAAAACAACTGATTTTTTACCGCTTAACGGTACCGACCACGTTGAATTTTACGTAGGCAACGCCAAGCAGGCAGCCTTTTATTACAAAACCGCTTTCGGCTTCCAGGATTTGGCTTATGCCGGGCCTGAAACTGGTATGCGCGACCGCGCTTCGTACGTGTTACAGCAAGGGAAAATACGCCTGGTGCTGACAACGCCGCTGCACTCGGACCACCCGATTGCCGAGCACATTAAAAAACATGGCGACGGGGTAAAAATCCTCGCATTATCTGTTGATGATGCTTACGATGCTTTTTACCAAACTACCAGTCGCGGCGCAGAACCATACCAGGAGCCGCAAACCATGACCGATGAATTTGGCGAAGTGCGCACCAGCGGGATAAAGCTTTATGGCGAAACCGTTCACCTTTTTGTGGAGCGTAAAAATTATACCGGCGCGTTTTTACCACATTACGAAAAGATGGATTCGGGCTACCATCCAACACCAACAGGCCTGGTGCACATCGACCATTGTGTAGGCAACGTAGGCTGGCACAAGATGAATGAGTGGGTTAATTTTTACGAGGAGACTATGGGTTTCCGTAACATTTTAACTTTTGATGATAAAATGATTTCGACCGAGTATTCAGCCCTGATGAGCAAGGTGATGAGCAACGGAAATGGCTTTGTAAAGTTCCCGATAAATGAACCGGCAGAAGGTAAAAAGAAGTCGCAAATTGAAGAATACCTTGAATTTTACGAAGGCGAAGGCGTACAGCACCTGGCCCTGGCAACCAATGATATTGTTAACACAGTTACCACGCTGCAGAGCCGCGGCATCGAGTTTTTAACTGTACCGACCACGTATTACGATGAACTCATTGACCGCGTTGGCCACATTGACGAAGACCTGGAGCCATTGAAAAAACTGGGCATTTTGGTCGACCGTGACGACGAAGGTTACCTGCTGCAAATATTCACCAAACCCGTTGAAGACAGGCCGACGCTGTTCTTCGAAATCATCCAGCGTAAAGGTGCAAAATCATTCGGTGCAGGTAATTTCAAAGCGTTGTTTGAGGCGATTGAAAGGGAGCAGGAATTAAGAGGGAATTTGTAAGAGGTTAGGATGACAGAGGTCAGATGTCAGAGATAACCACGGTATCGATTGTGTTCGAATATCGGACCTCCGATTTCTGACTTCCGTCATCATTCGCTATTTTTAAGCCGGGCATAAGTCCGGCTTTTTTTGTCATGACTATCGACGAAACCATCTCCTTTCTCAAACAAAAATCAAACGCTAAACACCATGCCGGCATGAAGCGTTTTGGGATTGACAACCAATCCGCATTGGGTATCCCCCTCCCCGAATTGAGGAAGATAGCAAAGGAAATAAAGACCAATCATGACCTTGCACTTACCTTGTGGAAAATAAATATTCACGAAGCAAAGCTGCTCGCTTCGATGATAGCCGACCCGAAGCAATTTACCGAACAGCAAGCCGACGAATGGGTACACGACTTTTACTCGTGGGACATCTGTGACCAGGTTTGCGGCAACCTGTTATACAGAACGAATTTTGCACTAAACAAGGCCCTTGAGTACACCAATTGCACCGAAGAATTTATAAAACGCGCTGGCTTTGTGCTAATGGCCGAATTCGCCATTCACAATAAAAAAGACCCTGACGATGCATTTTGGGCCTTTTTCCCTATAATGGAACGCGAAGCATGGGACGATCGTAATTTTGTAAAGAAAGCGATTAACTGGGCCTTGCGGCAAATCGGTAAAAGAAACAATACGCTGCGGACCCATGCCGTTGAAACCGCCCAACGGATTTTATTACAGAACACTAAGAGTGCCAGGTGGATAGCCTCTGATGCGCTAAATGAACTATCAGGCAAACCATTGATAATTAATGGTTAAGTTTTGCCGATTTTGCCCTCCAAATTGTTTAACCTCATAACATTTTACATATTATTGCTAACCATTTCGGGGTGGTTTTCGTATTAAGCAGGCTCGCCGGTTTCGCTCCCGGCCGGCTTTGGCATAGAATTTTCTATTACTAACCCTGTAGCTGTTGATTATAACAAAATGAGTTGGATAACAATATGAGCATTACCGTGGGGAACGACTTTTATTCAGATGATGCATCCCATCTTGCTCAAATAATTGATCAATTAAACGCGGGAATTTGGGAGTTTAACGTCAATACAAAAGAGGTTAAATGGTCTGCCGGTTTCTATAAAATTCTTGGGTACGTACCCGGGGAGATAGAGTGTTCCTACAACTTTTTTTTAGACGAACTGCTTTATCACTATGACAAGCCTGTTTTTTTAAAGGCTCTTCACACACGCAGCGCTGAGCCAAGCAATACTGTACAAATAAGGCTGTTAACCAAAACATCGGGCTACCAATGGTTTGAAAGCATTACCAATAAATGGGATGATAACGGTGCGCCAAAATATACCGGCTCGTTGGTAAACATCAACAAATCAAAAATACTGGGCCTGCGCTCGGCACAAAACGATTTCCTTTTTAACGAAACAGGCACTATCGCTAAAATAAGCGGATTCGAAATTGATGTGCCTACCATGAGCCTGTGGCTATCAAAAGAGGCTTTTGACATTTACGAGCTAAACGACCAGCTTAAACTAAGTATTGAAGAAGCAGTTAGTTTTTTTGAGCCCCAGTACCGCCCGCTGATAAATGATGCCATTGACAATGCCATAAAATTTTGCAAGCCTTATGACCTGGAGCTGATGTTCCGTTCGGCAAAAAATAATTTGATTTGGGTACGCGCTAAAGGGCTGCCCATTATTGATGATTATGGTAAATGCGTTAAAATAAGGGGTATACTGCAGGATATTGATAGCATCAAAAAGAAAGGTCTTGCCCTGCAGACGTCCATCGCCTCGTTAAACGACCAGAATAAACGCCTGCAAAACTTCGCTTACATTGTGTCCCACAACCTGCGTTCGCACTCGGGTAATTTGCAGTTTATGGTTAACCTGCACCAGGAAAGTGAATCGGCCGAAGACAGGGCCGAAGTGTTTGCGCATATCAAATCAATAAGTGCCAGCCTGGCTACTACCGTTGAGCACCTTAACGAGATTGTGATGATACATACCGATATCGACAAGGAGCGCAAAACGCTGGAGTTTGAAGAAGTATTTAAAAACGTGATGTCGGCACTGCAAAGCAATATAGACGCATCCGACGCCAAAATTGAATACGACTTTACCCAGTGCCCGGTAATTGAATACATACCAGCCTACCTGGAAAGCATATTCCAAAACCTGCTTACCAATGCACTCAAATACCGCCATATGGACAGGCAACCGGTTATTACCTGCCGCACCATAAAGGATAATAACCATATCTACATGTTATTTGAAGATAACGGCATCGGCATTGACCTTGAACGGTATGGCGATAAAGTATTTGGCATGTACAAGACCTTCCATCAAAACACCGACGCCAAAGGTATCGGCCTGTTCATCACCCGCAACCAAATCGAATCAATGGGTGGCACCATTAAGTTGGATAGTACAGTAAATGTGGGCACCAAGTTCACCATCCGTTTAGTATAACAACGTCAAAAAGTCTTCCTGGAATTTAACACAGGCACTGCCGGGCTGTAATACTGAGCTACCTGGCGCATTACCCGTAAAAAACTTACTCCAACATATCTAATAATTCAACAAAAGTGTTAAATTCGTATCACCAATTTGACCGATTTATACACTAAACTTAGATTATGACTACGAGCAACGTAATGCGCGAAATCACCCCGCTAACACCAAGCGATTGCTTTACCATTTTTTCGAGAGTAAAAAAGAAGTTTGATTTCCCGCTTCACTATCACGAGGAGTATGAATTGAACCTGATTTTGAATGCAAAAGGCGCCAAACGCGTGGTGGGGGGAAATATTGAAGTAATTGATGACCTGGAGCTGGCGCTGATAGGCCCAAACCTGTACCATGCCTGGTTTACCAACCAATGCCAGAGCGAGGCGATAACTGAAATTACCATTCAGTTTCATAAAGATTTATTTGACGAAAAATTCCTGAAACGCAACCAGCTGAGTTTCTTAAAAAGTATGCTGGAGCGCTCGCAAAGAGGGATCGTATTTACACCCGAAACCATAACCGCGCTTAAAGGCCGCATATTAGCCCTCGATAAAAAGACCGGTTTCGACTCGGTGCTAGAATTGTTATCTATCCTGCACGACCTTTCTATCTCGCGCAATATGAAGGTGTTATCCGATTCCGGTTTTACCAACGAAAAGTTTTTTTACAACAGCCGCCGCATCGAAAAAGTGTTTGAGCATATGAACAACAACTACAACAAGCAGGTTACCCTGGCCGAAGTCGCCCGTATTGCCAATATGCCTGAAGCTTCGTTCAGCCGCTTTATTAAAAAGCGCACCGGCAAAACATTTATCGATAGCCTGAACGAAATACGCCTTGGCCATGCCTCAAGGATGCTCATAGATTCGACCACCACAGTTGCCGAAATAGCCTACAAATGCGGCTTTAATAACATTTCCAACTTCAACAGGATATTTAAACGCAAAAAGCTATGCATCCCCAAAGAGTTTAGGGAAACGTATACCGGGAACCGTGTCTTCATCTGAAGATTTGCTAATTTGAAGATTTGAAAATGGCGAAAAAGACTAACATTCGCGATTGAAAATTTGAAGGTGGTGAAATAATTGAAATTTATGGTTAAAAAAGTATTAGATAACCGCTGTTAATAAATCTACTTTAGGCTTACCAATTATTTAACCATTTTGATGCAGCTAATCTTCAAATCAGCATATCATCAAATTTTCAAATCAACCGAATGAAGCTCAACCCCATTGATATTGCCATAATAGCAGCCTACCTGCTAAGCACCATATTTATCGGGTTGTGGTACCGCAAAAAAGCTCGTGAAAATAAAGAAAGCTACATGCTTGGCGGCAAATCGCTGCCCTGGTACAAGCTGGGCCTGAGCGACGCATCGGATATGTTCGACATCAGCGGCACCATGTGGATGGTGAGCCTGTGTTTTGTTTACGGCATGAAAAGCATCTGGATACCCTGGCTTTGGCCGGTGTTTAACCAGGTTTTTTTAATGATGTACCTCTCGCGCTGGCTTCGCCGCTCAAATGCTGCAACCGGGGCCGAGTGGCTTACCTCACGCTTTGGCAAAACAGGACCGGGCGTAACAGCTTCGCAGATCGTGGTTATCGCCTTTGCCCTATTGAGCTGCCTCGCTTTTATGGCCTATGGCTTTATCGGCTTGGGTAAGTTTATCGAAATTTTTGTGCCCTGGGATATGATAAAGGGTTACATCCCTTTTAACGTTGCCCCGCAATATGTACCGCATGTGTACGGCATCATATTTACGTTGTTTGCTATGTTTTATTCCATACTGGGCGGTATGCATAGCATCGTAGTTGGCGATATGGTGAAATACGGCGTAATGACTGTGGCCTGCGTTTGGATTGGTTTTATAGCAGCCGGGCAGCTAAGCAGTCACCCATTAAATGTGCCGAATGGTTGGTTCAGTCCGTTTTTTGGTTCGC
This sequence comes from Mucilaginibacter sp., assembly GCF_025359345.1. Classification (GTDB taxonomy): domain Bacteria; phylum Bacteroidota; class Bacteroidia; order Sphingobacteriales; family Sphingobacteriaceae; genus Mucilaginibacter. The sequence continues at coordinate 196,578 of NZ_JANYGQ010000009.1, forward strand.
ACCTCGGGTTAAACTGGTCGGGCATAATTACTGAAGTTAACGCCAAAATAAAAAGCGATGGCTACTCATTATTCGGCCTATTTTTTATGATGATGACCTTTAAAGGTTTTTTTGCAGCCGTGGCTGGTCCCGCACCAAATTACGACATGCAGAAAATCCTTTCCACCCGCTCGCCGGAGGAAGCCAGTAAAATGAGTGGCTTTGTAAATATCATCCTGCTGCCTATCAGGTACACGCTTATCATCAGCCTCACCATATTGGGGCTGATATTTTATCACCAAATGAATTTGAATGATGGCGCCGGAAAAATAGATTTTGAGCGGATACTACCTGCCGTAATCAATAATTTTTTACCGGTCGGGTTGGTTGGCCTATTGTTGGCAGGCTTGCTTGGCGCTTTCATGAGCACTTTTAGCGGCACTATGAATGCAGCCCAGGCTTATATTGTAAATGATATTTACCTGAAATACGTCCGCCCGGATGCGTCGCCAAAAAAGATAATAACCATGAACTATATTGTCGGCGTTATCGTAGTGGCGGTTGGCGTAATGCTGGGCTTTTTTGTGAAAGACATCAACAGCATGCTGCAATGGATAGTATCGGCGCTTTACGGTGGCTACATTGCATCAAACGTTTTGAAATGGCATTGGTGGCGCTTTAACGCCAGCGGTTTTTTCTGGGGGATGCTTACCGGTATAGCGGCGGCAATGGTATCATCAATAGTTATTCCGGATGGAGAATTGTTATACTGGTTCCCTGTTTTGTTTGCGCTTTCGCTGGCTGGCTCTATCATTGGCGCTTACGCAACGCCGCCAACGGATATGGCTGTGTTAAAGTCATTCTACTCAAATGTCAGGCCATGGGGTTTTTGGGAACCGGTTAAGCAGGCTGTGCTGGCTGACGACCCAACATTTAAAGCTAACAAAAACTTTAAGGTAAATATGTTCAACGTGGTAATTGGTACCATGGCGCAATGCTGCCTCACCATTTTACCCATGTACCTGGTACTGGGGCAGCATATGCCGCTGCTGGTAACTATAGGGATACTGGCGGTGATAATATTGATATTGAAGAAGACATGGTGGAATAGATTGGGGGAATATTGATTGGTGATGGGATTAAGGGGATAATATGTAAACCGAATTCACATGACTTGGTCGCCTCACCTAAAGTCCTCTCCAAAGGAGAGGACTTTAGCTTTGCTCGTTTTTTAGAACCCTCTCCTTTGGAGAGGGCAGGGTGAGGCGAAGACAAGCCAATGTGAGAAGCTTCAATATACGTTTTCAGCAAAACACAAAAATGATTACAAAGCACAAAATACAATATGACAACAGACTTTGAAAAACGCCTTAACCTGCTGGATATTGAGCACCGGCAGTTGCTGAAAAAGCCCAACGAAATTGCTGGACTGGGCAACGGCGTTTTCGACCGTTATAAAAATCCGGTATTAACCGCCGCACATACACCGCTATTTTGGCGCTATGATTTAAACCCCGAAACCAATCCGTATTTAATGGAGCGTTTCGGTATAAACGCAACGTTCAACGCAGGTGCCATAAAGCTTAACGGTAAATATTTAATGGTGGTGAGGGTTGAGGGCGCCGACCGGAAATCATTTTTCGCGGTGGCCGAAAGCCCGGACGGCCTTAGCAATTTTACTTTTTGGGAGTACCCGGTTGATTTACCGGAAACCGATGAGCCGGACACCAACGTGTACGACATGCGCCTAACCGCGCACCAAGACGGCTGGATTTATGGCCTGTTTTGCACAGAGCGCCGCGACCCTGATGCACCCGCTTACGACCAGAGCATGGCCGTTGCGGCCTGCGGGATTGCACGCACCAAAGATTTACTTACCTGGCAGCGCCTGCCCGATTTGATAACCAATTCGCCCCAGCAGCGCAATGTGGTTTTGCACCCGGAGTTTGTGGATAATAAGTATGCGTTATATACCCGCCCGCAGGATGGCTTTATCAGCGCAGGCAAAGGTGGCGGCATAGGTTTTGGCTTAACCGACGCTATGGAAAACGCCCGTGTTGACGAGGAAACCATCATCGACAATAAAAATTACCACACCGTTTACGAGGCCAAAAACGGCCAGGGACCAACACCCATAAAAACGGCAAAAGGCTGGCTGCACCTGGCGCATGGGGTACGTAATACCGCCGCCGGTCTGCGCTATGTGCTATATATGTTTATGACCGACCTCCACGATTTAACCAAAGTACTGCACAAGCCGGGCAGCTATTTTTTAGCTCCCGAAGGTGAAGAACGTACAGGCGATGTGTCAAACGTGGTGTTCTGCAACGGCTGGATAGCGGATAATGACGGGACGGTTTACATTTACTATGCATCGTCGGATACGCGTATGCATGTTGCCACCAGCACTGTCGACAAGTTGGTTGATTATGTGATGAATACCCCTGCGGATGGTTTGCGTTCGGCGTCGTCAGTAAATACATTGAGCAGGTTGATTGATGGAAATTTAAGGGCGAAATCGTTGGTTTGAACCATGATTCGCCTGATTAAAGGATTATTTGATTTTAATTCAAAAACTTACATCCTTTAAGTATAGCAACAACTATGGAGCATTTTGAAAAAATCAAAACACTTGATAATCAACATATTTCAAAGCGTTCCAGGTGTTCCGCGTGTAAAACTGGAACGCTTCGGCATTTGGCGGAGATAGGTGAGACAGGTAAAACACTACCATGAAACAACAACAACTAAATATCTTCAAAAAGGAGCTCACGGATGAATTAAAAAACATCCTCACCTGGTGGGCCGCTCATGCTCCCGACAATGCAAACGGTGGCTTTTATGGTAAAATTGATGACGACAATCTAGTGACAGCCGATGCGCCAAAAGGGTCGGTACTAAACGCGCGGATCTTATGGTCGTTTGCAGCGGCTTATAATCATCAGCCTGAACATGTATACCTGGAGATGGCAGATAGGGCCTATCAATACATCATCAGTCATTTTATCGACAGTGAAGAAGGCGGGGTTTATTGGTCGGTTAATTATAAAGGCGAACCGCTGGATACCAAAAAGCAAGTTTATGCCATCGCGTTTACCATTTACGCCCTGAGTGAATATTATCGCGCCGGCAAAATAGAAAATGCCAAACAATTGGCAATCGACCTATTTTACCTGCTGATTGAAAAAACCTACGACCCAATAAAAACCGGCTACTTCGAAGCTTTTACCAAAGATTGGCACCCCATCGCCGACCTGCGCCTGAGCGCCAAAGACGCCAACGAAAAAAAGACAATGAACACCCACCTGCATGTACTGGAAGGCTATACCAACTTGTACCGCATTTGGCCGGATAAGGCGTTGGGCGAGCATATCAAAATGCTGCTGAATAATTTTTTTGAGCATTTTATCGATAAGAAAACCAATCATCTCAGGCTCTTTTTTGATGAAAACTGGAACGCGAAAGGCGATTTGATATCCTACGGGCATGATATAGAAGCTACGTGGCTGTTGCTGGAAGCGGCGGAGGCAATTGGAGATGAAGCAAGCATCAAAAAAACAAAGGAAATAACGATTGCAATGGCCGATGCAACCATCACCGGACTTGATATTGATGGCGGGCTTTGGTACGAATATGAGCCAAAAGAAAACTGCCTGGTAAAAGAAAAACACTGGTGGGTACAAGCAGAGGCGATGGTTGGTTTCTTTAACGCCTGGCAAATAAGTGGCGATGAAAAGCATTTAAACATCAGCCTGAAAAACTGGGAATTTGTAAAAACGAAAATATTGAATAAGCAAAATGGCGAATGGTTTTGGGGCACAAATGAAAACGGCGGCGTAATGCCGGGCGAGGATAAAGCCGGGATTTGGAAGTGCCCCTATCATAACAGCAGGGCGTGTTTGGAGTTGATTGGGAGAATGGTTGATTAAGTTGATTAGGTTAGATTGGGTTAATTAAATTCAATGATTAAAGAATTTCTAAAATGAAGAATTTTAAAGGAGTTATAATAATAGGGTTATTCGCAATACTGCAATCCTGCAAAAAACAGGGAACAACTAACACAGTTACAGGGGGTGATACAGGCACTGACACAGGTAGTGGTACAATTGTAGCAGGCACCGACGCTGCAGTTGCCGCCACGCAAGGTTTTTTCCTGGATGGGTGGGCAACCAGGACATTTGCAGTGCCCGGAACGCAGGATGCGGCAAAACCATCGACAAGCGGAGTGGTAAACGTTACGGTAGACTTGAGCCAGATTACCACTAAAGTGTCGAAGCTGATATTTGGTAATAATACCAACCCATACATGGGCCAGTATGTTACCGACCCGACGCTGATGGCCAATATAACCGCGTTGGCACCCAATATTTTGCGCGCACCGGGTGGCAGTATATCCGACATCTATTTTTGGAATGGCGATGGCGCTGTTATTAACGCCCCGGCAGACGCCCCTGCTAAATTGCTTGATGGCTCGGGCAATGCCTCCGATGCGGGTTATTGGTATGGGAACAACACCCAAAGCTGGACATTTACAATCGACAACTATTATAAGGTATTGCAGCAAACCAGCAGCACGGGCCTTATCATAGTTAACTATGGCTACGCCCGCTACGGCACCGGCCCCCACCCCGACCAGGCAGCCGCTCACCTTGCTGCCAATTGGGTTCGGTACGACAAGGGGAAGACCCAATTTTGGGACGTAGGCAACGAAAACTACGGCAGTTGGGAGGCAGGTTACCGTATAGATGTATCACAAAACAAGGATGGCCAACCTGAGTTTATAACCGGGAAAGTTTACGGTGCCCATTTTAAAGTATTTGCGGATTCGATGCGGAAAGCTGCTGCAGAGGTGGGGAACGCCAATATAAAAATTGGGGCGGTGCTAACCTCAACAGATGACGTTAACAACAACGCAGGCGTTAAAAACTGGAATGCCGATGTGTTGGCAACTGCAGGTAATTCGCCGGATTATTTTGTGGTGCACAACTATTATACGCCATACAACGACAACTCAAGCGCGTCGGTTATTTTAAACACCGCGGCTACTTCAACAAGCCAGCTGATGGCCTGGGTAAAAAGTTCTGTTAGCAAGGCTGGCGTAATGCAAAAACCGGTGGCGCTGGATGAATGGAACATACAAGCAACCGGATCGGCGCAAAACGTATCGAATATTGCAGGTTTGCACGCGGTAATGAGTTTGGGCGAGATGTTAAAAAACCAATTTAGTATGGCCAGTCGCTGGGATTTAGCCAATGGCTGGGCTGGCGGCGACGACATGGGTATGTTTAACATCGGCGATGAAACCGGCGTAGCCAAATGGAACCCCAGGCCAGCGTTTTATTACATGTATTATTTTCAAAAATACTTTGGCGACAGGATGGTAAACTCGATAGTTATTAATAGCAGCGACATTAGCAGCTATGCGTCGACATTTTCATCGGGACAGGCCGGGGTGGTTTTGGTAAACCAGTCGGATGGCGACCATGTGGTAACCGTAAAAATCAAGAACTTTGCGGCGGGCGACAAATATTACTACTACACACTAAAAGGCGGAGGCGATAACGCTCCGTTTTCCCACCAGGTTTTGATAAACGGCATTGGGCCTGCAAATGGTAAATCTGGTGGCTCGGACAGTTATGCGTCCATTCCTGCAAATACGGCGAGTATTTCTGGTGGCATAACCGTTACCGTGCCTAAGTACGGTGCAGTGTTTTTGGTGGCAGATAAAAAGTGATATATCAGCCAGTATAGTTAGATTTGATTTATCAGCTTAAAACCCAATTATGAATATGAAATTTAAAAGTAAAGCCCTGTTAGCCGTGCTGTTTTGTACTATGGCTTCCGTCTCTGCATTCGCCCAGAAATTTGAGGAACTGGCCCAAACCCCACCAATGGGCTGGAACAGTTGGAACACATTCCAAACCAAGATAGACGAGCCATTGCTGAAAGGAATGGTCGATACTTACCTAACATCGGGTATGAAAGATGCGGGTTATACCTATTTTGTTTTGGACGATGGCTGGATGACGATGGAACGCGACAAAGACGGCAACCTGGTTGCCGACCCACAGAAATTCCCGAACGGTATGAAGGCCTTTGCCGACTATGTGCACTCCAAAGGGTTAAAATTTGGGATATACAATTGCGCCGGCACCAAAACCTGCGCCGGTTACCCCGGTACGCGCGGCTACGAATACCAAGATGCGCGTTTGTATGCATCATGGGGCGTTGACTATTTAAAGTTCGACTGGTGCAACACCGAAGGGATAAATGCCAAAGAAGCCTACGCAACTATGGCTAAAGCTATCCGTGCGGCAGGCAGGCCAATGATTTTCAGCCTGTGCGAATGGGGACAGCACCAGCCCTGGAAATGGGCGGCAAAAGACGGGCAGTTATGGCGCAGTACCGGCGATATTGGCAATGCGTTTGAAGAAACAGTTGCCAAAGATGGCTGGAAACCTTTGAGCGTATTAAATATACTGGACCGCCAGGACAGCATCAGACAGTACGCCGGTCCAGGTCATTGGAACGACCCCGATATGCTGGAAGTTGGCAACGGGATGAAATATAACGAAGATAAGGCCCACTTCTCGCTCTGGTGCATGCTTGCCGCCCCGTTGATGGCAGGCAATGATCTTCGCAAAATGAGTGAACAGACCACCGCCATTTTAACTAACAAAGAACTGATTGCCATTGACCAGGATGCGCTTGGCGTGGAATGTTTTAAATACTATTCGTTTGATGGGATCGAGATCTTTGTAAAGCCACTTGCGAACAACGAGTTGGCCATATGCTTTTTAAACCGCTCAAACCGCCCGCAAAACGTAAACTTTGACTGGAAAGCTCACATAATATCGGATGCAATAACCAAAACAAATATCGACTTCAACCAAGCCACTTATAAGCTGCATGATATATGGGCGAAAAAGGATATTGGCACCACGGATAAGCTTTTCAAGCAAACCATAGGGGCTGATGACGTTGTCGTATTGAGGTTAACCAAATAAGGTTTAAACCTTCGAAAGTTTAGAGGGCGGGATAAAAATTTTTTATCTTGCCCGCATGTTACGTCAATCAAAAGAAGAACGCACATTTAAACAAAACCTGTTACTGGCGTCGTCTACGGCGCTGGCGGCCGGGATAACAAATGCTGCCGGGATGATTGCTTTCCTGGCGTTTACGGCAAATGTGACGGGTCATGTAGCTAACCTGGCAAAGCACATTGTTCAGCAAAACTTTAGGGAGATATTGGTGTTTGTAATTTGGTTGCTTTTATTTTTTGCAGGAGCATTTTTATCAAGCTTTATTGTGCGCTCCTATCGTCACATCAGCGATTACCGCGCCCACTCCATCCCTATTATAATTGAAATTGTAGTATTGGTATTTGTCGCCATTTATGGCCACCACTTTTACACCGAAACGCTGCTTGAGCGCGAAATAGTTATCGGCGCGATAATATTTTCCATGGGACTGCAGAACAGCCTGGTATCAACAGTATCAGGCGGCTTAATTAAAACCTCACATCTCACCGGCTTATTTACCGATTTGGGTGGCGACATAGCCGAATGGTTACACCCCAAAGCTGAGAAAACAACTGCTGTGAAAAACAAAATTTATATCAGGATAACTATACTTGGCTTTTACCTGGGTGGCGCCCTTTTAGGTGGTTTTTTGTTCGACTACTTTGATTTTGCCACGTTTTACTTTGTGCCGGCTATTTTATTGGTGATTTTATATTACGATTTAACCCACCTGGCTGTACACAAGATAACAAAAGCATTTTCAAAGGACGCTTGAATAATTACAAGGCATTAACATGCAGTAATTAAGTAGTTTTAAATTTTATATTTTTGCTCGATAAAAACATCCCTAAAAAACATGAGTCTCAACGAAAACAACCCGCCGATAGACGACCTATACAGCAGCCTGCTTGACGGTAACAAAGAATTTGTAGCCCACTCCTTAAACCAGGACCCTGAATATTTTAATAAACTGGCCGCCGGCCAGGCACCACCGGTTTTGTGGATAGGTTGCGCTGATAGCCGTGTACCCGCTAACCAGATTACCAACACTGCACCAGGTGAAATATTTGTGCACCGCAATATTGCCAACATGGTGGTGCATTCGGATATGAACATGTTATCGGTACTGGATTACGCGGTTAATGTGTTGAAGGTAAAACATGTGATAGTAACCGGCCACTATGGCTGCGGAGGTGTTTTGGCAGCGCTTGGCAACCAGCAAGTAGGTTTAATAGATAACTGGCTGAGGCACATTAAAGATGTTTACCGCCTGCACAAAGATGAACTTGATGCTATTGAAGACATAACCAAAAAAGGCGACAGGCTTGTTGAGTTTAACGTAATTGAAAACGTTTATAATCTTTGTAAAACCTCGATAGTACAAAACGCATGGAAAAGTGGCCAGGGACTGGGTGTACATGGCTGGGTATACAGCCTCAAAACCGGTATTATTACTGACATGAAGGTGAGCGCCTTTGACAATGCCAATATGGATAACGTGTTTAAGTTCAAGTGAGAAAGAACCAAGAGTCAATGAGCAAGAGTCAAGAACCAAGAATCAAGACAGGAAGAAAAATAGCGCGACTAAATAATCGCTAAAAAACAGAAAAGCCGGTAATTATTCAACATACCGGCTTTTTTATCTTGATTCTTGGCTCTTGATTCTTGGCTCTCTTTTAGAGTTCCTTCGTCAAAAACGGGTACCTGTAATCCTTAGGCGGGTCAAAGGTTTCCTTAATGGTCCGTGGCGATACCCATCGCAGCAGGTTTATCATTGAGCCGGCTTTATCGTCGGTTCCAGAGCCGCGTGCACCACCGAAAGGTTGCTGGCCTACTACGGCACCGGTAGGCTTATCGTTAATATAAAAGTTTCCGGCTGCATTGCGTAAGTGGTGGGTTGCTTTGGCAATAGCGTACCTGTCCTGCGAGATAATGGCGCCAGTAAGGGCGTAGATGGAAGTTTTATCTACCACATCCAGTATCTCATCAAACTTGTCATCCTCGTATACATAAATAGTAAGTACAGGACCGAACAGTTCTTCGCACATGGTTACGTAATATGGATCATCAACGCGTATTACGGTAGGCTCAATAAACCAGCCTTTGGTTTTATCATAATTTCCACCTGCAACAATTTCTGTAGCGGCGTCTTTTTTGGCAGCATCGATGTATCCTGCAAGCTTATCGAAAGACGCTTCAGTGATAACTGCATTAATAAAGTTTTCAAAATCCTCAACCGGCCCCATTTTAAACGAGGTGATATCGCGCTGCATATTTGCCTTTACAGCAGGCCATAATGATTTGGGGATATAAGCCCTTGAAGCAGCCGAGCATTTTTGCCCCTGGTATTCAAATGCACCGCGAACAAGTGCAGTGCTAACCACTTCGGCATCGGCACTGGCATGTGCCAAAACAAAGTCTTTACCACCTGTTTCGCCAACTATGCGCGGGTAGGTTTTATATTTATGGATGTTGTTGCCAATAGTTTGCCATATATTCTGGAATACGCCCGTTGAGCCGGTAAAGTGTATCCCTGCAAAATCAGGATGGTTAAATATAACGTCGCCTGCAACCGGGCCGCTAACATACACCAGGTTGATTACACCGGCAGGCATGCCTGCTTCAATAAATACCTGCATCAAAACGTTTGCTGCATAAATTTGAGTGTAGGCGGGCTTCCATACCACCACGTTGCCCATCATGGCAGCCGAGGTTGGCAGGTTACCTGCAATAGCAGTAAAGTTAAACGGTGTTAAGGCAAACACAAAGCCTTCCAGCGGGCGCTGCTCCACACGGTTCCAAACACCTTTGCCCGATACCGGGGGTTGTTGTTTGTAAATTTCGGTCATATACTCTACGTTGAAACGCAGGAAATCTATGAGTTCGCAAGCCGAATCAATTTCGGCCTGGTAGGCATTTTTGCTTTGGCCCAGCATGGTCGCTGCATTTACTTTGGCGCGGTACGGGCCGGCAAGCAATTCGGCAGCTTTTAAAAACACGGCGGCACGCTGTTCCCATGGAAGGTTCTCCCAATCGGCTTTGGCAGCAAGTGCTGCATCAATGGCTGCTGTTACGTGGCTGGCATCACCTTCAGAAAATGTAGCCAATACATGCTGATGATCGTGTGGTGGGCGAATTTCCTTTTTGTTATTGGTGCGAACTTCTTTGCCGCCAATATACATGGGGATATCAATTTTTTTGGCGCGTGCTTCATCCAAAGCAGCTTTAAGCGTAGCCCTTTCCACGCTGCGCGGGCCGTAATTTAATACCGGCTCATTTTGCGGCGTAGGGACGTTGAAAAATCCTTTAAGCATAAAATGTTGTTAGTTACTACGTGGCAAAGATATAAATTTTGACAAGCATAATTTTGAATGAAGTGTCAAAATACAGTTTCAAAAACGAAGGACAATAACAGATAAAAATCAAGTACGCGGCGAGTATATTTTTGATAACTTGCACCAAAATTTTATCACCATGAAATATAACTTAAAACTCATTTTGCTGGCGGCTTTAACCGTTTTTACAGCAAGCACCTATGCGCAGCTAACTCCCGCACCCAGTTCAACCCAAACAATTACACAAGACTTTGGCCTGGGAAAGATAAACCTCACCTACTCGAGACCGAACGTTAAAGGCCGCAAAATATTTGGCAATGTTGAGCCTTACGGCAAAGTTTGGCGCACCGGGGCCAACTCGGCGACAGTAATCAAATTCAGCGATGACGTGTCAATCGAAGGGCACAAAGTTCCTGCAGGCGAATACGGCTTGTTCAGCATTCCTGGCGAAAGCGAATGGACCATTATCCTGAGTAAAAACCCGAAACAATGGGGCGCCTACACCTACAAAGAAGCCGATGACTACCTACGCTTTACAGTTAAGCCTGTTAAACTTAATGAAACCCAGGAAACATTTACCATGCAGTTTGTAAACGTTTTCCCAACCAGCGCCGAGTTGCACTTAATGTGGGAGCACACCGCACTCAATCTGCACCTTACAACCGATATAGACGCAAAGGTGATGTCGAGGATTGACTCGGCTATGAAAACAGATAAAAAACCTTACTATGAGGCCGTTATTTACTACTACAACAATAACAAGGATTTGAAGACGGCATTGCCATGGGCCGAAGAAATGGGTAAAATGCCCGGCATGCCTCCGTTTGTTGCCGATTTATGGAAAGCTCGTGTACAGTTAAAAACAGGCGATAAGACCGGCGCGATAACCACAGCCACCGCAGGCGTTGAAGCTGCTAAAAAAGCCAATAACGATGAGTATACCCGCTTAAATACAGAGTTGATAGCGCTGGCGAAGAAATAAATTTGCGATAGCTACTTCAAAGAAAAAGGCTGTTAACATTAACAGCCTTTTTCTTTTATTATAGCTTCTTATTCAACCTGTCGTTTTTGGGATAACCTTCTTCGTCCAAATCGGTGCGGTCGTCTTCGGGGGTATGACTTAGTTTTTTATCGGCAGCATCAAGCTGAACAATGTGGCCGTCATCAATATGCATTCCTAATTTGTCAACATCAGTTTCTAACGATTCATTGGGGATATATTCCTCACCGGCATCATAAGGATTTGCTTCATCATAGGTCGAGTTCATATCCTCACCGTTTTTTACAGAGGTATTGTACGGATCGGCGTGCTGGTACTCGGGGTCGTCGCTTTTCACATCGTATTCAAAGCTATCATCTTCGGCGTTATATTTCAGATCTTCCTTATCAATGGTTTCGCCAAGCTCATCTTTCAGGGTGCGGTCCCGGTCTTCGCCTTCACTATCAAAAACAGGGTCAAATGGTTCGTTGTTCATAGGTTTTCGTGTTAGTTGTTGTAATGTTGAAAAGTTGGAATGTTGTAAAGTTACTCCTTTTGAAGTGCAATTTAACCACTCACCTAATCAACCCAATCTAAATAATCAACCTATCAATAAGTAATTTGTTTTCGGTAAGATGTAAGTGCTGCACCAATGGCAAATTTTACACCAATGGTAAATTGGGTGTATACGTCTTTTTTAGCACCGGCCGTAAAACCGTCAAGGTTGTCGCCAAAAACATAGTTGTAGTTATAGCCAAGATCAATTTTAGCGCTAGGCTGTGAGTACCTGTTAAACAGCTTAATTTCATAACCTATACGGATAGGTAAAAACGGTTCCTTTGTTTTATCGTCGCCACCAGTATAAAAACCCGGCACTTTTTCGGAAGTGCGGCTTATTTGGGTTATGTTATTGCGCGCAAAGCCCAGGCCAAGCGAAACATACAGGTTTTTAAGACCATTCATAAACGGGCTGCGCGAATAATCCATGATCTCACCCATTTGCAGTTGTCCTCTAAAAACGAAAGCTGCAAAATCATTATTAAAATACCTGCCCGAATTTGTGGCAACAGAGTCGCCGCCGCGCAGTTTACCCAATTGCACCTCGAACACAAAATTGGTATAAGGCGTTGCGTTATAGGTAAAATTAAAATGAATGGCCGGCATCATTGTAGTTGTTTCGGCATCGCCATAAACCGTATTAAAGCTTACAGCAGTACCTACATCATAAAGCGCATAATTGTAGCCTGCCTGACCTTTCGCTATAAATGTAGTACCAACAAACAGGGTTATGAAAATTGTTTTGAGGATATGTTTCATCATAATTTATAGCAGCACCTTTGTAAAGGGTTAACCAGTGGTTTAATTATATTTTATAAAAATAGTATCTAAGTTTAGAAAAATAGCATGTTGGGTAAAGAAAAGTTAAATGATGAGTAGCTAGTGGTGAATAGCAAGTGGTTAAAAACGACAGCAACTGGTAAATTTTGACAAAAAAACGTCAAATACTCACTATAAACTTCTCATTATTCACCAAACCATTTTTATATATTTGGAGCCATTTAAAAAATAACCATACCGAAGATGTCGAAAATTAAAGTAGAAAATCCTGTAGTTGAGCTTGACGGCGATGAAATGACCCGTATTATATGGAAGTTTATCAAAGATAAACTGATAATCCCGTACCTGGACCTTGATATTAAGTATTACGACCTTGGTATTGAGTACCGCGACGAAACCAACGACCAGGTTACTATTGATGCTGCAAATGCTATAAAACAATATGGCGTAGGCATAAAATGCGCCACCATTACACCCGACGAAGAGCGTGTAAAGGAATTTAATTTAAAACAAATGTGGAAATCGCCAAACGGCACTATCCGCAATATACTGGATGGTACTGTTTTTCGTGAGCCTATTGTTATGGCTAACGTGCCGCGTTTGGTACCAAACTGGACAGCCCCTATATGCATTGGCCGTCATGCTTTTGGCGACCAGTACCGCGCTACCGATTTTTTAACCAAAGGCAAAGGTAAGCTGACTATTAAGTTTACACCCGAAGACGGCAGTCCGGAACAATCGTTCGAGGTTTTCAACTTTAAAGGTGATGGCGTGGCGCTGGCTATGTATAACACCGATGAGTCGATAAAAGGCTTTGCACGTGCTTGCTTTAACCAGGCTTTGCTAAAAAAATGGCCTTTATATTTATCAACCAAAAACACCATCCTTAAAAAATACGACGGCAGGTTTAAAGATATTTTCCAGGAGATATATGAAAACGAATTTAAGCAGGAATTTGAAGCCAACCAGCTTACCTACGAGCACCGCTTGATTGATGACATGGTTGCATCAGCACTTAAATGGCACGGTAATTTTGTTTGGGCTTGTAAAAACTATGATGGCGACGTACAATCAGACACTGTTGCACAGGGCTTTGGTTCATTAGGCTTAATGACCTCAACGCTGGTTACTCCTGACGGAACAGTTATGGAGGCCGAAGCCGCACACGGCACGGTTACCCGCCACTATCGTGAGCACCAGGCCGGCAAACCAACCTCAACCAACCCCATCGCATCTATTTTTGCGTGGACACGCGGCTTAGAGTTCCGTGGTTTGTTGGATAAAAACCAGGAGCTGATAAACTTCTGCAAGGCCCTTGAAGAAGTTTGTATTGAAACAGTTGAAAGCGGCAAAATGACTAAAGACCTTGCCATCACCATAAAACCAAAAGTGGAGCACGGTACCGATTATTTGTACACCGAAGAATTTTTGGCTGCTATTGACGAAAATTTGAAAAAGAAACTGGGGAAATAATAATTTACCGGTTTACTGATAATAAGAAAAGCCAATTGGAAATACTCGAGGGCACTGAAAAAGTCCTTCAAATTTAAAATGGTTGTTTTACAACTAAAATAGAGGCTCTGAGAATCGTTTATACAAAAATGCTCTCCACCACCTGCCCGAATACATCAAAGAAAAGAGCCTGTTTTCAAAATTGAAAACAGGCTCTTTTTGATAAGTAGGGACTTTTTCAGTGCCCTCGAAATACTCCGATTGGCTTTTTTAATATAGTGAACCCAGCACTTATTTAAGCAGCAGCGCAGCTTGTTACCGTATGTGCTACGAAATGGCATGAAGGGTTAAGATAACCCAGGTATGCAACGCAACTCGAAACAGTAGGTAATGTTGCAGGCGTACTGATGTTTAAGCACATGTTACCGCAAGTTGTTGATGTAAAATTGCAAATTACCGGCGCCGTACCGCCACCGCTACCACCTGTGCCTCCTGTTCCGCCGGGACCACCGGGAGCAGTTACACCACCCTTAATGTTTTTCATTTCAATCCGTGTTAATTTTTCCATTTTTCTAAAGTTTAAGTTAGTTTTTGGCTTCGGTTTAATAAGGTACAAAGCGCACTACCTTGTATTGAAATACACAGTTTTTAGCGATACTTATAAAGCAATAATTAATTATTGGGGGCCTGTTTGCAATAAGGTTAAGTCAAATATAATTGATGTGTAGAAATAAACAAATTTATTAGTTGAGTGAACGGTAACTTTTGTGCTACCATTTTTTATGCGGAGAGTCAATATTTTCCGTCTGATTGTTATAGTAATAGCATTTTTATAAAACCTTGTTTTATATGCTTCTGTAAAGTGATAACTTAGCGACCTAAAACATCTGCATTATGCCGGCATTATATCCCTTAAAATTCAAAACCATTTTTAAAGACAAAATTTGGGGCGGTCAGAAAATAAAGACTTATCTGCACAAAGATTTTGGCTCGTTACCAAACTGCGGCGAAACCTGGGAAATATCGGGCGTAAAATCGGATGTGTCAGTTGTAAACGGGGGCGCGCTGGATGGCGAGTCACTGGCTGATTTGTTGGAGCAATTTAAAGGCGAACTGGTAGGTGAAAAGGTTTATGCCCATTTTGGCAATATATTCCCGCTGCTGGTAAAATTTATTGATGCGAAGGAAGATTTATCGGTACAGGTGCACCCCAATGATGAGCTGGCAAAAAAACGCCACAACTCCTTCGGCAAAACCGAAATGTGGTATGTGATAGAATCCGACCCGGGCTCGTCATTAATTGCCGGTTTTAATAAAGAACTTACCGAACAGGAATACCTCGACAAATTTAACAGCGGCCATTTGATGGACATCCTGAATAAGGAAGATGCCAATGCGGGCGATGTTTTCTTTTTACCAGCAGGCCGTGTTCATACCATTGGCGCGGGGCTGTTGATTGCCGAAATTCAGCAAACATCGGATATAACCTATCGTATTTACGATTTTGACCGGGTTGATGATAAGGGTAACAAACGCGAACTGCACACCAAAGAAGCACTGGCGGCCATAGATTATCACCATTACCCCAATTACAAAACCCAATATCAACCTGAAAAGAATAAAACGGTTGAGCTGGTAACCTGTCCATATTTTACCACCAACCTGCTTGATTTTACTGCCGACACAACAAAAGACTACAGCAACCTTGATTCGTTTGTAATATTCGTTTGTGTAGAAGGCAGCTTTACGGTTAAAACTGCAGATGCTGAATACCCGGTTAAAATGGGAGATTGCATTTTGTTGCCGAAGATAATGGAGAAGGTTGACCTGGTAACCACCAGCGGTTTTAAAATATTGGAAAGCTACATTGAATAGGTATCCGTGCGATAAGTCAAATTGTAGTGACTGATTTTGGCTAAAGCCTATATTCCATTATTTATATCCCGTCCCTTAAAACGGGACGGCAATGAAAAAAATATTTTCAGTTCATTGCCGTCGGCTTTAGCCGAAGGGTAGAGTTATGTCCCGACAGAGGCTTTAGCCAAATTCCGCTATGTTTTTTGAAAATAATTAGCTTGAGTATTTTAGCGCCGATTTGAATTATCCTTATGTTCTTTCCGTTAATCACCGATCATCTCACTCGTTTGGCCCCCAACCGTTGTCGTAATAAACAGCAAGCCAGGCCAAATAGCAAAATTTTACAATTCGTGGATGTATTTTTTCGGCTCATATAATTTTTTTGCTGCAATAAAACTTAGGTTTGCAACTGCAAAAGCTTTTGGTGCGCTAAAACATTTAAAACAGTAATTTGCACGGTTTATAGGTACGATTATTATTACATTTCTTAATTTTAAATTAACCCGAATGTATTACTGAAGTATCAAATTAAGGCAAATTGCCTTAAGGCTGTGTTGTACTTTTATCACTATTTAAAAGTTGGTTTTTAAGGTTTACACCGTAGTTTAAAAAGTTTGAGGCTTTTTATTTGACCAGAAACAAAGCACTCAAACATACGGCGTATTTGTTTGTAGTTTTATAATGAAAAATTGCAAGTATTTTTATCACAGTTAATGGAGCAATTAAACAGCACATCAAGCCCTGCGCGAAAAAAACGTCCGAAATTTGTCCAAACGATAGTTGATTTTTTTTCAAGCATTTATAATATCCACCTGTTTATCGTTCGCTTTTTTCGCGAGGCGTTCGTGCCGCCGTTTGAATTTAAAGAGATTGTAAGGCAGTGTTATGAAGTTGGTGTACGCTCGTTCACCCTTATTACCGTAACGGGTTTTATAGTGGGCTTTATATTTACCAAACAATCGCGCCCGTCGCTGGTGGAGTTCGGCGCACAATCCTGGATCCCGAAATTGGTATCCATTGCTATAATGCGCGCCCTTGCCCCATTGGTAACCGCGCTTATTGCGTCGGGAAAGGTAGGCTCGAGCATCGGCGCCGAATTAAGCTCGATGCGGGTAACCGAACAGATTGATGCCATGGAAGTATCGGGCACCAAACCATTTAAATTTTTGGTTTGTACACGCGTACTGGCAACCACTATAACCATCCCCATTTTGGCTACTTATACAGGCTTTATCGCGTTGATAGGCGGCTACTTAAACGTAGCTCAAAACGAGGGCACCAGTTACAGCGCCTTTATGGAGGAAGTATTTAAACCTCTTACTTTTGTCGATTTTAATGCATCGCTGATAAAAGCCATTGTGTTTGGCTTCACCATAGGTATTGTGGGCTGCTACCAGGGTTATTATTCAAATAAAGGCACCGAAGGAGTAGGTAAGGCAGCAAACGGAGCTGTGGTAACAGCAATGTTTTTAGTGTTTATTGAAGAGGTGATAATTGTGCAGATAACCGGTAACTTCCGGTAAAATTTATGGAGAAACCTAAAGCACATATCGATTATAACAACCCCGTTATCAGCATCCGGGGCGTGGCCAAGGCATTTGAAGATTTTGCAGTGCTGCGGGGAATTGACCTGGACCTTTTCCAGGGCGAAAACCTGGTGGTACTGGGTCGCTCGGGCACGGGTAAGTCGGTATTGATAAAGCTGGTGTCGGGTTTATTAAAGCCCGACAAGGGCACCATAAAGGTACTTGGACAAGAAGTAACCGAAATCAGCGAAAAGGAACTACAGGAGTTGCGCATCCGGATAGGCTTCTCTTTTCAGAACAGCGCGCTGTACGATAGTATGACTGTTCGTAAAAACCTGGAATTTCCGCTAGTGCGCAACCGTAAAAGCATCACTCGTAAAGAAATAGATAAGGCTGTTGAGGAGGTACTTGATTCAGTGGGCCTTTCGCAAACCATTAACCAAATGCCGGCCGAACTTTCGGGAGGGCAACGCAAACGTATTGGTATTGCCCGTACGCTTATACTCAACCCCGAAATTATGCTGTACGATGAGCCCACTGCCGGACTTGACCCTATTACCTGTACGGAAATTAACGAATTGATAAACCAGGTACAGCAACAATACCACACCTCATCAATCATTATTACACACGACCTTACCTGCGCCAAAGAAACCGGCGACCGGATAGCTATGCTGCTGGATGGTCAATTTCAGCGGGTGGGCACTTTTAACGAAGTATTCGACACAAACGACGAACGGGTAAAACCATTTTTTGACTACAACTTTATACAATAGATATTTATAGCACATATTATGGCTGCATCAGACAATAGGAGAGCAATAACAGTTGGGATATTTTTATCGCTCGGCCTCATTATATTTATAATTGGCGTTTTCACCCTTGGCGGCGAACAGAAAAGCTTTGCCAAAAACATAAAAATCAGCGCCGTTTTTGACGATGTTGCCGGCTTAAAAAAAGGTAATGACGTTTGGTTTTCGGGCGTAAAAGTTGGCACCATTACCAGCATTAAATTTGTGGGCACATCGCAGGTAGATGTAAATATGAAGATTGACCAAAGCGTTCAGCAATTTATTCACCGCAATGCCGGCGTACGTATCAGTTCAGACGGATTTATCGGCAACAAGCTTATCGTAATTGATGGCGGCAGCCCGCAGGCCCCGCAGGTAGATGATGGTGCAGTTTTACAGGCCGAAAAACTTACTTCGACCGATGATATTATGAAAACGTTGCAAAGTAACAATCAAAACCTGCTTGCTATTACCAGCGATTTTAAATTACTGAGCCATAAAATATTACAGGGCAAAGGCACTGTGGGCACTTTGTTGGCCGATAGCCTTATGGGTGAACAACTACGCAGATCGATGGCTAATTTACAGACTGCTACCGCAAGCGCGGCCCGTCTTGCCGGGCAGTTGGATGTTTTCAGCAAAAAGATGAATACAAAAGGCGGCTTTGCCGATAAGGTGCTTACTGATACGGTTGTCTTCAGTCGTATAAAAGCTTCTATTGCACAATTACAACAAGCTGCAACAAACGCGTCAACCCTTACGGATAATTTAAATAAGGTGAGCAATAAGCTAAATGAAAAGGATAATGCTGTCGGCGTT
Source organism: Mucilaginibacter sp. (assembly GCF_025359345.1). Classification (GTDB taxonomy): domain Bacteria; phylum Bacteroidota; class Bacteroidia; order Sphingobacteriales; family Sphingobacteriaceae; genus Mucilaginibacter. Next base: position 215,676 of record NZ_JANYGQ010000009.1, read on the forward strand.
TTACTTAACGATCCTAAAGCAGCAGCACAAATCCGTAGCACATTAAACAACCTGCAGCAAAGTTCCATAAAACTTAACGATGACCTTGAAGCCGCCCAGCATAACTTTTTTCTGAAAGGATTTTTCAAAGACAGGGCGAAGGCGAAAGCGGATAGTTTGAGGAAAAAGTGATTAGAGAATGGAGGTTAGGGATTAGGAGAATCTGTCCGCATTACAACTAACCTCCTATCAACTAATCACTAATCTCTACTTCGCGAATATCTCCCCTGCTTTGCGTTGCTCCGGTGTTAGCGTTTGCCAGTTTTGGTAGCAGGCGTTCAGATAGGGAACCAGCGCAAACTTCTTTTCAGTATATTCTTTAACATCGGGTGTATATAACGACAGGAAATCGTCCATGTCTGTTCCTTTCAGCGGAATGTAATTACTTACGTTTAACGGCGTGAAAATAGCGCTGATGCGTTCGCTTATTTCGCGTTCCTTAGCAGACTGTGCAGCTTTCCGCTTTTGTTTTTCATCTTTCGACCAGTAATGGAGGCGTATGGCAATGCCGCCCACGGCATTAAAGTTTGCATCGCGCTGGTAAACAACCGGCTGGCCATGAAACATCGGATCGTAATACTGTATGGCATTTGGATTTGCCACTGCCCGGCCGCTTGTATCAGTAATGGTTACCTGGTTTAGCTGCGTAGTTTTAGGCGTCATAAATATTTCGCGGGCATGCATATCGGTTACCAGCACGGTATCAGGCTGGTAAGAAAATGAGGTAAAAATCAACAGATCGCCCGGTTTTGCCGCGATACCGAACTGGCCATCTTTAAGACTGATTGTTTTAAGTCCGCTGGTTGAATTCTGGATGCGTACCGACATTAAAGGAATGCGGGTTTTATATTCCAGCACCCGCCCGCTGAAAACCGACTGGCCGCTGGCGGTTAAAATCCCCGAAAAGCAAAAGCAAACTATCAGTAAATTTTTTAGCATTCGTAAATATAGCTTTATCCGTTTTTTATTTGATAGGAGATAACATTATTTAACATTTGGGTGAAGTCATCTGTGGCCGCAAATACATTGTCGATTTAGTGCACTGCAAAAACGAACCTTCGACGACGAGGCAGGCGGGGCAATTCTAAGGATTGGGCGTAGTTTTATGCTCGCCGCCAAAAATATCCCCCGCTTTGCGTTGTTCCGGTGTGAGTGTCTGCCAGTTTTGGTAGCATGCGTTCAGATAGGGAACCAGCACAAATTTTTTGTCGGTATATTCCTTAACATCAGGTGTATACAGCATTAGAAAATCGTCCACATCTGCGCCCTTTAATGGCACATAGTTGCTAATATTTAGCGCCGTGAAAACAGCGCTGATGTGTTCGCTTATTTCACGTTCTTTAACCGATTGCGCAGCTTTTTGTTTCTGGTGTTCATCTTTTTTCCAATAATGCAGGCGTATGATAATGCCGCCCACGGGTTTAAGGAATTTTGGATCGCGCTGGTATACAACTGCCTGGCCATGGAACATCGGGTCGTAATGCGGTACTGCATTTGGGCTAGCAACTGCATGTCCGCTGGTATCGGTAATATTTACCTGGTTCAACATGTTTGTTTTGGGGGTCAGGAAAATCTCGCGGGCATGCATATCGGTTATCAAAACCGTATCGGGCTGGTAGGCAAATGTGGTAAAAACAACCAGGTCGCCGGGCTTGGCGGCTACAGCAAACTCACCGTCTTTCAGGCTGATTGTCTTTAGTCCGTTAGTTAAATTTTGAATACGAACAGAAAGCAACGGAATACGTGTTTTATACTCCAGCACCCGCCCGCTAAAAACCGACTGACCGTTTGCGGTTAAAATTCCAAAGAAGCAAAAACAAACTATAAATAAATTCTTTAGCACACGTAAATATAGTTTTATCGATTTCTATTTGATTGGCGATAACATTATTTAACATTTGAGTTTAAATTAAAAGGCCTTACAAAGTTCAAAACTTCGTAAGGCCTATAGCGCACCTGCTATTGGGTATTTAGTGCCACTTATTTACCCTCTTCCGGTTTAGCAGGCTTTTCCTTGCTCACTTTCTCAACCATCTCTTCGTTAGCCTTTTGCAGCTTTTTCAGCATTTCGGTTCCGATAAGGGCATCAATCATACCGCTGCCGCCACCATCTTTACCGTTCACCAGGATATCGGGCACTAATTTGATACCATGACTTGCGAGGGCTTCGGCTACACGCACTATGGCGTATTGTTCGGTACCCATGGCCTGGGTTTTTTGTTTGGTTACTTCGGCTTCTGATAAACCTATCGCCCTGATTTTGGCAGCTTCGGCCGAACCATTTACTTCGGTTGCGTTTGCGTCAGCCTTGGCGTTAACAGTTTTGGCTTCGGCATCAGCCTTGGCAATAGTGATCCTAACTTCGGCATCAGCCTTGGCATTAATGGTTTTGGCTTCGGCCTCGCCACGTGATGCGGCAACTTTCGAAGCAGCCATTTGAGTGTTTATTTCCACCTGGCGGGTTGATTTTACAACCTCGGGCTGCATATCGGCACCTGCTTTGGCGCTTTCAAACTCCTTACGTTCAATTTGCGCATGGCGCTGTATTTCATAAGTAACTTTTTCCTGCTCGGCCAGTTTACGGTCGGTTAAGGTTTTCATCAGGGCTGGTGGCGGCACAATATCACCAATCAGCGTATCAACACCAACCACGTTATAGTCGTTCAAAACTTTGCTAATGTGCAATTTGGCATCGTCCTGACGTTGGATACGGTTGGCCAAAAACTCAATCACGTCGCTTTTTTGGGCCGAGTTACGGAAATAGTTGGCAATGGTTGGCTCCAGTACCTGCGATACCAGGTTTTTCATGTTACCAAACCTTGCGATAACCTTTGGCGCTTCATTACGCGGTATGTGTATAATCTGCGACACGTCGAGGTTGAATGTAAAACCGTCGGATGAACGAACAGTAATTGTACACAAGTTTTTATCCAGTTCATGCGCTTCGGTGCGGCTATCGGCCCAGTTAAGCACTATGTTGGTGGTTGGTACAACTTCAACCGCATGGGTGTAAATGTTTACCGGGTGTTTACCGGGGTCCAGCGGTTGATCCCACACACCTTTCTCGTTGCGCTTAACAATGTTGCCGTGTTTAAAGCCTTCGCCGCTGGTGTCTGTACCTTCAGGGCCAACAAACGAGTTCACTACACCTACATAACCAATCGGGATATAAATCATATCTACCTGTTCAACCACTACAAACCAGGGGTTTAAATAATAGGTACCTGCAAGTATCACGTCCTCCTGCAAACCTTTCATACCGCCGGCGTTAATAAAGGCCATGGGGTCCTGGTAGTTTTTATGGCCCACTACTGAAACACCGGCAATTTCGCCCTTGTCTAGCGGCTCACCGTCCAGCGTGGTAACAATGCCCACCTTGTTTTCGTGTATCTGGGTAATAGGCACCATCACAATTTCGAACAAAAAGGTGTTGATACGATAGCTACCCGGCGTTAAAAACGCTGCCTGCGGGCCTCTTTGACCTTTATTATCCAAAAATGCTACAGCATCCTGGTATTTGTCGCAGTCTACCGGCCGGCCAAGTACACGGCCTGTGTCCATAGGCGCGCCGTCCTTTGCCTTAACCAAGCCCAGCTTACCCTGCTCAATAATGGTAAAGGCCTCCATGGTAATTGTAAACTGCCACGGCCACATTGCCCAGTATAAACCAGGAGCCAGCGCTTTGGCCTGCATACCGGCCTCGCCGTTAATGGCAATGATACGGCCGTCGGGCAAACGTTTGCTACCCGAGAGGGCATACTTTTTTACCACCAAACCAATGCGGTCGTCGGGCACGATTACCATACCAAAGAAAACGCGCAAAACAAATTTGTACATCACAAGAACAATTATGACAGGCAATACCCACCATAATGAAATAATCATTGGGTTCATTTTTTAGATTGAATTTTAAGATTTTTTAATAAAACATGGCCCTTGAGGTGCGGGCTTTTACGAGAACTTTCAGCATTAACTTTACGTTCCTTAGCTGTTAAGTGATATTTAGATATCAATGCTGTGGCGGTTGTTACAAAAATTGTGATAAATATTTTATAGAAGAATCAAGAGCCAAGATATAAAAAAGGCAAGAATCATGGTAAATGACAATCAAATAATATTCAACAATTGTAAACAATTGTTTCAATGCAATGGTTAGCTAATTACTCCACTAATATCAATCCTAATAAAAAAAGCTTGACGCTGTGAAAAAAACAGAAACTCCCGAAAAATTAAAAGAAGGCTCAAAAGGCGTTGCGCCCCAAAAAGCTGAAGAAATTAAAACTGAAGGCCCGTTAAGTGAAAAAGACGAAGTAAAACAGGCGGAGGAAAAAATGCGAAAAGCAGCGAAAAAATCGTCGTAGATATATTTTACCTAATAAATTTCACCGCAGGCAGGTAAAGCATCTTTTTTGAATTAATGCCAAACAATGCGTTAACTGATATAAAAACGAAATTTATAAAATACAGAATTGCTATACTCAGCATAATAAGCTCTGGTCGACCAATAAAGCGAAAGGCTGGCAAGGGCATATTTATAAAAAACGCAGAATAAATAATACCCGTTATTATACACCACGAAATTTGAAAATTAAGCAACCGCTTTGCAGCGTCTTCTATAGGTTTAGTTTTTTCCCTTATCAATGCCCAGGTAACCAAAGGCGCAATTATTCCAAGTAGGGGAAATACAATAAAGCTTAAAGCCGAAAGGTTTAAAACAGCCAACAATGTCCTGTCTACGTTTTCAACAAGTCCGGTTAATTCTTCAATAGTCACATTTAAACTCGCCGCCAATCGTTGCAAAGTGTCCCCACGAGCCTCTGTCTCACCGTTTTCAATTCTTTGAATCGTCCGCAGGCTTAATTGCGCGTCATCGGCAAGCTTTTCCTGGCTGAAACCTTTTTTGATACGGAGTTCTTTGATTTTGTTAGCGAGGGTGTTATTTTTCATTTACTGTATTTTACCAGGCAAATATATTTCATCGGTGAATAATTTATTGCCGACTTGTTTGCGCCATATTTACGACATACTTTGCATTATTTTAAAAAATGCCGTACCTATTTCTTTTTTACAGGTAATTCAATTTCTTTAAACCCGAAAATAAATGCCATAATAGAACCTAGTACAATACTAGTGCTTAGGCTAAGCATACCCAAGCCTATTGAAATCCCGACAATGGCGCCTACAAATGCCAGCTTATACGAAAAACCTTTATGGGGAACTATCATTTACAATGAAGTGGATATTGGGTTAGGTTATAATTATTGAAGATAGGTCTTAGTTTCAATAAATCAAACTCCAATTATAGGCTGCTACTGCCTAAAACCCCTTATTCAATAATTCCTGGAAAAAATCAACATATTGCCCGATATGTAAGCCATCAACTAAAGCATGGTGTACATGTACCGACATTGGCATTACTCTTTTACCATCCTTCTCCGTCATCTTGCCAAACGAAATACTTGGGCAGCTGTCTTCTTTACCAACGGCAAACATCCGCGCGTGTGAAAGTGATGTAAAATCTATCCATGGTAATGATGAAAAGCGAATGACATTATTCCTGTTGGCTAGCTCCAGATCATTCCTTGCCTGTACCCGTTCAACTTCAATTTTAGCGGCTTCGATATATTTTTCAAACGATGGGTTATAATCGATATAGCTAAAACCAAAAGTACCGTCGGCGCGACCAATGGTTGATGCAGCGTCTATCCGGTCATAAACGAAAGCGTCATCGCCCTCTATTCTTAGCTTAAATGGCTCTAACCTGTTGGCAGTAGTTAACGCATTGTATAAGGTGTACAAGTAAAATGAAACACCTTTTTCTTTTGCAAATTTGTAGGCTTCGGTGCAATCGATAGTTACACAAACGCCATAAACAGGGTCTTCAAATTTGCGGAAGAATTCAAAATGTGCTTTGCGTGCCCAGGTTGAGGTGTCGAATTTTTGTCGCATAGGACAAAAGTAAAACAAGTTTTTCGACGCCGGCTTGCCATGTGACAAGATTTGAAAAGATTCGGTACCCCAATTAACGCGATAGTACTTCAATCGGTTAATACTTATTTTATACATTAGCATCAGATATGCTTAATAAAATACAAAATCAGATTCAAGATATCGACCCGGATTTAAAAATCGGTTCGCTTTATTTATGGGTAGAAGGATATACAGCTGATAACCAAATTGGACAGGGTGATATGGCATATTTAAAAGCCCCTACATTATTGGACAGTGAAAATATGGTTATCTTTTCGCCAACTTCACAGGCACCTTTATTTTCTATCAGAAAATTATTGAACGACCTGGTAAGCGTTTATAATAACATCGAAAAACAACAGGCAATTGATTTTGAACCCATTGACAATGAATTTAGTTTAAGTCTAAAGAATAATTTCGGCCAAATTCTGCTTGTAATCAGGTACAACTCATGGACACACAACAGCAATTTAGAATTCGAGGAAAGAATAGACCAAAGCTATCTCCCAGCAATAATCAGGGATTTGGAAAAGATTTTGGAACGCTTTGCATAACAAAAGTGGTTTCAGAAATGAAAAAGTCTAAGACGCGAAGTACCACGTCTTAGACAACAAATTCCGAAATCCAAATTAAAATAACTCCAACGTCACCACCGATTTTGCCGGCAACGTAACCACCAGGTTATCGCCGTCCTTTTTCGCGCCTTTGAATTCCTTCAGGCTAATTGTGTTTGGCTTATCAAAAGTGTTTACATCGGTAATGTTTGCAGATGTCAATATCTGACCGGTTACCGATTTCCATTTAATATCTTTTAAGCTGGTGCTTATTTTGATGTCGTTGTGCAAGTCGAGATTTGCGAACGAAATATGCACCTTCCCTGCTGCATCCTGCGAAGCAGAAACATTTACAGCCGGCAGCTTTTTATCACCTGAAACATAGTCTGGCGAGGTTAGCTGCATAGGCAGATATTTTGCATCCTGGTGCACCTTGTACATATCGAATATGTGATAAGTTGGCGTCAGCAGCATTTTCTCCTTATCGGTTAAAATAAGCGACTGCAAAACGTTGATGGTTTGTGCCAGCGCTGCTCCCCTAACCCTGTCACAATGGTTGTTAAATATGTTCAGGTTGGTAGCAGCAATCAGCGCATCACGCATGCTGTTTTGCTGGTATAAAAAGCCGGGATTTGTGCCGGACTCAACGTCAGTCCACACACCCCACTCGTCAACTACCAAAGCGACATTCTTTTTAGGATCGTATTTATCCATGATGGCCGAGTGTTTGGTAACCAGCTCTTCCATTTTCAGGCAGCGCTCCATAGTTTCAAAGTACTCCTTTTCATCAAATTTGGTTGCCGACCCTTTGTGCCCCCAATCGCCGGTTGGCACGGTATAATAGTGCAGCGAAATACCCCACATATCCCAAGTGGGTATGTCTTTCATAATAACTTCTGTCCAGTTATAGTCGTCGGAGTTGGGGCCGCTGGCAATTTTCTTCAGCGGTGCGCCTGGGTAATTTTTAGCGAAGGCAGCGTATCTTTTGTACTCATTGGCATAAAATTCAGGTGTCATATTACCGCCGCAGCCCCAGCTTTCATTGCCGATACCCCAAAAAGTAACTTTATATGGCTCGGGGTGACCGTTTTGCTTGCGCAGTTGGGCTATGGTACTGCCGCTGTTGCTGTTTGTGTACTCAATCCACTTGCTCATTTCTTCAACGGTGCCGCTGCCTACATTTGCTGCAAAGTAAGGCTCAGTGCCAAGCAGGCTGCAAAGCTCAAGGAACTCATGCGTACCGAAGCTGTTATCTTCAGTAGTGCCACCCCAGTTGGTGTTTACCATGCGCGGGCGCTGGTCGCGCGGGCCAATACCATCGCGCCAGTGGTATTCGTCGGCAAAGCAGCCGCCGGGCCAACGCAGGCTGGGGATCTTTATTTTTTTAAGTGCGTTAACAATATCGAGGCGTATGCGGTCCTGCTTTTCAACGGGCAGGTCTTTATCAACCCAAAAACCGCCATAAATGCCATGGCCCAAATGTTCGGCAAACTGGCCGTAAATATACTTGCTGATGGTTAGCTTTGAATCATTGCTGAGGGCTAACGTTGCCGTTTCCTGGCTGTAGGCGAAGCACGCCACACATACAAAACAGAGGGTAAGAATTTTCTTCACGATGAATTGGTTTAATAATTGTAAAAATAACACTTAAAACAAATAAACGAAATTTTATTTATAAGTTTAAATTAGATGCTGATATGAAGGAGCTGAAATTTTCTTTGTTTTTTGTTTGCATATGCTTTATTTTAAGCTGCAAACCATCCGTTAATTCGACCGGGCTTTACGGCAAATGGGATTATATAAAAATTGAACACCCCACCCACGACCGGCCGGATATAGCTGCGCCCGAACTAAAACAGCAAGGCGCGTCTATTGAATTTTCAAAAGACAGCACTTTTGTAATTATGTGGGGCGGCCAGGCGTTATCCAAAGGAAAGTTTACTGCCGATGGCGACAAAATCCAGATAAACGAAAGTTTGCCGGATGGGACTACCCGCAGTTTTGTTTTTTATATTACAAAGATTAGCTATACAGAGATTACATTTGAGACAAAGGGGAGTGAGAATTCGAGGGTAACAGCGGTGAGGGAAAGTCCATAGATGATAGACCATGGACCATAGTTATTACTGTATCCGGGAATTGAGGCTACTATCGACTATGGTCTATGGACTCAAGAAAAATAAATAGTGATACTTAAACTCAAATTCGCACTTATCATTAAAACAACAAAACTATGCCGGAGATGAATAATTTGATTCGGGCTACAGCAGCAGACAGGGAGCAACTTTTTATAGCCTTATATAAAAGCGCGTTCCCATCGGTGGCAAGGTATATCAGCAAAATGGGCGGCTCGTTTGACGAGGCGAAGGATGTTTTCCAGGATGCGCTGGTTATTTATTATGAAAAAGCAGCAGTTGGTACGTTTTCGATTAAGACCAATGAGAAAGCTTATTTGCTGGGAATTAGTAAACACTTGTGGCTGCGTAAGTTTAAAGATAACGTGCTGCACTCCCCTATTGACGGAATTGATTTGGCGGCAGTCGCGGATGAAGAAGATTATTCGGAAAACAAACTGATGCACTACCTGGCAACAGCGGGCAAAAAGTGCATGGATTTACTCCGCTCCTTTTATTACGATAGGGTGCCACTTGGTGATGCCGCAACGCTGTTTGGATTTTCAGGCGTGCGCTCGGCTACCGTGCAGAAATATAAATGTTTGGAGAAAGTTAGGGAAACCATTAAACAAAAATCGCTAACGTATGAGGACTTCCTTATTTGAAACCGAGCAAATAGAGGCGCACCTGCTGCAGCTTTCGGCACCCGGCGATGCGCTTGTATTTGAGGCTAAGTTGTTGCTTGATGATGAATTGAACGAAACGCTGCATTGGCAAAATGTTGCCTATAATAAAATAAAACTGTACGGCCGCAACCAGCTGAAACAGGAGATTGAGGCCGTTCACCAAAGCCTGTTCAACAAGGCTCGGCATAAAAGCTTTAGCGAAAAAATAAGGCAAATCTTTAGTAAACGATAAACCAATAATTTTATGAATATCGATAAAAACGAGTTCCGCAAATTTGCGGAGGGGCATTGTTATGTCAAAAAACAACCGCTGGATAATTACATCAACGCGATAGAAAAGGGCCGGTTACCGCAGGCAATGACGCCTTACATCACCGAGGAACGTGAACTGCGTGTATCCCAGATGGACGTGTTTTCACGCCTGATGATGGACAGGATAATTTTCCTGGGTGCTGCTGTGGATGACAACATCGCTAATATTATACAGGCCCAGCTGCTGTTCCTGCAATCGGCCGATCCCAAACGGGATATCCAGATGTACATCAATTCGCCGGGCGGTTCGGTGTACGCCGGTTATGGCATCTATGATACCATGCAACTCATTACGCCCGATGTGGCCACCATTTGCACCGGCATGGCAGCTTCGATGGCATCGGTGCTGTTATCCGCCGGCAAAACGGGAAAGCGTGCCGCACTAACACATTCGCGCGTAATGCTGCATCAGCCGTTGGGCGGCGTGCAGGGCCAGGCATCGGATATCGAAATTACTGCCCGAGAAGTGTTGAAAGTTAAAAAAGAACTGTACACCATCCTCAGCAAACACAGCGGCCAGAGCTACGAAAAAATCCACGAAGTATCAGACCGTGACTTTTGGATGGACGGTGGCGAGGCGAAGGAGTTTGGGATAGTTGACGAGGTGCTGGGGGCGTAGTGTTCATGGTTGATAGTTAATGGTTCATGGCAGAAAAGGAATTAGTGGCAGTGGGGAGTAGCAGTCAATGCTAATCTGATAATCGGCATTGCAGCTACCATGAACTATGAACCATTAACTATGAACTCCTTCCTAATGCACGCCCGCACCAACTTCTTCAGACGCTTCTACACGTTGCCTGATATTTCTTCTGCCCATTATCAGTACTAAAAAGGCTACCACCGCCGCAGTTGCCATTATCCCTGCCATGGGGATGGTACTGCGGCTTTTAAACATGCTAACCACTACTGATGTAAGCGTACCCATGGCCATTTGCAGACAGCCCATCAGCGCGGCCGCTGTTCCTGCATTTTTACCGAAAGGCGCGAGTGACAGCGCCGCTGTGTTGGGATAAGTTATACCCACACAGCATAAAAATGCGAATACGGTAATAATGGTGCCATAAACGCCCAGCCAGTTGCCTGTTGAGCCGATTAAAAATATAATGCCGATAATCACCATCGCGGGCAATGTAACGTTAACTATCTGCTCGCTTTTATACCTCCTGGTGAGCATACCATTAAACTGGCTTGACCCAATAAAACCAACGGAAAGCAGCGCAAAAATCCACCCATAAACTTTGGCGCTGATGCCGTATACATCCATAAAAACAAATGGTGAGGCGGCCAGGTAAGCAAACAAGCCTGAGAAACCTATTGCCCCGCAAACTGCATAAGTATAAAACTGCGGATGCTTCATGATGGACCAAAAGCTGGTAATAATAGGGATTGGTTTTAACGAATAATGCGGATCGGGCTGGTAACTTTCGGGTAAAAGGAAGATTACCGCCAACAATATCAGGAATGCTATTGCTGCCAGTATCAAAAAAATTAACTGCCAGCCAAAGGCCGTGGTAATATAGCCGCCTACAGTTGGCGCCAGCATTGGCGATACGCCTAATATCAGGATCAGCAAGGCAAACACTTTTGCATTATCCCCTACTGGGAAAATATCGCGCACCATGGCCATCGCTGCCACGGTTGCGGCACAGCTACCCACCGCCTGTATAAAACGCAATACGATCAGCTGTTCTATCGACCCAACAAAAAAACACGCGATTGAGGCAGCTATGTATAGCACCAAACCGATGTACAAGGGTTTCTTCCGCCCAAACCTATCAAGCAATGGGCCATATAGCAACTGCCCGGCGGAAATTCCGATAAAAAAGCCTGATAAAGAAAGTGAAACCTGCACCGTGGTGGTGTGCAGAGAGGCTGCAATTTGCGGGAAGCCCGGCAAATACATGTCGATTGAAAATGGTGCAATTGCCGTAAGTGCCCCTAATATTAATACAATAAGTACGTAACGTTTTCTTGTCATGGCGAATAGCCCGGTTATGTCTGCCGGGTTGCTAAGATAGAGATGCTTTTTAAGGAAACCGCCCTGACGCCTCAGGTGACAGGTAAACATGACCTAAAAATTACCTCGCCTACACTGTGGTTAATAGTTCATTGCTCCCCGTTAGGGGCTGGGGCTCACATCTCGCAATTTATCATCCAGCTAACGCCAAACTTATCCATAACCTGGCCGAACAGGGCGCCCCAAAACTGCACTTCGAGCGGCATGGTTATTTTGCCACCTTCGCCAAGCTGATCGAAAATTGAACGGGCCTGGGCCTCGTCGTTGAGGCCGATGCTTAGGTAGATGCCGTTGCCGTGGTCTACCGGTGTGCCGGGCATACCATCGCTAAACATCAGCATGTTATCGCCAAACTCCAGGCGGGCGTGCATAATCTTGTCTTTATAATTTGCTTCGGGCGGGAACATATCGCCAAAGCGGTTTAAATCGTGAACGGTACCATTAAAAACCTTCTGGTAATAATTTAAAGCTTCTTCGGTATTGCCGGCAAAGTTTAGATAGGGTATCAGTTTCATTTGGGTTTATTTTTTACTAAAGTACAAAGTTTTTGTTGGGGGAAAATCTCAAATTGGAATAATGTTATTACTTTAGAGCGTTATCGCTACCAATAAACCAATCATTAACCATGATACTACTAACCATCCTTTTCTGCATTCTCCTTCTTGTTTTATTAGTTAGCTGGCTTAAAGTAACTCCATTTGTGGCGTTTCTTATTGTTTCAATAACAGCGGGTTTGCTGCTGGGTATACCTTTGGATAAAGTTACCGCATCGGTTCAAAAAGGACTTGGTGATACTTTAAGCTCTATTACCATTATCATTTGCCTCGGTGCCATGTTGGGTAAACTGGTGGCTGAAAGCGGCGCGGCCCAAAAGATAGCGGAGGTTTTGGTTAATGCTTTTGGTGTTAAATATATTCAATGGGCTTTGCTGATTGTGGGCTTTATTATTGGGATACCGTTATTTTATAACACCGGGTTTGTGCTGGTAGTACCTCTCATTTTTTCGGTAACTTATAAATACAAATTGCCTGCAGTTTATATCGGCTTACCAATGCTGGCCGCTTTGTCAGTTACTCATGGGTTTTTACCGCCGCACCCTTCACCAACGGCGTTAGTAGCCATTTTCCATGCAAATATGGGCACTACTTTATTTTACGGGCTTTTATTGGCTATCCCCGCTGTAATATTGGCCGGACCTGTGTTTGCACTGGCGTTAAAAAAAATTCCGTCAAATCCTCTGGATACTTTTATCGCCAAAGAAATACCATCCGACAAACTGCCAGGAGCAACCAATAGCTTTTTAACTGCGCTGCTGCCTGTTATCCTTATAATGGCAACTACTGTATATCTTAACCTGGATACATCAAAAGGGCAGGCCCACAGGCTGATCGCGTTTATAGGCGACGCCCCTATTGTTATGTTGATCTCCCTTATTATTGCAACGTTTACGCTGGGTGTTCGCCAAGGAAAAACATTGAAACATCTTGGCGGAATTTACGGGGATGCCGCTAAAGATATATCGCTCATCCTGCTGATTATTGCCGGCTCCGGTGCATTTAAACAAGTGCTTACCGACAGCGGGATCACTCAAACTATTACCATGCTGTTTAAAAGTATGAATGTGCAGCCCTTGTTCCTGGGATGGCTCATCGCGGCCATTATCCGCATCAGCCTGGGATCGGCAACTGTTGCAGGGCTAACGGCTGCGGGCATTATATCGTCGATGGTGACCCACGATCATAGCATCAACCCCAATTTAATGGTGCTCGCAATAGGCGCCGGGAGCCTGGCATTTTCGCACGTAAACGACGGCGGCTTCTGGTTGTTTAAAGAGTATTTCAATCTTTCGATAAAGGATACCATAAAGTCATGGTCGGTGATGGAAACGATAGTGTCGGTTGTAGGGTTGGGTGGGGTATTGGTGTTGAATTTGATAGTTTAGGGAGGTTCATAGTTGATCCCGCACGTGCGGGATAGTTCATAGCTGAAAAGATTAATGCATAGACTTGAAGTCACAATTTGTGACTTCAAGTTTGTCAATAAATATAGATGAGTTCAACAATGAAAGAAGAACAAAACACTTCAATGATACCGGATGAGAAAGTAATGAATAAAATTTACCTTATTCGGGAGCATAAAGTAATGTTAGACAGCGATTTGGCCGAGTTATATGGTATCGAAACAAAAGTGCTGAACCAGGCGGTAGCCCGAAACATAGATAGGTTTCCTTCCGACTTTATGTTTCAATTAAATGAGGCAGAATGGGCAAACTTGAAGTCACAAATTGTGACTTCAAGTTGGGGCGGAAGAAGAAAACTGCCAAATGCCTTCACCGAGCACGGTGTATTGATGCTTTCAAGTGTATTAAAAAGTGCCCGGGCTTATACAAGTAAACATCCAGGTAATGAGAATATTTACACGATTTAGAAAATATCTATTAGACCATGGCGAATTGCGTGAACAAATAGACGAGATAAGAAAGCAACAGCAAAACCAGGGAAAAAACATCGAGTTGGTGTTTCAATATCTTGACGAATTAGTTGAAAAAAAAGAAAATCCTAAACCAAGAAAAAGGATAGGCTACATATCCGATGATTTATAACTGGTTAAATTTATCAGTTGGTTTTAAAAATGCAAGTTGCGACTTCAAGTTTATTAAACAGCCTTGATTTTATTACATGTTAAAAAGACTATTTAACATTGAGTTCGGCAAACTATCCGACCACTCATTAGATTACATACAGGGAATTCTGCAGGATACGCGGACTACAACCATCCTGTCGCTCAAAGAACTTTCGGTGGAGGAATTGGACTGGCAATATAAAGAAGGCTGGAATACAATCGGTGCCCTGTTATCGCATATTGTGGGTATTGAAACTTATTTCCGGGTAGAATTTGTGGAGGGTAGGAAGCTTACCGATGAGGAAAACGAAAGATGGACGCCTGCACTGGACATGGGGGTGCATCTCCCGAAATTGATTATTCAGCAACCGGTTGAAGACTATATTGCGCAGCTAACCGAATCGAGAGAAATGATGCTTGCAGCTCTAACTAACCTTACCCATGAGGATTTTACCAGGCGCATAGATGATTATGATGAAGAAACCGGCTGCAACCTGGCTTGGGTTTTATACCACATGGCCGAGGACGAAATTTATCATAGGGGACAAATAAGCATGATTAGGAAACTTTATAAAGAACGATAGGTTAGAAAGGTTCGGTGTTGAAATACAAAACGCGCTTTGTCATTCTGAACGCAGTGAAGAATCTTATAAAGTTGACAGTAGGCATCATGCAGGTCGCCTCAATACCTTTACAACGTGAATATCAAACGTATAAGATTCTTCGCTATCGCTCAGAATGACAAAAGTTTAGAATGTCTACCCCTTAACCAATTCCTGCGATTTACTTTCCTTCTTCTTCTCTCCCTCAAAATAAGCCTTCCTTACAACTGCCGATGTTTTATGGTCGCCGGTGTGGCTCCAGCCGGGGGGCATGACGATGTAGAGGACTTTATTTTTTAGTCCCGGAGCTTTGGCAACATCTTTTGCAAGGCCGACTATTTCGCCGAAATAAGCATCTAAAAAACTATGCGGTTTCATGGGCCGGGTAATACCGTATTCAATGGGCATGTCGCGGTCTTCTGGTTGGTAGGTGCCGAAAACTTTGTCCCAAATATTCAACAGGTTGCAAAAGTTGGTATCCATGTATTTGGGGTTTTTGGCATGGTGCACGCGGTGGTGGGATGGCGTAAGAATGATCTTACCAAGAAAGCCGAAGCGTGCATCATTGGCTATGTTCTCACCGATGTGGATAAAGCCGCCCCACGTACCGTCGACAAACATAATTACTGCCAGTACCGCGGGATTAACGCCCAACAACATACAAATTGAAGTCCTGATTACCGTAGCGTAAGGCCCCTCGAGAAAGAAATGCGCGTAGGAAACTGACAAGTTCATACTCGATGGTGCATGATGGGTTGAATGCAGGCACCATAATATCCGCACCTTATGCGCCAAAAAGTGATATATAAAATGCGAAAACTCCCAAACTACATAGCTATAAATAAACCAGTACCAGGTAAACGTGGTATCGAAAATAGCGTGTGGCTGGAAAAGCCCGACACAAAAAACGTAAGCGCCGATGGAAATTACCTGGCCAATAAATGCGTTAAATACGAAAGTAAAAAAGGATATTTTATAATCGAAGACCTTAAAACGTTTGTAGAAAGCAGCCCGGATAACTTCAAATACTAATATCAAAGGAAGAATGGGCCCTATTGCGGCTTCGATACCTTTAAGGGTTAAAAGTTCGCTGTAACTACCAGTCTTTAAAATCTTAAGCAATTCGTCGTAACCGAAGAAGCCACTGATGTCGTTCCAGGCACCTTGTAAAATATTCATCGTACAAAATTAATTATTGGTAAATGCAAGGTAAGAAATAACTGCCTAAAATACTTCTTTTTGAGTGTTCAACGTTTTCAACACAGCTATAAAAACGGCAATCCCAGAAGTTATTTAATACTCCCAGCCGCCGTATTTTATATTAGGCTTTTCTGACTGTGCAACCCGCCTTATCATCCTGTTTCTTTGATTTTTCAACCATTTTCGAAACCCTGCTTTAGGTTTCAGTCCAAATTTCTGACTAAATTTATGTTCTATTTGAGAAAGATCACGTCCCATTTACTTTACGTAGCCTGAATATTTTAAGAATAACTAATCAAAATCAAGGTTAAACTTGGTTTTCAATTCAACCAATGCCGGGTTTTTGGCTGCCATGTGCTGAAATTTCTCCGATGCAGTATATGGCCGCTTTACTACCGCTACTTCATCAATGCGCGCATTTATTTCGATATCAAAGTTTTTGAGCGTTGTGCGCAAATAGTTGAGCAGGTTAGGCCGTTCATCTCTGAACACGTTTTCCTGTACCTTATTCTCCACTATTACTTCGAACAAGTTTGGCTTAAGCTGCCTCGGGGGATTAGTGGTAAAAATGGTGAGCAGGTTTTTCTTCCCGTCGGCCTTCATCATCGCGGCGTAGTCGCTCCAGCATTTCAGGAGCTGGTCGGGCGTGTATTCATTTCTGGCATCGCCTTTAATGTAAGGGTCTTCCTCCTCGGCCATAGCCTCCTTGGTTTTACCCACATCTTTTAACGATGGTATTTTTACCGAGGTAGATGGCGAATGCGAGTTTGGTATAAATATTTTAGGCTTTTCGGCCGCTGCTTCTTCTTTTATAATTTCGGCAACCGGCGGGTGTGCCGCCTGTCTTTCTACAACAGGGGCAACAGGCTTCGCCGTATTAACTACAGGCGTTTCGGCAGCCGGTTTTTGTTCAGAAACAGGGGCTATTGCTGCGGAATCAGGTTTTTTTTTTAATTGCTCCTGCGATGCGGGCATTGAAGTGAGCGGCGTAACGGCCAAATTAAAGACCGCCTGCAGGTTACACATCTTTAGCAAGGCGAGCTCCACCTGGAGTCGCTGGTTCTTGCTGAGCTTATAGCCAATATCACATTGGTTAGCAATATTCATGGCCGATAGCAGAAACGAAACTGTGGCCGCCTGCGATTGCTGCAGGTATTTATTGCGGATGCCTTCGCTAACTTCCAGCAGTTTTAAAGTTGCCTGGTCCTTCCCTACCAGCAGGTTGCGAAAATGTTCAGACAGGCCGGATATAAAGTGTGCGCCATCAAAACCGCGCGAAAGGATTTCATCAAACAATAACAGCGTTTGGGCATTGTCCTGGCCCAGCAGCTTGTCGGTTATGTTAAAATAGTAGTCGTAATCAAGTATGTTCAGATTGTCGATTACCGAGCGGTAGGTAACGTTACTGCCCGAGAAACTAACAATCTGGTCGAACATCGACAAAGCATCACGTAAGCCCCCATCTGCTTTTTGGGCGATGATATGCAGGCCGTCTACCTCATAGCTAATATTTTCTTTTTGAGCGATGGATGCCAAGTGCGACGCCATGTCTTCAACCCGGATGCGGTTAAAATCAAATATCTGGCAGCGCGAAAGTATGGTTGGCAGTATTTTATGCTTCTCGGTAGTGGCCAGTATAAATATAGCGTAATGCGGCGGCTCTTCCAGCGTCTTCAAAAACGCGTTGAAAGCAGCCTGCGACAGCATGTGCACCTCATCAATGATATAGATCTTATACCTTACGCCCTGCGGCGGTATGCGCACCTGCTCAATCAGGCTGCGGATATCATCAACCGAGTTATTGGAGGCAGCATCCAGCTCATGGATATTAAAGGAATTACCGTTTTGAAACGACAGGCACGACGCGCAAACGCCGCAAGCCTCGCCGTTTGGCTGTAAATTTTCGCAGTTTATGGTTTTTGCAAGGATACGGGCACACGTAGTTTTGCCCACGCCACGCGGACCGCAGAATAAAAACGCCTGCGCCAGCTGATTATTCTTAATGGCGTTTTTTAGCGTATTGGTTATATGTTGCTGGCCAACAACGCTTTCAAAAGTAACCGGACGATATTTGCGTGCCGAAACAATAAAATTATCCACAGCTACTAAGGTAATAACAATAAAGTTATGTTAAAAGGCATGTGGGTAAATTACAATTGCGATTACGTTTTGCGCAGGCCTGCGACCTGCGCTGACGGACGCCGCCCCGTTGGGGCTGGGTGTTTCTTCGTCGCGATAAGATTTTGGTACCCACAAGCTGTTAATTCTAAGAAGATCTTCAAGCTCCAACGGAGCGAAATTCATCAGCACAGGTCGCAGGCCTGTGCGAGAAATGCGGACGACGAAATTTAAAGATAGTTACAGACAGTGCATGATGGTGCTTGCTTTGGATTCTTTATTTTTGACTGACAAAGCGCAACTATCGAATGTGCAACCTTTGTAATTTACCAATTATAACACATTGATGATTACCAATCCGTCTTATAAACTTTCGTTTTACAAATTATTACTTCTTGCTACATTAATTTTCGTCACCCAAGTTAGTTCCAGGGCGGCAAATGTTGTTATCACCGATCTGAAATGCGAATACCTCACCAACCCTATCGGCATGGACTCCCCTAACCCGCGGTTAATGTGGGTGATGGACGATAATAGGCAGGGCGCAAAACAAACAGCTTACCAATTGTCAGTGAGTACCGATTCGGTTGAGTTAACGAAAGGCATCGCCAACAACTGGCAAACAGTTAAAATTATGAGCGATGTTAACCGCGTAAACTATAACGGCAAAGCGCTGCTACCTTACACTAAATACTACTGGCGGGTACAGGTTTGGGACAAGGACGGCAAAACTGTTACATCGCCGGTGGCTACATTTGAAACCGGCCTGATGGGTATGGTAAACTGGAAAGGCGGCTGGATAAGCGATGGCCATAACGCCAATACCAAACCGGCGCCCTATTTCAGGCATGCGTTTGAGATCAGCAAAAAAATAAAATCGGCGCGGGCTTATATTGCTGTAGCAGGTTTGTATGAGCTGTATGTTAATGGCGAAAAAATTGGCAATCACCACCTCGACCCAATGTACACCCGGTTCGACAGGCGGACGCTTTATGTTACTTATGATGTTACTCATCAATTGCAAACCGGCAAAAATGCAGTAGGTGTATTGCTGGGCAATGGCTGGTATAACCACCAGAGTACGGCCGTATGGTATTTTGATAAATCGCCATGGCGTAACCGGCCGGCGTTTTGCATGGATTTACGCGTCACCTACACCGATGGCACCACAGAAACCATATCATCAAACCGGAATTGGAAGACCCACACCGGCCCCATTACATTCAACAGTATTTATACCGCTGAACATTACGACGCGCGCCTGGAACTACCGGGATGGAACACGGCTTCATTTATCGACACCGCATGGAAAGATGCTTTCGACCGCTCCGCACCGTCAAATAATATAGTTGCGCAAAGTTTGCAGCCGATTCGCGCGATAGAAAAGATCCCGGCGCAAAGCATTAAAAAGCTGGATGATAAAACATACCTTTTTGATTTGGGTCGCAATATCTCGGGCGTAAGCAGTATAACGGTAAAAGGGGAAGCCGGCACGGTTATCCGCCTTAAACATGCGGAGAAACTGGGCAAAAATGGGTTTGCCGACCAATCGAATATCGACATACACTACCGCCCTACTGATGACCAGGACCCTTTCCAAACCGATATATTTATTTTAAGCGGAAAAGGCGAAGAAACCTTTATGCCCCGCTTTAACTATAAGGGTTTTCAATATGTGGAGGTTAGCAGCGATAAACCTATCGAACTAAAAAAAGAAAGCCTGTCCGGCTACTTTATGCACAGCGATGTGGAAGCCGTTGGCAAAATCAATTCATCCAGCAATACACTTAACAAGATCTGGCAGGCAACAAATACCTCTTACCTTTCGAACTTTTTTGGATACCCCACCGATTGCCCGCAGCGTGAAAAGAACGGCTGGACCGGCGATGCACACATAGCCAGCGAAACCGGCTTGTATAATTTCGACGGCATTACCATCTATGAAAAATGGATGGCCGACCACCGCGACGAACAGCAGCCAAACGGTGTGTTGCCTTCTATTATCCCATCAAACGGATGGGGGTACGAGTGGGGCAACGGGCCCGACTGGACCAGCACCGTTGCCATTATCCCGTGGAACCTGTATCTATTTTATGGCGATAGCAAAACCCTTGGCGACAACTACGATGCGATTAAAAAATACGTTAACCATATTGACGACCTATACCCTACCGGCCTCACCACCTGGGGCCTTGGTGATTGGGTGCCGGTAAAATCGGTAACGCCGGTTGAGTTTACCTCGACTGCCTATTATTTTGCCGATGTTACCATTATGGCAAAGGCGGCAAAATTATTTAACCGACTTGAAGACCAGAAAAAGTATGAGGCGCTGGCCCTAAAAATAAAAACTGCTTTTAATGCAAAATATTTGAACACTGCAACCGGGGTTTACGATAAAGGCTACCAAACAGAACAAAGCGTACCGCTGTTTTGGGGCATGGTTCCCGACGGCCTTAAACACAAAGTAGCGTCGATACTGGCAGACAGGGTTAAAGAGGCCAACAACCATTTGGACGTGGGTATCTTAGGTACGAAGGCCATATTAAGTGCTCTGAGTGATAATGGCTTTGCAGATGTTGCTTACTCCATAGCCTCGCAGGAAACCTTCCCGTCCTGGGGTTGGTGGATAGCACGGGGAGCGACTACGCTGTACGAAAACTGGAACATTGATGCGGATGATGCCTTATCGTTAAACCACATTATGTTTGGCGAAATTGGCGCCTGGTACTATAAAGGTATCGGCGGTATAAAACCCGACCCGCAATCGCCGGGCTTTAAAAATGTATTGCTTACGCCAAATTTTGTGAATAAACTTGACCATTTTGAATCAGAGCATACCGGGCCGTATGGTAAGATTGTTTCGGCGTGGAAAAGAAAGGGAAGTGCGGTTGAATATTTGGTGGTTATCCCGGCCAATTCTACGGGGACAATTTATTTCCCAGCGGGGAAAACGATTACCGCCAATGGAAAAGCTGTTAATGCGGTGAATGGGTTGAAGGTTGGTGCGGGGAGTTATGTGTACGAGGTGAAATGATTTATGGTTTTTAAGCTTGACTTTATAAAAAAGAAAGAGGCTTACTCATTTTGAGCCAGCCTCTTTCTTTTTTCATATCTATTTACGAATCTATTTCTTTTCCGTTCCTGGCAGTTTCAGTTTACTTACGGCAATTTTTGCATCCTCTACCTTTTTTACAAAAAAAGGATCATTTTCATGACTTTTTAAATTGTCGACTACTATTGCGCGACCGCTGTAACTAAGATTACTATTTACTTTCTTGGTTGCTGACATAATAACTCCTTTACTATCAAAGATACGATTTCACTTTCTTTTAACCAAGAACGCTTCATAATTAACATTCTTCTCAAATCGATATGGTATACCTCCAACAACGCCATAAATATCAAAATCTATACTAACCTCATCTAATATTCCATTAATTTCTATCTGATACAACCTTGTTCTTACGGGTGTACTACCAGTCGCATATATGAAATGATTACCATAATAATCACAAAAATCATTGATTGTATTAGCCACAGTTGCCAATACAATATCTCTGTCGTTATTATTACTGTTTATGGAATCGCTAACTTCACCTGTTTCCGGATTTTTATCGCCAAAAGCAAGGTTATAAATTTCAGGCTCGTTTTGTAATTTTTGAAATCTAACTATTTTCCTTATTTTCCCCTTTGGCCCTTCACTGTAAAATTCATACTCTCGAAAATCAGTAGTAAAATAGTTATAGTGTGGTAAATTCATTGTCGATTTTAGGCCGGTTGTTCTTCTTAGTCTAAGTGGTCGAATTTAATTAATTTACTGATCTATTTAACTCTTGCCCCCCGTTTCTGCCACAATAATATTACACAAGCGCTCAAATTTGTGAAATCTATTTATTTGCTGTAGCTTGGTTTGCTAATAACTGACTTTTAAGCTATGAACAAATTTTTACTCGCGGCCATACCCTGTGCCCTGGTATTTTCCGCCCGTGCCCAGCAGGGCCCTCCTCTCACAACAAAAGATTACGAACGCGCCGAAAGCTTTTTAAGCTATGGCACCGAACCTTTTATCGACAACGCCACCGTACGCCCGGATTGGCTGCCCGACGGCCGTTTCTGGTACCGCAACCTGAATGCTACCGGTAGTGAATTTATATTGGTGGACCCGGCTAAAGGTACCCGCTCAGCAGCATTTGACCAGGCAAAACTTGCGGCAGGGCTTTCAACTGCAACCGGTAAACAATACACGGCAGCAATGTTACCTTTTCAAAGGTTCACCTTTTCGGCAGATGGGAAAGCCATTGTGTTTATGGCTGATGGCAAGCAATGGAAAGCCGACCTGGGCTCGTATGCTGTTACCGAAGATGGTTCGCCGATGGCTGCTGAAGCAGGCGGTGGCGGAAGACGTGGCGGAAGAGGCGGTGCAGGTGGTGTAAACCTATCGCCAGATGGCAAAAAAGGCGCTTTCATTCGCGACTGGAACCTTTGGGTGCGCGATATGGAAACCAAAAAAGAAACACAGTTAACAACCGATGGTGTTAAAGACTATGGCTATGCCACTGATAACGCGGGCTGGAAACACAGCGATAATGCAATCTTGATATGGTCGTCTGACTCGAAAAAGATCGCCACTTTTAAAGACGACCAGCGCAAGGTTAGCGATATGTACCTGGTTACTACCAACGTAGGTAAGCCAACCCTTAAAGAATGGAAATACCCGCTGCCGGGTGGCGAGATACCGATGATACAACGCTGTATTATTGATGTTGACAATGCAAAAGTGGTAATGACCAAAGTTGCACCCGACCCGCACCGCGCTACACTGAGCGATGATATTGCCAGCAGCGGTACTATGGACGATATTTACTTCAGCTCAGATAATTCGAAAGTTGCTTTCGTATCGACCTCGCGCGACCATAAAAACGAAAAAGTTCGCATTGCTGATGCTGCTACAGGCGACGTACGCGAAGTTTTTGAAGAAACCGTAAAAACGCAGTTTGAATCGGGCCATGGCGGCATTAACTGGCGCTATTTAGATAAATCGAACGAAATTATCTGGTTTTCGGAACGCGATAACTGGGGACACCTTTATTTGTATGATGCCACAACCGGCAAGGTTAAAAACCAGATAACATCAGGCGACTACCTTGTTACCCGCATTTTAAAGATCGACGAAAAGACCCGCATGATTTATTTCACGGCTGATGACCGCCAGGCGGAGAACCCCTATTTTGCACAGTTCTGCAAAGTTGGCTTCGATGGCAAACATTTCGCCAATCTTACACCTGAGGCGGGCAACCATAACGTTACCTTATCGCCCGACGGGAAATATTTTGTTGACAGCTATTCAAAACCAGACGTACCACCTGTTACCGTGCTGCGCGATTTGAACGGCAAAATGATTGCCACATTAGAGAAAGCTGATGTGTCAAGACTGATGGCTACCGGCTGGAAACCGTTGACCACCTTCTCGGTGAAAGCCCATGACGGTAAAACCGACATTTACGGCTTGATGATAACTCCGTCAAAACTCGACCCGAACAAAAAATATCCTATTATTGATTATATCTATCCGGGTCCACAGGGCGGTAGTGTAGGCAGTTGGTCGTTTGCCGCCTCAAGAGGCGACGGACAGGCATTGGCCGAGCTGGGCTTTATAGTGGTTGAAGTTGAAGGCACCAGCAACCCGCTGCGCTCAAAAAGCTTTCACGATATGAGCTATGGTAACATGGCCGAAAACACCTTGCCCGACCAGATAACAGCTATTCGCCAACTGGCCTCGAAATATGGTTACATGGACACAACCCGCGTTGGTATATGGGGACACTCGGGCGGTGGTTTTGCAACTGCCGGCGCTATGTTCCGTTATCCTGATTTCTTTAAAGTTGGTATATCAGAATCGGGCAACCACGAGAACCTTAACTATGAGGACGACTGGGGCGAACGCTATAACGGATTAGTAGGCAATGCTGACTACGCTGCCCAGGCCAACCAAAACCTGGCAAAAAATCTGAAAGGTAAACTGATGCTTGCCCACGGCTTAATGGACGATAACGTACCACCCTACAACACCTTATTAGTTGTTGAAGCGCTTGAAAAAGCCGGAAAGGATTATGATTTGGTGGTATTCCCGAATATGCCGCATGGTTATGGCCAATATTCGTCGTACATGATGCGTCGTCGCTGGGACTATTTTGTTAAAAATCTGCTTGGCGTTGAACCGCCCCACGAGTACCAGCTAAAAGCAAAATCCGACCCGCGTAATGGTGGCGGACGGTAAAATTTAGGAAACCTGTATTTTTTATATGGCCTGCTCCATTTTCGGGGCAGGCTTTTTTGTGTTTGGGATTATTTTTTGTGATTGCGGCGATGTGTTACAAGCATACCGATGTATATTTATCCTTTATCTCCATTAAATTTTGACTGATATAACGGCTTCAACCACACAGCTTCTGCAATACTTCAAGAATTACTTTCCGCTAAACGAAGAGGAAGAGGAGCGGCTACAGGTACATTTTACTGAACGCAATGTAAAACGACGCGGTTTTATTTTGCAGCAGGGAGAGGTATGCCGCCACTTTACGTTTGTGGTTTCCGGTTGTTTTAAAATGTACGCGGTAGATAGTAAAGGTAACGAGCACAACCTGCAATTTGCTGCCGAAAACGATTGGATTACCGAACTTGATAGTTTTTATTCAGAGAAACCAGCAGAGGTTTACATAGAAGCTATTGAGCCATCGGTAATACTGCAAATCAAACGCCCTGATTTAATTCGATTATATACGACCGAACATAAAATCGACCATAATTTTCGGGTAATCATTGAGAATAAATTCATCGAGCTGCAAAAAAGAGTACTGCAAAGCATCAGTTCAACAACCGAAGAGCGATACCAATATTTCTTAAATCAATATCCAAAGCTTTCACAACGTATTCCCAATACACAAATTGCTTCTTACCTGGGTATTACGCCAGAATTTCTTAGCAAAGTCCGCAAGAATATTTTACGTAACCTCTAACTCTTAAACTTTGTTAAGACTATTTCTTAAGACTGTTTATAGGTTGCATTTTCTCCTAATATGCAATTTTGCTCCGCCGTTTAAAATTCTGTTAATAATACGGGACTAAAAATGTTCCCAAATATTAAAAGCAAATGCAGACGAACTTTTGGCGTATAATCAACAATGTAAAATAAACTTAACAATTAAATATCATGACAAACGAGAGTGCCAAAACGGTGATGAGCCGTTTCATAAAATTTATTAATACAGCAGACGAAAAGTTGGCGCAGGAGATTATATCGCAAAAGGCCGTGTTTTATGTACCGGGCCGTCCGGATCCACTGAAGGGCCCGGAGGGATACTTATCTATTGTCGGTATGATGCGTGGCGGTTTTTCCGACGTTCAATGGTATTTAGATGAATTGATAGTCGAAGATGATAATGTGGCCGCAAGGTTTACTATGACCGGCACACATGACGGGGCTTTTTTTGGTGTGCCGCCCACACGAAAATCAATCAATATAAGGGCAATTAACATTTATCATTTGCAGAATGGCCAAGTTGTGGAAGAGTTTAGTGCCCCAGACCTTATTGGATTACTAGGGCAAATTGGTGCATTTCCGCCTCAATAAAAAACAGAGACATAAAGCGATTTACAATCCTTTACTTGCAGCACATAATAAATCGATTCGGTTTATCTTCGTTAAATAACCACAATAAAAACCCCGGCTGCTTTCACAACCGGGGCTAAAAGTTTATTAGGTATTAAAACTTCGACTTTAATGAAGCCAAATTAATGGGTGTCAAAGAAAAGCTTAGTAGTAACCACATCACCACCAATGGCGGCGGATGCTTTATCGTAATTTGGCTTGTTAACATTTTGCTCGCTTATAGGATATGTAAAGCGCACCGGGAAATCGCTAAACGCGCTGGGTGGCGGTACCAATGCCGGGTAATCCAGTTTCCTGTTTACTATCCAGGCATCCCATCCCCTGTTATAAAGGGCGATATACTCCTGACCGGCAATTTTTTGTAGTGGTGTAGCACCGGCAGCGGTTGCATACGCAATATTGGTTTGTGCAAGGAAAGCTCCGGTTGGGTTGGCGCCTGTCCAATACAATACAGAGGCGCTTATTGCGGCCGTATAATGCGATTGAATAGTACCACCAACAGCGTATCCCCGTGCAACTGCCTCGGCAAGGTTAAATTCTGTTTCCGAATAGTCTAACAGCAAGCCCGGGAAATCGGGGTTGGTAAGGTTTCCGATAGCGCCTGGCGTTAACAGTGCTCCTGCCGGCAACGAGTAATCTGAAAATGCAAGCGAACCATCGCCTGTGCCGTTGTCTGCACCTTCGTAAATGTTGTTGGATGCACTTTTGGCAAAGAAATACGGAAGCCTTGGGTCCTGTGTTGGGGTATTAGGCTTAAGCAAATCGATGAATTGACTTGTACCCACAAAATCGTGCCTTTGGCTTTGTACCAGGTTAACCCAAATTGGATTGGTATTCGGCGGGGTTGCAACATATTGGAATAAGGCATTATCATCATTCGATGTAAAAACACCTGCGGTAACAGCAGCCTCAACCGTGGATTTGGCAGTTGCCGGGTCTGAATCGGCGATGGTTATGCCCATTTTTAGTTTGAAAGTATTGGCAAACTTTTTCCATTTGTTTATATCGCCACCATAAATTATATCGGCTGCACCTATGCTGCCAGAATTTGGATCAAGTGCTGCAATGTCGGCATCAAGGCGGGTCAACAATGCAGTGTATACAGTTTTGGCATCGTCATACTTTGGAAACGGCTTGTTAATGTCCAAAGCTTCAGAATATGGAATATTACCGAACGTAGTAACTAAATAATAATAGCTGTACACCTGCAAAATATCGGCAATAGCTGTTTGATTTTTAAGTATTCCGGCGTCTTTCACATCAAGAACCATAGCTTGTTTCGACTTTTCGAAATTTTGCAGTGTGTTGGTATAAAGGGCTGTCCAGATGCCATCGGGTTGTTTACGGTAGCTTATCTGGTATTGGGTTTCATTTAAATATTGGGTTTCTGTCCATTGCTGCTCAATTAACCTGAATATATTTAAATTCACACTTGGCGAGGTTACCGTATTGGTCAACAACCTCTCAGCCTCGGTAAACAACGAGTAGGATGGCACGGAGGAAGGGTTTTTCGGATCGACATTTAAACTTGTCAAATCCTTTTTGCAGGCCCCCAAAGTAAGCAAGGCTGCAAAAATTAATGCTGTTTTTTTCATATCTGTGATGATTAGAAACGTAGTTTTAAATTAAACGAAATGGTACGCACAGTTGGGTATGCACCTTCCTGTATGCCCTGCAGGTTGCCTGATGATAATCCCTCTTCAGGGTCGGCATAAGGCAGGTTTTTATGGATTATCCATAAGTTACGGCCAATAACCTGGAACGTAACCTCTTTTACCGGCCCTAACTTGCCAATTGCACCTTGTGGCAGTGTGTAGCCCAAAATAGCTTCCCTTAATTTAATGAAGCTGGCATCGTACACAAATGCTTTTAACGGTAATAAGCCGGCGCCATCGCCAAATGAGCCGTATGGGCCACCGGGAACGCGCACGGTGTTAGGCGCTCCGTCGGCAGTAACACCGGGACGAATAAAGCCACCGCTGTTTGAACCTGTGGTAAGCGGGCTGCGTACCGGGTTACCTAAATCGTTTGTATAAGCAGTTAACGGGTAAATTCCATCAGCTAACCCATAAGCAAGGTCATTTGAGAATACCGAACCGCCTTTACGGATATCGATAAGGAAGCTTAAATTAAAACCTTTGTAAGTAAAATTGTTATTGATACCACCGGTCCAATCGGGGTTTGTGTTACCGATGTCGTGGTTTGACGAACCTGTTAAAACATACTGACCATCAGGACCAACTATTGGCTGGCCGTTTTTATAGTAAGTATAATCTGTTCCCCTGATGGTACCCAGCGAGCCATGAAGCGGTGCGTTTAAGGTTTCGCCATTCTGGAAGCTGCCCAACTGCAGGTTTTGCGCCTCGTTGCCGGTTGCGTCTTTAAACAATGCGGTAACTTCGTTGCGGTTGCGGGTATAATTCAGGTTAATTTTCCAGCTAAAATCCTTCGACTTCAACGGGGTACCGTTTAATGAAAGCTCGAAGCCTTTATTGCGCACGTTACCTGCATTTAAATATTCTGCAGTGTAACCAGTAGCCCCGGATACGTTTACAGGCAATATTTCATCAAAAGTATTGGTTACGTAGTAGCTACCGTCAAAACCTAAACGATTGTTAAAGAATGACAACTCCAGGCCAATTTCCTTGCTTTTGGTTTGCTCAGGTTTCAGGTTGGCGTTGTTTTTGGTTGTGCTGGCAACTGTTTGCGGGTTTGAGCCAAACGGCGGCACGATAGTATAAGTATCGTTAACACTGTATATCGGCGCATCGGCACCAACCTGTGCATAGCTGGCCCTTAACTTTCCGTATGATAACCAGCTGTATTGTTTAAGCAGTTCAGAAAAAATAAAGCCTGCCGAAACTGACGGGTAGTAATATTTATTATTTACTGCCGGTAAGGTTGATGACTGGTCCCTGCGGATTGTACCATCAACCGTTAACATGTTTTTCCAGGTAAGGGTAGCGCCTGCAAAAACACCATTGATTTCCCTGCGTTGATAAACCTCGGTTGGTGATAACGGCGAACTTAATGTATTGTTCAACGAGTATAAACCAGGTATAATTAAACCGCCGTTGGTGCTCGCAAAAATACTATTATCGCTGTTTTTCCTGATGTTGGTACCCAACAATGCTTTCAGGTTAAAATCGTTACCCAGGTTTTTATTAACGTTGGCTAACAGGTCGAAGTTGGTTTCGGAGTAGTTATGGTTAAACCTTGAATAGTATGGAAGGCCAATACTGCCCACGTCATAACGCTCTTCCTGCAGTTCCGAATAAGTATCCAACGATACACGGCCCATGAAGCTTAACCAGCTTGTTGCTTTATAATTCAGGTTGATATTACCTAAATACCTGTTACGCGAGTCGGTTTCATAATTATGTTCGGTTACCCAATACGGGTTGTTCCAATAAGCCGGGAACGTGTTGCCGTGTCTTGGGTCGGCCATGTTCCAGGTTATGTTTGATTTTGTACGGTCGTAAGCAGCTTTAAGCTCCTGCACGTCAACGTTTGTTTCCCACCATTGCCTGAAACCAGAAACAACGTTCCTGTTATCGGAGTTTGCACCGTCATAACCGGTTCCGCCGCGGCCGGTACCATTGGTGTTGTAATAGTTTATGCTTGCGCCTACAATTAATTTGGGAGTAATGTTATAAGTCCCCGAGAAATCAACCAGGTTCTTTTTTAAATTGCTGTTTGGTATTACACCATTTTCGTTACTGTTGGTATATCCCAATTTAAAAGTGCCATTGTCACCGCCGTTGGTAATCATGATACTGTTATTGGTTGATACCGGTTTTTCAAAAAATGTTGTAGGGTCGTTTTTAGCGGCAACCCAAGGCGTAGCTTTACCATAATTTGGTGAACTTGGGTCGAACGCATCCCACTGGTAAATCATCAAATTGGGGTCAAAAGCTGAACCATTTGAAGCATCTGCATCAGTTTGCGCTACTTTAACCCCTGTTTTGCCAAAGATATTGCCGGTATAAAAACCAGGGCCGTAGCCGGCGCCATACTGCTTTTGGTATTGTGCGAAGGTTGATTTGTCAATAGAACCAAAGCTAACAGTTGAGTTAACAACAATACCCAGGCCTTTTTTGGCTTTCTTGGTGGTAATTAAGATAACACCGTTGCTACCGCGTGAGCCATACAATGCTGTTGCACCGGCACCTTTTAACACAGTAACGTTTTCAATATCATCAGGGTTAATGTCAGATGCAGGGCTACCATAGTCATAACCGCCGCCACCTTGCTGTTGGTCGCCACCGTTGGTATTGGTATTATCAACCGGTACACCATCAATAACAAACAGCGCCTGGTTATTACCGTAAATTGATTTGTTACCACGCAATACCACGTTTGTTGACCCGCCCAAAGCATTATTCTGGCGAATCTCCAAGCCGGCTACCTTGCCCGACAGTCCATCAATAAAGTTGGTTGAGCGTTGCTTGCTAACTTCATCGCCATTAACCTGTTGCGCCGCATAGCTTTGCTGGTTACGTGTACGTGTTAAACCAAGTGCGCCGGTAACAACCACTTCCCCAAGCTGTTGGGCGGTTGCAACCATTACCACATTTAGTGTGTTTCCGGTTGGGGTTTGTAACTGGGTAGCATAACCCAAAAAGCTGAACGAAAGTGAACCACCATCGGGTATGCTTACAGTATATTTACCATTAACGTCGGTTTGGGTACCGTTTGTTGTTCCTTTTATGGATACCGTTACGCCTGGCAGCGGTAAGCCATCTTCTTTAGCCGTAACTGTCCCGGTTACGGCATGAGTTTGTGCAAATAGCCGGCCCGCGGCTAAAAGGAGAAAGCACAAATTCAGTAGTAGAATTTTTTTCATGAATAAATAGATAATTTAATAGTTAATGTTTAGCGTTAGTTAGTTAACGCAATAAAGGCGGTAAACGTACGGCTACTTTTCGTTTAACTAAAATTTATTTCTGTAATATTTTGTTTACAGAATGTAAATTAATCGTAACGAACTATTTACAATAATTTAGTATAACAATTCAGATTTTCGGCCGTTTCAAAAGCGCAACTACCTGAGTTATTTGTAACTATTAGTTAATAGTAAATCTATAATAATAAGGCAGTTATTAGTTAATTGTGGCCGGAAAATACGCGAGGTATTTTCCGGCTTCTTTTTTAATAAAGGGAGATATTGGTGGGATATTGAGATATATTATAAAACATATTGGAATGTATTGTGCAATATGACATCGTATTTAAATTCCGCCTTTTTTTTGGATATTGCCCTAAAACCTATTTTAAGCGGCTTTTTCACCTCCCAAAGTTTTAGTTTAAGTTTAAATTTCGACCTTGAAAAATGGGTTATCAGGCGAGAAACAGCCAAAATAAATGCAGATTTTTTGGTGTAAAATATTGTAGCGGACTACTGCCAGTAACCACAATATGATGAGTTTCTAACTTTTTTGTAACCGCGCCGGGGCAAATCCCCGCAAAAAAATTTTCTAAATCGGGGTTATTTAAAATCGCGAATTCCACATGTATGTAAAAAACAATTCGACTTGTATGTTTTTTTTGCCCATTTAGAGGTTAAAAACGATTGATTAGAGGGCTTAAAAAGGCCCTTTTTTTACGCTAAAAAGTTACTTTTTTTGTCTATCCCTTTTTAAAAACTGCTTTAAAAACCCGTTAATAAGCCTCGTAATGCAATGATAATTTTTTTTTGTTACTAAAGCAGCTTAAAATCGCCTAAAAATAATAATTGATTATAAGGGCTAATATCAAACACCTTCAATCTGGCAAATGAGGTTTAAAGCTTTTTTAATACCTTGCAAAAATGAAATCATATTACAAATTAGCGCTTGCAACCTCAATCACTCTTAATATACTATTCGTGTCGTTTTTTATTGGAAAGCGGTTTTACTATTCGCATCAGGATTACATAAAAACGCTGACAACGCCAACTAATGATAGCATCATAACCTACAGCATTAACAAGTACAAGAACAACGAAGCGCAATTGAGGCTTTTTAAAATCCTGCCACATTCAAAAGATGATATAGTATTTGTTGGCACCAGTTTAACGCAGGGGTTTCCATTGCAGGAGTTTTTTACAAATACGCATCTTAAAAACAGAGGGATTGGCGGCAATACCGTAACCGACATACAGGCCAGAATAGGGGAAGTTATTGCAGGCAAGCCGCATAAAATATTTTTAGAAATGGGCACAAATGATATTGGCACAGGCGTTGCAATTGACACCGTTTATAAAAAACTAATAGCACTAATTAGAGCTATTAAGAGCGGCACACCTGCCACAAAGTTATACGTGCATGCTGTTTTACCTTTCGCCAAAAACTACACACAAAAGGTAAAAGCCTACAACGCGAAGGTTGCAGGCTTTTGCAAAATGAATAACATACCCAACCCGTTTTAAACGGCAATACCCGCTGGAGAGGCTATACCACCTGGACCACCAATGGTAATACCGACATAAACGGTGCACCGGTAACCCTGGCACCTGCCAACCCGCTTGCCCGCTTAAACGAAACCGACAATACATCAACCTCGCGCCGCAGCATTGGCAACGTACAGTTCGATTACAAAATTCCTTTTGTACCGTTTCTGCGCGCCAACCTGAACTTAGGTTATGATTATGGCGAAACCTTTGGCCACAACAACGTAAAAGACAGCACCCAGTGGATTTATGTTCCCGTTGCATCTGGCGGACAAAGGGCAATGTATAACACTGTTAACCGTAACCAGCTGGCCGAGTTTTTCCTGAATTATAAAAGGAATTTAAAATCGATAGCGAGCACGGTTGATGTAACCGGTGGCTATGCCTACTCGCATTTCTATACCGAAGGTGGTTCATCGTCGTATGATTACCACCAGACAACGCTGAACGCTGCTTCGGCCTACAAAACAGAATACTACCTGATATCATTTTTCGGAAGAGCAAACTATACCTTTAAAGATAAATACTCACTTACCGTAACTGTAAGGGACGACGGTACTTCCAAGTTCTCACCAAAAAACCGTTTCGGCGTATTCCCGGCAGCTGCATTTGCGTGACGCTTAAAAGAGGAAGACTTTTTAAAGGGCAGCAATACCCTGTCTGATTTAAAGCTGCGCATTGGCTACGGTACAACCGGTCAGCAGGATTTAAATAACAATAACAACTATCCTTACCAGGCGCGCTTTAGCCGCAGTGATAACTCATCAAGGTATCAATTCGGCGACCAGTTTTACTATACCCAGCGCCCTGAAGGCTATGATGCAGGCATTAAATGGGAATCGACAACCACAAGCAATATCGGGCTTGATTTCGGTTTCCTTAACAACCGTTTAACAGGTAGTATCGATGCTTATTATAAGAAAACATCGAACCTGCTGATTGTAACCAACGTGCCGGTATTGAGCAACTTCTCGTCGGTATTATTGCAAAACGTTGGCGATATGGAAAATCGCGGTGCGGAGTTAAACCTGACCGGCGTCGCCATAGCAAGCCCTGATGTTAACTGGCAAATTGGCTACAACATATCGTACAATAAAAACAAAGTAACCAGGCTGAACAACAGCAACGATCCTAACTTCATCAACACTAACCCATTCTCAGGCATAGCCGGAACAACATCGGGATTAATTCAGGCTGATAAGGTAGGTTACCCTATCAACTCGTTTTATGTTTTCCAGCAGATATATGACACCAATGGCAAACCTATTGAAAACGGTTATGTTGACCGCAACAAAGACGGCCAGATAAACAGCGCCGATTTGTACCTCTACAAAAAACCGGACCCTACTGTGTTAATGGGCATCAACTCATCATTAAAGTATAAAAAGTTCGATTTCAACTTTTCGGGCAGGCTGAGCCTGGGCAACTACAACTATAACAACGTAGCATCGGGCAGCACTTACCGTGGTTTGTACTCGTCGCTTGGTTATTTGGCTAACCAAACCAAAGCTGCTGAGGATACCAAATTTACCAACGCACTGCAAACCAACCTGTCTGACTATTATATCCAGAATGCATCGTTTTTCAGGATGGATTATATGAACGTAGGTTACACTTTCCCTAACTACGGCAGCAAAAACTTTAAGCTGCATGTTAGCGCAGGCGTGCAAAATGTATTTGTGATAACTGGCTACAAAGGGCTCGACCCCGAAATAAGCGGCGGTTTGGATAATAACTTCTTCCCTCGGGCACGCATTTACCAGCTTGGTTTAAACTGTAATTTTTAATAATAAAGATAATGAAAGTACTTAAAGTATTAATACTACAGGCAATCATGATAGTTGTGTTTGCCACCTCGTGTACCAAAAAGCTGGACACGAAACCAATCGACCCACTGGTTACCACATCGGCGACATTGCTGGATAAGCCGGCAGCTTACAAAGAGTTTTTGGCCAAACTGTATGGCTCGTTAGCTTTGTCGGGCCAAAAGGGCCAGTTTGGTGCGCCAGAGATCCAGGCATCTGATGAGGGTACCACCTGCTTTTTACGCGAATACTGGGCAGCCCAGGAAGTAACGACTGACGAGTGCATCAACGCCTGGGGCGATGGCGGCCTGGTTGAGTACCACGGCGGCATATGGAGCGATAACAACCTGTATGTACAGCTGATGTACGAACGCTTGTTCATCAACATTGCCTACACCAACGAGTACATTCGCGATGTAAACGCTAAGCTAGGCGGCTTGACCGGTCAGCTAAAAACAGATGCAACCGGTTATGTAGCCGAAGCACGTTTTTTAAGGGCATATTTTTACTATATCGCGATGGATTTGTACGGAAAAACACCGTTTGCCACCGAAACGGATTTGCCCGGCACATTTTTACCGAAGCAAATATCGCGGGCCGATTTGTTTAAATATGTTGAATCGGAATTAATTGCAATCCAACCATTACTGCCCGAAACGAACGAGTACGCTCGTGCCAACAGGTTTACCGACTATGCTTTAATGAGTAGGCTATACCTGAACGCGAAAGTGTTTACCGGCACCGACAGGAACACCGATTGCATTACTTATTGCAACAAAATTATCAGCGCAAACAAATACACGCTTAACCCGAGCTACAAAAACCTGTTTTTAACTGATAACAACACCCTTACCAATGAGATTATTATGCCAATTGCCGAAGACGGTGTGAACACCGAAAGTTATGGCGATATGACATTTGTTATCCACGCAGCAGTTGGTGGTTCGGAAGATGCTACCAATACCTTCGGCATTGCTTCAGGTGGCTGGGGTGGTAACAGGATGACAACCTCGTTTGTAAACAAAGTATTTGCCGACCCATCCGGCGCTACCGACAAAAGGGCCATATTTTACACTTCGGGCCAGGACCTGAACATCAGCAACCCAACAGTATTTACCCAGGGCTACCTTAGCGCCAAGTTTAAAAACGTAAGCTCGGCCGGCGTGCGGGGTTCAAATGACACCTTCGTTGATACCGATTTCCCGTTGTTCAGGTTTGCTGAAATATACCTGAACTATGCAGAAGCCGTTGTACGCGGCGGTGCAGGCGGCGACGCAGGTACAGCGCTTACTTATATCAATGCACTAAGGCAACGTGCCTACGGCAACACCAATGGCAACATTAATGCCGGGCAGCTAAATCTTAGCTTTTTAATTGACGAGCGTGGCCGCGAACTATATTGGGAAGCATTCCGTCGTACAGATCTGATCCGCTTCGGCCTGTTTACCGGTGGCGATTACCTGTGGGATTTTAAAGGCGACATACAAGCAGGCCGGGCAACCGACGCACACTTAAACGTGTTCCCTATCCCCGCTTCCGATTTATTATTGAACGGTAACTTAACTCAAAACCAGGGCTATTAAAATCAACATCATGAAAAAAATACTTTTAATTATAATGGCACTGACCATCGGGATGTTGTCGGCCTGCAAAAAAGAGGCGCTGGTAACCGTGTCGTCGAACATCGGCGCACCGGTGCTGAAAAATCCTGCGGATGGTACTTCGATAGCAGTTACAGCGGCAGACTCGAACCAAATGTTAACTACTAAATGGCAGAAAGCAGATTATGGCGTTAGCGCAGTGATCAGCTACTTTGTACAGGTAGCGCCAACCGGCAACAACTTTAAAACCAAAATCGTAATTGGCGCAACCACTGCCGATTCGCTGCAAATAACCTACGGCGGCTTAAATAACCGGCTGATTAACCAGTTGCACCTGCCTGCCAACTCAGCCTCGACGATCGAGGTGCGTACCGGTGCGGCTATTTACGGCAAAGATTCGGTTTTTTCAAAATCGGTTAAGTTAACGGTTACCACCTTTAAAGTACTGGCTCCCGATAAGCTTTCGGTACCCGGCGCCTACCAGGGCTGGAACCCGGGCGCAGCCTTGACCATACCGGCGGTTACCACCTTTACCTACGAAGGCTATATTTATATGAACGTTGGCGATTACTTTAAATTTACCAGCGCACCCGATTGGGACCACATTAATTATGGCGATGCGGGCGGCGGCAAACTAAGCACAGATGGCGCAGCAGCAGGCTTAAAAGTCGACGCACCGGGCGTATATAAGTTGAATGCAGATATTCAAGCGCTTACTTACTCAGCTACGCTGATAAATAGCATAGGTATTATCGGCACCGCTACCCCGCATGGATGGGATGCATCAACCGCAATGACTTATGATGTGGCGACCAATAAATATAGCATTAAGCTGAACCTGGTACCGGGCGCGCTAAAATTCCGCGCTAACGATGCCTGGGATATCAACTATGGCCCTGCCGATGCAAATTCATTAATCGGTAAGCTTATTTTTAACGACCCGGGAGCAGTTACCATTAACGATGCAGGTAACTACACCGTTACGCTGGACATGAGCCAGACTAACCCAAAATATTACGCTTATACTATAGTTAAAAACTAATTTAAAACAGCCGCCGGCAATCGGTACGGCCGGCGGCTGTTTCCATACACACTTAAATAATTAGACATTTTGGGCAGATGCCCGGTTCACTGTTTATTTAAAACAGGCAATGCTATAATCCAGTAAAATGCCGGTATTTTTGAGGTAGATAATAAAAAAACAGGGTAGCATTTAATTAAGAAAAAAAGGAAAGTGAGTATGAAAATTTACAATTTAAAATTCCAAATGAACAGTTTACTAATAATACTATTATCGGCCTTTTTGGGGACGGGCTGCGGTAAAAAAGCAGTTACCCCAACCAAGCCCGATACCATTGCTACCAAACCTGTTGACACTTATAAAGACCCTGCGGCCTACGGCACACCATTTACAGGCGTACCAGATTCCAAGGATATTGTAATGTACGAGGTTAACCTACGCTCATTCAGCGCAACACACAACTTTGCAGGCGTGCTTGCCAGGCTCGATTCAATAAAAGCGCTTGGCGTTAATACCGTTTGGTTGATGCCTACGTACCCGGTAGGTGTACTAAAATCAGCGGGGGGCCTTGGTTCGCCTTATGCTGTTAAAGATTACAATGCCGTAAACAGCGAATTTGGGAACCTCGACGACCTGCGTAATCTTGTAACCGAAGCCCACAACCGCAATATGGCCGTAATACTTGATTGGGTAGCCGACCATACAAGCTGGGATAACGCCTGGATAAACAACAAATCGTGGTATAAACAGGATGGAGCGGGTAATATTATAAGTCCGCCGGGAACAGGCTGGAATGATGTGGCCGCATTGGATTATAACAGCAGTGCGATGCGTACTGCCATGATACGCGCCATGAAGTTTTGGGTATTAACCGCCAATATTGACGGTTACCGTTGCGACGCCGTGGATTTTGTACCGGATGATTTTTGGAAACAAACGATTGATACGTTACATAAGTTTACCAACCGTAAACTGGTGTTACTTGCCGAGGGCGTAAAAACCAGCATGTTTAACAGCGGTTTCCAAATGACTTATGCCTTTGATTTTTATGGCACGCTGAAAGGAGTTTTTGCCGGTACGCAAGCACCTAGCGCATTGTTTACAAGCAATACAAATGAAAATAACACATTAGCAGCGGGTGGATTTAAGTTAAGGTACAGCACCAATCACGATGTAACATCGAGCGATGGCGCCACGGTGACCGTTTACAAGGGTAAACAGGGCGCGCTTGCTGCTTATGTGCTGGCCGCCTATATGAACGGAATACCATTGCTTTATACAGGTCAGGAAGTCGGCAGCCCTAAACAGTTAAGCATTTTTAGTAACGACGCCATCGACTGGAGCACCAACCCCGACATGACGGCTGCTTACAAAAAGATAATAGCATTCAGAACTGCACACGAAGCCATTAAAACCGGGACATTAACGCCTTATAACGACACCAACGTCATCGCTTTTGAAAAGAAAGCCGGGACTGATGATGTGCTGATATTAGTGAATGCCAAAAACGGTGTAAATGACTTTACCGTTCCCGCAGCCATACAAGGCGCATGGACAAACGGAATTACAAATGCAAGTGCCACATTAGGCGCAAAGGTTACTTTGCAACCTTATGAGTATATGATATTAAAGAAATAATTTGAAGATGTGGTGATTTGAAAATTTGAAGATGCCCCGAAAAGCACTAATGACTAATGATCACTGACTAACAATAAAGATTTTTTCTCTTCGTACAATTGGTTTACAAGGGGCGGGAGCCCTCCCGCTTCCTTGTATTAATTAATTTAAAAATCAAACCATTTCAATAACAATTCCGTCACTACTGATGACATTAAACATAACGTAAAAAAAAATCATGTCATTTCGAGCGACAGCGAGAAAACTTCTGCTCTTGACATTCCCGCGGGAATAGCGGGTGTACAAGTTTTCTCCTCGTTCCTCGTCGAAATGACATGATTTTTAGAAAGAAGTTAAATCGGTGAAATCATCAAATAAACTCCCACGCGCTCTTATATCCCCCTACCCCTTCAGCATATTTAATCAAATCCCCATAAAAAGGAAAATTACCCAGCGTTGAGCTATCTCCAATAATAACCAGTTTCTTTTTTGCGCGGGTAATGGCTACATTCATCCGGCGGATATCCGCAAGGAAACCGATGTCACCACTCGTATTGCTGCGCGTCATGCTGATATAAACTACATCCCGCTCCTGTCCCTGGAAACTGTCGATGGTGTTAACCGATATTTTATCAGCATGGGCTTGTAATACTTCAGAGCTTAACAACAGCTCCTGCAAAATGCGTATCTGTTCTTTATAGGGTGATATTACCGCAATGGTTGGAAAACCTGCTGCATCTGCCTGCAATGATTCTGCCAGTTGCGTTAAGTGCCTTATTAAAAATGCCGCTTCCTCCGGGTTTACCGAACTTGTACCTTCCAGTTTTTCGTCAAAACCGCAGCCGGCTGTATCAATAAACGTAAAAGGCAAGTCGCCGGGAATTAATAACCGGTGAGCAACGGATTCATGCGCCATCAGCCTGTCGCCGTAAAACTCTTTTGATGAAAAGCCCATGATAGTTTCGTTCATCCGGTATTGCTCCTCAAGCAGTGTTACTGCTTCGGGGTGCAGGGCAACGCACTTTTCCAGTAAAGTGGTGCTTAGCCCGGCACGTGCGGCCTCGTTCGATTTGATGGTGGGTGCCAGTTGCAGGTGGTCACCGGCCATAATTAGCTTTTGGGCTTTCAATATCGGTATCCAGCAGGCGGGTTCAAGTGCCTGGCCGGCTTCATCAATTACGACGGTATTAAACTTTACATTGCGGACGGTGTAATGGTTTGAGCCGACCAGCGTGGCTGTAATAACCTGCGCTTTGGCAACCAAATCGTCGATGATAAATTGCTCGGTTTTATCAACCTCGCGCATAATTTTGTGGGCCTCATCAAACAAGGCCTTACGCTGGTCGCGTTCTGCTTTGCCAAAGCTGCGCTTGTATTTATGGGCCATGTTTTTGTATTCGGACGCCTGTTTTTTGAGCTTCTTTACATCTTTCACGTAGCTGTGCTCCGCCATTTTGCTGTCAAGGGTTAACGACATCAGCCTTTCAGATACCCGCGCCGGGTTCCCTATACGCAAAACATTCAAACCCTCCAGGCTTAATTTTTCGCTCAGTAAATCAACAGCGGTATTGCTCGGCGCCACCACCAGTATTTGTTCTTTATTTTGGGCGATGAGCGCTTTAATGGCCTGCACCAAAGTAGTAGTTTTTCCCGTTCCCGGCGGACCGTGAACGATAGCCAAATCCTGTGCCGCCAATATATTTTGAACCGCTTGTTGCTGCGAGGAATTTAATCCCGGAAAGGATGGATATTGATTTTGACGGCTGAACACCGGGGCCGATTCGCCCGTTAATATATTTACCAGCCTGCCTTCCGGCTTTTCTTTTACTGCCGATGCCTGTTTAACGGCATTCTGCATTTCATCGTAGCTGTTGTTATCAAAAAGCAGCTCGATGCCCAGTTTGCCATCACGGCTCCAATCAGGCAGTTCTTCCGTAAACAACGTAATTTTTAAACGATTGCCGCCCTGGTAGGTAACTGTACCTTCAACGCGGTCTTTCTTCGGGTCGTGGTTGGTAAACAATACGGCTGGCGACCCAAATCTGAACTGGTGTGAAATATCATGATGTGTAGTGCGCTCCACCTCAACGGTTAAATAATCGCCACGACTGGGTTCAGTCCCGCGTATGGCTATAGGATACCAGGTGAGGCCGTTTGCCCGGCGGTCGGCTACAGACGATGTTTCGGTAAGTTTTAAATAAGAATTGCGGTCTTCCTCGCGCTCGATCTTTAACAAATCAAGCAGCTTTTTAAAATAAGGCATGTGCAAAGATGGGAGAAATTTTTTGAAGGATAGATAGTGGCTAACGGCGCGCTGGCTTTAATGTCCGCCGGAGTGGACTCACCCGGACATTGCTTCGCTCGTCCTGCCCTCTCTACGGCAAGCCGTAAAGAGGGCGGCGGAATTATAAT
Organism: Mucilaginibacter sp.; assembly: GCF_025359345.1. Lineage (GTDB taxonomy): Bacteria > Bacteroidota > Bacteroidia > Sphingobacteriales > Sphingobacteriaceae > Mucilaginibacter. The sequence goes on from NZ_JANYGQ010000009.1 coordinate 256,465, forward strand.
TTATAAATACTCTTTGATTTTTCGTAAAACATCCTGGAGATCAATTAAAACTTCTTCATTTTGGAATCGCAACGTAGTTAGCCCCAAGCCCAGCAATACTTCATCCCGATTTTTATCAAAATCCTTTTTATAAAGATGTACAGGGCCGTCGGCTTCGATAACCAATTTCGCTTTATGGCAATAAAAATCGGGGATATAATATGAGTTCCTGCCAAACGCATTAATAACAAAAATTGGATGTTGCCGCAGGAATTTGTAGTTCGAAAATTTCCTGTTTCTAAGATGTTCCCACAAAACTCTTTCGGCGACGGTTTCCCGTTGCCTCAATTCACGACACAGTTCGATTATAGACGCCATAACCGAAAAGTAAATAAATCTTTATTTATCGCAAAACTCAAGTAGAATTTAAAAACAGAAAATCCCCCGCCCTCTTTACGGCTTGCCGTAGAGAGAGCAGCTCCAGCGAAGCGTCGAGCGGGTGAGTCCACTCCGGCGGACATTCACGCTAATCACCTGCGCAAGTGCATTCACTACATACCTCATTTATACTACATATGTATTATTGCCAATCCACTAAAACACAGGCATTTTTACATCAACGGCCCAACAATAAAAAACAACCACGGGCCATACAAATTAATTGACCCTAAAAATCAACCACGATGAAAAAAACTTCGACTCTACAACTACTTAAAGGCAGCCTGTTTTTGGCCTTATTCTTAATGGCAGGCAAACAAACAGCATTTAGCCAGGATTGCAATGCCCTGTTTATGCACAAGGTAGGCTCCGAAGCCGAGCTAACTATTTACTCGGCAGCGCATGCGGCCCTCGGGAAAAACGTAACTGCAGTGACAGAAGTTAAGGATGAAGATAAGGTACACGTAATTAAAACAACAAGCACACATTACACAGCTGCAGGTGTTTCAAACAGCATATCAAACCTAACTTATGTTTGCAATGATACTGTAACCCGCCTTTTTTATGATAACAAAGCTATAGCCGAAAAAACCGCCCACGACCTGGAAGAAATTGCCACCAAAAAAGGCGGCAAAGGCTTTGTATATGCCAGTTCGAGCGACCCTATTGAGTTCCCGCTGGAACTGAAAACAGGCATGACGCTTAAGCCTTACGAAAATCTTTCGGCAATGGCTTATACTGTAACCGAAAAGCAGTGGAAGGAAGTTGGGCTGCCTAAGTTTACCAACGTAAATAACTCGGCAGGTTATTACGACCATACAAATGTTAGCCGCACTTATGTTGAACAATTGGTCGACCTTGGAATTGGCACAGGCAGCCGCATGGTTACCACCAATATACAGGTTGGCGCACTGGAATCAGTAACTGTACCCGGCGGAACCTTTAACTGCTTTAAAATTACTGCTGAGATGTACACCATGACGGTCGCCAAAAAAGAAACCGGCCGCTGGTTTATCGGTTCGGTTACCCGTAAGTTCACCACACCAAAACAGGAAATTGTACAATGGTTTTGCCCCGGAGTTGGAACTGTAAAGCAGGAAATTCATGGACCGGATGGAAAGATTATGCTTACGTCGGAGCTGACGAAGTTGACGAATTAGTCTTCAATTGCAAACCTGATTGTCATTGCGAGCGAGGAACGAGCGCGGCAACCGCAAACTTTACAGAGCGGATCTGCATAGTTCGCGGTTGCTTCGTTCCTCGCAATGACAAATTTTTTATTATACCCCCAAATCCTTCATCACACTATTCACCTTTTCATCCAGTTGCTTGTCAGTTTCGGCATAGGCTGCTTTGCTGGCCAGCTTGCCGTTAACGCTGCAATAGAATTTTATCTTGGGCTCGGTTCCTGAAGGCCTGGCCGAAACGATGGTGCCATCCTCCGTAATAAACTGCAGCACATCGCTAGTTGGCAGTTCAATCTTTTTAGTGGTATTGGTCAGTAAATCCGTTTCAATGCCTTTTTCATAGTCCTTAAGCGTAGCCACTTTTGAGCCACCTAACGTAGCCGGCGGGTTGCTGCGGAACGTCTCCATCATTTCCTTTATCTCTTCGGCGCCGGTTTTTCCTTTTTTGGTGAGGGAAATCAGTTTCTCCTTGTAAAAACCATATTGCACATAAGTATCAATCAACGCCTCGAACAGGCTGCTGCCTTTATCTTTGTAATAGGCTGTCATTTCTGCTATAAAGGCGCTGCTTATAATTGCATCTTTATCCCGCACCAATTCACCAATTAAGTAGCCATAGCTTTCTTCGCCACCGCCGATGAAGGTTTGCTTGCCTTCAAATTGGGTCATAAGCTCGCCGATGTATTTAAAGCCGGTTAAAGTGTTATAGCAGGTTACATTTTTGGCTTTGGCAATAGCATCAATCAGGTTGGTGGTAACAATGGTTTTAACAATATACTCGTTGCCTGTTAATTTACCTTTTTCTTCCCACGCGGTTAGCAGGTAGTTGATCAGCATTGTGCCGGTTTGGTTACCGTTTAACAGGATAAACTCGTTGTCAGTATTTTTTACGGCGATGCCCACACGGTCGGCATCAGGGTCGGTGGCCAGCACCAGGTCGGCATCCGTTTCCTGCGCTTTTTTAAGGGCAAGGGTTAACGCTTCCTTTTCTTCGGGATTTGGATATATTACCGTTGGGAAATTACCATCCGGTGTAATTTGCTCTTCAACCAAAATAACGTTCTCAAAACCAAAACGCTTTAGGGCCTGCGGAGTAAGTGTAATACCGGTTCCGTGTATCGGTGAGTAAACAATTTTTAAATCTTTCTGGCGCTTAATGGCTTCGGGCGATACAGATAGCTTGGTTATCGCATCCAGGTAAAGCTCATCTATTTCCTCACCTATCTCCTCTATGTTGGCATCTACCCGGTTAAATTTAATATCATCAACACTGCTTATGGCAGCAACTTCATCCATCACAGCCTTATCATGCGGCGACACAAACTGTCCGCCATCTGCACCATAGGCCTTATAACCATTATACTCTTTAGGGTTATGCGACGCAGTAAGCATCACCCCGCTGCGACAACCCAGGTGGCGCACCGCGAACGAAAGTTCAGGTGTTGGCCGCAGGGCCTTAAAAAAGTAAACGTAAATATCATTAGCCGAAAACACTTCCGCAGTAATACGCGAAAACAAGTCGGCATTATTACGGCTATCATGCGCAATGGCAACCTTCACCTTTTCGCCGGGATAGGTTTTTTTCAGGTAATTAGCCAGGCCCTGCGTTGCTGCGCCAATGGTGTATTTATTAATACGGTTGCTGCCCGGCCCCATGATGCCACGCAAACCGCCGGTACCAAACTCAAGGTCGCGGTAAAACGAATCGGTAAGTTCGGTATATGCTTTATTGTCAATTAAAGTCTGTATTTCCTGTTTCACATCAGCGTCATAGTTGCCGGTAAGCCACACGTTGGCCTTCTGTAAAATGGTTGGGTCTAATTCCTGCATAGTAGTATGTATAATGTCGGTTAATCCCGTATTGGGTTACAATCCAAATATGATAATAAAAAAGTATTTTAAACAGGGGTTGATTGCAGCAAATAAAAATATTTTAAGACCGTTGCTACACCTCCTCCCCTACGACTTTGAAATACGGCCAATAGATGCTTTTGCGCGCTAAATGACAAAATGAACAATGGTAATTAAATATCTATATTAGTAGATATTGATAAGCCTTATGAAATTAGCATTTTTAAATATCGGGGGTGCCGAACTTATCTTAATTATTGTAGCTATATTATTAATAGTGGTGATAGGCAGGTATGGTAAAGACACAGCATTGGGCTACTGGGGTTCTATCCTGCTGGCCATATTTACCACTCCAATTATAGCTTTTATTGTAATTACGTTTCTAAAATTCAGGAAAAGCAGTTAATCTTACCTCGCTACCCGAATCAGGTATAACCTCAATGAACATTTGCGTGGTTCAAATAAACCTATCGATAAGTGAATTACAATTTTGCATGTATACTATAATTGATAATAATCATACCCAATGCTACCACGCAAATAAGTGACAGTATGATCATCATCCATAATATTAATTGTTTCATAAAAGGTTGGCGGTGTTTTAATTTATCCAATTGTAAATTATCCGCCATGTAGTCGGGCTTGCCAGTGTGTTGAATTTCCATAGTGTCAATAATCTATCACTTCAGAAATAACACATACCATGCCAAAGCAGCAATAATTTAATTAGAAATATAAATTATTACTTAAAACTATCTCTAAATGGTAAACATAGCCATGCCTGTCTTTGAAAACTGAGTTGTTTTAACGAATCTCGTCGAATATACAGGCCAGAGAGCATGCCGTTAAAAGGCCAATCAACACTAATTGATTTAACTTTTATTCAGGCTCGCATACCTGTTTTCAGACGGTAAATAACCGCTGGTTTTCAAAATATTGGCTAGCCGGTTGTAAAAAGCTGGCTCGGTTGGCGTAACGCTGGCCAGGCCGTCTACATATTTATTGTACAGGCAAAACAGGGCAGCAATTAAAACGGTATCGTGTAACTCCAGGTCGGTAGCACCAGCTTCCTTTGCTTTATCCACCAGTTCGGTGCTAACTGTACGTGCATCGGCCTGCACATTGCGGGCTATTTGCAGCAAGTATTTCATCTTTTGGCTTACCGGCGCGTTTTCCGGGTCGTTTTTAACCATTTCAGCAGTGGTGGTTTCACCTAAAAGCGCATCCGCAGCAGCAGTATGAGCGTTACAGCAAAAATCACATTGGTTGCCCTGCGATACCACGGTGGCAATTAACTCCCGCTCGCCTTCCGTTAACGTCGACTCACCGCGAAGCAATATTTGGGTAAGCTGTCGGATGGGCAAAGCGGTATCCTGGCGATAATTCAGCAGGCCGGTAATGCCGGGCAGATTGGGGTCTAAGGGTATGTGGGGCATGGCGGTTAAATTTATTGTGCATTTATTAACGGAGTAAATTTATTAAAAAGGCACGAAGGAACGAAGCTGATGGGCAGACCCTCTCGCCCGGTAAAAAATGCCATGTAACCTCCCGCGTTAAACCTGCGTCACAAAGCCATCTTTACAAATCGCAATCTAAATGCCAGCCACTTCCTCTTTACAAATTCAGCTTACTTTCAAAAACCTCCTGGTATTTATATTTTTCTTTTTTTTGATGCATGAGCTGCACGAACTTGCCCATATAATTACCGGCCGGCTGATTTGCGGCTGCTGGGGTACCCGCGATTTTAATGTTTGGGATATCTGCACCGACTGCCAGCGACAACACCCGCTGGCCATTTTGGCGACTTTTGCCGGGCCGATATTTACATTTATTATGCTATGGCTTGGCAGATATTGGTTAAAATATGGAAAATCGAACGGGGTTAAATCATTTGGTTTGATTTTAATATTGGGTAATATGCAATTTGGACGCATGTATATGGCTGCCACCGGATCGGGCGATGAAGTGTGGGGCCTGCGGGCGTTGTTTTTAAACCACGACCATTCGAATTTACAGGTTATAAAAATTGCAGCCTTTGCTATCGTTGCAATTATTTGTATGCCTCCGTTAATAACAGCCTACAAGGCTATTGTAAATAAACGAAAGATTTTAGTTTTCATAGGCTTCCTGGTGATACCTCTTATTTTAGATACAGTAGTTATTTTGATATTACTAAACGGCATCCTGCTAAAAGGCCTGTTAAACCAGGTTTGGATTATGGGCACACCTTTGTTAGTTACTGCCTGGTTTATTTTGTGTGCTGTAATGGTGTCGATCAACACCGGTTGTTTAAGCCGGTTTGCCAAAAGCACCGTGATTGGATAATCCTGTATTCCCATATTTTATTCCGGCTGGCCATTATCAAAATTAAAACCGGCTAATATCCTGCTATCAACTGCAAAATATCAGGCACAATAAATAGTGTTACACCCGTAACTTTATAACCCGTATATTTATAAATTACCGATTTATGATGATGAATAAGTTGCTTAAATACAGCCTGGTTATATTTTGTGGATTAACAACAGTAAGAGCGCATGCCCAATCATACGTACCTGAATGGAATGACGCCCGGATAAAAGTAAAACCGCAGGTGCCCATAAAGGCATATAGCTTTGATTTGAAAGACGTAAAACTTCTGGACGGCCCGTTCAAGCAGGCAATGGAGGCTGATGCCGCTTATTTATTAGCTATTGAGCCCGACAGGCTGCTGGCGGCTTTCCGCGCACATTCCGGTCTACAACCCAAAGGCAAAATGTACGGCGGCTGGGAGTCATCAGGCCTTGCGGGGCATACGCTGGGGCATTATTTGTCGGCCCTCTCCCTGCATTATGCTTCAACCCGCGAGCCTGAGTTTTTAAAGCGGGTAAACTATATTGTTAGCCAACTTAATGAATGCCAGGTAGCCCGCAAAACCGGCTATATTGGCGCCATTCCCAAAGAAGATACTATCTGGGCCGAGGTTGCCAAAGGCGATATCCGCTCGCACGGCTTCGATTTAAATGGCGGCTGGTCGCCCTGGTACACGGTGCACAAGGTAATGGCTGGGCTGTTAGATGCTTATTTATATTGCAGCAATACCCAGGCGCTTCAGGTTTGCAAGGGTATGGCCAACTGGACAGGCGAGACAATCAAAAACCTTGACGACGAGAAGCTGCAAAAAATGTTGCTGTGCGAATACGGCGGGATGACGGAAGTACTGGCAAACTTATATGCCATAACCGGCGATAAGAAATACCTGGCGCTGTCCTATAAATTTTACGATAAAAGCATACTCGACCCGCTTGCCAAAAAGGAGGATATATTGCCGGGCAAACATTCAAACACCCAAATCCCCAAAATAATTGCCAGCGCTCGTCGCTACGAACTTACCGGCGATGCCAACGATAAAGCCATTGCTGATTTCTTTTGGGAGACGGTAGTTAACAATCACTCCTACGCCACCGGCGGCAACAGCAATTATGAATATTTAAGCGAACCGCGCAAGCTGAACGACAAGCTCACCGAAAACACTACCGAAACATGCAACACTTACAATATGCTGAAGCTAACGCGGCATTTGTTTGCAACCGCGCCTTCGGCACTGCTGATGGATTACTACGAAAAAGCGCTGTATAACCACATACTGGCATCGCAAAACCACGAAACCGGGATGATGTGTTATTTTGTGCCCATGCGTATGGGTGGCAAAAAAGAGTACAGCGACCAGTTTGATACATTTACCTGCTGCGTGGGTTCGGGCATGGAAAACCATGTTAAATATAACGAGAGCATTTATTCGCGCGGGGCCGATGGTTCCGTTTATGTAAACCTGTTTATTCCGTCGCTTTTAAATTGGACCGCTAAGGGTTTGATTCTGAAGCAGGAAAGCAACCTGCCAGCTAACGACCATATTAGTTTCACTGTAAACACCACTAAGCCGGGCCCGTTAACTATCCGCATCCGCAAACCACATTGGGCGATAAATCCCGCCATCAGCATAAATGGCAAACAACAGCCCGTTAAGATTGACGAGCATGGTTATATTGCTATCAGCCGCAGTTGGAAAAATGGCGATAAGATAACCTTCACCGCACCCGAAAATTTGTATACCGAAGCGCTGCCCGATAACGCCAACCGTCGCGCCATATTTTACGGCCCCGTTTTACTGGCAGGCATTTTGGGTGATAAAGAACCCGACCCGACAAAAGGCATCCCCGTATTTGTCACCAGCGAAACTGATCCTAACAAATGGCTGCAAATGGTGGACAAAAACCAGCTGACCTTCCGCACCCTGAATACTGCACAGCCACAGGATGTTAACCTAATCCCCTTCAATCGAACCAAAAATGAATATTATTCGGTTTACTGGGATGTGTTTACACCTGATGCATGGACGGTACAGCAAAAAGCCTACGACGAGCAACGCAAACAGCAACAGGAATTGGATGCGCGCACCACCGATATTTTGCGTGTTGGCGAAATGCAGCCCGAGCGCGACCACAGCTTTAGCGGCGAAAACCTCACCACCGGCGAGGATCACCAAAAAAAATGGCGCTCCACAGAAAATGGCGGCTTTGTTTCGTTTGATATGAAGGTTGATGCGAATACTGAAAATACACTGATCAATACCTATTGGGGCATGGACAACCGCGGTCGGGTATTTGATATTATGGTCGATGGTACCAAGCTAACCACTGTTGATTTAAACAAATATAAGGAAAGCCGTTTTTACGATATCAGCTACACTATCCCGATAGAGTTAACCAAAAACAAGCAAAAGGTAACGGTGAAGTTTGTGCCAAAGCAAGGCAATAGCGCCGGGCCGGTTTATGGAAGCAGGATGGTGAAGAATTGAAGGTGGTGGGCTTATACCTATCACACCGCTAATTAAACATTTAAAATGATGAAAGTGCTGACACTGTTTTGTCAGCACTTTCATCATTTTTTGTGGCGCTTTTAGTTAAAAAACTGCCATCTTGAGCCAAAAATGCACTTTTTTCCAAAATGTATTGAATTTTACCGTTCCACCCCGTTCCTTGTGTTTCACTGTGAACAGCAACGTTTTTTTGCAATCATTTGCACCCGAAACTTAAATTGTCCCCCCGCAGAGGTATGGAAATTTCTACTTCCCAACCCTGGCCAGCATAGCCGGCTCCAATGCATCCTTATTTAACAATACCGAAATGGTATTGATAACGAAGTAATTCATACTTACATAAATATAACCTTTATAAGGTCCTACTTCGCCCCACGAGTTTTTCACGATAAAGTACTCATTGCCTTTGCTATCTTTTGCAAGGCCGGTTATCTGCATCAGGTGGTCGTCCTGCGTAACCTGGGTATCAAACAGTTGCTGGCGTATTTCGGGTGTTGCATTTTTTTCGGTAAACGTGGCGTAATCTTTCAGCTCGGTGTCGTCGCTAACCCATTTGGCGTAGCCTTTCATCTGCTGAAATCCTTTATTGCTTACGTCGGCGTCCCAGGCTATGGTATAGCCTTTCATAATAGCTGTTTTAATATCTCTCATCAGCTCATCAAGCGGCAAATTGTAATACATGTTGCTGTTGTAATTATCCGGCACTTCCATGGCAAAAGTGGTATAATATGGATGGTGCTGAAACGAAGTAAGCCCAATATACCCGGTTGATTTTACAGGTACATTTTCGCGTGCATAGCTTTTCGGGGTGTAGGTTTTACCGTTAAAAGTAAACGTAGCAGGCGGTGCGCCAAGGTAGCCATCAAGTATAGCTTTAAATCCAATTTTCCAGTCCATCGGCACCGTATTCGGGTTATCCTGTAAAACTTTGTTGAGGTATGCTTTTAGCTTCCCTTCCATTGCATAATCGTGTTTTAGCACAGTATCGCGCCCTAGGCCCGGATAAACACTTTGAGGCACAGCCCCGTAAGTATCTGTTGAATAAAGCATGTCCTGCTCCAACCCACCTTCGCTAAACCGGGTGGTACCACGCCCGCGGATATACTTTTCGGCTTTATCAAGGTATAAATTGTAAACCGTAAACACTTCTGACAAATCGGCTTCTGGTTGTTTTTTGAACAGCAATTCGCTCTCGGTTAATGCCGTGCTCGAAAAGCACCAGCACGTACCCGATTGCCCCTGGTTTTTAACCGGCGTGGCGGCATTATTTTTAACGGTGGTAAATTGCGGCTCCTGGGCAAATATATTAACAGCGACAAAAGATGCCGCGAGCAGTGCTATAATTGGTTTCATAATTGGTTTATAAAATTCAAATATATACAAAACACAATATGTTCAATATGCCAATAACACAAATTATCGGGATAACCGCCTGCTAAAACAGCGCTGCCATGATTTTGATGACCGCACAACTAAAGTATTTTTAATGGTAATTATATCCTGTAGCTCCGCTTTCACTTCCTCGCTTAAGCCGGCATTAACCAGTTTTTGTTTTTGATTGTATTCCTCGTCGTTCTTAAATTTTATTTCAATATCTATTTCAGGAAAACATTTATCTAAAAATATTTTCCTATACTTGTATGGAAAATATTTAAACAAAATAATTTTCCGTCAATTAAATGAAGTCCGAAATTATCGAAACCTCGCTGCAGCAATTCTTAACGCATGGCATCCGCAAGATGACCGTTAAAGAAATTATTGCACCCTTGGGCATTTCTACCAAAACAGTTTATAAATATTTCGCCAACAAAGAGGCGCTGCTTGAAGAATGCCTCGACCTGCATTACAGCCGCTTACATGCTGGTTTAACAGACACCACCACTCAATACAGCAACCCGGTTATATTGCTTTTCCAGGTATTTATAAAAGGAATTGACCTTGATTTTAAGGTAAACGAAGTTTTTTATCACGATTTGAATTATTACTACCCCGAACTGCAGGACAAGATCATCCAGCAAAATTCGGCAAAGCTTGGCAGGCCTTTGATTAAGGCATTTAATGATGGAATTGCCGAGGGCTATATCCGCGCCAACCTTTCTGCTGAAGTTTTTTTTGAAGGGATTGGCGTTTTATATAGCTCGCTTACCCGTACCAGCCGCTTTCATAAATTCGGGTTATCTCCATTCGAACTGGCGGCCAACACTATGGAAGTTTACCTGCGCGGACTCTGCACCCAAAAAGGACTAAAAGAAATCGACGATAACCCAAAACTCACCTCATTTAATTATAAACCCTGATTGCGATGAAAAAGCTTTTACTGTTTTGCCTGTTCCTATATGCCGCCACTATCACCTATGCACAAACCGCGCCCTTAACTAATTTAATGCCGATGCCCAAAAGCATGGTGTTTGGCTCCGGCCAGTTTAATATAAAACCCAATTTTACAGTGGCCGTTAAAGCCGATGCAACGGATACTATTTTATATGCTGCTGTAAACCGCGCCTACCAAACCCTTAACCGCAAAACAGGTTTGCACTTTGGTCAGCAATATATCACCCAAAATGACAAAAGCGACACTGCCGCTTTGATAGTAACCGTTAAACAAAAAGCCCCTGCGCAATTAGGCGGCGATGAAAGCTACACGCTAACCATCACCCCAAAGCAAATAAACCTTACAGCTAACACCACAGCAGGCGCCTTGCACGGGCTGGAAACCATCGTACAATTAACCACCAGTAACAGTCAAGGCTATTATTTACCAGCAGTTACCATTAATGATGCCCCGCGTTTTCAATGGCGCGGCCTGATGATTGACGTTGCCCGGCATTTTATCCCGCTGGATGTGGTTAAAAGGAACATCGACGCAATGGCTGCGGTAAAAATGAACGTACTGCACCTGCATTTATCAGATGATGAAGGTTTCCGGATCGAATCAAAAATATACCCGGATTTGCAGCGTAAAGGCTCTTTAGGAGATTATTATACGCAGGTTCAGATAAAAGACCTAGTAAAATACGCCCAGGCACGCGGCATTATCATAGTGCCCGAGTTTGATATGCCGGGCCATACCACCAGTTGGCTTGCCGGTCACCCTGAACTGGCGGCAGCACCCGGCCCTTACCAGCCCGGCCCAAGGTTTAAAATGACTAGTACCAATGGCAAGCCGATGGGGCTAATGGATATCATGAAAATGATCACCACCGCTCCCACCCCTTCGTTCGATCCCTCAAAAGAATCGACTTACCTATTCCTGGATAGGTTTTTCGGCGAGATGGCCGCTCTGTTCCCATCACCCTACATTCACATCGGTGCCGATGAAAATAACGGCGTTGCCTGGAAAACAAATCCTGCAATTGCTGCCTTTATGAAGAAGAACAATATGGCCGATACCCATGCACTTCAAGCCTATTTTGTAAAGCGGGTATCGCAACTGCTTGCCAAACACCATAAAAAAACACTGGGCTGGGAAGAACTTTTCTCTACCGATTTACCGAAAGATGTTGCCGTGCAGGTTTGGAGCAACCCTGCCTATGCAGGTAAGGCCTTGGCACATGGCAACAAAATATTGGTGTCTAAAGGGTTTTATCTTGATGTATTTATGCCTGCCTACGTACATTATAACAACACGGCGATACCAGAATCCATCACCGCCGAAAACAAAGCACTCTTTACCGGCGGCGAGGCTGCCCAGTGGAGCGAGGCGGTTGATAAGGATAATATTGAAACCCGCATCTGGCCGCGCGCAGCTGCAATTGCTGAGCGATTATGGTCTCCCGCCGCAGTTAAAGATGTGCCGGATATGTACCGCAGGTTATTTGCCATAAGTAATCAGCTGGATGAATTGGGCGTACAACACATTGGCGATTACAACCGTTCGCTCCGCAGGTTAACCAGCGGGCGGGATATTGCACCGCTAAAAACCGTTACAGATGTTTTAGCCCCGATAAAAGGTTACAAAAAAATGTTTGCCCGCATTACAAAGCCTGCCGGCGCATCGTACCAAACTGCACCGCTTACAGCAATATCAGATATTATTTTTGTCGATTCGGAAGTAAAAAGGCGCTTCAGGAAATTGGTGGCTGATTATTTGCAAACCAAAGACGCCACTACTGAACAGGCCATCCGCATCCAACTAATGCTATGGAAAAACCACCGCACCGCACTGGAGCCACTGCTGCAAAACATACCCAACAGTGCCGATATCGATGCATTCTCAAAAAACCTGGTCATTGCTGCCAATGCCGGCCTCGAAGCACTCGATAATCTAAAGGCCGGGAAAGCCCCGTCAGCCGATTGGATAAAACAAAAAACCGATGAATTGGCCACTACCAAAACAGTTTATGGTGAAGCGGGGCTGGATATTATTGTTGAAATTGAAGGCTTGGTAAATGGCAAATTGGCTGCCGAGCCGGCTGATTACCCGTTGTTTTAACCTGTTTTTTTAAAAAAAAAGTATTGAACTTTTATCCATTGCCTTAAAAAGAGCAAATCACCTCCGCACCTTTTCAATTAAACTCAGCCACAAGTGAACTAATTCATGCAGTTATGGCTAAGTTTACCTTATTATAAGTAGCCATAAATATATAAAAATTACATTTATGGCTGATTATAATTTTTAATATTTAGCCATAAGTATATATATTTACATAGTTATGGCTGAATATAATTACTACTCAACTACGTCAAAAAACTTACAACTATCTGAAACAAAGCAAATATGGAAGAAGTAATAGGACGAACCGAGGAAAAAGAAATTCTTAACGGGATACTAAAATCAAACCGGCCCGAATTAGTCGCCATGTTTGGGCGAAGGCGGGTGGGCAAAACTTATCTCATACGAAAGCACTTAAAGGGAAATTTAATATTCGAGTTTTCGGGCGTCCATAATGCTACGGTAGCTGAGCAGCTAACCAATTTCAGGAACACGTTTGCCGAAAGTATGAACTTGCTTATTGCCCCCGCTATACCGGTTAACTGGACAGAAGCATTCCAAATGTTGAAGAAATATGCAGAACCGCTGCTAAAAAAAAAGAAATGCGTTATTTTTCTCGACGAGTTTCCCTGGCTAAGCTCGGCAAAATCAGGTTTCTTTCAGGCGTTTGAGTTTTTCTGGAACATGTGGGGCACTAAGCAAAATAACCTGGTTGTTATTATTTGCGGCTCGGCAGCCTCGTGGATGATTCAAAAAGTAGTGAATAATAAAGGTGGCCTTCACAACCGTATAACACACAAAATACGGTTGTTACCATTTACGCTCAAAGAAACCGGCGAATACCTTAAATACAACAAAGTAAACCTCGACCACTACCAGGTGGTACAACTGTATATGGCCTTAGGCGGCATTCCCCAATACCTTAAAGATGTTTTGCCCGGCAAAAGCGTGGCCCAAAATATCGACAGGATTTGCTTCAGTAAAGATGGGGCATTACAAAACGAATTTAATACGCTTTATCAATCACTATTTGCAAGTGCAGATAAACACATCTCAATAGTACGGGTGCTTGCTGCCAAACCTGCAGGGTTAACCCGCAAAGAGATTATTGCCGCATGTGGCCTTTCAACCGGTGGTACCACCACGGCCTTGCTTGAAGAGCTAACCGAATCAGGTTTTATTTCAGCATACTTACCATTTGAGAAAAACCTGCGCGATGCCATTTATAAACTATCAGACGAATATTCCCGGTTTTACTTAAAGTTTATCGACAACAGCCGGGCAGGCGGCGCCGGCAGCTGGATAAAGTTATCTGCCATGCCTTCGTGGCGAAGCTGGAGCGGCACAGCATTTGAAAGCGTATGCCTTAAGCATATTAAAGAAATTAAAGCGGCATTGGGAATTGCAGGCGTTTATACCGAAGAATCTGCATGGCGATACGTACCGGGTAAAGGTGAACCCGGCGCACAAATTGACCTATTGTTTGATCGGCAGGATTTTTGCATCAGCATTTGCGAAATGAAATTTTCGACTACCAGGTTCACAATAGACAAAGCCTACGCCGAAGATTTGATGCGAAAACAAGAAGTTTTTAAGCTTAAATCCAAAACAAAAAAGACACTATTTATTGTAATGGTCACCACATTTGGCACACAGGACAATAGCTACAAAATTGGCCTGGTGCAAAATGATATTGTACTGGATGACTTGTTTAAATAAAACCCAAGATCAAATCTCCTAACTCAAGACTAACGACTTAATTATACCCCCTTGTATTTTTTCCTTCCATCCAGTTAGCAAAGGCCTTATTAACCACCTTGTTACCACCTGGTGTTGGGTAATTTCCTGAGAAGTACCAGTCGCCCTGGTGATCCGGGCAAGCCTTGTGCAGGTTATCAAGGGTTTGGTAAATAACCTTTACATCGGCTTTTATCTCTTTTGGGGTGATAATTTGCGCAATGCGATCAGATATTTCCTGGTCAGTGAAAGGTTCGTATATTGCCTTAACATAGTTTTCCACTTCCTCTTTAGGCAGCTTGGCACTGTCCTTACATTGCTGATATACTTTTAATATCACATCGTCTTTACCTGCATCTTTCAGCAGACTGATAGCCGCTTCAAAGGCCACAAACTCGCCCATGCGCGACATATCGATACCATAACAATCAGGGAAACGTATTTGCGGCGCTGATGATACCACCACAATTTTTATAGGGCCAAGCCTGTCCAGTATCTTTAGTATACTTTGCTTAAGCGTAGTACCGCGCACTATGGAATCGTCCAAAACAACCAACGTGTCAGTTCCCTTATTTATCAGGCCATAAGTGGTGTCGTAAACGTGCGCCACCATTTCACTGCGGTCAGCATCCTGCGTAATAAAGGTGCGCAGCTTAACGTCTTTTATTGCAATCTTCTCCACACGGGGCGCCATTGCAAGCACCTCAGTCAGTTCTTCTTCGGTAATTTTATCTTCGCGGTTCAGCAACCTGTCACGCTGGTATTTTTTGATGTACTTATGCACACCCTCAACCATACCATAGAACGCTACCTCGGCAGTATTCGGAATGTACGAGAAAACGGTGTTTTTTACATCATGGTCAACATATTCCAATATCTGCTGGCACAGTAAACGACCAAGTTGTTTACGCTCACGGTAAATATCGGCATCGCTGCCGCGCGAAAAATAGATCCGCTCAAATGAACATGATTTCTTTTCGGCCGGCTCGCTCACCATATCCTCGGTTATTTTGCCGTTCTTTTTTACAATAAGGGCATGACCGGGTTTTATCTCCTTAATATCCTCAATAGGTATATTAAAGGCTGTCTGCAACGCAGGCCTTTCGGATGCGGCTACAACAATTTCATCGTTATAATAATAAAACGCAGGTCTTATGCCTGCAGGATCGCGCATTACAAAGGCATCACCATGTCCCAAAATGCCGGCTATTGTATAGCCACCATCCCAGTTTTTTGCTGATTTGCGCAGGATTTTGGCAACATCCATATCATTAGCGATCAGCTTGCTAATCTGTATGTTGTCGTCTAACCCTTCGCGTTTGTATTGGTCAAACAAACCCTGGTTTTCGGTATCAATAAAGTGGCCTATTTTTTCGAGTACGGTAACGGTATCCGCTTTTTCTTTGGGGTGCTGGCCAAGGTCATATAGCTGTTGTAACAGCTCGTCAACGTTGGTCATGTTAAAGTTGCCGGCAATAACCAGGTTACGCGTCATCCAGTTGTTTTGCCTTAAAAACGGGTGGCAGTTCTCGATGCTGTTTTTGCCATGGGTGCCGTAACGCAGGTGCCCCAGTAAAACTTCTCCAGTAAAGCTCACATGTTCTTTAAGCCACGCAGCATCCTTCATTTTTTCAGGTGTTTCCTTCTGAATTTCGGCGAACTTCTTTTGTATATACTCAAAAATATCGGCTACCGCATTCGAGGCCATCGACCGGTGGCGGCTTATGTAGCGTTTACCGGGTTCAATATCCAGTTTAATGGTAGCAACACCGGCGCCATCCTGGCCGCGGTTGTGTTGTTTTTCCATTAAAAGGTAAAGCTTGTTTATGCCGTACAGGGCCGTTCCGTATTTTTGCTGATAAAAAGAAAGCGGTTTTAACAGGCGAATAAATGCCACACCGCATTCATGTTTAATCTGATCACTCATGCTTGGTAATGAGCGGCAAAGTTATAATTTAAATGTTAAAACTCGGAATTAACAATGTCATAAAATTGCATTAATGTTGAGGACGAAAAATTGATGAATTAGTGAGTTGGTGAATTAGCGATTTTTTTAGAAAAACCTATGATTAAGGGATTTCATAGTTTCCTGATTTCTAATGTACCAGGCATCCTATTAATCTAAAAAATCCCTTAATCCCGGTTCTATTTCCCAAACCCAACCAACTTATGCAGCATCCCCGGGTCGTAAATTTTACCGCCTTTTATTACGGTGGTAACCTTGCGGATATCGCGGATAGTTGTTAACGGGTCACCGTCTACTATAATAATATCCGCCTTTTTGCCAACTTCAACAGATCCTGTTTCCTTATCCATCTTCATGACAGCAGCAGGAGTAATAGTTGCGGTACGGATTGCCTGAATGGGCGTTAACCCCGCATTCACATATAATTCCAGCTCACGGTCAAGGCTATAGCCGGGAAAACCCTGGTCGGTGCCGGCAACAATGGCTATGCCGTTATCATACATCACTTTTACCAATTTCTGAAAGCTGTCCCAAATGGGTTTCAGCCTTGTGGCGCTTGCCGGGTCGGTACCCGTGTTTTTAAAAATGGCCTGCAACGGCAGCGGCAACGAATAAAACGCCGGCTCCATTTCAGTTATATCATCCTTCGTCGACCGGAAAAACATTTCAAATACACCCACCGTAGGATCAATAACCGTATGGTGCGCCTTAATAAATTTAAGCGCAGCTATACTGGTCGAGTCCTCAAAATTTACAGAACGGTCTTTATTCCGTTTCATAACCGAGTATACATACTGCACGTGGTTAACCATATCCATACCCGAATCAACACCTGCCTGCAAAGTCATTCCATTAGGTATATGCCCGGTAACGGTTAGACCAAGTTTATGCGCTTCATCGCAAATGGCTTTTACAATGGCGGGTTTTGCCGAGCTGTAAATTTTTATCTGAACAAAACCGTTATCCTTATAACGGTCAACTTCTTTTATCGCTTCTTCTTTGGTATCGGCCTGTATAATGCCCAGCGCCATTGGGCCCTTGCCGTCAATAATACCTGCCTTTAATATTTTAGGTCCAATACCTTTTCCATTGTCAATTGCGCTTTGCACCGAGTTTATAAAACCAAACTCGTTACCGCAATCGCGTACCGTAGTTACGCCTGCTGCAAGGTAAGCCGGCCCCCAGTCAACCTGCTCAAAGTGGGCATGCATATCCCACAGGCCGGGTAATATGGTCTTGCCTTTGGCATCAATAATTTTTGCGCCTGCCGGTATAGTTACTTTACCTGCTTCGCCAACTTTTTTGATGATGCCGTTCTCAATTATTACTGTCGAATTAGGTATCGATTTCGAGTTAACCACATCTATTACCGTACCGCCGGTTATGGCAATTACTTTATCGGCAGCTGTAGATTTTGGCGTCGATTTTGTGAACAGTTCCATACCATAGGTAGCTGCTTTGCCAATAAATTGCGGCAGCAGGCTTTCGTAGGGCTCCAGCATCATTTCCAGTTTGTCGGCTTCCGCATCATTGGTTATCAGGCATACCAGTTGCCCTGCTTTATCAGTCCACACAATTTCGTTGCCCCAAATTAACCCGCCAATGGTGTAGCGGTCGAACTGCAGCGTTTTACCGTTGAAGGTAAAAGTGTCGTCGCCGCTCTTTTTTATCTGAACACTCCCGAATGGCAGCGTGGTGATGCTCGCCGGTTCATGATGGTTTTTCCAGTATTGTATCAGCACTTGCTGTACCGTTCCAGGTGCGTAGCTGGCAACCGGGAAAGCAAGTGTGGTAAGCTGCTGCTGGTACGATGAGTCGTTAACCTTTATGCGTGCCAGCGTACCCGAAATGCCAATGGTATCGTTAATAGTAGCCGATCGCGCCGTATTACCTTTTATTTTCAAGCTGATAGGTTCGTTGGCCGTTGTGAGCTTCAGTTCAGCTTTTAGCGGAACAGGCGAGCCCCGGTCTACAAATTTAAAGTCGACTGTATAAGTAATTTCGTTGCTGGTTTTGCTAACGCGATAGACCTCTTTGCCAATATGCTGTTCAAATTTGTGCAGCAAAAAGGTAACGCTATCCGGTTTATTTTGTGCGTTAGCGCCAAAAACAGAACATAATAAAAGTGCCGGGAGTATGTATTTTTTCATAGGATTTACTAAAGTTTCGGAAAGTTAAAGATAGGTATTTTATTGATTTTCGAAATTCAACACAAGCCCGATTATTTAGTGAGGGCCTCCACTTAATCTATCAAATCACAAATCAAAATCAGCGAAATCAACGTAATCAAAATAATCAGCGGTTAAACTTATCCTTCATCCCCAACAATCCCCATATGCCACCGCTGTGAATAGCCAGTACCCGGTCGCCCGGCTTAAAATAATCTGAAGCTGCCATATCAAACAAAGCATACAGCATTTTACCCGTATAAACCGGTTCAATTAATATCCCTGTTTCGGCAACAAATTGTTTAATAAAATTGATCAGCCTTTCGTCGGTTTTTCCGTAACCGCCAAAGTGATAGGAAGTATGTAAATGATAATCAGCAGGCGCCGTTAAAAATTTATCTATTTCGTCTCTAATAAAGTCTCCATTTTTCAGCACGGGGATTGCATGAAATTGGGTGGGCAGCTGGTTCCGTTGGATTCCATTAATAATTCCGGCAGCTGTAGTGCCCGTTCCGCAGGCGCAAAAAACATGGTCGTAGGTCTCAGTAAGTTCATCAACCAATTCGCTGCAACCTTTTGCGCCCTCGGCACTTGCGCCGCCCTCGTCAATAAAAATCGCGTCTGCGTCATCGCCAAAATATTTATCAAATAAGGCCGGCTTGTCGCGGTAGCTTTCTCTATCGGTAAAAATCAAATCCATGCCATGTAAGCGGCATAAAAAAAGTGTGTCGTTGGCTACTTCTTCACCCCTTACAAAGCCTGTTGCGTTAAAGCCAAATTTTGCGGCAGCTGCTGCCGTGGCCAGCAAATGGTTGGAATACGCCCCGCCAAATGTTACCAGGTGATGTTTATTCTCAGCTTGTGCGCGTTTGAGCAAATACTTCAGTTTGCGCCATTTATTGCCCGATATAATAGGATGGATAAGGTCGTCCCGCTTTATAAAAACCTCTATGCCCTTTTCATCAAACAACTTGTTTTTTATTTGATGGATGGGGCTGTAAATTTCGAGGTTGATGTGCATTGGGCAAATTTATGGAAAAAGATGATGGGGAGTGAATGTCCGCCGGGGTGGACTCACCCGCTCGACGCTTCGCTGGAGCTGCCCTCTCTACGGCGAGCCGTAAAGAGGTCGGAAAAAAATTATGTATATATATGAAAGGTGATTTGCCCTCTTTACCGTTTACGGTAGAGAGGGCAGGACGAGCGAAGCAATGTCCGGGTGAGTCCACCCCGGCGGACATTCACAGCGGACATGCGATGTCCAAAGTTAACTTAGTTAGTTAAGTATTCAATCAAATCCCAAACCCTATCCCCGCATTAACCGATTTATATTGCGCCAAACTGCCTGACGCATACAAACGGAAAAAGCCAAGGCTCAATTGAAAACCAACATCAGCACGCACGCCACTAATTACGTTCTCGCTGATGGATACCGGGTTGGTAAACGTTGTATAGGTATTTGTTATTAACGTGCCACCGGTGGTCACAGGGTAATTTCCTACTGCTGTAACACCTGCATGAGTAGTATTATAGCCCAGAGCCAAAAACGGGGTAAACGACAGCAGCTTTTTTGATATGATAACCTCGCCCGTAAAACTGTTGAAACTACCATCCAGGTATTGATTACTAAAGTTGGTGCTTTGCTGGCTGTCTTTAGGCTGCGCGCCGTTTTCGGGGGTAACGTTAAGTGTTTTGGTTAAATTTAAATGGCTGTACCCAATGGCAATGGCCAGATCAAAAGGTAACAATTCACCGGCAGTCTTTCCATAAATATCCTGCATTATGTTGTGTTTTAAGCCGAAGCCTATCATTGATATGCTCCCAAAGTCGCTGCCTACGGTTACCTTGGGTATGGCACGTAAGGTAATGTCCGTATTTTGAGGCAGGCCAACCGTAACCTGTATCTGCGGGGCCGGTATTACCGCTATAACACCGGCGGGGGTATTAAAATCGGCTACTTTGTTGCCGTTATCGTCGTAGATGTTAAGCTTTGGGCCGTCGGTATTCTTAGCGCCCCCAAAGGTTGGGGCAATAGTCAGACCCGGATCGGCGGGCTTTACGTGGTTTGACAATCCTATTTTAGTAACATCAAAAGTTTTATCAGCCGACGAAATAAATGCTGCCGATGCGGTAATGCGTACATCAAATTTAAGTATGCCTTTCGTTTTGGCGGTGTTGGTCCAGCCACTGTTTTGATCCACGCCCAGGCCCTTAAAAAACGGCAACGCATAGGCATTTAATAATTTTGTAGCATCGGCGGGGCTCGATTTAATAAGGCCCGAAAAGGAGTTCTGCGCATTTGCAACAGAAACGGTGCTAACTAAGAAAGCTACTGCTAAAAAGTAATAATATTTTCTCATACAGTACTAAACGCTTATTGCCGGGACATATTTTTTTACTATTATCATTATGTGAAAAAACGACTACTTTTGCCCCGATGATCGACGACGCCGCATTTATTGAGCAGGAAGAGCAAGACCTTTATGAGCACCTAAGGATTGTGGTTGATAAGGGCCAGTCGCTGTTGCGTATTGATAAGTTTTTGATGCACCGCGTTGAAAATGCATCGCGTAACCGCATACAAAACGCTATCGAGCTTGGTAATGTGTTGGTTAACGATAAGGTCACCAAATCAAGCTACCAGGTGAAACCGCTTGACGTCATTTCGGTGGTGTTGCCGCATCCGCCGCGGGATACCGAAGTTTACCCGGAAAACATCCCTATTAATATTGTTTACGAGGACGATGATGTACTGGTGGTTAATAAACCGGCAGGCATGGTGGTGCACCCCGGTTACAACAATTATACAGGCACACTGGTTAATGCACTGGTTTTCCATTTTCAGCAATTGCCAACCTTACCGGGTAATGATGGCCGCCCGGGCCTGGTACACCGAATAGATAAAGATACATCAGGACTGTTGCTGATCAGTAAAAACGAACGCAGCATGACCTGGCTTGCTCGTCAGTTTTTTGAGCATACCATAGCCCGCAAATACATTGCCCTGGTTTGGGGCGATTTACCCGAAGACGGTACCGTAACCGGTTACATAGGCCGCAGCATAGCCGACCGGCGGGTAATGAGTATTTACGACGACCCCGAAAAAGGAAAATGGTCGGTAACGCATTACCGGGTGCTGGAACGAATGGACTACGTCACCCTGATAGAATGCCAGCTTGAAACCGGCCGCACGCACCAGATACGAGCCCACATGAAACACATCGGCCATCCCCTGTTTAGCGATGCCACTTATGGCGGCGATAAAATATTAAAAGGAACTGTTTTCAGTAAATACAAACAATTTGTCGAAAATTGCTTTGAGTTAATGCCACGCCAGGCGCTGCATGCACAGTCGCTGGGGTTTTTACATCCAACAATAAAAAAACAATTACATTTTGAAGCGCCCCTGCCCGAAGATTTTGCCGCAGTTTTGCAAAAGTGGAGGAAATATGTAGGAGAGCGCGTAGCCGACAGTTGATGGTTCATAGTTGATGGTTCATAGCCGCTGCACTTTTTGCACCATGAACCATGAACTGTGAATTTCCTACAATGAACTATGAACCATTAACCATGAACAACTAAAAAACAACCATGACACCCGTTTTTATCAATTTTAATGGAGAAATACTTCCGGCTGATACCAAACTGGTTTCGATAAATAACCGTGCTTTTAAATATGGCGATGGCCTGTTCGAAAGCATGCGTATGATGAAGGGGCAGCTAAAATTCCCGGAACTGCATGCCGAACGCCTGCAAAAAGGGATGAAGGCTTTAAAGATTGATGGCTACTCGGCTATGGATGCCTGGTTTTTAAAAGAGAAAGTTGCCGACCTCGCCCGCCGCAACAAAGCCAAGCATGGCAGGCTGCGCTTAACCGTTTACAGGGATGCAGGCGGCTTATATACCCCAACCCAAAATAAAATGGGCTGGTGCCTGGAGCTGCAGCCAGTGGATGAGCCCCGTTATTTTTTGAACGACAAAGGGTTGATAATGGATATTTACAGTGAACTGCCCAAGCCTACCAATTACCTGTCGAACATTAAAACCTGCAACTCATTAATTTACGTGATGGCAGGCCTATACAAAACCCAAAACAAACTGGACGATGTTTTCTTACTGAACCAGGCCGGCAATTTATGCGAAGCCAGCAGTTCGAACATTTTCATATCCTACAAAAAACACCTTTACACACCCGCTTTAAGCGAGGGCTGCGTGGAAGGCGTTATGCGCCATGTGCTGATCGACCTGGCAAAAAATAATAACATCCCGGTTACTGAGGCACAGATCAGTCCGGATATATTGTACGAAGCCGATGAGGTGTTTTTAACAAACGCCGGCCGTGGTATTCAAAGTGTAATAGGGTTTGGGGTACGGCGGTATTTTAATGAATTGAGTAAAATACTTGTCGAAGAGCTTAATAAGCTATAGCGAACCGCCGCTTTGCCTTAGTTGCCGGCTGGCTAATTTTAATTTTATAACATCTTCCCAGTCTTCGCAAATTAAATCAACAAGTTCAATTTCCAGTATTTCTGCAATTTCAACTAGCCTGTTCAGGGTAATATTACTGTATCCCAGTTCAATTTTGCTGTAGGCATTTTGGGATATTTTAAGTTTAGCCGCCAGGTAATCCTGCGTGTAATTTCTGAATTCCCGAATCTTACGGATATTCGAGACTATGGCTTTGGTTTTTAAATCGCTTATCGACCTCATAAAAATTTAGTTATAAAGTAGTATAAACGAAGTAATTAGCTGAACGGTTTTTTTTAATGCAAATAACCTTATATCCAAATTTTACCGGTGACTGCCCATTTTTTGTACCGGCAATAAAATGACGTAAAAAAGGGGGATTTTAACACAATTGTTGCCTAACTTGCTTTGTATTCTATTTAAGGAAATGACCGTTACCACCTGCATACCCACGGATGCTTTAAAGCCGTTTATCAAACATTACCTGGTAATTGAAAGCGACCGGGAGGTTATAAACCGGTTGGTGCCCGACACCTCGGTGGTGCTGGTTTTCAGGTATAAAGGCAATGTAAACTTTACAGTCGGGGGCACCGAAACCAATATACCGGCATCGGTTTTAACGGGGTTAAAAAAATCTTCGCGGCTGGTAAACTACTCAGCCGGGTCTGCAGCTATACTGGTTATTTTTAAAACTGCCGCGGCGGGCAGCTTTTTCAAAGTACCACTTCACGAAATATTCGAAGGCAGTGTTCCCCTCGATAATTTTGTCAGCAACGGGCAAGCCTCAGTAATTGAAGAGCAACTATCGGCCGCGAAGAATAACGTTGAAAGAATAAATTTGATTGAGCATTTCCTTTTTTCTCAATATAAAGGTGCAGGCGGGGATCAACTGGTTTTAGCAGCAATAGAAAAGATGTATACTGCCAAAGGTTTTTATAAAATAAAAGAGCTGGCCGACTCCCTGTATATAAGCCAGGACGCCTTTGAAAAAAGGTTCAGAAAGGCCACCGGAGCATCGCCCAAGCAAGTTTCGTCCATTATACGCCTGCGGAATATCGTGGTAAACGGCAAGAAGCATGAAAACTTTAACCAACTGGCTTACGATGCGGGCTATTTCGATCAATCGCACTTTAATAATGATTTCAGGCTATTTACCGGCCAAACCCCGTCAGACTTTTTTAAGTCGCCAATCTTCTGGTAAAATCAATGATTTTTTACAAGGTCTGAATCTGCTATAAGCGGAACTTTGTAGAAAACACTGAAATAAAATGAAACAAATACTTATTGACAAGTTCGTAGTGCCGGCAGCAGCTTTTGCTGAATTCACAGAACGGATGAACTACAACCGTAACTTTATAAAAAAGCTGGACGGATTTGTGCAAGACGGGGTGTACAAGCGCACAAACGAAGCCGGAGACCCGGTAATAGTTACCATGGCTGTTTGGGAAAATGCAGGTATGATTGAAAAAGCCAAAATTGCTGTACAGGCCGAATATCTGCGAATTGGATTCAAGATGGTTGATTTTATAACCAACCGGGGTATTAAAATAGAACGGGAGTTTTACGAAGAACTAACCGACTAATGTTAAGTCGGAAGTCTTTAGTCAATTTTTTGTCGCTTCCGACTTAGGACTAAAGACTTTCGACTTGAGACTAACGCCATACTAGTAATCCTCACTGGGCAGATGGTCATCGTCATCCGCGTCATCAATGTTTTCTTCTACAATAATTTCATGCAGGTCATTATTATCGCCGGCCTCGTCGTCAAATGATTCGTCTTCCTCGTCATCCCAGTCATCATCTGTGTCGTCATTACCGTCAGGCGAATACTCCGTGTAGGTATCATCGGCATCAATGGTTTGGATGTGGTTGTCGTTGTATGTTGAAGGGGTTATCATCGTATTGATTAATAAAAGTGTTAAAATTAAACGCCGGCGGCATTATATATCAAAAACAATACCGTAACATGCGATTTATAAAAAATCTACTGCAGTTATTTCTTTTACCTTATAATAACCCTTTGCTTGTGGCAGGTAAACCTCAAGTTCATGCCAGGTTATCTTAACCGGTTTGCCAAGCAAACCGGTTACTCCATTGGCAAATTTTTCTGAACCAGGGAACTGACGCAACCACAAAAATGATTTTTCGCTGCCGCTTTTGTCGGTTGCAACAATGTAGTTAAAGCCCTTCATGTCAATTCTTCTTATTTTACCTGTAGTAGAACCTATCCCTTCTTCGGCATTTTCACTTTTTTCAGTTTCAGCAGCCACCATTTTTACCGATATTTTGGTAAAAGCAGCGCAGTTTTGGTTTAATAATTGTTTGCCAATCTCAATTCCCAGATCGCGCATTTTGGCGTTGTCGGTAGGGTCAATATTTTTCTCGGTTGCCAGCTTCATTAAAAAGTCGGTGTGCTTGGTAAAGCAGTCTGTAAAAACCGCAACAGCCTCTTTCTTGGAATTTATCTTGTCAACATTTACTTGCGTCATGCAAGTACAAATGCTGTCTGTTAATTTTTTTTCCAGTTCGCTGGGCGCAGACTGCGCAAACAGGTTTTGAGTTAGAATTATGCAAAATCCTAATAAAAAAAATAATTTCATCTTTTTGGGTGGTGAAGTATAATATAGTCTATTGTTCCGGTGCTAAATATACCTTTATTTCTATTTGAAAAAATAAAATATTCTTCATACATTTGCAGCCCCGTAATAGCGGGTAATTTATTTAAAATCAAAGTATAACAATGCAACAGTACGAAATTGTGATCGTTCTAACCCCGTTGTTGTCAGTTGATGTTGCTGCAGAGGCTAACGCCAAATTCAGCAAAATTTTAACTGATAACGGAGCCGAAATTGTCCAGGAGGATAATTGGGGTTTGAGAAAATTAGCGTACCCTATCCAAAAAAAGACGACAGGGTATTATCACTTAACTGAATTTAAGGCCCCGGGTGATGTAATTAACAAACTTGAAGTTGAACTACGCCGCGACGAGCGCGTGTTACGCTTTTTAACCATTGCCTTAGATAAGCACGCTGTTGCTTACAACGACAAAAAACGCAGTGGTGCTTTCAACAAAAAACCTAAAGCAGAGGAGGCAGCACACTAATGGCTAACGAACAAATTAAATACGTAACCGCCCCTAAAGTAGAGGACACACGTAAAAAATACTGCCGTTTCAAAAAGAATGGTATCAAGTATATCGACTACAAAGACGCTAACTTTTTATTAAAGTTTATTAACGACCAGGGTAAAGTATTACCACGCCGCTTAACCGGTACTTCGTTAAAATTTCAGCGTAAGGTTGCACAGGCTGTTAAGCGTGCGCGCCACATCGGTTTATTACCTTATGTTACAGACTCATTAAAATAATCAGGAGGTAAAGAAAATGGAACTTATTTTAAAACAAGACGTTAAGCACCTGGGTGATAAGGATGATGTAGTGAAAGTAAAGCCAGGTTATGGCCGTAACTACCTTATCCCTAAGGGTTATGCCATACAGGCCACTGTAAGTGCCCGTAAAGTTTTAGCTGAAAACCTTAAACAGGCCCAGTTTAAACAAGATAAAATACGCAAAGATGCTGATGCTATTGCAGCCCGTTTAGAAGGCGTTAAGCTTACTATCGGCGCTAAAGCTGGCGAAACCGGTAAAATTTTCGGTGCAATCAACACTATCCAGGTTGCTGATGCATTGAAGAAATTAGGCTTTGAAGTCGACCGTCGCCGCATCACTTTTGAAACTGAACCAAAATTTGTTGGCGAATACGTTGCCAATGTTAACCTGCACAAAGAGGTTAAAGTACAGGTTCCTTTCGAAGTAGTAGCAGAGTAATCTGATTTCGGACGTCGGATTTACGATGTCGGAATTTGAATTAAAAATTTATATAAAGGTGTTGAGCGAAAGCTTGACACCTTTTTTATTTTTACAAAACACTCAAAATCTTGTCATTGCGAGCGAGGAACGAGCGCGGCAACCGCATGCGCTACAGAGCGGCTGTGCAAGTTATCAACCTTTCTATTCGCTCTGTAGAGCATGCGGTTGCCACGCTTCGCTCGCAATGACATAATTGATATGGCTCCCCAAAATAAATCCGAAATCGAAATTCCGACTTCCGAAATAAAAAATTATTTTTAACCCAATGAAAACCACGCGGAGTAAAAGTCCCGCTTCAAATAACAAATCGGCCAGCGGCAAAAAGAAAGGCATCTTTCGAAACGGCTGGCTTAAGCTCGTTTTGCGCGTTGTAAAACTGGTGTTTATAGTTTTTGTGTTGGGCAGTTTGTTTTTTGTGATACTGTACCGTTTTGTTAACCCGCCTGTTACCTGGCTGATGATACAGCGTGGCTTTGAACGCAAAGCCGACGGCAAGGACTGGAAGATAGACAAGCAATGGAAAGACTTCGACGATATTTCGCTATCCATGAAACGCGCCGCCGTAGCCGCCGAAGACCAGACTTTTTTAGAGAACCACGGCTTCGACTTTAACGCCATTGAGAAGGCCTATGAGAAAAACTCGAAGAGTAAAAAACTCATAGGAGGTAGCACCATAACCCAGCAGACCGCGAAAAATGTATTCCTGTGGCCGGGCAGATCGATAATTCGTAAAGGGTTCGAGGCCTGGTTTACGGTGTTGATGGACATATTCTGGAGCAAAAAGCGCATTATGGAAGTTTACCTCAACGAAATTGAAATGGGCGACGGCATTTACGGCGTGGAAGCGGCAGCCCAGGCCTATTTCCATAAACCGGCATCGCAGCTAACCAACCGCGAAGCAGCAGCTATTGCGGTTATATTTCCAAACCCGCTAAAATGGTCGGCCACAAATCCAAGCGATTATTTACGTCACCGGCAGTATTTAATAATGAAGAATATGCGAAGGTTAGGGCCGCTGGAATTTTAGTGCGCCCCCCTTGCCCCCTAAAGGGGGAATGATAAACGAATAACACACCCGTTGGCTGTGTCGTTACAGACAATTTACTATTACATTATGAGAAAGCTTCTGTACAATGTTTATTCAAATATCAACGATGATGAATTTTTCGAAATTGAAGATAAATTGGTAAAACTGGAATCTGCAATTGCGAGAATATTACAGCCTAAACATTGGAGGCTTACAAATACTGTGAGAAATAACGATGCCTTAATAATCGACCTAACTTGCAGAGATGGCGAATTTTATGGCAATATTGGTGTAGAATTTGAAGACAAACCGCAAAAGAAAACCTTTAGATTTTATGTTACAAAATCGTTCGACGAAAAGAACAAGCGGTATTTTATAAGGACCGATATTTTTAGCAATAAAGAGTTTAGTTGTTTTGAGAATAATATAAACGATTTCGTTTTTGCAGCACTTAAACAATTTGACGATTGGTCGAGATATAACATTATCTACTATGGTACGGTTATCTCACTTGGGTGAATTTATTTAGGCAATGATTATATTTGATTAAGTAACGCCAACTCAAATCATTATGCCTAATTTACCCAAACTTACCGACCAACAACAAATCGCCCAACTCATCCAAAACCTTGATGTATCCATCAGGGATGTAGTGGAAACCCTTCGCCAAATCATCCGAAGCGTTAGCAATGAAATAAGCGAGCGGATAAAATGGAACAACCCGAGCTTTTACTACAACGGCGAAATGCAGCCTTTCGACCCCAAAGAATATAAACGGGAAATAATAGTGTTCAACTTGCATAAAAACAGGATAATGCTGGTTTTCCCCAGCGGCGCCAAAGTAAACGATACCACCGGCCTGCTAACCGGCGACTACGCAGACGGCCGCCGGATTATTGTTTTTAAAGATTTGGAGGATGTAAAAGCAAAAGAATCGGCCTTACAAAATGTTATTAAGGACTGGTTGGGTCTGGTTGACAAATAACTGTACACGTCTTTCGGACTTTACTGACTTTTCGGACTTTCGGACTATTTCTGGTACTTCCAGTGCCTCGATTTCCCCTCGCTTATCCACTCTAACGCCTGTTCCATACGTTTCTGCCGTGTGTCATCACTTTTTGCCTCGGCAAACCATTCGAGGTATTCCCGTTTTTTAGATGGCGAAAAGTCAACAAAATAACCAAGGGCAGTGGTGTTGCTGCTTAATATTTGGTTAAAATCATCAGGCATGGGTAGTTCCGCTTTGGCGGGAGCGGCTTTTTTGGGCTCCTTAATACCGCTTTCATTCAGGGCAATCACCTGCAATATAAAACCGATCATCGCCTCATCAGGCGGCAGGTCCTCCATTTTTTCAATACGGCCAAAGCTTCCGGCAGCAGCTTCTTCGTCGCTTCCCTGCAGGTAGCCGTCGGGGTCGTTCAACCGCGACGACTTCCAAAAACCAAAGCCAAGATGCTGCTTAAACGATGCCATCATACAAACAGGGCCCTTGTAGTCAAAAAAAGGCATGCCCCATTTAACAGTTTCCGTTATCAATGGCGAAGCTTTATGTACAACCTCGCGGATATGTTCAAGTATTGGTTTTGCAAAAGGTGCGGCCTTGGCTATGTAGGCGTCAACCCGGGCGTCGTATTGTTCCATAGCTAAAGTTAATTACAAAAATTAACTCAGCAAATTTTTTAAGTCGGGATGATATTCTGACATTGAGAATTCTGCGATTGGCGATCCTAAAGTCCATCCACACCGTTCATCCCACAAAATCAACCACTCGTCAGCATTCTCTTAGTTTCAACGCTGTTTCGGGGCATTTTTGATGCGTCAACCAGGAACAGACCATGAAAAAATATATTTACTTGTTTATCATATTCGTCAGCAGCTTTTCTGCTTTCGCCCAGACCCGGGTTTCCGGCATAATCAAAACTTCGAACGGAAAAACTATACCCGGCGTAAACATCACCCTTGTTAATACTTATGATGGCGCATCCACTGATACTGCCGGGCACTTTGCCTTCACCACAACTGAGATAGGCCAGCACGTGCTGCATTATGTAACAGTCGGCTTTAAGCCCGATAGTGTTGCCGTAAACCTCGACGGAAAGCCTTTAAACCTCAGCTTAACTATTAAAGAAGCAGTAAATGAGTTAAATGCAGTAACAATAACCGCAGGCACCATTGAAACCGGGGACGCCAAGAAAGGCGCGGTGCTGTCGTCCATTGATATTGCCACCACCGCCGGCGCGGTTGCTGATATTGTTGCTGCCCTGCAAACCTTACCGGGCACCAGCCAGGCCTTTAGCGAAAATGGCTTGTTTGTACGTGGCGGCTCGGGCGCCGAAACGCGAACTTATTTTGATGGTATGTTGGTAAAAAGCCCGTTCAGCAGCCAGTTGCCCGATATTTCGTCGCGGAGCAGGTTTTCGCCCTTTCTTTTTAAGGGGACTACTTTTTCGTCGGGCGGTTATTCTGCACAATACGGGCAGGCTTTGTCGTCGGCCCTGATACTGGAAAGTAAGGACCTTGCTGAAAAAACATCGACGGAATTTTCGGTGCTTACCGTGGGCTTCGGCGCGGCACACACCGAAAGGTTTGAGAACAGCTCGCTTACCGTCGGGGGTACTTATTACAACCTTCACCCCACCTACTCAGTATTCAAACAAAACATACACTGGGACCAGGCGCCCATTGATAAAACCGGGAATATTCAATACAAATGGAAACCCACTAAGAGCAGCATGCTGAAAATATTTTCGCAATACAGCAATAACGATGTTTCGCTCTTTACCGACAACCCCGATACTGCAGGTGTCATTCATGTTATCGATCATAACAAAAATACCTATACCAATATAACCTACCAGGACAATTTCAACCCCGACTGGCGGATACAGGCGGGCGCCTCCTACGGCAATACCCACGAAAGCGGCAGGCTCGATTCAAACAACTTCCGCAAAAACGATCACCTGCTGCAAGGGCGGTTTACGCTGACACGCTACTTTGGCCAGCGCTCATTATTAAGGGCAGGTGCCGAAGCCTACCAGAACGGTGCGCTGGAAGGCTGGAACTACCAGAGCCGCTCTTTCAATGACAATATGCAGGCAGCCTTTACCGAAGGCGAGGTTTTCCTGGGTGATAACGTTGTAATGCGCTTAGGCGGCATGGCCGAGCATTCATCGTACCTGGCTGATTGGAACCTGGCCCCGCGTACATCGCTGGCTGTAAAAACCGGCACGCACAGCCAGGTATCAATGGCTTACGGCATTTTTTATCAAAACCCCGATGATACCTACCTGCTGCAAAGCCACCAGCTGGGTTACGAAAAAGCTACGCATTACCTGCTGAATTACCAGTATTTAACCAGCGGACTAACCTTCCGTGTTGAGGCTTTTTACAAACAGTATGCCGACCTCACCAAGTACGACTACAACGGTTTCCCGAAAACCTATGCGGTAAACAACTACAGCCACCTGTATAACGGCGGCGACGGCTACGCAAAAGGAATAGATGTTTTTTGGCGCGATAAACAGAGCATTCCCGGCGGAGACTACTACATCTCGTACTCATACCTGGATACCAAACGCGACTTCCGCAATTACCCCATCCAGGCTACGCCCCCGTTTGCCGCTAAACACACGCTTAACATTGTTTACAAGCAATATATCCCGGTCATTAAATCAGAACTAAGTGCTGCCTATGCATTTTCGAGCGGCCGCACTTACTATAATCCAAACAATCCCGATTTTCTATCCGACAAAACAAAAGCCTACAATAACCTGAGTATGAACCTCAGCTACCTCACCCGTTTGTTTAAACAGTTTGCCGTGGTGTACGTGTCGGTAAATAACATTCCGGGTTTTAATAATATTTATGGCTACAACTACCCGTCAAACGGCAACACCCGCGAACCCATTTTACCTGCCGCCAAACGCAATTACCTGTTTGGGCTACTGGTAACCATCGGCGATAACACCTTCAATCACTAAAAATTATTCACCCATAAAATCAAAAAAAAATGAAAACTCTAAAATTATGCTTCGCACTCTTGATCATCACATTTGCGGTTAAGGCACAAAGCGCCGATAAGTACACCGCCGCCATGCAAAAAGGTATGGCCCTGGTTGACAGCGCCAACACACCAGAGCAATTTACAAGCGCAGCAAACTTTTTTGAACGGGTTGCTGCCGCCGAAACAAAACAATGGCTGCCGCAATATTATGCTGCCTTTTGCAACCTCCACGTGGCCATAATGGGTAAGCAGGACAATGATACTAAAGACGCCCTGTACGATAAAGCCATGAGCTATGCCGAAAAAGCGGATGCCATAAAACCTGCCAATAGCGAGGTGTTAGTTTTGGAAGGCTATATAACGTTTATGAAGATGTCGGTATTTTCGCAGCAAAGGGCTATGTCGATGATACCAAAAGCAAATGCGCTGCTGGACAAAGCATCAGCAATCGACCCTGAAAACCCGCGCGCCTACCTGGTGAAGGGGCAGGATACATTTTATACCCCTGAAGCATTTGGAGGCGGCAAGGCAAACGCTAGAGGCCTTTTAACAACAGCCGCCGATAAGTATAAAAATCAAAAGACATCGGGATTTGAGCCTGCATGGGGCGCACATCGTTGCCAGGTATTATTGCAGCAATGTAATTAAGCCCGATAGCTAAATTAAAATTTGTAATTTATGCCATGTTTATTTAACAACCACGATGGACACTGAAATAGGTTTTAAAGAGGATAATTTGCTGCGGGCCAACCTGAAATATGGGAGCATTGGGTTGGCCGTAGGTATTATATTAACCGTATTGCACGGCGTATATGATGGCTTTTCGTGGCAAAATGCTTTTATCAATGTGCTTTTCAGTTGCACCATAACGCTTAGCATAACTAACAGCGTATTTATTTACGAATGCTTTTTTAAACCCAAAACAACGGTCTTCTGGAAATTTGTTGCGGGGTTTTATTGCTGCTGCCTGGTGGGCATGTTTATTGGCACAGAGATCTCGCACCTTGTTATGCGGTGGGTATTTAACAAACGCTTTTGCTTTAAAGATGACCTGGCCGATTACAGATTTAATGCTTTTATAGTAATTATAGTGAGCTCGCTGCTGCTGTTATACAAGGCACAACAAATGAACATGCAATCGTTGCTAAAAGCAAAAGAACTCGACCTTGCAAAAGTAAACCAGCTTAAAACCCAGGCCGAACTGCAAACGCTGCAATCAAAAATAAACCCGCATTTTTTATATAATGCGCTTAATTCTATCGCCAGCCTGATACACGAGGACCCGGATAAGGCCGAAGACATGACGCTTAAACTTTCAAAGCTTTTCAGGTACAGCATCAACTCCATGCAAGAAAGTTTTGCTACGGTAAAAGAGGAAATTGAAATATTGAATACCTACCTGGATATCGAAAAAATACGTTTTGGCAAACGGATAAACTTCAGCCTGAATGTTGCCCCCGGTATAGAAGATAGGCTGCTGCCACGTTTCCTGGTGCAACCACTGGTTGAAAACGCCCTTAAACATGGCTTGAAAGATTCTACCGTGGGCGGACGCTTGAGCGTAGACATTACCGGCGATGGAAAAAACCTTGTTGTAACCGTTGCCGACAATGGCATACCTTTCCCTGATGAGTTGAATATTGGCTACGGGCTGCAAAGCACTTATGATAAGTTAGAATTGCTTTATGGCGGGGGTTACGAGATAAAAATCAGCAATGTGCCCGAAAAGAGTATAAAGATTATAATACCCAATAAAAATGAGCGCTAACTGGAAAACGATAATTATTGACGACGAGGAGCTTGCACGCCAACGTTTAAAGCGCCTGCTAAAAAGCTACGACGAATTTGATATAATTGACGAAGCTGAAAACGGCGCCGAAGGTTTATCTCTAATTAATAGCCTAAAGCCCGATCTGGTTTTCCTGGATATAGAAATGCCCGTATTAAACGGCTTCGAAATGCTCGCAAAACTGGCCCAGCCGCCAAGGGTAGTATTCACCACAGCTTACGACCAGTATGCCATAAAAGCTTTTGAAGAAGGGTCGATAGATTACCTGTTAAAGCCGGTAGAAAAGGAACGCCTTGAAAAAACCATAAAAAAACTGCACCAGTTTAGGGCTGCGCCTGCGCCGCTTCCGCTGCAGGAATTAATGCGGCAGTTACAAATAAAAACCATCAGCAAAACCCTCACCGTTAAAATAGGTGACAAAATACTACTGATTAAACTTGCCGACATTATTTATATTGAAGCAGAAGACAAATACGTTTTCCTGCATACTGCCGATGGTAAAAAGCATTTGACCGAATACACCTTATCGGCACTGGAAGAGAAACTGCCTGAACAGTTTATCCGCATCCACAGGGGCGCCATTATAAACACAGAGCACATAAAAGAAATAAGGAAAGGTTTTAATGGCGCTTTTATTTTTGTGATGAATAACACAGCCGAATCAAGGATAACCTCAGGCCGGTCATACGGCGATGAACTTAAAACAAGGTTGGGGCTATAAACCAAAACCCAACGCATTCTGCCATGAACTATGAACCATCAAATATGAACTCTTAGGCCACCAAATTTCCAAACAACTGTATGTGCCAGCTATTCTTAAATGGCACTTCCCATTTGTTCTCAAGCTCGGTTAAATTTTGCACCAGGTTATTAAACACAATGGTATCGGTGTTAATGTCACCTTGCTTTAGCAGTTCTTCAAATTGGGCCCGTGGAGCCGACAGAACTTCACTGCCCTGGCGGTAGGCCAGGTTAAACCTGTCGAACAAATTGATACCAAACTGTGCCTCAATCTGCTGCATAAAATGCACCGATTTATCAATCGAGCAGCCGCTGGCGCCTGCCTGGCTTTCATCTACAATTAAAACTATGAAGCGGTTATACCTTATTTCGGCTTTGGCTTTTAACTGGTTGTTGTGCGCCGTCCAGCCGGTGGTAAAGTTGTCGAGCAATACTTTTATTTGCAGGGCTTCGTTATCAGTTAGTTCCCTGTCGCTTTGATAAACCCAAACTCTCGAATTTTCTGAAAAATGCATGTACAAAACTATGCATTTATTAACTTAGAAATTATTTTTGTTGACGGGTTAACATCAGGAGTTTGTAAAATGAAGAAAATAGGACTATTTGCAGTCGTAATTTGTGCGATAACCGCCATCTGCAGCTTTAAAAGCGGCATGAATGAGCAGGACTGGCTTTTGTGGACGAACAAGTGCCTGATGCAGGCATACAACCCGGTGCCCGATACCAAACTAAAGAAATTCGAGTTCACCGTAACCAGCGACTCCTTTATCCGTTTGCGCAAAACCTATGCGAAAGGCAAAGAGGAATACTACTCCTTTAACCTGCACCAGCTTAATGATATCGATTATTTCGGCAGCACAGTAGCCGGCACCCTGCAATTAAAAACCGTGGCCGACGACATCATCGTACAAACCCGCAACGACCGCAAAGGTGATGTAGATTCGATGACAACAGTGCTCAACGTTCCGGTAAGAAATATGGAACCCGAGCGACTTGATAGTTTACGAGAGGCCTTTAATTTTTTTAAGGGAAAAGGGCTATAAGCCTAGCTTTCGTGGGCCTTTTCTTTCCCTAGCACACTATGGCTATAGCTGTAAGTAAAATAGATTACCAGTCCAATTACCAGCCATATTAAAAACCTAAGCCAGTTGGTATACCCCAGCTCCGTCATCAAATAAAAACAACTTAGCAAGCCAAGCACCGGTATTAACGATAAGTTTTTAACAACAGCCATTACGGTTAATACCGCCGACAGGATAATAAACAAAAAGAATGGGAAATTTTCGTGTGCGTTTTTGCCGGTGAACATATTCCAAACATAATCCCTCGTAAAATATGCGCAGACCACAAATATAACAGGCACAATATACTTTGAATTGATATAAGGCAAATGGAATTTTCCTTTTTGCGCGGCCTCTCTTGGCAGTAATAACACCCCGCCGCAAACCAGCACAAAGGCAAACAACGTTCCGATGCTTGTTAAGTCGGTAACCTCGGTAAGGTTCATAAACAATGCCGGTATAGCCACTACAAAGCCGGTTACAATAGTTGCAAACGATGGAGTACGATATTTAGGGTGAATCCTCGAAAATGCTTTTGGCAACAAACCATCACGGCTCATGCTCATCCATATGCGTGGCTGCCCTAATTGAAATATCAACAACACGCTGGCAGTCGCTATTACAGCGCTGAACGATATAATACCGCTTAGCATGGTTAAGTGCAGCTTGGTAAACACATAAGCTAATGGGTCGCCAACGGCTAATTCTTTATAGCTCACCATGCCGGTAAGCACCAGGGCTATTAAAATGTAAAGCACCGTACAAATAATAAGCGAGTAAATCATCCCCTTGGGCAAATCCTTTTGCGGGTTCTGGCATTCCTCGGCCGTGGTTGATATCGCGTCAAACCCTATGTAGGCAAAAAACACGCCCGAAACCCCCTTCATCACCCCGCCAAAACCGTTAGGCATAAAAGGGTGCCAATTGGCGGGTGTAACGTAAAAGAAGCCGACCGCTATCACAACCAGCACAATCGCTATCTTTAAAAAAACCATGGCGTTGGTGGCTTTCTTGGTTTCACGAATGCCTATGTAAACCAGGTAAGTAATTGCAACAACAATTAGCAATGCGGGTAAATTAGCAATAAGCCTGAAGCCGCCAAAACCGGGTGCGTTGGCCCATGCTATGGCGCCTTGTTTAAGAGTGTCTGTAATTTCAGTAAGTTTGTGTGCGGCTATTAACGTTTGCACCTGCTCATGCGCTTTAAATGCGGTAAAATAGTCCATCGTCAGGTATTCCGGCATATGGATGTGGAAACCTTCCAGCAGGTTTACAAAATAGGTACTCCATGATATGGCTACAGCTATATTGCCTATGGCGTATTCCATTAGCAAATCCCAACCAATAATCCATGCGATTAATTCGCCAAACGATGCATAAGCGTAGGTGTAAGCACTGCCTGCAACCGGTATCCGTGATGCAAATTCGGCATAGCATAAAGCCGAAAAACCGCAGGTTACCGCGGTTAGTACAAAAAGGATGGTTACGCCGGGGCCGCCATTAAACGATGCCAGGCCGATGGTAGAAAATATCCCCGCCCCAACTACGGCGGCTATGCCCATCAGGGTTAAATCTTTTACGGTAAGTTCTTTTTTTAAATGGCCTGAATGTTCTGCATCGCTAAAACCGCTTGCTACATCGGCCAATATTTTATGGATATTTTTTTTACGGAATAAACTTTTCGACATCAGTTATTAATTATTACGGTCAGCCTTGTAAACATAACCATTTTTTCTTTATTCAATAAGTATATGCTTATTTTGCACGATGAAGATAGGAATAAATGATGTTTTAAAACAAGCAAGGCCATTTTTTATACCTTATCTTATTTTAATGGCGGCGTGCGTAATTATTAAGCTGCTGTTTACCAAACACCAAATATATTTTGCTGTAAACGGGCAATACTCCGATTTTGCCGACCAAATTGCACCTTATATAACCGACCTGGGCAACGGGTGGACAATAATAGCCCTATCGGCCATATTGGTATTATTTAATTACCGTACCGCCTTCTTAATGGCCACTACCTACGCAATAACTTCACTTTCAGTACAAATTGTAAAATATATTGCCGACGCATCGCGGCCAGCTTTGCTTTACCAGGATGAACTTAGCCGGATACACCAGGTAAAAGATGTTTACCTGCTCAAATACTACAGCTTTCCTTCGGGGCATACGGTAACCGCTTTTTCAACAGCATTACTGGTTACCTACCTTTTAAAAAATAAAAACTGGGGTTGGCTGCTCTTTCTTGTGGCCATAGCAGTAGGCTATTCGCGGATGTACCTGAGCGAACATTTCTTTGAGGATGTTACCGTAGGTTCGGCGCTTGGGGTGGTTTTGACGATATGGTGGATAAGCTATATCGATAGCAAACAATTCATTCACTCGCCTAAATGGAACAGGGGATTATTGAAAAAGTCCTAAGCCGGTAGTCTGAAGTCGACAATCAAATATGACGGGCAACAAAGAATACTTACTTAGGACTATATATTTTTTCCGAATCCGAAATCAAATTAGCTTAACGAAAGCTTCTTTCTTCTTCGTACTATCGTAACAATTATCAACACCAGCACAATTGCGCCGCCACCAAAAATGGCAACTTTAAGCACGGGCGACAGGCCTTTGGCGTTTGATAAATATTGGTCGTTACGCTGCAATTGTGGCGATAATTTAATTGACGATGCGAATGCTTTGTATTCGTCTTTCACCAATTCTTTTCTTAAATCGGGGTATACATATTCAAAAGTATAGGTTACGTCCTGGGTGTACAGTAACGTAAAGTTTACCATCTGAAGATTGCCTGTACCGTCATCATTTTTCAAGGTAAATAATTTGGCCTTTAATGTTCCGATAGTGGTATCCCGTTGGCGGATCGCACTTGAATAAGCACCCGACTGGCCCTGTATGCTGGCGATGTATTTTTTCAACACTTCGTTAAGGTCGGCTTCCTTTTTTAGGGGTGTATTATTTTTTTCGTTAGGTGCAGCAATCACAGTCATAAAACCATATGATGCGTTGGCTGAATAAATATGCTGGCCTAATGTATCTTTTTTCTGATAGCCGACAGGCAAACTAACTGTAACGAGGCTATCTATCTTTACAGACTGAAGTTTTACCTGGCTAAACGCCGTTATAACATATAATATAAGGGCGAAACTTAATAATATCTTTTTCATATCCTATTAAACTCATAAAAAGCCAATTGGTTTGAATTATATAAGTTATTGTAGCTGTGAAATGATATTTAAGTGACACATTGTGCTATTTTAGAGGTGATTATAATAATTGATCAAATAAATCACATCAGCTAAACGATGTAATTTGCGAGGCCAATTCCCCTTTAATAGCTCTATTCATCGATTTCAATTAACAAATTCGAGCACACAAAAAAAGCGGCCACCTTTACCGGGCAACCGCTTTTTAATTTATTATTAGTCTCAGTTATAGCTTATCCATCTCCCCCTTCACAAACTCCGCCAATTCCTTTACATAGGCAGCGCTAAAATCAAATTTAATACCTGCGGTTTCGTAAATTTCTTTAATGGTTTTGGTGTAGCCAAGCTTCAGGGCGTCCAAATATTGCTGTAAACCTTTTTCGGGGTTTTCCTTGTAGTTTTTCCAAACCGCAATTGCGCCAAGCTGGGCCATGCCATATTCAATGTAATAAAACGGCACCTCGAAAATGTGCAGCTGTTTTTGCCACAGATTTTTCTCGGCTTGCTTGTGCCCGCTCCAGTCGGCAAAGCCTGCACCAAATGGTTCATAAATTTGTTTCCAGGCCTCGGTACGCTGGGCATCGGTATGGTTAGGGTTGGTGTATATCCAATGTTGAAACTGGTCGACAACCGCTACCCAGGGCAATGTTTTCAAAACATCAAAAAGCTGGTCGCGTTTGGCGCGTTTAAGGTCTTCTTCGTTATCAAAGTAAACATCCCAGTTATCCATCGATATCAGTTCCATGCTCATCGAGGCCAGTTCGGCAACCTCGCTTGGGCAATGCTTAAAGTCGTTCAGCTCCAAATCGGCAGTCAGGAAAGTATGTACTGCATGGCCGCCTTCGTGTACCATAGTGGTCAGGTCGCGGAAAGTATTGGCCGAATTCATGAAAATAAACGGGGCGCCGGTTTCTGATAAAGGATAGTTATAACCGCCTGGAGCCTTGCCTTTACGGCTCTCCACATCAAACAGGTTATTATCCTTCATAATCTCCAGCCGCTCGCCCAAATAGCGGTTGATGTTGCTGAAGCATTGGATTGATTTTTCAATCAACTCTTCGCCGCTGTTAAATGGTTTTAACGCCGGTTTGCCTGATATATCAACATCCATATCCCACGGCTTCAGTGATTTTAAGTTTAAAGCCTCTTTACGTTTTTCGGCCTGTTCGCGCAGTATGGGCACTATCTCTTTTTCAATGGCTTCATGAAATGCGTAGCAATCCTGCGGAGTATAGTCAAACCTGCCCAGCGCCTGGAACATATAATCCCTGAAGTTTTCAAAATCGGCGTTAAGTGCAACTTTGTGCCTTAGTTCGCGCAGCTTATCAAAAAGCCTGTCAAGCTTGTCTTTATCCTGTAGGCGGCGCTCGGTTATTTTTTCCCAAACTTCCTGCCTTTTGGCGCGGTCGGTGTCTTTTAAAAATACCGAAGCTTGCTCCAAAGTAAATTCCTTCTCGCCAATATGCACCGACATAGAGCCAGTTATCGACTGGTATTTTTGCTGTTCAACCTGTATCTCGGTTTGCAATGGTATGTTCTCTTCCCTAAAAAGTTCCAGCGATTTTTTTACGCCGCGCAAGTAAATAAAATATTTATCGTGATCAAGTTGATCAAAGTAGTCGCTGGCCACCAGTTTTTTGTTCAGTTCATTGCTATAAGGTGCTATTTTGGGTTCGATCTCGGTAGCGAAATATTGGAACTTTTGCAGCAGTTCTTCGCTGTTTGTATCGCAGGTCATGCGGATATAGCGCCACGCAAAGTCCTCCTCTAAAGCGGCTTCAACTTCGCTGCGGTCATGCAGCCATTTTTCAAGTTCCTGTACTGAATTTATTTCGCGGTCGCGTAGTTCGGTATAAAGGGGTTCCAGGCTTTCCCATTTAATCTCGAAGCCTTCGGGTATATAAGTGCGTGTTTTTTTGTGGATCATGTGTATTTTATTTGCAGATGCACGTTTAATGTGCGGATATGCAAATGTGCGGATGTGCGGATGATAATCAAAGGAATTAGTGCAGAAATGTTTTGATGAGTTATAAAAATTACAATCTAATTTTCTAAATTTATCTTATGACTGTCACTAAATTCGATTCACTACAAGGCATCCCTACTAATTTACTAAAACATAGTATCGAAGTGTTTAGTACCGAACAAGGATTTAAGCGATGGTTAAACACTATTAACTTCTTTTTTGATAAAAAAGCACCGATTGAATTTATAAATACCGCCGAAGGTATTAAGTACATTGATGACCGATTGACTGGAATAGCTTACGGAGATAACGCCTGAAGGTATCTACCAAAATTTCTGTCTTTCCCGACTTTTCGGTCTTTAATGACTTTCCCGTCTTTACTGACTCTTCTTATACAACGTCTCCGACACCACCTTCAACCCATCCTCATAACTTGTGGGTTTAAACTTAAAGGCCTTCTCAAATTTCGATGAATCGAAAATATAATTGTGGTTAAACTGGTAATACATTTCCACAACGCCCATTACCACTTTTTGGAACAGACCGGTAAGCCAAAGCATAATTTTATTTATCGCCATATATTTTGGTGCAACGCCATAAATGCGGGCGGCCATTTCTATAAACTGTTTGCCGGTAATGGCGGGGGCAGTTGGCATATGCCATATTTGGTTATCGCTTTCGGGGTGCTGCCCCAATAAAAACATGCCTTTGCCCATATCCGGGATATAGCTAAAGTTGTGCAGTTTGTTGGGGTTGCCAATCCATTGTGCGGACTGTTTTTTGGCGAATTTATCAAGCACCATCATATCTACAAAGCTGTTCATGTTGTCGGTGCCGTAAAAGTCGGCGCCACGGGCTATGCTGGCGCGGATGTTGCCGGCTTTGGCCTCGGCCATTAGCTTATCGGCAATTTTGGCGCGGATGCTGCCCTTAACGCTGCTTGGCTTGTAGGGTGTATCTTCTTTCATTGGTCCGTCAACAAGGCCGTACATATACACGTTGTCGAAAAATATCAGGCGTGCGCCGGTTTCTTTACCCAGCCTGATAAAATTGTCCATAACAACCGGCCATTGGGCAGCCCAAACTTTTTTATCATAAACCAATCCTGCAGTAAGATAAATAACTGTCGAACCTTTTGAGGCTGCTATCAGTTCATCATAATTAAGCAGGTCCGCCTTTCTCCAGCTTACGTTTTTGTTGTTGCTTTCAATTGGTTTACGGCTAACCAAACGGATGGTTTCGTTAATGTTTTCTAATTCGCGGGTAAGTGCATTTGCTACTGCGCCGCCGGCTCCTAATATAGTGTGCATAATGTTTCGTTTTTGATTTAATCAAAGGTACAGGTAGTTTACAGGCGAAAACGTTAACAAAAGATAAGGATTTGTTAATTTCGGAAGTCGGATTTCCGATGTCGGATTTATTTGAAGGGCGAAGAAGTCAGGTTTACTAAAATTTTCAATTCCGAAATCGAACATCCGACTTCCGAAATTCCCTATTTAGATTCAACCATGATCCTTCTCCTGATTCGGGATAGCGAAACGGGTGTGATTCCCAAAAAATGGGCTATGTAATGCTGCGGCATGCGTTGCAGTATTTCGCGACCGGTGCTTATGCTTAGGAGGTCGAGGTAACGTTCTTCGGGTGTTTTGGTGATGAAGGATGAAACGCGGTCTTCGTAGCAAATTAAGTAATGCTCGGCCAGCAGCCTCCCGAAGCGTTCCATCTTGTAGCCAAGCATGGGGTTTGCCAGCATGGCCTGCATGTTTTTTTGGGTGATGGTTATCAGGTCGGTATCCTCGAGTGCCTGGATATAATGCACCGATGGCGTTTGCGTGAGGAAGCTTTTATACGAGCTTACATATTCGTTTTCGAAGCTAAAATAACCGGTAATTTCCTCGCCGTCTTTAACATGAAAATACCGCACCGAGCCTTTCACAATAAAGCCAACATCTTTACACACAGTGCCGGGTTCGATAAAGTTTTTTTTCTTTTTCAGGGTGACGAATGACAAGTATGGCGCAAAAACTATCCATTCAGCCTCGTTAAAGTCAACGTACTTTTTAAGTTGTTCGCGGAAGATGGCTTGTGCTTTTAGTTCATCCATAGGTTTTTGATGTGCGGATATGCAAATGTGCGGATGTGCGAATACTTATCAAAGCAAATTAAAAAAAAACGTCATGCTGAACTTGTTTCAGCACCTCACATGCTGTGTCTGCGCTACGCATTGCAAGCATTACTTCGCGCGTGACTACCTTTCTAATGGGGTGCCGAAATAAATTCGGCATAACGGACTGGTATGGACTACCTAATCCAAAGCCTGTCCAGCAAAAAGAACACCGCAAATACCACGCTTGCAATGCCATTAGTAGTCATAAATGCAAAGTTAACACGGCTTAAATCGTTAGGTTTAACCAGTAAATGCTGGTAAATAAGCATCGCGCAGAAAAATACAATACCTGCGTAATACAGATATCCAAACCCAACCGGCGTTAAAAATGCAGGCGCAATAACAAACAAGGCCGACAGCACATGCAAAAAGGTAGACAACCTTAAGGCATTTACCTTACCCAGCCAGGCGGGTATAGAGTGCAGGTTTTCGCTGCGGTCGAAATCTTCATCCTGCAACGCATAGATGATATCGAAGCCGCTTACCCAGCACAAAACTGCGAACGAGAAAAACAGCGGCGTTAAAGCAAATTGCCCCGTAATAACTAAATACGCCCCAATTGGCGCCAGCGATAAACCCAAACCCAGCACCAGGTGACAAAGTGCTGTAAACCGTTTGGTGGCGCTATAACCCAACACCACCAGCAATGCCACCGGCGAAAGGTAAAAGCACAAATTATTTATAAACCACGTAGTAATTATAAACAGGAGGCAGTTAACTATCGTAAATGTTAAAGCCGATGTTGGGCTTATCCGTCCTGATGGTATATCCCGCTGTTTGGTGCGCGGGTTTTTTGAGTCGATGTCCCTGTCCAGGTACCTGTTAAAAGCCATGGCCGAGTTGCGCGCAAACACCATGCACAAAATCATCATCACCAGTTTCTCCCAGTCAAACCGGAAACTGGTGGTAGTAACTGCCAAAAAATAGCCGATAAAGGCAAATGGCATTGCAAAAATGGTGTGCGTAAACGTAACTAATGACAGGTACTTTTTCATGTATCTAAACTAAGCCTCTTTGTCATTGCGAGGTACGAAGCAACCGCATGCTATACAGAGCGCTATGCAAAGTTCGCGGTTGCTTCGTACCTCGCAATGACAAGTTGAAGAGGAACATTCAAAATTAATTAAAAATCATTACCATTTCGCTCTTTCGTACTGAACGGGCCATTTTACTTCGTGACCCAACTGGTGAGCAGCACGCAGCGGGAAATAAGGATCGCGTAAAAACTCGCGGGCTATCATTATTAAATCAGCCTGGCCGGTTTGGATGATGTCGTCGGCTTGTTTGGCCTCGGTTATTAATCCAACTGCGCCGGTCAATATCCCGGCCTCTTTTTTTACTTTTTCGGCGAACTCAACCTGGTAGCCCGGCTTCAATGGTATTCTAGCCAGCACGTTGCCACCAGATGAGCAATCAACCAGGTCGATACCTTTATTAATTAAAATTCTAGCCAACGCTACCGAATCATCGGCAGTCCAGCCGGCTTCGGTCCAGTCGCTCGAAGAGATGCGTATAAACAATGGGTTTTCTTTGGGCCACGTTTCCTTTACACTTTCAATAACCTCCAGCAAAAAACGGATGCGGTTTTCAAACGAACCACCATACTCATCGGTCCGATGATTGCTTAATGGCGATAAAAATTCGTTAATCAAATAACCGTGCGCCCCATGAATCTCAATCACTTTAAAACCTGCAGCTAAAGCACGTGCGGCGGCGGCTTTAAAATCGGCTTTTACTTTTTCAATACCGGCTTTATCAAGTTCCAGTGGCATTTCTTCATTTGGACTAAACGAGATAGGACTC
Source organism: Mucilaginibacter sp. (assembly GCF_025359345.1). Taxonomy (GTDB): domain Bacteria; phylum Bacteroidota; class Bacteroidia; order Sphingobacteriales; family Sphingobacteriaceae; genus Mucilaginibacter. The sequence continues at coordinate 301,191 of NZ_JANYGQ010000009.1, forward strand.
GGTGCAACAGTCTTCCAGCCATTTGGCTGCCCCGGCGCCAACCACGCGTTGCCCAGCCATGGCAATTCATGACTGCCCTTGCGCCCTGCATGGGCCAGCTGTACACCAGCTACCGAACCATTTTGATGTATAAAATCAGTTATCTCTTTAAGCTTTTCAATATGCTCGTCTTTATAAATGCCCAAATCGCCGTGCGAAATGCGTCCTTCCGGCGATACGGCCGTAGCCTCGGCAATTACCAACGCTGCACCACCAACGGCGCGACTACCCAAATGCACCAGGTGCCAGTTATTGGCAAAACCGTCCACACAGCTGTATTCACACAAGGGCGACACCACCAGGCGGTTCTTGAACTCGATATTTTTTATTTTTATAGGGGAGAATAGATGTGGCATGATTTATTTTTTGCAAAGATGGGAGAGCGCAGCGACAAATTTCTCATTGAAACGTGATTTTTACGGCAGGATGATGCGAACTTCGCCATCTTGTCCTTGAGGAACTAAGCAATCGCGTAATTGTCTGAACCATGATTTGCTTGGTTTTGCGATTTCTTGATTTGAACGCGTGCACCAGGCATCCTTCAATCCTAAAATCAAGCAAATCACGGTTCAGACAAAAAGTTTGCCGCGCTCGTTCCTCGCTTGCAATGACAATTATTACATTTATTTAATTAAAAACATATTCCCTCCCCCTAACCCCCACCACCGCAGGCACGTGATTTCTCTCAAAAAAATCATACCCCGGTTTAATCGTCTTCCAAAATGGTATTGAACGGCTTGAAGTATATTTTTTCATGTGTTCACTATTCATCCGGAACGGAAAGATATCAACCTGAACGGTTTGCTGCCCGGCTTTAAGCGCGTTGTAAACAAGGGTGTATATCTCGTCAATGCCGGCGTCGGTCATGGCATAACACCCGGCCGACATGCAATTGCCGTGTATCATAACAGAATTACCGGTATAGCCTTTTAAACGTTCAAGCTTGTTGGGGTAGCCCACATTCATAGCCAGGTGGTAATTGCTTACCGGGTTTAATTGCTTCGGCCCGATGGTATAAAACCCTTCCGGGCTTTTATTGTCGCCCTCTACAATTTTTGTGCCTAAGCCGCCGAATAAGTACAAATGGTATACGGCTTAAAAAGCTGGTATTTACTGCCTTTTTTAACCCAAACCTCCAGTAAATACAAATCTTTAAAGAGCCTTATATAAATAGGAGATTTAGGGTTTAAACCCTTACTTTTAAACTCCGCCTGTAGTTTTGGCCAAACGGTTTCCCGCACGGTTTTGGCGCGGCTGCTATCGGGCAAACTATTTTTGGGTTTGATGAACAGCCCGGTCACCAACAACAGGATAAATATTTTAGGCATCACGAAAGGTTTATTTCAGCATAAACGATTGTGTGCCAGTAATATTTTAGTTAAAACTAAAAAAATAGTTAAAAAAACACCTATTAGCTTTAAAGGTGACTTCCACTCTCGCTGCCTGCATCATAATTCATGAATTGCTTCAATCAGCAAGCGATATTATGGTCCAAAGGAATTTTAAAAGTAAATGAAATAAATAGTTAACAAAGCCACTATGCTTATGTTTACGAACAGGAATAATTTATTATCAATAAAAGCTCTCCGTTGATATAACATTACAAGTATAAAAATTTGAATTACAGCAAAAATTGACGACCATAGAATATCGTACCTGCTGCTATCACTCCCTTCGCCGTACAATAGAAATTGAACAAACGACGAAACAACTTGAAAAAAGAAATATACTACAACGTTTATGGCTAATACGAGTATATTAAGAATTGAGCGCTTCATTTTTAACCTGGCTTGTCGGGGTTATCTATTGGATTGTTTCACTCATTTTTTTGAAAAATCCGACATCGAACATCCGACATCCGAAATCAACGTACATCCGATATCAACTCTATATCCCCAACACCTGCTTCAATTTCACATATCCCGTTTTACTAACCGGCACCTTAGCGCCCGATTTTAGTATAGCAAGGTGAGCGTCCTTCTCATAAGGGTCGATACGGGTGATTTGCTGGATGGCTATGATGTATGAGCGGTGCACCCTCACGAAGTATTTAGGGTCGAGTGTTTGCTCAAAGAAGTTCATGGTTTTATTTTTCAGGTACGAGCCCTCTGCAGTGTAAACGCTAACATAGTCGTCATCGGCAGCAAGGTACAACACATCCTGAACAGGGATGATCTTCACTTTGGTACCGGTTTTAACTACAATACGCTCATGCTGCGCCGGCGAGTGCGATGCGGTTTCGAGCAGGTCTTCGGTATGTTTTTTTACCGGGGCTGGTTCTGAGTTTGAGGTTGACAGGTATTTGTCAATAGCCTTGTTAAAACGGTCTTTATTAAAAGGCTTTAGCAGGTAATCAACCGCATGCGCCTCAAATGCTTTTATGGCATATTCATCAAACGCTGTAGTAAATATAACGGCTGGTGGGTTTTCAACCAGCTCCAGCATTTCAAACCCGTTTATTTTGGGCATTTGCACATCCAGGAAAATTAAGTCGGGCTGGTATTGCTGAATGGCTTTGAGGCCTTCAAAACCATCATTGCATTCCTGCATTACTTCAATTTGCGGATAAGCCTGCAAATACTCTAATACAACCATACGGGCCAAAGGCTCATCGTCAATAATTAAGGCACGTTTCATATTTATAACTGCGGTACTTTAATAATAGTTGTAAATATATTATCATTTGCATGAGTTTCCATCAAATCATTTCGTGCAAAAAGCAAATAAAGTCGGCGTTGTACCCCGCGGAGGCCAAAACCGGTGCCTTTACGCGGTCTTGATGTCTGGGGGTCGTATGGGTTTTGTACCATCAGTATCAGGTAGTTGCCATCCATTTCGGCACGTATACTTACCACCACATCGCCAATAGTATCGTACAGGCCAAATTTTATGGCATTTTCAACAATTGGCTGCAAAAGCATCGAAGGCAGTACCGCCTCGCCCGAACTTTTGTCGCAGCTTATCTCCGTTTGCAAACGGTGACCAAAACGTACTTTCTCAATATCAAGGTAAAGGTTAAGATGGGTAAGTTCCTCCGTTAATGGCACCTGCTGCTGGTCGTCCTTTTTTAATGTACCACGTAAAAAGTCCGATAGCTGGTGTATCATCCGTCGCGCCTCATCAGGTTTAAAACCAATCAGGGCGTTTATACTGTTCAAACTGTTAAACAAAAAGTGGGGCTGCAATTGCTGGCGCAGGTTATATAATTCCGCATCGCGGGCCAGCTGTTCCGCTTCGGCTTTGCGTTTCTCATTTTCCTTTTGATCGAGCTGGGTGTAATACAGCATGCTGATCATGGCCACCCACCCTATCGCCAAAAAGTTGATGAAAAAGCGAATGGTTAAGGAGTTTAATAAAAAGTTGGTATACGCCGGACCAGTAGCCAAAAACGGCAGTATCCACCTGGCGCCGAACGTGCATATGGCACCAAGCGCAGCTATCCAGATCAATATGTTCAGGTAGTTGCCTTTTTCGGGCTGGTAGTAGCGCAGGTTATTGTTGATGAGCCAGCAAGCTGATGCGAGTAATATGGAGCAAACTAAACCCTCGGTAGATGCGATGTACCAAATAAAACCAAAACTATGCACCACATAGGTTTGCAGGCCGGCCCATACCAGTCCACACGCTGCGAATGCGGCGTAAAGACGGGGCGTGCTTATGTGATTTGATAGGGCCATTAATAGTTAAGCGGTTTAGTGGGTTGATTGGGTTACCTCTTGGGTTAACTGTTACAAATTAATAACTGCGGATATCTACTCCGGCAAAAATTGAAACGCCCTTTAATACAAGTACCTTTTCGCTCCCAACACTTGCGGTGCTTTTCATCCGCTTGTCTTCGATGCCTGCAAATACAGCGGCAATATCAGGCACTACCTGCCAGTGCGGCGGAACAATCATTTTTACACCGCCAAATATCTGGGTGATATCAATGATAACTTTTCCGTTGATATCAGCCTGGGTAAAATCAAGCTCTGCACCACCAAAAACGTTTACAATTTCGCCACCTCTGAAGTTTTTCGATAGCACAGTTTTCTTTACCGAGCCAAATACCGAAACGGTATCCAGATAATCGTCGCCTGTTGGCGGGTATGGTGAAGGGCCGCCAGGAGGAACATTAGGAGATGTATAATCCACGGTTGGTTCGCCGGGAGTTGGTGGCACGTAAGTGCTGCCATCCCATTTGCCCCAGTTTCCTTTGAAATCCTTCTTCCAGTTTTCCTTGTCAAAATGATGATGGCGCCTTAATATCATCCATAAACCAAAGGCAATAATGGCCAGCGGCCAAACTATCCTGTCGGCACGATCAACGTTTTCGTTTATCAAAAATATAACACCTAAAGCCAGCAGTATAAAAGATGATGGTTTGTGAAAATTTGATTTTGCGCCTACAAAAAGGCCCCAGGCTATAAGCCACATTGGCCAGCTAAATAACCAACCCGGAACAAAAAAGAAATCGAGCTGCTTAATTAGCAGCATGGCTCCTACGGCCAGTAAAATAATCCCTGCCAGGGCTTTGCCATTGCGGGGATTTTGGGGTTGTACTATATCGTTGTCCATTATATTATTAGCAAATTAAATCTTATCCAAAACTAAGGTAACATTATAAGTATGGCAAACAAAAATTGGTGGTATATTTAAAGATGTCGGTAAGATAATGTAAAGTGTCGGTGAAAAAGTTGATGGTCTTAATCTTTTTCCCTGCAAAACCGGGAGGCGTTACTGACAAAATAGTCCGAAGAGCTAAATCTGCACTCAATTTACCCCCACTTCAACACTCCAATCAGCACCACTTTTTACGTGGTAAGTCTTCGCAAAATCGCCCATATTTATGGCGAATGAAAGCTGCAAAAGGCTATTGATATAAGCCAGTGATTTACCCTCTTTCACCTCGCCAAAAGTCTGACTGTAGGGCATATTTCCTTTGTAAACCTGCCTGCCTTTATTGTAGATGGTTACGCGTACTATGTCGCCATATTTAGGGTTTAGCTTGTTGAATAATGTACCCGGAATGTTGGTCCAAACGTTGCCGTATTGCACATCAAGCACCGGGATATCACCCTTAATAATTTTACCATTTATTACCGCCTGCTGGTAAGGGATGCTCACCACTTTTGCCGGCAATACCGGGCCAACCTGCGCATAGGTAATAACGCCGGCAGCGAGCCGTGCGGCGGTAAAAGAATAAACATCGCGCCCATGGAAGGTGTATGATTTTTGCGAGTCCTTACGGCGGTTTACCGCTTCGTTAATTTCCCGTACCTCGTCTATTCCTAATGATTGTGCCACAAGCGTTAAGGTACCATTATCGGGCGTCACGATGTAATGCCCGGTCTTTGTTTTCATCACCACCGATTTACGCGCAGTGCCAACCCCGGGGTCAACTACTGATACAAAAACTGCTCCGGCGGGCCAGTATCTTACGGTCTGCTCCAGCCTGTAGGCTGCTTCCCAGATGTTGTAAGCGGGAATCTCGTGGGTAAGGTCGAACAGCTTCAAATCGGGCGAAACACCCATCGCCACGCCCTTCATGGCCGAAACGGCGCCGTCCTTTAAACCAAAATCCGACTGAAAAACAACTATTTTGTTTTGTGCCGATGACAGTTTTATCGACGATAAAAACAACAATAAACTGAGCCATACTAATCTTTTATTCATGCCGGTTAAAAATTACTGCCGCAAATTAATCGATTTTTATAAATGTATGCCGATATGCGATAAATATCTACATTAGTGCACCTAATTATCAACAATGGAACAGGAATTTACCACCTCCACTTTTTTCAAAATTCTTTACGGATTTCTTGCTATAATACTAATTGGTTTTGCCATATTTTTTTTTAACAACGGTACCGGTAAAGCCGGCCCGGCCCTGTTTATCTTCCCGGTAGTAATGCTCGCGCTTGCAGTTGTAATCATTATCAACCTTTATAAAAGGAAAGTTGTGGTTTCGGATTACGGCGTGGCTTACACCAGTGTTTGGGGCACAAAAGAGCTTGTTAAGACTGATATAAAAGGATTTAGGATTGGTGATAAAGCTACTGTAATTGAACCCGCCGCAGACGGGTATTCCAAAATAACAATAAGGGATTTTTCGAGCATTGGTAATTCCAAAGATTTAATTGCTTTGCTTGGGTACAGCTACTCCGACTTAAACAAAATTGAGTACGACGAACAAAAAGAATTGTTATTACAGGATGAAGAACTTGGGCGCACGGCCGAAGACAGGGCAGGGAAACTTAAAACACTTTCGCGCTATACCACAATTTTTTCGACCGTTGGCTTTGTAATGTTTTTTGTCATCCTGTACCTGCGGTTAAATCATCCCCTGCTGCCGGTTTTTCTTTTAATATACCCGTTGATCGGCATCCTGCTGTTTGGGTTCGGCAAAGGGGTTATCCGGTTGTTCAGTAAAAAAAACAGCCCTTATCCGGCTGTTGGCATCGGGACAGTTTTTTCGGTAATAGCGCTTGTTTTCCAGGCTATGATAAATGACCAGGTACTTGATTACCATAATTTCTGGACTCCGTTCTTCGTCATCGGCATTATGGTACTCGTACTGTTGTGCGCCATGATATTTAAACGGCCCGCAGCTAAAACCGGCGAGCTCATTTTTGCATTATTGATTGCCGTAGGGTACGGCTGGGGTGGCACATTACAGGTTAATTGCGGTTTTGATAATGCAAGTCCGCAGGTTTATAAAGCCACTGTGCTTACTCACCACATTAGTCACGGCAAAACCACCAGCTATCATATACTTTTAAGCGAATGGGGGCAGCATAACCAAACGGAAAGCGTTACCGTGTCGCAATCTTTTTATGAAAACGCCCCTTTAAATTCCCAGGTTAACGTAAATTTAAAAAAGGGGGTGCTTAACATCCCCTGGTATTACCTAACGTTATAAATTGTAAGGAAAAGGTATTTGATAACTTTAAAACATTTCAACATCCATAAATAAAGAAAGCCACCCCAGTCGCCCGGGGCAGCTCTCAACCGCTATGAAAAATCTTTAAATTATGCTTTGTAAGTTGGCTCGTGGTATTGGTCACCGGCATGCCTGCTGTGTTTCATCACCATCCAAGCACCCAAGCCTATTATGGCCATCGGCCACACAACCCTGTCGGCATCGTTAATGTTATCGGTTAGCAAACAGGCTGTACCAAATACGATCAGCCACACCCAAATTGCTTTTTTGAAATTATATTTAGCGCCCATGTACAAACCGTAAGCGATGATAGCCATAGGCCAGCTAATCAGCCAATCGGGAATGAAGAACAGGTTCATCTGGTCGATGAGTAATAAACCACCAATAATGACAATGATTATCCCGGCCATTGTTTTGCCATTATGCTTAACGGGGTTATTTATGTTAGTTTCCATTGTTTTTAGTTTTAAATCTTACCCAATATTACGGCAGTATTAAGGCGTGGACAACGGAATATTGGCGAGGTATTAACAGAAATCGGTAAGTGGCTAAAAAGTGTCGGTGAAAATGGAGTACCTTAAAAACTTTGTCATTGCGAGCGAGGAACGAGCGCGGCAACCGCGAACTTTACAGGGCGAACAGAACGGGAAAGCTTGCATTGGCGGTTGTGCACGGCGTGCGGTTGCCGCGTAGCGCTTGTAATGACGTATTTGTTAGTAACTGATTTTTAGTGGCTAAATTTTGAGTATTTACGCATCCATCATGGGTTTCCCGTCAGCAGATAAGCTTCGGCAGAAAGCCGAAAACGCTGCCGGCCTGTGTGTTGGGCAGGGCATAAGGAACTTTTTGCATACAAGTTATTAAAGCGATTGGGTGGCCCGGCAAAAAGATTCCAGCCCGCAGCGTTTTGGGATTTGTGCGTGAAAAGCCATGTGCGTAAAGAAGCATTTCTGCTGACTTGATTTTTGGTTACTTTGTATCAAGACAAAGTAACAGCCCCCGCGGCAATTGAGCGGGGTGAACACTACGTTCTTAGACGAAATAAAGCTTCGAAGCTACCCGTACGTCATCACCTATTTTTCAGGTAAACCCTGATTGATACACCAATGACAAAATTGATAATTAAGGCACTTATACCTCCGGCTCCTGCTGGCTCAAACAATGAAAGCTGCCCAGCCCCCATATAATATCGGTCGAATCGATACCAACAACCTTCCGGTCAGGGAAACAACCCTGCAGAATATCAAGAGCGATGGCGTCCCTGTCGCAGCGGAAGGTAGGCATAACTACCGCCGAGTTGGCAATGTAAAAGTTAGCGTACGATGCCGGCAGGTGCTGGTCTTCGTAGATCACCTCGCGCGGCATTGGCAGCTCAACAATGTTAAGCTTTTTACCGTTTGGCAGGCGCATTTTTTTAAGCATTTCAAGGTTATCCTGCAGTAGCTGGTAGTTGGTGTCGTCTTTGTCTTCTTCAATAACAGTAACTACGGTATCCTCATTTACAAAACGTACGGTATCGTCAATATGGCCATCAGTATCGTCACCAATAATGCCCTCGCCAACCCACAGCACCTGTTCAACACCATAGTAATTTTGCAGGTATTCTTCAATTTGCTGCTGATTTAAATGCGGGTTACGGTTCTCATTAAGCAAACAGGCGGTTGAGGTAATTAAAGTACCGGCCCCGTTAAAATCAACCGAGCCGCCTTCCATTACAATACCGGGGTGGTAAACCGGCAGACCAAACCGCTCCCCTATTTTTGTTGGAATAACATCATCCAAATCAAACGGCGGATATTTATTGCCCCACGCGTTATACCCCCAATCAACAATGGCCTTCTGTTTGGTTTCAGTATTTATCAAAAATGCAGGACCATGATCGCGGCACCAGGCATCATTGGTTTCAAATTCGAAAAACTCAATTTGTTTTAAATCAACCCCGGCAGCCAATAATTGCTGCTTGGCAAAAGCGGCCATCTGCTCATCCTTTACGTTGATGCGCACCAACTCACCTTCGCTTATCACCTTGATGAACTCGCAATATCGTGGATAAATCAAATCTATCTTACCAGGCCACGAAGCCTCCTTGTGTGGCCAGCTAAGCCAGGTGGCGGTGTGTTTGTGCCATTCGGCAGGGAAGTGGAAGTTATTTTGCTTGGGGGTCATGGGTGATGATATGTAATTTTATGCGCCCGTCATTGCGAGGTACGAAGCAACCTCTACTAAGGACAAGTCGCCAACTTTCATAGTTTGCTCTGTACAGTTTAGAGGTTGCTTCGTACCTCGCAATGACGCGTGGGTTTTAATCCTCGTCAAGAAACCGTTTTGTGATGGGCTGATAACTGTCAATCCTCCTGTCTCTCATAAATGGCCAGTGGCTGCGATAGTAATCTGACTTATCCAAATCCAACTCCTTAACCACAACTTCCTCATCATCAGTTGAAGTTTGATGTATCAGCGCACCAAATGGGTTGGCAAAAAACGAACCGCCCCAAAACTTAACGCCGGCTTCTTCGCCAACACGGTTCACACTTACCACGTGCACGCCGTTTGCTACCGCATGCGAGCGTTGAATGGTTTGCCATGCGTTATATTGCTCAATATTGGTTGCTTCGTCCTGCGTGGTGGCCCAGCCTATGGCTGTTGGGTAAAATAATATTTCGGCGCCCATCATTGCCGTAATACGCGATGCTTCAGGATACCATTGGTCCCAGCAGATCAGTACCCCGATGGTGGCAAACTTGGTTTTAAAAACCTTGTAGCCCAAATCGCCGGGGGTAAAATAAAATTTCTCGTAAAAGCCGGGATCGTCCGGGATATGCATTTTGCGATATTTACCAAGATATGCCCCGTCGGCATCTAAAACTGCGGTGGTATTATGATAAATGCCTTGTGCGCGTTTTTCAAACAACGAGGCAATAATTACCACGCCAAGTTCTTTAGCCACAGCAGAAAGCGCATCGCTTGACGGGCCGGGAATGGCCTCGGCCAGTTTAAAATTATCGTAATCTTCTACATCGCAAAAATAAAGCGATGTAAAAAGCTCCTGCAGGCAAACTATCTGCGCGCCTTTTTGGGCGGCTTCACGCACTTTAACAATAGCTTTATCTAAATTTTCCTGTTTGTTGGCTGTACACGTCATTTGTACAATGCCCACGTTTACTTTACTCATCCCGCTAAAATTTGCGCAAAAATAAGGAATTTTAGAGATTAGAGGTTAGAGTTTGGTGATTAGATTGTAAAATGAAGATTAAGTCTCAAGATAAAAAGGCCGCCTTTAACTAATCTCCAGCCTCTAATCTCTGATCACTAAAAATCAACCCATTCACCGTATCAACCAATTCTTCCAAACCAAAAGGCTTGGTTATAATGGCGTCACAGCCGCAGGCAAGCAAATCGTCCTTATTCAAGTAGGCCGAGCATATTATTACAGGTATATTGCTTAATTGTGGATGGGCCTTCACCTCGCGGCAAATCTCATCGCCCCGTGTGCCGCTCATTTTATAATCGAGCATCAACAGGTCGGGCATATGGGCTCGTATATTCTCAATAATATTTTCGGTTTCAGAAGTGATGGTTACCTCGAATCGTTCATATGATAGTGCTTCCTTTACAATATCCAGCACGTCCTGGTTATCGTCGAGCATTAAAATTCGTTTTCGCATAGTTAGTTGGAAGTTTGGTTGGGTATGTTTTTCGGCTATACGTAACAGACTTATAAGTTAGCAATCGGTTTAATTAGTTAGTTAATATATAACGGCACCTGCGCACTTTTATTTGATTTTGGCGGCAAATTATGCCCATGAAGTGAATTGGTAACAAAAGCTTACCTTTATCATAATGTACAAAAACAAGTTGTTATTTTTTGCCGGTGGATTGGTTGTTGGAGCTGCAATAGGCCTGGCAGTTAACAATCTTGCCGTGGGTATGGGGGTCGGAGCAGCGCTTGGTTTAATATTTGCCCGCCGGATAAGGATGAGGAATAGTTAGTCTGAAGTCGGGAAAGTCCAAAAGATGGATTTCGGTTCGCGCTTACTTCTCCAACATCACTGTTTTTCTTGCGGACTTCCGGACTTTACCGACTTTCCGGAATCTCCTTAAAAATCATGATAAATAGCCCTGAACGTGCTGCGCAGACCGAACGTTACCTGTACCGTGTTGCGGCTACCCAGGTCATTGGTTTCCTTTCTTATCAGGCCACCCAGTTCAAAGCGCAGGTTATATTTCGGGTTGATAAGGTATGATGCCGTTGCTTCGCCAAAATAAAATTTAGTGGGTATACCCTGCCCTACTTTTGTTTCGGTAGTTGATGCCGAAGTTGATGTATAGGTTAACTCGTTGCCATAGTTTTGTCCTGCCGGGTTGCGGCCATATTGGGCGTAATTAACCTGGCCCATAAAATCAAAATTGCCTATCGAGTAATTCAGTATGCCGATAAACTCCCTGAAATTTGCACCAAGCGGGTCGCCCAGCGGTTCGCTGTAATCGGTATAGTTTGTAATTATTTGCGGGCTAGTGTAGGCAAAAGGTTTTACGGTATTGTACTCAACCAAATAGTTAAATCCTTTCACGTTAAACAAGTCGGCACCACGTACGCCCAGCTGGTAACCGTCTGTATTGGTGTTATCCATTAGTAACTGCCCGTAAACAGCGGTTTTATCAAATATTTTATATTTACCGGTAAACCCCGCCAGCACATTATCCGGTTGAGCCTTTGGCCCTATAGAACTTGCAAAAAATAAGGGGTTAAATAAATTGGCATCAAACCCGTGCTGGGTACCGTTATCATCGGCTTCCTGCGCTATCACCGCGTTAAATACGCCTAATGACAGCCGGTTATTTACGTTCCAGTCAAGGTAATGGAAAGCGGCCCATTTACGGCGGTTGCTGCCGTAATTGTCAAAATGCACGGCGTTTATATCGGCCAGGTACGCCCACATTACCATATACTGTACTTTGCCAATGTTTGCTGTTAACCGCAATAACGGGTAGTTAGCGGCAAAGTCCGACAGCAGCAGCGACCGGTAGCCATCGCCAATAAAAGTCTTGTCGGTACCAAGCGTAATGTTTAACTGTTTAATCGGCGTGTACGAAATCACAGCAGTTGCGTACGACCAATCCTGACTGCCCAGCGCAATGCCGTTATAGTTGCGGTTATAAGCCTGACCTGGGATAAACGCATATTTGTTTACTATATCGTTATAATATCCGGCAAATCTGGCCGAATTTTCAAACGCACTGCTATAAAACGACACCTTGCTGCCAATCGTTCCCCCGAGTTGAAAACCGCGGGTGTTCATATAAGTATTGATCTTATCATTAACATCGCGGCCCATCATCAGGTCGGGCAGGTAGTCGGCATAAAAGGTGTAGTCTTTTGTTTTTACGTCGAAAACGTGTTCGTTAAATATCTTACGCACTATCCATGCTTTGCGGTTGCTGTCAACTCCGCGGTTCATAATAGCGTTGTAGGTTGGCGCTAATGTGCTGTCGATTAAAAAAGGCTTTAAAGATGTATGAAGTGAACTTTTTACCGAATAAATATCCGAATTAAATTTCTGGTCGAGCTGGTAAGAATAAGGCATTAAAACAGACTGCGCTTTGCTTAAATTGATCGAAAAATATGTGATTACAAGCAGTATTATTAGTTTTTTCATAAGCTGGCAGGCTGGATTTTACACCGCACCAAAATAACTATTAATTGTGATGAAATAAAAATTTGATTTGGTTGGATTTTTAGGGGCGATTATAACTAATAGTCGTTGTCTTTTATATTTTCTGGTAGTTTAAGCGGCCCAAAGTTGGTTCTTCAAAAGCATCACATTTTTTCAAATACGCTTCCATCGTATTCATATCGTCACCGTAAACAGTTGCGCTAAATTCGTAGGCGCGTAACAGCATCCGGATATAAGAAGCCGGTTCTGCTTGTTTGGTTAGCTTTTTTAACGCCCCCATATAGTCTTCCCTATACACAGTCGGGATAATAATTTTAGATAAGCCTTTCGACGTTAGCTCTGCATTCATCATAACCCGGGCTACCCTTCCGTTACCGTCTAAAAAGGGGTGCACCTCGCTAACCATAAACATCATAAAAGCGGCCCGTGCAAAGGAACTTCGCAGAATAGAATATAGTTCAAATCCCTTTTTTAACGTGCCGGCCACAAGCTGCCAATCCACAAACTCAGTACTGCCGGCCCTGTTATTTTTATCTTTAAAATTGCCGGGGGCTTTTGACGGCCTTGCACTCATTAAAATTGAGTGCCTGTACCTAAGCAAGGTGAGCAATTCGTCAGCCGTTTCGGGCACGCGACTCATCTCCGTTCTGTTCGATACGATTTGATAAGTGCCTAATATATCATGCGAGTCTTCATCCCGTGAAGGCATGGGGGTGGCTGTCAGGATAATTTCCTTCGCTTCTTCAATTTCAAAAATTGTTCCCTCTATGTAATTTGAAAAGTAACTCTCATAAAATGCAAAATTTTGATAAGAGTGGACAGTCTTGTTTTTATCATCAAACTCCGGGTATTCATCTACTGCAAGTTGTTCATAAAGATGGGCAAACAAATCTATCCGCACAGGGTCATAAGGGAACCCCGAAAGCCTGGCTTTGCTGATCGACGATGAAAGTACAACTTTGCTATTGCTTGAAAGCAGCGCGGCAACTATTTTGTTTAGTTGCTCAAATTCTTTATTCATACCAAGTTTCCCGGCAATAATCCTCGCCTCGTCCCTTAAAGTATTTAGCCCTTCTTCCCCCCGTATCCTTATAATAGCGTCCAGCTTATCTTCAACGGCTGTTTTAGATAGTGTTTTTGGCGTATTGTCGGTTTTTCTCGTGGCTTCCAAATTTTCAAGAAAGGCCCTTGCCTCCTGTGAAACATGCAATTCTTTAAAAAAAAAGGTGTCGCCATCTACCGGGCCATGGCCTTTTTGTAATCGAACGATGAGACCTGGCAATACCAGGGTTTTGGTATATTTATAGGTGACAAAAATTTCTCCGGATGAAGATGGCTTAAATTCAAGTGCACTGCGGTGGCTTAACAATGCCCCGGGGAATAGATGGGCAAGTATTTTGTACCAGTTTCTTTTTATGATTATTTCAGGTTCATCAAGTAGGTTCGAAGTATAAATCCGCGGCGCAATTTTTCTAATTTTGCCGGCCTTTTCCAGCCTGCTTATTTGCTGGGAACGCGCTTTATCAGAGCTGCCAAAAATAGTTTCATCTATTTGCGGATGTAGATTTTTTTCTATTAACTGTTTTGACATATGCTAATTTGTAGATTTTTTTCTATTAAAACAAATAAAATGTAGATTTTTTTAGATTAAGCCAAGCGAAATGTAGAATTTTTTAGATTAAAAACCCACTCATGTAGATTTTTTTTGTACTAAAACAGGAGCGACGAGATAAAAACCAGCCCAGTTTATATCAAAGGACATCTCTCTCTATATACTTCCAGACTTTATCGGCTCTACCAACTTCCAGTCTTTACTGTCTTTTCCGACTTTACTGTCTTTCGGCCTTTACTGACTTTCCAGACTTCGGACTTCCCCACTTTTTTACCATATTTGCAGCTTTTAAAGCGATGCAGCCCTTTAATGTGTTAAAAGATGTTAAGCTGAAGCTATTTTAGTGAAAAAAGTGTTAAAAAACCTGATATTTACCCTGCAATAAACCATTATTTGTAATCCATGCAATACAATAAAATAAATAATCTTTTAGGCTGGCTTTGTTTCGTCATAGCTTCAATCACCTACATTTTAACGCTCGAACCATCGGTAAGCTTTTGGGATTGCGGCGAGTTCATTTCCTGCGCGTACCGTTTGCAGGTTGCTCACCAGCCCGGTTACCCTTTGTTTGCCATGCTTGGTAAAGTATTTTCGCTGTTATCATTCGGCAATAATGCAAAGGTGCCTTATTTTACAAATATGGGCTCGGCCATTGCCAGTGGCGCAACTATTATGTTCCTGTTTTGGAGCATAACCGCCATCGCCAAAAAAATGCTGGCCCCTAAGCCGGGCGAAGCTGATGACCAAAGCCGCACTATACTTATTATGGGTGCCGGTTTAGTTGGTGCACTTGCCTTCACTTATACCGATACGTTTTGGTTTTCGGCTGTCGAAACCATCGTGTTTGCGCTTTCAATGCTTTGTACCGCTGTTGTTTTTTGGGCAATATTAAAATGGGACGCCCATGCCGACGAGCCCGGTGCCGATAAATGGCTGGTATTTATCGCCTATGTAATAGGCCTTTCAATAGGTATCCACCTGCTTAACCTGCTCACCATACCGGCAATTGCCATGGTTTATTACTTCCGCCGCGGCCGTAATGTTAACGTAGGTGGTGCAATTGGCACTTTTTTAATAGGTGTTCTGATACTTGTTTTTGTACAATACGGCATACGTGGCTATACCATTAAAATAGCTGCCTATTTCGACCTTTTCTTTGTAAACAATTTAGGCCTTGGCTTCTGGAGCGGCGCTATGGTTTGGTTCCTGATAATTGTGGGCATATTGGTTGCTGGTATTATGTACAGCATCCGCAATAAAAAGCCATTAATGAACCTGGCGTTCTTGTGCGTTTCCTTTGTTTATTTAGGTTACGGCTCATTTGCCTATATCCCCATCAGAGCTGCCGCAGGCACCAATTTGGATAACTCGCACCCCGATAATGCCTTTATTTTGTATGGATACTTAAACCGTATCCAGTATGGCGAAAACCCTTTACTGTTTGGTCAGTATTTTGACGCCAAACCCAAAGTCGATGAAAATGGCAGCCCGATTCAAAATGAAGGCAGTACTATTTACCGTAAAGGCAAAACCAAATATGAAGATGCTGGCAAGAGAACAACTTACCAGTATGACCATACCACCTTTTTACCGCGTATGTACAGCAGCGACGGCCAGGACCCGCAGTTTTACCGCCAATGGTTACAAATGGACGAAAACGCCGCACCTACTTTTAGCGACAATATAAAATGGATGGTTAGTTGGCAAATGTACCAGATGTACTGGCGGTACTTTTTATGGAACTTTGTTGGCCGTTACAACGATTTGGATGGGCAACAAAGCATGGTAGGGGTTGATGGAAACTGGACCAGCGGGATTCTTGATGGCGGCAAACATTTACCAAAATCGGTAGTTGGTGGGCCAAAAATACCGGGCCAGGGTATTCAACTGGGTACAACTTATACACCGCTTTATGCTTTACCATTAATAATTGGATTATTAGGAGCTGCTTACCATTTTCAGCGTAAAAAACGCGATGCATTGGTAGTACTGCTGCTTTTCTTCTTTACCGGCCTGGCTATTGTATTATATGTTAACCAGCCCAGTATACAGCCGCGCGAGCGTGATTACTCGTACGTCGGCTCTTTCTACGCCTTTGCCATTTGGATTGGCCTTGGGGTGGTGGCATTAGCCGAGCTTATCCGCTTAAAAGCAAACGCTAAAACTGCTGCAGTGGTGGCCACGGGTGTTTGCCTGCTGGCAGCCCCGGTAGTTATGGCAAAACAGGAATGGAAAGCCCATGACCGCTCAACCAAAATGACGCCGCATGATATGGCCTATAATTACCTGATATCGTGCCCTAAAAATGCCATATTATTTACTTATGGCGATAATGATACGTACTCACTATGGTACGATCAGGAAGTGGAAGGCATACGCCCTGATGTGCGTATTGTTAACCTCAGCCTGTTTACCGGCGACTGGTACATACACCAGATGCAGGGTAAAATGAACGAATCGGAGCCATTGCCGATAACTATGCCTTACGATAAATACAAAGAAGGTGTGCGCGACGTTATTTATTTTGATGATAAAAAAATAGCCGACCCGGTAGAAGTTAAAGAAGTATTTGATTTCATATCGTCAGACAACCGGGCCGCACAGGTGCAGTTTCAGCCGGGTGGCAGCTACGAGAATTACCTGCCTACAAAAAACTTTAAAATCACCATTAACCCTGATGATGTTTTAAAGAACAATGTAATAACGCCTGAGCAAAAGGATAAACTGGCTACAGTTATGCAATGGAAATATACATCGAACTATGTAACCAAAGAAAACCTGGCCATGTTGGATATATTGGCACATAATAACTGGAAAAGGCCTATTTGCTTTACTACTACCATTGGTAACGAAAACCTGATTGGTTTGCAGCAGTACTTATATAAAGAAGGTTTTACCTATCGTTTGTTACCGCTTAGACCGGATACCAGTACCCGCGACCAGTTAGGCAAAATCAATAGCCTGGTGATGTATGAAAACATCATGACCAAGTTTAAATTTGGCAACTTTAAAACAGCTAAATATTTAGACCACGAGTCGACCACCATGTTTTACCCGGTTATGGTTACGACGTTCCTTGACCTGGCCGACGGCCTTGTTAAAGACGGTCACCCTGACTTAGCCCTAAAAGCTCTGCATAAATTTGACGACGTAATGCCGGATATGACCCCTGGCATTGAAGTTGCCAACCGCAAAATATTCATGGCTCAAACCAGTTATAACCTGCACGATAATGTTTTGGGTAATAAACTGATGACCAGTGTAAACGACTACCTTATCGATCAGCTTGATTATAACTATTACCTGATGAAAGATAACTCCGGCGCATTTGATATACGTACGGTACAATACGGCGTGTCGTTCCTTAATGCGATGGTTGAATTCACAGGCAATAGCCACCAAACGCAGTTAACCAAGAAATTTAATGACGAGCTAAAGGACTATACCAACAAATTTGGCGGAGTGTTGCAAAGGCAGCCACAACAATAAATATTGTTACACCGAAAAGCTAAACGGCCCTGCGAAAACAGGGCCGTTTTTTATTTATCTTGCCGGCATACAAACACGGCATGAAAGTACTTATCCTTGGGGCAACAGGCAGAACCGGCCGACACCTTGTTAGCGAAACATTGAAGTTAGGCTTTGAAATAAACGTGTTAATTCGCGACAAAAGCAAGTTGCCTGCCTATCCACCGGCAGTATCAGTTTTTGAAGGCACGCCACTTGTACAAGCCGATTTGGTGAAAGCCATGCAGGATTGCGATGCCATTTTAAGTTCGCTGAATATATCCAGTACCTCCGATTTCCCTTGGGCAAAATTGCGTACACCGAAAGATTTCCTGTCGGCAAGCATGAAGAATATTATTGCAACCGCTGGCGAGCTCAATATTAAACGGATAATTATAACAACCGCCTGGGGTGTAAACGAAACCAAAAAAGATATTCCGTTTTGGTTTAGGTGGCTTATTGAACACAGCAACATCAGCTACCCCTACCGCGATCACGAGGTGCAGGAAGAATTACTGAAACGATCAAACCTTGATTGGACGGCGGTTCGCCCTACTGGGTTAACAAATTCAACTAAAATCAGGGATGTTGTGGTAAGCCTTAACAATTCGCCTAAACCGGGTTTAGCCGTCAGCCGGCAAAACGTAGCCAGGTTTATGGTTGATTGCCTGAAGAACAATTTGTATGTGAAAGAAAGCCCGGTTGTATCGTAAAGTTGTCAGTCGTTTTCGATACCGCGAATACAATAATTCTCAATTCGCGATTTGAGAATTACTATTTATATCGTGTTATGAAATCGAGGTTTATCTTGCGGCTTATTTCATTTCGGAAAGCTTACTCCTCCTGTACATTGCGGGCGTCTGCCCCGTTTTCGATTTAAAGATCCGGTTAAAAGCTGATTCTGACTGATAACCTACGTTCGCTGCAATTTCGGATATATTGCTGTTGTTCGTCGTTAATAACTTTTGGGCTTGCCTGATACGCCAGTTGGTAAGGTAGCTCAACGGTGTTTCGTGTACTAATTTTTTAAACTGGTTAAAGAAAACAGAACGAGACATACCGATCTCCGATGCAAGAGATTCCAGCGTCCAATCGGTTTGGGGCGAGTCCTGCATCAGTTTTAGCGCTTTGCTGATCCTCGGGTCATTTAATGCGGAAAGGAAACCGGTGCCGGGGGCAGCCTGCTCTAAATATGCCCTTATGATATTGATAAACATAATTTCCGACAGGCTTTTAAGTATTACACCGCTTCCCGGCCTTTCGTTATTAAGTTCGTCCAACATTAATTGTGCAACCTGCTTTAATAAAAGCTGGTTTTCTGTTACATATTGCCTGATATGAATAATTGGCGGCAGATCCTTTAAAAAAGGATGCAGGGGCTGGTAATCAAATTCAAAATGGCCAGCTATAAGGGTAGTTACCTCGCCCCCACTGTTAAAAACCGGGGTCCCGGCCCTGCGGGCCTTCACAAATTCGGGCGAGGGCATGCGTAAACTTGTAGCTTTATCTGCTATCCAGTGGGCGCTGCCGTTAGGCACAAATACCAGGTCGCCCTCCTGCAATTCTATGATACTGCCGTCGGGCGAGCCAACAGTACAGCTGCCGCTTACCAACCGCCAGAATTGCGAATTTTGGTCCTGGATAACATCCAGTCCCCACGGGGCCGACAGGGGGAATTTGCTATAAACAACACTCCTGAGCCGGGTGGCTTCTAATACGGTACTTAAAGCATCCATTTAATAAATTGATACGATTAAGCAAATATACAACACTTTTTAACACTTTAAGTATTGAACCAGAGACTAGCTTTGTGTCATTAATAATCAGAAAAGAAATGACAACACAGGAATTAGCCAATCGCTACTACGAACTTTTTCAACAAAGGCAGGTAGCAGAAATTTATCAACAGCTTTATAGCGCCGACATTGTTTGCACCGAACCCGAGCATGCCCTGGCAATGGGCGTGCCTACTATAACCACCGGTATTGACGCGGTTTTGGCCAAATCAAAAGCCAGGCAGGAAACTATAGCCGAAGTGCACAGCTTTTTTAGCAGCGAACCTGTAGTTGGAGGCAGCTACTTTAGTGTGGCCATGGGCAGAGACATGACCTTAAAAAACGGCCAGAGATTACAGATAGCAGAAATTGCAGTTTTCGGCGTAAAGGACGATAAGATAATATCCGAAACGTTTTTTTATTAGCGATCAGTCGAAAACTGGTTGAATAACTATTGGCCAGTTGAGGCCACCATTAAAAGGGAAGCCTCTTAGATTTTTCTAAGAGGCTTCCGGGTAGCCCAAGCAGATAAAAAGCTATTTAGGGTCCAGCATAATTATAACTATGAAAGAATTTTGCTCATTTTTTTGCTGATCATTGAGGCCGCTGATTTTGGATTAAGGCGGTATAAAAAATCCATGATCTTTGCATCCTTCCCCACCAATACGCGATAACAGTCATTTTCCATGCCTTCAATAATTATTTGAGCTGCTTCTACAGCAGATAAGATTTTATGGGCTTTGGCTTTTTCTCCTGGTTGCTTCGGAATTTCCAAGCCTGAGTTTTTCATAATATTGGTATTCACACCTCCCGGAAATACTACGGTAACTTTAACATTGGTATTTTTTAATTCTGAACTCAGGCCTTCAGTTAACAATTTCACTGCGGCTTTTGAGGCTCCATAAATGGTCTGTCCGGGTACCGGTACAAAACCACCCATGCTGGAAATATCCACAATATGCGCTTCCGGACGTGTAAGAAGGTGGGGCAAAAATGTTTTAATTAAATAAAGCGTACCATAAAAATTGATGTTCATTACCCGTTCAATTACATCATAACCAAGATCATTCACTTTTATAAATGGCTGAATGATGCCGGCGTTATTGATGATGCCGTCCACCGATCCAAACTTTCCAATCACTTTCTCTAATAATCCTTCCACCGCGAGCCTATCAGTAATATCGATTACAAATGTGGCTAAGGCAATTCCCATTTCACCGGCCTGCAACGCGGTTTCTTTTACTGCAGCCTCGTTTATATCTATCGCAGCCACCTTTGCTCCTTTCGCCAGCAGGTTTAGGACTAATTCGCGCCCCATGCCACTGCCGCCACCGGTTACAACAATTACTTTATTTTCAACTTTCATTTTAATGCTTACTTTTTTTTAATTGCTTTTCCTTTAGTTACCCATTTTAACTAAACACATCTATAGCGAAATAATAAGATTTAAACCTGTTTAGACTATAAATACTTATGGTGTCCGCATTTAAAACCTGGTAGCCTTATAAAGCATATTTATAATTTACCTGTTAGTTGATTATAGTAGCCGATCTCCTCTATTACAGATGGCAGGTTACTTGGCCGGTAATCGGCATCTCTTTCAATGTAGATATAGCCCTTGTATTTTTGCCTTTTCAACTCATCAAATGCAGCTTTAAAGTTTACCACCCCTTTGCCCAGGTTTACATCATTGGCTTTAGGATTGTTAAGCTCGTCTGCGTCTTTTAAGTGAATAGCGAGTATATGTCCCTGAAGTTTCCTCAATCCCTCGACAGCGTCGATACCGCTCTTGGGCCAGTGCCCCAGGTCGGGGCAGGCCCCAAAATTAGGATGCCCTTTGATTGCCGCCAATACCGAATCCGGGTGCCAGTAAATGCTCATCCCCTTCCAATGGTTATGAATAGCAACCTTAATGTGATACACCCCGGCCAGGCTGTCGATACTATCCCATAACTCCTTCTGCGGCTCTCCTGTTACGAAGTCCACTTTTAATCTTTTAGCAAGTTCAAACTGACTTTTCCAACTGGCAATTGTTTTGCCGCCAAAAACGTAGATAGACTTCATCTGTAAATGATGGTCATCGAGGTATTTGTTCAGTTTCACAATTCCCTGGTCAGAAATTTGCGTAACTGATGTGTTTTCAATTTCATCGCCCACTTTTTGAAAAGTAGAACCCTCAATATAGTGCACCCCGGCACTATCTGATTTCCTGATCGACTCCGCCAGAGTAAACCTGTGGAAAGTCCAGAGAGCTATGCCCAATTTCCAATTTGCGGGTGCTTTTGGCTTAATCCATGAAACAAAAATGGCAGCGCATAAAACAACGGTCAGCGCGCCTGATATTTGAATTTTTCTCATTTTAGTCGCTGATTATTTACTTTCTTTTTTCCGTGTGCCCTTTGCATCAAACATCCCCAATAAGCTGCCTTTTACATGATCGTCATCTACGGGGTCAAGTGTAAGGGTAACATCATAGCTTTGAATAGTAAAGGCAGCGGTGATAGATTTGTCTTTTTCGTCAATAGTTGTGATTTTCGTCATCTCCTTACCTGTTGAGTCCTGCACGGCGCCTACCAGCTTGCCATCTTTTCTTTCAAAAATAAAGTCCATCTTTGCATCTCCGTTAGGGGTTCCCATAACGGTCACCGTCCATTTACCTGCAAAGTAATCCTTTGTTTGTGCCTTAACTGTTGTTGAAATAAATAGCGCCACCGCTACTGTAAAAATTAGACTTAACTTTTTCATGATTTTTTAACTTTAGTGTTTAATTGATTATTTTTTTCTATTTAATTACTTGATTTGGATTTGTACCGAACTGCCTTGCAGTCCTTTGGCGGCAGCTGTTAATATTGCGGTCCCGTTACTTTGTAAAGGCCTTATGACCACCAGTGCTTTGCCATTATAGGCTTTCTTGTGGGGCTGCTGGAAACTTGACATATCTGAAGGATCACCATTACTTACAGCAGCAATCTCTGCTACCCCGGTAAGCTTAAACTCGATTTCAAGTCCATCAACCGAAGGAACTACATTACCCTTACTATCCACAACTTCCACACTGACAAAAGAAAGATCATTCTGATTGCCGCTTATCTGTTTTCGATCTGCAATAAGACGTATGCCTGCTGGCTTACCAGTTGTCGATAAGGTACTCGAACCCATTTCTTTATCACCGTTGAAGGCTCTTGCGACCAATACTCCAGGTTGATAGTCGATTTGGAACTTGGCAGTTATCGATCCTTCAGGAACATCCTGCACCGCTATTACTTTTCCGTTTAATTCCAGTTTTACCGTTTTGCTCCTGGTATAAACATCAACCTGCATTTTCTTGCCTTCTTGACCCGGCCAAGTCCATGATTTTATTTCATCAGGCATTCCCCAGGTTGCTATTACTTCTTTTTGCCCCGCCGGAATGGGCCGATGCACCAGGATTTCAACCGGGCTGTTGCGCCATACCACATTTTTATAATATGATTCTGTTTTCCGGTCGCCAATCAGATCAAGGTCGCCGCAATAGGCATTATAAACCGTCCAGTTATTTCTATAAAATAATCCGATTCCCACAATTCCCTTTGGTAGTTTTTGTGACTCGGGCACCCTAAGAGAATAACCTAAACCAGCCTCTCCGATATAATCCATAGCTGTCCAGCAAAACCCGCCCAGGAACCAGGGATATTTTTCTGTAGCATCCCAATTTTCCAAAGTTGAGCCAGGTAAATATTCAGTCGACATGTATAGTTTATTTGGGTGTTTCGCGCGTTCTGTTTCGAAACGATGAAGCGTTGCACTATCCCGCTGAAAGTAGATCGATCTATCCAGGAAGTAATTGTACCCGTCGACATCCATGTTGGCCAGATGCGGTTCGTAAGCGGCCCAGGGCCTCTGAGTATAACCAGGTAAAAAGACAATGGCGTCAGTAACCGGGCGGGTAGGGTCCAACTTTCTAATCCCATCCGAAAGACGTTTTGCATTGCGGTAACCCGACGAATCGGGCGCTTCGAATATTTCGTTTCCAATACTCCACATTATCACCGATGGATGGTTCCGGTCCCGCAGTATTATCGATTCCAGGTCGCGCTCCGACCAATCTTTAAAATAAAGATGGTAGTCCTCCGGGTTTTTGGCTTTCTCCCACATGTCGAAAGCCTCGTCCAAAACCAGCATGCCCAGCCGGTCGCAGGCGTTTAAAAAACCGGGCGACGGCGGATTATGACTAAGCCTGATGGCATTGTACCCGGCTTTTTTGATCAGTTCTACTTTACGCTCCTCGGCCCGGTCGATACTCGCAGCCCCTAAAGGACCAAGATCATGATGAACACATCCGCCCTTCAATTTCACCACCTGCCCGTTCAATAACAGGCCCTTTTGCCCATCGAATATTAGGCTTCGGATGCCAAATGGCGTTACCGTTTGGTCGATGACTTTGTTTGCAGCCATCAATGACACCCTGGATTTGTATAATACAGGATTGTCCAAATCCCATAACTTAGGCTTTGTAACTATTAACTTTTGCGATAAAACGGCACTACTGTCGTGAATAGTTAAGGGCTGAATTTTGGAAGCTACAACCTTACCTAAACTATTAAGCAATTCGAATTTTACGCTTATTGCTTTCCGTTGGGATGAGGTGTTCTCCACATTGGTTTGAATATTTACTGTTGCCTGTTTACCCGAGACTTCGGGAGTTGTAATAAAATTACCCCAAAGCTTCGTGTGAACCTGATTTACGGGCAGCAACCATACATGCCGGTAAATACCCGAGCCGGAATACCAGCGGCTGTTCTTCCCTAAATTTTTTGCGCGGACCGCTATTAAGTTCGATTTGCCAATCGGGTTCAGATAGTTAGTTAAATCATAGGAAAACGAAGTATAACCGTATGGATGGTTACCCAAATGGTGCCTGTTGATCCACACATCGGCATCCATGTATACCCCATCAAATAAAATGTATGTTCGTTTTCCTTTATAAGCATTGTCCAGGGTAAACTTCTTACGGTACCAACCTGTCCCGCCTTCTGTAAACCCGGTTGCAGCCTTCCCTATAGAAGCTTTTGTAAACGGCCCCTGCACTTCGCCCTCCTTTTGGTTTGGCAGATCTTCAATGCTCCAGTCATGCGGCAGATTTAACATGCGCCATTCCGAATCATTAAATCCGGGTTTTTCTGCTCCTTTTAGTGTGTCCTTTTTAAATCGCCAGCTTTTGTCAAATGATATCGCGCGGGAATCTTGTGCATAGGATTTGCCTGCCAATGCCAGCACAAAAAATAACGTTGTAAAAAGGGACGCCTGTCTCATAATTTAAATTCCGTATAAAAAACGGAATAAAGATAAGACGCTATTTTCTTATTTCCAAATTATTCCGTACTTTTTACGGAATTAAACTTTTTTGTACCTTTGTATGGTGTTAAGCACCTATTTTTGGCAAATACTGAATGATTAATATGACAAACCCAACAGATGCTGCCGATTTTGCAGCATATTCCGATCAGTTTTTACGAAATGTTGCCGTCGACAACGTCATTTTTGGATATCACGAAAAAGAACTAAAAGTGTTGTTGCAACAGCCTTATACTTTAGATAAGTGGACGGTTACCGGAGGTTATATTAAAAAAACCGAATCCATTGAAGAGGCGGCCAGCCGGATAGCTTTTGACCGCACCGGTCTTAAGGATTTATACCTTAAACAATTTGGCTCGTTTGGAAACCCGCAGCGTGTTATTGACAAAGGCTTCACTCCACAGCATATTAAAGAAGTTACAGGTTTTGAAATTCCGGCCAACTCCTGGATCTTTGACTATTTTGTATCCGTCTGTTTTTACACACTCACTGAGTTTTCCAAAGTCGAATCAACAAAAGGCGAATTGGAAGCCGACTCCAAATGGTGGCCGGTAAGCGAACTCCCGCCTATGATGTTCGATCATGCGCATATAATCAACGAAGCACTATCCGCTTTGCGGCTGCATATTGGGCATTTCCCCATCGGCTATGAGTTATTGCCTGAAAAATTCACCTTACCGGAAATTCATAGCCTCTATGAAACTATTTTAGGCAAATCACTGGATGACCGTAACTTTACCAAAAAGCTACTGCTAACCAAAATAGTCACTAAGCTGGACGAGACAAGAAAAATAGGCCGGCATCGCTCACCCTTTCTTTACAAGTTCGATAAGGAGAAATATGAAGAGGGATTGAAAAGCGGGGTAGCTTTGGTATTTTAAACTGGAATTGATAATCGAAAAACTTTGTAAGTCAAAAGCTTGTATGCAGCGGGAGCGGAACCCGAGCCTCCGGTCAGGCTTCCGGCAATATGAGCGAAACGAAGCCACCAATAAAAGGGAAGCCCCTGGATTCTTTAAGAGGCTTTTTGTGCAATATAATTTTATTGCGCCGAGTTTGACCATAACCGATTAGCGAAAGCCTTTATCCATTTTTAAACAGGCTCTTCGTCTAGAATATTTTGATTAACTAATGTAGGGCTCTTATCTGTCTATCTGCATATAAGTAATAAACGGGTTTTCCGTGCTGTAGCCGCCATTACCTACTGCATGTTCGGCAATGGTCATTAACATGCTTTTGCGGCCGGTGGCATCATAGGCCACACTGGCAAAGTTACTTCGGTAGGTGGTTGACATAGCCACATTTGTCAGGTAACCGCCAACCCCTATAAAATCCTTGGAAAAGAATTTTTCTTTAGCAGCATTATTGGTAAGCCCTAAATTTTTCCAGGCACCATTGGTATAAAACATACCAAAAGCTTCCCAGTTACCAGACCAACCGCCAACTTCAATTACAACCGCCATTTGCCCGTTTGGCCCCTGGCGGGCCTGATAACCATAGATAGAAACACCTTTTTTTTCTACGGCAGTTAATACGTTGGTTTTATTAGTGGCCAAGTTAATATCCCAAACCTGGGCACTCTCCAGCGTTGACGGTTCGGGCAAAAATATGACGTGGTCAGTCCCTTTTTCGTCAACAAGCAAACGCGGCGGGTTATAATAAGTATTAGCGTGCCCGCTTTTGGGATAACTATAAACATACCGTTGGGTGGCACCATCAAAATATTTAATTTTTTGTGCCTTGTCGGCTGCATCTATTTCTTCAAATATCAGATGCGGTTTGCCGGCTTTATCAACATAACCATTTAAATTAATAGCACCATCCTGTTTAGGCGGAAAATCTTTCGGATCAGCCGGTTGGCTGGGCGTGGTAAGGTCCGAATAGGCCGACGGACTTGCACCATTGAGCGTTGCTACCCGCACGTAATCGCAATAATACCAGGAAGCAATATGCTGTTGTTTAACCTGTGCCGGATCGCCCTGTGTCCAAAAAACACAAACTACGCCAGTTGGCGCAACTGTGGCAAACCACGATTGCTGCGCACCTATCATTTCATTAAGTTGTATCGCATTGCTCCAGGCACCTCCGCTTAATACTTTATAGTATAAAGTTCCCATTTCACCACCACCCGGCCCGTCCAGGCTAACATCCGATAAAGTACGTTCAATGCTGCCATACCGCTTCCATATCGCATATATCCTGCCGCTTGCATCCTGCAATATACTCGGGTAGCCAGCACCGTTGCCGGTATTATCGTTACTTAAGGTTACAGGCTTGCTCCAGGTTGCACCCTTGTTGGTTGACGTTGCATAGTAAATAAATTTTGGTTTGCCGTTGTCGGGCGTCTCCTGAAAAACTGCGTGGTATACGCCGTTTTTATCTATCAGGAAATCGCAAAAACCAGCATTATTGAATTGCGATATCTTTTTCTGAACCTGTGCCTGCGCCGTTGTACCCGAATGCGAACATGAAACCAACAAAAAGGTAAAAAACAATAGGTATAATTGTAGTGTTTTCATCTGTGTGTGAGGTTGTTAGTATCCAATAATACACAATATTAATAAAATAATATTTTTAATTTAGAGCCTTGTGCTTAATAATAATTTTATAGCGTCGAGTTTGACCCTGTTTTCGAAAGATTCAATCAAGAGCTCATAATTTCTGCACAACCTTCTATAGTTGTCAAGCCAAGAAAAACGGCTTTCGACCAGCCATCCTTTATAGGTAGGTTTAAATCCGGTTTTCTTATCATCAGAGCGCATAACTATCTGGATAATATAGCCGAGACTTTTCTTTAAAACTACCGCAGTAGGCTTATCTGGAACCTGTTTATGAGCTGCCCGGAGATAAAACACGGCCTTAAAAAGCTGCATTTTGAAGCGCCAGGGTTGAATTAGATGCTGCTTAATAAACTTTGTCATTACGAGTCTCCATCAGGGCTAAACCCTGAAAAAAGAGCAATGAAGTTTAAAAAATATACTGATAATCAGCAACTTAAAAACACGTCATTATACGAAGGAACGACGAAGCAACCTCGTCGCCGTGCACTGTGCACATTAAAAGCGAAGGCCCTCAATCAGGTGTCGAACCTACATTCTTTTTAAAGCGGTATAAGCCCGTCTAACAGTCATTGCAAGCGACAGCCAATCAAAAAAACCTCAAAATAAATTTGCAATCCTCAAACTATTAATCGTAATATTGCGATATAATAATGGGCTTAACAAAAACAGAAATATTTACCGACGAACAGAACCGCCTTGCGGTAATGCTTAAGGCGTTGGCGCATCCTGCGCGCATTGCCATTTTGCAGCAGATTATAAATGCCAATGCCTGCATCTGCGGCGATTTGTCCATCGAGCTGGGCTTGGCGCAAGCCACCATATCGCAGCATTTAAAGGAATTAAAAACTGCAGGACTGATACAGGGCACCATTGAAGGCGTAAGCGTTTGTTATTGTATTGAGCCAAAAAACTGGGAAATGCTGAAACAACAACTCAACAGCTTTTTAAATTTGGTTGATGTAAAGGCTAATTGCTGCTAAAAAAATTTGAATACATCCATCGTAATATTGCAATAAATAAAACAACCATGAACAATACAACATCACTAACCTGGGGCGCTTTTAAGGAGACCTTATTGGCAAACCCCGACCTCGACCTGCAATTTCAATACGCAGAAAATAAATGGGTAGATGCTTCGTATCATATAACCGAAATTAAACAAACCCCCATCACATCGGTTGATTGCGGCGGCGTTATGAATAACTGGACCGAGATTATAGTTCAGCTTTATGAGCCACAGGCTGCCCAACAGGAACGGGCAATGAAAGTTTCAAAAGCGCTGTCGATCATCAACGTAGTTGAGAAAAAACTACCGCTTGATGTAACCGCAACTGTAAAAATCGAATTTGGCAATTCGCAGTTTGATACGCGGCAGATGTACCCTAATGAAATTACCGTTAGCGGTAGCGACTTACTGGTTGATTTGCGCCCTGATACAGTTCAATGCAAAGCTATTGGTCGCGGTGGCAGTTGTGGCACAACTACGGCAGAAAGCGAATGCTGTGCCCCTGCCGTTGAAAAACCAAAAGTTGAATTAGTAAACCTTGCCGTAGCGGCCGAAGCCTGCTGCACACCCGGCGGTGGCTGCTGCTAAATAATATACAATAATGAAAACAGAACAAGCTGATAACTACAGGGAAAGCATCATAGCTTTACTAACGGCCGAAAAATTGCCCACCGCCGATCTGCCCGAAACGCTGGAGACCTTCCTGGTTACCAAACAGGATGATAAAGTTACCGGTGTTGTTGGTTTAGAAATTTATGGCGATTTTGCCTTACTGCGATCACTCGCAGTTGATAAAGCATACCGCAACCAGGGCCTGGCAAATACTTTGCTTACAGAAATTGAAGCACTTGCTGCCTCGAAAAATCTAAAAGCCATTTACCTGCTTACCGAAACCGCACCCGATTATTTTAGCCGTAAAGGTTATGATAAAATTACCCGCGCCGATGTACCGGCCGAAGTACAACAATCAACGGAGTTTAGCCATGTTTGCCCGCAATCGGCAATTGTGATGCGGAAGTTTATCAATAACGTATAATGAGTGTAACTAACTGTGCCCCCGTGGCCGAAAGAAAAAAACTAGGTTTTTTAGACAGGTACCTAACCTTATGGATATTCCTTGCAATGGCGCTGGGTGTGGCTGTGGGGTATTTTGTGCCGTCGTCGTCAGCTTTTATAAACTCTTATTCAAGCGGTACCACCAACATCCCGCTGGCCATTGGCTTAATATTGATGATGTACCCGCCCCTGGCTAAAGTAAAATACGAAAACATGGGCGAAGTATTTAAAGACACCAAAGTGTTAGGCGCATCGCTGGTACTTAACTGGATTGTTGGGCCTATCCTGATGTTTGTTTTGGCGATAACCTTTCTGCACGCTTACCCTGCGTATATGGTAGGGCTGATACTGATTGGCCTGGCCAGGTGCATTGCCATGGTAGTAGTTTGGAACGAACTTGCCGAAGGGAACAGGGAATATGCAGCCGGCCTGATAGCCCTGAACAGTATTTTCCAGGTGTTGCTTTACAGCGTTTATGCCTGGGTGTTTATAACTGTTTTACCGCCACTGTTTGGCTTTAAAGGCCTGGTGGTTAACATTACCATTTTGCAAATTGCAAAAAGTGTGGGCATTTACCTGGGCATTCCTTTCGCCGCCGGGGTAATCAGCCGGTATACGCTGATTAAAATAAAGGGCGAAGAATGGTTTCAAAATAAATTCGTTCCGTTTGTATCGCCCATTACACTTATTGCTCTACTGTTTACCATTGTGGTAATGTTTAGCCTTAAGGGCAATTTAATAGTACATATCCCGCTTGATGTTTTGCGCATAGCGATACCGCTGGTGGTGTACTTTACCATAATGTTCCTGCTCAGCTTTTTTATCGGCAAATCATTCGGCGCCGATTATTCGCGCAGCACATCAATAGCCTTTACGGCTACGGGCAACAATTTCGAGCTGGCCATTGCTGTGGCCATTGGGGTATTCGGCATAAACAGCGGCGAAGCTTTTACAGGGGTGATAGGCCCGCTGGTAGAAGTGCCTGCACTAATAGCCCTGGTGAATGTTGCCTTTTGGCTGCGTAAAAAATATTATCAACCTAAAATAGAAACCGTTTAATGAAAAATATATTAGTACTATGCACCGGCAACAGCTGCCGCAGCCAGTTAGCCGAGGGTTATTTAAGGCATTTTGCAGGCGATAAGGCCGTTATTTACAGCGCCGGCATAGAAACGCACGGCGTAAACCCCAAAGCAATACAGGTTATGGCCGAAGACGGCATTGATATAAGCCACCACACATCAAACAATGTAGATGAATACCTGGCTATCCCGTTTGACTACGTGATAACCGTTTGCGATAACGCAAGCGAAAACTGCCCCTACTTTCCTGGCTCAGTAAAACGTTTCCACCATAACTTCCCCGACCCGGCGAAAGCTACAGGGACTGCTGAACAGGTGATGGATGAGTTCAGAAAAGTGCGCGATATGATAAAAAACTATTCAAAAGAATTTATCAATCAGCATCTTAATACCGATTAAACCAGCGCTATCTTGCCCGGGTAAAATATCTTGTTGTAACTAAAGTAGGTGTTACTGCGTTGGGGCCCGGCGCCATGTTAGTATACGTATAACGTAAAACCAGGTTATTTGCATCTAACAGAACGATGTCCTGCGACTCGTTGTAGGGCTCGCCATTACTGTTTATAGCGAATTGGGCCGGTACATCCGTCACTTTAAACGATACTGTTGAATCAGCAACGCTGTAAGTATAATTCGTTACCCAGTCAAAAAGCACATCGGCATTTAATACTATAATTTTACCACCAAAGCCAAAGTTCCCGCTTTTTGAAATTGTAGCCGTTTTGCCGGCGCTAAACTGGTAAAAATCGGCGCTGGTAAAGCTATCCTCCATAAATGTAGTATCGTGTACAACAGTACTACCTATTGTTTCATGCAGGTTAAGTTTGGTTTGGTGCCATTTACCTACCAGTTCACCCGAACTAACGGAGCCAATGTCTTTTTTGCAGCCATAAAAGCCAATTGCTATGCACATTGCGAGTAACAGCGTATACTTTTTCATTTTTTAGGTGCTTTAGGTTTATTGCCGATTTTAATTCCGGCAGGTAAATAAGGTTGTTAAAGTCAATACGGCTGTATTAAAGGTTTCGCTACAAAGCACTTTAAATATTTTTTTTATAAATTACTGTACCTTAAGGCGTTACTTAACTTTAAACTCTTGGTTATTAAACGGAGGGGTGTCGGGCACCTTAATAACATTAAACTGGTGATGGGTAGTTTGGTGGCAGCTGTTACAGGCCCCGGTTAAAAGCACAAAGCCGGCTTCGAAACGCTGCGGGCTTTTTGCTTTAACGGCATTGTTTACACTATCAACCGCAGGATTTAAAATCGGCAACGATTTTATTTCGGGCCGGTCGGTACAGTACTTATTAATATCATCAAGGGCCTCCTTTATCTCGCCCATCTCAAATTCGGCAAGCTCCCAGTTTTTATTTTTACCTGCAAAATAAAGCTTGGCATGGTGAATTTGTATGCCCAGCATAAATTCGCCTAACCCGGGTTTATAGGTTTGGGCCAGCTGTATTTGCAGGCTATCCACTTTTGCCTGCAACGCACTTGTATCCGGGTTGCCGCAGCTCCAAAAGGCTAGCGCCACTAATACTAAAACCGCTATATTAATACGCTCAATAACGAAACCAAGGGGTGTATCTCTCATTGTATGTATTGCTAACTTATTTTAAATATTCTAATCCACGCTGTTATTGAAACGTAATTTACTTATTTTAGAGACGAATTATCACCATTAACAACCTTAAAGCCGTTATGACAATTGCCGCAACTGCCGAACCTGCACACTGGTCAAACATTCAAAAAATTGCGTTCCGCTTTTTTATGATATTTTTTGTACTGTATGTTTTTTTCAATCCCAATGGCGTATTGCCTTACTACGATTTTGTTGCAGAGTATTATATCAACGTATTTCATAAATTTATCCCCTGGATAGCCCAGCACGTATTGCATTTATCAAAACCCGTGGTAATAGTCCCCACAGGCAGCGGCGATACTACTTACGACTACCTTATCCTGCTTTTAATAACTGTAATAACCGCCATTGGCACCATTATCTGGTCAATTACCGGCCGCAACACGCCCAATTACAACAAGCTGTTTTATTGGCTAACCGTAGTGGTGCGTTATTATGTGGGTATTACCATGCTGGGTTATGGATTTTTTAAAGTGATAAAATTGCAGTTCCCCGGGCCATCATTTGGAAGGCTGATCGAACCTATTGGCGATATGTCGCCTATGGGCCTGGCGTGGACATACATGGGGCACTCAGTTGGTTTTAACTATTTTACCGGGATTGCTGAAATCTCTGTTGGGCTGCTATTGTTTTTCAGGAAAACCAGTACACTGGGGGCTATTGTAGGCTTGGTGGTAGCCGGTAATATTATGGCTATCAATTACTGTTTTGATGTGCCGGTTAAACTACTATCAACCGCCCTGGTAATAATGTGCCTCTTCCTGCTGACACGGGACGCCACGCGGCTGATAAACTTCTTCTTTAAAAATGCTGATGCAAAGCCGTCGAACCTTACGCCCCACCGGTTTAAGGCAAAGTGGAAAAACATTACACTTACCACGCTCAAGGTGTTGCTGATTGCGTATACGTTGATATTGGATTTTACCCAATCGCTCTCGGCCGAGAAGCAATATGGTGAAAAAGCCCCAAAACCGCCACTGTATGGTTTGTATAATGTAGAAACCTTTATAAAAAACCGTGATACATTAAAACCGCTTACAACCGACACCACCCGCTGGAGCAAATTGATGATAAGCTACGAAGGGGGCGCACAAATAAAACTGATGACTGACAGTATGAAATACATCAGCTTTAAGCCGGATATAAAAAAGCATACTATAGTTGCCAATACCTATGCGGATACCGTACATAAATACCACTTAACTTATACCAGCCCCAAACCAGATATTTTAATTTTAAAAGGCAACTGGAAAAAGGATTCCATCAACGTAACACTACGCAAAATTGATGCAACCAAATTCCGCCTGATTAACCGCGGGTTTCATTGGATTAATGAGTTGCCGTATAATAAGTAGACCATAGACGATGTACCATTATTTTGCATTCTGATTATTTGAAGAATGTTTAGTGAAGAAATTGGAAATTGATTATCATCTATTTCTTGAACTTATTCAATATTTTAATCCATTGGGGACTGTTGTAGAAATATGAAGAATAAACTATCAGATCTATTCTTGATCTTATTCAACATATAAAGTATTTTTAATTATTTGGAGAATCCTGGTAGACTTATGAAAAATCAGATTATCGATCAATCTCTTGGACCAATAGAAGGTCCAGTGATTTGTTCTGATTATGTAGAGAATTAGATCAGGAATATGGAGAATTAGAATCTTTGATCTATCTCTTGATCAATTAAGATTCTAAGTATCTGGAGAACTAGATCGGGAATATGGAGAATTAGAATCTTTGATCTATTTCTTGATCAATTAAGATTCTAAGCATTTGGAGAACTAGATCATGAATATGGAGAATTAGAATCTTTGATCTATCTCTTGATCAATTAAGATTCTAAGCATTTGGAGAACTAGATCAGGAATATGGAGAATTAGAACAGGAATATGGAGAATTAGAATCTTTGATCTATCTCTTGATCAATTAAGATTTTAAGCATTTGGAGAACTAGATCAGGAATATGGAGAATTAGAATCTTTGATCTATCTTTTGATCAATTAAGATTCTAAGCATTTGGAGAACTAGAACAGCAATATGGAGAATTAGAATCTTGATCTATCTCTGGATCAATTAAGATTCTAAGCATCTGGAGAACTAGATAAGTAATATGGAGAATTAGAATCTTTGATCTATCTCTGGATAATTAAAGATTCTAAGTATCTGGAGAACTAGATCAGGAATATGGAGAATTAGAATCTTTGATCTATTTCTTGATCAATTAAGATTCTAAGCATTTGGAGAACTAGAACAGCAATATGGAGAATTAGAATCTTGATCTATCTCTCGATCAATTAAGATTCTAAGTATCTGGAGAACTAGATCGGGAATATGGAGAATTAGAATCTTTGATCTATCTCTTGATCAATTAAGATTCTAAGCATCTGGAGAACTAGATCAGGAATATGGAGAATTAGAATCTTTGATCTATCTCTTGATCAATTAAGATTCCAAGCGTCTGGAGAATTCTATTAGAACATAGAGAATCATATTATCCGTCAATCCTATCTTAAATTTGGTAATTCCTTATACAGAAAATTTTATTGATTTGTTTCTACACTACCCTCGTATATATCTCTTAAATAATTTAAAACTCTATTTAATAAAACATCGCCTCTTAAATCGTTAAATTCCTTTGCAAGGAAATATTTTGTGCCTTTACCTAACCCAGATGTCACAATAATATTATCTACGATTAATTTACTTATAAAATATTTTATCTGATTTCTATTTAGAAATAAAGCCAATTTATTTTCTAACTCTCCAATTTTCAAATTATGCCCTTGTAGAACTATTAGCAAACTTTCAATTTCTTTTATCAAGTATCTTTTACCGATCTTTAAAGTTTCATTCTTTAGGTGAAAGTACTCCTCTGATAAAATATAACGATTAGTATGCCCCGCCAGCTTTGAAATTAATCCAAGCTTTTCGAGTTGAATTACAATTGGCATTTTAAGAGATTGAAAAATCCCTTCTCTAATTTTGCAAAGTGTAATTATTTGTTCAACCCCAAGTTGGGGTTCTCTATGACTTATTCGATATCGATTAAGGAATGCATGAAATGCCTTATCTGTTATCTCTGACCGCAAAATTAAAGATACTTGATACATATCCGAATTCTTATAATCGGGCTCAGTTTTACCTTCCGATAAAGTAATTGAAAATATTTTATCAACCCCTTGCCCACTCCTCTCGACCAAACCAGTTTTCTCCAATATTTCAGTCATCAATCTGCTTCGAGGTGTACTGCTAACCGTTAAAATATTCTCTATGGTTACTCCTTTAGGAAATCCCCCGGGATTATTAATGATTATTTGGCTGGGATATTGTTTAACAACAATTTCGCTTGTTATAGTATAATCACGGTGAGCTATTGCATTTAAAATTGCTTCCCTCACTACTTCTTCGTTAAAATCGAATAAATCGAAAATATAAGCATCTGATTGAATAGGGTGCTTTCTGTTAAGCGTCGGCTGATTGATTAACTGCCAAATTTTATCAATAGCTATAAATATCGGATCATCAACAGTTTCTCTAGTATCAAAATATATTTGACCTTCGTTATTTCTAAATTCCCAAACAATTTTACTTTGAGGCAAAATAGTTGCGATCTCTTCTTTTTTTCCAAGCAAAACAAGTGCCGCGTAATTAAGTTCACCGTTTACCAACAATTTCAAATCACTAAGAACCTGTTCTGTGCTTAGTTCGATAAATGAAGAATTCTTTTGTTTTCGTGCATAAGATTCTTTCATTCTGCTAATTGCAGATTCGTCTAAATGAGATAGCTTTAACCCTTTGCAAATCTTAGCCGAGAAATCCGGTTCTTGCTCTTGAATTATAGAGAAATACACCTCATCCGACATTCTTACAAGTTCTTCGCCCACTCTCATAAGCGCTATGTCCTCATATAACAATGTTTTGCCAACAGGCCGGGAAGGAACTTTAATAATCATTACCCGTTTTGACTCTTCATATAACACTTCTATTTGAACCCGAATACCTAGGTCGTTGTAAATATCTTGCTCTAATCCCCCTTCTCTTCCTTCAAAAGCTTTTGAACCAGAAATTTGATGCGGGTAGCTATCATTTACCCCAAAGATTAAATAACCGCCCTTTTCATTTGCCAGAGCAACGGTGTATCCCAAAACACTTTTTCTTTTACCCCGATAAGAATACGTGTTACTTGCTTCTTTGAATTCGACTTTATTTTCGCTTTCCTTTAACAGCTTTAGTTCCGAGATGGTCATAGTGGTAGTGAAGAAATTGCATTAAATTATACGAATATTTATTTTGAAACGAAAATACACTTAAATCTTCTCACCCACCATCTAAAACCAACAAAGGCGGATATCACTATCCGCCTTGCCCTCATTTATTAATCAATCAACCTAATTAATATCTTTTAATTTCAGATTTCGCATTTTCTATTTTGGATTTAGATTAAGGAAATCTCAACTAAAAAAATCCGACATCGAAAATCCGACATCCGAAATCAAACCTAATCTTCCTCTTCGTCGAAGCTTTTCTGGCTGCTTTCCAGGTGCTTTAATATTTTGGCCTCTACGTAAAATATAATTTCTTCAGCAATGTTTTTTGCCTGGTCGCCAACACGCTCAAGCTTACGGAATACTGAAAGTATGTAAAGTGCCTCAGGTATACTGTTTAAATCAGCTTTAATTACTTCGGCAATAGCTACGGGTGCACCTTCGTTGATGGCATCAAGCACATCGTCGCGTTTAAATATACTGCGGGCCAGCACGGTATCTTCTTTTTCAAATGCGGTGCGGGTGTCAATCAAAATATTTATCGCCTCGTCATACATGCGCAAAAGCGAGGTGCTCTCCAATGTCTTAACCTCAAAATTTACCGACGATTCAACTACATACAATGCAATACCTGCAGCTATATCACCTATACGCTCTAAATTGGTATTTATTTTTAGTGCCGCAAGTAAAAACCTCAAATCAACCGCAACAGGGCAGTACAGGGCAAAGATATTTTCGCAATCCCTGTCAATCTTTAGCTCAAAGGAGTTTACCCTTTTTTCCTTTATCAAAACCTCGCGGGCCAGGTCCTTGTCAAATTGTACCATGGCCTCCCTGGCCTTGTTCAACTGCGACTGAACTAGTATCCACATGCTAACCAGTTCTTTTTTAACCGCGTTAATTTCGTTTTCTAATGGTGTCATTTCTTGTTTAGTTTTAAATTAATAGCTGAAAGCTCAAAGCGAAAAGCTTAAAGCCTAAAAGCTTTGGTCTTTATGCTTTAAGCTTTCTGCTTAACTGAACCTTCCTGTTATATAATTTTGTGTGCGTATATCGCTTGGCGCGGTAAACATTTGCTTGGTGTTGTCAAACTCAACCAGTTCGCCTAAGTAAAAAAACGCTGTTTTATCGCTTACACGGGCAGCCTGCTGCATATTGTGTGTTACTATAATAAGCGTATAGTTTTCCTTAAGCTCATGAAACAATTGTTCAACACTGGAGGTAGATATAGGGTCGAGTGCTGAGGTTGGCTCATCAAACAAAATCACCTCGGGTTCCATGGCAATGGCGCGGGCTATGCACAAACGCTGTTGTTGTCCGCCAGATAAAAAAGTACCTTTTTTATGTAACGAATCTTTAACTTCCTTCCACAAAGCAGCTGATGTTAATGATTTTTCAACGATGTTATCCAAATCGGCTTTGGCCATTTTAAGGCCGTTTAATTTGTAGCCGGCAACAACGTTATCATAAATGCTAAGGTTGGGGAAAGGGTTTGGCCTTTGAAAAACCATACCTATTTTATACCTAACGTATATCGGGTTCATGTTATAAACCTCGTCGTCGTACAACTTTAACGATCCTTTTGCCGTTGCACCGGGGATAAGCTCGTGCATGCGGTTTATGCAGCGCAAAAAAGTAGTTTTACCGCAGCCGGACGGCCCCATAACTGCGATTACCTGGTTTTTTTCAATCCCGATGCTAACATCTTTAACAACGTGATTATCGCCAAACCATGCATTAAATTTTGATGCACTTACAACTGTATGTTCCATTTTCTTGTAATCAGTTTTGTGGTTATATTTAATATTAAAACAAACATTAATAGTATGAACGATGCGCCCCAGGCCAAATTGTGCCAATCGTCATAGGGGCTGGTAGCGTAAGTGTATATAACGTGCGGCAAGCTTTCCATCGGCTTGGTAACCGCGTACGACAAGTAAGAGTTGCCCAATGCGGTAAACAGTAACGGTGCAGTTTCACCAATTATACGCGCTACTGACAGCATTATGCCCGACAATATGCCCGCGAAACCACAAGGTACAATAACTTTTATTATTACCCGGTGATACGGTACGCCCAATGATAAGGCGGCCTCTTTTAAAGATGGTGGCAATAAACGTAACGTTTGCTCGGTCGACCGGATTACAATGGGCAGCATCATAATTGCTAGGGCACAGCTACCCGCAATGGCGCTAAACGAGCCCAGCGGCTTAACTATCCAAAGATAAACTACTATGCCTATCACAATTGATGGTACGCCCTGCAAAACGTCGACACACAGGCCGCTCCAGTAAGCCAGCTTGGTATGCGGGTTTTCGCTTAAATATATACCTGTAAGTATTCCAACCGGTATCGATACTACCGATGCCATTCCAACCATCAATAAACTACCTACCAGGGCGTTGGCAATACCACCACCAGGTTCGCCTACCGGCGTTGGCACATGGGTTAAAAAGTGCCAGTTAACTTGTGTAACCCCCTGCTTTATAATATAAAGCAACACAACAATAAGGGGCAGCGTAATTAAAAAGGCCAGAAAAATTATCAGTCCTTTAAACAACATGCTTTTGGTGTTTCTTATTCCTATTCGT
Source organism: Mucilaginibacter sp. (assembly GCF_025359345.1). Lineage (GTDB taxonomy): Bacteria > Bacteroidota > Bacteroidia > Sphingobacteriales > Sphingobacteriaceae > Mucilaginibacter. Next base: position 340,270 of record NZ_JANYGQ010000009.1, read on the forward strand.
GCATCCATAAGATTAGTTGTTAGTAAACCTGGTGATTATACGTTTGCCAATAAGGTTAATAATCACGGTAACAAAAAATAGCACCAGGCCAAGTTCAACCAGTGCCGAAAGGTACTGCTCGTGATCGGCCTCGGTAAATTCGTTGGCTATAACGCTGGCCATGGTATTGCTTGGGCCAAAAATTAAATCCTTAAAATTATGCGCCAGCGTGGGCGTATTACCAATAAGCATGGTAACGGCCATGGTTTCGCCAAGTGCGCGGCCTAATGACAGCAGCACCCCTGCAAATAAACCTGTGCGGGTATAAGGCATAACCACGCTGCGGATAACCTCGAAACGAGTAGCGCCTAATGCATAAGCCCCTTCTTTTAATGCCGAAGGCACCATGCGGATAAGCGTAATGCCTAACGAAGCTGCGTAAGGTATTATCATTACAGCCAATACTAACGATGCAGTTAAAACACCGATACCGTAAGGCGCAACCCCTATTTTGGTCTCAATCTGCCTGATTATAGGCACCAGCACAAACAGTCCCCAAAAACCATAAATAATTGATGGCACAGCTGCAATAAGCTCGATAGAGTTTTTCAACAGGTTTGATAACCAGCCTTTAGGGTTATACTCGCCCAGGTAAATTGATACCGCGTATGAAAATGGTATAGATAGAAGAAGGGCGATAAATGACGTTAACAGCGTGCCTATTAAAAAAGGATAAGCCCCGTATATGTTTTGTACAGGGTCCCAAACCTTGCTCCATAAATACCCGAAGCCTGAAGACTTAACAGATGGAATGGATTCTTTTATCAGTGTTATTAAAATGCCAACAACTATCAGCACCAGCACAACACCCATAAATATCAATAACCGCCTGAAAATGGTTTCCCATTTCATTTGGCTGTACGAGAGGTCTAATCTTTTATTCTTCATTTAATCAAATCGTTATTTGAGCGTAGAGCCCTTTTCGAGCTAAAAGCAGAAAGCTAAAAGTGGGAAGCATTTAATGTTGCTTATCACTTTTAACTCCCTGCTTATGGCTTTTTGCTTTAGTCTTTATGCTTTCGGCTTATAAAATGGCTTTACCATCATAAGTGGCCGATTTCAAAATTTTCTCAGCAACTTTTAAAGCTGACTTTGAAAGCGGTGCATAATTTAAAGGTGCGCAATTTTTCTGACCATCGTGAATGTTGTACCATAATAACTTTAACAGTTGTTTAGCACGGTCGGCACTGCGGTCGCTATATTTTTGCTCTTTGTAAATTAAAGCCCAGGTAAAGCTGGTGATAGGGTAACCTTTAGGGTTATCAGTATTTGTTAACGATACTTCAGCATTTGCTGGCAGCTCAACGTTGCTTGATGCTGTGGTAGTTTCAAGAGTTGGGGTAATAAATTTACCGGTCTTGTTAGCTATATCAGCAAAAGTCATTTTGTTTTGAAGAGCGTAAGCTAACTCGTTGTAACCAATAGCGCCCGGAGTTTGTTTAACCAAACCGGCAACACCTTCGTTACCTTTACCGCCTAAACCGGCTGGCCAGTTAACAGCAGATGCTTTACCTACTTTTGAAGCCCACTCAGGGTTAACTTTCGTTAAAAAGTCGGTAAAAATGAAAGAGGTACCGCTACCGTCAGAACGGTGGATAACTACTATACCTGTTTCAGGCAATTTAGTTCCTTTGTTAAGTGCAGCAATTTTAGGGTCGTTCCAGGTAGTAATTTTACCAAGGTAAATATCACCTAACACAGCACCGTTCAAATTCAAACCTGTTGTAAGGCCCGGTACGTTGTAAGTAATTACAACTGCGCCCGATGCCATTGGGATATGCAATACAGGAACCGCGATTTTTTTAGCCTGATCTGCGTTTAACGGAGCATCTGATCCACCGAAATCAACAGTTTTGTTAGTCAGCTGCAAGATACCGCCGCCTGAACCAATTGACTGGTAATTAACTTTAATGTTTGTTTTAGCAGCATACTCGGCAAATATCTTAGAGAACAATGGGTACACGAATGTACTGCCTGCCCCTAGCAGGGTGTTGTCCTGAGCCGAAGCCGATAACGATAGTGCGCTTGCAGCGATTGCTACGGCAGCTACCTTTAAACTTTTAATTACTTTCATTTTGTTTTTGAGTTTTTTGTTTTTGTTCCTTGGTTACCTATTAATTATTTACCGAATACGTAGTAAACAGTAGCTCTGTAAACCAGGTTGTGGTCAGGGGCAACGTAACCTGTGGTTGATGCATCTCTATTGTCTTTGTAGTTAACTAACCAAATGTTTGGCTCAAAGTGAACGCCTTTAGCTGGTTGGTAATCTAAACCCAAAGTGTAGAAATTTTCTTTAACGGTTGGGTTGTATGAACCGTAGTTAGTGTTAACTGTGTACGAAGCAGTTTTATCGAATTTAGTATCAGGCTGATAAGCATCGAAACGTGCGAAGTAGTTAAGTGTTTTTGAAATTGCTCCTTTTGCAAAAACTGAGAAACCTTGTGCAGTAGCATTTTCAGGAGTGCCAGCTTTGCTAACGCCGCTTGCAAATTTCTGAGTGTATGCCTCAACACCAATTGTAATTGGTTTGGTATTGTATGCTGCAAAAATTTTGAACATGTTATGGTTCTGTCCGTCAGGAATTGGGGTAGACGAAGGAGATGTTTTAACATAATCGGCATAGATATCTACGTAAAGTTTTTTGTTTAAAAACTTACCCCACAAATCGCCGTAGAAAATTTTGTAGAAACCTGTGTTATTATTAGCCGCAGATAATAAGCTTGAAGTGCTGTTGTTACCAACCATAAATACGTAACCAAAGTTTTTAACAGCAGGGTCAAAAGTTCCCTGTAAAGCAGCACCCAAATCATATGAGTTGTTTTTGTGGATATCTGTTATGGTTTTTTCAATTGAACGGTAACCCCAGGTTGCTTCTGATAATGAAGTAGGCGCGTTTGTTCCGGGCTCATTCAATGCAAAGCCGGGAGTTCCCATTTCACCAATAACAAGGTCGGTTCCGTTCCAAAGGTCTCTGATCCTTAAGTTTGCATTTTTGATCCAGAACGCCATTTTACCGTCAACAAGGTTGTCGCCGTTTTGGATAGTATTAGTAGCACCGGCAAAAGAACCAGTGTTAGCGTTAGGCTCAGAAGCCAATAACAATTCTACTTTGAATTTTTTGGTTATTTCATAATCATAACCTAAGTAGATACGACGGAACTGGAAAGCGTTGCGGTATTTAGGTACACCGTTATACTGATTTTCGCCACCTCTGTTGGTTGCATCAGCGTGTGCATTATAATACAAATCGCCAAATACATAACCCCAAATTCTTCTTTGCGGTTTCCATGAAGTATCTTCAGCAGCTTTAGTAGTTTTCTTTACTTCGGCAGGTGCAGTTGTGCCCGCATCAGTAGTAGTAGTTTTTGCGGCCGGAGCGGCGGCTAAAACCGGTGAGTTTGTTTGCGCTTTAACAGTAATAGCACCCAGTGTTAACGTTGCTACGGCTGCTATACTAAAAAGTCTTGTAAACATTGTTTTCATAATCAATTAAGGATTAAATAAATTTTGCCTCAAAAGTGGGGCAGCAGCATTATCTTAATGTTAACACATCATTAATCTTTGATGATATTATTTAAATGTTAACTTAACCTTAAAAGCATCGAAAAACGCTATAAAAACGCAATTTGGTGGATTTTAAAAAATAACAAATAACTGATTTTTAAGCACTTACATTGACTTTTCGTTATACGAAAATTGATAACACAGATTTAACATTGCGCCTATTCTGTTTAATATCCACTTAACAATACAGCCGTATTTTTGGGTTTTCCTAATAATATAACTGTTTATGAGGGTTTTAATCCAGGATTTTCTGCCAAACCGCGAATTGTTCTACGGCCAGCTCGATATGGCTGCTAAAAACGCATTCAATATGGCTACCTTGCTTGTTGGTGTGGTTGACACTGCAGAAGGCGCCGACCGCGATCAGCTGTTTAAACAGGTGGATAAACTGGAGCACCAGGGCGATGACATAACCCACAAAATTTACCTTGCGCTCGACAGGATTGTTTTTACCCCGCTAAACCGTAACGATATACATGTACTGGCAGGCGCAATTGACGATGTTTCCGATATGATAAAGGAAGCAAGCACTCGCATAAACCTGTATAACATAACCGATATTAGCACCCCTATTAATGAACTTACCGCCCTCATACAAAAGGCCTGTGCCGAAATACAAAACAGTGTTGCCCTGCTAAGAAAACATCATGCAGACAATGAAATACTTATTGCCCTCCGCCAGGTAAAACTCTACGAACGCCAGGCCGACCGGATTTACTACAACGCAGTAGCCAACCTGTTTGCAAATGATAAGGACCCCATTAACGTAATTAAATACCGCGAGATACTGCAATCGTTAGAAAACACCATCAACAAATGCAAAAGCACAGCCGATGTGCTGGAAGTGGTTTTGATAAACAGGTGATACAAACAGGGGATGAAAACAAACCCATCCCCTGTTTAACAACTGCTATAACCTTAAATACTTAATGCACAGCCAGCTCTTCGACACCATCCAGCTCATATATGTACCCTAAATTATCCGGACTGCTGCTGCTCACCTTGATATCTTTAACAAGGCCGCTGCTCAAATCTATCACCCAGCCATGCACCTCAAGGTCGGCACGGTTCATCCAGGCGTTTTGGATGATAGATGTTTTGCATAGGTTATACACTTGTTCAGATACGTTCAGTTCCACCAGCCGGTTAAGCTTTTGGGTTTCATCGGTAATACGGTCAAGCTCGTGACTGTGCAGGCGGTAAACATCTTTAATATGCCTTAGCCAATTATCAATTAACCCAAACTGCTTGTTGCTTAATGCAGCAGCTACCCCACCACAACCATAATGCCCGGCCACTATAACGTGTTTTACCTTAAGTACATTAACCGCATAGTCCAGTACGCTTAGCATGTTCATGTCCGAGTGTACACAAACATTGGCAATGTTACGGTGTACAAAAACTTCGCCGGGCTTTGTGCCGGTTACATCGTTTGCAGGTACGCGGCTGTCTGAGCAGCCTATCCAAAGCACTTGCGGGTTTTGGCCTTTTGCGAGCTTATTAAAGTAGTCAGGGTCGTCAGTTAACCTGTCCTTAACCCAATCGCTATTGCCTTTTAAAAGGGCCTTATAGGTGTCTGACTGTGCAAGTTTTACACTGCTTAAATCTATCTGCGGCTTGTTGCCGTTCTTTTTATTTTCTGTAAGTGTCATGTTGTTTCTTAGTTAGCGTTAGTTCGATATAAAAATTGGCACTAATAAATCCCATCGTTTTACTTAACGGTCTGCGTTTCGCCTCACCTAATCCTCTCCAAAGGAGAGGACTTGAGCTTCGCTCCCCGGCAATTCCATTTCAGAACCCTCTCCTTTGGAGAGGGCAGGGTGAGGCGACGACCAGCTATTATGGTATCGCCCGCAACTCAAAGCACCGTGTTCTTATATCCTACTCACGTTAGTTAGCGTTATAAATTAATTCTTTTAAAGGCGGCACATCGTACCTTTCCTTTATATCTTTCAGTTGCACAATAATCCCTTTAGTAAAGGCATTGTGTTTAAAATTGTGGATGATCTCCAGTACGTCCGCATCAATATAGCGCGAGTTTGCGCCATCAATTATTACATCCGTACCTTTTGGCAGGCTGGTAAGCGTTATTTGTATAGCGGCCTTGTTTAAAAACGAAACCTCCTCGGCAAGCTGCAGCCTTATTGTTTTTTTATCGCCATTTTTTATGATGTGATAAAAATACGGGTTGCGCATATTGGTGCGCAGTATGTAAAACACGCCTACCAGCATCCCTATGCCTACGCCTATCAGCAAATCGGTAAGCACAACGGCAATAATTGTTACCGCAAAAGGGATAAACTGATCGAGCCCTTTGTGCCACATATGCTTAAATAACGATATGCGCGCAAGCTTGTACCCGGTCACCAGCAATATGGCCGCCAGGCACGACAGCGGGATCTGGTTTATTACCCATGGAATACATAATAAAGCAGCCAGCAATAGTAGGCCGTGTATAACCGCGCTGGCTTTTGTACGTGCACCCGCATTAACATTGGCCGACGAGCGCACTATTACCGCCGTCATAGGTAAGCCGCCAAGTAAACCGCTTATAAGGTTGCCCGCACCCTGGGCCACCAGTTCGCGATTAGTGGGCGAGATCCTTTTTATCGGGTCAATTTTATCAACGGCTTCAAGGCTCAGTAAACTTTCGAGGCTGGCCACTACGGCTATGGTGAAGGCTACTATCCAAACCTGCTTGTTGCCAAGCTGGCCAAAGTCGGCTGTTTTAAACAGGGCAAAAAACTCGCCGCTGCTGTTTATTACCGGGATGCTTACAAACTGCTTCTCGAGCAGTGAAAAGCTGCCGCCGGCAAACAGGGCGCTCAGGCTTACCCCGGCCACCACTACCAGCAATGGCGCTGGTACAACAGCAAGCTTTTTAAACCGCGGCCAAAATATCATTATAGCTAATGATACCGCGCTGATAACTACGGCCCCGTAATTGATCATTGAAAATGCATTGGTTATAGCCGAAAAGGTGTTATGATCGTCCGACTGGCTAAAGCCTTCATCGCCCTCAAAATTGGCATCGAAACCAACCGCATGCGGAAACTGCTTCATAATAAGGATGACCCCTATTGCTGCCAGCATCCCCTCAATAACTGCCGATGGGAAATAATTGGCAATAGTACCGGCCTTTACCAGGCCCAATATCACCTGGAACACACCGGCCAGCACCAGGGCCAGTAAAAAGGTTTCGTATGATCCTAAACTGGTTATTGCGTTTAAAACAATTACCGTTAACCCCGCCGCCGGGCCAGCCACACTTAGCTGCGAGCCGCTAAGACAACCTACTACAATACCACCTATAATACCGGTTAACACCCCGGCAAAAAGCGGTGCGCCTGATGCCAGTGCAATACCTAAACACAAAGGCAGCGCCACTAAAAACACTACTAAACTGGCCGGGAGATCTTTTTTTAAATTTTTAGAAAGAAAATATTTTTTTAGGTTGAGATTGCCCACAGCAAACCCACCTTGTTCATTTTGCATAGATTGAAATTTTGAATTTGATATTTAAATAAATTGTAGCGCCATGCGCTCCGGGTAGGTAATACCCGGTAAATTTATTTAAACGTTGGGAGGAGGTGTGGGCACCTGCGGATGATGTACCTGCTTATACAGGCAATGTTCAGAATTGTAAAGTACTTTTACCCCGTTAAGAAACGACTGATAGGCCAAAACGTGCATGTAGGTTTCATCAAAAACCTTTTTTTCCTTGGCCGTATCCTTTTCCGGGCTGTCTTTATCAGCCTTTGATTCAAGCTCAAGCTGAAGAATAACTGCACTTACGGTTTTGTTATCAAGATACAAAAATACCGGGGCAAGCGAGATGACCATCTTAATTAAAAAGATAGTCAAAAACAACATTCCTACCAGTATTTTAAATTTCCTGACCTTCATTTATTTCGCAATAATAATTAAAAATAACCACCAAAACATGCTTTGGTTTCATTTTAACAAGGTTTTAACAATTAAATGAGAAAGGGATTTATCAGAAAATGATGGCTATTATAGCCTTACAGCCTGATTTTCAAGCCGCTTGCAATTAACCTTAGCGAAAGAAACTATCCGGCTTTTTGCTCCCCTACCAGGCCCTGCTCTTTTAAGTCTTTCAACTCAAGTTCGTAGGCGCGCATGCGGGCGTGCAGTATATCAAGCTCGGTGCGCATCATTTGTATTTCGGTAATCAGCTTGGCCGATTCGGGTTTGTTGATTTTCTTTTCGCCGGTACCGAGTATGAGCCACTCGGGCGAATATTTGAGCTGGAAACACAGCTTGCGGATAAGGTAATAGCTAACGTCCTGCTTTTTGTTTATCACTTTGCTGATAAACCCCTGGTCGACACCAATTGCACCCGCAAGTGCAAGCTGGCCACCATGCTCTTTTACAATTACCTTTAACCGTTTTACTATTGCTTCGTCAGACATTTTGATTGCAATAATAAACAAAGATGCGGAATAGTCAAGGGTTAGTTTTCTTTTAAGTTGATTGGGTTGAATTGGGCTGGTTAGGTTGAATAAGTTGTAGAAAACCTAAAATAAAAAAGGCTGCAAGTTATTTTTAAACCTGCGGCCTTTCACCTAAAAAACTCAATCAACTTAACCAACTAAAAAAATTACCCCACCATCACAAATTCGCTGCTGTGCTGATGTACCAGGTCAAGCAATTCATCAAGCCTTGCATTGTAAGCCTCAATTGAAATTTGCCCGTTATTATATTTTGCTGAAAGCACCTTAAGCTCCTGTACTTTCGACAGCCTTAAGCTTTCTGATTTGTTATTATAAAGATTTGCCATTGTTGATGCGGCCGCCATATTTAACGGCACATCATCATAACGCAAAATGGCTTTTAACGATTCAATTTTTTGTTCTGTTGCCTTTAAAAGGAACATTGGAGGAATGCTTCTGTTCTCGCGCAAAACCGCAGTAACTTTTACATTTTGCTTTTTATCGAACTTTAAAATCATTACTATGATTGTTACCCCTGCAATCAGAAAGAAAAAAAATATGTCCATCGTTTTAAGATTTATCAATTACCAAGCCAAAACATTCGGTGATTGATGTTCTTTTACGATAGTGAGGTTTAAGTAGTTACGTTTATTTAAAAAAAAGTTCATGGTTCATAGTTCATGGTTCATAGCAGCTGCAATTGGCACGTGGCTTCTTCTCTTGGTTCTTGATTCTTGGCTCTTGACTCTTTTCTTCTTAGGCTATGAACTATGAACTACAACACCTTCTCGTAGCACAAAAACCGCATCCCAGGCCTAAAGCCGAGGCCTATTTCGCCGGCGTACTGGTAACCAAGCTTCGGAAAAAGCTTTTGGGTAGCCTGGTTATTGGTGTTGGTGTCAACACGCAGCTTATTTATGCCCTTATTTATGGCCACCTGTTCGGCCTGCTGCATCAGGCCCATTGCTACGCCCTTACCCTGGTAACGCGGACTAACAGCCAGCCTGTGCGTTACAATCGCCGTTTCGCTGATGTCCCAGCCAACTTCGGCATATTCCGGCTCCTGGTCGGTGGTGATGGCGCTTATGCCCGCAATATCGCCGTCAATTTCGGCAAGCCAAAGCTGGTTTAGGGCTATATCTTTCTCAAAAACAGCAGGATTTGGGTAAGTATTGTCCCACTGCATGTTGCCGGCGGCATTCATTAATGGCACAACTTCGGCAATTAGCAGCATTATTTGGGGGATATCGGTAAGGGTAGCAAGGCGGATGTACACGATTTAAGGATTTAAAAGATTTTCAGGATTGATGTGTTTATCATCGATTACAAATTGCAACAAAAATAACCAATGCAAATAGGTTTACCATTAATAAAAACAAGTATGCCTTACCTTTCGAAATCAACTTAAACAAGCTGTAAACTATAACACAAATAAAGCTTACGAAAACATATAATGCAGCAAGTATATCAAGGTTGGGCGTGCAGGGGCCGCTTTTGAACTCCCCCGATAAAATAACATAAGCTATAATTGGTAAAGATATAAGGTGATAAACGAAGGTCTTCAGCACGTGGTGCCGCTTCAAATATTCAATTATCCCGGTGGGACTATCAGGGTCATCCATAAAAAATTAGTTTTATAGATTAGAATAGAGTTATAACGAATAGTTACAGTTACGAAAAAACCGCATTGGTAATCAGCTGTATTATTGATGGACATTGGTAAGGGTAGCGGGGGATAGTATAAAAGAGAGACCTGCTATGGAAGCAAATAGGTATAAACAGATGGCCTGGTTGCATTAATTTCTTCAACTGTAACTTTCACCAGGTGCGATTTGACCTGCTTATTAACGGTTTTAGGATCTACTGTACTTTCGTCTTCACTTTTAACTGAGTCCTTAACCATATTTAAATGATCAGCTTCCATAAATTTTCAATGTTAATATACAAAGCGCCCAAAATAAACCATCCTATTGATGGACTAAATTTAATAATTGTCCGATGATAAAATGCGTTTTTCTAAATAATTACCAGATAATAAGCGCAGCCCTCCCGTTATTGTAGCGGATTAGATGTCCTCCGAAATCTGCTTGCCTTTTTCCCATTGCGACCGTTGCGTTATGTTGCCATTTTCGTCCCAGATGGTAAACGTCCCCTCCATATTATTAAATCTAATTGTACACTCTTCATTGATTTGTCCGTTTAAGTAATACTCCCTCTGAATTCCTCCCATGTGACCATCCGTAAATTCAGATTCTCCAATCAATACACCATTTTTGAATTCCTCAATAACTCCTGTTAGTGGCTGCCCTTGGTAGTAATAAATAATCCCACCGCCCGAGTCAGTACCACGTTCTTCTAAATCATCGTAACTTACTCTTAAACTCATTTTACTTCTTATTTTTCTAAAATCGCCTCCAAGTTCAGATAATAACAACGTGCGCAAGTTTAAAGCACGAAGAACCTTTTACTTCACCTCCACCGGCGGAAAACTTGCTTCAGCCATGGTTTTAATTATGTTTTGCCTTTCAGATTTCAGGTTTCTTAAAAAAGGCATCACATCGTTGCCATACGCCCGTTTACTCAGAGCAAATAGAAGTACGCCTTTATGCCCTGCTTTATCCGTATAGTTTTTATAATGGTAGGCATTCAATTCAACTACTGATGCCTTGCCGCCACCCCCATCGCTCATTATAAAATCGAGCAGGTACTCGCCATTTTTTTCATTTTTTTGCACCAAAAAGTTAGCCACGGCATCAGTTTTCTTCCGTTCTCTTATTTCGTTAATTTTTACGCCTACAATATACTTTGCCGGTGTATCTATCAATAAATAATCAACCATTAGCATACTTTTATAACGGTCAGGGTTTTCTCTTGCCGGCAAATACTCCTGCTTATAATAATTAGTTCCCGGGTGCGAACTCCATGATAATCTATATTGCTGGTTATTAACGGTAAGCGTATCGCCTGTATTAAGGTAGTTTACAACATCGGCAGCGTGCCTGTTAAAACTTGTACTTAATGCAAATAAAAAAGGAATTAAATAAAGTATTGATTTTTTCAATGATGCTGTTTTTCAGGATTGGTTAGATGGTGTGGCGTCCCGGTTTTCTTGTTGCCTATGATTTTAAATATTTCCTCACAACCCTTACTATCACCCAAACAATAATTATCAAAAGAGCAAAACTTAACGTTGAAAAAATTACTAAGGATGTTGATGGCGTAATAAGGTCCATAATAATCGATTAAAAAGAAAATGTTACTAAGTTTAAATATACAGATAAGTTTTCTATTCGGTTATGCTTGCCCCACCACAATCTTCACCCTGCTATCTTCATGCAAAGCTTTAATAATCCTTGCCGGGTTTTTCCATTCAAACAGGTGGATGAGCCAAACCGTAAAGCGCATAAAGCCCTCCATGTGTATCAGGCCGCCGGCGAGTTTGGTGATTGTTTGGTCGCGCTGGGTTACGCAGGTGGTGTAGTCGGTGCCTTGCTTTTTTACCAGTTCTTCGGCAAAGCACCAGGCGCCGTCGCGGGCATTATCAATGCTGAACTGTATTAATATAGATGTTTGGTTATTATAATGCAGCCCCAGCAGCGATAACAACGGCGACATCCGGTCAATATCATTCACCACTTGGTAAGTTAAGGCCGATATAATGGTGTTAATGGCGTCAAAATCGCCTTGTACACCATCCATTTGCCCGCCCGATACTTCGGCAGCGGCAATACCAAGATCGAGGTTAATATGGGCGTTCATCCCCAGCAACAACTGCTGCAACACCAGTGCCGACGAACTTTTGGTAGCCTCAAACGCTACTCGCCACGATCCTGAAATTGGCTGGTTAGCTTTCCATGCCGCCAAAGCATCAAGGTAACGGTTGGCAAACGTAACATCAAACTTTTCCATCCGGGCACCATCCTGGAACTGCCCTTTGGCAATGCCATCGCGCACGGCGGCGGTTACCTTATAATATAAGGCAGCAAAATAACCCATACGGTTGTTGGTGTTAATGCTGTCGGTAATAATAGCTTCTAACTGGGTAATTACTTCATTAATAGTAGTAGCTGCCATGGTGAGGGTTTAAGGTGGTCATTAAGCAGCCTAAGCAGCTGCCCTTCAATCAAAAATAATATTATAATATGATATCGCTGCCAAATTGTGCCAAATACGCCTGCACCTGGCTATAAATATCGTTGTCCTTACCTTTTACAAAACGCAGGGGGATGGCAATCTCGCTGCCATAATCGCTCACCCATTTCAAATTGAGTTGTATAAGCGATGAACTGCGACCGCGGATAAGTTCGACGCTTTTCACATCTTTCCAGTCTACAGTAATATTGCGGAGATAATCAATTATGCAGGTTTCATTAAGTTCGAGCGCGGTTTGGCCTTGTGCGGCGGGCAACAGCCTTTTAACTATCAGCAATACGCTTACGGCTACAAACACCAAAACAAACACCCCGTAAATTAACCAGGCAGCATTGCTGTGACTGGCGGCTACGTTCGAAAACAGCATCAGCATTAACACCAGCATCACCACAAATGTGGCCAAACTATAATTTAAGCTGTATGGATATTTAATGGGTTCCATGTTTGAGTCCGGAAAGTCGGTAAAGTCAGTAAAGTCCGAAGATAGGAAATAAAGAAGTTAAAAAAACTTGTCATTTCGAACGAGGTACGAGGAGAAACCTTGTACGTGCGATGTGAACGGCGGACAGGTTTGGCGCATACCTGTCAATCGCAAAAGTTTTCTCCTCGTACCTCGTTCGAAATGACATATTTTTATAACCCGGATATAACGCGCAATTCATCTTCCCAACTTTGCCCAAAAGGCCTCCTACGGCGTTTCTTTCAGACTTCCTCCCCTACAACCCTATCAGTTTCCCCAAAACATCCTGCGGACCTGCTGGGTCGCCTTTCATATTTTGCTGGTCGAAATAGTTGTGCCAGCCGGCGGCTTCAACCAGGCCCTCAAATGATTTGGCCATTTCGTCGGAGGGGAACGTCCATACCGCAAAAAAATCAAAGGGGAGGCGCTTATCGGTATCCGGATCATTTACGCCCCAGGTAATTATTTCAACGCCCTGTTCGGTTAATTGCTGAATTGCCGGGCCAAGCTGGGAAATGTATTCGCCGCGTTGTTGCTGGTCGAGGTCGAGCCACGCTTGTTTGGCGTTCCAGGCTTCAATGTAGTATTTCATGCTGTTAGGGTTTAATAGTGAAGGGGTTATCAATATTATTGAATAAAAATTGGATTATCACTATTGGTTGTGGAAATACTACTATTTTACTACTTATAGTCGGGAAAGTCCAAAAGATAAGGAAAAATAGAAGTTAAAAAGGCCTGTCATTTCGAACGAGGTACGAGGAGAAATCTTGTACGTGCGATGTGAACGGCGGACAGGTTTGGCGCATACCTGTCAGTCGCAAAAGTTTTCTCCTCGTACCTCGTTCGAAATGACATATTTTTTATAGCATGGATATAAAGCGGAATTCATCTTATCAACCTTCTCCGAAAGTCCTCCTGCGGCCTAGTCTTTCCCGACTTTCGGACTTCCCCTCTCAATGATTATGTTTCTTATGAATATCCTTCACCAAACACAGCTTTTTAATTTCCTCAATCTTTATAACAAACGGCGAGTATTTAAGCCTGTCGCCGACCATTTCGGTAATGTTGTCGGAGTGGGCAATTACTTCGTCTTCATTGTCGCTGGCCAGCAGGCGTTTGTACATGCGGTAGTCGCCCCATTCAATATAATATACTTCGCCGGGCAGTATTTTACGGTCGTGGATTATTTTTAGGGCAACCCAGCAGCCGTTCTCGAGATAGGGATACATGGAATGCCCCCAAACCGGCAGGGCAAAGTCACAATCCTCAATACCCGGAAAGTTCATGTGCCCCATAGGTTCTTTATCATTAATATCGCTGTAAACCTCAACACCCGAGGCCGTTGCAATAATTTCATACATCGGGATACCTTCAAATTTGGCCCGTGGCCCTGTTGGCTGTTCAGATTTTACTGTATTTTTTGCGCCGGTAATGTATTCACTGTATTTTTCTTTAAATATCTTTAATTTTTCTGGATCTATATTTTGCCGACTCTTTATTATTTCTGTAATTGAACTTGGATTATTAAAACCAAGAGCCTCGGCCAAGGCCAGGTTACTGGCAAATGCCTTGCCTCTTAGCTGACTATACAATATAATAAACTCCAGCGTCTCCGGCCTGATCAACTTTATTTTGTTTTTGATTGGTTTCTCGTCCATAATGTTGATAATTATTTATTTATTTTCTTTACAAATATACATTTTTTTCTTTACATTTGTATCGTAATCTTTTTCTAAAGTACTACAATAATTATTAAATCCCAACAAATGTTTAAAGAATATACAGAATATGCCCCCGGCCCCTAAAGGGAAGTAATTAGCATCAAGCCTATTCCCTACCCAATGGCAATCACTAAATGAAAAATGCTCCCCCTTTAGGGGGTTGGGGGGCTAACCGACTTTACCGACTAACACTATGCACCTGGCCTATTCAGCAATCAACATAACAAACAACAATCAGCAAAACAGCATGCAGCAACATAACGGCGAAACCGAACAGCTGCTGCGCTACCGGGCGTACCAATACACCTGCGAAAAGTACCGGAACGAAATTGCGGCTATACAAAAATACATCAAGGGTTGGCTGCCAAGCCCCCCGGCCCCCTGAAGGGGGTGTAAATCAAAAAAGTCTTTATCCCTGACGAAGGCTATACTAAATCAAAACGCTCCCCCTTTAGGGGGCCGGGGGGCTAATTACCATGATAAAAATATCTCAAAAACTAACCGACAAGCTGTGGTGGCTCATCATATCAGTTGATTATGACTACAACCGCATTACCATTGCCGACCACGACCTTACCGAGGACACATTAACCCTTTGGCTGGAAGACAAGCACGATTTTAAAAACACGCTCGACGAATGCCTGCAGGTGGATATCCCCGCAAAGCAATTTGCCTGGCTTATTAAAGAGGAAAACCTGAACAGCTACGAGGGTTCGAAAATGCATCATTCAAAAAACTACGTTTACAAAACGCGTATCGAAATTAATGCCCCGCTTAACTGGTACCGCGATGATGCCAGCCGTACCGAACAGCTATGGGCGCGGGAAACCGTACTTAAAACGCTGCTCACCCAGCTGATTGAAACGCAAACCCTGGGCGAAGACATGGTTTTATATTAATAATATTATGCCAATTAGCATATTAAACATATTTAAACAATAATACTTAGATGAACTACATTACACAAATAAAAGCCTTTTGGCTACTGCACCAAAAGCACGATTTTAACGCTACCGATGCCGCCCTTTACTTTTACCTGCTGGAGGTTTGCAACAGCACCAACTGGGTAAACCCCTTTAAGCGAAACAACGCCAAAGTGCTTGCCGATCTGCACTTGTCGAGGGCTACGTTTTTCAGGAGCCGCAGCAAGTTAAAAAAGGCAGGTTTGCTAACTTTTGGCCCTAAAAACGGCACTGCAAACGTAACCTATAAACTAACCGATTTGGAAGCTATGTATCGTGATAGAAATCAGCCTGATACAGCGGTGAAGGGTTCAGGTAGTGATACAGGTGTTGATCCGGGTTTTGTTGCAGGTAGCGTTACACTAAATAAAAACAATAAACCAAAACCAAAACAAGTAGTAGTAATAAGCTGTGAGCAAGCTTTTGCTTTTTATGTTGAAACTATGAACAACCGCATGCTTAAAGACAGGTTCGGGCTTGATAATAATGCCATGCTGGCGCATTTTAAAACTTTTTACAACTCAAAAATCGACCTGGGCGACCTCAACGGTAAAACTATTGAGCAAATAGCCCGTAATTTTTACTATTGGCTGCCTATACACCTTGCAGCGGGGCAAAAACAAAAAGAAAAAAATTGCGCCAAAAAAGAAAAAACGGTAAGTCCAGGTTTCGAACAGCCGCAAAGAGGATTTGCAGTGGCGATGAAGTTTGCAGATGTTAAAATGCGGGAGGATCTGTCATGAGCGGAA
This sequence comes from Mucilaginibacter sp., assembly GCF_025359345.1. Classification (GTDB taxonomy): domain Bacteria; phylum Bacteroidota; class Bacteroidia; order Sphingobacteriales; family Sphingobacteriaceae; genus Mucilaginibacter. The sequence continues at coordinate 356,371 of NZ_JANYGQ010000009.1, forward strand.
GCGAATCAAACATAGGCGGGTTGTTGGCACAAAGCGCGCGGCAAATGCAGCAAAACTCGAACGGGCAGATGCCCGCACGCACAACTGTACAGACAAGCGCACCTGTAAAAGCGGTTAACACCGGGGTGGCTATTTTAAAGCAGCAGATGGTGAACCAACTTCCTAAAAAAGACGTATTCGCGGTAGTGTTGATGAGCATTGCCAAAGCGTTTATAGATACCGGCACAAAAGAGATAAGCGAGGCCGACCGCAATTACCTGGTGAATGAGCTTACCGGCAACATTATTAAACGCTACCCGGCTATAAGGCTAAACGAAATCCCGGAGGCAATATGGCAGGGCGTGCGCATCCGCTTTGGCGAGTATTATGGGATGAGCCTGGTTACATTTGAGCGTTTTATTGAACAATACCTGCTGTCTGACAAGCGAACCGGGCTGGTTAAGGCCCTGCCTTGCGATGATGCGCCCAAACCTGCGCCAGACCTTCAAATCCAGTTTGAAACCGCAACGGAGAACGCCTTACGGGCCCTGCAGCGCAAAAGGGATAAAAAGGACGTATCGGCTATGTCTACATCGGTTTACAATTTTTTAGATAGCATAAAGCTGCTTTCATTTACCATCCGCGAAAAAAACGACATGATGGCGGATGCCACCCGCGAACTGATTGAGGAGCTTAAATACAAACAGCTGCTTGTACCCTATATTGAGCGCGCGGCTATTAAAAAGGATATAGAAGCTTACCGCGATGCCATTACCGAGCATACACCGGTAACCGCAGAACAACTAACCCTTGTAAAAATGAGGGCCAAAAAACTGGCGCTGGATGCTTTTTTAAATAACATCATTTTGGAAGGGGATGATTTGGGAGGGTTGATTGATGGGAGGCGGGATGTGTTTTTACAAGATTAAAATTAAGCTCGTAATTGCGAGCTTAACATTATATTATTGCGACCATTCCCGCCGCGTCATTGCGAGGAACGAAGCAACCTAACCACCCCGTCATTGCGAGGAACAGCCTGTCCCGAACTTGTTTCGGGAAAGCAACCTCTACGAAGGACATTCATGAACCTTATAGTATAAAGGGACCTTGCAGCGGCTGATAGGTTACCACAAGCATATTGCTCCTTGATTTGCACGCGTAGAGGTTGCTTCGTTCCTCGCAATGACGCATGGAGAGGGTGTTTTTGTATCACCTGTATCGTCAACTGAGTCACTACAGCGATACAAGCGATACAGCGTTTGATCGAGGGCAGGCAGAATATGCTTTTAGGTAGATAAATTTATAAAACTTGTCATTGCGAGCGAGGTACGAGCGCGGCAACCGCGAACGTTACAAGGCGGCTCTGCAAAGTTCGCGATTGCTTCGTTCCTCGCAATAACAAGCGGGCGAGTTTCACGCAGCACTTCACGTTACCTGTTTCCAGCCGCATTTTTATGCAGGTAAATCGGTGGAAGCCTCAGGCGCTTCATATTTAGCCAATACCTTTTGCACGGCCGGTTGAATATGCCATATTCCAAAAGGAAAAAACCAAAAACAAAAAAAAGCTTTCAACGAATCACTGCGGTTGGCAATGCCTTTCTGAAAATGCGACTCCAGCATACGGGCGGCAAACATCCAGACATTAAACAACAGGTAAAAATAAATCAGTATTAATATCAGCTGAAATAGCAGGTTGTAACCTTCACTAATGGTCGGCAATTGTATGTATAGCAAAATATTAAGAGCAAACAGTGTAAAGCCTACCAACAGCCAAAAGTGAATTTTAAAAGATGTTGTACCCGGTCTGCTGGCTTCAGGAAGCAACGCATTCATTTTTATTCCTATTGCGTAAGTCCAGCTAGTATAAAAAACAAAAAATACCGAATCCCAAATACCCGCAAATGTCGAAAACCAGGAAAACATAATTGGTATCAGTAATAAAAAAAATAAATGCCAGGGTTTAAAGCGAATTAAGAGATCCATTATAATGGTTTATAAGCCTTAAAGTTAAAAATCATTACCAATAACAACACAACATGCAATTAATTAAACACCCCAACTCCTGGTTCATAACGGCGCTGCTGGCAGCAGTATGTATAGCCATGCTGATTATTGTAAAACACTATAATGCAATAAATTAGAATAAAACGGGTCGTGTCTCAGTCTGATTTTTTATCAGGTTTAAAAAACAAAGAATAAAACCAGTATCCAAAATTCAAGACCACCCAGTTTAAGCCACTTAACATGAATCCTAAAAAAGGTATAAATAAAATAGGGATGATAAATCCCACCAAGCCCGTCCTTGGCCTGTTATTGAATTCTACAGGTACAATATTGAAAAGAGCTAAAAAACCTGCTAAAATTGAAAACGGAATTATAAAGAACGTGGTCGCGAAGAATATCTTTTTAAATGGGAAGCTTTGCACTTGATTAGGTTTTTAGATTGTAAAAAAGTCACTAGCTGGTTGGGATAAATTTAGGAATAAGTTTTTAGAATCAATTTGCCGGCCTTAGAATTCCCGCTGTTATTATAAAAACAAGCTCCATTTTCAATAAATAATTATCTTTAACAAACCAAAATACTCCTTATGCAAAGATTGTTCCTGCTGCTTGTAATTGTTATTGCTGTTAGCGCCTGTAAAAAGGGCTCAAGCGGCAAAACTACGTACGGCTCGGCTACCGAGCTGGTTAAACAGCAAATAACCCATTACGACCTGATACATGCCGATACCGACTTGTACACCTACGATGCCGGCAACCACTTAACCACACATGCCATGATGTACCATGGCGTTGCAATAAATGCTGATGTGTATAAATATGACGGTGCTGATGAGCCCTCCGAAGTGGATAATTATGATGTTACAACCGGCAAGCTGCGTACCAAATATTCATTTGCTTATTCGGCCGGTAAGGCAATTGTAACCGAGCATAACGGTGATGGCTTGTTAACCTTTTTGGACACTTTAAGGCTTAACAGCAAAAACCAGGTTGCGAGGCTTTATCGCGGTGCATTTTACAACGCTTTTACCTACGATGTACGGGGCAACGTAAGCTCGGTACAAGGCTTTAAAATAGCCGATGATTCGCCGGCGACGGTAGTAGGCGGACCTGCAATTTATGATGAGGGTAAAAATCCATTTTCGGCCGTTAAACCGAATTATTATTTTTCGTACCTGCTTTATGTTGGCTCATACAATACTTATGTAAATAATTTATCAGGCGGGTTTGTGTACCAGTTTGACGGGAACGGCTATCCAACCAAAGAATCAATAGTGGGGCAGCCAAATTTTTATGTGTTGTATAGTTACGTCACGTTATGATGCTGGCGAGTCAATGCGGTGAGCTAAGTGGTATTTATTAGCCAATCACTTAGTTCTTTAAGGCAGCTAACGCTTCAGATGGCGTAAGCACCGGGAGCTTACTTTTTTTAAAGTCCCTGGTATTTCGCGTGACAATAAAATCTAATTTAGGAATACTTAAAGCGCAATAATATTGAATGGCATCTTCATAATCCTTGAAATCTGATTTAAGTGACTGGCGAATTACAGAATCGGTCACATCCGTTATTTCTGTCATGTCTGCCAACTCTTCCAGCAGTTTTATTGTGGTTGCGCCGGGTACTGATTGGCGCAGGATGTAATAAATATTGTTGTATGAAACAGCCGATATAAAAATCTTCGCTTTACCATCTAAGGCAATATCGAAAAGTTTAGCTGAATCCAAAGCAAAAGGCTGCCGGTTTGCCAGGAAGTCGATGACGACATTTGTATCCATGAAAATTCGCTTCATGGTTTATTTGTATTTCTTCAGCAAAGCACTGCCCAACTCCTTTTTGTAATCAAAATCTTCCGGCAGTTTTACCGAACCCATTAATTTAGCAACCTTTGGAGACAACACAGACTTTGATTCGTCTTGAATACTGATAGATTTTAGGTAATTCTCCACAATACCCGATAGGCTTTTACCTTTTCTGCGAGCATATTTTTTTGCCGAATCGATGACAGTATCGTCAATTGTTAAAGTGAGTTTTGTGGTCATAACACGTGTTATTGTCAATTCAAATATACGTATAAATGATAAAACATTTAAAAAAAGATGTAACCAATTCTCACACTATCTTCAACTGGTACTTACTCAACAACCCATGTATGCCCTGTGCCGAGAAGGCCGCTTTTTTAACGATATTAATTTCAGGGTCGATGTCGTAGTTGTAGGCGGTGATAAAGTTGGCGCTGCTGATGTCGGTGCGGTTAAATATGGCGCCGTTCAGGTCGCAGTCGTCAAATACGGAGCCGGCGAGGTTGGCCTGGGTAAAGGTAACTTCTTTTAAGGTTGATTTATTGAACCGGGTTTTCAGCATCTTCTTGAGCATAAATGAGGAATAATCCAATATACAGCCCTCAAAGCCAACGCTAAACAAAAAGTCGATACAGTCGGTAAAGTTTACGCCCAGCACTTTGCAGTTTTTAAACTCAACACTGCTTAGGGTGCTTTTGGTAAGCTTCATCATGGTTAGGTTGCAGCCATCAAAAACACAGTCAATAAACTTGTTATTGGCAAAGTTGCTATTGCTGAAATCGCACTTTTTAAACGTGCAGCCATTGTACTCGCAGCCGCTTACCGTCGTGCCTGCGTAGCTGATGTCTTCAAAAGTTTTATCGTCGTGAACGGAGCCCATTAATTGGTGAATTTGTGATTTAGTGATTGCCCCCACTATCAATATCCCGCCTGCGAAGCGTCTTTCGGACTTTCGGACTTTTCCGTCTTTCGGACTTTCCGAACTACTCCACCACCTCATCAATAAACAACAACAGATCCTGGTGGAAAACGTCGCGTTTAAATTCGGTGCCGGTGTAGTAAACTACGGTTACATATTCATCGCTTTCAATCAGCGCTTTAGTTGCGGGGTCTTCGGTAAGTTCGTAACCTTCAACAGCCATTTTGGGGCCGTCGGCAATCATCACCACAACATCGCCTAAAACAAATTTCTTTTCCATACGGAAGGGGTTTATCGTTCTATTTTAACAAGTTCTTTGGCTTCTTTTACCAGTTCCTCAACAGCGCTTTCCTCTTCGGCAGGCTTACTGGCATATTGAAGTTTGCGGAAACGCCACATAGCGAACGCAGGCTCCTGCATGCGGTTTATCAGTTTAAAAAACTTCGGGAAGTTGTGCACCTCTTCCAGCAGCACACCCGTTACAATGCCGCTGTTATCGAGTATTTCGCGTATGGTGTACTCCTTGTCGCGGGTTATCCATATCTCAAAATCCTGCCTTATCTCCGTGCTTTTGTCGGGGTCAATTTTATCGTTAATGCAAATTACTTTATCGCCGGGTTTCATACTGCAAATTTAAGCAGCATAATTGAAAATTGTTTGGGCTAAGGGTCATTTTAAATGAAACCTTATTGTTTTCCGTTACCCTGCCCTATGCTGATCTTACCCTTTTTGATAATAACACGAAACAATACTTCGCCGGCAACCGCTTTTGATGTTTCATCGGTGGCAGGTTTCCAGGCAGGGCTTTGCAGCAAAAACTTACGCAGTTTAACCACAAAATCGTTATCTGCCACCGTGCCTTCAAAGTCTTCCTGCCGCATAATCTTTGGGTCGGTCAGTTTTCCTTCTTCAGATACCGGGCCTTTGTATAGTATACTCATGGAGTATTGAGGCGGTGCAATCTTTACGATGTACGAAGACAAAGAATCAATAAACACCTGGGTTATAGCGGGCGATATTTTAGTTTGTGCAAAGGCGTTTAAACCGAAAAAAGGGATGATAAATAAGAGTAACAGTCGTTTCATTGCGATTAAGATTTACGGTCTAATGTAGAGTATTTTTGATAAAAATGAGGATGATCTTTTTTGATACAAGGTTGCCATTTTACTGCTGATGTTATTTTATAGGAAGATGATAATGCAATGCCAGTTTAAAAATGCAAAGTGAAACAAAATCGACACAGGCATGGGTGATAATCAATATTTTGATGTTGCGGTACCATTGGTAATGTATGGCAAACACCACACCAAACAACGTGGCAAAAATAACTTCGCCAAGGCTGTGGTAACGGTAATGGATTAAGCCAAATGCCAATGATGATATAATCACCGGCATGTACTTGTTTTTAAAAAGCACCTCCAGCCGCGGCACCAGGTAGCCACGGAATATTAATTCTTCGGTGATGCCGGCAGTTACCGCAGTAAGTATCAGCATTGGCCAGCTGGTGGCCACTATGCCGATCAGGCGTAGCAACAGTGTGCGGTCATCATGATAGCCAAACAGCGCCGGGGCTTTTGACACGATGCCCGCGCCGATGCCTAAAAGATAGAGCGCACCAAACGATGCAAAGTAAAACCCGGCATTATATTTTTTATCGGCCCAAAGCAGCAGTTTGTTTTTTTCAATCGAGGCAGCATAAAAGTACAGTAGCAGTACTTCTCCCCATATCACCACCCGGGAACTCACTATGCGGGCTGCAGTAAATTGCCCTTCGTGGTAAAACAGCTGACCAATAACCGGGAAGTAAAAAATAGCAAATACAATACCGGCAATTAAAATAGCATTGCTGGGCTTAAGGGGTGTTGCATTCATTTACAATTGTGGGTTGGGGGTTGCAGGTTAAATATAGAAAATATATTAAAAGAATGCTTTGACCACAAGCAAATCATTCCCCCTTCAGGGCGCCAGGGGGCACAAAAAAAGCTCCCCGATCCTTCGGAGAGCTTTTCCCAATAAAAAAGAATATTATTATTTGGCTGTTAATTGCGCCTGAAACCACCTTTGTTTCCACCGCCGCCACCAGTAAAACCGGGGCCCTTATCTTCAGCTACGTTAACTGTAATACGGCGGCCATAATAACTTGCTCCGTTCATGCACCTAATCGCCTCTTTCGCCTCGTCATCATTAGCCATTTCAACAAAACCAAAACCTTTACTCTCTTTTGTCTCGCGGTCCTTAATAATCCTGAGCGACCTTACGGGCCCAAAATCACCAAACACAGCGGATAATTCGGCCTCATCCACCTCAAGTGGCAAGCCTGCAATAAATACTTTCATCAATGTTTTTAAATTTATGCAAATGTACGCAAAAAAAGGCGTATTTCGGGCAGGTGAACGCCGAATAGTTAAAGGCGAAAGGTTTTATTACGTTGGGATGATGATGATGAATTTCGGATGTCGCATGTCCGATTTCGGATTCAGCGAAATTGGAGTAATTGCCATCATCCTTCTGGCTATGAACCATGAACCATCAACTATGAACTCCCCTACTTCAGCTTCAAATTAAACGTACCCTCAACTTTGTAAACGGGAGCATTTGATTTATCGTCGGGAGCGAGCCAGGCGTGAAAGGTGCCTTTGGCCAGCACGCTGTCCTGGTTGTATTTATCGATGTGGATGGTACCAAAGTCTTTTTGGCCGGCATATTTGCTGAGCGAATACTGGAAGCCTTCGGTTTTATAACCCGGGCCAAGTAAAAACTGGCCACCGGCAATATCGCCGTTCTTGTCGGCATGCGCGTAACCTGTCGAGCTGATGCCAAAGCTCATGTTATGGTCTTTATTTATGGCGGTTATGCCGAAATAGCGCTTGCTGTCGTCGGCATCATCATGCACATTAATAAAGGCTATTGAATCCTTAGCTGCGTCAAACAAATAGGTCGAATCTTTTATGGTGATGCTAAGCGTACCTGAGGCAGCTAAAAAATTGGTGGGCGATGATGTACTGTCGGCAGTAAGGCTGGCTTTGGTTACGCTATTATCTTTCACATCGCTATCCTTTTGGCACGATGCAAGCACCGCCACAAAGCATAACATAATGAAAGATATAAGGTAAGTAAACCTTCTGTTGCCCATATTTTGAATTAATAGTTAAATCTACAAATTAATTAACGAAGATAAAACATCTATAGTTGCCTCTATGTCAAATTTAATTAACAATTTAACATTTTTAACCTTACTTAACGTGAGTTCGATATAAGAACAAGATGCTTTGAATTGCTGGCGACACCACAATAGCTGGTCGTCGCCTCACCCTGCCCTCTCCAAAGGAGAGGGTTCTAAAAAGGAATTTCCGACGAGCGAAGCTCAAGTCCTCTCCTTTGGAGAGGATTTAGGTGAGGCCACGATGAAGCTTGTGGATACCAATTTTTATGTCGAACTAATCTTACTTGGTAACAATTCTGTTTAACACTTTGTTGGCCATTAATTTAATTGAATTTTACTCAACCGAAAAAGAAATTCTTTTATAATATTTTGCTAAAAATATTTGCATTTTAATTTTAATTTCTCTATCTTTACATTACTTTTATGCCAATTGGCATTTTAATCATAAAAACATCATGAACCAACCTTATTTAGCCAGTGAGGCTTCCCTCACCAGCCGTATTAACGATTATTTTATTTTTATTGAGGGCGAATATCACCTGGAAAACAAACCGGGTAAAGAAACCAAAGACCAGCCCGCCCCCGCCCAAAAAATGTGGGACCGCGAGCCGCAACCGGCTACCTTTACCGACCTGGCCCTTCACTTAGGTTTTAACAGTCTGCAGGCGTTTGATAATTATACCGAAAACGGCAAATTTAACGAGACATTAAAGTGGGGCCGCCTCCGCATTGAGGCATCGTACGAACGCAAGCTGCATGCACAATCGGCTGCGGGAGCGATATTTGCGCTTAAAAACATGGGATGGAATGAACGTGGCGAAGCAAAACAGCAACCCGAGGGGCCTAAAACAGTAACGGTTACCGTATTGGATAGTGGCCCACGGCCAGCCGAAAGCGAAAAGGAAGTAGTGTTAAGTTAATAGTCCTTAGTCGGAAGTCTTGAGTCAGAAAAGGCAAGAATTCGACTTCAGACTTCCGACTTAAGACTCAAGACTAACCGTCAGTAATATTATAAGCTGGCCCTGGTAAAGTAATAGTCGTCTACCTCGGTATTAAATTTTCCGCTACTGGACGGATCGGGTATCTTGCTTTCATAGTGTATGGAAAATTCGGTTTCGGTTAGTTTGGTTATGGTTTCCTCAATACCTGCACCACCGGTTACATACTGTGTTATAACATTGTTCTTCAGCGTGTATTGAAAAGTATTCAGGCTTGGCGCATCTTTTGCCCCCTGAGCCGATTGTACCCCGGTGCCATCGGAAAAGTATTGTGTAAAATCGTATTTGGTGTATGATGTTCTGATGGTTTCACCTGTCTGCACACCGTCTTTAACCAGCTTCAAATCGTGCTTGGTCATTTGCCACTTGCCAACCACCGTTATTGTTGTGTTTATGTTTGCCGGGTCTTTTTTGCATGCCTGCAAACACAACAATACCGCCGGTAATATCAGAAGTAAGTATTTGTGTTTCATAACCTTGCGTTTAAAAGATAAATGTAGCAATTGTTTTGCTAACAAATGCTACCCGCGCCGCTAAAAAGCCAGTGTGTACGAATAATCAGTCATGTGCAAATAACGGTTGGTGGTAGCATCCTGTGTAACTGTGGTGGTGTACTCCACGTGTAGTTTTAGTGTTGCTGCTGTTAATTCGGTTACATACACAACGTGCGCAAACAGTTTTATTACAGATGGGGAGCCCGAGCCGGCAGTTATTATGCCCTGGTTAAAGCCCGCTAAGTCAGGGGTCGACAGTTTTAATTCTGTTGGAGTTAATGCAAAGGTGCCCCTTACTGTATCGGCACTGATTACACTGCCTGGCGACGTATTGCCTATTCCAGCCGAATTAAAATAGCTGGTTGCTATGAAATTATGGTCGGCCCTAAACTCAACAACGGCAATTTGGGTATCCGACACCCCAAGGGTTGACGCAGACTTTATGGCACCATCAACGTACAAACTCGACGTTTGCTTAACCAGGTTCCACTTTCCAATCATCATAGCCTCCTGGCTATTGGCCGGCTTATTACCATTTTTTCCGCAGGCCGAAAGCAGGACCACACAGGCAATGGGTATTAGAAAACATAAGCGCTTCATAATTAACTGGCTAATAAACTGCTAATCAAATATAAGAATAAATCAAAAATTTAAAAATGATCCCTCAACAAGCATCGGTATTATTTAAAAGTAATTATACGTCTAATAATCAAGTAATTATTAACCAGGGCGGCACAAGCTCAGGGAAGACTTTTTCCATTCTCCAGGTACTTTTTTGCATTGCGTGCCAAAACGAACGGTTAGTAATTACAATTGCAGGCCAGGATATCCCCAATCTTAAAGCGGGTGCCCTGCGCGATGCATTATCAATTTATTATTCGTGGCCCGAATTACAGGCTCTGGTAAAAAGTTATAACAAAACCGACCGGATCTTTGAGTTTCATAACGGCACAATCATCGAATTTAAAAGCTACGATAATGCGCAGGATGCGAAATCAGGAAAGCGGGATTACCTTTTTGTGAACGAGGCCAACGGCGTAGCTTATGATGTTTATACCGAGCTGGCACTGCGGACGCGGGAGAAAATATTTATCGACTATAACCCCAATAATGCCTTTTGGGTGCACGATAGCTTAATGGGCAGGCCGGGTGTACAGGTTATTATATCCGATCACCGGCACAATCCTTTTCTATCGGCCCAAACAAAAGAAAAAATTGAGGCCCTTAAACTCGAGGATGAAGAACAATGGCGCGTTTATGCCCGCGGGTTAACCGGCAAAATAACCGGGCTGATATTTAATAACTGGTTTGTTTGCGAAACTATTCCCGAAGATGCCAAACTAATTGCCGCCGGGCTCGATTTTGGTTTTACCAACGACCAAACCGGCTTTGTATTGGTTTACCGCCAAAACGGCGAACTTTGGATTGATGAGATAATTTATGAAACAGGACTCACCAATACTGATATTTCGGCGGCATTGATTGATAAAGGCATCCGCAAAAGCATAGACATTATAGCCGACAGCGCCGAGCCAAAATCAATTGAAGAGCTTACCCGCCTGGGCTGGAAAATAACCGGTGCAAAAAAGGGTGCCGACAGTGTAAACAGCTCCATAGATATTTTAAAACGATACCGCCTTAACATAACCCGCCGCAGCGTAAACCTCCGTAATGAACTCGCCCGCTACAAATGGCGCACCGATCGCGGCGGCCGCACCCTTAACGAACCCGTAGACTCATGGAACCATTTGATTGACCCGATACGGTATGTAGCCTTGAACAAATTGCGCACAACTAACAAAAGCAAAAGAACAAGCTGGCTGGCGAAGGCCCCCCAGCCCCCTAAAGGGGGAGTTGATTATTGGGCGGTAGTGGGTGATTGGAAATATTAATAAATAAAATACACCATTAAGAAATGACATTATTTAAAAAACAAAAAGCTCCCCCGCCGGCTGGCGGAGGTTGGGGGGCCAAAACATTAAAAACAACCACCGGTAAATTAGCGGTAAGCATCCCCTCCACCCTCGCCGAAATTACCCTGGGGCAGATGATGGCACTGCAGCAAAACCCAAACCTGGGCGACATGGAAGCCATCAGCATACTTTCGGGTATCCCGGTTCAGGAATTGCAGAACGTACAAAGCATGGATGATTTTGCCATATTTGGCGAGGCAGTGTTATCCCTATCGCAACAGATAAAATATCTTTATGATAGTGATGCCATCCCCAAAAAAGTCACGTTTTCAAATGGTAAAACGGTAAACGTAATCAGCAATTTATCGGTTGAGCCGGCCGGGGCGTTTATGGCTGCGAGGGATATCATTGGTGATGAAATAAGCGAACATATTAAGCTTTATGGCGATGAGGACTGGCCGCAATATTTCAACCCATCGTTAAAAGCATGTTGCCAGGTGCTTGCCCATTACTTTTATTGCCGCGCAACAGGCAAACCATACAACGAGTACGAAGCCGACGAATTTACAGCCGAAATAAAAAAGCTTGGGGTAACGGAGGCGCTGCCCATAGCCAAACATTTTTTTACCTGCTATCCCAGCTTATCGAAGCCGAAAACAGGCTTCTTTCATCGGCTCCAACGCCGCTTGAACGAAAGGCTGGCATACAGGCGTTCGAAAAGTTTAAATACATCAACACCGTAAACTCACTTGCCGGCGGCGATATCACCAAATGGTCGCTGGTGCTGAATATGCCTTACGAACGTGTTTTAACCAAGCTGCTGTTAAACAAAACGGAAGCAGAGTATCAAAAACGGTATTCGGAATTACTTTCAGCGCAGTAGGTCGCTCCCCCGCGTCATTGCGAGAAACGAAGCAACCCCTGCACATGCAAATCAATGAAGCAAAAATCTTATGGAGACCTATCGGCCGCATTTAGGACACCAAAAAATAGCGGCCAATGACTGTCCTGCGTGGTCCGCCAGCTGGCGGATCGTTCCTTATAATGACGCCCGAATAATCACTAATTCAATAATTCACTAACTCACTAATTCACAAGTTACCCCCATGCCCATCCGCAACCAAATTGAAGCCGTTGTGCAAACGCTCACCGGCTCGCCAACTTTTATTTATGGCACCGCAAACGAAAAAACACTCTTATCGGCGTTAATGGCAACTTTTACATCAATACATCAACCTACAAGCTCTTCGGTCCGAAAACTGCCGGCTTTTGGGGTGATGGCATTTCCCTGTTAGGTGTCAGTATCCCAACTGGCGGAACAACCGGGCAGGTATTGACAAAAGTTGACGGTACAGATTATAATACCGACTGGCAAGATAACTCGTTTGCAAACCTAAATGGTTCCCCCGCTGATAACACAAACCTGGCTGCAGCTTTAGCCGCCAAACAAAACTCCCTCGGCTACACCGCCGAAAACGCAGCAAATAAAAACAGCGCTAATGGTTATGCCGGGCTTGATGGTTCGGGTAAAGTGGCCGCAGCACAGTTGCCATCGTATGTTGACGATGTTGTAGAGTTTGCAAACTTTGCCGCGCTACCAGCTACCGGCGAAACCGGCAAGATATACGTTACCCTTGATACCAATGCCGAATACCGCTGGAGTGGCAGTACCTACATCCAACTGGTCGCATCGCCCGGCAGCACTGATGCTGTACCTGAAGGCAGTACTAACAAATACTTTACTGCCGCCAGGGTTTTAGCTACCCTTTTAACCGGAATCGGCTTTAGCAGCGCAACAGCCATAACTGCCACAGACACTATTTTAAGTGCATTGGGGAAGCTACAGGCACAATTTACCGCACTATTTAAAATACCTGCGGGGGGTACGGTGGGGCAGGTATTGGCGAAAACAAGCAATGCCGACGGAGATACGCTATGGGTAGATGCACCAATCGGCGGCGGCAGTTCATCAAATATTTCATATAACTTTTACCAATCAATTTTATAATGGATAGTTCATCAAATACCACATCTTTTGCCACATTAACGGGCACCTATCCGGGCGTAAAATTAGCGTCAGGTTTATCGATTAACACAGATACGTTAATATGCTCCGGCGGCAGTCATGCCAGCATTGTACTGGACGTTTTATTTCGCAATTTGGATGCTTCTAACGCCCGCAATTTTGATATTATAATTTGCCCAACAAGTTCAAACGCCACCGATTATTACAACAGGGCTCAAATAGGCGTCCCCGCAAATGCCGGCAACAATGGCACCGTCACATTAGCATCATTAGCTGCCTTAATGCCTACACTTTTTGACCTTGATTTAGCTGGTAACCGTGTGTTAACGCTTGAAAGTGGCGTTTCAATTTATGTAAGGAACAAGGCAGAGTTAACGGCTGATGTTTACGTAATGACAAAATTGAGGAGTTTTTAAAATGATAGGCGTCTCTACATCCCCATTTTATTTGTTTTTAACTCGCAAAGTTAACACCTGGTACAGCGTCAAGGATGGCAACTGGACCGACCCTAATGTTTGGATAAGTAATGCCCAGGGTAAACGAAATATTACTTCACCAAGAGCGGGTGACAATGTTTTTATAAATCACCAGGTAACAGTAAATGTGACAACTGCCGTAAACAACCTATTTATAGCTGGAACGTTAAAATTTGATCCAAATGGAAACATTCTTACTGTAACGGGAGACTTGCAGGCTACTGGAACGATTGACCAAAGTGCCGGTAACAACAACGCAATAGTCGTAAAGGGGTTCAATAATTTCATTACTACGTTTATACCGGGTGCAGCCAGCGCAATAGAATATAATTCAGGATTAATGACACAGTCAATAATGCCATTAACATATTGCAATTTACAAATTTCTGGTGGGACGGCAGTTACTAAATACCTAACGTCTAATTTAACAATTGGGGGTAATTTTTATTGTGGATCTGTTTTAGATACTAAAAACTTTAATTTATCGGTCGACGGATTCACTACTACTGGTCCACTTATAAGTTCCGGTAATTCGGGGATAATAATTTCATCCGGTAATATACTATTTAACGGAGCCATAATTGACGGTGGGGGAAAGAGCTTAAGTGTCATCGGGACAGCGTCAGTTGAAATGCGCGGAGGATGCTTTGGCGCTGGTTTTGATTTAGCACATTGTGATGTCAATTTTACTGCCACGCAAACGCTGAACGACGGATTCAATTTCGTATGTCATAATATAACAATGGCCGGATCAGTAGTGGTAACCAATATGTCTGATTCGGTAGTTACAGTGAAGGGGGTGATGAATGGAACCGTATCAAGTAGCACGTTTAATAATAACGGACAATTAATTTTTAACGACCCTACATTGCCGATGGCTACCGGTGTGTTCAATCATAGGAATATGCCAAATTCGACTGTTGGTTATATATTCAACGGCAATTATACTTTGCCGTATACATTATACGAAAATTTACAATTAGGGGGCACGGGCATAAAAAATACCTCTGAAAACACAACAATTAATTTTAATTTATTTTTAGGTACAACGTTAGAATTAGGTAATTATGATTTGACTATATCTGGAACCACAAGTGGTGGCAATTCAGCTTTTATAACTAAAAGTGGCGCAGGCAATTTATTATTTGCTGGTAAGGTAGATATTGGAGGAATTACGTTTTTAAGTTCGCCCACAGTTGAATTTAGAAACGGATGGCAAACATTTGGAGATTTTATCTTCGCCACGGCCACAATAAATTACACAACCAATAATCAAACTATAGCTAATGGATTTTCTGTAACTACTTTTAATTGTGTATCTGTAATTGCCAATGGTATAACTGTTTCGTGCGATAGCCGCTTTGGTAATGCCTTTTTATTCAATAGCGTATTAGACGGAAGTAATTCTACTTCTACATTTAATAACATCGGTACTGTCAATTATAAAAACGCTCAACAACCGATGCAAACTGGACGATTATATTGTAATCAGTCTATAAATACGTTTACATATGGAGCTCTAGGCGATCAGGATATAACCGTACCGTCAGACGCAACACCGGGCTATAAAAATTTAATACTTAACGGTTCTGGCGTTAAAAGGTTATTGGGAAATATTTCTGTAAAAGGAACTTATACATTAGTATCGCCAGCAACACTTAACTCAAACGGGTTCGCTTTGACCAATCCATAGTAAACTCGGCGATCGCAATTATCAAAACCTTGCTACAAACAGGTCCGACAAACTTTAACTACATAAAATTGCATATGTCATCTTAGCTGTCCTATAATGATATCAGGCAAAAATATTTCCACTCTGGCAAATCCAGCTCCTGGGCTGGCAACGCCCTTGGCACATAACGACATTCCATAAAAACAGGTCTAATCAATTTTCATTTACCAATATTCCCTATGACAACAATCGAAAACCATCAGCTAAAAGGCATCACCATAAAAAACATAGTAGTCACTATAGCCAGCACAGCCAGTATTGTAGCTTCGGTTATGACAACCTATTTTGGCCTAAAGACAGATATATCAGCTATTAAGTCGGCCCAGGATACAGAGACCAGGGTGAATAACATCCGCATAGAAATGCTCGAAAGTGAAGTTACTGTTCTACAAAGGCAGGTTAGCCAAATTCATTTTGACAACAAAGCCAGCGACGAACTGTCAACAAATTCAATACCGGTAAAAACGGATCAATCAGTCTTGGCAAGCAATGCCGGAAAAGATAACTAAACTTTGAATGCTTATAATAAGATGAAGCGTGCCCGGAACGAGATTCGAACTCGTACATCCTTACGAATGCCACCCCCTCAAGATGGTGCGTCTACCAATTTCGCCACCCGGGCCTTTTTTACAGTACGAAGTCTTAAGTCCGAAGTTAACGGTCTGTTGTCCAGACTTTCAACTTAGAGCTTAAGACTTTCGACTTAATGGATGTGCCCGAAGAGAGACTCGAACTCTCAAGAGACAATTCTCAACGGCTTCTGAGACCGCAACGTTTACCAATTTCGCCATCCGGGCATT
This sequence comes from Mucilaginibacter sp., assembly GCF_025359345.1. GTDB lineage: Bacteria > Bacteroidota > Bacteroidia > Sphingobacteriales > Sphingobacteriaceae > Mucilaginibacter. The sequence goes on from NZ_JANYGQ010000009.1 coordinate 372,672, forward strand.
TTGAAAAGATTTGAGCAAGCAGGCTTTGGAAATTCCGTTTACTAAATGCTCCTATCTAAACAAGGATGCAAATATAAATTTTTAATGCAAAAAGCCATTCATTAAATATAAAAATCAGCAATGGGTTGCAACGTGGCGTTATAAAAATTAATTTCGGGTAAATTGTATAATTCTATATCCAGGTTAAAATGAAAAAATCCCGTTTACTAACTACTTGTTTGTTAGCATTTTTAATATTTGCCACAACGCTAAAAGCGCAAACCATAGTTCAATTGCAAACCGGCAAGCCCACAAGTATTCGCGGCTTATCGGTTGTTGATGACAACGTTGCCTGGATAAGCGGTAGCCGCGGCTATATCGCCATCACACGCGATGGCGGCAAAAACTGGGACTGGACGCAGGTAAAAGGGTTTGAGAAAGCCGATTTCAGGGATATAGAGGCATTTTCGGACAAGACTGCCGTTATCATGAGCTCGGGTACCCCTGCGCTGGTTTTAAAAACTACAGACGGTGGCGCCACCTGGCAGGAAAAATATCGCAATACCGATACCACCTATTTTTTGGACGCCATGGACTTTGACACCCCAAAACACGGCTTAATTTTAGGCGACCCAATCAGGAATAAATTCTTACTGCTTGAAACAAACGACGGCGGTGAAACCTGGAACCCGTTTAAAAACATGCCCGATGCGTTGACTGGGGAGGCGGCGTTTGCAGCGAGTGGTACATGTTTACGTGTTAGTAATGGCAATATACTTATAGCATCAGGTGGAAGTAATTCGAGGTTAATTTCTTACTCACAAAAGAAAGAAATTTGGGACTATTCAAATTTTCCGATAGCTCATGGTAAAGCCAGCCAGGGGGCATTTTCGGTTGCGGTAGGTAAAAACAATGGGATAATGATTGGCGGCAACTATGAAAAGGACAAAATAACTGATTCAGTTTCGGTCGGCTACATACCCCACCCGTTCAAATTATTAACTGAAACGGTTAGGCAACCGGCTGGCTTTCAATCGTGCGTAGAGTTCTTAAATGCCGACACTTTCCTAGCCACTGGCACGCCAGGCAGCAATATCACTATCGATGGCGGGAAAACATGGAAGCAAATTGACAGCACCAGCTATAACGTTTGCCGCAAGGCCAAACATGGAAAACTGGTGTTGTTAGCTGGCAACGGCGGCAAAATCGGAATTTTAAAAATGTAGCAAGCTGGCTACTAGGCGCTTAAAATCATAAAAAAATAAATTAAAATAAGGCTTGCATACGCGGTTGAATAGTCCTATATTTGCACCACTTTAAACGGAAACGATAAAGTATGATTCCGTAGCTCAGCTGGTAGAGCATAACACTTTTAATGTTGGGGTCCTGGGTTCGAATCCCAGCGGGATCACAGAATGGTCACCAAACCATCTCAAATCAATAAAAGCCACTTGAAAAAGTGGCTTTTATCGTTTAAAACCCACTTTTCATAAATCAATACACGTCATAGTAATCCAAAGTAATCGGTAACCTATTCCTTTTGCCGAAATCAGGTTACCGAATTGAACTAATATTTTAGAAGCAATTAATTGATTTACAGTGTGTCGCAATTTTAGTTTGACAAAGCATTTTACTCATAGTTTCAATTGGAACGCCATTAGACAATGTAACGGGCGTGGCAAATGTATGCCGGGCGACATGAGAAGTTAAAGTCTTTTAAATGCCGCACAAGTCAGCTATTTCTTTCAGATAGCTATTAACCTTTTGGTTTGATATTTGTCAAAAGCTTGTTTCAAGCAGGAATCAAATTGCGGCTGTTACATATAATACATTACAAACCGTCGTGGCTTGTGCCAGCCCTGGGAAACCAAACAGTCATTTCACCTGGCCCCCTGTTTGCCCATGAATAATATGGAATCGCGGTCAGCACAACTTTTTTTGTCCCCTTTCTCAAACCACCCCTTCTAATTGCTTCGCCTTTTAGAACAGTTACACCATTTAAAATATCTTTTTCATATTGTGGTTTAAAAATTGCTTTATCAGGAATCATTAAGTTACTCACTTTGCCATTGTTGTCTTTCCATTCCGCACTATAAACTATTGGACCTCGTTGTAACGCTATCTTATTCCTGTCATCAACCAATGTTTTATTTGCGGTAATCTTTTTAACATCCATCGGTAGATTCACCTGTACCTGATCTCCTTTTTTCCACTCGTTGTTTATAACTGCGTAGCCGTTCTCAATATGATATTTAAGCGGGTGTCCATTGAGCCTAATTTCAATTTTTGAAGAGGATTCATTTTCAAAAGAATATAAATCTGACGGAATCGCTTTCGAACGGCTCCATCCAGGAACACGAATAAGCAGATTAAACTTGTGAGGCGACTCCGGTTCTACTTTAAACATTAAATTACCATTCCATGGATAATTGTTGACCTGGATTATTTTTACTTTCTTCTCATTCACTTTAAGATCAGCAGTTCCGGCAATAAAGAGATTAACGTAAACGTTATCACTTTTTTGAGCATAAATATAGCCGGGCAGAGAAGGTAGAAAACGAACCATATTGGTAGGGCAGCATGAACACTCAAACCATCCCGATCTGCCGACTTCCAATGCGGGATGTGTAAATCCGTTTACTACCTGCATCGCATTGGTATAAAAAAATGATTTTCCATCTAACCCGATGCCAGAGATCAACCCATTATAAAGAACCTTTTCTAATAAGTCAATATACTTTGAATCCCCGTGCAATAAAAACATCCGTTGATTCCAGTATACATCGCCAATGGCAGCACAGGTCTCATTATAAGCCGTAGCATTAGGCAACTCATAATCAGCCCCAAATCTTTCTCCGCTTGGGACTGCTCCTATGCCGCCCTGGACATATATTTTTTTGCCAACCATGTTATTCCATATCCTGTCAATAGTTTCAATATATCGCTTGTCTCCGGTTAGTGCGGCAACATCGGCTATCCCGGAATATAAATACATTGCCCTTACAGCATGCCCTTCCGCTTCATGCTGATCGACCACGGGTTCATCGTCCTGCCAGTAAGCGCCGTTTTTCCACTCGTCAGTACTGGTTTTATCATATGCCCGTTTTCCTCTTTCATCGATAAAAAATTTAGCTAAATCCAGGTACTCATTCTTGCCTGTAATCCGGTACAGGCGCACAAGTCCCATTTCCACTATTTCATGACCAGGAGCAACATGTCTTTTCCCCGGACCGAAGGTTTTAACCAGTAGATCGGCGTTCTTTAGCGCGATATCCAAAAAATTCCTTTTGGACGTAGCCAGGAAGTGAGCACTTGCCGCCTCAAACATGTGGCCCGAATTATATAGTTCGTGACTCAACTCATTTTCCTTCACCCATCTTTCAGGGCCAGACCACAAATGGGGATGTAATGGATCAATGGTTCGGGCAGTATAAAGATAACCATCCGGTTCCTGGGCCTTCCCAACAACCTTTATCAGTGAATCAACATAGGCATCTAGTTGGGGATCAGGATGCACCGCCAGTGAGTATGAGGCCCCCTCAATTGTTTTATAAATATCGGTATCATCAAATGGAAACTTGGTGCAAAATTTTCCTTTCTGTTGAGCAGCCATTTCAAAATTCTTAACACGGCCTGTATTTTCACAGCGCGCAAAAGAAGCTGGGATAGTTACCGTGCGGTTAGTTTCGATACGCGGTGACCAAAAATGATCATTCAATTTCACCTGTGTAAAAGTTACCGGCTGAATAGGATAATCCTTCACCTGTGCGCTAACCATACCTCCATATAAATATACCAGGAATGCAATCATTAACTTTTTCATATTTTATTTCTATTTAAACGACATCTTTTAAAACTGTACTTCTTTTCCAATACCGGAATAGCTTATTTTTTGCCTGGCACTATTTATCAGGTTACTCCACATGCTAATTCCTTTTAATTTTCATTTGTAATTTGTTTAATACCAACAGCCCAACCTGCTGGCCTTCCTGTGTTCCAACGACGCAGGAATTTTTAAAATGTATACCGCCATAAACACGCGATATCCCAGCTTCTTTTGCAGCATCTCTGAAAGATCTAAAGCTGCGGGGTGCTAATCCAAACTCACTTTCCGACGTATCGCGGTATGCAAAATTATCGCCGAACTGGCGGGTCAAAACTTCGGCTGCTGCAGCTGATATAACCGCATGGCCGCTTACATATTCCGGGAATGAGGGCGTTTGAATATATGTTTTCCAGTCAGGGTCCAAATATTTTGTGATAACTGTCTCAGGCCGAACTAAATTATATTTATATTTAAAATACCAGCAGTTAATAAATGCATCAAACATGGCAATTGACGTTTCGGTATACGCGCATACCGTGCTGCTAAAATCGGCCTTACAGGTTGCTGAGGCTATGCCCACAATATTCATCCAATGCCCGCCTGGTGAAAACTTTTTAGTTCCAAAAGTAGCATGTCCAACCACGTTTAACTTAAAGGCATTATCATCCCAAAAATCAGCAATGTGTTTTTGTTCTTCAGTGAGGTTTGTGCCGATTGATTTTACCTCCAGAACGTCTTTATAGAACTGGCTGCTTATATCCTTTACATCAAATAAAGGCGGCGGAGGAGGAGCCACCTGTGATGCAGAATCGAGTATTAAGGGCCTGATTTCTCCCCAATGCGGTTCCAACGCTTGAGAATACATTGGTGGTGTGGGTGTCCAACGACCTTCCTTTTTGGTGACGGTGTATTTACTGGCGGATCGTGTTTGTAAATAATGATCAGTTTTACTCCATTTCATAATGTGTTTTGCAACTACATTTGAATAGTTTACGGAGTGCTCAAATACAGCAGAAGGCATTCCCGCATCTTTTGCTTTCTGTTTTAATGAGCCGACATATTCATCCATACTCCCCTCCGGAAATGTTACCGCATTTCCTACATAGCAAAACGCAAGCAGGGATGCAAACGGGTAATCGATTTCAACACCCGGTGCAGGTTTTGGAACAGCAGTCAAATGTTTGATCTGGCCTGCCAAAGACCGGAATTTTTTAGGGTCCTGGGCAGATATTACCTCATACGCGGCAATGTTAGCATATGCATAGTTACGTGAAGCAATAACCGGCGGAAAATTATTTTCAAGTATAATGTCATTTAGCTTTTTTTCTGTAACACGGTATAATTCCGGATTATCAGTAATACTTTGATAATCGGCTTTTTTGCAGGAACAAAACAAAAGGATTACCCCTGAAACCCAAAATAAAATACGATTCATAGAAATTTATTTGATGTTAAACAACATAGCCGCTGCATGAAAAAGTGATTTTTATTTAATGATATTGGTTTGTCCTAATAAGTATTGCAACTATCAAGAAATAATTATGAAATTTAAATCTATGGCCCATGATAATTAGTCAGGGCTTTATTGTCTAATGGACGAAAAATATCTTTAACCAGCATTAACTTACCATCATAGGTAAGCAATATCAAATCTTTGGAATTGGCTCCTTTTATTTGATGAATAAAGGTTATTTCCTGAAAATTAAATGAAGGGTGGATCAGATACTCAGGGATAGAAAATAGCTTATTTCCAAGGTCATAATTAAGACCAACCAAACCCAATGCATCGTATTTACCTTCGTATGGAACCACACCCCAAAAGTTACCATTGATCAAAAATCGATGTGGATTATCCCCTTGTTGGACAATCGAACGTATTGGGGCCTGCTGGTACGGATAAGGCAGATGCTCGTACGCTTTTGCGTGTAAAACATCGCTTATGAAGACACTTTCGAATTGATTTGCTGTTAATTTATCTTTATCGTCAAGTTTATCTTTAAAAATTTCCGCGGTGGTCTTATCTGCCATTTTCGAATAGCTCAACCATTCCTTTTTTAAATAAGGCAACTCTTGTTCCAGGTCATTTTTTGGCCGGAAAGGATAATATTGCCCCTTGAAAAAATAAGATAGCAAAAGATCATTTTTACCATCTTTGTCTAAATCAGTATTGTAAGCATACAATGGGTGCGACGCGGCTACGTTGTACTTATTGTTTAAGCCCCAGTTACCCGCGATTAAATCCTCTTTGCCATCATTATCAACATCAGCAATAATGGCAGATTGCCACCATCCTTTTAAATTATCGAGCAATGGAGATTTAAACTCCGATAGTTTTTTCCCATCGTTTAAAAAGACATGCAAGGGCTGCCATTCTGAAGTTATTACTATATCCGGCTTCCCGTTATGATCAATATCGCCACTTGTAATATTTGTGATGTATGGGATATTCGTAATTTGAGAAAACTGATCTTTGGACGCAGCGACAAAACGTCCTTTGCCGGCATTAAGAAAAATGGATGAGGGAATATGCGCTGTATAGTCCCGGTAAGATATGCTACTGGTTAAAAAAATATCCGGCAAACCATCATTATTAAAATCAAACACAAATACCTTTGAAGCCTGGCTATTTAGCCGGGGCATCGATTTAAATTCAAATTGACCATTGCCTTTGTTGATATATAAACGAGGTTGCGCTATTTTATCGGCTCCGACAAACGGCGGATTAGCACTCAATACTATCAAATCGGGTTTACCATCGTTGTTTACATCAGCCCAGGCAGCATCAGCATCTGAACAGGCAATATCATGTTGAAATTGCGGAACGGTTACTTTTGCGTAACCACCTGCTCGTTTACCCACCAGCAGGTACTTTTCTTCGCCGGCTACACCTCCCACGTAGATATCATCTAAACCGTCGTTATTCATATCAGCTACGGCAATTGCTGGGGTATGAGGCAAATAACTGTGGGGCAGCAATGTATAGTAACTAAAATCAGTAATGTCAGAAATTTTTACAGTTGCTAACTGTTGCGGGGCAACTTCTTCATTATTAAATTGCTTCCTATCTTTCAAAAAACCATCGATCAATTTGGGCAAATCCTTTGTTTTTTGGATCAATTCGGCATTATAGTTTATTATTTGTTTAGTGTTAAGCTTAAAGTTTTTAATAAACTGATAGGAATTGTCGGGCCACACAATTAAAAGTTCGGAGGGGCTCTCTTTTGATAAAAATGTAAAATATAGATATGCACTTTGCGTGCTTTCGTAGGCATTACTAGTTTGTATTTCCTGATGGTCTATTTGCGATCCTGATTTTAAAAAAAACCTGGTGCCGACTCCGTCGGGATTGGCTGCACTATATTTTACAGCATATTTTAAAAAATGCGGTGTTGCATTTTTATGATGTTCGACGGTCAGGTTCTGGTATATAGAAGCCGGCTCATCCATATTATTGGTAACGATTTCCAAATCACCATCATTGTCAAGGTCAACGGCTATGGCGCCGGATGAAATGCCTGGTTGTTTCATATCATTTTGAAATGATACGTCGCTAAATTTCAGGTCTTCATTACCGTGGTATAAAAAGTGATGGGTTTTGCCATCCGGCATCAGCTTAATTTTATCCTTGTCAAAAATTCTGCTTGTTTTAAATTCCTTAGGTCTACCCGGATCGCCAAGGTATTTCAGGAAGTCGATATCATTAAGAAGCTTCTTTATCCCGTTAGAAAAAAAAATATCCTTCCTGCCATCCATGTCAAAATCATACACCAATGGCGACCAGGTCCAATCTGTTGCCGATATACCCGAATACAAGCTTATATCAACAAATTTTTTTCCATTACCTACGTTTAGCTGAAGCGAATTTTTGGAATATTGATAATAAAATCCACTGTTTACCTGCTGGTTATAAATATCAAGTGGCTCGTCATTTGTAGTAGATTTTAACGATTTAATGTCCTCAGGCAGCATATCGGTAGTAAGTACATCCAAATAACCATCTTTATTAATATCGCTTATGGTGTTGCCCATTGAAAATAAACTTGTGTGACCAAACGAGTTTCTAAGCTGTTCTTTGAATGTTCCGTCACGCTGGTTTATATAACAGTAGTCTTGCTCAAAAAAATCATTACTAACATATATGTCATCCCACCCGTCATTATTTAAGTCACCGACACTTAGTCCTAAGCCGTAACCAATCGGAGCTGCATATATCCCGGCTTTTGTAGTGACGTCGGTAAAATGCCCGTGATCATTATGAAATAAATGATCCCCCGCATCATGACTGTATTTAAACCGCGAAGTTGAATCGCCATAAGTGTCATTACTATGTACTGACGAGGTTAGCAAAAACATATCCAACCCGCCATCCTTATCATAGTCAAAAAAAGATGCCTGAGTTGAAAATCCTGCAAAATCAAGCCCGTATTTGGCAGCACATTCTGTAAAAGTCAGATCGCCATTATTAATGTATAGTTGATTTTTCCCTTTAAAATCCCCATATCCAGACACTACAGTAACATAAATATCCTTAAATCCATCGCCATTAATGTCAACTATGGTTACCCCGGTTTTCCAGTTACCTGTACCTGCAACCCCAGCCTTATCAGTAATATCTTCAAACTTAAGAATGCCTTTATTAAGATATAATTTATTAGAGCCCTGGTTGGAAACAAAATACAGATCCTCCAGGCCATCATTGTTAAAATCTGCAGAAGCTACGCCCGCACCGTTATAGAAATATAAATAATCCAAAATATTTAACGAATCAGTCTCGGTATTTTTATTAATAAAATCGACGTCGGTTTGTCCGGGAGTTAATAATCTAAAAGTTGCCTCATCTGGCTTTGGTAGTTTACAGCCATTTAAAGCAACTACAATAAAAAACAAACAGATCAGATATTTCACTAACACGGTAAGGATTTCAAAGCACAATGAACTTATAACTCCCTTAACCAAATATTTCTATAACTTATCGGCTCGCTTTTATCTCCATGGGCTTGCAATTTAATAGGTGAAGGACCATGTTTTCGATAGGTGGGCTGGCCGATGTATGGCGTATCGCCTTTTAATTCAAAATTATTCTGGACGAGTATGCCATTGTGAAAAGCCGTTACCCTGGCTGGCAATTTTAACGATCCATCCTCATTAAACCGGGGCGCAGTCCAAACCACATCATAAGTTTGCCATTTGCCTGGCGGCAAGGCTGCGTTAGCTAATGGGATTGATTGTTTGTAGATGCTACCCACCTGTCCGTTCACGTAAGTTGCATTATTATAATTGTCGAGCACTTGCAGTTCATATCCGCCGGCCCCCCAGGGAAGAGCAGCTAAAAAGATTCCGCTATTACCGCGTGCCTGGCCCGATCCGGTTATATCGGAAGGTATCCGATATTCAATATGCAGCTGAAAATCCATAAACGACCTTTTAGTTTGAATATCCCCCACACTTTTATCAACTGTAATTATATCATCCGCTACCAGCCATTTTGCCTTGGCTGTGGTGTCTTTAGTTAACACCCACTGGTCAAGATTTTTGCCGTTAAATAAAATAATTGCGTCGGATGGAGCATCCCTGAAAGTATTCCCTGGGGTAATAACCTTTGGAATCGGCTTCCATATTTCTGTGTCTTCAGGTTTTGCAGTTTGCTGTGCATTCGCTATAAAACAGCTGCCTGTCAGTATCGCTGTAAATATTAAATTGTATTTCATTTTAGTAACAATTAGGTTCGTTAGTCAAATTTTTTTCTTAGTTATGCAGATTAAATATTACCTTTTTTCAACTCGTCCACCGCGTATTGAGCCGCGCGTGCGGTTAGTGCCATATAGGTGAGTGACGGGTTCTGGCAGGCACTTGACGTCATGCAGGCCCCATCAGTAACAAAAACATTTTGTGCATCCCAAACCTGGTTATGTGCGTTAAGTACCGATGTTTTGGGGTCTTTACCCATACGCGCGCTCCCCATCTCGTGGATGCCCTGGCCAATGGCATAATTTTTATCCCAGGTGGTGATATTCTTTACGCCTGCGGCTTCATACATCGCAACCAATTCTCTAATGATGTCCTTACGCATATTAAGTTCATTCTCTTTCAAACCCGCATCCATCGCCAGCACGGGCAGGCCCCACTTATCTTTCACTTCCTTATCAAGCGTGATCTTGTTATCGTGATAGGGCAATATTTCGCCAAAACCGGTTGCACCGATATGCCAGGCACCTGGCTCGGTAAGTGCATCTTTATAACCAGCACCTATATTCATTTCAGCTACGTCCCTGCTCCAACCGTCTCTGCTCGCGCTACCCTGGTAACCATAGCCGCGCAGAAAGTCCCTTTTATCACCAAATAAGTTAGCAAAACGTGGAATATAAAAACCATTCGCCCTGCGGCCAAAATAGTATTTGTCTTCGTACCCATCCACCGTTCCCTGTGCTCCGAGCATGTAATGATGGTCCATAATATTATGCCCCAATTCACCACTGCTGCTACCTAATCCCCCTTGCCACACGTCTGTTGCGGAGTTCATCAAAACCCATGCGCTGTTTAGGGTAGAAGCATTAAGGAAAACAATTTTAGAGTAAAACTCATAGGTCTTGTTTGTTTCTCCATCCAGCACCTCGACACCTGTTGCTTTCCTGGTGTCTTTATCGTATAAAATTTTGGTTACTATCGACCACGGCCTTACGGTAAGGTTACCCGTTGCCACTGCTGCGGGTAACGTTGAAGATTGCGTGCTAAAATAACCCCCAAAAGGGCAACCCTCCCAACACCTGTTTCTAAACTGGCACTGTGTCCTCGCTTGTATAGGTGCGGTAAGATTGGCCACGCGGCCTATAAACATGTGGCGCTGATCCTTGTAAAAAGCCTTTATTCGTGATGCCACATCTTTTTCCACACAATTCAGCTGCATGGGTGGCAGATAGTGACCATCGGGCAAATGTGGTAAACCTTCCATAGAACCACTGATACCAGCAAATTTTTCTACATGATCATACCATGGTGCCATCTCCTTATAACGAATGGGCCAGTCAATCGCAATGCCATCTTTTGCATTGGCTTCAAAATCAAAATCACTCCACCGGTAGCTTTGCCGCCCCCATAAGGTCGACCTTCCGCCTAACTGGTATGAGCGCCACCAGGTAAATGGTTTAACCTCCACGTAAGGGCAATCTTTTTCATTTACCCATGACTTCATAAGAGGCTCCTGGGCCGCAGTTCCGTACATTGCCCAATCGCGGGATATAACAGGGTTATCTGTTTTCTGTCGTAATGTGGCATTCCCCCGGTGCTCAAAATCCCATGGATCTTTTGTAGCGGTAACATAATCCTTTATATGCTCATAATTACGGCCGCGTTCAAGCATTAATACTTTCAGACCTTTTTTGGTTAATTCCTTTGCAGCCCATCCGCCGCTTATCCCCGAGCCTATTACAATGGCATCATAGGTGTTTTGAATTTTAGCTTTGGTATTTACATTCAATGAGTCGATTGCCATTTGATTATTTTGGGATTTTAATATTGACTTAAATTATAGTTCAGCAATTTCTATTTTGCGGTAATAAATTTCCGCACCTTCGGATTGTATAATTATCCGCCCATCGTTCAGCGACGGTGATTCGGCCGTATTTACTACCTCTCCATTTACAACGTAGGTGATTTTACCTTTATCAGCTGTTACTTCTACTATGTTCCATTCGCCGGTAGGCTTTTCCGCGTTCTTTTTTTTCACTATGCGGTGAAAATCGTGAGGAATACTCCGCTTCCCATCGGTGACCAGGGTAGCACTGTCAATCAGCCAAATGTCACCCACGTCGCCTTCCTGTATCTGGCATTCAATGGATTTTGGCCATACCTTATCTGATGCATCAGTTTGTACATAAAACATAATTCCGTTATCCCTTTTGGTGGTATCGGCATCTCGTGGCGGGTATTTTTTTACGCCCCATTTAAATTCAGCCACCAAATGGAAATTCTTATACTTCTTTTCGGTACACAGGTACCCAAACTCTTTACCTGTAATATGTAGCAAGCCATCTTTTACCGAGAAAACTTTTTCGGGATCATTATTTTTCCCTTTCGATGAAAGAAAGCTGTACCATCCTTTAAAATCTTTGCCGTTAAAAAGAGGAGTTTCTTTTACTGCGGTTTGCTGTGCATTAACAAAACCACAACCAATGAGGCCTATGGCGAAAAATAGTTTTTTCATGAGTTTGGATTAAAAATTTTATTTATCAGCTTCATTTTTTATCCGGAGCCTTTACCAATATTTCTGTTTTATCATTATTTTTTGCAACAATCAGCAGCTTATTCTTTCCTGCCTTTATCTCTTTCATATCCCGTACTGCTCCTTTTATCACGATACCACTTGTTTGCGGCTTGATTGCCGTGAAGCCTCCTTTGCCATCTCCCTTGAGCAGCAAGCCATAACTCGCATCG
>NZ_JANYGQ010000010.1 GCF_025359345.1 Mucilaginibacter sp.
CGCTCATCTCCCAGCCATTCTTTTTCAGATCCCCAGTAAATATCTTCAGCCGGCTCCCAAACGTCGGCACGGCCACCGGCAAAACCAAAGCTTTTAAAACCCATCGACTCAAGAGCGCAGTTGCCTGTAAGGATCATGAGATCTGCCCAGGATATCTTTTTGCCATATTTCTTTTTAATTGGCCAAAGCAAAAGCCTTGCCTTATCAAGATTTGCATTATCAGGCCAGCTGTTAAGCGGCGCAAAACGCTGGGTGCCAAAACCCGCGCCGCCACGACCGTCAGAAACGCGGTACGTACCTGCACTGTGCCAGGCCATACGGATGAAGAACGGCCCGTAATGGCCGTAATCTGCCGGCCACCAATCCTGCGAGGTGGTCATCAACTCAAAAACATCTTTCTTCACGGCACCCAGGTCGAGGCTTTTAAACTCCTCAGCATAGTTGAATCCATGCCCCATCGGGTTGGTAAGCGATGAGTGCTGGCGCAGTATATTCAATTTTAACTGGTTAGGCCACCAGTCGCGGTTCCTGGTGCCACTACCCGCACTTTGCTTTAGGGCTCCATTTAAAAACGGGCACTTGCTGCCGCTTTCGCTGTTCATGTCGTGCAATATGCCCTTATCAGATGCATTATTTCCCATAGTTTTTTGTAATTGATTTATGCATCTAATTTATTACATTATCTTTTAACTTGATAGGCCGCCGGCTTTTATAAATTAATAATTTACATCATTATGGCTGATTTGCAGGCATCGTGTTTTAATCGGAGTGGCTTGCTATCAAATAGAATATAATTCAGCACATTACGCTTCGCCACCGTTGATCATGTCCGAGACAATCCCCTTATGCTTTTTCAGCTCGCCAATAATTACGCCGGCAATATGAATAACTATAAAGCCAATAATAAGGTACATCGTAAATTCATGTATATCCCTGATAAAATGCATCGCCTTAATTGCTGGTATACTATCCCTAAATGCCAGCGACAGGCCGGTTATTACCATAACTAACAATAACACATAAAATAAAGCATACGAAGTTTTAATAAGCATTTCATTCCGGGCCGCTATCCGGCTTTCCTGTCTTAATTTATACGAGTTTTTTGCGGCCTTAATCTTCCGGATAAGTTTTTGGTCAGCCAGTTCGAAAAATTCGAAGATTATACGAAATAAAAACAGCCCGGCCAATGCATAGCCCAGGTAGGTGTGTATTGCCCATACCTGGTCGCTTAAAGCAAAAGCTACAGGCTTAACTTCGTCGCGGGATACCTCAACGCCCTTTTCGTTTAGCTGGTCGGCTATAAAAGCTGCATTTTTCCATGGCTTCAGCACCGTGGAGTTGACCAGGACGGTTAATAACGACCCCGTAATTATTAAGGCATTTAACCAATGCCACAAACGGATGTTAAACGAATATTTTTTTGTGCGGGCTGTATCAACTGATGCTATAACCCCGGTTTCCAGTAGTTCCATATTTTGCTTTTTTTATTTGACAGTGCGAATAAACTCCAGCTCTTCGACGTGTCGAAATGAAATAGACCGCGGCAACAGATTAACCGACTACCTGTCTTTTTTAGCAGATGATGGTTGCAATTAAAAGGATTTAAAGCTGTGGTCGACTAAAAACGGTCTCCTGTCTATTACCGTCCCGGCATCGTCGGTTTACGGATGATTTCTTACCGGGATTTGCGATTGCTTGTTGTCCCTATGGGGGCTCATTTTTTTAATTGAACAGGAGTTTGCCTGTGAGTTTTTTTTTTGAATACTGTTCTTACATTACTTTTCTGTTTTCAAATTATTATTCATCATTTTACAGCTTATATTTTTAACAAAATTTATCATGAAACACGAAGACGTGGTTGCGGCCCTAAAAGTAATTGCTGATAAGGGGATGGCCATCAATTTAAGCAAGGATGACTTGAAAGATTTACAAACTTATAAGCTGATTGATGTTGTAAAAGGTGCAGAGAACGACAGGTCGCCGGCTTGTGCGTTAACCAAAAAAGGCAAGGTGATGCTTAAAGCGAATTCAAAACCTCAATAGTTTTTACCCGGATAGACCGGCAGAGACTGTAAAGTCCCGAAAATACACAACGGGGAAATTTCATCATTTTGTTTAGCTTAGATTTTTAAAACCAGTTAACTAAATGAGGAAGCTATTTTCGGTTGTGTTTGCAGCTGCCCTGTTTTGTGCCAGCCACTCCACAGCACAGGACAAATGGATAATTAAGGCTGATAAAATTGACCCCGCCAATTATTACGGCATTACCGTTGCCAACGGCATGATTGGCATCGTATCGTCGCCCGAACCTTTCAAAGTCAAAAATGTGGTGCTTGCCGGCGCCTACGATTTATATGGGCGGGGCAGGGTAAGCAATTTCCTCAACAGTTTTAACCTGCTGAACATGTACCTGGAGATTAATGGCAAGCGCATCAGCGCAGGCAACATCAGCAATTTTAAGCAACAGCTGGATATGGAGCATGCCGCGTTTACTACCAGCTTTGATTACGGCGATGAAGCATCCATAAAATACACCTATTACTCCTTGCGCCAGCTGCCATTTACCGTTTTGATGGACGTATCCATCATCGCCAAAAAGCAAATAACCGTTACCGGGGCAAGCGTAATGGAAGCACCGGATGCACTGAAAGAAGTGCAGAATTATTATAACGAGATTGACCGTCCACACGTAACCATCAGCCTGCTTACCTCAACAGCTAAAAGCCCGACCGGTAAATTACAGCTGTGCGCCTCAAATACTTTCCTGTTTAACGAAGTTCACGGCCAGGAACCTCGCGTGATACACGAAATGTGGGACAATAATATGCACCTGATGAAATTCAGCAAAAGCATAGCTGCCGGACAAACTTATAGATATGCACTGGCGGGATCGTCTATCACATCGGCCCATAATGCCGACCCGCTGAACGAAGCCGAGCGCCTAACCATGTTTGCCAAGCTGGAAGGAGTTGATCGCCTGATTCAATACCACAACAATGCCTGGAACGAACTTTGGAAAAGCGATATAAAAATTGAAGGCGACGACCAGGCGCAACAGGATGTGCACAGCATGCTTTACCATTTGTATTCCTTTTCGCGGGCGGGAACTAGCTACTCGCCATCGCCAATGGGATTATCGGGTTTAGGTTATAATGGCCACGTATTTTGGGATGCAGATTTATGGATGTTCCCGGCACTGCTGGTTTTGCACCCGGAGATAGCCCATTCAATGGTTGAATACCGTTTCGAGCGGTTAACAGAGGCTAAAAGGAATGCATTTGCCCACGGTTATAAGGGCGCGATGTTCCCCTGGGAAAGTGCAGATAGCGGCGTAGAAGAAACTCCCGTTTGGGCATTAAGCGGCCCCTTTGAACACCATATAACCGCCGACGTTGCCCTTGCCGCCTGGAACTATTATTGTGTAACGCAGCACAAGGACTGGCTGCGCGAAAAAGGCTGGCCAATCCTATCGGCTACGGCTGATTTTTGGGCAAGTCGTGTTGAACGTAATGGGCCGGGACATTATGATATAAAGGACGTTGTTGCCGCCGACGAGTGGGCCGAAAATGTGGACAACAATGCTTTCACCAACGCCGCCGCCAGTGCCAATCTGCGTGCAGCTACAGCCGCTGCAAAAATATTAGGCGTGAAAGCTGATGCAGACTGGGAAGATGTGGCTCAAAATATCCCGGTGCTAAAATTCCCTGACGGGGTTACCCGTGAATTTGCCGCCTATAACGGCGAAGGCATCAAACAGGCTGATGTTAACTTGCTAGCCTATCCCTTAAAAACCATCACTGACCCCGCACAAATAAAAAAGGATCTGGAGTATTATGAAACCCGGATACCCAATGAGGGCACCCCGGCTATGACGCAGGCGGTATTTGCGCTGCTGTACTCGCGCCTTGGCAATGGCGATAAGGCCTATCACTTTTTCAAGGACGCTTACGAGCCAAACCTTAACCCGCCATTCAGGGTAATTGCCGAGACCAAAGGTGGTACAAACCCCTACTTTGCAACGGGTGCGGGTGGAATTGTGCAATCATTACTGATGGGATTTGGTGGGTTGGATATAACGCCAAATGGTATCGTGCAAATCAAAAGCAAGTTGCCTGCTAACTGGAAATCTGTTACTATAACCGGCGTTGGACCGGGGAAGAAAACCTATAGCGTAAAATAAAACGCTTTTTATTACTCCTATTTACTGAATATGAAGATTAACTCTGTATTGTTATTCGTAATTGCAGCTGCACTGTCGGCCGGTTGCGGCCCTAAACAAAATAACGCTCTTGTTACTGCAGTTGATACTTCGCAAAACTGGGCGCTTATCCCGTTTAAAAAAGTTGACAGCCTGAATCCCGTGTTAAACCCCGGCACAGGTCGCTTTACCGACCCAATATTAAAAAAGACAGTTTTATGGGAAGAAAAAGATGTGTTTAACCCTGCCGTAGTAAACCGTAACGGCAAAATTTATATGCTCTATCGCGCACAGGATAAGGCCGGCACATCACGTATCGGTATGGCCGTAAGTACCGATGCGCTGCACTTTACGCGTATGCCCGCGCCTGTATTTTACCCGGATAACGATGCCTATAAAACGCTGGAATGGAAGGGTGGCTGCGAAGACCCGCGGATTGTTGCTGATGATAAAGGCATGTATTACATGACTTATACCGCCTACGATGGAAAAGTAGCCCGCCTGCTTGTTGCTACCTCGCCTGATTTAACGCATTGGAAAAAATATGGGAGTGTATTTGCCAAAGCCTATAATGGTAAGTACGCTAAATTGTGGAGTAAATCGGGTTCCATTATATCTGCTTATAAAAACGGGCAACCAATAGCCACAAAAATAAACGGCAAGTACTGGATGTACTGGGGCGACACCCAAATATGGACCGCCACATCCGACGATTTAATTAACTGGACCCCGGTTGAAATGAAAGCGGGAGAACAGCCGCCGGTAAAATTAAGGGCGACAGCTCTCGATATGCCACTGCTAAAAATTGCCTTGCCTACCCGTGAAGGCAAGTTTGACAGTGATTTGGTGGAATCAGGCCCGCCGGCTATGCTTACTGATAAAGGAATCTTATTGATTTATAACAGCCGCAACGTACCCGCATTTGGTGATAAAACATTGAGCGAGGGCACCTACGCCGCATCGCAGGTATTGTTTGATAAAAACGATCCAACCAAAATATTAAAACGATTGGATAGCTATTTTATGAAACCCGAAAAACCCTACGAAATTACAGGCCAGGTAAACCAGGTGTGTTTTGTTGAAGGGCTTACACAGTTTAAAAACAAATGGTATTTATATTATGGCACCGCCGATTCGAAAATCGCAGTTGCGGTTGACACGGTCAAGAAATTTTAATGCGTCAATTTGCCCCACCATCCTGGTTTTAGCCGTTACTGGGCAAAAAACTGTTAGCGATACCTGGTCGAAAACATCCGGACTACCTGGCGAATTTCGACATTGAAGATGATGATCGCATTTTGCGCGTTGAAAGCACAACAACCCAAATAAACAGCGTTGAAATTGAATCGCTGCTTAAGGGTATTGGTGTGTACTGCAAGACATTTATGAATTAAGCTCCGTGGCTATTTCGCAAGCGCCTGGAAAATTTCGGCCGACAACAAGCCACTGCCACCACCATAATGCTGCACAATAATAGCATCGGGGTTTAACGAATTAAAAGCGGTACGGAGCCTGCCTTCACTATCCGGTTCGATACCACCGCAAAGCAGCACAATTTTAAACGACTGGGTGCTAAAAAGCAAAACGGCTTCATCATCGGTATTTGCACCGATGCCCTCCCATTCGGGGTTATTGTTTATCAACCGCACCACCGTTTGCAAAATTTCCGGGTGCCTGCCTATGGCTAAAATTTTTGTCTTCATGCCGTCGCTATATCCTGTCCTTTGTCAAAAAACACAAAGGACAGGGTTCTTTTAATTTTGTTTTCTAATCTCTAATCACTATCTCAAAATTCCATCGGCACTTCCATCAGCAAAAACTCAGCGTCAGTTTCGGCGGTGATGATAAATTTGTCGGTGTCCCAAATGCCGTAGCCATCGCGGGTGTTTAACAGTTGGTCGTTAACCTTTACATCGCCGCTTAAAACAAATACATAAACGCCGTTACCTTTGCCTTTTACGGTATAATCTGTGCTTACGCCTTTATCAAACTTACCTAAGTGGAACCAGGCATTCTGGTGTATCCAAACACCTTCGTCGTCAGGATTTGGCGAAAGTATTTGCTGCAACTTGTTATGCCTGTCGTCGAGGTTCAAAGTAATCTGATCGTACCGGGGTTCAACATTCTTTTTGTTGGGATATACCCATATCTGCAAAAATTTTACGCGTTGTTCCCTGTCTTTGTTATACTCGCTGTGATAGATGCCAGTACCGGCGCTCATGGCTTGTATGTCGCCATTTTTTATCACGGCTACGTTGTTCATGCTGTCCTTATGTTCAAGATCGCCTTCAAGCGGTATGGAGATAATCTCCATGTTATCATGGGGGTGTTTTCCGAACCCCATGCCTGCATCAACGGTATCGTCGTTTAATACGCGCAACGCGCCAAAGTTCATCCGCTCCGGGTTGTAATAGCTTGAAAAACTAAATGAATGATAACTATCGAGCCAGCCGTGGCTTGCATGCCCGCGGGTTTCGGCTTTGTGTAATACTGTATGTGCCATTTTGGTTGTTTCCTCTTTTTGATTTTGTATAACAAAGGTACGGTGGCAATTTATCCGGAAAGATGATGTTTGTTAAGAAATGAGTGTACGCGAATGGCACGGATTTTTTCGAATTTCACGAATTAAAAAACGAATGAAGTCGTGTTTGATATTGGTTACTACAGTAGATTAGTGAAAATTTGCCTTAATTCGTGACATTTGTGTTTAATTATTTCTTTTTAATCAAACTACTCCTCATCCTGCTGAAAAATTCAGGTGTAACCCCAATATATGATGCAATCTGCTTTTGCGGCAGATGATCAATCAATGTTGGATATCGTTTACAAAAAATGCCATAACGCTCTTCCGCGGTCAGGCTCATGTTATCCACTATTCGCTGCTGATTGGCGACCAGTGAATTTTCGGTGAGAATACGGAAAAAGCGCTCGAACTTTGGCACTTCGAGGTACAGCTTTTCCTGGTTGGTTTTTGAAAGAATAATGCCTTCTGTATCTTCAAGGGCCTCTATATTTAATATGCCTGGTTTTTGTGATATCAGGCTATACATATCGGCAATCCACCAGCCGGGTGGTGCAAAGCTTAGTACATGTTCAATGCCGTTTTTGTCTACAGTAAACCCGCGCAGGCAACCGTTGGTTACAAAAACGGAATTCCGGCATATTTCGCCCTCGTTAAGGGTAAATTGTTTCCGCTTGATCTGGATGGGTTTAAGGTGCGACATAAAAATATCCCGCTCCGCTTCATCCAGGTGAATGTATTTCGAGATGTTGTTAATCAGCAGATCAAATGGCATATAAATTTAAGTTTGTCCCGGTTAAACCGGTTGCAGATCAAAGCGCCTGGATTCTGTATTTAAAGCGCTTAATATTACCCGGCTGTAATTTAACCATATGGTAACATTTAATTTAATAACCGCCCGGTAAATTTGTATTGAAAAATTTTAGCAATAACACTCAAAAATGCGTTCAGCAATTTTAAGCGTAAAATTACTAAAAACAGCCACACTTGTTTTACTTTTTCTTAGCCCCTTAATAGTTTTATCGCAATCAAACCCGCTGCCAAACGCATTTGCACATAACGACTATAACCACAACCAGCCATTATTTGACGCCCTTGAAAATGGTTATACCAACATAGAAGCCGATGTGTTTTTAGAGGATGATGAACTAATCATCGCCCATATCAATCCATTTTTCCGGCGGAGCAAAACACTCGAGTCGCTGTATTTTAAACCTTTAGCCCGTTACATAAAAAATAATGGTGGAGAAGTTTACAAAGGGTATACCGAACCCGTTATTTTAATGATAGATATTAAAACCGGTGCCGATAACACCTACGCGGCTATTGAAAAAGTGCTTATGCGTTATAGTAGCATACTCTCATCGTACGACCATGGCGTGGTTACGAAAAAACAAGTTACCGTTGTGCTGTCCGGGCATAAGCCGTACCAAATGTTAAAGGCCCAGCAAACCCGGTTTGCGTTTATTGATGAAGACCTGGTAAAATCAAAACAGGACACCACGTCGGCAAATGTTTATGAACTATCCAGCTGCAAATACTCAAAAATTTTGCGCTGGACCGGCCGGGGTAAGCTCCCTGATGAAGAACGTGTCCGGCTTTGCGCTTATGTTGCAATAGCCCATAAATTCCGCAGAAAAGTAAGGCTTTGGGCCTCGCCCGAAAACCAGGAAGTTTGGAGAGAACTATTAAATTGTAAGGTTGATTTGATATGCACGGATAAGCTAACCGAGCTTAAAGACTTTTTGCTATCTCGTTTGCCACAACGGGAAAATCCGGTGATGATGATAACCAACAACGCCAAATGACGACCTAAGTTTTCAGAGTTTTTTGCTCGTTTTGCAGCATAATCAAAGCCTTTGCAGCGCGTACCTTACGGGTATCTTCCTGTTTGGCCGAGCCCACCCAATCGCAATAACCCTGTTTATATCCCTTTGACAATCCATCGAAAAACGCCCTGGCTTTTGCATCAGTACTCAATAATGCTTCAAGTTCCGCCGGGGTTCCTTCTATGTGTTCACCTTTTTTAAGCATGTATTTTAGATTTAAGACGTGAGATTTGAGATAAAACTAATAAATATACTGAAAAACTTTGCTATCTCATCTCACGTCTCAAATCAAATTAAAAATGCTTTCCAATAAGTCTGTCCCCAATTACCCCAGTCTTTCATAGCGCTGTTTAGCGTTTTTAGCAAACCTTTGTTATCGGTAGGCTTACCTTTTTTGGGTGGCGTAAGTGCCTTGGCATCCACCACGCTTTCGGTTACCTTAGTGGCAAACCAGCTTATATTTTCATGCGGTAAAGCCACACCCAATATCATACCAGGCAGGCCGCTAAATGATTCGGGGCCGCCGGGCGTTGGTATTCTTTCGGTATAAAAAGCTACCACATACACCGAATCCAAAATAATGGCATTGGCGCGGCGGCAGGTATAACCGGCTATATCACGTGTTTCGTCGGTTATTTTCCATTTAATTTTCCGGGTGCTGTCTTTCACTAAAAACGTCTCTTCAAAAACAGATTTCTGGTTAATAAAGGTGCCTGTACTATAGTCGGTGAATATTGTATTGTTTTGGTTTACCATAGCATTGTTACTGAAAAACATCCTGCTTTCTTCGGCTTCCACGGGTACAAACTGGGCCTTGTCGTCGGCAAAGCTCAGCGTGCTTTTTAGTTTTTTAAATTGAGGCTGGTTTTTACGGTACGAATCGTAGGCCTGCTCCAGCCAGGTATCGTCTTTATACTGGTCTACCTGTTTTTTTAAAAGGGCAAACATATTTACCGACTTTTCATATTCAATTACGCCCGAGTTGGTGAAATGAGCATTTTGCGCAAATGCCGAAGTTATGCCAAGCAGCAAAGCGCCTATTAGTGTTATAATTTTGGTCTTTGTCATCTTTTTATTTTTTTGTGCTCAAGGCATTCATGCTATTAAAGTTCCAGGTTACTGTAAACATAAAATATCTTTTTATGGTAGTGTAGCTATTCTGCTGCAAATAGTTCCCATTTACCGAACGGCTAAAGCCTACGTTCTGGTTTAGCAGGTCATTGCCTGTTAATGCCAGTTTCAGATCATCGTTCTTAAAAAACGTTTTAACTATGCTGGCATTAAGCAGGGTCTTTTTCAGATCGTTATTAAAGGTCTGTGTTTTCGCTGTAAAGTCATAGTTTACGTCGGATCCTATTTGGAATTTTCCGGGCAGGTAAAAGTTTACGTTACCATCGGCATTAAACCCTCTGCCATTATTATTTATATTGGTAAGCAATGACGATTTACTGAACGTATAGCTAGGCCCGGCCGAAATGGAAACATCATATTTCTTTTCTTTATATTTCGAGAGCCGCAGCCGTCCGGAGTAAGTATTGTATGTGGTTTGATTCAGCGCACCGTTTGACAGGCTGTATGAAGTGCTGCCATTTGCGCTTACGTTGAGCCCCGCATTTATATCGAGTTTTTCAATTTTCTTATCATAATAAGTGTTAACATTAAAGTTAAATGGGGTTTTATTACTTAAATTAACATAATGAGTTACGGATTTGTCGGTAGCAAAGTCCGTAGTGACATCGCTTATGATAGGGTTGCTGGTAAACGAGTAATTTCCGAAAATATTAAACGACTCCCCCTTGATAACCTTATACGAGAAATACGACAGGCTGAACCTGTTCCTGAAAGAGGGCGTCAAATCCGGGTTGCCTACCACAAAATTGTTTGGGTTGTTGTTATCGGCTACGGGTTGTATCTGGTTAAGGCTTGGCTGAGCAGACGTACCGTTGTAATTTAAATTTACCGACTCCTGCTTTCCGATCTTATATTGGAAGTAAGCTTGCGGCGCCCAATTTATAAAGGTGCGTTTAAACGGCAAATCGGTAACCTGGTTTAGCTGGTCGAAGTTTACGCTTGATACTCTTGTACCAAAGTTAAAGGTGGTTTTTTTTGATTTTAAATTAAAAATAGCCCCCACCTGGTTTGATATTTCGTTTAACCTGTAGTCACTGCTATAGGCAGCTACCGGCACATCGTAGTTGCCCGGCGCCGACTGATCAAACGACTCCTGGTTTGAAGTTCCGTGGCTTGTTTTAAAAGCATAATTTGCTATAACCGAAAAGCTTTTAGTGATAGGCTCCGTATAGGTAGCATTGGTTGTAAGCACCGAGCTTTGGGTTGTGCTAGTTTTCTTCTGGTCGGTAAGCGCGGTGCTGTCAACAGCTCCGGCCGCGTCATAAAAGTCCTGGTTATATTTCAAAAAGCCATGCGAATTAGCCTGGTTTATGTTCTCAGCTACACTTAATGAAAATGTACGGCCTTTTTTCTTAAACTTTTTGGTGTAAAACGCGCTTACGTCAAATACTTTTCCGTCGGTGTTGTTGATTACATCCCGGGTGTTTGAGTTTACCTTGGCTCCGCTCTCGTACTGGCTCAAATAATCATAATTGCTGCGACTCTGGCCATGCTTTAAAGTGGCATCGAACATTATTTTAAGTGTCTGCGTTGTATCTAACTTTATATTAATCATACCATCAACTTTCTGACGGAAGATATAGTTATGATACGTCTTGTCCGATGCACTGTTTAGCGAACCCTGCGGCGTGTTGTTTTGGCTTAGCGTATTTTCAGTGCCATCAACTGTAAGCGATCCGATCTTATAATTAAAATTGAGCGTTGTGTTATCCTTATTAAGCTTAGTATCGTAGTGTACACCACCTGTACGCGCCAATGGTATGCCTTGGCCGTAATACTGGCCGCCAAACGAGTCGAGGCCGTCATCGCCTCCCCCGCTCATAAAAAACATCATGCCGCCATCGTCGCCAAACTCTACGTTTGCGCCCATGGTGCCCAGCTTTTGGCTGTCGTCCCAGCCAAGCCCAACTTTGCCATTATTACCGACGATACCGTATGCCGAAAATTTTGATTTGGCTTTAAAGCGGTTAAACAGCCCTGTGCCCTGGTAATAACCGTCAGAACCTGCACCACCTTCCAATTTACCGAAATAACCGTTCTTTTTGTCTGCCTTCAATTGTATATTAATGGTCTTTGTCTTTTCACCATCGTCAATACCGGTAAAAGTAGCCTGGTCGCTTTTCTTGTCATAAAGCTGAACTTTGTCAACCATATCGGCACGCAGGTTTTTAGTTACCAGCGTGGGATCATCACCAAAAAACTCCTCGCCGTCAACCAGTACTTTTGGTACGGTTTGGCCCTGAGCGGTAATCTTTCCATCTTTATCCACCTGTATGCCGGGCAGCTGTTTTAATAAATCTTCAACGGTGGCGTTGGGTTGTATCTTAAATGCCCGGGGGTCAAATTCGGTGGTATCGCCTTTTATTTTTATGGCGGCACGGGTGCCTTTAATTATAACATCGGCCAGCAGCTTTGCTTTTAACAGCATGCTTAATCTTCCAAAATCGTGGGTGTTTTTAGCGGAATCCAATGAAAAGCGCTCTACGTAATCAGCATAGTCCGGGTAAGTAACCAGCAATATAAATTTGCCTTTCCTAAGGTTACCAATTGAAAATGCGCCGGAAGTATTTACCCTTGTAAATTTTACCAATGTCGAGTCTTTTTCGTTCAACACACTTACAGTTGTGTTGGCGAGTTTAGCGTTTGACGTGGTGTCGGCAACGGAGCCCTTAATTGAATAAGAGTTCTGGGCAAATGCCGAAAACGTTAGCAATAAACAGAAAGTTAAGAGCGTAATTGTGAGCTTCATATGTTAGGTTTATCGAAAACTAAAATATAACTAAATTCTTAGTAATCGAAAACATTAACATAAATTAACACTTCTTATTGTATGGGCAATGCAATAAAATTGCAGTTAACTTATTTACAGGCAGTTAATTTATTTAACAAGCAGTTTCGTAAAGGCCACGCTATCGCCATTAAAGGCATCAAAATCGGTTATGTGGTTAATGCCGTTTACTTTTGCCTTGTCGCTATGCTGCCAAAAAGCCCATATTGTTGTTTTTGCTACATCTAATTTAGGTTGATAGTAGTGGGCTATCCATAAGGTGTAATCGTCAAAATACCCCTCCAGATTATCCTGGTAAAATTTCACGCCGGAATATATTACCGGCTTTATTTTGGTTTTTGCCTCAATTTGCTTTAAAAATGACTTCAGCTCTTCGCGCATTTTCGCCGGGGCAACTCCGTTCAGTTCCTCAACATCTACCGCCATTGGTAAATCGCCTTTTTCGGTTTTTACATTTTGCAGGAAAAACACCGCCTGCCACTTCCCGCTTGCCTTTGGCCTGAAATAGTGATAGGCACCGCAGATAATACCAGCCTTTGGCGCTTCGCGCCAGTTGCGCTGGAAATACGGGTCGACCAGCACTACACCCTCGGTAGCTTTTATAAAGGCAAAAGTGATGTGTACCTCATCTTCACGCATGGCCTTTACCCTGTGCCAGTCAATTTTACCCTGGTAGGATGAAACGTCGATACCATGAATTGTATATTTATCGGGGATACGTATGTTGAAACTTTTGTAGGTGCGGTAATGCGGGTCGTGGCCAATATCGCGTATCCACCGCCAGGTTGAGGTGAAGGTTTTGATAACATAGCCGTAGTAAAAAGGCGAAAGTAGGATCAATAAAAAACCGGCAAGTGCAACTTTCCATTTTGTGGTAAAAGCGCTGCTTTTTTTCTTTTTAGGCTGATACTTTCTTTTGGGCGCAGGTTTTTTGGCCGCAGGAGTTTTTTTTGCAGGGGTGCCCTTTTTGTTTCCGGTTGTCACAATGGCAAAAATACAAGAACCTTTTTGTTATTTGTGGGTTAAAATTCAGTAACCAATATTTATAAAATGGAAGCAGCAAAAACGGTGCAAAGCTTTTTACAAGCCCTAAATAACGAGGACTTTAAAGCCGCAAGGAATTATCTTGCCGACAATGTAAAATTTATAGGCGTTATGGGCACCCGCGACGGTGGTGATGTATACATAGCCGATATGGAGAAAATGAAATTCAAATACGACATCAAAAAAGTATTTGAAGACGATAATGACGTATCTGTTTTTTACGACATTAATATGGGTGGTAAAACTTTGTTTTGCAGCGGTTGGTACCATTTATCCCACGGCAAAATTGATTCGATAAAAGTAATTTTCGATCCAAGGCCATTGTTTGAGAAGGAAGAGAAAAAGTAATTCCGTCATCGTAGTTGATTTTTTAAGCGCACGTTACAAACCAGCATTTAATCGCCTCCCCTTCAAATCCCGCAGCTCGTGTATTAAAAAGCTTGCTAATGTTAAATTTGGTTAATAGCTTGGTTGATATGTTTTAAAACTATAATTTTACTTTAATGCGTTTTTTAGCTGTTTTACTATCTGTTTGTGTATTGTTTCTATCTTCATCATTTCTGGAGATAAGCAAGCCTGCGCAATCTGTGGCCAAACACATGTGTTGCCCCGATATGAGCGGTAAAATGACGTGTGCTAAAAAGATGAAGGACCGAGAAAATGGCTGCAGCAAACAAGGCTGCACCATGATATTTACCTGCGGACTTATCGGTTTTACAGTTGTTGAGCCACTGAACATTAAATTGAACGCCCCGCGTTTTGTTGAGAAACCAGTTTCCCTGAATAAAATTGGTGAT
Source organism: Mucilaginibacter sp. (assembly GCF_025359345.1). Taxonomy (GTDB): domain Bacteria; phylum Bacteroidota; class Bacteroidia; order Sphingobacteriales; family Sphingobacteriaceae; genus Mucilaginibacter. The sequence continues at coordinate 14,309 of NZ_JANYGQ010000010.1, forward strand.
ATATCTGCCTACCATGGCACCAACTGGAAACCGCCAAAAGCCTGTTAATTAATACCCGGACAACCTAAACCGTTGTATTTATTAGTTAACATTCAAATTTAAAATCAAAATGAAAAAAATATGCTTAAGCGTTGTTGCGATATTATTCGCAACTGCTACCGTTATGGCTACCGAAGTTCCTGTTAAAGCTAAAAAAGCAAAACACGAAACCTGTAAAGTTTGCAATAAAGAAAAGTGTGCAAAGGATTCGAAATGTTCGCAGGAAAGCTGCGCGGAAAAATGCCCGATGAGCAACTAATTTATCATTAGTTTACCGGCCTCTTGCCCTTGGCAGGGGGCCTTTTGTTTTACCACCACGCTGTTACCATTGACAACAAGCCGTTAATTTCCTGCACGTTTTTGTTCATCCGCCGAACCGGAGTTCATTATAACTTTTGTTGTTTTGCCGCTGCCAAATAAAGTCTTCGCACAGAGGCTGAAAACTCCGTCAAAAAAAACCAACATTTGCCATGCTATGGCCCTGCATTCTATAAAATGGAAACGAAAGTCCTCTTGCTGGAAAATTACAAAAAACAAAAAAGCTAATTCACTAATTATCAGCAAACTAAATCACTGGCACTACATTGGCATTGCCAAGTGTATAATAAATTGACAATGGAGACCAACAATAACATGCGGATATTTTTAGTGGATGATGATGCTTTTTGCATGAACATATATAAACAACATCTTAACAGCCTTGGGTATTACGATGTTGTGGGCTTTAGCAACGGTCCTGATTGTTTAAATAACTTAAGCTTTAAACCCGATGTTATCTTTCTTGATCACGGCATGGATTTTTTGACCGGCCTTGAGGTATTAAAAAAAATAAGGGTTTCCAATCCGGATATTTTCGTGATCTTCCTTTCGGGGCAGGCAAACCTGCTTACGGCTGTAAAAGCATTAAAACTGGGTGCAACCGATTACATTGTTAAAGGAATATACGACCTTACCAATATAACCAAAGTATTAAATACAATTAAAAGCACCATGAGCCTGAAAAGAAACGTGATTGAAGCCGAGTATATTGAAAGGTTGCTACAATCAACCAAATAGACTGTCCTGGCCGGCGAGGGCTTACGCATTATGCAACAATTAGCGTATTAGCCAATAACTCGCAAGTGGATATATTTTTGTATCGTCTCCCAAAAAGCTAGTAGAGGTACTTTTTAATTTTTATGATCAAATCGTCAGGATTAAAAGGCTTTACCACATAGTCCTGCATCCCACACTCAATTACCCTATCGCGCACGTTACTGGTTGCCGACGCTGTTATTGCCACAATAGGCGTATCCTGGTTAAACTCCCTGATCCTTGTAGTTGCAGTATAACCGTCCATAACCGGCATTTGCAGGTCCATCAATACCAAATCATAGCTTTGCTGTTGCATCATTTGAACAGCTATTTCGCCATTATCGGCTACGTCAACAATAGCGTTCCAACCTTCAAGTAACTGGGTGGCATATAGAACATTAAACAAAGTATCTTCAACAAGCAGCAATCTTTTGTTTTTTAAGCTGAAACCTGCAATGTCATTTTCAAGTTGATCTACCTTTTCAGCATCAACAGTATTAAGTTCCAGCGTAAAATGAAATTTCGAACCTTTATCTAGCTCCGACTCAACTACTATATCGCTTTTAAACAGCCCCAGTATGCGGCGGCTTATGGCAAGGCCCAGCCCTGTGCCGCCATACTGCCTGGTGATAGATGTTGAAGCCTGCATAAAAGGCACGAAAATATTCTGCAGGTTTTCCCTTGCAATACCCACTCCCGTGTCATGAACCGAAAAATGAAGCACTGCCGAACCTGACTTTAATTTCTGCAAATCAATACGAACCGAAATAAAGCCGCGATGGGTAAACTTAACTGCGTTTGATACCAGGTTGTTTAATACCTGCCCAAGCCTCAGGGCATCGCCCATAAAATAATCAGGCAGCCTTTCGTCAAGGTTTAATGAAATCCTGTTTTCACGCTCATTGGCACTATTGATGTTGGCTGACACGATATCCTTAGTCAGCTTTTTTATGCTGAAAGGCGAATATTCCAAATCGAGCTTACCCGCTTCTATTTTATTAAAATCAAGTATATCGTTAATCAATACCAACAGGTTGTCTGATGCTGTTTTTAAGGTCGACAGGTTATCAACCTGGTCGGCGCGGGGGTTATTTTTAAGCAAAAGGTGCCCCATTCCTATTACTGCGTTTAAAGGGGTCCGTATTTCGTGGCTTATTATCGATAGGAATTCCGATTTAGCCAGGCTGGCTTTTTCGGCATCGTCTATTGCAATCAGCAATTGTGATTCAACTTGTTTGCGCCTGTTAATTTCTTCGTTCAGCAGGTCAACAATTTCAAGCAGGTCATTATCGCTGCTGATAACGTCACTGCTGCTATCGGCCTTTATATTGTTAAATGTTTCTTTAAGTTTTGTAATTGATAGTTTTCTTACATCAACCTCGTCCTTCAGTTTTTGGTTAATTTCCCCAAATTCTTCTTGGCTTACCATAAATGCATGGTCAGACAACTCCTTATCCCTGTCATAAGCTGCATACGAATCATTTACCGCTTCAATAAAACGGATAAAATGTTTGTTGGCAAGTAATTCGGGAGTCGAGTATTTTTTAAGTTGTCTTTCTAATAATTTATGGTTTGGCATTGTAATTAAGTTCTTCGCTAAAGGTAGTAATTGTCATGGTTTGATTATGCAGTTCGCACTTCGCATTTGTATTTAACGGCGATATTTCGCCGTATGAGTAAAATCCCGATAACAGGGTACCTTCACCAAATATTTCCTTTACTGCTTCAATTTCCTCATCAATACGCTTGCCAAGAATCAGTTTACGGCCAACGCAGCTTATCAGCAAAGCGAGTTTTGGCTTAGCCGGAAACTGCGTGAGCGCAGTTGTTGCAGCCTGTGTTGCTGCATCAATTAGCTTGTCGAAGTTAGCCTTCATAAACCGCACATATGATCCTTCCGGGATATCCCCGGCAAAAACCATGCTTTGTTCGTTATTGTCGATGGATAATATTGTGCGCACTACCGAGTTTTCGGTGCCTGCGGGCCGTACATACAGCGGGAACAGAAGGGCCGAACCTGGTAGTTCGTCGGCATATTTGCCAAGGTACTGCTTATAAAGGTCGAGGGCGCTTTTACCATCAATTTCGTAAAGCCGGTTTGAGACCGAACGAGTAACTACTTTTTCGGGGCCGAATATTTCCCAGCCACCCAACGATGCGTGCCCGACTTTCAGGCTGCTGCCATAAAATCCAACGGCTGCTATGTTACCTTTTTGCGGCTGTTGATTACAGCCCACAACTGTATAATTAAATTTGTCGCCATCACCGGCAAGGCCGCCGGTTACAGGAATGTTATCAGTATTTACATACTCAATTCCCCTAACCAATTCGCTGCCGTTTACCAGGCCACCGTCTGATATTACCATTACGTAGCTCAATCCATCACTGTTAAGCCCGTTAAAAAGGGCTTTCCCGGCCTCAAAGCTGTCGGGAAGATCGCTAATATTTAAACTGATCGTTTTAACTATAGTGTCTTCAAACTCTGCTATAACGATGGTAACAGTGTCATCCAGAACCGTATCATCATAAATTTCACCCGAGGTTGAGCATAAAACAATGTTAGCTGTTGGGTAACTGTGTCGCAGTGCGGCATAAATATCCTGTTCAACCAAAACATCTTTACCACCAAACCCTAAAACAAGTAAATTGCCGTTCCCTGTTATTTCGTCGCCTGCCTGGTAGGTAAATACCCCACCGCAGTATAATTTTTGTGCTACTTTCATAATATTTATCCCGGGTATTCGGCTTTTAAATTGGTAATTACGTTTAACAATGTCCGCTTCAGCGTTTCGAGCTTACCGGCCCAAATAGTACTATCCAAATCATCAACACTGCCGTTTTCTATATCACGCACCAGTTGTTTTATTGATACGATGTTTAAATTATCGATACTTGGCTTCATTTGGTGGGCTATCTTTCTTATTCTATCCAAATCGTGGATAAGATTTGCGGCCTCTATATCCCGCAGCATTAGGGGTGTTTGTTCGCAAAATATGTTAACCATTTTTTGCATAAATACCTCGTTTCCCCTGCTTATTGATTTCAGGGACGATAAATCATACAGTTGTTGTTCGCTCATAGTGCCGGGTGTTAAATTGGGTGAAAAATGTGGACGCTTATTCCATTTATCCATCATTTTTAAAAACTCTTCTTCGTTAATCGGTTTGGTAATATAGTCATCCATGCCTGCTGCCAAACATTTTTCGCGTTCGCCTTTAATGGCTTCAGCTGTAAGGGCTATAATCGGGCTGTTGTAGCCGCTTTTACGTATAATTCTTGTGGCATCAAACCCGTTTAGCCCGGGCATTTGGATATCCATTAAAATCACGTCAAAACTGTGACTTTTTACAAGTTCAACCGTGTTTGCACCGTTTACCGACTCGGTAACGTCGGCGCCATAATTTTGCAGTATTATTGAGGCAACCAGGCGGTTCAATTCGTTATCGTCGGTAACCAATATTTTTTTATTTTTTAAAAAATCTGGCTCAAAGTGTGTGTCCGTCTTTTCGGCCAGGTCATCTGGGCTGCCCTTTTTCAGTTTTATTATAAAGGTTATTTTAGTGCCCTCGTTTTTCTTGCTTTCGGCATAAATCTCGCCGTCCATTAACTCAACTAAATCCTTGCAAATGCTCATCCCCAAACCAGTGCCGCCATACCTGCGGCTAACTGACCGCGACTCCTGGCTAAACTTATCAAACAAATGGGTTAAATAGGAGTCGTCCATGCCAACGCCCGTATCCGTAACTTCCACCCTAATAGTCTGCGATGTATAGCTGTCATTTAGCAGTTTGAACGTTAAATCGATCGAGCCGTGCTCCGTAAACTTAATAGCGTTGCCGATTAGGTTCAGCAGTACCTGGTTCAAGCGGTATGGGTCGCCAATTAAAACAGGCGAAATATTGGGGTCGAAGTATGAATTGTGAAGTACAAGACCTTTCTCCTCGGCCTTGTGGGCCAAAACCTGTAGTACCCGCTCGGCCGATTTTTGGGGCTCAAAACCAATACTTTCGATATTAAGCTTACCTGCCTCAATTTTCGAAAGGTCGAGAATGTCATTGATAATTACCAGCAAGTTTTCTGATGCAGAGTGTATAACATCAAGAAAAAAGCGCTGGTCGGGCACCAGGGTGGTTTTTGAAAGCTGGTTGCTCATCCCCATTATGGCATTCATAGGCGTCCGAATTTCGTGGCTCATATTAGCCAGGAAAACTTCCTGCGTATGCGCCAAATTCTCGGCGTTTTCCCGGGCCTCAATCAACTCCACTTCTTGCTTTTTTTGGTCGGTTATATCCAAGTGGATACCGATAGAACCAGCCAGTTCACCCTTGTCATTATAGCGCGGGGCGCCGCTTATCAGCCACCATTTTTCCTCGCCTTGCTTATTTAACAGCTTTACCTGGTAGGCATCGGCAACGCCATCTTTGCGCAGTTCACGTTTTTCCTTAAATATATCCGCTTCGTCGCCTTTCGCAAGTAAAACACTGGCGTTTTTACCCAACAATTCATCTAACCTGTACCCGCTCATTTCACAAAAAGTATTATTGGCAAAAGTTATTGTTTCATAATTATCAACCTCTACCAGGCCCAGGTTCATATTGGCTATTATGTTGCGGTACTTGGCTTCGTTGATGCGTAAGGTTTCTTCAATGTTTTTTCGTTCAGTTATGTCTTGCATAAAGCCGGTGAACACCTTGGCACCTGTTTGCGAAATATATGAAAAGGACGAATGAACAGCCTGCCATTTTGCTCCCATCCCGGGTATGTTTAACAACGATTCGTCGTAAAATGGTTCGAGCGTGTCGCGGCTGTGTGCATTTTTTTTGATAATCCGTTCCTTGTCTTCGGCTTCTACATATTTCAGGTAATCCTTAAAATCCTCGGGCTTTATTCCAAATATCCTCTCGATAGCAGGGCTTATATACTTTAACCCTTCACTTCCGTCGGGCCTGAACTCATACTCATAAATAACGCCGGGAATATTTTCAGAGAGCGATTTAAATTGTTTTGCCCGCTGCTCCAACTCGGTTTCGGTTTGCTTTATCTGTGTTATATCAGTGTGTGTACCGGTTAGTCTTAGCGGCACACCGTTTAAATCATGTTCAATTACTGCACCCCTGTCCAGCACCCATTTTATGGTACCATCGTTATTGATAACGCGGTATTCAACGCTGTGTGAATCAATTACGCCGTCTTTATATTTTAAATAGGTTTCCTTGAGCATCTTTAAATCTTCGCGGTTCACTACGTCCCACCAAAACATCTGGCTGTCACCAATGTGGTGTGTAGTATACCCCTTTTTATCATCCGTTTTCGAAAAAATAGTTTTGCCGGTTTGCAAGTTATGTTCCCAAACATTATCCCCAATTTTTTCGAGCGCGAGCCTGAACCTTGCCTCCGATTCTTTTATCAGTTCTGATGCATTTTTCTCGCTTGTGATATTTTCTTCGACCGCGAAAAAGCCGATTAGTTCCCCGTTTGAATTATGAATGGGCTGCCCCTGGATCCGCAGCCAGTACGAACTGCCTGATTTTGAATAGTTCAAAATTTCGACGTTAAACGGCAATCCTTTTTTTATTTGACCTTTTAAGTACGCTATAGTTTGGGCGTCGGTATCTGGGCCTTGTAATAAATGACCAGGCTTTTTACCAACTGCGTCAGCTAATGTGTAGCCAGTGACCTTGTTAAAACTTTTGTTAACCCAGGTTATTACACCATTGTTATCGGTTAAGATTACAGGGTTAAGGTTATCTTCTGCAATTTTCGAAAGCACTTCCAGCTTTTCTTCCTTTTGCTTTTCAAGGGTGATATCCTCAACTATGGCAAAACATTTCGGTTCGCTGCTTTCGCTGTTTTTAAATAATTTGCCGTTTACCCGCCCCCAAAACCACGAGCCATCTTTGCGATAGTGTATCAGTTCTTCTGTAAATGATGTTTTTGTGCCAATTGACTTTGCAATACTTTGTAAAACTGATTCATTTGTTAACGGCCCTTTGCAGAAATCAAGGGGCGACCGCCCGATTATTTCGTCCCTGTTGTAGCCTATTTGTTTGCAAAAGCTATCATTAACCCAAAATATTGTTCCATCGGCGTTGTTAAATACTACGCCGTTGTCGTTTGCGCTTGCAACTAACGAAAGTTGAAGCAAATCCTGGTTATCATCACCCTGGACAACATCAAGCAACAAATTTTTTGTAGACATAAACTATTTAGCGATAAATAAACCAGCGCCCGGTCACGATTATGTTTAGTACACCGGGTTGCGTGGTTACATAACTAATAATCGTACCAATGTAACTGACAATTAAAATTCACTGATTATTAGATAGTTGGATGGACCCCAATAAAAAATCATTCCATTTTATGGAAAAAAGTCCAAATTCAGGATCGTGATATTATTTTAATTCACCGCTTTGCATCATTTTATAAATAGTGCTTTTGCCAATGTCAAGCGCCCGGGCGGTTGCAATTACATCGTTATTGTGTTTTTGTAGGTATTGCTTAATTATTTCGCAGTTTTGTTCGCGCAAAGTTTTGCCTTCCATTACAAATGTACCGCCTTTGCGGGTGGAGCTAAAGGTGATATCGCCTGCTTTTATTTCATTGTTATCGCACATTACCGCGGCCAGGTCAATTATGGCTTTTAGCTCTCTGATGTTACCAGGAAAGGCGTATTGCAAAAGTTTATTTTTTGCATCGGCTAAAATGGTTATTGCGCCCATTCTATTTTGCTTTGAAAAATCATCTGCAAAATACTTGGCAAGTATAAGCACGTCGTTTCCACGGTCGCGCAATGGGGGCAAATCAATTGGCAGGCCAATTATACGATAGTAAAGATCCTCTCTGAAGGTGCCTTTTTTAACTTCTTCGGCAAGGTTTTTATGCGTGGCCACAATAACCCTGATGTCGAGGTTAATCCGCTCGTTGCCGCCAACGCGTACTACTTCCCGTTCCTGCAGCACCCGCAATATTTTGCTTTGAACCGCTAGGTCAAGCTCGGCAATTTCGTCTAAAAAAATGGTGCCGCCGTTTGCTTCTTCAAACTTGCCAATTTTACGTGCTACGGCGCCTGTGAAAGCGCCCTTTTCATAACCAAACAATTCGCTTTCAATAAGCTCGCGGGGAATGGCGGCCATATTGACTGGAACAAAAGCTTTCTTTTTCCGGTCGCTGTTATAATGTATGCCTTTGGCAACAACTTCTTTACCCGTACCAGTTTCACCGGTTATCGACACATTGATGTTTGTTTTGGATGCTTTTTCCATCATTGCAAAAATCCTTTTCAATGCATCGCTTTGACCTATCATCGTTTTCTCGAACGAAAACCTTTGACCCAATTCCTCGCGTAGTTCTTCGACTTCTTTTTTCAGCGATTGTGTTTCGCGGATCCTGATAATGCTGTTCCAGAGTAAATCCTTGGTCGAATCGTCTTTTACCAGGTAATCACTCACTCCCATTTTTAACAGGCTAACAGCAACTGCAATATTCTCCTGCGAGCTTATCATAATAACAGGCACTGTTGAGTTTACTTCGCGTACTTTTTGGTATAATTTATCGCCTAGCATATCCGGCAGCGAAAAATCGAGTGTTATTAAATCGGGCTGCAGATATAACTTATCCAGCAGTTCTTTGCCGGTCGCGAAAAGGGATACTTTATAATCCGGGTTTAAACTAATATGATACCGCAGTATTTCGCCATACCATTTATCATCTTCAACAATAAAAATATTATAAGCACTCATAATAATGACAGGTTTTAGAGGATGAGCCCGCAAATTTGGATACGGAAATAACGGTTAAAAGTTACTTATATAAAGCTACTAAATACTAACAATGCAGCAACTATATGCAAGAAAACATATAAGCAACTATATCACATGCAGTTAACTCAAATTTAACAATTAAACAAAAATGTATTTTTCGAAAAAATACCGTTAAAACACGGGTTGCAGATGTTATTTTTTTTTGTAACATTTATATAATCGGTCTGCCCGCCAAACCCTATAGTTATAAAAAACGATATTATTAGTTCTAACATAGTATTGTTTCATTAGCAATCCGGGTGTTTTCAGCGGTTGCCCTATTGCTAATTATGCCAGAAAAACCTAACCTTCAGCCAACAAAATTCTTACCCAGCGAAATACAGGATGAACGGCGTATGGCCGACGAGAAGCTTTGCCGCGCGATGGTTAACAGCATTGTCGATTATGCCGTAATTTTAACCGACCCGAAAGGCTTAATTATAAGTTTAAATAAAGGAGCTGAATTAATCCTCCAGTACAAAGAAGCCGAAGTAATTGGGAAACCGATAGCTATTTTCTATTCGCCAGAAACACTTGCAACAGATGGACCGGGAATGAATCTGCAGGAAGCCCTTATTAGCAAGAATTACCAGGTAAGAGGTTCGCGGGTAAAAAAAGATGGCACTAAATTCCTGGCCAATATCCATTACATGGCTTTGTATGATGAAAGCCATGAGTTATTGGGATACACCAAGATAATTTACGAGGTAAGCAACAACGGATTAGCTGATAACTCTTCTAAAATAACCCATAACCCGGCCGAAAGCAACCTGAGTTTCCGTAAGCTGATTGAGAATAGCTACAGCGGTATAACATTGCTTGATGGCGCCCTGAAGGTTGTTTATCGGAGCCTATCGGCCGAAAAAATCGGCCGATGGAGCAATGAGTACGTAAAAAACCGGGGCATTGATGAGTTGATCCACCCCGACGATAAAAAGGTGCTGGTACGAGTGCTTGACCGCGTTTTTGAGTTACCCGGCTTGCCTGTACAATGCACATTGCGTTCAAAACATTTTGACGGCCACTATATTTGGCTTGATTGCGTTTATACCAATTTTTTAAATGAACCCAATGTTAACGCCATTGTGTGCAATTTTATTGATGTTACCGCAAAAAAAAATGCGGATAGCTTACTCGAGCAAACGGTAAACGAGCTGTCGGCCTATAAGTATGCGCTTGATGAATCAGCAATTGTAGCGATCACCGATCAAAAAGGCACCATACAGCACGTTAATGATAATTTTTGCAAAATATCAAAGTACAGTAAAGAAGAACTAATAGGGCAAGACCACCGTATTATTAATTCATCGTACCATGATAAAGCCTTTATAAAACAGCTGTGGACTACCATAGCTGGGGGTAAAATATGGAAAGGGGAACTTAAAAATAAAGCTAAAGACGGCACCTTTTATTGGGTGGATACAACTATAGTTCCGTTTATTAATGATAAGGGCAAACCATATCAGTATTTGGCAATCCGATCTGATATTACGGAACGCAAACTGGCGGAACAGGAAGTAAAGAAAAAAACCGGGCAGATTGAAAATTTGCTTGAGAACATCTTGGACGGTTTTATTGCGCTTGACGAAAACCTGTGTTATACCTACGCAAACAAGCAAGTAGGGATACTTTTGGGCATCCCTCCCAAATCGTTAATAGGCAAACATATCTGGGATGTTTTCCCAGACTTAGTTGACTCTGATTTTTATAAAATTGTTCAAAGAGCGTATAACGAAAAAATAAGTTTAAGCAATGAGGACTATTATCCGCCACTAAATTCATGGCAGGAAAACAGGATATACCCTGCCGAAAACGGCATCTCAATATTTATACGAGACATAACCGAACGTAAAATTGAAGAGCAGCAGGCGCTGTTGCTTGCTGAGATAAGCGCCATTTTTAACGAGCCCCTGGGATTAAATGAGATTTTATACAAGGCTTTAAATAAGCTGGCTGACTATGGAAACTTTAGCATGGCTGAAGCATGGCTAATTTCGCCGGACTTGAAAAAAGGCCACCTGGTAGTTAAATATGCCCCCACGCCTGCTATGCGTTTGTTTTATAAAGAAACTGAAGGTGCAAAAAGTCTTGTAAAAGGAGAAGGATTACCAGGAATAGTTTGGGAAACCGGACGCATTCAATTTATACCGAATCTTAATGAGAGCGACAATTTAATCCGTAAAAAGGCCGCCCAAAAAGCCGGCTTAAAAAGCGCTTACGGAATTCCCCTTCATTTTAAAAATGAGATTATCGGCATACTTGTATTTGGGCTGGACAGGTTAGAAAAACAGCAAAGCGTTTTTACTGCATTGTTTGAAAAGTTTAATAAGAATTTTGGCACAGAAATTAAGCGTAAGCAGCTGGAGGAAGAACTAAACCAGTTATTTAATTCCGCGCCCGATGTTATTGCCACGGCCGGGGTCGACGGGTATTGGAAAAAGGTTAACCCGGCAATGTTAAAACTGCTTGATTACACCGAGCTTGAATTGTTAAACCGGCCGCTGATGGAGTTTATTCACCCGGATGACCGGCCAGTGTCAACCGGCCAGCTCCAGGAAATTATTGAAGGCGAAGCAGCAGTTTATTTTGAAAACCGGTATCTAACAAGGGCAGGCAAAATAAAATGGCTGGCGTGGACTACCTCTGCAGCCTCGCCCGAAGGGTTGATTTATTGCGTTGCTAAAGACATTACAGACAAAAAAGAACTGGAAGACCTGCTTAAAAAAGCAAATAGCCTGGCGCGCATTGGTGGTTGGGAAATTGATTTGACGAAAGGGACGATGTATTGGTCTGATATTACCAAAGAAATTCATGAGGTTGACGAAGACTTTAAACCTGATTTGGAAAGTGGTTTAAGTTTTTATAAGGAAGGAGATAGCCGCGACTATATAACCAAAAAAGTTAAAGATGCTATTGATAGGGGAATGTCGTGGGACGTGGAATTACAAATTGTTACTGCCAGAGGGAATGAAAAGTGGATAAGATCGATAGGAGAAGCCGAAATAAAGGGTCATAAATGTATAAGGGTATATGGCAGTTTCCAGGATAAGGGGAATGCCCAAATTTCCATTATCACAACCAAAGGCAGTGTCTTTCACGAAACGGACATAAAACGCCTGCATAAGCTTTTATCATCGCTATATGACGATACCTACTGGGTTGTGCCTGCAAATTACGCCGAAGTGTTCGCAGCTGCTTTGCCGCATGAGTCGTTTACCGTTTACACACCATCCCTTGTACAGTTAAACTATAAAAATGTATACCAGCTTGCTGGTGAAAACGCGCAGGCCCATAAACTTACTATCTATATATCGCCCGACTTATCTCAAAACAGTATACCGACAGGTATTGCAAAAGCGGCTGATGTTACCATACTTGCTTTTAAGGCCAACGAAACATGGTCGCCGCTTGATAAGGAACTATTGGTAAAATTAAAAGCCACGGTAACCGGTAGTCCATTTTTTACCTGGCTTGTAAGTACCGACGAAGCAAACCTTGATGGCCTGATAGGCGAAATACCGAAAGAACGAAGCTGGCTGCGCCGAAAAATCAAAAAATTACTAACGCTGAACCTGAAATAAAATGAAAGAGCTAAAACCCAAACATATTGTATGTTTTGCCCTGCCTGCCTGGGAGGCTGATTACTTGCGATCGACAGTTGAGTTGATGAAAGGTCTGGCTACAAATAATATGGTGCTTTATGTTGATTATGCCTATACCATATCTGATTTGGTTAAAGGGATTTTAGGTAAAAAGAACTTCGACTGGAAGCGAATGCTGGGTATTAAGAAACGCTTAAGGAGGATAAGTGGCGACGATGGCAAAGGCCTTTGCGTATTATCGTTGCCACCAGTGCTCCCTTCGTTTATCATCAAATCGCACCGTTTTTTTGTGCTGGCAAATAAATTTAATGCAGCAATTACAGGTTATTATATAAACAAGGCAATTAAAACGCTCGGGATGCAGAACATTATCGGGTTCAATTCATTTCAGCCTTTTTTGGGTAACTATTGGGCCATAAATAATATCGATTTTACAGTTTACTATATCTATGACGACTTTACTAATGTGCCGTGGTTCCAGGGCTTTGTGGCGGTTGAAGAAGAAAAATTTATTGATAAAGCCAACCTGGTAGTTGTAAGTTCAGACGAGCTGAAAAAAAGACGCCACATGATTAACAGGCCGGTTGAGGTTGTTAATAATGGCGTACATTTTAACCAGTTTTTTAACAGCATAAAAAGCAGAAAACTTAACGAAGGCTATATAAAAACCATTGGTTATACCGGCACAATGGATAACCGGATAGATATTGATTTACTGGAAGAGGTTGTAAAAGGCATGCCCAATGTAAGATTTTTATTTATTGGCAAGGTTAGGGAGCAATACATTTACAACAGACTTTCAAAATATATAAACGTGTGCTTTGAGCCACCGGTAGCAACCGAAAAAATACCCTATATGCAGCGCCAGATTGATGTGGGCATTATACCATACGTGTGTAACGAATTAACAGCTGCTATATATCCCTTAAAGGCAAACGAGTATTTAGCCATGGGGCTTCCTGTTGTGGTAACCCCCTTCGCATCGTTAGGCGAGGCCGACAGCGTTGTATACACTGCCACAAATGCCAAAGCTTTTATAGCCAATATTGAAATTGCCTTAACCGAAAATGAGGAATGGTTAAAACAACAGCGATTAAACATTGCAAGAAAAGCCGACTGGAAACAGCGGTCGAACCAGTTGATGAAAATTATTGAGCAGTACCGTATCGGCGGGGTCTCAATTGAAGATAATATTTTACTTAAAAGCTGCTGATTATCATGATAAAGAAAATACTACACAGCAATACATCATGGTCGCTTTTTTCAAACGGGGCAACAGCATTGCTTGGTTTTGTAAACCTGGGGTTTATAGCTCACATCTACTCAAAAGACGATGCTGGCAAATGGTTTATGCTGATTACCGTATATACCCTTTTGGAGATGCTGCGCAGCGGATGGGTGCAAACACCATTTGTAAGGTACTTTGTAGTGGCAGAAACGGATGGAGAAAAGAAAAGGCTTACCGGCGCAGCGTGGCAACTGTTGCTTGGCTTTACATTGTTAATAGCGCTGCTTGCTTTACCTGTAGTTTATCTTTTTAAAATAGATAGCGGGGCCTTTTTACTTGTGAAAAAGTTCACGCTGCTATGGTTGTTGAGCGCTTTACCCTACCAGCTTTTACAATGGCAACTGCAGGCAAGGTCGCAGTTTAAAAAGCTTGCGCTGGCCAAAATATTTTTTACCATCAGTTTTACAACCCTGCTGCTGCTACAGTTAAAATTTCATTACAATATAGCCACAATAGCGCTGTTTTACGCGTTGCTGCAATTTGTAGCCGGGTTTGGCGGCTTTGCTTTAGGCTGGCTGCACTTCGGCACCTGGAAAACAAACCTTGGCGCCGAGCGAAGGAAACTCTCAGCCTTTGGCAAGTATAGCATGCTTACTATGGTAACCTCGAGCCTGTTGCGCAGCAGCGACCAGTTTATTATTGCCTTTTGGCTGGGGCCGGCAGCAGTTGCTGTTTACTCCATCCCGCAAAAACTAATCGAGGCTATTGAAATACCCGTGCGGTCGCTGGCATCTGTAGCGGTACCAAAGGCAACAGCATTGTTTCAGTCGCAAAAAACGCAGGAACTGCGGCTATTATTTTACAAACAGTGTGGCTTTCTTACCGCTTTGATCTTCCCGATGCTCCTGGTATTCCTTGTGTTCCCATCATACATAGTAAACCTGCTGGGTGGCGGCAAATATCAAGAATCGGCATTACTGCTGCAGATATTTTGTTTCTATGCAGCCCTGATCCCGTTAGACAGGTACTGCGGTGTTTTGCTAGACGCCGGCAACAGGCCGCAAAAAAACACTTTGAAAGTACTGGCAATGTTGGGTATGAATATAACACTCGATGTTGTTGCATTATGGTTGGGGGCCGGCGTGTATGGTGTGGCTGCCGGCTCAACCATAACTTTCTTATTAGGTGTAGTTATAGGCTGGGTGCAGTTAAAGGATATCCTGCAGGCATTTAAAGTACAGCTGTTTTGGAAAGAGGGTGTAACAAATTCTATCAATTCATTAAAAAGTATTCCAACGGTTTAGGGTTATGAGTTTGCAAAAAATATATAATTTATGGTTTGTACAGGTGCTGCTTATATCAGCGGTGGCAATAATCTTAGGTTTTATCATCACCCAAACTGATATTGTCGGTGCCGGTGGTTTGCTGGCCATTCCCTTTGTTATTATTTACCTTGTACTGCTTTCGCGCAGCCCTAAAATTGGTTTATACACGGTGTTGAACCTGGGCTTTTTTGCAAATGGGCTCATACGCTATTCAACTGCACCTTTTGGTTTGTCGCTCGATATCTTTTTACTGCTATCCTTAATAGCTGCCCTTAGTAAATCAACCAGCCGCAACTTTAAATATTTAAAAAACCCTTTTGTTTACGGTTTAGTAGTATGGACGGCCTTTACGTTTTTTGAAATTATAAACCCCGAGGCGCGCAGCTTTGCGGCCTGGTTTTACTCGGTAAGGGGCACTTCGCTTTATATGATTCAGCTGGTAATATTAACTATACTGCTTTTGAATGAGCCAAAGGAGATAAAAACATTTATTAAAGTATGGATAGTTTGGAGTTTAATAGCCTGTCTGTGGGGGTTAAAACAGCAGTTTTTGGGCGTTAACCATGCCGAGCAGGTATGGCTCGATGCAGGTGCTTACAAAACACACATCCTTTTTGGCCGGCTGCGGGTATTTTCCTTTTACTCAGATGCCGGGCAGTTTGGCGCCGCCATGGGGCATATTGCGCTGGTTTGCCTGATACTTTCTTTTGGCCCTGTAAAATTCAAACAAAAGTTACTACTATGGGGCCTTAGTGGTCTGTTTTTCTGGGGGATGTCGGTATCCGGCACCAGGGGTGCATTGTTTGTACCGCTTTCGGGCATAATGGTTTATTTGTTTTTAACCAAAAACTTCAAAATCCTTTCAGTGGGCGTACTGGTAGTAGGCTTATTGTTCGGCGCACTAAAGTTCACAAATGTTGGCGCTGGAAACTACCAGATCCAGCGTATGCGCAGCGCCATGGACCCTAATGACCCATCGTTACAGGTTAGGTTAACCAATCAAAAAAAATTGAGCGCCTACCTGGCATCGCGGCCTATAGGCGGCGGCATTGGCTCGGCGGGCTCGTGGGGGCAGCGATTTAGCCCCGGTACTTTACTGGCCGAGACACCTACCGACAGCTGGTATGTGCGTATATGGGCCGAAACCGGCATTGTTGGCCTTTGGGTACACCTGGGCATGATATTCACATTTATAATAGCCGGCACGGTAATGATATTTAAAATGAAAAACGATAAAATGTTGCGCCAAATGGCCATGGCGCTTTTTGCCGGCTTTGTAGGCATCGCTTTTGCCAGCTACGGCAACCAGGTATTGGGCCAGGCCCCTACCGGCGTAGTCACTTTTATGAGCCTTGCTTTTGTTTGGCTGGCCTACCGCTGGGACAAAAGAATTATACGGACTACACCAATAATAACTGATTAAAGGCATGAAAACTGACAAAAAATATCCGCTGGTTTCAATCATTTCGGTAAACTATAATACCGATGCGGTCACGGTTGAAATGCTGAAATCATTGCAGCACATTACGTATCCTAAGTTTGAGGTAATTGTTGTTGATAATGCATCTGCTATTGACGCCAGTTACATTGCTGAGGAGTTTCCTTCGGTTACTTTTATCCAAAACTCAAAAAACGAGGGATTTGCGGGCGGAAACAATCGTGGTATTGAAAAGGCCAAAGGCGATATCATTTTACTACTTAACAATGATACCGAAGTTGAACCCGGCTTTATTGAGCCAATTATCGATTTATTCACCATGGATGAAAGCATCGGCATCGTGAGCCCTAAAATCCGTTATTATCAAACGAAAAGTATTATTCAATATGCCGGCGGCACCGCTATCAATTCGTTTACGGCCCGCGGCAAATTTATCGGCACCGGCGAAATTGACGCCGGCCAATACGACGAGCCACACCAAACGCATTTGGCGCATGGCGCAGCCATGGCTATCAGCAAAAAGGTTTTTGATAAAATAGGCCTGCTGCCAGAAGACTATTTCCTGTATTACGAAGAACTTGATTTTAGTGAACATGCTCAACGAGCCGGGTTTAAAATATGGTACCAGCCGTTGGCTTTGGTTTACCATAAAGAATCGATGAGCGTAGGCAAAATGAACCCATTAAAAACTTACTATCAGAATCGGAACAGGCTGCTCTTTATCCGCCGCAATACTTTCGGTATTAAAGGCCTCATCAGTAAGCTGTTTTTTATAACTATAGCCACCCCTGCTGCGCTCCTCAAATACTCGCTGCAGGGCAAATGGGAATATGCAGCCAATATCTGGTGGGGATTAACCTGGAACGCACATTATAAACGCAATTAATTTTTAAAGACATGTACTATATAAACGGATTTGTTTTCTATTTAACCCTGGTGGTTTTCATTTTCCTTGCTTTCCAGGCCCTGTACCTTTCTATATTTTCAGTGGCCGGGCGCATCATTCCCTCTAAAAAATACCCGGCGAGCGATGAAACGGGGAGCTTTGTAATTTATATCCCATCGTACAAAGAGGACGCGGTGATTGTTGATACTGCGATGGCTGCCGTACTGCTGGATTACCCGGTGCACAAAAGAAAAATTATAGTAATTGCGGATTCGTTGCAGTTGGCAACTATCGTCAAACTGCGCAGTTTACCCGTCGATGTTGTTGAAGTTGCTTTCGAAAAAAGCACGAAAGCAAAAGCACTCAACGTGGCACTGCTTCAAACCAAAGGCGATTTTGATTATGCCCTGGTGCTTGATGCCGATAACATTTGCGCTAAAGACTACCTGCACAAAATGAATGACGTTTTAAAAATGGGCTTTAGAGTTGTACAGGGCCGCAGGGTCGCAAAAAACACCGATACCACCTATGCCCTGCTCGACGCTATAAGCGAAGGTATAAATAACCACATTTTCAGAAAAGCCCACCGTGCGGTGGGATTATCGTGCGCCATAATTGGTTCCGGCATGGCGCTTCATTATAGTTTATTTAAAGAAATTTTACCCGAAATAACAGCGGTTGGCGGCTTCGACAAAGAGATGGAACTTAGGCTGCTGCGCAAAAAAGTAAAGTTTGGCTATGCCGAGGAAGCGCTGGTGTACGACGAGAAAACCACCCGGCAGTCAACATTGGCCAACCAGCGTCGCAGGTGGCTCTCGGCGCAGCTGCACTATATGCAACGCCACCTGGCCGATGGCTTTGTGCAACTGGTAAAAGGCAACATTGATTTTTTCGATAAAGTAATACAAACGACGTTGCTGCCGCGTATCTTCCTGCTTGGTGTTACGCCAATTGCATTTTTCCTGTCATTGATACCAGGACCATCATTATCTCCACTATACTGGCTTGTTTTATGGCTAACAACCTATATTGCTATTCTGTTAGCCGTGCCTGCCGAATATTTTAACAGGCAATTGTACAAGGCCGTTTGCACCTTACCTGCTGCGTTTTTCACTATGTTTAAACTGTTTTTCAAACTGCGTAACGCCAATAAAACCTTTATACATACGCCACATGGCGAGGTACAATAAGAAAAAGCGGGGTTTAGTTTAAAGATTTTCCGGATATATAAAGCGCCTTAACGGGGTGCTTTTTTTGTTTCCTGGCCGCAGTCAGCGGTCAGTCATGATATTGGCTTTCGAGCTTCCGTACCGGCTAACCCGAACCTCTTCAATATACTTATTTTGAATTAGTTAGATTACTGATAGCATTTACTAACGGCGCATCAACAGCCGCTTTTATACTCAAAACCGCGAATTAAGAGGGATAAGTGTGTATTATTCCCTGCGGAAAAAATCCATCACAACGGACAAACTGCCTTTACCTCCTGTAAATATAACTATTATAAGGAATAAACCGCCTTTATCCTCTGTGAAAAACGGGGTAAAATGACCAGCAAAAACCATCCGTAAAGGCCCTAAGCGCTTCCATGGATAGTTTTTATAGCAAGACATAAAAGAACGCGGCACACAAGAATTTATGCCCGGAAAATTGATTAAAAGAATGAGCGATTATATTTAGCAAAGCATAGCTTTTTTTTACGTCGACTGTCCAAGGATTTCATTTTATGTATCGCTACCATTAAGTGGTTGAATGAGTCCCTTTAGGAAACCTGCTATCAAGCATCAAATTTCCCTCCACAAAAAAAGGCCGGGGATAAACCCCGACCCTCCAGTTGTTGATTGTATAAAACCTTTACTTATTTTTTGTAAATCATTGATTCATTACGATTGCCCGCTGTATTTAGATACCAATCCTGGTGCAAAGTGCCGCCGCTTTTTGCCCATTGCAAAAAGTAATTGTAAGATTTGGCAATGGAAACGCCTTCGGCAGAGTAATCAAACGGCGCAGCAAAGTTTAGCGCTGACGGCCAGCCTTTTTGGGTTTTGTAATATATACCAAGGCCCGTGTTGGTATTATCCTGCAGTGTTCCGAATAATCTTTTATCGGCTAAATCTGTTGGCAGTGTGTTTGGCAGGTGCACTTCGTAGCCCCTGCGCTGGTTGCTTATCAGGAACGGGTTAAACGGAGCAGTACCCAAAGTGCTTGCCGATAATGGCGTTGTAAAGCCCATGTAAATATGCACGGTGTCGCTCATAATGTATGGCGCACCAATTTGGGTGTTAATGTAATAACCGCCCGGGCGCTTAATTATAGCCTGGTAATTATCAAATGGTATTATCACCGCTTTGCTTTGCCCGGCTTCGGTTCCGTTACCGCTTTGTGTGGTGTAGTTACCAATTAGCTTTTGACCGGAAACAGTTTTTACCTGGCCTGGGCTGAATGGAAATTGTATACCAAACCCACTTACATATGATGCTCCCGAAGCTTCCACAGCATAGTCGGCATACATTTCAACAGCAAGATTTTGAGCATTGGTAACGGTTTTATAACGGTAGCCAATTACCAAATCATTTAAATCATAGTCGCCGGTTGCAGGCCATAAGTCTTCAAATAAAAGCGTACCAAAAGTGGTTTTTGAAGGATAATAGCTTACATAAGCCCTTGTTGGGTCGTTCGGGTACTGGTCGAAGGTATCTGTTACACCATCACCGTCGGTATCTTTAGGCTGATCAACCGGTTGAACGTTTTCGTTAGATATCGCAGCAGGTGGGTTTGAAGTTGCATAAAATACAACGTCATTAAAATCATTATCGCTGCCTGATTCACGGTTTTGGTCATCAAAGCCTATCATGTAAAGCTTTTGCTTTTCAGCATATAACAATACCGTGTGCTTTTTTAACTCCGCTTTAGTTTCGGGGTTACAAGCGGTTGTAGAGTAAAATTTTGTTGCATCGCTGTTAACTTCTTTGCCATTCCAGGCATTGGCAAACAGTACAAAACCAATTGAAGTACCGGCGCTAAACTTGCCAAGTTTTATTTTGTTGCCGGGGCGTAAGTTTCCACCGGAGCCGGGAAGTGACGCATTTGGAAAAATATAAGTTACCACTTTAATATCGGCTGCGCTTTTTGGAGGGCTGTTGGTTGGGTAAGTATAATAACCCAGCGAGTTCAAATAACCCGCTCCTTCGCTTACAAAAGTTATCCAAACATCACCGTCTTTAACAATATTTAAATCGGCTGTGGCTGATGACTGCAGGTATTGCGGATGTATTTTTCTTACGTCAACGGTTTCCGGCAACGATGCATTCAGGAACGTCAGTAAATCCGCGGTTATAACGTCAGATGCAGGCACAAGATCTTTAGGAACTCCTGAGCTATCGTAAGGACCCATATAGGTATAGGTAGCATTACCGGCCGATGCAAGCGGATTAAATGAGTTAAGTGCACGCATGCCTTTAGGGACCCGCTCGGTATAACTGCTTTCTACAAAGCTGCCACTGTAGCCTGCCGCGCCACCAATGGTACCACTAACCGCACCGTTGCTGATTACTGCTTTGGCATTGCGCATAAGGCCAATGTATTTGGCATCAATAACCAATGTATCCACATGGGCTGGCACGTTTAGGGTTGCATTCAGCGCGCCTGATGCGTTGGTTACCACAGTCGCAACAGGGGATGTTGTTGCCGGGTCGCCCGTATATATATCTACAGGTACGCCGCCAATCGGCGCATTATCTCCTGCAGCAAGGTTAATGCTTACGATAACATTTTTTGTTGTGTTAAAATTAAATGAGGCAGGCGCTATCAGGCTGTCGGTGGTTACAGGTGTAACAGGGGTAGTATTAGTTAAATCGTTTTTCTTGCACGATAATATAAAAGCACTTATCCCGATAATTAAAAATGTAATTTTTTGTTTCATGATTTTTTAATTGAATGTCGGTATTATCTATTTCGATACCAGGTATGCAATGCAAATGCCCTTAAATAATCACCTGATTATGAGCGTTTTGAATTTTTAATATGTTCCATATTTTGGAATTTTCCCATTTCGGGCTACTACGGGGTTGATGTAGCATCACATGATTATATGACTGGCATCACTTTTTGAGCAAAAGTCAATCCCCAACTTTACACTATTGAAATTCAAAACTTTAATGCCATGTTAACACTATTACTTGCTACTGATTTTTCGGCCAACTCAAAGGCAGCGGCCCGATACGGCTACCAGCTTGCAATGCAAACTAAGGCCAATGTTGTTTTATGCAATGCTGTTATAGTACCGGCGGAGGTACCCCAGGCCGACATGGCGCTTTGGCCGGCTGATGAATTTGATCTGCTGATCCGCGACAGCGAAGAGGTATTAAAAGATTTTAAAAAAGAGTTAGAAGCGTTGGTACCAAATGATGGCTTTAAACCTAATATTACGTGCATAACCGAACCTGGTTTAGTTACCGATGTACTCGCGGGTACGGCCGGCAAACATCATGCTGACATAATTGTAACTGGCACGCATAGCGGCGGTAATTTAAGCCGTTTCCTTGTGGGTGACCATGCCTCCCAGCTTATTGAACACAGCAAAGTGCCTGTATTAATAGTACCCGCAAATCCTTCGTTACAACCCATCCGGAAAATTGCATTTGCAACAGAACTTGTTAATATGGAGCGCGACCTGAAACCAATTTGCGATTTGATAACCTGGGGAAAACTGCTGAATGCCGAAATAATAATTACCCACATAGCCGACGAAAAGTATGAGGCTTTCAAATATCAAAAAGGCCTCGCTGAATCGTTACTAAGCCTTGCCGATAAATCTCACTTTCCCGACATTCATTACCGGATGATAAAGGACAACAAAGTAGAGGATGGGCTGGAATGGCTAAGCGAACACGGGCAACTTGACATATTGGCTATGGTACACCAGCACCGGAACCTGTTTGCCGAGCTCTTTAGCCACAGCCACACTAAAAAAATGGCCGCAAACCTGCAATTGCCCCTAATGGTTTTCCCGGCATTAACTCACTAATTATTTATCATTCTATTAAACTGTAACATATGAGTACTTTAACTCCCGACCCCGAACTTGAAAGCGAACTGCAGGAACTATATATTTTAGTAAGGCACTGGCAGCAGGATATTGGTTTTATGGAAGAAGAATTGCAATTTTTCAAAAATGTGCTTAATAAATACCAACCGGAAAATCCGGGCGATAATGTGGAATTAAAGACTACCGTATTTGGTAGCGAGATAGCAAAGCAGGAAAAGCACTTAGCCGCCCTTAAAACAAAAATTCCTGATTTTTTGCATTTTCTTGAACCATTTATAGGCGACATAAAAAAGGACATGGATATGAGCTTCCTGGCAAAATATAACCAGCTGCAAACCGAACTTCAGCAATTATTTACCGATGTAAAAACTACAAAATCGTCGCTGTTTAGCTATACCGAAGGACTAATGACCGACCACAAATAAACTTACCCGAGTAATAATATAAATATGAAGACCATTGCCGTACTAGCTGATTTTTCTGAAAATTCAATGCATGCAACCCGTTTTGCAGTGCATATCGCTAAAAAAATGAAAGCCCGGGTTTTGCTGTTTAGCATAAATGCCGTAACAGTGCCTGCGCAATTGCAATTGGCCGGTGGCCACCAGGATTTATTTGATTTTGGCACCGGTAGCCCACTTGCCGATTTTGCGATAAAAACAGAACTCGATATGGCCGACCGGTATTTTCCAGGCTCGTATTTACCCGAAATAACTTTTGAAGCCGGCAGCAGCGAATTGGAAGATGTAATGACATCTATTGCCCATAACAACGAAATTGCCCTGGTTATAACAGCCCCAACAACAAATACCGATTTGGCAACTTTTATGTTAAGCGATGCCTGCACCAGGATAATAGACTGGGCTGCCGTACCGGTGATGGTTGTACCGCATTGCGCAACGGTGCGAAACTTTGAAAAAATGGCTTTTGCTACTACCCTGCACGAAGAGGATATAAATTCAATTGCCGAGTTAGGTGCGTTAATGGAAGTGTTTGCAGCCGAGTTAATGGTGGCCCATTTGAATGAAGACCCCGACAACCTGCAAGTACGCGACGCCGAGCAAAAATTAAACCGCGACCTTTATAAAAAGCTCCACTGTGGTGGGGTTTACTTCCGGTCGATTGATGACACGAAACGTGATAAGGACTGGAATTGGTTAAAAGCCAATAAAAAAACCGAACTACTGGCGCTTATGCAGCACCCACGCGAACAAATGACCAAATTTTTTACCAGGGGACAAAACCTGCATGCTACTCATCATATCACTATTCCAGTTATGGTTCTTCCAAAAAGGCCATAACAGCAATTGGTTTAAAAATATAAAGGCAGCCTACATAATTTGTGAGCTGCCTTTTTTAATGGTTTAAACTTCCGCTTTTAGCTGCCAGGTTATACCTGTATGCCGCTTAACTGCTCTTCGGATGTTGTTAAGTCATGCAGCCACTCCTGTAAAAGTTGCGAAGTTTGGCTGGTCGATTCGGCAAATAACTCTTTGTAATAGGTTATGCCTTCCTGCAGCTGCAATTTAAATTTCGATAATTGTTTTTTCTTCTTGTCATTAAGTTCATTGATCTGCGCGCGGAGGTCGGTTTGCAAATAATCTATATATAGGTTAAGCTCCTTTATAAACATGTGCGGGCGTTTAATTTTACCCAACAGGTCGGTAGCGCCATATATATGGTTTACCATTTGCTCAAGGCTGTAAATCCCCGAAAAGTAAGCCAGGTTGGGGCCGGGACAAATAGCTACTGCTTTATTTTCCCTGGGTTTAAGCATATCGTATTTTATATAAGCCGATGAACACAAACCTTCGCAAAGGCACAGTTTCTCAACAATAGTTTCATATTGTTTTTCATATTCAGCTTCGGCAAGTTCAAGGGTTTCCAGCTGCTGCAGTTTCAGGTTCTGGTATTCCCTTGATGCTGTGCAGATGGGTTTGTCGGTAAACTCCGTATTAGTGCATAAGTATTTTTTTGTACAGGGGCTACCGGGGCGATTATTCTCCAGCCGCTTAAGCCGCTGGGCCTCGGCAGAGCTGTTTTTAAAGTTATTAAACAATATGCCCAGCGGTGATGATCCGCTTAGATAGAAGTCATCTTCGCCTGCACGCTCTAACTGGTGGAGTGTATCGTTATCAACGTTTGTAACTTCGGGCACCAGTAAAAAGGGGCTGCCCCATCCGGTGGCGTCCACCTGGTAATGCTTCAGTAAAAATTCATTTTCTGATGCTGTGCCTATTCCGCCCTGCACGCTTAGTTTCTGGCGCGGGGTTGCATCGCACCTGATATTTTTTTCAAACAATGCATAGTGGTAGCTTTGAAATAACTCCTGCACCATTTCAACCCGCTTCTGTTTAAACTCCTCCAGGATTGGCCCCAGCAAAAAGCCTTCGGTGGCGAAGGCGTGTCCGCCGCAGTTTAACCCCGATTCGACACGGAACTCAGACACCCATAATCCCTTTTTAGCTAAAAATTTTGCTTGGATAAAGGCCGAGCGAAAATCGCTTACTTTTAGTATTATTTTTTTACGCAGCTGCCCTGCGGCGTCCGGGGAAAAATCGGCGAAGGACTCAAGGTAACTGTAAAGCCGCGGGTTCATCCCGGCCGACATTATAACAGCCGATTGCAGGTTACTTTGCGCAAAGCCGCGAAGTGCCGCCAGGGCATCAGTGTTTTGTTCGCCGGTTGATTCGCCCTGCGCCGTATAGTTCATCTTATCAACTTTCGACATTATGTTAACATCAATACTGCCGGTAGTCATTTCCTGCTTAAGCAGGTGCTGAAAATATTGTCTTTGGCGTTCGTTCGGATAGTCCATCATAAGGTCATACCCCTGCCGCAGCTGCGAACTTTCGGGCAACAGCTCAAAATACCGGCACAAATCATTTCCGGGTTCAAAAGGCAGTCGCTTTAATTCTGCAAATTGGCGGTCAACAAGTTTGGCAACAAGGTTTAAATAAGCGGTAATGCGCGCTGCACGGTAATCAGTATCTTTTTTGGTTATCGGGGTGTAAGCTTCCCCGTTTAGCTGGCTGTGGTATTTGCGCATCCGCTCGATAAGTTCGTCGTCGACAATTGACATTACCGACGAAATGCCATACTTAGCAACTTTAAGTGGTGTATCAATGGAGTATCCTAATCCCAGTACCGGGATGTGAAATTTATGGCCCATAGTAAATTATTAGGGTGTAACAGACCGTTTCAGTAACAATCTTGTTTTTCCCACAAAGCTACGTCGGGCGCATGCTTTAAAAACTGACGCAAATCACTTTTTAAACATTTGCATATCATTCTTTATAAAAACATAACAAGGCAATTTTGAAAAGCAAAAAACAAGGCGATTCGTCGCCGACAATCAATTTTTAAAATTATGCTTGATACAACCTACATATGCGCCGAAGAGGCTTTGAAATACGTAAAATCTGGTGACCGTGTTTTTATTCACGGTAGTGCGGCCACGCCGGTACACCTGGTTGAAGCGCTGCAAAACAGGCATAACGAACTTCACGATATTGAACTGGTAAGTATTACCACCCTTGGCGATGTTAGCTTTGATACGCCTGAGCATAGAAAATCATTTTATTTTAATTCGTTGTTTGTTTCAGCAACTACCCGGTCTGTTGTAAATAGTGAAAACGGCGATTATGTGCCGATATTTTTAAGCCAGATACCATTGCTTTTCAGGAGAAACATTTTGCCGATTGATGTAGCCCTTATACAGGTATCGCCGCCGGATAGCCACGGTTATTGCTCGCTGGGTACTTCTGTTGATATTGCCAGGGCTGCGGTTGATGTAGCCAAATACGTAATTGCGCAGGTAAACCCATTTATGCCACGTACACATGGGCAGGGTTTTGTTCACATCAGTAAAATAAATACGATGGTTTGGCATGTTGCCGATTTGCCTGAAGTTGACTATTCGGCGGGCGAGAGTGATATTGTTCAGAAAATCGGTTACAATATCGCGTCGCTGATCGATGATGGGGCTACACTACAGCTGGGTATCGGCAGCATTCCCGACCAGGTTTTGAAAAACCTGGCAACGCACAAAAATCTTGGGTTGCACTCCGAAATGTTTTCGGACGGTGTTATCCCGCTCATTGAAAACGGAAATATTGATAATAGCCGGAAGAAATTAAATCGTGGCAAATCAGTAACTGCATTTTTAACCGGAACCCGCAAATTATATGATTTTGTTGATGATAACCCGGGCATAAGGGTTATGGATATTGGCTATGTTAATGATACCAGCATAATAAGACAAAATCCAGGGGTTACAGCCATAAACAGCGCTATTGAAATTGACCTGACCGGGCAAGTATGTTCCGACTCGATTGGCACGTATCAATATTCGGGCATTGGCGGACAGATGGATTTTATACATGGCGCTTCGCTGTCAGAGGGTGGCAAACCCATTATCGCTTTGCCATCGCAAACAAACAAGGGCATTAGCCGTATCGTGCCGTTTTTAAAGGAAGGCGCAGGCGTGGTAACCACCCGCGGACATGTGCATTGGATTGTTACCGAGTATGGCGCAGTTAATTTATTTGGAAAAAGCCTTAAGCAACGTGCTAAGGCACTTATCGAAATTGCGCATCCTAACCATAGGGAAACACTTGAGCATGCTTATTACACCAGATTTGAAAAAGAACTGGTGATGTAACAACAGGTAATGCTTATTAAACCAGTACCAACTTAATACCCGGATTATGAAAACCATATTAGTACTAACCGATTTCTCCATTAAGGCCGACTATGCAGCCCACTATGCATTAAAGCTAGCTGCAAGTATAAAGGCCGATTTGTTGTTGTGTAACGTCTTTCCCGAACCTTCTACCGATTATATTTCGGCCCAAACCGGCATACCGACGGTAAACGCCAACCGGTTTGAAGAAGAAAGCATCGGCGATTTAACTGAATTGGCCAGCCGGCTAACCGTGGAGTTCGAAAAAAATATACCCGCTGGCGAATTTCTACCGGTAATAGAACCTTGCAGCATGGCCGGCTCTGTAGCAAATGCAGTCAACTGGATAACCGCTAACCGTCATATTACAATGGCGGTAGTTGGCACGCATAGTAATGGCTTGCTGGGCGCCATTTTCCAGGGCGACCACACCAACGAAATAATTGAAAAAGCCAATTGCCCTGTTTTGGTAGTACCCTTCCAGGTACCTTTTCATGGCTTCAAAAAAATATCTTTCGCTACCGATCTCAGTTATAATGGCGTGGAGGTGCTGCACAGTTTGTATGGGTTCGCCAAATATTTTGGTTCCGAAATATTAATTACTTATGTAATTGAAGAAAACTCATCAGATAAAGAAGAACAGCACGTAATAAAAAAGTTTTATAATCAAATTCCAACATCGGCAAATAACCTCAACGTTCAGTACCGTACCATCAAAAGTAATAGCGTTGCTGCTGGTTTGAGTTGGCTATCGCAACACACTGACATCGACCTTTTGGTGTTGGTACACCGCAAACGCAGTTTTCTCCAAAAAATATTCGAAGAAAGCATAACTCAAAAACTGGCTGCGCATCTTGTAAAACCTATGCTGGTTTTTCCGGGCACAAAAGTTTATGAATCGCTTCCGGTTTTATAATAACCGGTGCATTGAGATATTTTTTGTAAGCAAGAGCCCAAAAGGTGACGTAAGTCACACTTTTAACCGTTAAAAATCATGTGTTGCCAACGCCTAACAACGCAGTTTTGATGAAATTAAAATTGTTACAATGACGGAAAGCTCAACACTTGTAAAACCCGCCTGCTACCATTGCGGAGATGACTGCCTTACTACAGAATTTGTTAGCGACGGCAAACAGTTTTGTTGCCACGGCTGCAAAAGCGTATACAACATTTTAGCGGGATCGGGCATGTGCAGCTACTACAGCTATAATTCGCACCCGGGCGCTACCAGGGCCAGAGTTGATAAACGCTTTGATTATTTAAGCGAACCTTCGATACTTTCAGAACTGCTGGATTATACCGACGACCGTATTTCCATCATCACCCTTTATATTCCGCATATCCATTGCAGCTCGTGCCTGTGGCTGCTGGAGCAGTTAAATAATTTTAGCCCTGCCATACATTATTCAAGGGTCGATTTTTTGAAAAAACAACTCATCGTCAGGTTTGATAACCGCCAATACACCCTGCAGCAATTGGTTGAGCTACTTTATGATATAGGCTACGAACCGCTCATCAGCCTGCAGGACATCATCAAAAAACAAAACACAGCCGACAAGGGTAACCTTGTGCAGCGAATAGCCGTAGCCGGGTTTTGTTTTGGCAACGTAATGCTGCTAAGTTTTCCCGAGTACTTCGGCCTTTCGGTTTACGAGCAAACGTTTAAACACTTTTTTGGGTACATCAATATCCTGTTCAGCCTGCCGGTAGTTTTTTATAGCGGCCGCGGTTATTTTGTAAGCGCCTGGAATAATTTAAAGGCCAGGGTGCTCAATATCGATTTCCCACTTGCATTGGGTATTGCAGTACTTTTTGGGCGCACCGTAATTGAAAACCTGGCCCATACCGGGGCCGGCTTTGCCGATACGCTTTGCGGACTCGTGTTTTTTTTACTGGTTGGCAAATTTGTTCAGCAAAAAACCTATCACCATATATCGTTCGAGCGTGATTACCGTTCGTTTTTCCCGGTGGCGGTTCAGATTTTGGACGACGGCGTTGAAAAGCCGCTACCGCTTGCAAAGCTAGTAATGGGGCAACGAATAGTTATCCGGCATAACGAAATTATACCGGCCGATGCCATTCTGTTAAAGGGCAATGCTTTAATTGATTTCAGCTTTGTAACCGGCGAATCAGTTCCCGTAAATCGCACCCTCGGCGAGATAATTTATGCCGGCGGCCGCCAAACCGGCGAGGCTATTGAACTGGAAGTTGTTAAACCCGTATCGCAAAGCTACCTGACCCAGCTCTGGAACAACGAGGCGTTTACCCGTAAGCAGGATAACCGCATGAAAACGTTCAACGAAACGGTAAGTAAATATTTTACTGTTGTATTGATCATAATTGCAGTTGCATCGCTACTGGCCTGGCTGCCCTTTAACTACCATACGGGTATTGACGCTTTTACGGCAGTGCTTATTGTTGCATGCCCCTGTGCGCTTGCATTAAGTACGCCGTTTACCATGTCGGCAGCCCTGGGGATTTTTGACCGAAACCGGTTTTACCTGAAAAACACTGCCGTTGTTGAGCAACTGGCACGGGTTGACACATTGGTAATGGATAAAACCGGCACCATAACAAACGGCACCAGTAAACGCATTATACTTGGCGGCGACCTGACCGACAAGCAACAGCAAATAATTTACACAGCTTGCCGTAACTCCATCCACCCATTAAGCCGCATGATAACCCAATATTTAGGTGAAATGCGGGCACTGGATATTACTAATTACAAGGAAATACCCGGCAAGGGCATAAATGCAACTATTGCCGGCCACAAAGTGCAGGTAGGCAGCGGCAATCTGATTTTTGGGTATTTTTTTGAGACGAAGCAAATGACTCGCGTTCATTTAATGATTGACGGCGAATACCTGGGTTATTTTGGATTTGACCAGGAGTACCGCGAAGGGATGGAAAATATTGGGTTGCTAGCCCCTCAATATGATTTATACTTACTATCGGGCGACCAGGACCATGAAAGAAATGAACTGGTCCGTTTTTTTCATAACGATGCAAAAATGTTTTTTGGAAAATCGCCACAGCAAAAGCTTGATATTATTAAAAACCTGCAGCAAAACAAGCACAAAGTAATGATGTTGGGCGATGGCCTCAACGACTCGGGCGCGCTGAAACAAAGCGACCTCGGCATAGCTGTTACCGACAACGTAAACAACTTTTCTCCGGGCAGCGACGCTATTCTGGATGGACAGTCATTTAACAAATTACCCGCATTCCTGCGCTTTTCGAAGGATACGGTTAAAATTATCCACCTGTCGTTCCTTATATCGCTAACCTATAACCTGGTTGGGTTAAGCTATGCAGTTACCGGTCGGCTTTCACCGCTGGTTGCCGCTATTTTGATGCCCTTAAGTACCGTAACAATTATTTCATTCACCACGCTGGCCACACATTTTGCAGCGAAAAAGCGAAAATTAATATGAATATCATCTATTTCCTTATCGGTTGCAGCGTGCTGATGGCACTGGTTTTCCTTGGAGCCTTTTTTTGGGCGCAGCGCAGTGGGCAAAACGACGACCTGTACACCCCATCGATGCGGATTTTGCTGGATGATGAATTAAAAGATGATAAAAAATGATTTTAATCATTTGTAAACCATAACCGTCATCATTCTGTCAGTTATCCAGCCTTAATAGTTTTACACCCATAAAATACAACACTTTATGCAGCCCGAAAATTTTTATTATGACAACAAAATCGTCCGGAATTTTGGTATAGCTACCGTAATCTGGGGGATTATCGGCATGACTGTAGGCCTCATCATAGCCATACAGCTGTACCATCCTGGGGCCAATATGGGCAACCAGTACACCACGTATGGCCGTATCAGGCCGCTGCACACCAATGCGGTTATTTTTGCATTTGTGGGCAACGCCATTTTTATGGGGGTTTATTATTCCCTGCAACGCCTACTAAAAGCAAGGATGTTTAGTGACGTTTTAAGTCGTATTCATTTTTGGGGATGGCAGCTTATTATACTCTCTGCAGTCATTACCCTGCCGCTGGGCTTAACCACATCACACGAGTACGCAGAGCTTGAATGGCCGATAGATATCGCCATTACCGTTATCTGGGTAGTATTCGGATGGAACATGTTCGGTACTATTTTTAAACGCCGCGAACGGCACCTTTATGTGGCCATTTGGTTTTACATAGCCACGTTTATTACTATAGCAGTTTTGCATGTTGTAAACTCGTTCGAGTTGCCGGTATCTGCTTTTAAAAGCTATATGGTTTATGCAGGCGTACAGGATGCACTGGTACAATGGTGGTACGGGCATAACGCGGTTGCGTTTTTCCTGACCACACCATACCTGGGTATGATGTATTATTTTTTGCCAAAAATGGCGAACCGCCCGGTTTACTCCTACAAGTTAAGTATCCTTCACTTTTGGGCACTTATATTTATTTACATATGGGCAGGTCCGCACCATTTATTATATACCACACTACCGGGCTGGGCACAATCATTGGGCGTAGCATTTTCAATTATGTTGATAGCCCCAAGCTGGGGAGGTATGATCAACGGTTTGTTAACCCTCCGTGGCGCATGGGATAAGGTGCGCGATGATGTTATCCTGAAATTTATGGTAGTTGCCCTTACCGCTTATGGTATGGCAACCTTCGAAGGGCCTATGTTATCATTAAAGCAGGTAAATTCAATTGCCCACTTTAGCGACTGGATTATAGCCCACGTACACGTTGGTGCCCTTGGCTGGAACGGCTTCTTAACCTTTGCTATGTTGTACTGGTTGATACCTCGTATTTATAAAACCGAGCTTTTCTCCAAAAAACTGGCCTCGTTCCACTTTTGGATAGGCACATTGGGTATACTGTTTTATGCCATACCTATGTATTGGGCTGGCTTTACCCAAAGCCTTATGCTTAAGGAATTTACTGCCGAAGGCATGTTAAAATACCCCAACTTTCTTGAATCAACCTTGCAGATACTGCCTATGCACATGATGCGGTCTGCCGGTGGTGCCATGTATTTGCTAGGTGTAATAGTTATGGCCTATAACCTTACCCGCACCGCTTTGCAGGGCAAATTGGTTGCCAACGAAGCTGCCCAGGCCATGCCATTAGCGCCGGTGCATACCATTGCCCGCGAAAGCGCCTGGCACCGCAGGCTTGAGCGCAAACCTATTCAAATGCTCATCGCAGCATTACTGGTTATATTAGTTGGTACGTTTGTTGAGTTGATGCCTACATTAACTATATCATCAAACATACCAACAATAGCCGCGGTAAAACCTTACACCCCGCTTGAGTTACAGGGCAGGGACCTTTACATACGCGAAGGTTGCGTAAACTGCCACTCGCAAACTGTCAGGCCATTCAGGTCAGAAACCGAGCGTTACGGTGAATACAGCAAAGCCGGCGAGTTTGTTTACGATCATCCATTTCTGTGGGGATCAAAACGCACCGGGCCCGATCTGGCACGCGAAGGCCAGAAATATGGCAACGCCTGGCACTATAATCACCTGATGGATCCGCGCCTCATGTCGCCAGGTAGTATTATGCCCGAGTACAGCTGGTTGCTTACCCAAACCCTTGACACCAGTTTAACCGTTGCCAAAATAAACGCCATGCGCACGCTGGGGGTGCCTTATGCGCCGGGTTATGAAAAAGTTGCCAATGCTGAGCTTGACAAACAAGCGAAAGCAATAGCCGCTAATTTAGGCGCCGACCACATTAAGGTAAAAAGCGATAAAGAAGTGATAGCAATTATTGCCTACCTGCAGCGCCTTGGAACCGACATCAAAGCAAATAAAACAGCCAATAAATAATCATATTATGTTTAAGCAATTCACCGAAAACATTAACGCAAACCAGGCCTACCTGTTATTCTCGCTGGGCATATTCTTTGTGTTTTTTATTGTAGTAGCCATAATGCTTATCCGCATACGCAAGTCTCATGTCGATCATATGAGCGATTTGCCTTTGCACGATAGCGATACCGAAACACCTCAATCATTACAGTTATGAAATACCTGCGAATAATTTTTCTGTTAGTTATACTAATAAGTGTGCAGCCTGTTACTGCGGCTGCCGATAGCCTTTTGCCCGGCGAAACAATGGATTACATTGGCTATGGGGCTATTGTTTCAGTACTGCTTTTGCTGATTATCGCAATGCTTGTTTTATTGAAAGCATTCAAAGTGCTGACCCGCGTTGTACTGAAATCAGAAGGGTATACCAACGAGCAGATCACTGCTGAATTGGAACCGGCGAAGAAAGAAAAGAAACCAAAGGCCGAGGTTTGGCAAAAACTGCTTTCGTTACGACCGATGGCCGAAGAGAAGGAATTGTTGATTGCCCACGATTATGATGGCATTGAGGAATTGGATAACCCAATACCTGCCTGGTTTATGTGGCTATTTTATACCACCATTGCATTTGCTGTGTGTTACCTGCTGATATACCATGTGTTTAATGCCGCACCACTGCAATACGAGGAGTATAAAATAGAACTGGCCCAGGCCGATGTTGCTAAAAAAGTCTTCTTAAGCAAAGCTGCTAACCGGGTTGATGAAAATAGCGTAAAGCTTGTGCACGACCCTGCTGTGCTTGCATCGGGCAAGGCAATTTTTATGTCAACCTGCGCAGCCTGTCACGGCGAGCACGCACAGGGCAATGTTGGCCCCAACCTTACTGACGATTATTGGCTTCACGGGCATAAAATTAACGATTTGTTTAAAACCATTAAATATGGCGTGCTCGCAAAAGGCATGCCTACCTGGGAGAAACAATTGTCGCCGAAGCAAATATCAGATGTTGCAAACTATATAAAATCGCTGCACGGCACAAAACCAGCCGGCGCAAAAGAGCCACAGGGAACTAAGGAAGAAGACGACGACAATAAACTTGTGTCTAATAACTAAAAAATGGACGGACTACTGGTAGCTGAGCAAAGCAAAAAACGCAAATGGATATACCCGCTGATCCGCAAGGGCAAGCTGTATAAGTGGAGGTCGTGGGTTAGCTATGCCTATCTTATCCTGTTTTTTGCAGGGCCATTTTTGCGAATAAAAGGACAGCCCCTATTAATGCTAAATTTCATGGACAGGCAGTTTGTAATCCTGGGGCAGGTTTTCTGGCCCCAGGATATCTTCCTGTTTGTGCTGGCCACGCTGGTTTTTGTGGTTTGCGTGGTGCTTTTTACCATTGCATTCGGCCGTATATTTTGCGGGTGGATTTGCCCACAGACCATTTTTATGGAAATGGTTTTCAGGAAAATTGAAGAATGGGTTGAAGGCGATGCAAATCACCGCAAGAAAGTAGATGCCGGGCCGTGGACACGGGAAAAAGCACTAAGAAAAACCGCAAAGCATTTCTTATTTGTATTGGTATCGTTTTTAATTGCGAATACTTTTTTGGCTTATATAATTGGCAGTACCAGCTTGTTAAAAATTATAACCGAGCCTGTTAATTTACATTTAGTTGGTTTTATAAGCATTTGGGTATTTACCATTATTTTTTATCTTATATATAGCCAGGTTCGCGAGTTGGTATGCACCGTTTTTTGCCCGTATGGCAGGCTGCAGGGCGTATTTCTTGACCCGGATACACTGGTAGTTGCCTATGACGACGCCCGAGGCGAACCGCGCGGAAAGCTTTCAAGAACGGCTGATCCCCTAAAAGTAAAAGGAGACTGCATTGATTGCGGGCTTTGCGTTGCTGTTTGCCCTACAGCTATTGATATACGGCATGGCACTCAAATGGAATGCGTTAACTGCACGGCTTGCATTGACGTGTGCAACGATGTTATGCACAAAATAAACAAGCCTTTAAACCTTATCGGTTTTTACTCGGAGAACATGATCCACAAGCAGCAAAAGCCAACCTTTACCGGGCGTATGGCAGGCTATAGCGGTATTATTGTTGTACTTATGACGGTGCTTTGCTATTTTATATTCAGCCGCGGCGATATGAGTATAGAAGTGCTGCGCAGTGCGGGAATGCTTTACCAGGAACAAAAGGGTGGCTATATCAGCAATATTTATAATGCCGAAATCATCAATAAATCGGCTACGGGGAGGGATATCAGTATTAATACCGACGACCCATCGATAAAAATAAAGTATATACAGGCGCCGGGCAAAGTAACGGCTGGAGGTTCGGCAAAAACGGTGTTTTTCCTGATGGTGCCGGCTTCGCATATCACTTCGCCAAAAACAGATATTAAAATAAACCTGGTATACGATAAAAAAGTAGTGCAAACAGTCAGCACTTCATTTGTAGGACCAATAAGCAATTAAAATATGAACTGGGGAAAAGGAATAATATTAGGAATGGCGATTTTCATGCTTTTTATAATCAGCATGTGCGTGTATATGTTCAGGATGCCTGCTGATGAGTACGATCACCAGTATTATGAAAAAGGGCTGAATTTTGACAAAGATTTTGCCAAAGAAAAACAAGTTGTTGCCGACCATGCCCAGCCTGCAATTAGTATTGAAGCCGGGCAGGCACATATAGCGTTTACAAAACCTGCAAACGGAACAGCGCGGTTTATCAGGCCATCCAGTGAAGCGCTCGACAAAACGTTTCAACTAAATACAAATACCGGTAGCAGCACCAGTTTGGCGTTAAATGGTTTAGTTGCCGGCAAGTGGCGGATTGTACTGGATTGGAAAAGCGGCGATAAAGCCTACCTGTATCAACAGGAAGTGTATATAAAATGAATACCAACTTAATAGCATTTTTCATCGGCTTGTTTGGCAGCGTACATTGCATTGGTATGTGCGGGCCGCTGGCATTTGCTGTACCCTCATTTCATTCGAGCTGGTGGCTGGTAGTGGCCGATAAGATAACCTATAACCTGGGCCGCGTTATTACCTATTCGTTTTTAGGATTATTAATAGGATTGCTGGGCAGGCAGCTTTGGCTCGCCGGGCTGCAGCAGGGTGTAAGCATTATCAGCGGCGTACTTATTATTGCTGCCGGGCTGTCCAGGCTACTTAAAATTAAATTTTCGCAAAGCGGGTACATCTCTAAAATACTGGCTCCTGTAAACAGGCTCCTAACTTATGCTCTTAAGCACAAGGCCGGCCATTTGGCAATAGGCTTACTTAACGGTTTTTTACCCTGCGGTTTTGTTTACCTGGCCCTGGTTGGCGCAGTTAACACTTCGTCGCCTTTTGCATCGGCACAATACATGTTTTGGTTTGGTATGGGCACTTTCCCGTTAATGCTAATAGCTACGGTAAGTTCGGGCCTTATTGGCCCTTCTGTGCGGCGCAGCATAAACCGGGGCATGCCTTATGTTATGGTATGTTTGGGCCTTTGGTTCCTGGTTCGAGGTTTGGGCCTCAATATTCCTTATCTCAGCCCTGCAAAACAATCTTCGGGCGTAACCATTTGCCATTAATTTCTCCCGCAATCGCCTCTTATATTCTTGCCATCATGCTTACGAATGTTTTGAGACAATCCGATCGCTGATAAAATGATAAACGTCATTTTTTGCCCGGGTTTCTGTCATGGTGTGAGCACCTGTGTTGGCTGATATTTGCTGTATAAAAATTCAACTATGGCAACTTCAATTAATCATGCCGGACAATGGACTCAAGAACCGGCAACAACAACTCCAACGAACATTTTTAATAAGTGGGCCGCCTTTACTCAAAGCCAGTCCGAAAACAAAACCTTTTGGTTTTTATTGTCGCTTGTGTTCCAGGGTGTATTTTTTCTGCCCCTGCCAGCCCTGCTGATTTATTATTTTAACGCGCCTACACTTATTGTTGTGGTAACGCTCACCCTGTTTTTTGCAAACATTATTGCAGGCATGGGCGGAGCCGGAATAAAAGCTTTGCTTAAGCTGTTTGCAGCAAGCATCGTTATACAAGTATTAATGGCAATTATCTGCATAATTTAACTAATCTGCCCGGCAACGGGCGAGACTTGGTCAATTAAATAATATACTGTTGATGGGAAGCTTGCCAGCTAAGTGTGGCAAGGCCCGGAATATGCTGCCCGCTCTCCCATAACTGGTTTATCGCCCGGTGTTTGGTTGCGCCGGAAACCACTTTGTGGGTGAATGATTAGTGAAGAAGAAAAGTGGACTGGGGCGGGCGGCAATACTGGGTTCTAAAACTCTGATAATTAAAATGCGCAAAGGAATTTTATTGGTTAATTTAGGAACGCCCATTAGCCCTTCTGTTAATAATGTACGAAAATACCTGGCCGAGTTTTTAATGGACCCCAGGGTTATCACGCTTCACCGCTTCCTTCGTTTTTTACTGGTTCGCTGCATCATAGTCCCTTTCAGGGCGGCGAAATCAGCCAGGTTGTACCGGAAAATATGGGACAGCCAAACCGGTTCGCCCTTATTGCATTATAGCAACATGCAGCGGCAACTTCTAAAAATGGAGCTTGGCCGCGGGTACGTTGTAGAACTTGCCATGCGTTACCAATACCCCTCAATTGAACTGGCACTAAACAAGTTAAAAACAGCTGGGGTCGAAAGTATCCGCGTTATTCCAATGTTTCCGCAATATGCCTCGGCCACCAGCGGGTCGGTGATAGCTAAAGTGATGGAAACAATGAACAAATGGGATGTTATTCCATCGGTATCCTTCGTCAATTCGTTTCACGATGATGAATTTATGATTGAAGCTTTTGCTGAAAATGGCCGAAAATACCCCGCTGAAAATTATGATCATGTGCTGTTTAGTTTCCATGGTTTACCCGAGGCCCAGTTGATACAATGCGACGCTTCCGGCAGCCATTGCCAACGTAAAAAGGGATGTTGCGACACGCTTACGTCTGTAAACTTTAATTGTTACGCAGCCCAGGCACATCATACAGCGAGGCTGATTGCCATCCGACTGGGTATCCTGCCTGGTAATTACACCGTATGTTTTCAGTCGAGATTAGGCAGGGCCGAATGGATAAAACCATATACCGCCGACGTAATAGCGAACCTTGCACAAACCGGCTATAAACGGCTGCTGGTTTTTTGCCCAGCGTTTGTTGCCGATTGCCTGGAAACAATTTACGAAATCGGGGTCGAATACCGGGAAATGTTTTTGACAGCAGGCGGTCAGCACCTGCAGTTGGTTGAAAGCCTGAACGGGTCGCCCATATTTATAAAAGCCTTACAAAATATGGCTTCGCAAAAAGCACCTGTTTTGGAACATCATGGAGTTAAACGTTTATGTTTATCACATTAAATATTATTGCAAGGCCGGCTATAACTACCAAGACTAAAAAGACTACTGCCAGTACTGTAAGGATTGAATTTAAGTTCATTTTTTATAAGTGTGATACTTGAATTAATGTATTAAGGCGCATCTGGTTTTTAGAGCTCTTCTTCAAAATATTTCATTGCCAAATCTTCAACCATGTGTGGTTTAAGTGGCTTATGCAAAAACGTCGATATGTCGCTATTTTTAAGCGCGCGCTCTTTATCTGCAGGATTTATTGATGTAGTGAGCATTATAACCACCATCCGGGCCTTCAAACTGTCATCCATTTTCCGGTATTCGTCCATAAAATCCCAGCCACTTAACCCCGGCATATTTATGTCTAAAAAAATCACCCCGGGCCGCGGTATATGTTCAGTACCGCTGTACTTGCCTGTGTAGGCTAAAAAATCCAGCGCATCGACTGCATTGTTTATAGCCGTTACCTGCACGTCAACGTCGGCCCTTTCAATCATTTTGGTATGGATAAAATTTGTGGCGGCGTCATCATCAATTAGTAACACACCCTTAAACCCCTTGTATTTTTTCATACAGATTTAACTTTTATTGGAATTGTGAAATAAAAGGTACTCCCGGCGCCGGGATTCGATTTTACAAATATTTCGCCTCCGTGCGACTCAATAATTTTTTTGCAATGCGCCAGCCCTATCCCGTTACCATCATAAACATCGCGAGTATGCAGCCTTTTAAAAAGCCTGAATATTTTTTTTGCAAATTTTGCCTCTATCCCGATCCCATTGTCAGTTACCGCAAAGCGCCAGAATTTTTCGTCGCCGGTGGCGCCAATATTTATCACAGGTTTTTTGTGTTGTTCTCTGAACTTAATTGCATTTGTAATCAAGTTTTGAAAAAGCTGCCTTATTTCTAATGGGTAGCCGGTAATAATTGGCAGGTTATCATAAACTATTACTGCCCCGGTTGCCTTGATGGTTGCATCCAGATCCCGCTTCAGTTCATCCAGCAACAAGTTGCAGTTTACCTGCGCCATAGTTTTGTCGATCCCGATACGCGAGTAGTCGAGCAAGCCTGTAATCAAATATTTCATGCGGTTTGCTGCCTGGTTAATAAAATCAAAATAAGTTTTTGAATTTTCGTCCAGCGTTTCGGCGTATTCCAGTTGTATCAGTTCAACAAAATTGGTAATGGTTAGCAGGGGCTCCTGCAAATCGTGCGAGGCTATATATGCAAACTGCTCAAGTTCTTTGTTTTTGCGCTCAACCTCAAGCAAATGTTTTTTTATTGTTGTTTCCGCCTGCATTTTTTCGGTTAAATCGCGGGTAACTTTGGCGTATCCAACAACGTTTTTATTTTCATCGTGCAATGCCGTTAGGGTAATTGACCCCAAAAACGCCGTCCCGTCCTTCCGTATCCGCCAGCTTTCATGATACGTGGTGCCCAGCCGATCGGCTTCGGCCAGGGTAGTGGCCGGGGTGCCTTTTTTGCGATCACCATCCGAATAAAACAAACTGAAATTTTTTCCAATTATTTCTTCTGCCTTGTAACCTTTAATTTTTTCGGCACCCTTGTTCCAGGTTTCAACATTACCTTCTTTATCCAGCAAAAAAATGGCATAACCGTGTATCTCTTCCATCATTTTTAGTAACAGAAGTTGATTGTTATTAAATTTTGTATGTTCAGTTAAGCCGCTGCCGTGCGAAATATTCAAAACGTATTAAGTTTGCTGATATTTATTTAAAGGTTATGTGTGATTCAGGGCTCCTTCCAATCTTTGAGTTTACAGAAGATTTTTAGCAATATTCCAGCAGGCAATTATCACCCCAACAAGGATGATTAAGCCAATAGCAACAAACATCACTACCGAATACAAAGGCTTTTCAATCATTTTTATTCTCAAATAGCGGTGAGTACATTCCTTAAATAGCTAAGTTAAATGTTGAAACATCTATAAAAAATGACATTAATCACTTTTTATATAGCCATGCTAAATAATTGTGTTGTTGGCTTATCGGCCCAAAGGCGCTCATCAAGCGCCATGCAAATGTTGCGCAGGTAGCGTTTGCCAAGAGGTGTGAC
Organism: Mucilaginibacter sp.; assembly: GCF_025359345.1. Lineage (GTDB taxonomy): Bacteria > Bacteroidota > Bacteroidia > Sphingobacteriales > Sphingobacteriaceae > Mucilaginibacter. Next base: position 54,687 of record NZ_JANYGQ010000010.1, read on the forward strand.
TTTTAGTTCCCACGAGTTGAGTTCAATTAACCCGTCATCAGCCAGGGGCCTAAGCCGTTCAATGCCATCAAACAGGGCATCGCAGCCGTCAACATGGTAGTTCCAGGTGGTATAGCCTTTACACATAATGTTTAAAATGTGTTTACGCATTATCAAATCGGTGGGCGTTAATATATGCCCTTTAAAAACGGGCAGCTCGTCGTTATTTACAAGCTTCAGATATTCTTCAACAACTTTTACATTTTGAGCAAACCCATAGTACGAATCGCTAATGGCCGATACACCCAGCCCGATAAGCATTTGAGTGTGCTGAGCCGTATAACCCATAAAGTTGCGGTGTAGTGTACCCTTGGCCTCTGCTTCAAAAAGCTGGTCATCAGGCAAGGCAAAATGGTCCATACCAATTTCTTTAAAGCCATGCCCTCTCAGCAGGCTGCGGCCTATCTCGTAAAGTTTGCTCTTGTCGTGTGCATCGGGCAGATCTTTTTCAGTAAATAAACGCTGGCCGGGTTTAATCCAGGGTACATGTGCATAACTGTAAAACGCAATCCTGTCGGGCATTAACTCGGCCACTAGCCTGATCGTTTCGGCAAGGCCCTGCATTGTTTGCAGCGGCAGGCCATAAATCAGGTCGTAGTTTATTGATGTATAGCCTATGGCCCTCGCTGCCCTTGTTATCGTTTCAACCTGTTCAAAACTTTGGTGGCGGTTAATAATGGTTTGCACTATGGGGTCAAAATCCTGTATGCCAAGGCTGATCCTGCGGAAACCGAGGTTATACAAGGTAAGCAAGTGCTCAATAGTGGTATTTGCCGGATGCCCCTCGAAACTAAACTCAGCTCCGGGATGAACATCGGCGTCTTGCAAAAGACCAGAAATAAGCCTGTGCAAATTAGCCGAACTAAAAAATGTTGGCGTACCACCACCCAGGTGTATTTCTTTAATAAGTGGTTTACCGCCCATAATATTCAGGTACATTCTCCATTCCTTAAGTACAGCTGTAATGTAAGGGTCTTCAACCTGGTGATTTTTAGTTATGCGGGTATTGCAGCCGCAGTAAGTACAAAGGCTTTCGCAAAACGGCAGGTGAATGTAAATACTTATACCTTCGTTCCCGTTACTTTCAATAAACGACCGTTTTACCGTTTGTTTCCAGTCGGTAACTTTAAATGCGTTGGTGTCCCAATAGGGCATTGTTGGGTAACTGGTATAACGTGGCGCCGGGACGTTGTACTTGTTGGCAAGGTCGTTAATCATATTTTCCATGGCTAAGGTTAAACAGTTTTTTCGGGGGTAGTTTTATTGCAATCTTTGGCGCAGGCGCAAACCTGGCCAACGCATTTATTGAGGCTCCACAAATCAAGACTTTTGATTGTTTGGTCGGCTATTTCCTGCAACGCTTCATTGGCTAAAAGCGGCCCGCCGGGCGGATAGTTTTGAATATTTGCTATTTTTATACCGTGACTGGTCAATGCTGTCTTATCAAGGTGGCCGGTGCCGGCGGACCTGGTAACAATAAATTGAATGCCCAGGGCAGCCAACTGTTCAGCCACTGGTGCTGATAAGTCATCATCTTCAGTAACAATAACCGCGTTTTTCCCTTCGGCGTAAACAGCCGTATCAACCCCTAAGGGATTGGAAATAAGCGTTATATCGTGCTTTTTCTGATTAGCTTTCGCCAGGTATTCTTTTTCAAAGGGCTTGACACTAAAGGCAACAGCTTTCATCCATTATAATATTTATAAGAACAAAGCTACCGTTATACCAAACCACAGAGTATGAGCGATGTCAGCCCAAAAAGTGATCTGTGTCAGTTTTTCATTTTAGCAAGCTTTTCGGGATTAATTACTGTAATCAGGCTTCCCTTCTTGTCAATCAGTCCTTCGTCTTTAAAATCCGACAGTGTACGGCTAACAGTTTCGGTGGCCATACCGGCCATTGCAGCCAAATCCTCGCGCGTAATTTTAAAACCTTCGGCACCGGCAGGCTGCTGTTTGTAAAGCCGCATCATAGCCTCAGCCATCCGCTTTCGTACCGAATGGTAGGCCAATTGCAACAACTGGTCTTCTTTTTCCCTTATATTATTTGCTAAAATCTTGATGAACTCGCGCGCCACTTCGGGGTACAGGTTAAGCAATTGCTCCAGCTGGTCTTTAGGGATAAGGCACAGGGTGCTATCTTCAAGGGCAGTAGCCGTATCGGAGTATGGTTCGTTTGACAGGAGGGCGTTAACACCCAGGTAATCGTCATCATTAAAAATACCGGTCATTAGTTCGCGCCCATCCTCTGCCAGCTTTATAGTTTTTACTTTGCCGCTAACAACAAGGTAAAGGCCGTTGCCTTTATCGCCATCGTAATAAATGACCTGATTTTTTTTAAACTGGCGGGCCTTTCGTTCACTTATAATTTTCTTCAGTTCATTAAACCCGTCATTTTTAGCTATCAGGTTATTTAAACGGTCTAATGATTTGCTATAGAAATTTTGCTGCAATTCCTTTTTCTTTAGCCTGCTTTCAATGGCATTTAATAAATCCATGTCATCAAAAGGCTTGGTCAGGTAGTCGTCGGCCCCCATTTCCATTCCCTTTCGTAAGTCAAGGCGTTCGGCTTTCGCAGTTAAAAATATAAAAGGCGTAGCAGCTGTCGCCAGGTTTTTGTTCAGCATATACAATACGCCATAGCCGTCAAGTTCGGGCATCATTATATCGCACAAAATAATATCCGGCAAATTTTTCAGGGCCAGGTCAACCCCGGTTTTACCGTTATCGGCCTCAAATACCGTGTAGCCGGCTAACTCAAGAATTTCAACCACATTTTCGCGGATGTCGTTATTATCCTCAATTATTAATACTTTCTTGCTCATGATATTGGAAATGTAATAGTGAATAAGGTTCCCTGGTTAATATTGCTGCTAAATTCAATTTGCCCGTTCATCAGACTGGTATAACGCGCCACAATATTTAAGCCCAAACCGGTACCCGGAATATTGCCTGTGTTGTGCGCTCTGAAAAAAGCTTCAAATAAGTGTTTCTGGTCGGTATCAGGTATGCCAATGCCATTATCCTTAATAGTAATTATACACTGTTGCCAGGTTACTTCGGTATTAAACTCAATAAATGTGTTTTCGCCCGAATATTTAATGGCGTTGGCTATAAGGTTTATTACGCAGTTTTTAAGCAGGTTAGGGTCAAGGTTTATTATGCCGCTCGTGCCTGTATGCTGGTAAATAATATTTTGGTTCTGTTTGGCCACCATCTGCATTTCTTCAGTTATCTCTTCCGATAGCTTAACAACATCAAAATAAGTAAATGCCGGCTGTACCTTCCCTGCTTCCAGTTTTTCGAGCGAAAGGAAGTCGTTGAGAATAGTGGTTAAATTACCAACAGCATTCTTTATTTTTCCTACATGTTTCCGGATGTTTTCGTTTTCAAAAGGGAGTGCATATTTTTCAATAAGCGATGCCGACAATTGGATTGCACTTAACGGGGTACGGAATTCGTGCGATGCCATTGAAACAAAACGGCTCTTTAGCTGGCCAAGTTCCTTCTCTTTTACAAGTGAAAAGCTCACTTCTTCTTTTGCAAGCTGCAGCGCCTGCACGGTTTCCCTAAGCGAATGCGTACGCGTCTCAACCAACTCCTCTAAATGAGCGGCGTATTCTTTTAGTTGGTGCTCGGCCTCTTTTTCCCGACTTAAATCATGAATAAAACCGGCGTAAATTTTCCTGCCTGCGAACGGAACATCGCTGACGCCCAGCCTGAATGGGAATGTTGTACCATCCTTTTTTAAACCGGTTACTTCCCTGCCAATACCAATAATATGCGGCTCGTTGGTTCGCTGATAACGATGAATGTATTCATCGTGCTGGCTTTTGTATGGCTGAGGCATCAATGTCGAAACATTTTTACCAATAACCTCTTCGGGCGTGCACAAAAACAACTTACATGCCGCCGGGTTAATGGATTCAACAATGCCATGCCCGTCGATGGTTAGTATCCCATCAATGGCGTTGTCAATTATCGCTTTTAGCAGGGCAGCGTTTTCCATATACTCGTTTAGCATTTATTTACAGTCATGCGGGGTCGTGATATTTATCACAAATATCACTAGTGGCATCCTAACCAAATATAACCCTTTTCATGTAGAAATGTGATCGTCGTCATTTTTTGTACAAAACAGCCTCAAAGTATAAAGGCAACTGCCATCACAAAGCATCTGCGTAAACTGATAACAAACAACCAGTTTGCTGATTTGTGTCATATTTTATCAGCATTAATTTAAAAAACTTTACAGTATAATAAATCGCCAATAAGCCTGCAAAATGCCTGGTACAAAACTGTTGCTATGAATAATTCAGAAATTCAATTTTTAGATGGGCCGCAATCAAGACTTAAAGAGTTAAAGTTTACTTTTCAAACCATGCGCGAACTTATCCACGGGTTCCGTGCGTTGCATTTTATAGGCCCTTGTATAACGGTCTTCGGTTCGGCCAGATTTAAAGATGGTCATCCTTACTACGAACTCACCCGCAAAGCATCTGCCGAATTTGCAAAACTTGGATTTACCATCCTTACCGGCGGGGGGCCTGGTTTAATGGAAGCTGCAAACCGCGGCGCCCGCGATGTTGGAGGCCGTTCGGTTGGTTGTAATATTCAATTACCGGTTGAGCAGCGCCCAAACCCATACCTCGACAAATGGGTTTACATGCAGCACTTTTTTTTACGCAAAGTATTACTGGTAAAATATTCGTTTGCATTTATAGTGATGCCCGGCGGGTATGGCACGCTCGACGAATATTTTGAGGCGCTTACGCTTATACAAACTCATAAAATTAAAGATTTCCCGGTTATCATATTTGGCAGGGATTACCATAAGGAACTGTTGCAGCATATTGAAACCATGAAAAAGGATGGCACGATAAGCGAGCCGGACGCTCATCTTTACCTGGTAACAGACGATATTGAGGAAGCTGTAAATTTAATAAAGGAAAAAAGCATTAAACAATATGGTCTAAAGCCCCGGCCCAAATCAAAGCCTACCTGGTGGTTATTTGAACACCGGTAAGCCGCCCGGGCAAACAAACTTGTACCATGATCTGCCACGGCATTGGGTGACAACAATCACTTATTGGCGTGACAGCCGTCATTTTATGCCGCCCAATTATTTCGAATTTAGCAGTCTGTAATATTATTACAATTTAATACAAGCTGAAAATACACCCGTTATGCAGGCAACAATTACCAATCCCGACCGCACACTCCAATATTATGTGATTGCCCGTAAATGGTTATCAGACCTAGAGTTTTTTAAAATAGAAACCGCGTACCTGCACCGGCTGATGGATGATTACATTGTGCGCTTACAGGACGCTGACCATATCCACCGGCTTATTGAAGTTGGCAAGGAACTGAAAAAACTGGAGCAAATGGAAATAAACAACATGCTGGCCAACCAAATAACGCAATTGGAACTGATGGCTGAGGATGTGATCCCTGAAGACTCCGAATCGCTGGCGGCTACACAGGTTCAGTTGGAATATTTTATCACCAACCTTAACCACCAATTCCGTAAAGTAAAGCAGGAATTGTTCAGGCTGGTGCTTGATGTTAAGCATAAATACAAAATTATAGCAAACTAAATCTCACCCCCATAATACCCGATAGTAAAAGCGCACATAACCCGGCGCTTTTTTCTTTCATATAATTTTAATTGACCTGTTGTAACGGAGCCCGCAGCTTGCAATTGTTTCTTTTGTGTGGTTTTAGCATTATTTAATTATTTTGCGAAACTTAAAACCAACATATGGCAATTACACCTTCCATCAGTGCCCCGGTCACTAAAAACCCCACCGTAAGTCCTATAGCTATTATAGGCGCATTATTTTTCATTTTCGGGTTTATAACCTGGCTCAATTCCGTGCTAATTCCCTATTTGAAAATAGCATGCCAGCTAAATAACTTCCAATCGTATTTTGTGGCAACCGCTTTTTATGTGGCCTGCCTTGTGATGGCCAGGCCATCGGCGTGGGTGCTCAAGCTTTTCGGCTTTAAAAACGGCATGTCGGCCGGGCTTGTATTTATGGCTATTGGCGCAATAATATTTATCCCGGCAGCAATCACCAGGATTTATTCAATTTTCCTGGTAGGGCTTTTTATACAGGGTAGCGGCATGGCCATATTGCAAACCGCAGCAAACCCATACATTACGATAGTTGGCCCGGCCGAAAGTGCTGCAAAGCGCATAAGCATTATGGGCATTTGTAATAAGATGGCCGGTGTATTGGCCCCTATTGCTCTGGGCGCAGTGGTATTAAAAAATATCGACGCCTTTACCACTAATCTCGCCAAATTAAACCCGTCACAAAAAACTGCTGAATTAAATGAGTTGGCATCGAGGGTGATATTACCTTATATACTAATTGTAATTGTGCTGATTATATTGGCCGTATTAATCTATTTCTCGGGCCTCCCCGAAATTGATACCGACCACGAGGATGAAACCGTTGCTGCAGCCAACAGCGGCAAAACCAGTATATTCCAGTTCCCACATTTAATAATAGGGGTTATTGCCCTGTTTTTTTATGTAGGCGCCGAAGTAATAGCCGGCGACTCTATCATCAGCTACGGAGCATCGCAACATATCCCCCTGTCTACTGCTAAGTTTTTTACATCCTTCACACTGAGTTCCATGGTTGCCGGGTATATTATCGGCATTATTTGTATTCCGCGCTATATCACGCAACAAAAGGCGCTCGTTATATCTGCCATTTTAGGTATTATTTTTACCATCGCTGCATTACTCACTCACCAATATGCTTCAGTATTTTGCATCGCTCTTTTGGGGCTTGCTAACTCGCTGATGTGGCCCGCAATATGGCCGTTGGCGCTAGCAGGTTTGGGTCGATATACTAAAATAGGCTCATCCATGCTGATAATGGGTATTGCCGGCGCGGCAGTTTTCCCACCCTTATATGGCTTTTCTGTCGACCATTTTAAGGCAAGCATGGGTCAGGCAGATGCAGCGCACATGTCGTACCTTATTTTACTGCCGCTTTACCTGTTTATTTTTTATTTTGCTGCTTACGGGTACAAAAAAAGAAAGCATGTTAGTGCATAATTTATAAATCAAACTGTTACAAATAATAAAAGCCCCGCAATGCGGGGTTTTTTGCTTAAGGCAGCGCTATATCTATTTTCCCTGCGGGTATACAAACGACGTGGTTTCTTCCTTCATTTTTATAGGCCTCACCTCAATTTTAGCAGTTTGGGTGTAGGCAAATTCGGGATTGCCTTTGGCCAGATCTACAGCCTCATCCATGTTGTTTGCCAAAATGTGGTATAGCCTACAATTATTTCATTATTTTCGGTATAAGGGCCCTCGTTAAACGCGCCGGGCGTTCCTGATATCATTTTACCCTCCCTCACCAACGGTTGAGCACCAATAAGATTGCCATTTTTTATCATGGCCTCAATGTAAACCTCGCAAGTTTTTACAAATTCGAGATGCTGTTGAGGCGACAAATCTGTTTTACTTTCCGTTTCGTTGCGGATGAGTAGCATAAATTCTTTCATCATCGTTTTTTTATCGTTAGTATAAATTTAAGTAATTTCCGGGTTGTGAAATGTTAGTTATCTTGTATTTTCTCAACGGGTTCAACCATTCGTCACTCCAACAAAAAACTTCTCTATTTATAATCAATCACTTATAATTATGCTAAATTTAAAATGACTTTTTATAGCCACGGTTTTAGCCGGCATATGTAATGATGAAATTTATATTTAGTTTACTAATATCCATTTTACCGTGCTTCCTTTTGGCCCAATCATTTACGCCAAATCCTGATTGGCGTTTCGAAAATTTCAACAGTCAAAATCATTTCATCAGCCGCGGAATTGCTGATATCGCCCTTGACAAACACGGCTATGTATGGTCGTGCAGCGGCGGAATGCAACGCTTCGATGGGTACAAAACCACAGATTATAACAGTTTTGACCAGGCAAACAGTGGCCTGCGCGGCAATTATACCAGCCTGAAGGCTGATAATACCGGCAAAATATGGGTCTGTTCGTTAGGCATATGTTATTATGATGATGCCAGCGGGAAGTTTATTTATATAAAAACCGACCCGAACCATCACATAGCAAGCGTTAACTCTTATTGCCTGCAAAAAAACAATCTTTGGTTTGCCTGTGATTACGGACTGGCAAAGCTTGATCTTAAAACATTAAAAATAACGTATACAGCACTTAAAAATGTAACAGATCCTTTGTGCTCCTACCTGCTTGATGATAATACTGTATTGCTGTCGAGCCGCGAAAAATTTTACATTTATAACATCGCAACCGATACTTATAAAACAAATACGCTGATTTATAACCATACCCTTGTTAAAACCTTTTCGATAATTAAAACCGGCAACCAGATTTTCCTGGGTACGTCTGACGGGCTATTTTCATACAACAATTTGACAGACCTGGAACCGGTGAGCAATGGAGTAAAAGATGCGGCCATAAACGACTTGGTTTTTTTGCCGCAGGACAGGGAAGAGAAGTACCTTTTTATGGCAACAGAGGGAAAGGGTATTGTTGTTTACAATACGGTTTTAAAAAAGGTTGAATTTACTTACATGCACTATGACAGCAACCCTTACAGCGTCCCCAGCAATATAATAACCAAATTTTACGTTGATAAAACCTGCCGGCTGTGGCTAAGCACATCAATTGGTATAAGTATGCTTGATGTGGTAAATCAGCAGTTAAAAATGCGCTTTTTGAATAAAAGCAATAGTGATGAACTCGGTATAAATAAAATTGCAAAGGATAAATATGATAGCACAAAAGTGTGGATGTCATCATACAACCAGGGGTTGATTTGCGTGGACTGGAAAACAAAAAAAATTGAAAAGGCATTTGACGCAAACCCTGCCACTAAGCGGATAAACGATTTTGTACAGCTGTCAAAAAGCAGGTTCCTGCTGGCGACAAAAAAAGCGATAGTGGAATGGGATGTAAATGCTGGTATTCAGTCGCAACAGAAGCTGCCCGTTCCAGACTCAATTGCGCTGGTTTGCAACATCAGGAAAATTATCACGGCAGGCGAAAATGTTTGTTTTATTACTACCGATAAGGGCCTTTTTAAATATGAACTGGGCTCACGGCATTTTAAACTGGTTACCACGAACAATTTGAGTGACAAATCATACACCCGGCTTAAATTTATATTGTTAAATGGGTTTTATGATAAGGGTATTGTTTGGGCAGCATCAAGGGACGGGCTTTTCAGTTACAATACCGCCACAAATAAAACTGTTAACTACAGAGGAAAGGGAGAGAAACCGGATTATTTTTTCTTCGACATAGCCCCTGTGCCAGGCAATCAAATAGTTTGTGCCGCAGGCAGTGGTATAAATATTTTCAATACGCAAACCAAACAGTTCACCATAGTAAACTCCTTAGCCGGGCTGCACAATCCGGGTTGCGAAAACGTTATCTGTATAAACAACATGATTTGGGCCGGTACTGAAGCCGGTATATTAAATTATGATTTAAAAACGCATACTTCTTCGAGGGCCGAACACGAAACCTCGATGATGCAGATTTACCCAAGTTCTTCATTTGCCGTTTTAGGCAAGGATATTATTTTCGGGTTCGGCAATGGCTATGCCTATTTTACACAGGATTTAAAGAACAACCTTGCCCCATCCGACCCGGTAATCGAAAAAATTGATGTGAACAACCAGCCGGTGTTTCTTCCATATCCTTCACAAAAAGATGCCGGGAGTTTAACTTTTACCCATTCAAACAATTCCGTCAATATAGCATTTACATCGTTTTTATATTCAGACCCCGACCATATTAATTTCCGTTACAGGCTTAGTGGTGCCGGTAACAGGTGGCAATATGCTAACGAACAGCGCAATGCCAACTACACGCAACTACCACCCGGCGACTATACCTTTTTTGTACAATGCGGCAATAAAAATGGTGTGTGGAATAACCATCTTGCTTCTTTCAGTTTTATCATTACGCCACCTTATTGGGAAACCTGGTGGTTCAGGGTATTAGTTATACTTGTCATTGCATTTGGTTTATACCAGCTGTACCGGTATAAAATAAAACACATACTGGCAATTGAACGGATACGTGAACGGATTGCTTCCGATTTCCATGACGACATCGGCTCAGCGCTAAGCAGTATTTCAATTTTTAGTGATGTGGCGGATAAGCAGCTGCAACGAAAATTGCCGCCTGAGCAAACACGCGAGGTGATAGGACATATTTCGCACCACTCGCAGACAATGCTTGAGGCGATGGACGATATTATTTGGGCCGTAAACCCTCAAAACGATCACTTTAACGATTTGGCAGTGCGCATGCGCGAGTTTGCCATACCCTTGCTTGAAGCAAGCAACATCAATTTTGATATAGATATACAGGAAGATATACTAAGCGCACGTGTTAAAATGGAAGCCCGCAAAAACATCTTCATGATTTTTAAGGAGTGTATCAACAATATACTTAAACATGCTGAATGCACGGCCATTAAAATAACAGTAACCAGGCTGAATAATCACCTTGAATTAATCATAAGCGACAATGGCAAAGGCTTTGATATTAATGCAAAAAGCAACCGCAACGGGCTTAAAAATATGAAAAAGCGCGCTGTTGAAATTGGCGGCGTTATTGAAGTTATTTCGCAGCCGGGGAAAGGCACTGTTACCAGGCTGGTAGTCAATATCATATAGACATATGATTGAACGCTGAATTAAGCAAAGTTATATTTACCCATTAATTATTTACGATTTGGACATCAGGGTTTCGGTATTTGATGATAACAATGCACTGCGTGATGGTTTATTTTACCTTATCTCTGCTACGCCCGGCTTCACCGTATCCGGCGTATATCCCGACTGCAACAACGTACTGGAGCATTTGCGAAACGACCCAACTGACGTAATATTGATGGACATTGATATGCCGGGTCTTAACGGCATTGAAGCTACCGCCCTCATCAAAAGCCATCACCCGGAAATTAATGTCCTCATCCTGACTTCGTACGATGACAGTGTAAAAATTTTTGATGCGCTGCAATCCGGCGCGACGGGGTATCTGCTGAAAAAAACCACACCTGCAAAAATAATGGAGGCCATTACCGAAGTTAGCCAGGGCGGCGCCCCTATGAACGCAAGCATAGCCCGCAGAGTGCTTGAGTTTTTTAGCGAGAAGAAAAACATCGTCGAAAATGGATATGACTTGTCGTCGCGCGAGAAAGATGTACTCGGCTGCCTGGTAAAAGGCGACAGCTATAAAATGATTGCGGCCAATTGCTTTATAAGCATGGGCACGGTTTGCACGCACATCAGCAATATTTATAAAAAACTACATGTTAACTCAAAATCTGAAGCGGTTGCCAAAGCTATCCGCGAGCATTTGGTTAATGATACGATGTAGACTCTGGCCGGTGCAGGCAAGTTATGGTTAACCATCTCTCTATTTTACTTCGTTAACAATGCCTGAACGTATAAGCTTGCGATAGTATTTTTTTAACCCTTCCAAATCAGTCAGGGTGCTGCCCTTTTTCAGTTTTACATTATTTATAAGCAGCAAAGGCTTTTTAGAGTTACCCAAAAAACCAAATTGAATGGTTTCGATTGTATCCTTTCCGCCGTTTAAAACAACGTTTTTCATCAGGTAATAGTCGGCCCTGCCAGATTCGTGCTGCGACCTATCCGGCACAACTGTAAAGCCTATTGCTTTAAACCTTGCCAGGGCCTCGTCTTCACTTACTTTCAACCGGTATGATTTACCTATATGGACATCGCCTCCTGGTTGCATATAAAAACTAATAGGGGGCGAGGTAGCCATAAATACCAATGCGGCCGGCATGGCAATTAAACAGGCAGCAAAAGCAGGCGAAATGCGGCCTATCCGGTAACTATCAATTCGCCCTATCAGATACCAGGACAAAGGCAAAATTAACAGGGCAACAAAATCGCTGTAATCAACCGTCCTGGTAATAGGTATAAGGGCAATTTTATTGTAGATATGGATAACACTGCCAGAAATAGGGAGTTTCCAAAAAACAAACAGTGCACCTGTTACCATAACCGAAACTCGCGAAATGCTTGGGAATAAGAATTGCAAGAACATTGGAAAGATAAGCAGTCCTGCGAAATCAGATATTTTCCCGGTGGCCCAGTTGCCGAATGTCCATTTGAGGTATTGATCGTTGAGCGCCAATACTATCAGCCCGACAATAAAAACCCAATTGAAGATAAGGGCACTGTTACGGGATGTTTGAAATTGTTTAACCATAGTTGTGTAAGGGATTGATTGAATTAATCGGAAAGCCATCCTGTTTCGTCGGAAATAATGGTAATAAAACTGCCTGAATTAAAAAAAATTATACCGATGCTGTTTTTTAACAAATAAGTAAATACCCGAATTCAGGTCCTCTTCAAAATCATAAGCTCATATGATTGATGAGCAAGCGTAATTTGCTGATTTTCACCCCTTAAATAGCAACTAACGTTTCAGCCTGTAAAAAGTCCGTTAGCCTTTTCATCTTATTAAACCAAAAATCTGCCTATCAGCACATTCAATACAATTTTAAATTAAAATCATCACCTCACCAATACTAAAATAGTATCATGAAAACACCTTTACTTATCAAAAAAAATCATTTCAGTAAAGCTACGCCTGCCGGCTATTTAAAGCTTGTAGCTTTTGCTTTATTGCTTTGCCTGAGTTACAAACTTTACGCAGCAGTAAAACCCGCGCTTAAATATTCGGGATACCATAAAACCAGGCTAAAAACGGGTAAATCAGACGCTTTTACGGCACCTGTTATCAGTTATAGCAGCCCACATACCTATATCATCGGTAACGCAATAGCAACACTGTCGCCACAAAGTTCAGGCGTCGATCCGTTGGGCTATAGTAGTGGCCTGGTGAGTGCGGCAACCGGTTTTGGCGCCATACGTGGCGTATGTACCGACGCAACAGGGAATGTTTATATCGCTGATTTTTCAAATAATGTAATAAAGGAAATCCCTGTAGGTGGCGGTGCCGCTGTTACCATAGGTTCAGGTTTTTTGAATCCCGCAGGTGTAGCGGTTGACGGCGCCGGAAATGTTTATGTAGCAGATTACGGGCATAGCCTTGTAAAAAAGGTACCTGTTGGCGGTGGTGCTCCTGTAAGTATTGGCACCGGCTTCAGTAACCCGTATGGTGTGGCAGCAGATGCAGCCGGCAATGTTTTTGTGGCGGATTATAACCACGGTGCAGTAAAAAAGATAAATGCAGTTGGCGGTGCCACTGTAGTTATTGGCTCAGGCTTTACTAACCCGGCAGGCGTTGCTGTAGACGCAGCGGGCAATGTTTATGTGGCTGATTATACCGCAAGCAATATAAAAAAGATTCCCGTTGGAGGCGGTGCGCCGGTTATAATTGGTACCGGATTTAGCAGCCCCTATGGCGTCGCAGTTGACAACACCGGGAATGTTTTTGTAGCCGATTACAGCCACGATGCAGTAAAAGAAATTTTAGTAAACGGGGGCGCTACCATTACTTTAAACAGCGGTTTTAACACGGTAACGGGTGTTGCTGTCGACGGTGCCGGCAATGTATTTGTTGCTGACTACGCCAGCGGAACATTAAATGAAATTAAACCGGTGGGCGGCTATTATATTAACCCTGCACTACCTGCCGGATTAACTTTTGATAATGCTACAGGTAATATTACCGGAACACCAACGACGGTAAACCCAGCGACAAGCTATTTTGTTTCTGCTTACAATAGCACAGGCAGCAGTTCAACCGCGTTTAGTATTCAAATTAATGCGCTGAGCCTGAGTTACACAAACCCTCCGGCATATGTGTCCGGGGTGGCAATCCCATCATTGGTGCCAACAAGTGTCGGGGTAGCAGCGCTCGCTTACAATAGCACTACAGTAACCTTAGGCTCGGGCTTCAGCACCTCGCGTGGTGTAGCTGTGGATATCTTTGGCAATGTTTACATGGCCGATTTTGCCAACAACCTCGTAAAGAAGATACCAGTCGGTGGCGGCGCACCGGTTACTATCGGTTCCGGGTTTAGTGGGCCCGACGGCGTTGCTGTTGACGCTGCCGGTAACGTTTATGTATCTGACTATGGCAATAACGCCATAAAGAAAATCCCTTTTGGAAGTAATACCCCTATTATAATAAGCGCGGGCATCGTCCATCCTTACGCCGTCGCGGTTGATGCAGCAGGTAACGTATACGCCTCCGATAACGGCAATAATGCAATAAAGGAGATATACCCAAATGGCGGAGGAACTGTTGGACTGGGTAGCATTACCAATCCCTTAGGTATCGCGGTAGATGCGTTTGGTAACGTATTTGTTGGGGATGGTAGTACCAATACCGTGAAAAAGTTTGCTGCTGGCGGAGGCGGTGCTAATGTTATTGTCGCCAGTGGTTTTAGTTCCCCATACGGTGTAGCAGTAGATCCCGCCGGTAATGTTTTTGTGGCTGATGCGGGAAATAATGCAATTAAAAGGTTCCCTGCAGCCGGTGGTGGCGGAACAATAATCGGTTCAGGCTTCAACCTTCCAACCGGGGTGGCTACCGATGCTTTCGGAAATGTATTTGTGGCCGATTACAACAGCGCTGCCGTTAAACAAATTAAACCTATAGGCGGGTACTATATTGGTAAAACCTTACCTGGGGGGCTAAGTTTCGACAATGCTACGGGTATTATCAGCGGCCTGCCCACGGTTACAGGAAGTCCGGTGACAAACTATCCGGTAACAGCGTACAACGCCGGCGGCAGCAACTCAACCAATGTTAATATTTCGGTAAGCGGACTTAACATAACGTACAACTCACCTCAAACTTTTTCAGTGGGTACCGCTGTAACGCCGGTTGTGCCGGTAAATAATGGGGTTGCGGCAGCGGGTTATAGCAGCACTCCGGTTATAGCGCACGCTTTCACTAAACCCTATGGCGTATCTGCCGACAATGTGGGTGTTTTATATGTAACTGCACAATCAAACTTCCAGATCACTAAGATCCCGCTGGTTGGCGCAAATGTCGCTCTTGGTTCTGGGTTACTGCAGCCTCAAAATGCAGTTGTTGACGCATTGGGTAACGTATACGTAGCAGACTACGGCAACAATGCAGTAAAAAAGATACCCGTTGGCGGTGGAGCGCCGGTAACGTTAGGCTCGGGGTTCCTTAACCCTACGGGTGTAGCAGTTGATAAATTAGGAAATGTATATGTTGTAGACCAGGGACACAACGCGGTGAAAGAAATCCCGGTGGGCGGCGGAGCGCCGATAAATCTGGGCTCTGGCTTTAATTTTCCTTACGATATAACGGTTGATGCTTTTGGTAATGTATATGCATCTGATTACGGGAATGGATTGGTAAAGAAAATCCCTGCAGGTAATGGCACCCAGGTCACAATAGGCTCTGGGATAACAAGCCCGTACGGCTTGACTGTTGATAATTCAGGCAATGTATTTGTCACCGATAGAAACAATAACTTTTTAAAAGAAATACCTTCAAATGGGGGCCCGGTTATTACAATTGGTTCCGGATTAAGCCTTCCATATGATGTAGCTGTTGACGGCGCCGGCATTTTATATGTTGCGGATTGGGGTAACAATGCGATTAAAACAATTAAACCTGTTGGAGGATATTATATAAGTCCTTCGTTACCAGCCGGCTTAAATTTTGATAATAATACAGGTGCTATCAGCGGCACACCAACCGTTGCAACCCCTGCTACAGACTATGTTATCACCGGATATAATACAGCAACTTCTACCAGTTCAATTGTAAATATTAAGGTAAACCAGTTCCCGCCACCAACAATAAGCTATACAGGCCCGCAGGTTTATACGGTTAATGTTGCGGTTCCGCAGCTCACGCCAACCAGCACCAATGTATCAGCCTTTGCTTATACAGGCACTCCGGTCGCTGTTGGGTCGGGCTTCGTAACCCCACTGGGTGTAGCGGTTGATGCCTCAGGCAATATTTATGTAGCAGATACAGGCAATGGGCTTGTAAAAAAGGTCCCGGCTGCAGGTGGCAGCCCAGTAGTTATAGGCAGTGGCATAAACAACCCTATTGGTGTGGCGGTTGATACCCTTGGTAATGTTTTTGTAGCCGATAATGGTAATGGCAAAGTATACAAAATACCGGTTGGCGGTGGCGCCACTGTTGCTGTAGGGCCCGCCTTCCCCGATCCTATTGCTGTCGCCGTGGACCCGGCTGGCAATGTGCTGGTTGCCGATGCTGTAAACAATACTGTAACAAAAATACCCGTGGGCGGTGGTGCCCCGGTAATATTAGGCTCGGGGTTTGCGTCGCCAGCCGGCCTGGCTATTGATGCAGCCGGAAATATATACGTTGGTGACAATGGCAATAATGCTGTAAAAAAGATACCGGTTGGCGGCGGCGCCCCGGTTTCAATAGGTTCTGGTTTCAGTGGGCCATCGGGCGTGGCTGTTGATGCCGCAGGCAATGTTTTTGTAGGCGATTTTAACAACAGCGCAGTAAAAATGATCCCTGCAGGCGGTGGAGCCACAATCTCAATAGGCTCCGGTTTCAACCATACTTTTGGCGTGGCGGCAGATGGCTTGGGTAACGTTTATGTTGCCGATGATTTAAACGGCGCTGTTAAAAAGATTATGCCTGTTGGGGGCTTTTTCATAGTGCCATTTTTACCTGCCGGGTTAAATTTTAATAATAATACAGGTGCAATCAGCGGCACCCCAAAGGCAGGCAGCCCGGCCACAAACTATACGGTTACCGGGTATAATGCCAGCGCATCGAACAATACAACTGTTAATTTAAAGGTTAATTTGATACCCCCGCCGACATTAAGTTACGGGGGTGCTAAAACATTTCATTCAGGTGTTACTATTGCACCGTTGACGCCTTTAAGTAATGGGGTTGGCGCTCCTGGTTATGGTGGCAACACTACCGATGTAGGCTCCGGGTTTGCAAACCCGATTAATGTAGCTACAGATGCCCTTGGGAATATTTATGTTGCCGACCGTGGCAATAATACCGTAAAAAAAGTTCCGGCGGGCGGTGGAGCGCCCATAAGTATAGGGACTGGCTTTACCCTTCCGAGCGGTGTAGCTATTGATGCAGCCGGCAATGTTTATGTAGCTGATTTTGGCAATCATGCAGTAAAAGAGATCCTTGCTGCCGACGGTTCCACAGTGAGTATTGGTTCTGGTTTTAATTCGCCTTACGGCGTGGCTGTTGATGCTGCAGGCAATGTTTACGTAAGCGATCAGAATAACAATATTGTTAAAAAGATCCCTGCAGGCGGTGGCGCAACCGTTAATATTGCTTTTAATGTAAACCTTGGTGCAAGTTTGGCCTGCGATGCTATAGGGAACGTTTATGTAGCCGATGAAGGTAACAGCGCAATAAAGAAAATTCCGTTTGATGGCAGCCCCGTAGTTACTTTAAAAGCAGGCCTTAATCAACCATACGGCGTAGCCGTTGATGGTGCAGGAAACGTGTTTATTGCTGCTTTGGGCGATAAAGCAATATACGAACTGCCTGTTGGCAGTAATTCGCTTATTAGTATAGGCTCTGGTTTTGCAGGACCAACCGGGGTAGCGGTTGATGGAGCGGGCAACGTTTTCGCTGCTGAGTTTGGCAGTGGCAAGGTTAAACAAATTACCCCGGTTGGTGGCTTTTATATAAATGCCCTACCTGCGGGACTAACATTTGACGGCGTAACCGGCACCATTAGCGGTTCACCAATTACAGTTAGCCCAGCGAGCGGTTATACTGTAACGGCATATAATGTGGCGGGCAGTAACACCGCAATGGTAAATATTGCTGTGAACCCGGGCGTGCCAAACATCAGCTACACAACACCCCACACGTATTTAACCGGGAGCCCGATAGCCGCGCTATCGCCCACTAATACCGGCGGGCCGGTACCGGCAACAATTTACAGCCAGGTTACTACACTAGCCGGGAGCGGGGTTTCCGGGTCAACCAACGGCACAGGCGCGGCGGCCAGCTTTGCCAAACCCATAGCTGTAGGCACCGACGCAGCCGGCAACAGTTATGTGGCAGATTATACCGGCAACCAAATCCGCAAGATAACCTCCGCAGGCGTGGTTACC
>NZ_JANYGQ010000028.1 GCF_025359345.1 Mucilaginibacter sp.
ATAGGTTCGAGCCCAGGTGGGCGCACCTCAAACAGTCAAAACAGCCCTCACGATATCGTGGAGGCTGTTTTTTGATTCGCAAGTTTTTGCAGCCTTTCTCATTCGCAGGTTTAAACGGTGTTTTCCAGCACTGTTGATTCGCAGTTTATTGTCGTTTTATTTTATTGATTCGCAACTATGAAAAAGTCAAGGGCGGGACTGTCTTGCTACATTGTTATTGACAGCCGGGTTAATCCGGCAGGATTATCCAAAGTTTTATTCAGGATCCAGCAGGCCCGTATCAAGCGGGACCTGTACACCGGCATCAAGTGGCCAAGGGCATTTTTTAGCGCCACCACGCAGCAGCTATTGCCCCGGTACGCTGATGATACGGACGTGATGCCATTCAACCTGCAGATAAACGAATACAAAACCAGGGCGCACCGGATGGCCTTAACAGGTTATCTCGAGAAAACCGATATCACGATTGATGATATTGTTAAGGAGTTTAATAACATGCACGTGGCCGAGGACTTTTTCTCGTTCATGGAGGTGAACGCGAACGCGTTATACAACCAGGATACGATTGTTAACCCAACATGGCGCCGGCACCGGTGCAGCCTTAATATCTTAAAAAAATATTATAAAAGGGAAGTTTTGCCCATAGGCCGGCTAAACCTTGATTTCATAGAAAAGTTCGATGCCTGGGCACGCACCAAGCACAAAGCAGGCCACAACACGGTTTGCGGTTATCACAAGGACATTAAAAAATATCTTTCAATTGCCGTCCGGAAGTGCCTGATCGCAAAGAACCCGTATGAGGATTTTTCTTTTGCTTATGTTGACGGTGACCGGGTGGCGCTTAACCGAGACGAGATCAATAATTTAATAACGCTGTTTAAGCACCCGCTGCTGGAGAGCTGCGACCGGGAAATATTGCGCCGGTTTTTATTTAGCTGTGTTACCGGGCTAAGGATATCCGACACGGGCCTGATCCACTCCAGCATGATACAAGGTAACGACCTGGTGTTTGTGCCATACAAAGGGCGCGCTGCCGGCAAAGTGCTAAGGTTGCCGCTGCAACGCATAGCACTGCAACTGATAGAGGGACGCAGCGGGTTACTGTTCGCGCAGTTTAGCCATGGTTACATTAATGAGCGCCTGAAGATCATCGGCGCCCGCGCGGGCATATTTAAGCGGCTAACCTACCACTGCGCCCGGGATACCTTTGGTACCCAGGCAGTAGAAATGAACATCCACATTAAGCTTATCTCCGAAATGATGGGGCACAGCAGTTTGAAGACGACCAGCATTTACTTAAAAATGAGCGATGCGGAAAAGAAACGGGCGATGGGCAAGTTTGATGAACGGTTTAAGTTATAACCGCCGCAGAAGCTGTTAAAAGCAGGAAATTTCTGTAAGATTGTAATAATCTGATAGCCAGTAAATTTCCTGCTTTTTAATGCTTACAACCGTAATTTAGCGTTTGTAAGGATGTAATTATTTCTTTACCTGGCTAAGTATCCAGTCTTCTTCTAAATCATGATACACGGTAAAGGCGTGTTTCTTTAACCAGGAATCATAAAATTCTACTTTTTGCTGAAGCTTGAGCAGCCGCTGCGCATTGCTTCTTTTTTGTTTTACTACCCGCATGGTTACAAATTTAAGCGATTTTTAATATACAGGCCACGTGCTGCAGTTGCACGCGCTGTATGGCGTTTAACAATGAAAGCGTGTGGAATATCGGCTCCAGTTGCGGCAATGGCAAATCTGCAGTGCGCACGGCGGCCAATAAAGTTAATATCCCCTCGCTGGCCTCGGTGATATCTACTGATTCAATAAAAAAACTGATAGAGCTTTGTAGCCGCTCCTGGGCTTGGGTGGTGGTAGTAGTGTCTCGCATGACTTTACTTTTTAAAATTGAAAAAAGCCCTGGCGGCTGCGAAACTATTACTGATTAGGTAATACACCAGTAGATACTGGAACGCCAGGGTTTATTTTAATCCAATAAGAGGTTACTGATTATATCAGTAATAGTTTCGCATTACAAACGTGCGAAAAGTAATTGAGAGTTACAAGCACAAAAAAAGCCGCTTTTCGGCGGCTTTGCAATACTATTAAAGTGGGATGTTAAAAGTCTTCATCAATTTTATGTGAGTATTTTTTTGTTTTAACTGCATACTTTAAATTCACAATTGTGTTTTTGGCATTTCCATCAATATTATACAAGATCAACCTGGCCCGCCCGGTATACTCACCTTTTTTGTTTTTAAACTGAGGGTCGGTTATATAAACGTCAGCTGAGTGCATGTCGGGCGATGCATCACCGTTTAAACCCCATATCACAAAGAAATCGGCTATTTCATACTTGTACTTTGCATCTTTTACCCATAAGTAAATATTGAACGAGATTGAATATGGTGGACTAAACAGCCCTACTTGACGGTGACCGAAAACCATAGCGTGTGCAATTATCTTACCCGCTTTAAAGTCCTCGTAGCTGATATAAGATTGGGCAACATAAAAATCCTTGGGTACCCATTCGCGCAAAGTCGAATAGATTTCTTCTTTTGAATAGCCAGGCATATCAACAGTTTCCTTATAAACAATCTCCTTTTTTTCGGTATCGATTGAAACGGTCGGATTAGGAATGATGTCCTGGGCTTGTAAGAACAGGGGTAACAGAAAGAACGCGAATATTAATTTCTTCATACCATTAGGTTTGGTTGCCCTAAATCTATAAAAAAAAATTAAGCTTTACTCTTATTCTGAAGCTGCACATATTTAGCATCTTCGCGTTTTAGGTAGTGATAGTCAATAACAACTTGCTGATCCTGTATCTTTTGCTCTATAGCTGCTAGCTTATCTACTACAGGGCCTAAATCAAACACCGGCATATTGGCCGGCTGCGCACTGCCGGTAAAACCACCTGCTGCATGTGCAGGTACCGAAGCCGAGCCTTGCTGCCTAAGTGCCTCCAGTGCACCCATTACATTGGCAGTATATGGATTTTTAAGCATCCAGTTTGGTGCAATCCATTCGCTACCGGCTTCTCCTGCTATATACTTTTTATTAAACAGTGTCGGCACATTTACATAGCCGGCAGGGTTATCGCTTGTGGCCAGGCCCGTGAAACCGCCATCAGCGTGCTTTGGAACTGAACCACTGCTGCCCGCTGCTAAATCAGTTACAGCCTCGGCAACGCCGCTTGCGATGATCGAAATAATAGAAAGGTTAGCCCGGGCGTCAGCAGCTGCAGCAAGCCCGGCTGCAATAAACTCTCCACCAGGCACAAGCGCATATTTAGCAAAGTACCCTGCGATCTCCACGCCTTCAGAAGCTTTTATCTTACCAATAGCGATAATTTTTTCCAGGGCGAGCTCTGCTAGCATGAGCGCTTTGTTTTTACCGAAGATTGAATTTACCAAAGCGAACCCAGATTGCATGAGCCCTGCCTTTGCCCCCTCAATTCCCTGCCTGGCTTTTAAAGCATCCTGCTGGGCCTCCACCTCCGACTTTATAAATTTAAGCCCCTGATCGTGCGCGCGTTTTTTATTGGCTATTTCGGCATCGGCCAGCTTTTTTTCTATAGATACGGTGTTTTGCCCATAATAAACCGCCAGGTAATATTCGTCGGCGTATGATGATTGATCTAGCTCGCTCTTGCGTCGCTCGTAGCCTTCCTGGCTAATTAAATCATCGGCTCGTTGCTGTTCGAGCACCCGCTGCTTTTCTGCGGCCCGAGACTGCAAAATCTGCATATCGTTTTTGAAATCAGCGTCTGAAGTAGCCACCAGCTGCGCTGCAGTATCAGAAGTCTGTAAATCCGATATCTGTTTATTATTGGCAGCCTTATCTGCAGGCGTAGCATTTTTGTTGCCATTAAGTTCACGCAGCTTTGCTATAAGCTTTTGGTATTTATCATCTATTACTTTTAGCTGCGCATCCAAACCTTCCAGTGTGCCTTTGGTGGCGCCGGCAATTAGATCGTCGATCTGACTATGAGTGTCACGCAATTGATTTTGGTATTCCTCCAGCGCTTTTTTCTGCGCCTCCAGCTTTTTAGCCTCGGCGTCACTTTCCTTGGCAGTTGGGCCGCCCTGGGGAGGCGTTACCGGGGGCTTCTCCCCATCTTTAGGTTTAAAGGTTTCATCAATCCCCAATTCTTTGATCAGGTCCGCCCGGGCCTTAACCATGGCATCGCCCTTTTTCATCATACCGGCTTCAAATTCCTGCAGGGCCCTGAATTCCGAAAGGGCATGGTTTGCGCTGAAGTCGGCGCTGAATATTCCGCCCGAGGTACCGTGGCCAGCCTCGATCATGTCGTGGTATTGCTTTAACAAACCACCCAGCTTATCTGCAGTTGTACCGTCAACCATTTTAAATTCGGGGAATTTTTGGTGCAGCTTAACGATCTCCTCGCGCATGTTACGCTCGGCCTCGATTTTTTTCATTCGCAGATCGGCCGTTTTTTCGTTTTGCGATTCAATTTCCTCGTCCTTTTTTGCCAGGATAATGCGGTTGATATACAAATCATTCAGCCGCTCAACGGCTGCAGCAATTTCCTGGTTGGTAGATTTCTCGGCATTCAGGTTTTTAAGGTGCTCAGGCGCCAGGGCGATAAACTTTTGAATAAGTTTTACCCGTTCATCGCCTTTTACATTTGTGTCCTGGATTTGTAAGCCGAGCATATTCATCTCAACCCGCTCATGTTCCAGCGTCTCCGAAAATTTTGTGGTAGTTAATTCTTCGATCACACTTAAAAAGGGTGAAAGAAAATCGGCCATTAGCGACTTTCCCTTAATTATCCATTTGCCAATCGTTTCCTGGATATTGTAAACGTCAAGCAACACAGCCTCGCACAGCTCCTTCATTGACGAGTCAAGCGTATATTTCTTGAGTTCACCTACAAATGCATCATTGACATCTTCAGCTTTGTAACGGCATCCGCATTGCGATGAGCAATGGTAGTAATAGTAATATTGTTTTCGTCCTTTTGATGCACTCCCTGTGAGTATCCTTGAACACCGGGAACATTCTAAGAACCCGCGCATTGGGATACAATAAGAAGGTGCAGTCTGATCGGGAATCACTGGTCACCTGCAACAATACCAGGCGGGTGTCCCGACGAATAAAAATGGCATCCAGAAAAGAGCGGTTATTGCGGTGTGAACAGGGAAAGCAGGTAAGCGACCAGCAAACCTAATTTGTAAACACCAAATACGACCTGTTGATAAACGGGTCAATATCTGAAGGATTTAATATCGAAAGTTCGACGCCAATCCCCCACGTGGCGGCTTTTGCTGCGCCTTCAATGGCTGCCTCGCCAATCGTTCCACCATATTTCGCGACTATCGCGCCAATTCCAAGGGCCAACCCTTTTTCAATAGGTATGTCGCGAAGTGTATCTTTAATGATGTCTTTCACTTGTTCTTGTCCGGCGTCCAGCGCATTTGAAAGAAACCCTTGTTGGTTAGGATTGAACCCATTGCAGTTGGCTGCACCGCAGGTCTGGAAATTGTTGTATCCGTTATAAAAATTCTGATAACTGCCACCAAAATATTGATTTACGATGCTGCTTTGGAGGGAGTTAATATTATTGCCGGGATTGATACCTGATGGACCTGCCCCCCCGGAATCACCCGGTCCGTCACCGCCACCATGAGGTCCAGCAGGCTGATTACCACCGGGACCAGTACCTGAGCCGTCATCGTCTGAGCCGGGAGCATTTGCATTGGGGGCAGGAGTTGAAGGAGTTTCAGAATTAGCCGAAAAAACACTAACTCCGACGAAATTTCCATTTTCAAAATATCCACCGCCGTTATAGACACTACCATTTTCTATTCCTGCATTTTCTCCTTCTCCTTCACCTTCTCCTTCTCCTTCTCCTTCTCCTTCTCCTTCTCCTTCTCCTTCACCTTCACCTTCACCTTCTCCTCCTTGAAAAAAGGCGAAATGTTTCGATAATTCCTTACTTTCTGTTGGATAGTGCATTAGTTAATAAATTAAATATTTCGGATTTTTCAAGTATTACTATCGTCTCATTTTTCAATGATGCCGCGAGAAATTTCAATAAGAATATAGAGGGTACAAATAATTTAAAAAAACTAATTGTACATAATATAAAGTGAAAAATTCACTGTAGATTATCCTATGTTCGGATATTGTTTTGAAGTTTTTTCATTTTGTATAAGGTTTTGATAATGTTAGTATTAAGGTTAAATAAAGTTATAGTTTTTTTTTGCAAATAAAATATTCCGGCAATTTTTTTAATTTTTATTAGCTTACGAATAAGTAAAATCTAATTGTATTTTATCATGTGTGACAAGCAATACCGATTACTGATTTACAAAAGTTTTTCCCTCCGTCATTGATCCTGAGGCTGGGCTCGAACCAATTTTTGGAGATTAAATAATATAAGTAGTATTTGGAACAGTTTGTTTTTGCTCCGGAGACTGGGCACGAACCTATTATATGTGAATCCAATTTATTTAATATTTAGAGCCGCTAATGTTTTTAAATCATCCATGAAATGGTTCGAGAATTGCCCAATTGGGTGCACTGATAAAGCCTCTTAGTTTTACTAAGGGGCTTTTTACTTTCAGGGGCCGCCGTTAATCTGCGGGCAGAGCGTGAACCTAACGTTATGAACCGAAGGCAATCATGCACATCATATCTACCACGGGATGAGCTCCGGGTTACAACAGACATCGCGGGCTTTTTCAAATTAATGTTTACATTTAATAAATTATTTAACCGCTCATACTATGAAAAGAAAGATACTTACAACGGTGGCTTTGATCCTTGCCTTTGGCGCGGCATTCGCATATTTTGCCGGCATTGATGGCAAATGGTCTGCCATGTTGAAAGGGCCTGATGGCAATGAATTCCCGATAGCTTATACTTTTAAAACCGGTGGCACAGCGCTCACAGGTACGGTGACTTCCTCAATAGGTAGCTTCGATATTTCTGATGGCATAATAAAAGGCGATAGCTTATGGTTCACTGCCAACATCAATACCATGAAGATTAAAAATATAGGCAGATACTATGCCGATGGCGACTCAATAAGCCTGCGCGTGGGTACCAGGTCGACTCATACTACATTAAAACGCTCCGTTGATAAATAAATCTCTTCATCCATAAAGCACGATTAAATCCTTGTAGTAAATTGACTATCAATTTATTATAAGGATTTTTAATTTTAAGACAGGAACAATGTTTTCGACAAATCCTTCGGTTCTGATTTGAATACAAACCGGCAGGGACGGAGCCGGGGTAGCGAAGACTTATTTAACCGCTAAAAATGATTAATGATATGCAAAAATAGCTTATCAATAATAGTCAGGGTATCATACTTTTGAAATAGATGAATTGGCCGAATCGCCGGTGATCAACACATAAGGGATCGCAAAGTCGATCCTAAATAAGCTTATTGAACGCTAAGATATGATAAACGTAAAATCAATACTCATCGTGTGTGTTTTGCTGGCAACAACTGGAGCGTATGCCACAGACGGTAAACCTGGTAAGTTGTGGTATAAACAACCTGCAAAAAAATGGGACGCAGAGGCGCTGCCTATTGGAAATGGTAGAATGGGCGCAATGTTGTTTGGCGGCATCAAGACTGAACACATTCAATTTAACGAACAAAGCCTTTGGGGTGGTGACAATAATTGGGATGGTGACTATGAAACCGGCGACCATGGGTTCGGTTCTTACCGCAACTTCGGCGAAGTTGTTATTAATTTTGATCATGCCGATACTGCCGCAGCATACCGGCGAATGTTGAATATCTCTACAGGTGTTCATACTACCTCATTTAGTATAAACGGTGTACGTTTTGAGCGGGAGGCGTTTGCGAGCAAGCCCGATCAGATGATGGTTTTTAAATATACCGCCGGTAAAAATGCAGCGCTGTCTGGAAGTATTGCCCTGGCTTCGGCCCAGGGAGCAGTCAGTATCGCAAATAACGGTGAACTAAGTTTCGCAGGCGAGATGCCGAACCATTTGAAGTACGCAGCAAGGATAAGAGTTGAACACCAGGGTGGTGTTGTAACGCATGAAGGCAACACTTTAATATTTAAAAACTGTAGTTCGCTACTTATTTACCTGGATGCGCGAACGAATTACAAGCCTGACTATCGATCGGATTGGCGCAGTACCGACCCTATGCCATTAATTCAACAGGAACAGAAGACAGCATCTCAGTTTGGCTATCAAAAATTGCTGGACCGGCATATAAAGGATATAACCCGTTTAACTGGGGCTGCCACAATTGTGATTGGCAAAACAGGCCCTGAGTTGCTGGCGCTCCCCACCGATATTCGGTTGAAAAAATATGCATCAGGAGGCAATGACCCTGGTTTGGAGGAAGCCATGTTTCAATATGGCCGGTACCTGTTAATAAGTTCTTCCCGTCCGGGTGGTTTACCGGCCAATTTACAGGGCTTGTGGAATAATAGCAACACACCACCCTGGGCCAGTGATTATCATAACAATATCAACATCCAAATGAACTACTGGTCGGCCGAATCCACGAATTTATCTGAATGTCATCTCCCTCTGATTGATTTTATTGTTGCAGCGGAGGAAGCCTGCAGAATTGCAACGCGTAAGGCATTTGGGCAAAACACCAGGGGATGGACAGCGCGTACAAGTCAGAGTATTTTTGGCGGCAATGGCTGGGAATGGAATATCCCCGCAAGTGCCTGGTATGCACACCATGTTTTTGAACATTGGGCATTTACGAATGATAAAGCCTACCTTAAAAATACTGCTTACCCCATACTAAAAGAAATTTGCCAGTATTGGGAAGATCGGTTGAAAGTAATGCCCGATGGCACATTAATGGTGCCCAACGGATGGTCGCCGGAACACGGCCCGCGGGAAGATGGCGTGATGCACGACCAGCAACTGGTATGGGACCTTTTTCAAAATTATACAGAGGCTGCTAAAGCACTGGGCATTGATGTTGATTATCAGAAAAAAATTGCAAACATGCAGGCTCATCTTGCTCCCAACAAAATTGGCAACTGGGGGCAGCTGCAGGAATGGCAAGCCGACAGGGATGACCCCGACGATCAGCATCGTCATACATCGCACCTGTTTGCTGTGTATCCGGGACGTCAAATTAGCTTAAACGAAACACCCAAACTTGCTAAAGCGGCGATTATTGCACTGCGGAGCAGGAGTGGTAACTATGGGAAAAATATTAATACACCATTCACCCTTGAATCAACAGTGGGCGATAGCAGGAGGTCATGGACATGGCCCTGGCGTTGTGCATTATGGGCTCGTTTAGGAGATGGCGAAAACGCGGGCATGATGATTAGAGGGTTACTTACCTACAATACCCTGCCCAACCTCTTTACCAGTCATCCCCCTTTTCAAATGGATGGTAATTTCGGTATAAGCGGCGCAATTGCCGAAATGCTTTTGCAAAGCCAGGCAGGGGAAATACAACTGTTGCCAGCTATTCCCAAAAATTGGGCAATTGAAGGAGCCTTTTATGGACTTAAGGCACGCGGCGGATTTACAATTAACTGCAAATGGGCTAATGGCAAAGTTATCTTTTATCAAATTTACTCTGAAAAACCTGAAAAGGTAAAGCTCCGGGTAAATGGTCAGCTCAAAGAAGTTTTATCGGAACGGTTGAAATGAGCACCAATTTCAAATATGTTTCCAAGGGCATTTACATTAACGGAGAGTTTGGTTACGCCGGGCGGGGTGATCTTTGCTAGTTACAAGCGGGCCGGCGAAGTTAAGACCGGTGCTATGGGAGCTTAGGAGACTATCTAAAGTCATTTTCAGAAGAGATACTTTTTGTAATAAAGCCTCCTGGATTGCCCGGAGGCTTTGCTGTTTTATGGATTTTGTGAGGCAGTTTTTGCGCCGTGCATTTTACAGCTGGCCCAAAATCCGCAACATTTGTTGCAAACGCAATATTCTTTGTTTTTAAGGGCCACTTTTTTGACAATATTTTGTGGAGGAAAATTTCACCCCCGTTTTTCTGTTTAATCACCTTTTAAATCATTTAAACCAAATATTTAGTTTTTATTTAAATACACTTAGTGTTTATTTAACACGTCATAAATTACAAACTGTTAGCATTATTTTGCTTTAAATTTTTGTTTTTTGGCATGTTATCTGCTTATCTTCGCCCGTAAACTATATCTAATATTTATGTATATTATACACTAAGCCTATGAAAAACTTCATGACTTTAGGGCAATTTATTATTGAAAAACAGGCCGATTTTCCTTATGCCAAAGGTGAGCTTTCACGCTTGCTGCGCGATATTGGCATTGCCGCCAAAATTGTTAACCGCGAGGTTAACAAGGCCGGTTTAATGGACATTTTAGGCAATGCAGGCAGCACCAACATACAGGGTGAGAGCCAGCAAAAACTTGATGTATATGCTAATGAACAGTTTATATCGGCATTAAAAAGCGGTGGCGAATGCTGCATTGTAGCATCCGAAGAAAATGAAGACATCATCCGCCTGGATACCGATGTTTCAAAAAATGCGAACTACATCGTCGCTATCGACCCATTGGACGGATCATCGAACATCGACGTAAATGTACCGGTTGGTACTATTTTTTCTATTTATCGCAGGCGTTCGATAGACGGCCCCGCTACTATTGACGATGTGCTCCAAAACGGAACAGCACAGGTGGCAGCTGGCTACGTAATATACGGCTCATCAACCATGCTGGTGTACACCACTGGTAAGGGCGTAAATGGCTTCACACTTGATCCCTCGATTGGTGAATTTTGCCTGTCGCACCCAAACATGCAAATGCCTGAAAGCGGGCTTATCTACTCCATAAACGAGGGTAACTATGTCCACTTTCCGCAAGGGGTTAAGCGGTATATTAAATATTGCCAGGTAGAGGATAAAGCCACCAGCAGGCCATATTCATCACGTTATATCGGTTCAATGGTGGCTGATATTCATCGCAATTTAATAAAGGGCGGTATATTTATTTACCCGGTTACAGCTTCGGCACCTAACGGCAAGCTGCGATTGGTTTATGAGTGCAACCCCATGGCCTTTTTAATAGAGCAGGCAGGGGGAAGGGCCACCAACGGCGCTTCCCGGATATTGGACATCGATGTGACTGAATTGCATCAGCGTTCGCCAATTTTCATCGGCTCTGAGCAAATGGTTCGCAAGGCGGAGAGTTTTATGGCCGGAGAATTATTACCGGATGTTAAAGAACACGAAATGGCAAACGCTTTTTAAAACCGGTACATGGCAAATATTTACCCATTTAGCGCCATTAGGCCCAGCCCGGTTTACGCCGACCAGTTAGTGTTTACCACCATGCAGGCCGAATCAGTAGCTGGCAATTTAAACAAAAGTGGGGCACTACCACCGCTTAAAACTTTGTTAGAAACTGTTGCAAGGCAAAGGCCCGAAATACCCGAACTACAGGCGGACGCTTTTGAAGAGGTGAAGAACAAGCTCCAAAGTTTGCTAAGTAACAACAGGCTTTGGCAGGAGGCAAAACCCGGCATATACGTTTATGAAATAGCACATAAAAACTACCGCCAGACCGGCATTTGGGCGCTCACCGGTTTGGCGGATTATACGACTGGCAAGGTGAAAATACACGAGCTTACCCTTGACGACAGTGTGCGCAGGCTGAAAAACTACAGGCAACATACCGGGTTGGAAGGTAATCCGGTCTTATTAACCTATCCGCCAAGTATGGTAATAAACCGGATAATTGCCGAAACCAGGGAGAAAACGAAAAAAACAAGTTTTGGCAATCGCGAAGCTTTCCACAGGCTTTGGAAAATTGAGGATGAGGCGACAATTAAAAAACTTACAGACGCTTTTGCACAAGTGGATGTAGTGTATGTTGCCGACGGGCATCATCGGCTTAAATCGGCCAGGATGCTGGCGCAGGAACAACAGGCTGCCGGCTTACCGGTGTTTGATACCATCACATCGCTTTATATGGCTACCGACCAATTACGGATGCAGGAATATGACCGTGTGGTATTACCTGCGAAGGCGATAGACAAACACGAAGTACTGGATAGGATAATGGAAAATTTTGATGCTAAGCGGATACACGGTAACAAGCCTTTGCAGCCGAAGGAGAAAACCCAAATGGGAATGCACCTGGCGGGCCGCTGGTTTAGCCTGGCGCCGATTAAACCGCCTACCGGGGAAAATGCTGATAGCCTTGACGTATCGATACTTCAAAACCAGGTTTTGGCCCCAATATTTGGCATCACTGATCCTGGGGCCGACACCCGTTTAAAATGCATTGGCGGCGATAAAGCTATTGAAGAAATACAAGCCTTGCTGGAGGAACACCCGCAAGCAGTGGTGTTTACACTTTGTCCGCTTTCTGTTGAGCAGTTGCTTAAAGTAGCCGATGCCGGTGAGATATTACCCCCTAAGTCGACGTGGATTACGCCAAAGGTGCCATATGGCCTTTTAATGTTCAGGCATAGTTAACCCCGTTATTTCACCCGTTTCGCACCGTTATTTCACCCCCTGCAAATACCGTTATAATACCCGTTGCGCTACAGGTTTTTAGTTTCTAAATTTAACCATTCATTAATTGATATGTTCTTAAACAAAAGAATACTAAATCGCTGCTCTATAAATACTTTAACCTAAACCTTATCACAATTTTGCAAAACTACAGTCCCGAACCGCCATCATTAAACCAAAGTGTCGACGAAAAACTTTTTCGCCTGCTTGTAGCAAACGTAAAAGATTACGCCATTTTTATGATTGACCCCAACGGCTGCCTAATGAGCTGGAACCCTGGTGCAACCAACATTATGACTTACCGCGAGGATGAGATCATTGGCAAGCACATAACCATTTTTTACACCGCAAAAGATGCTGAGAATAACGAACCGCGCAATCACCTGAACAAGGCGTTGACGTTTAGTTCGTTTGAAAGCGAAGGATGGCGGGTGCGTAAAGATGGGTCGGCATTTTGGGCAAACGTGGTTTTTACTACAGTTTACAACGATGCAGGGCATTTGACTGGTTTTGCAATAATTGTGAGAGACATTACCGAGCGTAAGCTGCAGGACCAACGGCGCGAAGAACTGAATGCCGAACTGGAAAAGCGCGTGCGTGAAAACACCAAAAAAATAATAACCAACGAACTGCGTTTTCGCAAACTGATTGAAAATAGTTATGACGGCATTACCCTGTTCGACCAAAACCGGCATATTATTTACCGCAGCATATCGTCGGAAGGGATAACGGGCTGGAGCAACACGGCCCGCGACGGTTATGAATTTACTGGACTCATTCATCCGGATGAGAAAGAACTGGTAGAGCAGTTGTTTACCGACTTATTGCTAAACCCAAGTGTACCAATGGTGTGCAGCTTTAGGGTGATGCACAAAAACGGGCACTACTTATGGGTTGAGTGTATTTTTACCAATATGCTTAACGACAAAAGCATTTCAGCCATTGTTTGCAATTTCAGGGACATAACCGGGCGGAAAAATGCTGAGGAAGAAATAAGAAAAAAAACTGCGCAGGTGGAAAATATATTAGAAAGCATTACTGACGGCTTTATAGCGCTGGATACCAACTTTTGCTATACCTATGCCAATAAAAAAATCGGCGAAATGCTGGGCTGTACTCCCGAATCTTTGATAGGGCGCAACGTATGGGAAGTTTTCCCGAAAGCAGTCGGCTCACACACCCACAAGGCCTTTAACGCGGCCATGAAAAAGCAGCAATACATTTGCCACCAGGATTACTACGCCCCTTTGAACCTATGGCAGGAAAACCATATTTATCCGTCAGCTTCGGGCTTGTCGGTCTTTATCAGGAACATTACTGAAAAGAAAATGGCAGAGCTGGAGCGGGAGAAAATTACTGCCGACCTGGTTAGGCGCAACAATGACCTGGAACAATTTACCTACATTATATCGCATAATTTGCGGTCGCCGGTAGCGAATATCAAGGGCTTGTCGGATTTGCTGAATTGTTTTGATCACACCGACCCCGATTGTATAACAACAATCGACTCGCTGGCCCAGCGTTGAAAGCGAATTAGGTAAATGGACGGAATTTAAAATAACGTTGCTGCTGGACAAAGGGGCGTATAAAAAGCAAAGCTGGTTAAAATAACCACGGAGTGACAGAGGACGCACAGGGAACACTGAGCCTATCAAGCAGGCAAACCATTTTTTAAATCTCTGTTTTCTCTGTGTTTACCCTCAGCGTCTTTGTGGTTAAAAAACGCCACGCTCATCAATCATAAAAGAATAACCAATTATATTTTCGTGATGTGATAAGGAAACCGGAATACCAATTTCCTCGTTCTCCTTAAATAATACGGGGCAGCCATTTTCATTTTTATCCACCCTAAAATCAAATTCCCCATACAGCCTATTCAATCTTTCAATTAAAAAATGCCTTACTTCTTTTGATTGGTTTTCATGAGCGGTGCCAGAAATTATTTTAAATCCCCAACAGGTATTTTCGAAATCGTTGGCGTCATTAATTACCGTTGATATTAATTTATCATACAGTAATGAGCAGGAGTGGAGCTTAACTTCTCCAGACGCGATAATACCGGTTAAGGCCGGATAGCCGTTAAATCCAATTCCCTCTTCTGTAATAGCATCGAATTTTTCAATGATATAAGCAGACGGTAGGCGTAATTCTTCAACTACAAACTTTACCGGCGTAAAAACCAAACCGGGATTATGTCTTTGCAGGAATTTATAGGCCGATTCTTTTATCGACCATAATAACCACACAAAATTTTCGAAAGGTATTCCAGCTAAACTGAACTCGTTGTAAAGGGGAGTTTCGGAGTCAGTGAGTACTTTGGAGTAAAATTTATGTTGATTGGTGCGGGCAGCGTTTATTGCACTTAGTGCTACAACATCGTTACCCGTACTAATCATGCCTTTTGATTTAGTTTTTCGCTTATCACATCAATACAGGTGCCTACATTCACCATTTTATCTGCCGAATCGTAGTCAATTTCAATATCATATTTAGCTTCTGCATCTATAATTATATCAACCAGGTTTGCCGAATTGATTTTCAAATCTTTGATGAGGTCAGTTTGCTCATTGATGCTTGCAAGCATCTCTTTGTTAGTAGTATAGGGCGCAATTACCTTTTTGAGCTCATCTAAAATTTCCGTTCTTGTCATTTTATTTGTTGTATTTACTTAGTATTAAACAGGAGTTCACATCCCCAAAGCCAAAATTTGCTTTAGCTGCAATGTTAACTTCTTTTTTTATCATTTTAACCGGCAGTTTTTCCAAACTTACCAGGTTTGCTATCTCGGGGTTTGGATCCTCAAAATTTATATTCGGATGTACAAACCCGTGCACTATCTGCAATATGGATGCCACAGTTTCAATGGAACCTGCCGCGCTAAGCGAATGGCCTATCATCGACTTCAATGAGTTGGTTAGCGGAAAATCATCCCCGCCCCGGCCCAAAGCTGTTATCCAGTTTTGAATTTCCTGCCTGTCGGCATTAGTTGCCGTCAAATGGCCGCTTATCAAATCAATTTGATCGGGGCCAACACCTGCCATTGACATTGCCTCGGTAATACACCTTACAACGCCGGTTGAGTTGGCGGCGGTCATAGTTCCGCCAAGCCTTTGCCCGCCCGAATTGCTCGAACCGCCCAAAACCTCGGCGTAAATGTGCGCGCCGCGTTCCAGCGCAAAATCCAAATCCTCCAACACCAACGCACCCGACCCTGAACCAGGCACAAAGCCACCAGCCGTAATACTCATTGGCCTCGATGCCTTTTCGGGGGTATCGTTAAATTTGCGCGAGAGGACCCGCATCGAGTCGAACGCGCCATAAACGTAGGTGTCTACATGTTCTGTGCTGCCCACCAGCATCCGTTTGGCATAACCATCTTTTATAAATTCATAGCCCATTAAAATAGCTTGCGTGCCTGTGGCACAAGCAGATGAATTGGTCACTACTTTATTCCCGAGGCCCAATCTGCCCGAAATATAGGACGTTACCCCGCTATTCATAGCCTGCTCAACTACCCGCGAACCAAGCTTTTTCGCTTCCTTGTTGTCGACCTTCGCGATAACATTTTTCATAGCCTCGGTATCGGCAATACTGTTACCAAAAACACAGCCTGTCTCCCAGCGCGGTTCCTCGGTTTCCCAATCCATTCCCGAGTCGGCCCAGGCATCCATGGCGGCTACTAAGCCGTAACCAATGTTAGTACCTTTAAGCCCGTGAAAAACGACTTCAGAGATATAGTTTTTTGTTTTTAAGCTTTCCCAGTCAAAAGCAGGCATACCCGCAACCTGGCAACTAAAATTGAGCTCCTGGTAACGTGGCATAAACTTTATACCCGATATGCCATTTTGTATAGCATGTAAAAAAGCCGGGATACCTACGCCGTTTGGCGATACTACACCCATCCCGGTTACAACTACACGCTTACCCATTTTTTTTCAAGTCGATATTTTTTATAATGCCCGAAAACATACCGCTAGCAACTAATTCGTGCTCGCTGTCCAGCATCTCCACATAACATTTTAATTTGCCGAAGCGAAAATATTGTTTTTTAGAAACCACTGTTACTTTTTGCCCCGGTAAAACCATCTTAAAAAAGGATACGTCGGTTGATGTGAGCAGGGGAAATAAATTCTCATCGTCGTCAAAATTCAAGTCCGTCTCCTTTAAAATTAAAAATATACCTAAAACTACCAGGCCAATTTGCGCCATAATTTCAGTAATAATAACGCCGGGTGTTACCGGATTGCCTGCAAAATGATCCTCATAAAAAAAGGAGTCTTGCTTTAGCGTGTATTCGCCTCTAACCTCGTTTTCACTCAGCAGTGATATATTATCTACAAAACGGAAAGACGATTTATATGGTAAATGGTTTAATATATGATTGTTCATGAATGCATTTAATTTTACTACCGGCAGTGCTCGCCTCCGTCTGCATGAATAATTGAACCATTTATCCAGGCGGCCTCGTCTGTACACAGCAGGTAGATAACACCGGCAACGTCATCTGGTTTTGTCAATCTTTTAAAAGGATTGCGTTCAGCGCCCATTACCAATAATTTCTCGCTCCCCGGGATCATTTTTAGCGATGCGGTTGCAGTTACGCCGGCTTGTATAATGTTGGTTTTCAATCCATAAATACTAAATTCAACCGCCATGTATTTTGCCAGGCTTTCCAGCGATGCCTTCGCGATGGATACCGCCGCGTAACCTTCCCAGTACTTGTGTGCACCTTCGCTGGTAAGGCCTATAATGCGCCCGTCGTTATTAAAGAGGCCGGCATTTAAAATAGACTTTGTCCAATCAAGCAGACTGTTGCTCATGGCATAGGTGGTCATTTGGATATCGTCAATTGACAGGGTGTTGTACGCCTCGTCGCTTGGATTATCTTTAATGGTGAGTGGTTTTAAATTACCGCGGGCAATACTGTGAAGCAATAATTTTACGCTGTCTTCAGGAGCTATGGCAGCAAATTCAGTTACAAAGGATTCCCTTGCTGTCGCATCCAACGCATTAATGTTGTATGGTAAAATTTTTACTGAATTGGATTGCGCAATTTGAAGGAGTTGTTCTTTAAGGGCTTTATCGGCAGCTTTATTCTCGCGGTAAATAACAGCTACGTTCATGCCGTGTGTGGCCAGTTTTTCGGCCGCGGCAAAGCCGAATCCACCCGAACCACCCAAAATAACCGCCCATAAATCTTTAAATTGTAGATGTTTATCCATTAAAACTCCTTAAACCTTTGCAGTTTTAACCTGTCTTTGTTATGTTAACGTTAACTTATTGGGTGCAATACTCCTTAATTAGCCGTCAAAGTAAGCAAAAATAGCTTAAATATAGTGTATGTATTACATATATTATAACAATTGGCGGGCTTGTATGTTACATGTCAGTAACAATTATGGTGGATTTTGGCAAACCGCCAATTTTTGCATTTAATTGAGTTGCCGAAACTTATATTTTATTTATGTTTGATAGCTATGAAAATTGTTTATAAATGGAAAGCGCTCTTTGTTTTCCTGTTGATTGCCGGGTTTGCCAAAACAACATCTGCCCAGCAAAAATTTGAAAAGGCCGAATTTTATAAAGTGATGGATGAAGGCAATTTAACCGCTATAAACAGCCAGATTGAAATTGTACAAGCATCATCATCGCCAAATAAAGAAGGATACGAAGGCGCCCTGTTGATGCGTAAGGCAGACAAGGTAGCGGTACCGGGGCAAAAGCTGAAATTCTTTAAGGCCGGCCGGATAAAATTAGAAACGGCATTGTTGGCAGACAATGATAATACTGAATACCATTTTTTGCGGTTAGCTATTGAAGAGCACGCGCCAAAAATTGTAAAGTATCATTATGATATTGAAAAAGACAAAGCAATTGTGCTGAAGAATTTCAAAAGCCTGCCTGAATCGGTGCAGCATGCTATCAGAGATTATTGTAAAAAATCAAAAGTTCTGCATGCGGAAGAATTGTAACTTTGTGCCCCAATGAGTAAAAAAGTCCTGGCAATTTACTATACCCAATCGGGCCAGATGGGAGAAATTATTGACACGTTTACCGCCCCGCTTGTTGAAGCCGGCGCATCTGTCGAAAAAGTACAGGTGAAGCTGGTGAACGGTTACGAATTCCCCTGGACGGGCAAAAGCTTTTTTTCGGTTATGCCCTCCTGTGTGTTGGGGATTCCGGAGCCAATAGAGCCCTTAAATTTAAAGGAAACTAATTACGACCTGGTTGTTTTAGGCTATCAGCCCTGGTTTTTATCTCCAAGCATCCCGACAAACTCCTTGCTGCAAAGTGATGAGTTTAAGGCGATAATAAAAGATACGCCCGTAGTAACGATAAGCGCGGGGCGTAATATGTGGATTAACTCCTACGTTAGGGTGCGGAAGATGATAAAGGATGCAGGGGCGAATTTAAGGGGCAACATAGCGTTGCTGGACAAGCACCCAAATCCGATAAGTTTTGTAACTATTTTTTACTGGATGCTAACCGGCAAAAAAGACAGGTATTTGAATATCTTCCCCAAACCCGGTGTTTCAGAACAGGATATTGCCACAACAGTTGTATACGGCGCAACGGTAGCCAGTCATCTTAAAAATGGCAACTGGGACACCTTGCAGGACGAGTTAATAGCCCAAAAAGCCGTCGAAATTAACTATAAACTGATGTTTATTGAGGCACGGGCCAAACCGATATTTGCTGTGTGGGCAAAGATTATTGCAGGACGGAAGAACCGCACGCCCTGGCTCAGCGCATTTAAATATTATCTTTTTGTTGCATTATTTTTGGGCGCGCCTGTTTTATTAACGCTCGATGCAATATTTTTAAAACCTTTTTCGTCAAAACGAATTAAACGTAATAAATTAAAATACTTACAAGTAATAAATTAAGATTCCCTAAAATGTCTGATACCAAAGTTTATATCAACCATACCGCTGCGTTTTTCCCAAACGAGCCTGTTTCGAACGACGAAATGGAGCAGTACCTGGGGTATATTGATAATAGACCATCAAAATCGAAAAAAATTGTGCTGCGCAACAATGGTATAGTAAACCGTTATTATGCGCTTGATAAGGATCACAAATCTACCCATACCAATGCCCAGATGACTGCCGAAGCGGTAAGGGCTTTATTTGATAACGACCCCGAAAAAATGAAAGGCCTCGAATTGCTTTCATGCGGTACTTCATCGCCCGACCAGATGATGCCAAGCCACGGCGTAATGACCCATGGCTGGATACCCGAAGTTGGGGGAATAGAAGTGGTATCACCGTCAGGTGTTTGCTGCGCGGGTATGCATGCTTTAAAATATGCTTACCTGGCTATTAAATCTGGCGAGGTTACAAAGGCGGTTGCAACCGGTTCGGAGCGGTTTTCAGGTTTGTTGGTCTCTGAAGTTTTTGAAGAAGAAGCGCAGAAACTGAAAGAGATGGAAGAAAACCCTTTCATTGCTTTTCAAAAGGATTTTTTAAGATGGATGCTAAGCGATGGCGCATCGGCATTTTTAATGACGGATAAACCAAACGAAGAAGGCTTGTCATTACGTGTTGAATGGATCGAAGGCGTATCCTACGCAAACGAAATGGCCACCTGCATGTATATGGGCGGCGAAAAGCAGGAAGACGGTACCTTAAAAGGCTTTATGGATTATACGCCCGAAGAGATTATGACCAAATCTATCTTCAGCGTAAAACAGGATATTACTTTATTGAGTGATAATATTGTTCCGCTTGGGGGCAGAAAAATAAAAGAGATATTTGAGAAAAAAGGGCTTGGTGTTGACGATATAGACTACTTTTTACCGCACATCAGCAGTAACTTCTTCAAGAGCAAGATTTACGACATGATTGAGATTTATGGAGGCGGCATCCCTTACGAAAAATGGTTTATCAACCTTTATACTGTAGGTAACGTGGGCGCAGCATCAATTTACCTGATGATTGACGAACTGTTTAAAAGCGGTCGTTTAAAGAAAGGTGAGAAAATTCTTTGTCTTGTTCCTGAAAGCGCGCGATTCTCGTATATGTACGCTATGCTCACTGTTTGCTAAGTAGACCGAATGAAGAAGGATGAAGTGCCACAGGATTTAAGTTCGCTTGGAAAAATTACCAAAGAAGTTTGTTATGCAACAGATAGCGATGGTAAATATGTAACCGAGCTAAGCAGCGGCTGGGAGGTAAAAATCACAGCGCTTGATACAGCCTGGGGCGATATTCAAAAACGGGTTGCAGCCGCAAAACAGCAGGTTTTGGAAGGCAAGGCAAGTCCCCTTTTATTTTTTATGGAATACAGGCTGATGGACGTCGCTATTTTAGCAGGATATACCGGCTTTTGGAAGTGGCAGGTAAAAAGACATTTAAAGCCGGAAGTATTCAACACATTGTCTGATAATAAACTACAAAAATACGCCGAAGCGTTTAATACAAAGGTGGATGACCTTAAAACTATGACCGTGCATGAAGATTGATTTTGAACATCGTCAGGCTGCACATTGTGAATCGGGCGTAACCAGCAACTTATTGTGGAATGCATCCGGCGGTAAAATTACCGAGCCATTGGCCTTTGGCATAGGGGCTGGGTTATTTTATGTTTACGTACCCTTTATTAAGATCAATAATGGCCCGGCGATAGCTTTTCGCACGTTCCCGGGGCATATATTTAAGCGCACCTGCAAATCGTTGGATATTGCAGTGGTCAGCAAAAAATTTGGCTCAAAGGAAAAGGCCCAAATCTATTTGGATGAATGCCTGGATAATGGCCACGCAGTTGGCTGCCAGGTCGGTGTTTATTACTTACCCTATTTCCCGAAAGAGTACCGTTTCCATTTTAACGCGCATAACCTGATAGTTTATGGTAAGGACGGCGACAACTATTTAGTTAGCGACCCGATAATGGAAGGGACAAATGTGATGGATAGCTATCAACTGGAAAGGGTGCGTTTTGCAAAAGGCGCATTATCGCCTAAAGGGCATATTTACTATCCGAAAGAAAATAAAACTATTAGCGACGACCAGATAAGGCAGGCCATTAAAGGTGGTATCAAAAAGAATGTATACAATATGTTGAATATTCCCGGCAGCTTTGCCGGCGTGAGCGGTATAAAAAATACCGGCCTTAAAATAAAGAAATGGCGCGATAAGCTTGGGCTGGAGAAAGCCGGCTTGTACCTGGCCCAAATGGTACGCATGCAGGAAGAGATTGGCACCGGCGGTGGTGGCTTTCGATACATCTACGGCGCTTTTTTGCAGCAGGCAGATGTTTACCTGCCGGGCAACCATTTAGCCGATATCAGCAGTATATTTACCAAGGCAGGCGACATGTGGCGCACGGCAGCAGTGCATGCCGCAGGCATTTACAAAGGCCGCATAGGCAGCCAGGACGATTTTAATACTATGGGCGATTACCTGCTTGAAATTGCAGCTATTGAAAAAACGGCTTTTGAAACTTTAAAGCAAATAAAATGGCAGTAAGCACTCCATTAGCTATTGACGTTGCCGACATGGGTTTTAAATATCCGGGCAATGCAGACGTGTCGTTTTCAAAATTGAACCTGAAGGTAGCAAAAGGCGAACGTTTCGGACTATTTGGCCCCAATGGAGCGGGCAAGACCACACTTATAAGCCTGATGACGGGTTTGCTTTCTGCAGATGAAGGACATATCAAACTTTTAGGCCAGAAAGTCGGCAAACATAACAATTCGGTTAATAAGCTGTTTGGCTTTGTGCCGCAGGATTTTTCATTTTACCAGGAACTAAGCCCGGTTGAAAACCTTCAATTTTTCGGCGCCTGGAGCGGTTTAAATAAGCAAACCATTAAACAGCGTACGGACGAACTGCTGGATATATTAGGACTGGATGAGGTGCGCAATAAACCGGTCGACAAGTTTAGTGGAGGCATGAAGCGAAGGGTTAATTTGGCCATCGGCGTAATACATAAACCTGAAATTATATTTTTAGATGAGCCGACGGTGGGGGTAGATGTGCAAACCCGCCACGCAATTATAGCTTACCTGCTGGAATTAAATAAAGGCGGTACAACGTTGATTTACACGTCACACCAGCTAAGCGAGGCCGAAGATCTTTGTAAACAGGTTGCCCTGATTGACAATGGCAAAATTATAGCACAAGATAGTTTAGATAAATTAATGGCCGACCATAAACAAGAAAGCCTTGAACAGATGTTTTTGAACTTAACCGGAAAGGACATAAGAAACGATGTTTAAGTTAAAGGCCACCATAATAAAGGATATCCGGATTTTGCTGCGCGATAAAGTTGGCATATCGCTGATGTTTGTTATGCCCATTATTTTGGTAGTGGTAGTTACCAGCATCCAGAACAGCACCTTTCAACTGGTTAACAAAAACCGGCTTTCGATACTCATTAATAACAGCGATACCGGGCAGGCCAGCAAGCAATTGATAAAAGCCATCGGTAAAATCGGGATGTTTAAGGTATCGCAGGTAAAAGGCCCCCAAACTGAAAAATCAATAACAGAAATTATGCACCAGCGAGATGCGATGCTGGGTGTTATTATTCCTGCAAATTTCTCCGCCCGGGTTTCTGCAAAATCAAAAAATATTGCAGGCAAAGCACTAACAAGCTTTGGGTTGCAGGGCGATACGGTAAAAAAAGTTTACGATGTTGACCCTTTAACATTGTATTATAACCCTATTCTGCAGGAATCAATCAGGCTATCGGTAAAAGGCGCGGTAGGTAGTGCCCTACAACTTGTTGAAAGTCGGGAGACTTTAAGGAGCCTCTACTTTTCTATCAATGAAAAGCAACTGCCCGAAAGCCTTGAAAATGAAATGCTGAACAATAAAACAGCCATAAATGAAATCCCGGTGAGTAAGGACGGTACGCGCATTACGCCGAACGCTACCCAACACAACGTACCTGCATGGACAATTTTTGCCATGTTCTTTATCATTATGTCCTTAGGAGGCAGCGTGGTAAGGGAGAAAGTAAGCGGCAGTTTTATCCGTTTAAAAACATTGCCTACTAATTATATGGTAGGCCTGTTATCGAAGCAAATAGTCTACTTGTTGGTTACAATTTTGCAGGCGGCAGTGATATTCTCGATGGGTATCTGGTTGTTCCCGTTTTTTGGGTTGCCTGCGCTCAATTTACCGTCTGACTTGTCGGCGTTAGTAATTGTTACCATAATTTGCGGCTGGTGCGCAGTTAGTTATGCCATTTGTGTAGGCGTATTTGCAGATACGCAGGAACAGGCCAATGGCTTTGGCGCGGTATCAATAGTGATACTGGCGAGCATAGGCGGTTTAATGGTGCCCAGCTTCGCCATGCAGGGCTTTTTTAAGTCGGCAGCAGATATTTCGCCGATGCACTGGTGCTTACAGGCCTATTATACTTTATTCCTCGAAGGTGGGAAATTAAAGGATGTTGTAAACAATATCATACCTTTGTTTATTATTACACTTGTGTTTCAATTTGTAACCTTTATCGGGTTAAAACGAAAGAATTTAATATAATTGCCTCAATGGAGACCACAGCACTCAAAGAACAACTAAAGACCCAAATCATAAAGTTTTTAAACCTTACCGACCTTACCCCAGCCGATATAAAAGACGATGAGCCACTATTTGGCGATGGCCTGGGCCTGGATTCTATTGACTCACTCGAACTTATCGTATTGCTGAAAAAAGAATACGGCATCGATATCCGTGATCCCCGTGAAGGCCGTAAAGTGCTGGTAGATGTGGCTACGATGGCGGATTATATTCAGGAACATTCAAGCAAGTAATTTTTTGTCTTAAAATTTTGTCCTTGCGAGGAGGAACGACGAAGCAACCTCGTCGCAATGCGTAGCCACTAATGTATATTCGCCGTGTATAGATATGAAGTTGCCTCCGTTAATCAGCGGGACGCGGTGACAAAGTTGGTTAAGTGCAAATGAAACTGCCTTGGAATTTGAAACAAACCCTATCTCCATCAACCAACTTAGCATTTACATTAATCTCATCGACGATTAATTTATAGCCAATTTCTAACAGAATAGCATTTGTTGCCGCTGGATCAATCATCCCAATAAACTTTAAACCACCCGCTTTTTTAAGCTGAACGGAATATCCAAGCGCGCTTTCCAAAACATCTTTTACAAGCTGTAACATACACGCACCCGGCACCACAGGCTGTCCGGGGAAATGTCCTTTAAAAATAGGACTGCCAGAGTTGATGGACAAATCAGCTTTTATAATACCATCTGTATGGATTAAGCTGTGTACAATAAATAAATCATCAATCCCTGCTTCCATACCTCGCAATTATATCGCTGAAACCAGCATTAATGAATGATATTTATTTTGGTAGTGGTTGTATAGCAATATTTTTTTCGAGGTAGCTGTAAACTCTGGGGTTTGCAAAATAGCTCTGGGT
Organism: Mucilaginibacter sp.; assembly: GCF_025359345.1. Classification (GTDB taxonomy): domain Bacteria; phylum Bacteroidota; class Bacteroidia; order Sphingobacteriales; family Sphingobacteriaceae; genus Mucilaginibacter. The sequence goes on from NZ_JANYGQ010000028.1 coordinate 24,893, forward strand.
ACAACGCCCTGTTTTACAATGTTTGCTGCCAGCCATAACGCAAATGTTGATGCCACAGTGTATTCACCGCAAAGGTGTTTGTAAGCAGCGAGGCTGGTATTTTTAAATAGCGAATCACAAACCTGGGTGTAAATTGCATCATTTCTTATGTCGCCGTTTTTGCCGGTAATTACGAGGTCGATATCCGCAGCTGTTAACGAATGCTCATATAAAAATGTGGTAATGCGCTTTTCAAGGTCGGTTGGTTTATAAAAGAACGTATGCCCGAGCAATTCGGCTTGATTATCAGGTGATGGTTTATCTGTTAACAGGAAAAAACCTGCGCCTTCGCCACCGATCGTTCCTTTTGTTTTATACTCGTATAGTGACAGATTTGTCACTCGTTCGCGCTTGTATAAACCCAAACGGGTTAAAACAGTAAAGCTGGTATCCACCATTTCCTCAGTTCCGCCCACTAATATATTATCGGCTTCCTGCTCATTTAAAAGCATAGTTGCATCAAGCAGTGCACTTTCAAACGACATGCCTTTGTGCACAAACGTGTTATTATAGGCATGGCATTGCAGCATTAAGGCTATTTGAGCAGCCACCGTATTATGGGTTGATTGTATGAAGGCAGTAGGGGGAAGCAACTCTTCTTCCTGTTCAATTATGCGGGTTAAAAACGTCACAGTATCTTCCATGCAGCCAAACGCCGTGCCGGTGATTATGGCGCCAGGCATTTCAACATTGCCGTTTATCAAGCATTCTTTTGCTGCAGATACGCCCATTTTTATCACATGGCTCATCCGCCGTATTTGCTTCGGATCGATGAACTGTTTATAATCGGGTTCAATTGCTCTTAAACGAGTGCCGTTATATTCAACAACGTCTGTTAAAAAGCCTTGGTTGCCAAAAGTATTTTGCGCCGATATACAGGCCGATGAGCGGATATATACTTTCATGGTTAAACTGCTGAAAATATTAAAGATGTACAATTGCCGCCAAAGCCAAACGAGTTCGACATTACGTGCTTTATATCCTGTCCCGTCAGATACTTTGTTTCAGGATCAAACGGCAGGTCGCTTATCCTGGTCTTAAACCGCAGGTTGGGATAAATTAATCCGTGTTTGATAGACAATACGGAGAACACCGCCTCAATACCGCCGCTTGCACCCAAAGTATGCCCGGTAAATGATTTAGTCGAGCTCACAGGTGGGTAGTTTGGATCGAATAACCGCTTAACTGCAGTACCTTCAGCGCTGTCGTTATTTTGCGTGCCGGTACCATGCAGGTTAATGTAACTGATATCGGCCGGTTGCAGGCCGCTTTTTGCCAGCGCGCCTTTCATAGCCATGTATGAGCCGGTACCCTCAGGCGACGATGCTGTTTGGTGGTAAGCATCGTTGCTGTTATTATAGCCGCTTAGTTTGCAATAAGCAGGGTTGGTTAGTGTTTTAGCCACCTTGTCTGAAACCAGCACCACGTAACCGGCGCCTTCGCCAAGGTTTAACCCTTCGCGGTGCTCGTCAAATGGTTTACAAAATTCTTTGTCCAGTATCATTAAGGTATTAAAGCCATTTAGCGTAAACTTGGTAAGTGCATCAACTCCACCCGCTACTGCCACGTCCAGCATGTTGTTTTTTATCAACCTGGCTGCGTAGAATATCGCATTTGCCGACGATGAGCAGGCAGTGCTGATGGTAGTCATAAAATCGGTGATGCCCAATTGGTCGGCCACAATCTCCGTCATACTGCCGCACTCGTGGTCGAAAACGTTTTTCAGCTTGCCCTTGCTGTTATCAGCCAAAAACTCCACGAAAAAATCTTCGCTTTTATCCATACCACCAACCGAATTAGCCGAAACAAAGCCGGTTCGCAGTTCATTTAAATTTGGGATAGCCGCATCGTTTAATGCTTCGCGTGCTGCAACAAGGCTCAGTAGTGCTGTACGGCTATTGTGGGTAGTTGGCCCTGTAATGGCAATCAATTCCTCGTCGGTGAGTTTAACTTCGGCTACGGGCAGCTTATGGCGGTGTATGGTATTAAGCAAAGTGATATCTGCCATGCCGGCCTCACCGCGTTCGAACGCAGCAAGGTGTTCCGTTACATTATTCCCTATCGCCGAAATTACACCCACACCTGCCACGTAAACTGATTGACTCATATAGCTATTTAAATAGTATTAAAAATGCCGTTCATATTTTCAGGCGAAAATAATAAAGCCTGTCCATTTTTTTTCTTTTCAACCAAAAACAAGGTTGCTTTGTAATCCTGCCCCAAAACATCCGCCCAGCCACAAATACAGGCCTGCAAAATGTTATTATCGAGCAGGTAATTTACCTGTTGCCCTATAAAAGCTGCGTCGAATTTTTCCTGTATGAAAAAAGCATGCTCGCCTTTAAAATTATTCCTGATACAAATTTCGCCGATAACAATGTTGGGCAGGGTATAAACAAATACGGAAGGGCTCGGGATATCACTTATTGTATCGAAATACTTGAGGTCGTTATCCAAACTTGAGTTGGAATTGGTCAAAACTACACCAATTTCCTCCGGTTCATAATTAAATCGTTCGAAATCGTCTTTTAATAATATTTCAGCCGTGAGCCAACCCAGTTTACTTAAATTATCCATCTTATAAAATTTTGGATAATTGAAGTGGAAGTGCTGGTAGACAGAAAGCAGGAAGGCCGTAATATCAGCCCCTGGATTTTCAAACAGCGTTACGCCATTTTTGCTTACCACGTTTTTGGCGATGGTGCAGGTGGATGATATGTATTTATTTGTTGCCAATTTAACTGTTCGATATTTTCGCCTGCGATTTGTATTTAATAACAAATTCGCGAGCCTCACTTAAGCTTTTTGGGTAATCGGCATAGTTATCAAGATTCCACCAGTTTTTTACACTTGTATCGGCATGAACATGTTGGTAATTAAATCCGTTTTCATGTAGAAAGCTAACAACCTCCCACGCCTTCAAATCATTCTTTTTTGGCGGCCTGAACTTGTGATTATAAAAAATGTAGCCATTCCCACATTCAGGACATGTAATAGGCATATGATTATCATCAGTTGCAGTGCTGAATGCTTTCCTGCATGTTAAACAAACCATTTTATGTCCCATAATTCGTATTGTTATTTCCCAATCACCACCGCCGCATTACAACCCCCAAATCCTGACGCGGTTTTAATAAAATTAACCGCATCAATTTGCAATGGGGATATACACACGTTCACCGCACTGGTTACGCCATTTTCTGCAAAGCCTAAAGTAGGTATCACCAGGTTCTCTTTTAACGATTGTATAGAAACAACCGATTCAATCAACCCCGCTGCGCCTAACGTGTGCCCGTAATATCCCTTCAAACTATTTAATGGTACCGATTGCAAGCCCAACAGCGCCAATGCATTTGCTTCCATCTCATCGTTATAAATAGTAGCGGTGCCGTGCGCTGATATAAAATCAATATCGCCTGCGACCAAGCCTGCATCACTCATAGCTTGTTTCACTGCGTGCGCCAGCTCTGCCCCGGTGCGCGATGGCCCCGAAATGTGGTTGGCGTCATTACTTACCGAGCCGCCCTTAACTTTAATACTACCTTCAAATTTCTTTTGGGTCGATAATATAACTGTCGCTGCACCCTCGCCCAAATTCAACCCGTCACGATTTTTATCAAAAGGCCTGCAAACCGCCGGACTAAGCGCCTGGAACGATTGGAAACCGGAAACTATAAACTTCGAAATAACATCGGCACCTGCAATAACCGCATTTTCATACAACCCTGCCTTTAGCAAGCGCATGCCAGTTATAATTGCCATTACGCCCGATATGCAGGCATTGGATATAATAACTGGCCGAGTTTGAAAACCAAAGTGTTCCGCAACCATTTTGGCTGAGCTCGACATTGCTATTCGTTGCTGTAATGCCGGGTTGTTTTCTTCTGTTTCCAGCAGGCTGATGTTGCCTTTTGTGCTGGAGATGATTAATGCTGTTTTTTTATCAGTTGAGTCGATGTCAGCATTCTTTAACCCATCGGCAATGGATGCGATAAGCAAGTGCTCGAATTTTGTATATCCATCGCCGGATTGAAGAAACTGTTTACTGTCATCAAACAGCGATGCATAAAATGGGGCAGGGGACAGGCTTTCGTCATCATGGCACTTAACCCCGGAAATACTATTTTTAAGGTGCTCAAAATTCTCAGCGGTAGTTTTACCTAACGGCGAGAAAATATTATCGGCAACTACAAAAACATCATCCTCACTAATCTTGCTCATAATTTATTCATTACCTATAAATATCTTCATTTCGCATTGCACCAGTAAATTACCATTATGCCAAACCTTGCCATCAATTACGGTAACATTGAATATTTGGTTTTGTACGCTGATTTCGGTTGTTAACTCGTCGCCAACTTTTGGGAGGTTAAATACTTCGAAATTTTTAACTGCACCAATATAGCCGGTTTCCACAAGCTTACCATCCTTTTGAGCGATGTACCCGGCGCGTAATGCCGCCGTCTGTGCAATATTTTCCATCAACCCTGCTTCGTGGAAAACGCCATCTTTCACAAATACATTATCTTGGCTTACAGTAAAGCTGCTTTTGGTCGTCAATTCATCGGCATAAAGCAACTTACCCACCATTACAAAAGGTGCCTTTTGCGGAATAAGCGCGCGTATATCTTCAACGGGTAAGTCCATATCAGGAATATAGGCCCCCGTTTACCGAAAGCACCTGTCCTGTTATATAAGCGGCATCAGGCGAAGCCAAAAACGCAGCTGCATGTGCCACTTCCTCAGGCAGGCCAAAACGGCGGGCAGGAATAATCATTTTTAATTCTTTTTCATCAAGGCCTTCAGTCATGTCGGTTTTAATAAAACCGGGAGCAATGGCATTTACTGTAATTCCCTGCCGCGCAATTTCCTGCGCCAGTGCCTTGGTAGCGCCAATAACCCCGGCCTTTGCAGCCGAGTAATTGGTTTGTCCGGCCAGGCCCTTCAGGCCTGAAAGCGAAACGATATTAACGATTCGCCCGTATTTGCGGCTCAGCATGCTGTTCAACACCAGCCGGGTTACATGAAAAAAGCTGTCGAGGTTGGTTTTTAATACGTTGTCCCACTGCTCTTCAGCCATCCAGGCCATCAGGCTGTCGTCGCGGATGCCGGCATTGTTTATCAGTATCTCGATGTACTTATCTTCGTTGGCTTCAATCCAGCCGCCAAGCGTTTGCTTTATCTGTTCCCTATCGGCAACATCAAATGGCATCAGTTCGCCGCTGTAACCTTGTTTTTGTATGGCGGCCAAAGTTTTATTAGCCTCATCGATATTGCTTTTATAATTTACCAGCACATGGTAGCCCAAAGCCGCCAGCTTTAAGCAGATTGCCCTGCCTATGCCACGTGAGCCTCCGGTAACCAGTGCGCATTTCATTTGGAAAAGGATGTTATGTGGTCTGCTGATTCAAGGAAAGTTTTAACCCTTTCCAGGTCCTTATATTTTGGTGCATCCTCAATAAATACCGGGAATATCGCCCTCACTTCATCGTATAGTTTGCGTGATATAGTCGATAGCTTATCCTTGCATTCCAAATAATCTATCGCCTGTAAAATCGTCATCAAGTGGATGCCCAGCACCTCGAAGGAGTTATCGATAACCCTTTTAGTCATCAATGCCGCATTGCAACCCATACTTACTATGTCCTGGTTGTCGTTGTTGTTAGGTATGCTGTGCACATACATCGGGAACGATAAAGTTTGGTTTTCGGCGGTAGTGGAAGTAGCCGTAAACTGCATACCCTGCATACCAAAATTTAAACCCAGCACGCCAAGATTTACAAATGGTGGCAGCTTTTGATTCAGCTTGGCATTCAGTAGGTAATTTAACTGTCGTTCGGCCAGCATCGATACACGGGTCATGGCAATTTTTAATTTATCCATCTCCAGCGATACATAATCACCGTGAAAGTTACCGCCGTGGAAAATATTGTGGTTTTCATGGTCAATCACAGGGTTGTCGTTAACCGAGTTCAATTCATTTACAACCGTATTTTCAACCTGTGCGATGGTGTCATAAATAGGCCCTAAAATTTGGGTTACACAACGCAATGAATAATATTCCTGCACCTTATCCTCAAATATTTCATAGTCAAGGTTGTCGGGGTTGTATAAATGCTCTGAGCGGTCGCGTATCATTTTGCTGTCTTTCAAAATATCGCGCATCATGCCTGCAATAGCATTTTGGCCCACATGGCGTTTTACCACGTTCAATTCGTGCGAATAGTGGTCGTCAAATGCTTCCACAATCTCGTTTATCATCGCCGAAAACAACACCGACCAGTTCAATAGTTTTTTAGCCTGGATGATATTGAGCATACCAATGCCTGTCATGGCCGAAGTACCATTCAAAATAGCCAAACCTTCGCGGATATGGATAGACAGCGGTTTAATATTGAATTTGTTGAAAATCTCCATTGTTGGATGAACGGCATCTTCAAAAATCACTTCCCCTTCACCAATTAAAACCAGGCCAAGATGTGCCAGTTGCACCAAATCGCCGCTGGCACCCACACCGCCGTGTTCGAAAACACAGGGAGCAATATCTTTGTTAATTAATTCTTTCAGTAACTCAACAACGTCGGTATGCACGCCTGAATATGCCTGCATAAAGCTGTTTAACCGGGCAATCATTAAAGCTTTGGATAGCTGTGCAGTCATCAGCTTGCCGCTGCCCGATGAATGGCTGCGGATAAGATTATATTGCAATTGCAGAATATTGTCCTCGCTAACCTTGTACTGCGCCATCGGCCCAAAGCCGGTATTTATGCCATAAATCAGCTTGTTTGACGAGAATTGTTTAAGGAACTCGAAGTTGGTGTTAATTTTATTTAAAGCGGCTGCATCAAGTGCAACCTCGTTTTTTTTAAATATCAGTTCAGAAAAATCGTTTAAAGAAAGAGGACTTTGTCCAACATGTATCATGGGCAAAAATTAATGTTTTGTCAGGGTGAATAATAATCCGCTAAAGTATAAAATATATGTAAAACGGGTTAATGTAAACTGCAATAACACCCGGAATGGGTTAAGGTTTTAGCTATTATTTTCGCGGATGCCGAACTGCATTCTGTTACGCCCGTTTATCAATAAATTTTATTGCTTTCCTGCTTGCTTCGCTGAATTGTATTTTCTGTATCTCTTCCGCAGTCACATATTTTATATGCGGACTAACGCGTAGCCTTGCCTGCAAATAGGCGCGGATCCGGTGGTCGCATTCATCCGTCAATTCGGCGGGCACAACGTACAACGATACCTGGTCCATGCCAATATCGTTTGAGGATACCTCGATTACAAAATCCCTGATTTCTTCGCGCTCATTTAATAGTTCGAAAAGCGCTGGCGGGTACAGGGTGGTGCCTTTAAACTTAATCATCTGCTTTTTACGGCCCATTATGGGCGAAAGTCGCAATGTTGTGCGGCCACAGATGCAGGGTTCGTCATCATATGTGCAAATATCGCCGGTTTTGTACCGCAGCAACGGCATACCTTCAACGCCTAAAGTAGTAATGGTTACTTCACCGGGTGTGCCGGGCGCCACCTGCTGGTCGTTTTCGTCAAGCAGTTCAACAATAACTAAATCGGCCTGGTTATGGCCGCCCTTGCCTGCGCCGCATTCGGTAAACGCGGTTTGCATTTCGGTGGAGGCGTAAGTAGAGTATAATTTTATATCCCAGCTTTCGGTAATTTTCCGACCAAGGATATTTAATGTAAAATCATTATTACGAATGTTCTCACCAATGCAAACGGCCTTTTTTACCGAAGTGGAATTAATGTCAATGCCGCTATCCTTTGCAAATTGAATCAGTTTTAAAATAAACGAAGGGACGGCAACAATGGCTGTAGGCTTTAGCCGCTGGATGGTTTCCCACTGTAATGCCGGTACGCCCGGCCCAAGGCGGATTATACCTGCGCCAATTTTGCGGATACCCAGGTAATAAGCAATGCCGGCCATAAACTGCCTGTCGAGCGTGAGCATCAACTGGTAGGTATCTTCGGCCGAACCATCCGCACATAAAAAGGAATTATACTCGTTATATGCCAGGCGGTTAAGGTCGTTTTCGGTTAATGCAATGGTTACCGGCCGGCCCAATGTGCCTGATGTGGAGGTGTGTTCAACGATTTTACTGCGCGATACGCACAAAAAATCGTCATTACGTTGCTGCAGGTCATCTTTGGCAGTGGTTGGGATGGCGGTAATATCAGCCAGCGTCTTTATGTTTTTTATGTCGATGCGGTGTTTTGCAAACAACTCCTTATAAAACGGGGAATTTTGGCTTACATAAGCTAAAAGTTCATATAGTTTTTGCTGCTGTAAATGGGTTATTTCGTGCGAATGTTGATTACTTTCCGTGGCGATAGACATTGTAATGGTAGTTGTGTCCAAAATTAAAAAAAATGTGTTATGGAGTGTTATATAAAGCTGTATGTATTAATATTGTTTGCGCTAACAAAACAACCGCCAGCCACGATTGTAACGTATATCAGTTATGACTATTAAACAGCCCTTACTAATTGCCGGCATATTTTGCATTTCGATTACCGCGAATGCACAGGCAGTTAAATATAAAGATATTGTATTTGGTGGCGTAAAAACTACGAAAGACTTAAGCTACGACGGAAGCGATTCCACGGGCAAAAATAAAGCTCACCTGTTTGATTTATACCAACCCGAAGGCGACGAAACAACAGGCCGGCCATTAATCATTTGGATGCACGGCGGTGGCTTTAAATTTGGCTCCAAAGCCGACAAAAGCGCCGAAATATGGAGTAAAACGTTTGCACAGCGGGGCTATGTTTGCGTATCCATAAATTATACGATGAGTAAGAAACTACCATTTTTGAATTTCGACGAATTAAAACGAAGCTGCTATTATGCAGTGCTGGATGCAAAAAAGGCCGTTGCCTATTTTAAGCAACATGCCGCCGAATATCACATTAACCCAGACAAAATTATATTAGCGGGCAATTCGGCAGGAGGGATGATAGCCCTTCAAGCGGCTTTTGCCACCAATACCGAACTGGCAAAATTTGCGGGAGTACCAGAAGCTGATACCGGAAAAATGGAATTGCTAAAGGTTGAGGGCGTAATTAATTTATGGGGTGGAATTTTCAGGCTAAATTGGCTGAAAAACGCCCGGGTACCGGTGGTAAATATTTACGGCAGCAACGATGGTATAGTTGCACCGGCACACAAAGACACATCGTTGTATGGCGGGAAAGACGTCTACGAAAAGGCAAAGTCCTTAAATATTCCAACTGAAGTTAAAGTCTTTGAAGGTTATTCGCACGAGTTGCGCAAACATTTTAATCCCATTTTCTCCAGCGATAAGGGTACGCAGCAACGCTGGCTCGAAGCCGGGCAGTTTGCGGCTGATTTTATGTACAACAATTTGTTTAAGTAATATCCTGCGCTATACCGTTTTCAAAACATAATTGTACATTTAACGTTATAAACAACAATCATCATTAACCACTAACACATGAAATATTTAAAAATTTTAGTTGTGGCTTTGGTTTTAACTTTCAGCGTTGAATTTTCGCATGCAAAATCAATGACATTGACAGTTACACCAACGTATTTACAAATACGCCGGCCACCACCGCCGCCACCGCGCCCGCCAATACGGTTCCGCAGGCATCATCGCAGGCACCACGCAAGGATTCATATCCGTTTGCCAAAGCCGCCGCCGCACCCACCGGGTCCGGGGCTGCCGCCTCCACCGCCGCGTCCGTGAGGAAAATAGATACAAAAGCCCTTCATATTGTTTGAGGGGCTTTTGGCTTATTATTAAACTCAGTTTTATTAAATAATGGACAACATTAGAAAACCTGCTATTTTTTAAAAGCAAACTTCAGCACATTTCCCATCCGCAACTTGTCACCCTCGTTTGATATGTAAAGGTTGTTATCCTTATCAAATGCAATACCTTCCGGTTGACCAAATACCTGCGGATTTAAGGGGTACACTTCTTTAATCTCCCAGTTGGCGCCTGCAACTACCAGGAATTTATTTACTGAAGACAAAATGTACCAATCGCCGGTCAGCGGACTACGACTAAGTCCGGACGGGTGGAATGTTATTTTCTTTTGGCCTGTCAGCTCTTCTATCTTTTTAATATCAATTACTGCCTGCCCCGCGCTTGTTAGTGTCCCCTCGGCTGCAAGTTTTAGGGTGAACACCGTACTGGTTTTGCTGCTTTTTTCAATACTGCAATGTTTGCACAGCACGTATACCGATTGTGTGCTATCATCAGCAAACATCCCTTCGTATTCGCCCTCCGGCAGCAAACCTTCCCATGTTTTGGCGTCGGCAGGCAGGCTGCTTTTTACCGCCTGCAGCGGGAAAGTAAATAATACGCCGTCGCTGCGCAGCATAATTACCTGGCCGTTGCTGATGGCAACATCCTCATAGTCGCCGCTTTTGCCAAATTTATAGCGCTGTATGTCCTTGCTGCCGGGCTTGAAATAAAAAAGCGAACCTTTTTCGTCCTGTTCCGCATACATTGTATCAGCCTTGCCTTTGTTAAATGCTATACCGGATACCTCGGTTAGTTCATCCGGTAATTCATATTTTACTGGACGGGTTAAATCGTAACCTTTTGGGCTGAGGCTTTTACTTTGTTGTTGCCCGGTGCAGTTAATGAGCAGCACGCAAGTAAGCAATAGCAAACAAATGTATATCGGCTTGAATGTATTTTTCATATTAGCTATACCGTTAATTTAGGGAATTGTTTAGATGCAGCCATGGCTTTGTTGAACCGAAGAACGCAAAAAAGGCATGGAGAACGCAGAAATATTTTTTCTCCGCGCCTCTATGCCTTCTCGTGTATCTCCGTGGTAAAATTGAAACTACTTCTGCATCACCATTACCCCATTCAGCACCAGCGTACTGCCGCCGTCAGCTTCGATGTTGTAAACGTTTTGCACGCCGCCTGCACGTTCAGTTTTTCTTAAAACGGTATAAGTTTCGTATTTGCCTTTTTGTTCGTTAAGGCACAATACCTGCTGCCCGACGGCAACCTCGCCAATTTTGAAGTTACCCTGTTTTGTAAGCATTGGATGGTTAGGCGTTGCTTTCAATACTTTTGTGTTTAGGCTGATGTTCAAACCCGCCGCTGTATGCTCTTCTTTTGCCGATACCAGCACCAGTTCGGTTATTGCATAGTTCTTAGCTGCGTGCACGGTAAGTTCCTTTACTTTTATTACAGATGATTTGTTAGTAGCCGGATCGACAGTGATAACTTCATCGCCACTTTTTACATCTTTTATCAGCTTTTTGGCGCCGTTGCTCATGGTTACTTCTTCATCACCGGGGAAGCAGATATCGTTACCATAAGTTGCGGCTTCTTCCTTCATATCTTTACCATTGTTCAGCACTTTATACTGCTGGAAAGCCATTTCTTTCGACAAGACGTATGACAATTTTAAAATAAAGTTTTTCTCGACCTTATTAATGTCGTCAATATCCTGGAAGTATTTTGCCCATACTTTGGCATCAGCGGTAAAGTCCGGAACAAGGGCCTGGTATTTTTTGCCGGTTTCGTTGGTGTAAAACACCATCAGGCCAATTTCCTGCATACCCTGTTTGGCAACAAGTTTATAAAGGTCAACCCTTTTTTTGAGGCCATCGCCACCGGTTATAAAATAGGGCTTACGGTTTTCATACCGGTCAAGTACATAAGCGTTGTCAAACTTTACGTAAGTGTCCTTGTCAAGGTCGGCAATGGTGTAGGTTAACGCTTTGTTATATTCATCCAGGGTCAGCGGGCGTGGGTTTGGCGTAGCAGTTTGCGCCCTGGTGAATGATATGATTAGTAAAAAAGATAGTGTTAGTAGTAGGTTACGCATATTGTATTATATAAAATAGCGATGGGTTTCAAACCCATCGCTATGGTTAGCAACATTGAATAAAGTTTTGTGAGATTATGACAATTGTTTAAACGCATCGGCAAATGCTTCCATTTCGTCCATGCGGCCAATGCTTACGCGACACCAGTCGGCGCCGTTTAGCTTCCAGTTGCGCACGCCCACTCCGCGTTTCATCATTTCGCCCACAAATTTATTCCCATCCATTTTTAGGGGAAACATAACAAAGTTAGCCGATGACGGGATATACTCATAGCCTTCCTTTTTCAATACCGAATAAAGGTATTCTTTCGAGGCCACCATCTTTTTAGCCGCGTCCTTCATATAATCAGTTTCCTGGTAAGCAGCAGTTGCAGCAGCTAATGTGGTTGCGGAAAGATTAAACGCGCCGCCGGTGTAAATAGAAAGGGCATGTATAGTATCAGGCTGTGCCACTATGTAGCCGCAGCGCAGCCCGGCAAAGCCGTATAGTTTACTGAATGTACGGGCCACGATGATATTCTGCCCTGCTTTTACACCGCCTATTAATGTAGTCCCCTGTGGGTCTGGCAGGTAGTCAATATAAGCCTCGTCGACAAATACCATTGTTTTTTTAGATACGCGTTCGCAAAATGCTTTCAGTTTATCAGTGTCAACTACGGTAGCGGTGGGATTATTGGGATTGCAAATGTAAACCAGCCCGGTATTATCCGTTACTTTTGCTTCCATTGCATCAAGGTCCAATTTGTATTCGCTGGTTAATGGCACTTTAACCCAGTTGCCGCCGTGCAGTTTGGCGTGGGTTGGCAGGTCATCGTATGACGGGTCACCGGTGATGATATCTTTCCCGCCTTTGCTGAAGTGCATTGCTGAGGCGAGCAACAGGGCCGATGAACCGGCATCCATCATGATGTTGTTTTGATGAATACCTTCAAAGGCAGCAATTTTACCCGACAACACGCTCATTTGCATAAAAGCGTATTGATAGCTTAAATCAAGTGAGTCGGTTATTGCCTTTTTAGCCGCAGCTGATGGCCCGAACGGGTTTTCGTTGGCAAGCAACCTTGCTTTCATTACTGCTGGGGCTTCCAATATCGCCGATTGGTCGGTTACCCGTTTGCCTGCCGGGATGATTTTTTTTACCAGTGGCATTGCGGCCAGCTTGTTTATAGTACCCGAAGCCAGGGCCAGTCCCCCGGCCATCAGGGCGCTGGATTTTATCCAGTTTCTGCGGTTAATTGAATTTGCCATTTTCGTTGATTTTTTATGAGTTTTCAGTCAGTTTATTATTTATTTGTTTGTGCCGGGTATGTTACCCTTTGGTCGGTCACGCGCGCATGTATGTCGGTAACAACACCTCGTGCCGATTCAAACGCGCCCGCCATCCAGGCGTTTAAATAGGTTAGGTGCTCGCCGGCAAAATATACCTGCTTATCAGGCTTTAATAGTATCGGGTATTGGTTTTTACGGGTTTCGTTGCTGTAAACCGCCCATCCGCCTAAATTGTATTTGGTTTTATGCCAGCTTACCGAAAACGAGCTTTCAAATTCTGCATCATATTGCGGGTGCACCAGCCTTCCTTTTTCCAGCGCCAGTTTTTCACGCTCAGCGTAGCTCAACTCGCCTGTGCGCTGTGCCTTTTCATTGAAATTATAGTAACCCAGCAATATCCCTTTTTTACCGAGATAATCGTATGACGGGTAAAAAATCTGCGTTAAATCGTTATTGGTATGGGTAATCCCGCCGTAAATGTGATCGTCTTCTTCCCAAAACCGGCGTTTAAACTGCAAGCCTATTTTACCGGTTTGCATATAGCTGATGTAATCTATGGCCCGGCTTACATCGCCCGAGAAATTATTATTTACATTGCTCAGCACAGGCAAAGGCAGGGTGCAGATGCAAATATCGCCCTGTAAAATATGGTCGCCCTGTGCATCTTTATAAGTCACTTTTACGCCATTGTCGATATTGGTAATATTGGTTACCTCGGCGCCAAGCTTTAGGCTTTGAGCTACCTTTTTTTCCAACGCTTTGGCAATTTGGTCCATACCGCCAATAGCCTGGAACATGGTCATCTGCAGTTCGTAAGTATATTCAGCAACGTTATAAAAATCAGGATCAAGCAGACCGGATTGTATCATAGCTGCCAGTTTATGCGGGTCGGCAATTTTACCCGGCTTATCGCCGGCACCCGGCGACTCAATATAGCCTCTCCGTGCCGATGCTTTATACAATTTATCCGGGTCGAGCCCACCTTCGGCCATTAAATATTCAATAACTTTTTCCGAATCTTCTTTGGTTAAACCAGTATCTAAACTGCCATGGTCAATACTTTTGGCAAGTATCTCGCTCATATACCCGCGTATATCATTATGCACCTCGCGAACGCGTATTTTTTTGTTGGATAGAGGGCCTTTACCCTCGGCAAAATAGTAGGATCCTTCGTTTACATTATTATAGACCTGTAAAGGGATGCCAAATTCTTTGCAATAATGCAGAGTAAGCTGGTGATTATGTGGTATGCGCGAGGGGCCGGCGTTAAAGTACTGGCCATCGTCAAAGCGGGCAGTGAGGGTTGGTTTGTCTGTTTCGGTGTTAGTGCTTCCGTTACGTACGCTCCAACATCGACCGCCGGCGCGCTCGCGGGCCTCCAGTATGGTACAGTTGTAGCCTAGTTTGTTAAGTTCATAAGCGCAGGTCATCCCCGCAAGACCGCCGCCTAAAATGATAATCTTTTTGCCGTTACCGCTCCCCGCTAAGTTAAATGCATGTGCAGGCGCGGCCTTTAGCATGCCTAAAGCCAGCATTGCAGGATAAGCCCCCCCCGCCAACATAGCGCCCTTACTTAAAAAATTTCTCCTGGTAATTGTTTCCACATCAAATAGCGATAGTTTCGGCTGTTATTATAGCCTTAAATTTATGTTATTTTTAACAAAGCGCCAATTTTGTTGATAAAATTTGGCTTTGTAAATTATTATCTGGCCATTTTTAAAATATTATTTAATTGTGTGAGGTAATTTTTAGTGATAGTGAGATAGAATTCAGTTATAATTTGTCACACTGCGTTTTGTAATTTTAGCCTTACAACAATCCCTGTTTGTTAATTAACCTGTATAATGGTTTAAATCCACAATTTATGATCATCTATTACCCATTCATAAACCTGAAAAAGGCTGTCACAACAACTTTACTGGCGATAGCTTTAATAAGTGCAGCTTATGCCCAGCAGTCGGGGCAAAAATGGCAGTACAGTATGTCGGTTGAGCCTGCCACCAAAAAGGTGCATGTAAGCCTTGAGCTTAGCGGCAAACTGCCGGATACCGTGGCTTTTAAAATGCCAACCTGGACCACCGGTTATTACCAGTTTATGAATTTCGGCAAAAGCGTATCCGATTTTATTGCCACCGACGAAGGCGGCAAGGCTATAGACTTTAAACACCCCGACCAAAACACCTGGCAGGTGGCCGTGCCCGGTAATAAAATTGTAAAGCTTAAATATGATGTGGAGGCTATCCGTAACTTTGTGGGCGGCAATTATGTTGACACGGCCCATGCCTACCTTTCGCCAGCCGGTATTTTTATGTATGGTGACAAGAATATTTTGCAGCCGGTTACTGTTAGCGTACAGCAATACCCCGGCTGGACAAGGATCGCCACCGGTCTTGATTTAGCAGGCAGTGACTCGACCCAATTTAAGGCACCTGATTTTGATGTGCTGTATGATGCGCCAATACTGATGGGTAAACTGGAAAAATTGCCAGGCTTCACGGTAAAAGGTATCCCCCACGATTTTATCGGCTATAAAATGGGCATTGCAGATAAGCAGGGATTTATGGATGATATGAAAAAAATCATTGAAGTGGGTTCGGGCATCATCGGCGAAATACCTTACAAGCATTACGTGTTTTTGGGCACCGGGCCCGGCGGTGGTGGTATTGAGCACCTTACCTCCGCTTCGGTTGCTTTTACCGGCAATGGCTTGGACAAGCAGGCGGGTAAAATGAGGCTTTACAGCTTTTTGGCACATGAGTACTTCCATACCTATAACGTAAAGCGTATCCGCCCAATCGAGCTCGGGCCGTTTGATTACGAAAAAGGCAGCAAAACCGAAATGCTCTGGGTATCCGAAGGGTTTACAGTTTATTACGAGTATATCCTTATCAACCGCGCAGGTATCACCAATGGCTCGGAAATGCTTGGGCAATTGCGCGCCAACCTGCTTAATTACGAGAAAAAGCCGGGTCACCTGTTTCAATCAGCCACGCAAGCCAGTCTTGAAACCTGGAGCGACGGGCCAAATGGAAGGGTTGCCGACGAGTTTAACAAAACCATATCCTACTATGACAAGGGCCCTGTGCTGGGTTTAATGCTTGATTTAAAAATAAGGCACGAAACCAAAAACGCCAAAAGTCTCGACGACGTAATGCGCAAGCTTTATTACACCTACTTTAAAAAGCTTAAACGCGGTTTTACCCCGCAAGAGTTCAGGCAGGCTTGCGAAGAGGCCGCTGGTGTTAAGCTTGGTGAACTATTTGAATATGCATCTACCGTAAAAGAAATTAATTACCACCCATATTTTGCCTATGCCGGGCTTGATATTGACGACGCCTGGAAAAAGCAGCCGGGCGCCTGGAACGGCATTACTGCTAAAACCCAAAAAGATTCGCTGTTTGTAACAGCCGTTGAGTATAAATCACCGGCATGGGAAAACGGTGTGCGGGTTAAAAGTAAGATAATCAGCATCGATGGGCAACCGGCTACCCTGGCTGTATTGCAGGCCTTATCAACAATTAAAATGGCCGGTGATGTGGTAACCTTGGAGATAGAGAAAAAAGGAAAAGTTGAGCAAATAAAAATTACGCTCGAAACAGAAGTGTCGCGCAGTTTTGAAATAAAACCAATGGAAAATCCCAACGAATTACAAAAAGCCATTTATAAAGGCATTTTTGAAGGCGGACATTAAGCCTGAAATATTACGTTTAAAAACGCCCGGCCTGCCTAATTTGCAGGTTGGGCGTTTTTGTTATATCCCGATGAAATTTCGTGATAATTGGCAGCAATTAACGAAATGTCGTTACAATAAAATTAGTATTTATATTTTAAAATATTGATAATGAACGATTTGGAATTTTGGTAGCATTATTGTCTTCGTCAATCGTCTTTGTAATTAAACAACGATCAAAATTTTTTAGCTATGGAACATTTTATTTATATTTTCACCAGGATAGTATTGTTTGCCTGTATCACCGTAATCGGTTATTTATTTGCCGTTCCCGAGAAGGGCACCGCGGACGACTCGGATATTTAACCGCAGAAAACGCATAATTACCTACATATTTTAATAATTATGCTAAAATGATAGCCGTTTTTGCTTATTTTGTTACCGGTTATAAGTAAAAAAAGCAACATCTACCCATGAACTTTATGCTGATACCATTTTGTGGTGACAAATGGCGAATATTAAAGAAATGCTTGTGCGCAGCATTGCTCGTCACGATAAGTTTTGACGGATTTTCGCAGGCGCAGATAAAAAATGACAGCATTAAAGTAGCCGTTCAACCCGGATACGATAGTGTTAGCGGTTTTCACCGTTTCCTATTAGGAGAAAGCTACCGGAAATTGTGGGCTGAACCCGTTAATATCAAGATATTTCATTTAACACAGGAGAAAGGCGGGCTTACCATTGAACAGCGGGGAGGCGGCATGCAAACCAAATCGCTGCGCCTTAAAGATGCCGCCGGGCAGGAATGGGTTTTACGTACCATTCAAAAATATCCCGAAAAAGTATTACCGCCCAACCTTAGGGCAACTATTGCAAAAGACATTGTTCAGGATCAAATATCGGCCGAGCACCCGTTTTCAGCACTTGTAGTGCCGCCGTTGGCTACGGCTCTCGGTGTACCACATGCCAATCCTCAGATTGTTTATGTGCCCGACGACCCTGCATTTGGCAAGTATCAAAAAGACTTTGCCAACCAGGTTTTTTTGTTCGAGGAGCGTGAACCACTTGATGCGGAAAAGACTGACAATACCGGCAAGGTTCAAAAGAAACTGCAGGAAGACAATATCACCCACGTGGATCAAAACCTGTTTTTAAAGGCCCGTTTGCTTGATTTTTTACTGGGCGACTGGGACCGTCATGAAGACCAATGGCGTTGGGAAAAGAAAGAAGATGGCAACGGTGGTACCGTATATGAGCCAGTACCCCGCGACCGCGACCAGGTTTTTTACGGCACAACAGGTGTTTTACCATGGTTTGTTTCTAGGCATTTGCTGATGTCGAAATTTCAAAGTTTTAACGACCATATACGGGCCATAAACCGCTGGAATTTGAACGGACGTAACGTTGACCGTTATTTTTTAAACGGGCTAAGCGAACAGGATTGGGAAACGCAGGTAAAATACGTGCAGGATAAGTTGACAGAGCAGCTGATAAATGAGGCGATGAAAAAAATGCCGCCGAATATTTACCGGCTCTGCGGTGCCGAACTCACTAAAAAGCTAATAGCCAGGCGCAATGTATTAATGCAGCAGGCTTTAAAATATTACAGGTTTATATCACAAATAGTTGAAATTCCAGCGTCAGATAAGCGCGAGCAGTTTGACATTACCAACCAGGAAGATGGTAAAGTTGCTGTTAAGGTTAACAAAGTAAAAAAGAGCGGCGAAGCGGGGCAGGTAATTTACCAGCGGACGTTTGATCCCGCAGTCACCAGTGAAATAAGGCTTTACGGACTTGGCGGCGGCGACGTTTTTTTAGTTCACGGCGATAACCATTCACCAATTACAGTACGGATGGTTGGTGGCGACGATAACGACACATTTACTTTCGATAAGGATATCAGCGGCAAGGGCAACAGGTATGTATATGACAGGACCGACGAAAAGAATACTTTGCCTTTGAGCTCCCAGGCACACATGCGTACTTCGACTGATACGGGGGTAAATAAGTTCGACAGGAAAGATTTTAAATACAATTTTTTACAACCGCTGATATTAGGCAGCTACAACAGCGACTACGGGCTGCAGTTGATGACCGATTTTATTTATCAGAAACAAGGTTTCAGGAAAGACCCTTATGCTTTCAGGCAAAGCCTGATGGTTAATTACGGCTTTGGTGCAAAATCGTTATTATTAAATTATAACGGCGAGTTTAAGCAGGTTTTTGGTAAAAGTGACCTTTTCATAAATATACTTTCAAAGGGCCCTAACTACCAAAGTTACTTTTTTGGTCTTGGCAACGAAACACAGTTTGTTGACGCCGGCGATAAAAAGCGCGAATATTATCGCAACGTTTATAATTTTTTAAACGCCGACGTAAGGGTGCGGCATGTTTATGAAAATTGGACTGTTAGCGGCGGCGTTGTAGCGCAATACTATAATGGCGATGAAGAAAGTAATCATAATCGTTTTTTAAATGATTACAACACACTTTATCCCAATCAAAAAGTATTTAAAACCGAAAGCAATGCGGGCCTCATTGCCGGGCTTAAACTTGATACCCGCGACAAAGGGATAATACCACATAACGGAATTTTATGGAATACAACCATTAGTGGATTAAAGGGGCTTAACGGGGGGGCACACAGCTACGGACAGGTGACGACAGATTTTAGTTTCTTTTTAAACCCGGATAAAGACTCTGTTTTTGTGATAGCAAATCGCATTGGCGGCGGCACAACCATCGGCAACGCGTCGTTTTATCAGCAATTGCAATTAGGCGGCATACAAAACCTGCGTGGGTTTTATAGTAGCCGCTTCACCGGCAAAAGCATGGCCTATGATAATTTTGAAGTGCGATTGAAATTGTTTGATTATGCATCGTACATATTACCCGGCACCTTTGGCCTTGTTGGTTTTAATGATGTGGGACGTGTTTGGACACCCGGCGAATCATCAAGCCAGTGGCACGATGGCTATGGCGGCGGCTTTTATCTTATCCCAGCTCAACTAATATTGGTGCAGGCCGTCGTGGGTTTTTCAAAGGATGGAACTTACCCGTATATTTCGGCTGGGTTTAGATTTTAAGTCAGGCCAATTTTGATTTTAGTGTTAAGAAGTTTCGATTGCGGCGAGGTTTAACTGTTTATACAACTCCTCGTAATTAAAAGTCTCTTCAATTGGTTCGTTCTGATTGTGCAATACCGCAACCCTTATGGCCTTTAACCCCGAAACGCCCTGCAAGTCTTCCACCTCAAACTCTTCAATTTTGGCGGCAAGTATACCTTTGTCCTGCAGCAGGTTTATATATTTCATGTAATCCAACTCTTCTTCAACCTTCGAGAAAATGATGGTTATTTTATTCTGCTGGGTTATCCGCTCCCTGGTGCCTTTAATGTAGGCCTTATCGATGCGTTTTTTTATAACTTCATAACGGATATTATAAGCCCCGTCAATATCAAAGTGCTTTTCATCCATCCGGAAACGGATTGATATTGGTGCGCTAAATATCAGCACCAGTGATGTAACCCCAAGCGGATATGGCAATGTTTTTTTAAGCCGGTACTGCTCAAGCGCCATTTCGCATAATACCAGCAATTGCCAAAGCCGCAAATGTTCTAAATGGGTGGCATTAAACTGTTGGGTTGGTGCAATTGAATCGCCTATGTATAAATTATGCTCAACACCATCTGTTTT
This sequence comes from Mucilaginibacter sp., assembly GCF_025359345.1. Lineage (GTDB taxonomy): Bacteria > Bacteroidota > Bacteroidia > Sphingobacteriales > Sphingobacteriaceae > Mucilaginibacter. The sequence continues at coordinate 45,413 of NZ_JANYGQ010000028.1, forward strand.
AAACCTTTCGTAATAATGCGGAAAGTATGCCTGTACTTCTGCTTGCCGGTTATCCAGGATATCGATCAGCTTTTCGTTAATTAGCGTCAGGGTAGTTTCGTAATTATGGCGGTTAGCATAAAAGTCGCCGGTTAGTTTATCGGTGTGTTTAAAATAATCTTTAACCTGCCTGGCAAGAACTTTTGTAAGCTTTTTGTTCTTTATTAATAAGGGGTGGATATGTTCTTCAAGGTAACGCTCAATATGCTGCTCGCTGTCCGCCTTAATCCCGGTAGAAAGGTCTTCAACAAACGTCTTTAAATCCAAAAGCTGTTGTTCGGCATTAGCAACGCCGTTGCTCTGCTGCATCTGTTCAAACAACGACACCAGTACATTAAGCTGATTAATCAGATCGTTGGTGACACTCTGGTTGCGGGTAACCGATGAATCCTTAATATCAATCTGACCATACAACGGGTACACATCATGAAACACAATTTCTTTGGGGTGATAATCCTTACCAGCATTTTTACTCCGGATGTATTTCATGGCCTCATCCCTAAATTTCCAGTTAACACTTGGGTGTAGCACTGTGTAGTTTTTTTGGATAACTGCCTGGACCTGGTTCTGCAGGTCGGTTACTTTGCGATAAATAGTATCCACTATAAACGGCATTACAATTTCAAGCTTTTTGGCATTAACGCTGTTAAGGTCGCGCGTACGTTTTGATACAAGCTCCAATACGCCCAACAACATTCCGTTTTTAACAATAGGTGCCAATATAAAGCTGCGAATATTCTGTGCTGTAAAATGCTGTGATAATTTACTATCGGGATTGGCTGCGGCAAATTCTGGCAAATCGGTAACTGCGAGTGTTTTGTGCTTTTTTACCAGCGTTTTATATGAGCTGGATAACAACATTTTCTGACAATCGGTATCGGCCCTGCCTTCGAGCATATAGCTTTTTACTTTTTGACCGAATGAAGTATGAATAAATCTGTCGTTTTCTGCGTCAAAAGATGTAAAGCCAATACGCAAGTCGGGTATTTTAAATATTGACCTGAATATGGTTTCCAGGCTTGCCTGTAATTCCGACGAATCTACGTCGGCCAGCAAATTGCCTTTTAAGCTTGAAACTGCATTTTCAACCGTTGCATCAAACAAAGTCATTATGCCAAAGCCGTTCAATTGCCAGCTGTTTGGCGGAAATTTTTCTTTCCACAAAGCCAAATCGTCATAATTGTCCATCAACTGGTCAATTTCGTCTTTGTTAAGCATTTTGGCTTTTTCGGTGGGCAGTATTTCTAAAAAGTCCGCGTTGTACAATATACGGTAGTGTTTAACTATTCCATCGGCCGTTGGTATATCGTAAAAAAGCGGCTTGCCAAAATCAAGGCGGGTACCGTAAAATGCATTAAGGATAATGCAGCAGCTCATTATGTAAAACTGGTGCTCATCAAAATCACGGATGTTAAATTCAAACTGCGTGCCGGCAGCCTTAAGTATGTTTTTAAAACGTTCAGTGTAATTAAAAGTAAGGCCGAGGTAGGGGATGCTTACTGCTTTTATTTCATTAAGTGAAAGTATTGGCGGAAATAAATCGGTCAGTAATTCAGCAATCAATGCTTCGTTGTTGTTTATCTGGTCAATGCTTTTTATACCTTCTCTCAGTTCGGGGAACTGTTTGATTTTTTTTAAAAGCTGTTTGGCTTTTTGTGCACCTGTTCCGTTTTTTTTTGCCGCAGTTTCCTCCAGCCTTTCAATTATTTTATGAAACGAAAGGTTAATTTGAAATGGATTGTCTGCGAATTGCGGGAATAACATAAACTCAACTAAGTATTACAACAAATTTACCAAAAATTTGCCCTTTAACTAACTAACGTAAAATTAGGTAAGTGCGGATGAATGCTTTATTACATTAAATACACTTTCAGTTTAAAATAACTTAACGAAGAGGTACTTAGTTTTATTTTTTTATAAACAATAAGTGCCGCTGCCGACACTTGACACTGTACTGCAAACGCAGCCACATCTGCAACGCGATTGGTCGCGAACATCACTTAAACAAATTGTATACATTAATAGTTGTATCAATAATGTCAGCGCAAAGTTTTTATTGAAAAATATAGTTAGGTAACAGGGTATTTGGCACATTTTTGCAGGCGGATTACTTATTTTTACATCATTAAGCAAGTTGCCACTATTTAAATCAACCACAAATAAAAGCTAATTTGCGCTACAAACTATCGGCAAAACATGAATTACCAGCTACTACTTGAACAGGCACAGGATTATGTGCTAACGTTTTATAAAACGCACGATACGTCAAACTTGCTTTACCATAACCGCAACCATACCGAAGATGTGGTTACTGCTGTTATAAAAATAGCCAATCATTACCAGCTAAGTGATGAGGATTTTTTTATAGTCACTGCCGCAGTTTGGTTTCACGACCTTGGGTATATGGTTGATATTGCGACCCATGAGGAAAAAGGAGCCGCATTGGCAGTTGATTTTTTTGCCGAACAGCATGTTGACGTAAAACTGGTAGGCCTGATAAAAAACTGTATAATGGCAACCAGGATGCCGCAGGCACCAAATACGTTGCTCGAGGAAATTGTTTGCGATGCTGATCTGTTTCACCTCGGTACTGATGAGTTTAAGGACAAAGACAAGCTATTGCGTAAGGAAATACAGTTGCTGCACCATGTTGAAATAAGCAAGGCGCAATGGTATGCAAAATCAATAAAGTTTTTAGAAAGCCATACCTATCACACCGATTTTTGCAGGTTGTTGCTGAATGCTACCAAAGAAGAAAACGTGGAGTACCTAAAAAAACGACTGGCCCGGGAGGAAAAAGAACAGGCTAAGGAAGAAAAAAAAGGAGCCCCACAGGAAATGAAATTTGATACTACCATTGTTGAAGAAAACAACCTGGCACATAAGCCCGGCGATGATAAGCATGATGCCGGCAAAAAGAAAGTTAAGGACGAGGACAAGCCCGAAAAAGGGATTGAAACCATGTTCAGGATCAGTTCAAGCAACCACCAGCGGTTAAGCGATATGGCCGACAACAAGGCACATATTATGATTACCGTTAATTCAATTATACTTTCGGCGGTGTTAAGCTTATTGTTACGCCGGTTAAGCGAATATGGTTACCTGGTGGTGCCGACGTTTATTTTACTGGCCGTTAGTTTACTTGCCATGACGTTTTCCATCCTGTCAACCCGGCCATCAATTCCATCCGGAGTTTTTACCAGGGACGATGTCGATACGCATAAAGTTAACCTATTGTTCTTTGGCAACTTTTATAAAGCTACGCTCGACGATTACAACTACGGGATGCAGAAAATGATGTTGGATAAAGACTTTTTGTACGGCAGCTTGATAAGGGATGTGTATGCTCAGGGTGTTGTTTTAGGTCGTAAATATCGCTTACTGCGCATAGCGTACAACATTTTCATGTTTGGCCTTATAATCTCGGTTTTGGCATTCATCATAGCCGCTGCTTTTTTCGGCAAATTACCCACCAGTCCAGCTAACTAAATGGAACAACGGCGTTATTTTAACCGCGATTTAAGCTGGCTGTATTTTAACGAAAGGGTGATGGAAGAGGCTGCCAACCCTAGCGTTCCGCTTTTGGAACGGATAAAGTTTTTGAGCATTTTTTCCTCAAATCTCGATGAATTTTACCGCGTGCGGATGCCGGTGTTACGGGCGCTTCAAAAAATAGGCGAAAAGGACATCAATGCTATTGATGCCGATGAGCGGCGCAGTATTTTAAACCAGGCCAGGGCAATGATAAATGCCCAGCAGGAACGCTTTGGGCAGATATTGCGGCAGCAGCTGCTACCGGCATTTAAGAATGAAAATATACACCTGCTTTATAATGAGCTATTTCCGGATGTAGTTAAGGATGCAGCAAAAGAATACTTTTTGTCGGAAGCACTGGCGTTTTTGCAGCCTGTAAAATTGGATGAAGATCATTTCTTTTTCCCGGAGAACAACAAATTGTATTTTGTGGTGAGTCTATTGTCGGCCGCCGGAAAAGAAGAGATATTTTTTTTAAACATACCTTCTGACGAGCTGCCGCGATTTTTTACTGTTAATGCTGAAGAAGCAACCTATATTGCTTTTTTAGACGACATCATAAGATATAACCTCGACAAGGTATTTGCCGGGGCTAAAATAAATGGCTGCTACAGCATTAAGATAACCCGCGATGCCGAACTGGATTTAATGGATGAATACCCGGGCGACCTGTCGGAAGAAATTGACAAACAGCTTAAAAAGCGCGACTTTGGTCTCGCAACCCGATTTTTGCACCAGGCCGATATCCCATTGCGCACCCTTCAACTGATAACACGCAGGCTCGACCTGCAAGGCGCTAACGCCACGGCAGGAGGAATGTATCACAATCTGAAAGATTTTTTTAGTCTGCCTGTTAAAAATCCTAAACTATACTTTGATGACTGGAAGCCGGTAAATCGTAAGGGCCTAAGCCAGCTTGCAAGCGATGGCAAGGATATGATTATCCTTACGCCTTACCAGAGTTATCACTCAGTACTGCGTTTTTTTAACGAAGCTGCAATAAACCCCGATGTTAAAGAAATTTATATTACGCTTTACCGGGTGGCCAGCAATTCGCGCATTGTAAATGCATTGATCAGTGCAGCCAAAAACGGCAAGCATGTACAGGTTATGGTTGAATTGAAAGCCAGGTTCGATGAGGCCAACAACCTGAAATGGTCAAAAAAAATGAAAGATGCCGGGGTTAAAATTGTTTACAGTGTAAATGCGCTTAAAGTACATGCCAAAATAGCTGTAGTGAAAACCGTTGAAAACGGTCGCCTGGTTTATTCGGGTCTGCTGGCTACGGGTAATTTTAACGAAGCGACTGCTAAATTTTACACCGACCATGTGTTGTTTACCTGCAACCGCGATTTATTGCGCGAGATGGAACTGGTATTTATGTTTTTAAGCAAGCGCAAAAAACCGGCCGACGAAAACCAGGTTGAATTTAAACATCTGTTAGTTGCACAATTTAACCTGCAAGCCAAATTTATTGAACTTATTGACAGAGAAATAGCGTTTGCAAAAGCAGGCAAACCTGCAAGCATCATTTTAAAAATGAATAACCTGGAAGAGCGGGTGCTGATTGATAAGCTTTACGAAGCATCGCAGGCGGGGGTTAAAATTCAGTTGATTGTGCGCAGTATATGCTGCCTGGTGCCGGGTGTTAAAGGCATGAGCGAAAATATCACCATCAGGCGTATTGTAGACCGCTACCTTGAGCACGGCAGGATATTTATTTTTAACAACGAAGGCAAACCTGATGTGTTTTTAGGATCAGCTGATTGGATGAACAGGAATATTTACCACCGTATCGAGGTTTGTTTCCCTGTGAATGATGAGGATATAAAACAGGAAATTATAAAAATCGTCGCGCTGCAATTGCAGGACAATGTGCAGGCAGTTGCCCTAAACCAGGAATTACAAAATGTACCGGTAGCAAAAGATAAGCCGGAGATGCAGGCGCAGCGGGAGATATACAGATTATTATCAGGAAATTAAAGCAATCAAAATAATTCCCTTTCTGGCGTTCATGCGGTTTTTAGTTTTTTTATATATCAGGCCCCGGCGAGATTGAATGCAATGGTCTGTTTTGCATATCATCCATAGCGATTAGTTTCGCTTGGTTTATTTTTTTACCCCCAAAAATGCATTTAAGCAACCGGTCGGCAAAATCGAATACAGATTAACAGCCTGACTAGTCAGTTCAACTGGTAAAATATCACCTGTTTGGGGTATTTTTATTGCGCCCGATATACCCGAGTTTTGCTATTGAAAAGATGTAAAACTATTTAACGGTGATAGTTTGGTAAAGAGCTAAAAACCGGGAAGTATTTTGGGGATAATTAGTCGCAATATTACGCAAAGCCAGGTTGGACGTAGTGTTGCCTATCAAATTAAAATATTGTGAAAAATAATTTGTTTGTTAATTAACAGGTAATTATTGCGGTATCCGAAATTCAAATGTTGTTTTAAAACACTTGCGGCGAAGATTTGAGAAATTTAAGCAACCATTACAGCAATATTGAATATTGAACTAATGTTTAAACAAAATGAACTTGGTATGATTATAGTATATTATTGTTTAATGAAACGCTCCCTAATCGTTTTAATATAATTGTTTTAGATAAAATGGCACGCTGACTAATGCGGCCTTATGGTGGTATTTTTTTTGATAAATTATTTATGAGCACAAGATTTAGGTTTGTTTATTTGTTAATTGCTTTTATTGGATTAGGGTTGCTGGGTTATCTTGCTTTCGACACATACCCCTATATAAACTTCGGCCACATTCTGCTGGTAACGAGTGGGGATATGGTGTTTTTTTTCCTCGCTTATAAAACATACCCGGCATAAAAATCCACACTTTTGCGAAATATTATTTGGCACCGGTACCGTGCCCGAAAAGTATGTGACTAATATTTTTCCACAAATTTGCTGATAAACTAATATTCAATATGATGGCACACCGTAATGGTGTGCCTTTTTTGCTTTTTAGCCATGTTTTGCATGTGCAATTACAACGCTATTGCCAATTTTAACAAATTTTAACATTTATCTTCAGGATTTTAGTCGCAAAAAATTCAGTATCTGTTTAAGTTTGCCTACCAAAAAATAATAATCATTTAATGGAAGAAATAAATAGTAATACAGGGCATCCTGCAACTGATGCCGTAACAGGTAGCTCTTCGTACTCGATGGACATCAGGGCGCTGAACGAAATGATTCAGAAGGAGAGTGCATTTATCGATATCCTGAAAATGGAGTTGGATAAAGTGATTGTGGGCCAAAAATATATGGTAGACCGCTTGCTGATTGGCCTACTGGCCGATGGGCACATCCTTTTGGAAGGTGTACCCGGTCTGGCAAAAACGTTGGCTATAAATACATTGTCAAAAGCTATACAAGCCGATTTTAGCCGTATACAGTTTACGCCCGATTTGCTGCCTGCAGATTTGCTGGGCACCATGATATACAACCAGAAAAAGGAAGAATTCATAGTCCGCAAAGGTCCCTTGTTCTCCAACTTTATATTGGCTGATGAGATCAACCGCGCGCCGGCAAAAGTGCAAAGTGCATTGCTGGAGGCGATGCAGGAGCGCCAGGTAACCATTGGCGATAACACATTTCCGCTGCCAACGCCGTTTTTGGTGTTGGCTACCCAAAATCCGATTGAGCAGGAGGGAACCTACCCTTTGCCCGAAGCACAGGTTGACCGCTTTATGCTTAAAGTGGTCATAGGCTATCCAAACAAAGAAGAAGAGAAAAGGATTATCCGTTCAAATATTTCTCCGCAGGGTATGTTAAAACCAAATCCTGTCGTTAAGCCTGAGGACATTATTAAGGCACGTAAAGTGGTGCGGGAGGTTTACATGGACGAGAAGATTGAGCAATACATTATTGATATTGTATTTGCCACCCGTTACCCCGACCAATACAAACTGGCTAATTATAAAAACCTGATCAGCTTTGGGGCATCTCCAAGAGCTAGTATAAACTTGGCCCTGGCTGCAAAAGCCTATGCGTTTATTAAACGTCGTGGTTATGTGATACCTGAAGATGTGCGGGCAATTTGCCACGATGTGTTAAGGCATAGAATAGGTTTAACCTACGAAGCCGAAGCCGAAAGCATGACATCGGAGGACATTATTACCGGGATATTGAACGCGGTAGAAGTACCGTAGGGAGTCCGAAGTCTGAAGTCGGTAGTCAGAAACGATTTGGAGATCCGGAGCGAAGGTTAAGAAATTTAATGTAAGCTTCAGGGGGTTGATTGTCAAATAAGAACTTGAGTTCTATCTTGATTCTTGGCTTCTTGATTCTTGTATCTAATAAAAATGGCGCGAGACACAAAAGAGCTGTTAAAAAAAGTACGGAAGATAGAGATAAAAACCCGCGGGCTGAGCAATCACCTGTTTTCGGGCGAATACCACTCTGCCTTCAAGGGCCGTGGCATGGCTTTTAGCGAAGTACGCGAATACCAGGTGGGCGATGAGATACGCACCATCGACTGGAACGTAACTGCTCGTTTTAATCACCCCTACGTTAAGGTGTTCGACGAGGAGCGTGAGCTTACCGTAATGTTGCTGATGGATGTAAGCGGTTCTGAAAACTTTGGTACACAGGCACAGCAAAAGCAGGATTTGGCTACCGAATTGTGCGCAGTACTGGCATTTTCGGCTATTCAGAATAATGACAAAGTGGGCGTGATATTTTTTAGCGATAAGATTGAGAAATTCATTCCGCCAAAAAAAGGCCGCAGCCACATTTTGATGATTATACGCGAATTGATTGATTTTACACCGGAGAACAAAGGAACCAATGTTGCCGAAGCTTTGCGGTATTTTACCAGCGTGATAAAAAAGAAATGCACGGCTTTCATCATGAGCGATTTTATGAGCCCGGCTTTTGAGAACGAACTGAAAATCGCGAACAAAAAACATGACATTATAGCCCTTAGGCTATACGACAAACATGAAGAAGAATTCCCGGATTTAGGGCTGATACCTATTAAGGATGATGAAACAGGTGTTATAACCTGGATAAACACAGGCGACCCAAAGGTGCGCACCGCTTATAAAGCCGATGCTTTGCGAAGAAACGCTGCCCTCCGCGATGTTTTTAGCAAATCGGGAGTAGATGCAACGGATATAGGTACCCACGAATCGTACGTAAAACCTTTAATGACATTGTTTAAAAAACGGGGAAAGAAAAGGTAATGAAGAAAAGATGTTTTTATAATTTCCTGGTTTTAATATTACTATCAGCGGCCACCAGTTTTAAGACCCATGCGCAAAATATGACTGTCGAGGCTAAGTTGGACCAAACAACCATCCGCATTGGCGACCAAACAAACCTGCGCCTGGTTGTTCATCAGCCTGCAAAAGAAAAAGTAAATTTTCCGAAACTGGTTGATAGCATAAGTGGCAAGGTACAGATAGTTGCCATAAAGCTGGATACCGTTTTTGACAAAAACGACCACAACCAGGCTACAGTGACCCAAACGTATACACTCACCTCGTTCGACCAGGGGAGTTATACTATACCATCGTATGCTATTGGCTCGGCAGCCGGTGTACTAAAAACTAATGAGTTGACTTTGATGGTGCAAACCGTACAGGTTGATACTACTAAAGCTATTTATGATATTAAGCAACCGCTGGCTGTATCCTACACATTTTTCGACTGGCTGAAGGACCACTGGGTTTGGGTTGTTCTTGGCTTAGCTGTTGTGGCAGGTATCGTTTACCTGGTATGGTATCTGCGTAAACGACCGAAAGTTGAAAAGCCCGTGGTTGAAATTAAACCCGATGTTCCGGCGCATGCAATCGCCATAAATAAATTACAACAACTGCGTGATAAAAAACTTTGGCAGCAAGGTGCGATAAAAGAATACCACAGTGAGTTGAGCGATATTTTGCGCGAATACCTTGAAAAACGCTATGTTATTAAAACCCACGAGCGTACCACTGATGAGATATTTGCCGCATTAAAATACATGGACATTGCCAATGATTACCGTACGAAACTTACCCAGGTATTAATACTGGCCGATTTGGTAAAATTCGCAAAAGAAAAACCCTTGCCGGTTGATAATGAACTAAGCATGGAAAATGCCCTAACCTTTGTGCTGAAAACACAGCAGGTGACGCAAGCGCCGCAACCGGCGGCAGAAGGAGGTAGCCAGCGTGTTTAAAGGAATTGAATTTGCTCACCCTGGATTTTTCTGGCTGCTGATACTTATCCCGGTAACTATAGCCTGGTACATATGGCGCGAGCGCAAACTGTATGGTTATTTAAGCGTATCCGCTGTGAAAGGGTTCTCGCTACCGCAAAAAAGTTTAAAACCAATGTTCCGGCACTCTGGCATTGTGCTGCGCAGCCTTGCTTTGGCAGCATTAATAGTAGCGTTAGCCCGGCCGCAATCATTATTAAGCTGGCAAAACAGCACTACCGAGGGCATTGATATTGTAATAGCATCAGATATTTCAGGCAGTATGCTTGCCGAGGACTTTGAACCCAACAGGATGGAGGCCGGTAAAAACATTGCCATCGATTTTATAAAAGACCGCCCCAACGACCGTATTGGCCTGGTAATCTTTAGCGGCGAGAGCTTTACACAGTGCCCCCTTACTATCGATCATGATGTTTTGATAAACCTGTTTAAGGATATTAAAAACGGAATGATCGATGATGGTACCGCCATAGGTATGGGTTTGGCCACGGCCGTTAACCGGCTTAAGGAGAGCGATGCCAAAAGTAAAGTTGTTATTTTGCTTACTGATGGTTCAAACAATACCGGTTCCATCCCGCCAATCACCGCGGCCGAAATTGCCAAACAGTTTAATATAAGGGTCTACACAGTCGGCCTCGGCACCAAGGGCATGGCTCCATACCCGGTGCAAACACCCATGGGGATACAGTACCAGCGGGTACCGGTTGATGTCGACGAAGTTACACTTGGTAAAATTGCCGACATTACAGGCGGTAAATACTTCAGGGCCACCAATAACAGCACCCTTAAAAATATTTATGAACAGATAGACAAGCTGGAGAAAGCTAAAATTGATGTTACCCAGTATCATAAAAAAACAGAGATGTTTTTACCGCTTGTGGTAATTGCTTTGCTGCTTTTATTGTTGGAGTTTGTTTTAAAAAATACATTGCTAAAGGGGGCCTTAACTTAAAATATGCTACGTTTTGCACATATCGAATATTTATGGGGGTTATTGTCAATCCCGCTTTTCATCCTGCTTTTTATTGCAGTAAGCAGGTGGAAGGTAAAAGCTGTAAAATCATTGGGCGACAGGAATGTGGTAAACATGATGATACCCGATGTATCATTCTCCCGCCCATGGCTCAAGTTCATCTTGTTCGCCATTGCCTTTGGATTTTTGGTGATTGGTGCTGCCGATCCGCAGATAGGTTCCAAAATGGAAGAGGAAAAGCACAAAGGTGCGGATTTGATGATACTGCTTGATGTATCAAACAGTATGCTCTCGCAGGACCTTGCGCCTAACCGCCTTGAAAATGCCAAGCGTGCCATTGCCCAACTGATTGACAACCTGCGTGGCGACCGTATCGGTATTATCGTATTTGCTGGCGAAGCCTACGTTCAATTGCCTGTAACGACCGATTACTCGGCGGCAAAGCTGTTTTTAAATACCATCAATACCAACATGGTGCCAACGCAAGGAACGGCAATTGGTTCAGCCATTGAATTGGGTATGAAATCGTTCGATTTTAAAGATGGTACAGGCAAGGCCATGATAATTATTACCGATGGCGAAAACCATGAAGACGATGCCGTGGCGGCAGCGAAAGTTGCTACCGAAAAGGATGTTACAGTACACGTTATAGGCGTAGGTTCGGCAGATGGCGCGCCGATACCTATCTATCAAAATGGTAAGCAGGTTGGTTTCCATACTGATAGCGCCGGTAAAACCGTTGTAAGTAAGCTGGACGAAACTATGGGCAAAGAAATTGCCGCAGCAGGCAACGGTGCTTATGTGCGGGCTACTAACGCCAACAGCGGGTTGGGAATTGTGATGGACCAGATTGAGAAAATTCAGCGGAAAACGGTAGGTACCAAAAGCTTTAAGGATTTTGAAGACAGGTTCCAGATTTTCCTGGCGCTGGCTTTTGTGCTATTGATTATTGAATTTTTTATATCGAACAGGAAGAGCCAGCGCTTGAGCAATTTGAAGTTATTTGAGGTGAAAAAAACATGAAGCAGTTAATTATCATCATATTATTTTTATTGCCAGGTGGTTTACTTTTTGCGCAGCAGGAAAAGAGCCTGGTAAAAGACGGTAATAAGCTTTACGAGGAAAAGAAATATACCGAGGCGGAGGCTAATTACCGAAAATCAATACAGAAAAAGAAAAACACCGAAGGCGATTTCAACCTCGGTGACGCTTTGTACAAGCAGAAAAAGTTTGATGAGGCGGGGCAGCAATTTAACCAGCTGGGCAGCACATCGGGTAATAAAGCTGTTGCCGCTAAGGCCTATCATAACCTGGGAAATTCGCTTTTGGAAAATAAAAAGCTGGAGGAAAGTATTGATGCTTATAAAAAGGCATTAATTAACAATCCGAAGGATGACGAAACCCGGTATAACCTTGCCTACGCACAGGAAAAGCTGAAACAACAGCAGAAACAGGATAAGGACAACAAGGATAATAAGGATAAAAAGAACAACAAAAACCAAAAGGATAACAAAAACCAGGACAAAAAAGACGACAAGAAGGACGATAAAAATAAAGACAACAAAAACCAGGATAAGAACCAGGACAAGAAAGACGATAAAAAGGACGAGAATAAAAACGGCCAGGATAAAAAAGACAACAAGGATCAGCAACAGCAGCCCAACAAGCTATCGAAAGAAGATGCTGAACGCATGCTTGATGCTTTGAATAACGACGAAAAACAAACCCAGGACAAGCTAAAGAACAAAAAGCTTAAGGGTGCGAAAATGCATATTGAGAAGGATTGGTAATTAGTGATTAGAGGTTGGAGATTAGAGGTTAGAAAAAAAGCCCTAACTAATCTCTAACCTCCGGTCTCTGATCTCTATACAAAATAAATGAAACTAAAGTACTACATATTAACCTTATTGCTGTTTTGGGGAGGTGTTACCTTCGCCCAGGAGGTGAAGTTTACTGCTACGGCCAGCAAAACCACTGTGGGCACGGGCGAGCAGTTCCAGGTTGATTTTTCGGTGAATGGCAATGCTGAAGGGTTTAATCCGCCGGCTTTTAGCTCGTTCCAGGTGTTGTCGGGGCCGAACGTGTCTTCAAGTATGGAATCGATAAACGGGCGTACGACTGTTAGCAGTTCGTACAGCTATATTTTGATGGGTGCAAAGATTGGTGATTTTACCATTGGCCCTGCTTTCATTGTAGTAAATGGCAAAACCCTCACCAGCAGTGCTATAAAAATAAAGGTTGTTAAAGGCCAGCCTGTACAACAACAGGGTGCCCAGCAAAGTACAGGCGGCGAGCCACAGGTACCTATGGGCAATTCAGGTGCGTTATCCAAACAGATATTTTTAAAAGCGGTGATTGATAAGGCCAGCGTTTACCAGGGCGAACAGCTTACGGTAAGTTTCAGACTGTATACCCGTATTGGAATTGATGATAGCCGCCTTGACAAGGTACCTGATTTAACCGGCTTTTGGAACGAGGATATTAAGAACCCGCAACAACAACAGCAGGTGCAGTGGAAGGTAGAGACCTACAAAGGCTTAAAATATAATACAGCTGATATTAAGCAAACTATCTTGTTTCCCGAACATTCGGGGAATATTACAATTGACCCATTTGAAATGACGTTTTTGGTACGCCAGCCTGTACATTCCAACGATATAATGGACCAGTTTTTTGGTGGCTCGTTCCAGCAGGTAAAATATAAGGCCAAAAGTACGCCGGTGGTCATCCATGTAAAACCTTTGCCCGATGCCGGCAAACCCGATAGTTTTACCGGGGCGGTCGGTACGTTCAGCATCGAGTCGTCAATTGATAAAACTGAATTAAAGGCAAATGAACCGTTAAATTACCGGGTGAAAGTTACGGGCGCAGGTAATATCAAACTGCTTAAAACGGTAAACACTAATTTTCCGGCTGATTTTGAAAAGTATGACCCCAAAATTTCGGACACTACCAAAGAGCTTATTACCGGCGTTACCGGCAGCCGTATTTATAACTACCTGCTGATACCACGGCACCAGGGTGACTACAATATCGACCCCTTAAAATTCTCTTATTTTAACCCGGCAAATAACCGTTACGTAACGCTAACCGCAAAAGGGTTTAAAATTAAAGTTAATAAGGGCGTTGCCGAAAGCAATGTAACCGCGCTGGCCGGTGCCGATAAACAGGACCTTAAAATGCTGGGTAAAGACATCAGATATATTAAAACAGGCGACACAACCTTGAGCCAGCCCGGCGACGGATTTTTCGGTTCATCTGTATTTTATGTTTTGCTGGCGCTGGGGCCTATTGCTTGTATCGGCGCGTTTAACTATCGCAACCGCATGTTAAGGCTCAATAGCGATATTGTCGGCGTAAAAAATCGGCGTGCAGCCAAGCTTGCCGCCAAACATTTGGCCAGCGCACAAAAGCAATTACAAGCCAACAACACATCGGCATTTTACGAGGATACCTTTAAAGGATTGTATGGTTATCTAAGTGATAAACTGAATATCCCTTATGCAAACCTCGACAGGGCCACCATCGCGTCGGTTTTAACGGCTAGGATAAACGACGAACCATTGGTTAACCGCGTGCTGGAGACGTTAGATCTATGCGAAATGGCCCGGTTTGCCCCGGTAACGCATATATCAAAACAGGAAGTGTTTGAAAAGGCAAAAGGTATTATCGGCGATATCGAAAATAAGATTTAACACGATGAAGAAGGCATTATACATTTTCATAGCATTTGTTATCCCGTCGGTTTGTTTTGGGGCTGAGAATGTGCAGGCACTTTTTGCTGGCGCAAACGCCAGCTATGCCAAAGGCCAATACCAGGAGGCGGTTAAGGCCTATCAAAAGATAATTGACGATGGTTACCAATCAGCTGCTTTATATTTTAATATGGGCAACGCCAGCTATAAAAACGGCGACGTTCCATCAGCACTGCTTTATTATGAAAAGGCGCACAAACTTTCGCCGGGTGATGACGATATCAATTTTAACATAAAATTTGCCAACCTTAAAACCACCGATAAAATTGATGAGGCCCCGGAGTTTTTCGTTACCAAATGGTGGCGCGGATTTATCTTGGGTATCTCTGCCAATGCGCTTGGCTGGCTCAGCGTTTTGCTGATATTGCTGGCATCGGGGATATTAATACTTTATTTTTTTACCGCATCGGTCAGCATCAAAAAAGCTTCCTTTTACGGGGCGATGTTATTCTTCATCTTTGGTGTATTCGCAGTTTTTATAGCAGTCATGCAGGTGAACTATTTTAACGGGCACCGCGAGGCTATTGTGTTTAGCCCATCAGTTACAGTAAAAAGCGGTCCGGTTGAAAAAGCTGGAGCATTGTTTGTTATCCACGATGGTACAAAAGTTAACGTGTTGGACGATAACAACGGCTGGCTGAAAATTAAGCTGGCTAATGGTAGCGAAGGCTGGATTAAAAGTGGCGACGCCAGAGAAATTTAGCGGTCTTCTGGCAACGGAAAGCGTTCCATTTTTACACGCGGAACACCCGGAACGCTGTGAAACATATTGATTGTCAGATTGTTCCATTTTGTATTTATTTGTCAGGGCCAACTTTTTGGTCAGCCCCGGCAAAAACAATAGTGAAACAAAAGCGTAGTTCCTCAACTAGCTCACCCCGGCAATCCCTTTTAATGCTGAAATAGACGGAAGCAGAAAATAGGCTGTCCCCCTGGTAACAACAAATTGCGGTAAGCCCGGATTGGCGCTTGCAGGGTCGGGCACAACCACCGGTGTACCATCTGCCATCGGAATGGTAAACGCGGGGTTCATATTGCTCGGTACCGGGCTTGTCGGGCGGTTGGCTATCAAAGCATCCTGCGGTGTTGGCGATTTCGGATATACCGGGCTGAAATTATTCATATTTATCCAGCCATAAAGCGTTTCAAACTGGGCGTTGATATCGCCGCAAAGAAATAAGCCGATCAGGCCACGGTCATCGCTGGCGTTGTACTCATGCAGGGGCGCGCCGTAAGCTACACCGCGTCTTATTATACGGGGAACAATTGTAGAATTTGCCACTTTAACACCCTCATCGCGCGGGTTAGCTACCCTGGTATGTGCCGAAAACGGGCATTTTAATCCCTGCATATCGGTAGCCTTGTAGCCAAATTCAGTAGCTTTCGACGTGCTGTGTTCTGGTTCGTCCGGCGATAACACTAACGGCGAACCATTACGCCAGCGGCCGTTCAATTTGGCGGCCAGCCATTCAACCGTATAATCTTTTGGTTTGCCTATGATCGGGGCCACCCTTTCGGCCTCCGTTTCCAAAAGGCCGTCGAATGTTGCAACATCCTGGTAAAGCACCCGGAAGGCATTGTAACAGCCATTATTAGCGAAAACGCCTTCAGGGCCTGTAATTGGCCCGGGTATAGGCGCAGGCAGCTGGCTATATCCAATTAAAAAATTGTTAAGGTCGGCCTGGTCAGTACCTGTAGGATTATCATCCAGGTCAGGCTCATCTATCGAATCCCGGTAGCGAAAATGGATGTAATCCGACGGAATCATGGGGTATTGCTCCAGGCGACCTGTTGGGCTATTTAATGGCAGCAGTTCTGTGACTGCGCCATTGCTGCTATTTGCAGCAGCTGTTATAATATCGGTAATATTTGTCTGAGCATCGGGATTCATTGCGTAGGCATGTACCACGCAATGGATAGCCGTATTTGCAAATTTTTGGTTCCACCACATGTTAGGAGCTCCGGCCCCGTAGTCCATCAGCGACTGTTGGGCGGCTTTGCTGCTCCAGGGCCCCGTGTAAAAAGTAAAAGGGAAGGCAGTAATATTGAGGTCGGGCCGTACTATAGTAATGCCCCCGGCAGTAAGGCCAATGTTTAGCATTATTTCGGGCTTAACTGCGCCCCAGTCTTCTGCGTTTCGGAGGTACGGCATCAGCGCCTTAAAAAAGCTGCTGATATTGGGCAGGTCGGCCGGTGCTGAACTGAACTGGTACAGCATGTGAACCGAGCAGGGATGGGTATAACCGCGAATGATGAGCCCTTGTATATCGGCGAGATCTGGCTGTGTTGGCGGAGTGATTGATTCGGAATATTGCATGATGGATAAGGTTTTAGGAGGTTAAAAAAGAGCCGGGTAAAACCCGGCCCTTCTACTTTTTATGGATGGGTATTATGAATTAGGCGGAAATGCTTCGGTTATTTGCTCAACCGATTGAGGGTAGGCATAATAAAGATCGGCTGGTTCGCTTAAATTATTAGCCAGTATAAAGTTTGAGAAAATTGTATAAGTAATGGTTGACGGGTCATCGGGATTAAACCCGGCGGGTGGATTAAGGGCTATTGTAGCCAGGGTAATAAATGCCGTTTTAACGCCGCCACCCGGTTCATCCCAAAAGGCTTGCAGGTACGAGTTCATGTTGCCATCAAATTCTGTTATTACCAATACCCCTAAAATTCCAGCGGCATTGGTGTTAGGCACCAGCGCTATCCGGGCGTAATGAACTATCGCCATGGCATCAAGATTTGCCTTGGTGGTAGGATTGTTAAAGTACTGGTACATGTTTTGGGCTGTTTCCTGTGCGCTGGCAGTTTGCAGGATAGGCACATACAGGGTTAGTGGATTTACGTTTTGCATGATAAGGTTTGTTTTTTTGCCTACTCTTTGATCCCGTTTTCGGCACCCCGGGTTGTTTTATATTTTATAATAAAGCCGCTCCGGAAATTGTAAATACCGGCGACAGTTTATATCTAGATAAAAAAATTAAATTATGGATATTGTTGTTTTTCTAATTGCGTAAAGGTTAGGTACTGGTGGTTAACTACCATCAAATATAGATAAATAAGTCTCGTATTTCCTACTAAAAAAAGCAGCCGCAACAAAATTAATTTGCTGCGGCCGTTTGCTGCTTTAGAATTGTTTAGGCTGGTATTTTATTCGCCCCAAAACTTGTTTTCAAGGTCCTCGTTTGCCGTAAAAACTCGGGCAACTGGCGTTTTTGTCGCCGTGCAACAGCAACACAGGTATGCTTATTTGTTTTAGCTCTTCGAGTTGGTTAGTTCTGTAGCAGGTGTTCCTCATTTCAACTGCGGCCCGTGATGATGCCTGCATGGTAATTTCCTCAGCCCAGCTTTCATCGCCCGAGCAGGCTTTGCAAACACTAAACCAGGGGAGAGAATAAAATTGATTCTTGACTCTTGGTTCTCTTCTCCCTAAATTTTATATATTTTTAGCGCCTGAATGGAAGAGAAAAATAATAAAAAAACCATCTGGGCATGGTGCATGTTCGATTGGGCCAATCAATCGTACAATATGGTTATCACATCAACCATATTCCCCTCGTACTTTGTTGCGGTAACAGCAAATGCTAAGAACGGCAACATGGTCACTTTCTTTGGGCATAAATATGTAAATACTGTACTTTCAACTTACGTATTGGGCTTGTCGTACTTAATTGTAGTGGCCATATTGCCCATACTTACGTCGATAGCCGATTACCGTGGCAACAAAAAAATATACCTGCAAATGTTTACGTGGGTAGGTAGTTTGGCCTGCGCCGGCCTTTTCTTTTTCGAAAAAAACAGTCCGCTCGAGATTCCGATGATTTGCTTTGGCCTGGCTTCAATAGGTTACTGTGGAGGGTTCGTGTTTTACAACTCTTATCTTCCCCAAATTGCTACTATTGATCAGCAGGATGCCGTTAGCGCTAAGGGATTCATATACGGCTTTATTGGCAGTGTGGTAATGCAGCTGATTTGCCTGGTGGTTATACTGCAGCCAACGTGGTTTGGTATTACCGAGGTGGAATGGTTACCGGCGCGAATATCATTTTTGCTGGTGTTTTTTTGGTGGATAGGGTTTGCCATTATCCCCTTTAGACGATTACCCAAGGGCACCCCGAATGCGGGCTCTCATAACTATAATGTTTTAACCGGCGGATTTAAAGAACTTGCAAAAGTGTTTGGTAAAATAAAAAAGATGCCGCTGCTGAAACGCTTTTTATCTGCATTCTTTTTTTATTCAGTGGGTGTACAAACCATTATGTTGGTGGCTGCCAACTTCGCAGCTAAGGAACTTCATATACCCGAAACTAATCTTATTGCAACTATATTAGGTATACAGCTTTTGGCAGTCGTGGGTGCCCTCGTTACCTCAAAATCATCTGCCAGGTATGGTAATGTAAAAACACTTATTGGTTTGGTCACCGTTTGGACGATATCCTGCTGTTGCGTTTATTTTGTAACCAATGCCAACCAGTTTTATATAGCGGCTTTTGTTATAGGGCTGGTACTGGGAGGCGTGCAATCGTTATCACGGTCAACCTATTCAAAATACCTGCCTGAGAACATTCCTGATACAGCATCCTATTTTAGTTTTTACGATGTTACCGAGAAAATATCGATAGTAGTGGGCTTATTTTGCTTCGCTTTTGTTGAAGCCCATACCAGTACAATGCGTAACTCGGCCCTGGCGCTTGATTGCTTTTTTGCGGTAGGTTTATTTTTATTGGTGGCATTGATGCTTGCGGAAAAGAGAACACCCAAGGCTGATATTGAGGTACCGGTTTAACTTTTTAATACACAATCATGGAAAACAGAACCGCCGCTTACTGGATAACCCACCTGCAACTACAACCGCACCCGGAAGGTGGCTTCTATAAAGAAGTTTTTCGTTCCGGAACTGAAGTAATGCGGCCGCCATCATTGCTCCCAAAAAAAGCCTGTACTTCTATTTATTATTTACTGGAAGGTGCCGATTTTTCCGGTTTCCACCGCATCGCATCAGATGAGATCTGGTATTTTCACAAAGGGTCACCTTTGCATATTCATGTTATCGATGAAAACGGGGAATATGTGATAAACGAACTTACCGATGAACCTACCGGCAACCTATCAGTTGTTGTAAAAGCAGGGCTTTGGTTTGCTGCCGAAATACCCTCGAAAACTGATTTTACCCTGGTAAGCTGCGCAGTAGCACCCGGATTTGAGTTCGATGAATTTGAAATGGGCGGAAAAGGCCGGTTAACGGGTTTATACCCGGAACATACATCCATTTTTGATAGGCTGTGCCGTGCTGAATAGAAAAATTAGATACTTTCACTTTGTTAATTTGCTTAGCTTTACCTCATATTTGCCACAAATGCTATAAACATTATCGCTAACCAATCAATAAAACTTTAAATCATGAAAAAATTATCATTAGTACTAACCCTGCTGGTAACGTTTGCCTGCAGTTCAGTTTATGCCCAATTTACACAGGCACAGCTTGTGGGCGAATTTACACGGGCAAAAGCCTACACCAAAGCTTATCTTGATGCAATGCCCGAAGACGGATACGCATTTAAGCCAACGCCCGAAATGCGTAATTTTGCACAGCAAATGCTGCATTTAGCGGATGCGAATTATTTTTTCTGCTCTACAGCAAGCGGCAAACCAAGCCCGCTTGGCAAAGGTGTATCGGTTGAAAAAACCGGCGCCCAAACAAAAGAAGCAACTACCAAAGCCGTTATGGACAGCTATGATTTTGCAATCGCTTCTTTACAGGGCGCGACAGATGCCCAACTGCAGACAACCACCAAGTTTGCAGGTAAGGATATGACCAATTTTAGCTTGTTCGGCAAAGGGTTCGAGCATCAAACCCATCACCGCGGACAAACTACAGTTTACCTGCGTTTAAAAGGCGTTACGCCGCCACAGGAGATGTTATTTTAAATTTGAACTAGACTTTATAAGAAAGCCCGGCTACGTAAAGCAACCGGGCTTTCTTATATCCAGATGACAAAGTGAATATTTTTCTATACACAGCGACTGGCTCAATAAACAGCGAATTCTCTGATTTCTGACGTATTCCCCAGCCCTTCCCGGCAAAAAAATAATGCCGGGCCGTTTTTTGAATTTTTGACGCTCACGCACTGGCAATGGCACAATGTTGGTATTGTACCAAACAACAACTAAACAATATAACCTATGAAAACTTCAACAAAAACCACCGTAATATTAAAAGCAATCGACCTTGAGTTAAAAGCATTATTGCAGAAGGACCTTGAGATTTTTAAAATGCAGCACACTAAACAGGTTCCTGTAAAACAGGCTGCCTGACCATCATATACATATACCTATGCAAAAAGAGTTCCTGTGGAGCTCTTTTTTGTTTTATAGGATTTTTGCCACGCGCTGCATCGGTATAAAAGTCAAAATATTTTTATATTTATACCACCGCTAACAATTATCGCCGTGAAAAAAATATTACTTTTTGCCTTCTTAATCTATAGCACCTGGGCTACCGCCCAGCCAAAGCTGCTGGTTGCCGTTCAGCAATACCGCGATTCGGTGGTGATGTTTAATTTAAACAACTACATCAAAACGGGGCAGGTTAAAATCGGCTTTAAACCGCACGAAATAACATATGATGCCGCCACCAAAAAGTGTTTTGTAAGCAATTTTGGATTGGAGGATTACGATTTAAAAATTGGCCGTACCGGCAATATTATCAGCGTAATTGATCCTTTTGCAGGCAAGGTTGTTAAAGATATTTATACCGGTGCAGATACCAGTATTCACAATGGTCCGCATGGTATAAAAGCAAGGCCCGGTAAATACAGTGAACTTTTTGTTAATACGGAAATAGGGGGCGACACGATGCACGTGTTCAACACCAAAAACTATAAATTAAAAAGAACGTTTGCGTTGCCTAAAGGGGCACACAATTTTACATTTTCGGCTGATGGAAAGACTTTATGGCTGATGGCTGGTCAAAACGGGGTTTACAGCCTCAATCCCGAAACCGGCGCCGAACTGCAGCATACACCGCTGACATCGCCGGTGCGCGGCCTGCTTGTGGCAAAGGACTGGATAATCGCCTCATGTAAAAACGAAATATATTTACTCTCAAAAACAGACTTATCCATAGTAAAACATTTCGATAACCTGCAGCTTAAGGTTGGACTAATATTATACTCAAATATCACCTATGACCAAAAATACATCCTGGCCCCTGCGCCGTTCGATAGCCTGGTCTTAGTGATAGATGTTGCCACCGCTCAGGTGATACACCGCATAAACACAGGTGATACGCCTATAAATGTACAGGTTCACGGCACCAAGGCCTATGTTTCGCACGCCAAAGACGATTATATTGCCACTATCGACCTGAATAATTTTACATCTTCAAAAATATTGAAGGCGTTTGGTACGAATGGATTGGTGGTGATAAAATAGAGGCGGCTTTTTTTAACCACAGAGGCCGCTGAGAAGGTACAGAGAACACTGAGCCTGTCAATACAATAAAATATTTTTCTCTGCGGCCTCTGAGTTTTCCCTCTGTATCTCCGTGGTAAAATTAACCAACATGTCAAAACCCTTATAAAAAAGTAAAGCAGGCTTGGCCTTGCGCTATACCTGCTTTGTAATTAACTACTAACCGACAGTTAAAAATTCTGTAAATTAGTTTCAAATATAATAAATATATTTCTAATATAATAAATGTATTAATAGTTAATTATTGATATTGATGAGTTGTTTTCAACCTGTAAAATCAATAAAAACCATCAAACACTTTTGTTACAATATTTAAATATTAGGGTTATCGCAGGTATTTTTATTATTTTCGGAATGCCGTAAATTTTATAAAACTCATCCTTCAATCTGCCGGTAATATGTTTAAAAAAGGCATTCTTATCTTTATTATTTCACTGGCTGCATTCTTTAAATTAAATGCGCAAAACAGCGCTGCAGCACCAAATCCATTTATGGTAAAAGGTTTCCACATCGACCTGCGAATACAGGTTATGACTATGGACGCGTTGAAAGCCTTTGCCTTAAAATTAAGCCGGCAGGGCATTAATACCATCATAATGGAATGGGAGGGTACCTATCCGTTCGAAAAGCACCCGCTTATCCCTAATAGGTACGCATACACAAAGAGCGAGGTTGCCTCGTTTATTAAATATTGTGCTGATTTAAAGATAGATGTTATTCCGCTGCAGCAAAGTTTTGGCCACGTGGAGTACATTTTGCGGAATGAAAAATATAAAGACTTACGCGAAGATCAAAAGGATTTCTCGCAGGTTTGTCCATTGCAAACCGATCTGGACAAGGCCTTATTTACCGATCTATACACTGAACTGGCAGCCACCCATCCCTCAAAATACATCCATATCGGCGGCGACGAAACCTATTTGCTTGGTCACGATGCACGCTGTAAGTTGAAGGTGGCCAAAGAAGGCAAATCAAAGCTGTATATCGACTACATAAAAACGCTTTGCGATATCGTGATCAAACTTGGCAAAACGCCGGTGCTTTGGGCCGATATAGCTTTGAAATATCCCGATGCCATCAAGCTGCTGCCAAAACGCACGGTGTTTATCGACTGGAACTATGGTTGGGATATGAACAACTTTGGCGATCACCAAAAATTGATGGCGAGTGGTTACGAAATCTGGGGCTCGCCGGCGTTACGTTCATCGCCCGATAATTATTTTTTAACCCAATGGGAAAAGCACTTTAAGAACATCCGCGACTTTGTTCCCGCCGCGGCAAAACTGGGCTATAAAGGTATTGTAATGACGTCCTGGTCAACATCAGGACAGTATTCGGCAGTGTTTGAGTCGGAAGAACAATTGGCCGAGGTGTATGCTATACGGCATGTGTACCCGTTAAATGGTTTTAATATCCTTGTTGATGCCTTTACTGAAAGTATAGGCAAGGCCGGACCGTTGAATATAAATGAGTTTATAGCTAAATATTGCAAAGATAAATATGGTTTTGATGTTGATCAGTCAGCAAAGTTTTGGCAGGCGCTTAAAACTGCACCCTATGAAATACGGAATGGTCGCGTACTTTCAAAACAACCGATTACTATTAAACAGGTTTTGGATAGTACTAAAACCGCTCTTGAAGTGCTTTACCAGCTACAGCCTGCCGAAAATAAAAACGAGTTTGAGCATTACCGGCTCATGACCGGTATCCGCGTAAATTATTTGCAGCTCGAATATATTCTGCAAAAGGCAAATACGCCCGATTTTACAGCCGAAATGGTCCCGGGGATTTTACAGGAGCTGAGAAATTTAATGATGAGCGAAGATGTGGTTGATATGCACTTTACAGAGCTGAATAAAAGCTTCCTGAACGCATCAGAACTGGAAGCAGAAAATAATTTGAGAAATTTGAGAACGCGGTTATTGTACGACCGTTTATCAAGAAAAAAATAATCGGGTGGAGCAGCTTAAAATAACAAATGGCAGGATAATAACCCCTGGTGAAGTTATTGAAAACGGAACAGTCTTAATTGCCGACGGATGTATTACCGCTATTGGAGCGGGCAATATTGACGCGCCGGGTGCCACGGTTATCGATGCCGGTGGCAAGTATATTTCGCCGGGATTTATCGATATCCACATCCACGGCGGCGGCGGTCACGATTTTATGGATAACACTGTGAATGCATTCCTGGGAATTGCCGAAACCCATGCCCATTACGGCACCACGGCGATGTGCCCCACTACGCTTACCAGCAGCAAGGAAGATTTGCTGGAAACGCTGCGTATTTACGAATTGGCTGATAAAAAAAATTCGCAGGGAGCGCAATTTATAGGGATGCACCTGGAGGGCCCGTATTTTGCCCTTAACCAATGCGGTGCACAAGACCCGCGCTACATCCGCAACCCCGACCCGGAAGAATATAGAGAAATACTTGCAGGCACCACCGCAATTAAACGTTGGAGCGCCGCACCGGAGTTACCTGGTGCAATTGATTTCGGCAAATACATAACTGAGCGTGGCATCCTGGCGGCAATAGCCCATACCGATGCCATTTACGAAGAAGCATTATATGGTTTTGAAAACGGCTACACTTTGGCTACACACCTGTATTCGGGGATGCTGGGCGTAACCCGGCGCAACGCCTACCGCTATGCCGGTGTTGTTGAAGCTGCTTTTTTAATTGACGACATGGACGTGGAAATAATAGCCGATGGCATACACCTGCCGTCTCCATTGTTGAAACTGGTATACAAAATAAAAGGTGCTGTCCGCACTGCATTGATTACCGATGCCATGCGCGCCGCCGCCATGCCACCAGGCGAAAGTATTTTAGGCAGTTTAAAAAATGGGCTGAAAGTTATTGTGGAAGATGGTGTAGCCAAACTACCCGACAGGAGCGCTTTTGCAGGCAGTGTTGCCACATTTGACAGCCTTGTGCGCAATATGATAAAACACGCTGATGTATCCCTGGTGGATGCCATCCAAATGGCAACGATAACGCCGGCAAGGATAATGAACGTTGCCAATAGAAAAGGCTCGATTGAAAAAGGGAAAGATGCAGATATCGTTATTTTTGATGAGGAAATAAATATTGAAAAGACCATTGTAAAGGGAAGGGTAATTTATGAACGATGACCGCGGCAGAGACACGATGCCCCGCATACTGGCAGATAATCCAAACGCTTATGTTTATCGGAACAGGGCAGAAATGGGCATATCGGCTGCCACAATGGCTGCGCAAAAAATTGCCGGGCTGCTAACTCAGCAACCTTTCGTAAATATCATTTTTGCCGCCGCGCCCTCGCAGAATGAATTTCTGTTAGCATTAATAAAAAATGAAACCATCGACTGGCAACGGGTAAATGCCTTCCACATGGATGAATACATCGGCCTGCCACCAAACGATGCGCGGACTTTCGCATCATTCTTGAAAGAAAAAATATTTGACCGCCTGCCGTTCCATACGGTAAACTACATTAACGGGAATGCCGCCGATGTTGCAATTGAATGCGAACGTTATGCTGCGTTATTAAATGAATATCCCACCGATATAGTTTGCATGGGCATCGGCGAAAACGGCCATATTGCCTTTAACGATCCACCCGTAGCCAATTTTGACGATCCGCAGCCAGTAAAAGCGGTAACCCTCGATGCCGAATGCAGGCAGCAGCAGGTTAATGATAAATGTTTTGATACGCTGGATGAAGTGCCTACCCATGCCATAACGTTAACCGTACCCACGCTGATGGCGGGCAAATATATTTATTGTATGGTGCCGGGAGAAAAAAAGGCAAAGGCAGTTTATAATACGTTAAGAGCGGAAATTAATGAAAATTGCCCGGCAACTATTTTACGAAGGCACGCAAACACTATATTGTTTTTTGACGAGGATAGCGCACAATTGTTGTAAAAAACTACTTGTGTGAGCTAATTTCGCCTTTGTTTGGGATAAACCCGCGATAAAAAGTATATTGCCCCTGCAAAACAAAAAATGCATCAAACCTGTGGCCTGCACCCCAATTGGCAGGCATATTTAACAAATGAAAAGTTTTTTAAACGAAGATTTTTTACTCGACACCAAAACTGCGCAGCGCTTATACCATGAATATGCTGCCGCACTGCCCATTATTGATTATCACTGCCACTTGCCGCCCGACCAAATTGCGGGCGATATCAACTTTGAAAATATCACGCAAATTTGGCTCAATGGCGACCATTACAAATGGCGGGCTATGCGCGCAAATGGCGTTAATGAGGCCCTTATTACTGGTGATGCAAGTGATTGGGAAAAATTTGAACAATGGGCGGCAACTGTACCTTACACGCTCCGGAACCCGCTTTATCATTGGACACACCTGGAGCTGCAACGATATTTTGGTATCAACAACTTACTATCCCCGGCCACTGCCCGCAAGATATACGACGAGTGTAATGAAAAACTGCAATCGCCAGAATACAGCGTGCGTAGCCTCGTAAAAAGTCATAATGTTGAAGTAGTTTGTACGACAGATGACCCGCTGGACAACTTAAATCATCATAGAAAAATAAATGAGGATGGGTATAGCGTAAAAGTTTTACCAGCTTTTAGGCCTGACAAGGCAATGGAAGCCGGTGATGTGCATATGCTTTATGCTTATATCAGCAAACTGGAAACGCAAAGTGGGAACGCCATTTCTGATTTTAATGATTACCTGGCCGCGTTAAAGAAACGACACGACTTTTTTGCCGAAAACGGCTGCAGCCTGTCGGACCATGGCCTGGAGCATTTATATGCGGAGAAATATTCGGAAGATGAGGTAAAGCAAATCTTTACCAAAATAAGAAAAGAACAAACGCTAACGGTTCACGAAATAGCACAGTTTAAATCAGCTATGCTGTATAGTTTTTCTGTTTGGGACCACGAAAAAAACTGGGTGCAGCAGTATCATCTTGGGGCATTACGCAACAATAATACCCGCGCCCTTAGCGAGGCCGGTCCGGATACCGGGTATGATTCGATGGGAGATTTCAGCCAGGGCAGAGCGCTTTCAAAGTTTTTAAACAGGTTGGAGGCCGATGGTAAGCTTACCAAAACTATCCTGTACAACCTTAACCCGGCAGATAACGAACTGATAGCAACTATGGCCGGTAATTTTAATGATAGTATAACACCCGGCAAAATGCAGTTCGGTTCGGCCTGGTGGTTTCTCGACCAAAAGGACGGGATGATAAAGCAAATGAATGCGCTATCGAACATGGGATTGCTGAGCCGGATGGTTGGCATGCTGACTGATTCGCGCAGCTTTATGTCGTTTCCGAGGCACGAGTACTTTCGCAGAATATTGTGCAATTTATTTGGTAATGATATAGAAAACGGCGAATTGCCAAATGACATAAAATGGACGGGCAAAATCGTTAGTGATATTTGCTACTACAATGCTAAAAACTATTTTGATTTTGATAAGGCAAAATGAGCGGGGTATTTAACAAACAACACGGCAAAATATTATCCTTCGGCGAACTATTGTTACGCATAACGCCCGATGCCGATGGGGCATGGCTTACCGACAATCAATTGCCGGTTTATGTAGGTGGCGCTGAATTGAACGTAGCAACAGCTCTTGCATTGTGGGATTTGCCGTCGTCGTATTTTACGGCGCTGCCGGATAATGGCCTGTCGGCACAAATAATCAAACATCTTACCAATAAAAAAATAGATACCTCGCCGGTTTATTACGGCGATGGCCGGCTGGGCTTATACTTTTTAACCAGCGGGCAGGATTTAAAACATGATGCTTTAATTTATGACCGTGCGGGGTCGGCATTTGCTAGTCTTAAACCGGGGGTAATTGATTGGGATAAGGTGTTGCAAGGCGTAAGTTGGTTTCATTTCAGCGCCATATGCCCGGCCATCAGCCAAAATATTGCTGACGTTTGTTTGGAAGTTTTGCAGGCGGCGTCAAAAAAACAAATAACTATTTCATTAGATTTAAACTATCGTTCCAAACTATGGAAATATGGTAAAAATCCTGTTGAAGTGATGCCACAACTCGCAAAATATTGTGATTTGATAATGGGTAACGTTTGGGCCGCCGAAACCATGCTCGGTATTCCTGTTGAGCCGAACATCCATGAATCAGGACAAAAAAGCATTTACTTGAAGGAAGCGCTAAATACATCTGAACATATTGTGTTGCAGTATCCCAGGTGCAAAGCTGTCGCTAACACGTTTAGATTTGATGCTTCATCTGAAATTAATTATTACACAACATTATTTACCGGCGGAGACTTTTATAGCTCGCACGAATATCAGTCGGACAAGGTAGTAGATAAAGTAGGCAGCGGCGATTGTTTTATGGCGGGGATTATCTATGGATTTTACAACCAGACCAGTCCTGTTGAAACCCTTGAATTTGCCACGGCAGCCGCATTTGAACAATTGTTTGTTAAAAGTGATGCAACCGATAAAACTGTTGATGAAATTAAATCCGCAATAAGATGAAAATAAAAAAATCCGTATTGAGCAACATACTTGCGCAGGGTATGCTGCCGCTGTTTTTTTATGAAGACGCTGTTGTAAGCCTCGAAATAATAAGTACGCTTTACAGAGCAGGCGTACGGGTAATTGAATACACCAACAGGGGCAAAGAGGCACTCGACAACTTTAAGGCGATAAAAAAAGTCGTTAACAAGGAAATGCCAGGGTTGTTCCTGGGTATCGGTACAATAAAAAATGTATCGGATGCAGAAGCATTTATTGACGTTGGGGCTGATTTTATTGTATCGCCGATAGTAAACCCGGAAGTGGCAAAAGTTGCCCATAAACATAAACTATTGTGGATACCCGGCTGCATGACACCGACCGAAATTTACCTCGCCCAAAAAAACGGCGCCGATTTGATAAAGATTTTTCCAGCAAATATACTAGGCCCGGCTTTTATCAGCTCGGTTAGGGAGTTATTTCCGGGGCAGCTGTTTATTCCAACCGGTGGAGTTGAAATGAATGCCAAAAACATAAGTTCGTGGTTTCATGCCGGGGTAGGTGCGGTAGGCATGGGCAGCAAGCTGATAACTAAAGAAATACTTGAAAAACGCCAATACGACCAGTTATACAATGATACCATTAAAGCCATTGAGATGGTAAAGGCCGCCATGTAAGTAAACCTAACACAATAATTATGAACGATGCTAAACCGGGCAATTACAGGTGGGTAGTAGTTGCACTGTTATTTTTTGCTACTACTATTAACTATTTAGACAGGCAGATAATAGGCTACCTGAAGCCTACGTTGGCCGGCGAATTTCACTGGACCGAAGAAGATTATAGCCACCTTGTAACCGTCTTTACTGCTGCATATGCTGCCGGGCTTTTAATATTTGGGGGTGTTATTGATAAAATCGGTACCAAAGTGGGTTATACCGTTTCAATAATTGTTTGGAGTATTTCGGCCATGTTGCACGCAATTGTTAAAAGTACCTTTGGGTTTGGGGTTGTAAGGGTTGCGTTAGGTTTGGGCGAGTCCGGGAATTTTCCGGCTGCCATCAAGGCCGTGGCGGAATGGTTCCCAAAACGCGAACGTGCGTTTGCGACAGGGCTATTTAATTCGGGCGCTAATATTGGCGCGGTTGTGGCCCCGGTGCTTGTTCCTTGGATACTAGGGATTTATGGCTGGCAGATGGCTTTTTTAATTACCGGCGCCATCGGTTTTGTTTGGCTGATATTTTGGCTGATATTTTACGAAATACCCTCACGGCATAAAAAACTCACTGAGGCTGAGTTCGAATTCATCAACAGCGATACGGATGAGGTTGTATCTCCCGGCGACGACAACAATGTAAAATGGGCGCAGCTTTTGGGCTTCAGGCAAACGTGGACGTTTGTTGTAGGAAAGCTGCTGACCGACCCGATATGGTGGTTCTTTTTATTTTGGCTGCCATCTTATTTCGCCAGTACTTTTAATCTCGACTTAAAAAAACCAAGCTTGCCGTTGGTGATAGTTTATACGGCAACCACTATTGGCAGCATAGGCGGCGGGTATCTTTCATCGTGGCTGATAAAAAAAGGATGGCCCGCGTTTAAGGCCCGCAAAACAGCCATGTTTATATTTGCACTTTGTGTAGTGCCTATTATTTCGGCAAAATATGCCACTAACATATGGCAGGCTGTTGCGCTGATTAGTTTAGCGGCTGCAGCTCACCAGGCCTGGAGTGCAACAATTTTTACAACAGCATCAGATATGTTCCCCAGGAAAGCGGTAAGCTCCATAGTTGGCATAGGCGGCATGGCAGGCGCCGTCGGCGGTATGTTGTTCCCGCTGTTGATAGGCTATATTTTGGATACTTATAAAAAATTGGGACATATTGTCACCGGGTATGATATCATTTTTTTTATATGTGGCTGTGCCTACCTGCTGGCATGGACATTGATGCACGTATTGTCGCCCCGGATGAAAAAAGTCGAGCTTTAAAAATGAAAACACTGGTTTGTACCACTCCCGGAACACTTGAATACAAAACCACAGAAAGGCCTGTTTTACAAAAAAGGCAGGCTATTATAAAGGTAAAACGCATTGGCATTTGCCGTACCGATCTGCATGCTTTTGAAGGAACCCAGCCATATTTTGAATACTATTATTAGGTTTTTGTAATTTAACCAAAATAAAAGTATCTGATAATGAGTGTATTCCATAGCGTTCCGGGTGTTCCGCGCAGAAAAATGGAACGCTTGCATCATCATTAAAACTAGAATTCCTTATTTTTTCTCCGTGTTCTCTGTGGTTAAAAACTCACAACGACGTTTCCGAATAACTTATCCCCTCCAAAAAATCCAACACCACTTCATTAAACTCATCCGGGTGTTCCAAATTTGGCATATGGCCGGCATCTTCAACAATTACCAGCTTACAATTTTGTAGTTTTTCCTGCATTTCTTCGGCTTTGGCAACCGGGGTAAACTCGTCCTGGCGACCTACCACAACTAAAGTAGGTACGTTAACAGATGGCAGCACCAAGTTTAGGTAATCAATCCTTTCCGCACGGGCGCGCAGGGCAGTTGCAGCACCCTTTGGTAAAGTTGATTTCATCATTTTAATCACGTGAGCCGCAATTTCAGGCATCGTAGTAACGTGTTCGCGCAGTATCATTTTAAAAATAGCCTCATCAGCATAAAAATCCATACCTTCTTTTTCCAAACGGTCGGCCGTGTCGTAGCGAAGCTGTTTGGTTTCGGGTGTATCCAGGCTTGCAAATGTGTCGGCCAATATCAGGCTTTTAACCCGTTTTGGCGCCTGCCTGAATATCTCCATAATAAACTGTCCGCCCTGTGAGAGTCCCGCAAGATGGAAGGTTACTATGCCTAAACTATCCATTAGCGCAAGCATATCCGTTGCGTAATCTTCAAACCTGGAGGTGCCAGATTTTGGCAGCGCAGTTTTACCATATCCGCGTAAATCGGGTGCGATAACCTGGTATTGCTTCGAAAAGGCGTCGATTTGCGGGTCCCACATCGTATGATCGAAAGGATGACCATGTACCAGCAGGATGGGCTCGCCGGTGCCTGTTACTGTATAAAAAAGGTTGATATTATTGACTTTTGCGGTAGGCATGGGTGGGAATTTAAAGTATAACATCAGTAGGATTTACGAAGTTTGGAAAACTTCGTAAATCTTTAGTCATTAAACTATACTTTCTTTGGCGGCAAATCGAACGCAATAGCATTGTGTTCAAAGTGTCCCTTGTGCGAGCCATCACAAAATGGCTTATTGGCCGACAAGCCGCAGCGGCAAATAGATACAATCGTACGGCCCTGCAAGCCATATTCATTGCCCTGCATATCTACAATTTCAAAATCGCCCTCAATTTTTACCGAACCGTTGTTGGTTATGGTAAGTTTAGTTTTTTCCATGGATTATTATTTTGTGCGAAAGTAATAATCCTTTGCTGGTTATGGCGAATTGTTGTTTATATAAATGGAATTTAGTTAGAGGCACGGAGACCTCGCCTTATAACATCCGTTTTATTTGCGCTGAAATACGTAATAAAATACCGTTAAAAAACGGGGCAGATAAGTCGTGCAGAATTTTTAATTTAGGCATATAATTAAACCGACACCTTTTTACTAAAATATGAATTACCCCGGCCATTCCGTGAAACAGCAGGCTTTTGATATTACGTCTGTTAAAGCCATTCAGCATCAATTAAACAAAAAGGGT
The DNA here is from genome assembly GCF_025359345.1 of Mucilaginibacter sp. Lineage (GTDB taxonomy): Bacteria > Bacteroidota > Bacteroidia > Sphingobacteriales > Sphingobacteriaceae > Mucilaginibacter. The sequence continues at coordinate 77,597 of NZ_JANYGQ010000028.1, forward strand.
TGTGGCCCGGTTGATGTTGATGGCGATTTTGACCATGATACGCACTACGCGGTCATGCTTTTTCAAACCCGGTTTACCGATTGCTTTGGCAATCCCCTGAAAATTGACGGAGTTGTAGGCCCTGTTACGTGGTCGGCGTTATTTGGCGCCCGGAATATTAAAACGATTACCAGAACGCCTAATACCCTGCTGGCGGCGGTTTTGGATGTTGCGAGATCGCAGGTGGGAATAAAGGAATTTCCTTCCGGCGGCAATGATGGCCCCCCGGTAACCAAGTACCTTGATACTGCCGGAATTCAGCATGGGCAATGCTGGGCTATGGCTTTTGTTTACTGGTGTTTTACCCAAGCCTGCATTCACCTTGAAGTCGCAAACCCATTGTATAAAACCGGCGATGTATTTGAAACCATGGTTAAATCAAAATGTAAAATAATTACACCGCAGGACGCAAAAATTGATGCCGGACGAGTGTTGCCGGGTCATATCTTCATTATTTCTATCGGCGGCGGCCATAACCATACCGGTTTAATCGAAAAAGTTGAAAATGATATGCTAACGACTATAGAAGGTAATATAGGCCACCAAAATACCGAAGATGCCATAGGCGTTTTCAGAAGAACCGGCCGGATTATTAATACGATTAATACCGGGTTTATGGAGTTTGAGTAGGGAAGGGAGCAAAGAAGCAAGAATCAAGAATCAACAATCAAGAGCCAAGAACCAGGAGTTAAAAGATAGAAATATCCTTTTCTTATCTTGACTCTTGATTCTTGACTTCTTGTATCTATTTCAACAAAACTCCCTGCAGCACCTGCCAAACATTATTGCCCACAATTTTGGCGCCTTCGGCGGTGGGGTGGATACCATCTTTTTGATTGAGAGATGGCACTCCGCCTACATCTTTTAACAGGAAAGGCATGAAAGTCATATTGTTTTTTGCAGCCAGCCCCGGGAAAATGGCTTTAAAGCTGTACGCATATTTGCCACCCATATTTGGCGGCACCTGCATACCGAGTAATACCAATTTGGCATTTGGATATTTGGCCTTTACGGCATCAACTATCGCCTGCAGGTTTTCCATTGTCGCAGTTACAGGGATGCCGCGCAGGCCATCGTTTGCACCTAACTCAAGCACAAATACGTCGACTTTTTGTTTTAAGATCCAACTGATGCGGGCTTTGCCGCCGGCCGATGTTTCGCCGCTTACGCCTGCGTTTACTACTTTGTAATGCAGCTTTGCCTCGTCTATTTTATTTTGAACTACACCTGGATAGGCTTGTGAAGGATCGGGCAAGCCATAACCGGCTGTCAGGCTGTCGCCAAAAAATAACACTACTTTATCGCCCGATGTTGAATCGGGCTTGGTCGTTGCTGTTGCCTGTGTTTCTGTAAGTGGAGCCTTTTTCTCTCCGCATGATGCAAAAAGTAACGCGGCAGTTAGTAAGCAGATGATATTTAGTTTGTACATATTTTCTAAGTCTTGAGTCTTTAGTCCAAAGTCTTGAGTCAAAAATATGCATCCGACTTCGGACTTCCGACTCAAGACTTTTGGACTCTGTTAATTACCCCGTAATATTTCCAGTGGTGGTTTATTCAGCACGCCCCGGCTGTTTAACAAGCCGATAATAATGGTTAATAACGATATGATGAAAAACAATAGTATAGCCGGCAGCCAGTTAATGGTAAACGGTATCTCGAAACTGTATTTCGCCAGTGCCCAGCTACCCGCCGCAGCTATAAGGATACCTGTTAAAGCCGATAACATCCCTAAAAATAAATATTCTAAAGCAGTTATGGCAAATATTTGTTTCCGGCTGGCGCCAAGGGTACGCAGTAAAACGCTTTCCTGGATGCGCTGGTATTTGCTGATGCGCACCGACGCGATTAATACCACAATACCAGTAATGATGCTAAACGCGCTCATAAAGCGGATAACGTAACCGATTTTGTCGAGCAGCCCGTCAACAATACCTAATACCAGCCCCAGATCGATAATGGAAACATTTGGGAACCTGCGCACTACCGATTGCTGGTAATGTGCCGATACTTTGGCCGATGGCACGTGAGTTAGCAATACATGAAATTGCGGTGCATCCTCCAAAATTCCGGTTGGGAAAACTACCTGGAAGTTGGTTTGGATTTTGTTCCAGTTTACTTGCCGAACGCTGCTCACAATAGCATTCATGCTCACACCCTGCACGTTAAATACCAAATGGTCGCCAATATTTACATGGTTTCGTTTCGAAAAATTATCTTCTATGGATACCGGGATTTCTTTTCCGGGGTCGGCTTTGCCCACCCAGTCGCCTTTAATAACTTTTTCCGTTGCGCTTAGCGAGTCGCGGTAGGTAACGCGGTATTCCCAGGTAAAGGCGCGTTCGGGTATATTGAGTTTGGGATTTTTTATCACATCGGCGAGGGTATGGCCATTGATTTTGTCGAGTCGCACAGCCACAATTGGCACCTGCTGTATTACCGGCAAATGCTGTTGTTTGGTTAGCTGCGCAATATCCTTTTGCTGACTTGTTTGAATATCAAACAAAATCATATTGGATTGATTGCCGCTCGACGACAGTTTTACCTGCCCCATTAAAATGCTTTGAATAAAGAACAACGTACAAATAAACGCCGTACTCAAACCGATAGAAACGATCAATATAATGGTTTGATTATTCGGCCTGTATAAGTTGGCAAAGCCCTGGCGAAATAAATAGCCCCTGGTGCTTTTTATAAACAGCCGCATCAGCTTCATTAACAACCAGGCGATAAAGGTCAATATCAAAAATGCAATGGATATACCTATAGTGAAGAAAATACTGCCCAGCCAGCTATCGAGCTGGAAATAAGTAAAGGTGACGACGAAACCGACTATCAGCAGGTAAACCAGCCACCTGAAAGGATCGCGCAGCAGGTTAACTTCATCGTAATTGATGCGCAACGTATTAAGCGGCGATATGTTGCGGATGGATATCAGCGGTAACAGTGCAAACAATACCGAAATGATGATACCCAACAAAATACCCTGACCTATTGCCAGCCATGATATATCTGTTGAAATGGTAATGGGTAAAAATTGCTGCATTACCGAGGGTAAAACATGCTGTATAGATGTGCCCAGCAAAGCCCCTGTTACAGAACCAATGATACCTATACCAATGATCTGGATTAAGTAAATCAGGAACGCTTCTGAAGCCTTTACGCCCAAACAGCGCATAATGGCTATAGAGGCGATCTTTTCGCGGATATATATATGAATAGCGCTGGCTACGCCAACACAGCCAAGCAGCAACGCAATAAAACCCACAAGCGATAAAAAACGGGTTAAATCGCCAAAGGCGCGGCCGGTATTTTCCTTGCGGATCTCGACGGTTTCGATGCCCATTTGAACCTTCTCCAGCTTAGGCTCTATGGATTTCACCACTGTGGGTATATCTACTGGCTTATCGTACTTGTAATAAAAACTGTAGTTAATGCGGCTGCCTTTTTTTGACAGGCCGGTTTGCTCTAAATATTGTAAAGGGATATAGACGATTGGCGCTACACCCGAAGATATGCCGGTTTGGCCGGGTGCTTTATCCAATATGCCTGCAACTAAAAAAGTAACCTCACCCACCTTAACCGAGTCGTTTACGCGCACGTTGAATTGTAAGGCCAATATCCGATCGATCAAAGCTTTTTTGCCGTTTTTAAAATCTGTCCCGGCCTGCACAGGCTCTGTTTCCAGGCTCCCGTAATAGGGGAACTCGCCTTTTAAGGCCCTTACCTGTACCAGTCTGGTACCCTGCGTTTTTGGGAAGTAAACCATGGATGGAAAACTTCGTTCTTCCGATCTTCTGTCGCCCAGCGAGGCCAGCAATGGTTCCACAGTAGGATCCACAGTTTTGCCGCCAGATACCACCAGGTCGGCGCCAATTAATGTGGCAGCTTGTTTGTCAATATCGTGTTGAAGATTGTACCTGAACGAGTAAATAGCAACCAGCGCTGCTATTCCAAATATGATAGCCGATATAAACAGCAGCAGCCGCGACCGGTTTTTGCGGCTATCCCTTAATGCCATATTAAACAGCCAGCGGATATTTATTTTTCTTTTGGTGATGTTTGGGTTGTTTTCCATCGCTGGGTTATGCATTTGCGGTTAATTCGTCGGCCACCAGTTTTCCGCCTTTTATGCGAATGATACGCTGAGTTTTTGCAGCAAGCTCTAAATCGTGCGTTACTACAACCAGGGTAGTGCCAGCCTCTTTATTTAAATCGAACAGCAGCTTCACCACTTTTTCGCTGGTTTCGGCATCAAGGTTGCCGGTTGGCTCGTCAGCAAATAAAATACGCGGCGCATTTGAAAATGCCCTGGCCAGCGATACACGTTGCTGCTCACCGCCCGACAACTGGGTAGGGTAGTGGTGCCCGCGGTCACTCAGTCCGACTTTATCCAGTAAATCCAAAGCCCGCGCACGAATGTTTTTTTCGCCCCGCAATTCCAGGGGTACCATCACATTCTCCAATGCTGTTAAGGTTGGCAATAACTGGAAGTTTTGAAAGATAAAACCGATGTATTGGTTACGTACCTGTGCCAGTTGGTCCTCGGATAACTTACCAAGGTTAATGTTGTTTAACTCAACCACGCCGGATGTTGCCCTGTCCAATCCTGCGCAAAGGCCAAGCAGCGTTGTTTTCCCGCTGCCGGATGGACCTACTATGGCATTAGTCGAGCCAGCTGCCACTGTGAAGTTTATGTTATCCAGCACCGTGAGCGTGCGCCCGGCGCTTTGATAGGTTTTTGTAAGATCTGAAATATGAAGAATAGTATCCACAGCTGCTTTTTTTCTGTATAGATAACTAAAAAAAGCAATTGTTACTTACTGAGTGGTTAAAATAAGTTGTAAGGGTTGTAAAGGTTGTAAATGTTATAATTGGATGACAGATGGGTGAGGAAGTTGATTGGGTTTATTAAGTTGGATTGGGTTGATTAGGTTGGCGCGTATAGATTGACAGGACAGAACTTAATCAACTCATTCAACTCAATCTAACTTACTCAACTCAACCCTACCACAATCCAAAGTAATCCCTGGTATACAGTGTTTCGTAGCGGTAGTATTTATCACCCACTTCGTGGCCAAGGTCTTTAAATACAAACAGTTTCTTTTTCGAGTTGATGTTGTTGTATACCGCGTAAGAGTTATTTGGCGGTACAAAGGGGTCCAGCAAACCAATGCCCATTACCACCGGGCAGGTTATGGTTGTAGCAAAGTTTTTAGTATCGTAATATTGCAGGTTATCAAGCACCTTACTAAATGTTAGATCGGCGGCGACGCTGGCATATTTTTTCATGTAATTGATGGGCCATTCAACGGCGCCACGGTCCATATTATAGATGTCGCTTAAAAACGGGTTCTGCGGGGCGCAAATGGTTACCCTTTTATCGAGAGCTGCTGTAGCGATAGATAAATAGCCGCCCATACTGCCTCCGGTAACAGCAACGCGGTCGTGGCTAAGTTCGGGCCGCGAAAAAACAAAATCAACAGCGCGGATACAATCCATAATAATACCGCGCATAATATACTTGTCTTTATCCTCAAGGCCGGCAACAATGTAGTCCTCACGGCGCATATCCAAATCCTTTTTGCTTAACCCTTGTCCGCGAGGGTCAAGACCGACAAATGCCATGTCATCGTCGCGCCCCATCAGCGGTATGTTGGTAGCCTGGTAGCCGGGCAGCATTATTAAAACCGGGAAGTGCTGATATTTTTGATGATGCTCGGGTTCAGTCAACCACAGGTAAACGGTTTTGTTACCGTACGACTTCATTTCAATTAAAAAAACTTTCCGTTTGTCTTTTTCCAGCTCCGGTTTTTCAGTCACCTTGAAATTTGGTTTTACTTTGGCAAGCTGGGCTTTGGTGTCCTGCCAAAATTTGTCAAAGTCGGCAGGTTTTGAATAGGCTGACCTTATTTCTTCGGGGCGGATGCCAAATACGCGGCGGGTGGTATCATCATAGTCGCTTACATTTATCATGAAGTTCACTTTATAAAACCCGCTTCTTAATTCGGGCATTGTAAAATCATAACTATGCGAACTCCGGCCGGCCAGGGAAACATGCACAGAGTCGGTCCGCAGAACTTTGTTAAACTGGTCAGTAATTTGGTACGACACCTTGCCCGATTGTGTTGTACCGTAATTATTATTTACCTGGAAAGTATAGCTGGCCGTTTTATCAAAAATGGCATCTTTACTATGAGCGGTTAACTCAGTTGTTATGTCGCTGACGCTGTTTTCAGCCGCCGCCTTATTCAATTCCTTTTTTTCGTTTTTCTGCGCACGGGCAATATTGGCCGCAGTAAGCAGTGTTGAAAGAGCGAGGAATAAGGTGTAAATTTTTTTCATTGTCCGCACATGTATGGCAAAATTAGTGCCATCGCCCCGATGTAGCAGGCGCCGGATAATGTTAGCTGTGCGGAGAATGGTCGGCGTCTGCCATAGTCGCGGGGTAATATCCCAAACGTGCAATTATTTCCACAGCAAAACCCTTAAAAAATGCTGTTGGGGGCCATTTTACTTTTTATCAATTGCTTTACCCGTGCTTCCTGCTTGTGCATTAAACCGTTTAACGTTATTCTAATCGGGTTTGAATTAATTGAACGGATCGAAGTGAGCGTGTAAAACACCCTCTCAAAACTGCGTAAAACACTGCTCAAAAACAGGTAAAAATACGTATTGTAATTTCGATGTAATTGTTTTAAGTTTGAATAATAACCCAAGCAACAGTAATTTAAACCTTTTTACAATTTAATCCGACTTTCTTTATAGAAGAGAGCACGGTGCTTAAAAATATGCTTTCATTCAGAAGAAGAAACAATGTTGATACGACAGTTTTTAAACTGCTTAGCAATTTGTCAATCCATATTGATGAAGAACTTATAATACCAAGTTCCTTTTGGCAACCTTAACGACGTCCCAGTTCCATTCTTGGTTCATACTAAGAATAAAGGCGGCCAGGTGGGGATGGTTATTAAGTTTAACAGCGATTCAGTTTTTGTTTCTGATGAAAAACGCGAAAACTATAAAATAAATCTTAAATATCGCATTATCGTATTAACTACCTTCTACAAACGTTTCTTTATTTTTTGGTAAATTATTATAATTTTTGACAAGCCTTAATCCACGATTATGAATAATAAACCATTGCTAAAAATTGCCGCTATAATCTTTTTTCTGCACTTCGCGATGAGGTCTGTTGCACAAAATGCAATTTACAGATACACCGCCGAATCAGTCAACCTTAAAAGACTTATTAACCAGGTTGAACGAAACCCCAACAATTTAAAATTTAATGAGGATTATGTTGCAGCAAATGGGTTTAATCAGAAATTAGTTGACAAATATTCCGCATTGATGAAGCGATTTCCAAAATCGGCCATTCTTCCGTTTATAATCGGGCGCGAATATGAAAATAACCAGGATTCGACTTATGAAAAATATTTACTGAAAGCGGTTTTACTTGACTCAACTTTGACACCTGCCTGGGAACTTCTATCTTTCGGCGCACAAGCACTTGGCAATACTAAATTAGCAATCAAATACATGCAACATGCCGTAATTGCCGCCCCCAGGAATGCAAACGATGCCTTTTTATACGCTGCCATGCACCAAGATATAGATCCGGTTCTTTTTGATTCGTTGATGTTAAAGGTGGTATATCATTTTCATGATACTGAAAAAGGCGCCCAGGCTTTGAGCTTATTAGCTTCGTACAATTATAATAACAATGAAAAAAAGGCCTATTACGAGGAATTATATAACCTATACTCAACCACGGAATACGCATGGTTTAGGGCTGGCATGAAGGATTATTATAATTATCTTATTAATATCGATCCGGATGAAGCATTTCATCTAGCATTAAAAATGACCTTGAAAATTAAAACCAACAGGGGCGATTGGGTACAGAAATTGAACGTGGCTCGCGGATTTATAGAGGCAAAAAAAATGTTGGCATCAAATAGACCAGGTGAGGCCTTAGCTGCACTTAACAATATTAAGCTCGGAAACAGTGAAAAAATTGGGTTAATGATTGATGCGGAAGAAACTTTAGCAATATTAAAATCCGAAGCAATAAATGCCTGCGACGGACCTGCTACCGCATTTAAGAACATCGAAGATTACTATGCTAAATATCCTTCGGGCCGGTTACGCGAAAATTTGTTAAAGTATGGGGCCCAAATGAGATTAGATAGCGGGGAGGTCGATTTGTCGGTTACGCGTTTCAGAGATAGTCTTGCCTGGAAACCGACAGATTTTACCTTGGAAAATTACGCCGACAATCAAAACGTTTCGTTGTCTGATTATCGAGGTAAAATAGTTCTGCTCACTTATTGGAGCCCCTCGTGCGGCCCATGTCGGGCAGAATTTCCGCATCTGGAAGCGGTACTAAAGAAAATTAACAGTAATAATGTGGTTTACCTCGCAATTAATGGCCTTACACAAGAAGAACCTAATGTAATGCCATTGGTTAAATCCCGAGGCTATAGTTTTATCCCTTTAAAGGATGATAGAAATAAATCAAAAGGTAATTTACCAACTGTGACAAGTTTACCTTCCAATTTTTTATTTGACCAAAACGGAAGAGTTGTTTTTTCAAAATTTCAGATTAATGACAGCAATGAGAAAACTTTGGAATTGATGATAACTGAACTGTTGAAAAATAAATCTGTAAGCAAGGCAGAAAACGTACTGTCAGCAAATTGACCTCAATTTAACCGTTATCTACCATTTTAAAGATTTATCATGATAAAAAGGTTTGCGCTGATATTAATTAAGCAGCAAGATATCGCCTGCTTTGAAATGACAAGTAAATAAAAAGGCTTTCCAGGGACTTTTTTCACTATTCTAAAAAACAACATATTAACAAAGAACTGATTGCGAAGTAATATTGCTGCCAGGAAAATGGTTTGACGCCACGTAGGGGCCGTTTTGCTTTTAAAGTTTTCGTAGCACTCGGGCTTAACTTACAACTATTGTTTTTTATAGGCTCATTGTTAATGGCTTCTTGTTGAGTCGGCTATTTAATAGGCCATTTTACTTTTTATCAATTGCTTTACCCGTCCTTCCCATTCATGCTTTAAAACGCTTAGTACTATCGAATCGCGGCGACCACCTTCCTGCAATGGCATATTGTTGCGTAATATGCCTTCGGGTGTGCAGCCAATGCTTTTCATGGCGGCAATGCTGTGTTTGTTACGTGCATCGGCCCTGAATTCAACCCGCAAAGCATTTAAATCGTCAAAGGCAAATTGCAGCATCAGGTATTTGCAATGCTTATTTAACCCCGTACCCCTGTACTTTTGGCCGTACCATGTATACCCAAGTTGAACAGTTTGCCAGGCAGGCAGTATGTCATAAAAACGGGTACTGCCAGCATAGCTTTGGGTTTGCTTGTCAAAAACAATAAAAGCATATTCTTTACCGGTGGCGCGGTTATCCAATGCATCTTTAATATAACGACGCATACCATCCTCGCCACGGGCGCTTAAATAGGAATATTTCCAGGTATCAGGCTCATTTAATGCAAATGGCAACAGGTTGTCGTAGTCACTTTCCTGTAAGGGCCTTAGCAATACGCGTTCGTCTTCTAAAATATATTCGGCGTTTAAATCGTAATTTAAAGTCATATCAGGTGTTATTTACTTGTCAAAAAATCAAACTTAAATAATTTAGCTTCGTGCTCATTTATCAGTTCATGGCCAATTTCAATAGTGGCGGCAACCATTTGGTCCAGGTGCATGCGGCGCGTTCTGTGATTGGTGATGGCAGCCCGAATGGCGTATTTGCCATTCAGCAAGGTGTTTGATGGTACAGCAATTCCCCGTTCCTGCATGCGCATCAGTAATTCTCTGTTCAATATATTTAACTGGTCATTATCAAGGTTGCCAGGGTTGTACCTATAGCAAGCCACGTTCATGTTTACAGCGGCCAGCAATTCCAGTTCGGGGTGCTGTTTTACCTGTTCCCCAAGGTAAAAAGCCTGGTCGATGTTTTGGGCGATCATTGCGGCGTATTTATCCATGCCGTGTTCTTTCAGGCTCATCCAAACTTTCAGCGCTTTAAACCCACGCGACAGCTCCATACCGTAATTTGATAATGTCTCAGGTCCACCCGCAATGCCCCTGTCGTGTGCGGTTAAATAATTTACTGTGTTTGCAAAGGCTACCCGATGCGCCACAGCGTCCTTAAACAGCACACAGCCAACTTCATATTGCATATACATCCATTTGTGCAAGTCGAACGCTACGCTATCGGCCTGTTCTATGGCTTTTAATTTTTCGCTGTAAGCCGGCACAAGTTTAGCCAGCGCACCAAAGGCGCCATCAATATGCAGCCAGATATTTTCGCGACGGGCTATTGTTAATAGTTTATCCAACGGATCAATAGCACCGGTATTGACTGTACCGGCATTGCCGATTATGCAAAATGGTACAAAACCGTTCGCTTTATCTTCATTAAGCTTAGCAATAAGTGAATCCACATCAATTTCGAAATTTTCGTTTACCGGTATTTTCCTTAATTGCTCGCTGCCGATGCCAATTACTTCGGCGGCTTTGTTTACGCAGTTGTGGGTTTCGCTGCTGCAATAAGCGGTTAGTTTACCTTCGGCTACATACAAGCCTTTGGTTTTGCTGTTTGCCACAACGGTGTTGCGCGCCACTATGAGCGCAGTAATATTAGCTATTGAGCCACCGCTTACCAGCATACCACTGCCTTCGGTGGGATAGTTCATCAATTGTTTACACCAGTTTATTACCTGTTTATCAACGTACATGGCACTTTGGTCGCCTATGGTAACATTGGCGTTCATAATGCCAGCGAGCAGGTCGGCAAATGCCCCCATAGGAGTACCGGTACCTTGTACCCATGCATAATACGAGGGATGAATGTTGCCGCCGTGGTAGGGCAGGATATTTTGTTTAAACTCGGCATATACATCAAAAATATTTGAGGGTTTATGTGGGATGGGCTTTTGTAATTCGGCTTTTACCTCCTGAGGGATTGGTTGCCAGGCTGGTTTATCGCCAATGTTTTTTAAATATTCAACCATGTCATCAATCAGCTGATGCCCGAGGGTTTTAAAATCGTCCCAATTTTCGGGGTCTAATCCAATTTCGGGCTTGTTATCTGCGTGGTTCATATAAAATATTTACGGTACAAATTTGAATCAATATTATTTGATAAAACAGATGCAGATTTGTTATTTTTGTGCATAACAGATTTGGTAAATAGATTTTGCTAAGTTCTTGTAATCAACCCAAATAAAAAATCTGATTGTTGCTATTATAACATGATTGATAATTTACGCACATCAGCCGCTCACGACGAGGATTTTTTGTACATGCAAATCGCCGACAGGCTAAGCAACCAAATAAAAGGCCGGGTTTTAAAAACCGGGGAGAAGCTGCCATCGGTACGGGCTTTGAGCCATGAGCAGGGAATAAGCCTTAGTACTGCTTATAAAGCCTATGTGCAGTTAGAGATTAAGGGGTTGATTGAAGCACGTCCAAAATCAGGTTACTATGTACGTTATACACCGGCACGTTCATTTGACGAGGTAAAGAAGGAAAACACAGTAACCGAGTCGAAAAAGTTGAGTGTGGATGATATGATTGCAATGGTACACCGCCATTTTTCGGCTGATGGTATAGTTAAATTATCGGTGGCGTCGCCTGCATTATCATTATTGCCGCAGGCCAAGCTCAGCAAATCAATGGTAGAAGCTATCCGCATTAGTGCCAACAGCTGTATCAGTTACGAGGGGGTGCAGGGTAACGAGAACTTAAAAAAACACATAGCCCGGCTAGCCTTTGGCTGGGGCGGCAACATATTACCGGAGGATGTTGTTACTACGCAAGGATGCATGGAGGCCCTCGTGTTTTGCCTGCGGGCAGTTACCAAACCAGGTGATGTAGTTGCTATTGAAAGCCCCACTTATTTTGGCATATTCAGCACCATACAAACCCTGGGATTGAAAATAGTTGAAATACCCACACATCCGGTAGAAGGCTTAGACCTTGATTTTTTGGCAAATGCTATTGATGAGCAGCAAGTTAAAGCCTGCCTGTTTGTGCCTACATTCAGTAATCCACTGGGCTATTGCATGACGAACGAAAGGAAAAAGAATTTGGTAGAATTGTTGGCCCAAAGGCAAATCCCGCTGATAGAGGATGATATTTATGGCGAAATGTATTTTGGAAAAACCAGGCCGCGTACTTGTAAAAGCTATGATAAAGGGGGGCTGGTAATGCTGTGCTCATCAGTATCAAAAACGCTGGCGCCAGGTTACAGGGTAGGCTGGTGTATGCCGGGCAGGTTTAAAAAACAGGTCATTAATTTAAAATTGATGCATTCTCTTTCGTCGGCATCGCCAACACATGCTGCAATCGGCCATTTTTTTGAAACCGGCCGCTATGACCTTCATATGCGCAACCTGCGCAAAGCATTGTACACCCAATGTTTGCGGTATACGCAGGCGGTCACTGAATTTTTTCCAGCAGATGTTAAGGTAAGCAGGCCAAATGGAGGTTACGTACTATGGATTGAGTTGGACAAAAAAATAGATGCGTTTGAACTTTACACGCAGGCGATAGCCTACAATATCAGCATATCGCCCGGACAAATTTTTAGTACTGACAGCCGTTTTACCAACTTTATCCGTATAAGCTTTGGCGCCCCCTATAGCCCGGAAATTGAAAAATCATTAAAAACATTGGGGCAGTTAATGAGTAAATTTTAAGATACATTCTAACTATCTTTGGTAAACTTTGTTATAAAGTTATATGATTCAGTCGTCACTTACACACCGTTTAAAAGACCAGCACCGGGCTATAACCCCCATTATTATAAAGCTTAACGACAGGCAGATACAACACCATGTTATAAAAGGCAAATGGAGCATACACGAGCAAATTGCCCATTTGGCCAAATATCAGCCGGTTTTTATTGACCGTATCCGCAAGATACTACTGATGGATAACCCGGAATTTGAAAGGTACAGCGCCGAGGATGACGATGGATTTGAAATATATTGCGCGTTTACCACCTACGAGCTCCTTAAAAAGATAAATACCGACAGGGAAATAATTTATAACCTGGTAACCAAGCTATCGCCTGATAAATTGGATCGTACCGGCGTCCACCCAAAATTCGGTAAGTTGAACATAATTGAATGGTCAGAATTCTTCGTGCTGCATGAGGCGCATCACTTGTTTGCGATTTTTCAGATGACGCATACTATGAATTAGTCGCCGTCAATTTTTTTTCTTTCAACAAAATTATTTCTTTCGGCAATCGTCTGCATGTTAAATAACAATTCATTGTTATTTTTACCCACCCTTATTGTGTAAAAAAATAAAGAGCTTATGCCAGACGATAAACCAAAACCACCCGGTATTTTTAGCCTGCTGAAACCATATTCGGGTTTGGTATTTATGCTGATACTGTTTGCTATATTTAGCAACAGTGCTAACCTTTGGCTGCCAAAAATCATTTCGCACGGCATTGACGATTATATCCACAGTATGATGCAGCGTGTGCATTTTGATACATCGCCGGTTATTATCAAGTTTTCGCTGGCAGTTGTGTTCATTTTTATCTGCTCATTCTTTCAAAGCGTTATTCAAACTTATACATCTGAAAAAGTGGCGCGCGACCTGCGCTCACGGTTATCAGACAAAATATCGCGCCAGAGCTATGCCTTTGTTGAGTCGGCTAATCCTTCAAAATTGCTTACAAATCTTACTGCTGATGTTGACTCAATCAAGCTTTTTGTTTCGCAGGCGCTAGTGTCTATCGTTTCATCGGTATTTATAATTGTTGGCGCCAGTATTTTGCTGCTAACTATTAACTGGAAACTTGCACTTTGCGTTATTGCCATTATCCCGATTATAGGCGGCACATTTTTCTACGTGCTAAAAAGAGTGCGGGCATTGTTTATGAAAGCCCGCGAGGTTATCGACTGGCTAAACAAGGTGATAAACGAAAGTATTTTAGGAGCGGCGCTGATACGTGTTATCAATTCGCAGCAACTGGAGTTTGATAAGTTTTTGCAGGCCAATACAAAAGCCAAAGATTTCGGCATGTCCATTTTGCGCCTGTTTGCAGGGCTAATACCGGTTATTACTTTCTCAGCTAATATTGCCATGCTGAGCATTTTGGCATTAGGCGGGCATTTTATTATTAACGGCACCATGAGCCTTGGTGATTTCGGCGCGTTTAACAGCTACCTGGCTCAGCTGATATTCCCGATTTTGGTGATCGGTTTTATGAGCAACATTATAGCCGCGGCCACTGCATCTTTCCAGCGGATAAATGCGGTTTTAAATGCATCCGACAATATTGAAACCGGCATGGTAACCGAAACTCTAAAAGGTGATATCCTGCTTAATGATGTGTCGCTGGTGTATGGTCAAAAACCGGCGCTTAAAGATATATCGATAAATATTAAGGCGGGTGCTAAAATTGCCATAATAGGGCCTCCGGCTGCTGGCAAAACCCAGTTACTTTACCTGCTCACCGGGTTGATAAAGCCAAACGGCGGTAGTATTTTGTTTGATGGCAGAACGATTGATGAATACAATAGCGAATCGTTCCACAGCCAGGTGGGTTTTGTTTTCCAGGACAGTATCATCTTTAATATGAGTATTCGCGAAAATATTGCCTTTAGCGATACGGTTACTGACGAATCGTTGCAAAAAGCTATTGAAACTGCCGAACTGAAAGAGTTTATAGATAGCTTACCTGATAAGCTGAGCACCATAGTTTCGGAGCGCGGCTCCAGTCTTTCGGGCGGACAGAAGCAGCGGATTATGCTGGCTAGGGCGTTGGCGATAAATCCCAGGGTTTTATTGCTGGATGATTTTACCGCACGAGTCGACGGAAATACTGAAAAGAAGATATTGGCCAATGTGCAGAAGAATTACCCAGGCCTAACCTTGCTTTCGGTTACCCAAAAAATAGCCTCGGTTGAACACTACGACCAGATAATTTTATTAATGGAGGGCGAAATTATTGCAAGCGGTAAACATGACCACCTGATGAAGACCAGCCCCGAATACGTACAGATATATAACTCGCAACAAAGCACCAGCAATTATGAACTACAACCTAAATGACCTGCAGGCCAAGGCGCCCAAGTCATCAACCTGGTCGTCGCTTGGGAAATTGCTGCAGTTGATATCGCACGAAAAGAAAAACCTGTGGCTGGCGTTGATGACCATTTTGGTAACATCAAGCATTAACCTGGTTGGTCCGCTGATTATTGGCAGAACCATTGACGATTATATTTTTGTGCCCCAGAAAAACTATCATGGCGTATTGGTAAACTGCGCGATATTGTTTTGCCTGTACCTGGTATCGTTGGTTTCGAGCTATGTACAAACTATGTTGATGGGCGGGGTAGGGCAGCGCATGTTGTTCACGTTGCGTAATTCCATCTTTAATAAATTGCAATTGCTGCCGGTTGGTTTTTTCAATCAAAACAAAGCCGGCGATTTGATATCGCGTGTAAACAATGACACCGATAAGCTTAACCAGTTTTTTTCGCAGCAGTTGATGCAGTTTATCGGCAGCATCGCCACTATGACGGGCGCGGGTATATTTTTGCTGTCGATAAATATCAAACTTGGTTCGGCTACGCTGATACCGGCAGTGGTGATTTTACTGTTCACAAGCATCACATCGGCATGGGTAAAAAGCAAAAATGCCAGGAACCTCAAAAGCGTTGGTGGAATGAGCGCTGAAATACAGGAAAGCCTGAATAATTTTCGGGTTATTATTGCCTTTAATCGCCGCGATTATTTCCGCAAAAAGTTTGATGAAGCAAACCAGGAGAATTATAAAACAGCAATTGGCGCTGGCATAGCTAACAACTCGTATGTGCCGGTTTATGCATTGTTATCGAGCTTTGCGCAGATAATTGTGTTTGCCTATGGTATTTATTTGTTTTCGCGCGGGGAAATTGGCATCGGTCTGGTGGCTGTTAGTTTTGCATCATATGCCAATAATTTTTATAACCCATTACGTCAGTTGGCGGCATTGTGGACAGGTTTCCAAACGGCTATGGCCGGGTGGGACAGGATTGCGCAAATATTATCGCTGGAAACCGACCTGGTAAAAGTTGAAAAAACCATACCCGAAACAGAAGCACCTTTACTCGAATTCAGGGACGTGCATTTTGGATATGATGAAGACAAAGAAATACTGCACAACATCAGCTTTAAACTGGAGCAAGGAAAAACATACGCATTGGTTGGCCCAACAGGTGGAGGTAAAACAACAACGGCATCTCTTATTGCCCGCCTTTACGACCCGAATAAAGGAATGGTACTGCTTGAAGGTGCCGATATCCGCTCATTTGACCCAACTGAGCGCACTAAAAAAATTGGCTTTATTTTGCAGGAGCCGTTCCTGTTTACCGGCACTGTTCGCGAGAATATTTTATACGGTAACGAACTGTATGTAAACCATACAAACGAGCAATTGGAAGAGGTAATAAAAGAAGCTAACCTGGGAACCCTGCTGGCCATTTTTGAAAGCGGCCTGGATACTAAAGTACTATCGGGCGGCGACAGCATCAGCCTGGGCCAAAAACAACTGATAGCGTTTATGCGGGCCGTATTGCGTAACCCCGACTTGCTGATTTTGGATGAGGCTACCGCCAACATAGATACCATTACCGAAAAATTGCTAAGTGACATTTTAAATAACCTGCCCGCAACAACTACAAGGGTAATAATAGCCCACCGGCTAAACACTATCGAGAATGCTGATGAAATATTCTTTGTAAACTCAGGCGAAGTAATCCGCGCCGGGTCGTTTGACCATGCGATGGATATGCTGTTGCAGGGGAAAAGGACGAGTTAAGTTTGAGTCGGGAAAGTCAGTAAAGTCGGGAAAGTCAATAAAGACGCAAGAAAGTTGATCTAATAACTTTCCCGACTTTCGGTCTTTCGGACTTTACTTAATTTCGGGACTTTCGGACTAAAAAAAAAATCCCTACACTTGTAAATAAACTATAAACCGATTATGCAGAGATATACTGGTCAAAAACGAATTTTAGTTGCTACAGATTGTATAATATTCGGATTTGACGGATGGAACTTAAAGCTGTTACTGGTACAGCGCAATATTGAACCTGAGAAAGATAAATGGAGTTTAATGGGCGGCTTTATCCAGCCCTCCGAATCGCCGGAAGATGCGGCAAACCGCGTTTTGGAATTGCGCACAGGATTGAAAGATGTTTATATGGAGCAATTCCAGGTGTTTGGCAAACCAGACCGCGACCCTGTTGAACGTACTTTGTCAATTGCCTATTTCGCCCTTATCGATATACATCAATACGAAAAAGAGATAAACGATGAATACCACGCTGAGTGGTTTTTATTGGACGAAATGCCTGAACTGATATTTGACCACGCTGAAATGGTTAAGCTAGCCCAAAAGCAATTGCGTTATAAGGCTGCGCTCCATCCCATATTATTTCAATTATTGCCCGAGAAATTCACTATACCTCAATTACAGGCCCTTTACGAAGGTGTTTATAATACCACTTTCGATGACCGTAACTTTAGCCGAAAACTATTGTCGACCGGCCTTTTGGTTAAGCTGAACGAGAAAGATAAATTTTCCTCAAAAAAAGGCGCATTTTATTACAAGCTCGACCAATCACATTATGCAGAAAACTTCGAACGGTTTTTGAATTTGGTGCCCAATCCCGACAAGTTTTTTTAAGGCTCACGCTGAAGGTGCTGAAAATCAAACGCTAATTGTTAAAAAAGATATCAATTTAAGCGTTTATTTGAAGGAAAAATACAATCTTTATGTCCCCTTAAGGATTTACCTGAATGTATTTATCCTAAGCCATGAGGAGCCTTTTACAAAGTATTATTACTGTATTCCTGGTTTGCATACGTATACTGGCATGGGCGCAATCCCCCCAGACGGTAAATAACGGACAGCAAACCCAGCCCGTAGCTTTTCCGCCAGGGTGCGTTTTTAATTGGACAAATGATAAGCCAAGTATTGGCCTGCCTGCAAGCGGCACAGGCGACATAGCTCCATTTACTGCGATTAATAATGGTACGACCCCGGTTGTTGCTACAATTAAGGCGACGCCCGTGCCATTGGGATATGCGTACATAAGCAACCAAAGCTCCAACGATATTTCGGTTATAAGTGTTGTTACGCATATGGTGGTCAAAACCATTCCTTTACCGGGACAACTAAACCCCTTTGGCGTTGCTGCTACTCCTGATGGCAGTAAAGTATACATAACTAATGTTGGTTCGGGCACCGTATCTGTAATAAGCACAGCAAGTAACACGGTAATAAAAACTATTACAGTGGGCGACGGCCCGTTTGGTATTGCTGCAAGTCCCAACGGTACTACGGTGTACGCCATAAATAGCAACAGCGGCACCATTTCTGTTATAAATACTGCAACCGATGCTGTAGATGCAACGATAAACGGGTTAATTACACCGCAGGGAGCTTGCGTTAGCCCCGATGGAAAATGGCTGTACGTTACCAATGCAAGTGGCAACGCAAGTCTTTACATAGTTAACACAGCTACAAACGCTGTCGATTTTACTATACCGCTAAACGGGACATGCAACGGTGGAATAGCGATAAGTCCCGATGGCAACACATTATACATTGCCAATAATGCCCCAGGTACTATAACGGTTTTTAACACCCTCACTAAAACCGAAACTAAACTTATAATAGGAGTAAGCGGGCCGTACGGCGTAACTGCAAGTCCAGATGGCAAACGGGTATATGTTGCAAACAGTTTTACAAAAAAGGTATCTGTAATTAACACCGCCACCAATATCATTATAAAAACTATCAATACCAGCGGTGTTCCGTTTGGGGTATCGGTTAGTACCGATGGCAAGGAATTATATGTTGCAAACCATGTTTCCAATAAAGTTGATATTATAAGTACAGCTACAAATAGTGTAATAACCTCGGTAGATGTAGGAAGCGACCCGCTTTCACTTGGGATATTTACAACCAGTATAGGCTGTAACGGCCCGCCTGTTACATTTTCAATTACAGTAAACCCTGCTGCGCCAACAATTATTGCAGGGCCTGTAACCGGGTCAATCTCCGCTTGTGTGGGTACAGCATCTGCAAGCCCGGATATCCAGCAATTTACCGTATCGGGAAGCGATTTAACAACCGGGATAAAGGCAGCTGCTCCAGCGGGATTCGAGGTGTCGCTTTCGGCAAACAGCGGTTATGGCAGCAGCGTGTTGTTAAACCAATCGGGCGGTAAAGTAACCAATGTGGTGGTGTTTGTCCGTTCTGCAGCTTCGGCGACTGGCAGTATATCCGGCAATGTAGTGCTTACCTCAGCGGGAGCACCCGACCAAAATGTGGCCGTTAGCGGCGTGGTAAATGCGTTGCTGACAGTTGACCCGGTAACAGATAAAATTTACTACAATGGTGATGTTACAAGCCCGGTAGTATTTACCGGCACGGCTGGTAAATTTACCTGGACCAACGATAAACCAGGAATAGGGCTGCCTGCAAACAGCATAGGAGATTTGCCCTCGTTTACCGCCGTCAATACCGGAACTACCCCTGTTATTGCTACAATTAAGGTAACGCCTTTGCCAACAGATTACGCTTACGTGGCCAACCAGGGGTCAAATATGATTGCTGTTATTAATTGCACTACGCATAAGGTAATTAAAACTATAAATGGTGGTTCAATACCTGTTGGCATAGTGACAAGTGCTGACGGAAAAAGAGTATATATCGCAAATAATGACGCCAGTACGGTTTCGGTAATTAACACTGCCGATAACACATTATTAACCTCGATCTCTGTAGGGAATAGCCCTTACGGCATAGCTATAAGTCCGGATGGCAGCCGGGTATATACGGCAAACTCCAACGCTGCTTCTATATCAGTGATTGAAACACAAAATAACAGTGTTCTTACTACAATACCCAATCTGCCCAGCATTATTTCGATAGCTATAAGCCCTGATGGTAAGTGGGTGTACGCGGCAACAGAAGGGAGCCCTAATGCGGTGTATATTATTAACGCATCAACTAATGTACTCGATTCAACCATACCTCTCGGTTCTTCTTATAATTATGGCATGGTTATAACACCTGATGGTAAAAGCCTCTATTTTACAAACAATCAGAATAGTTCTGTTACCCGGGTGAACCTGGTTACCAAGGCGGTATCGTCCATCCCGGTTGGTGGCGGGCCGTATGGTATTGCCATTAACTCCACGGGCACCAGGGTGTATGTTGCCTGCAGCCAGGCAAACGAAGTGGATATTATTAACACCGCCACTAATGCTGTTATAAAATCGCTGCCTGCCACGGGCGCCCCTTTTACCGTATCGGTAAGCAGCGACGACAAAGAGTTGTACGTTACCAACCGTTCCGCCAATGCCGTTGACGTATTTAACACTGCCAATTATAGCAAGATAACCACTATTACAGGCCCGGCCTTTGATAACCCAATGTCGTTAGGCAATTTCATAAGCAAGGGGCCGGGTTGCCCGGGACAGCCCATTACATTTACTATTACGGTAAAGACAGCAACAGCCCAATTAACTGCAACAGCGGCAACAGGCACCATTTCGGCATGTGAAGGTTCGCCATCGGCCGGTCCGAATATTCAGCAGTTTACACTTTCAGGTACAGCGTTGACAGCGGGTGTAACGGTACAGGCACCGGCTAAATTTGAAGTATCACTTAATCCGGCAGCCGGATACGGCATTTCAATATCGCTCACCCCTGTAGCCGGCAAACTTAGTAATACTATTATTTATGTACGGTCGGCGCAAACAGCTACAGGCAGTATATCCGGTAATGTTGTAATATCGTCTGCCGGCGTAACCGACCAAAGCGTAGCCGTTAATGGGGAGGTGAACAGATTGCTAACGGTAAATCCGGTAGTAGATAGAACTTACAACAATGGGGATGTCACTACCCTGATACCATTTAACGGCACTGCAAGTACCTTTAACTGGACTAATGATACGCCGGGAATAGGCCTGGCTGCAAGCGGCACCGGCGATATAACACCGTTTATAGCGCTCAACAACGGGAGCACCCTGCTTATGGCTACAATAACGGCTACACCCGTGCCCACAAGCTATGCCTACATAGCCTGTGCCGGGTTAAATTCTGTAGCTGTCATCAATTGTACTACACACAAGGTCATTAAATCTATTGACGTCGCCTCTAAACTTTACGGAGTAGCCGCCAGCCTAGATGGGAGAAAAGTATATTTCATTAACAATAATACGGCAGGCGTAGTGTCGGTAATTAACACTGCCGATAATACGCTATTAACCACTATAACGGTAGGAAAAGATCCGTTGAACGTAGTTCTTAGTCCGGATGGCAGCCGCGTATATGTTACCAATTCAGGCGACGCTTCTATTTCGGTAATTAATGCAAGAACCAACACTGTTGTCACCACAATACTCAATTTGCCGGAGGTTGTTTCGGTATGTGTTAGCCCCGATGGCAAGTGGTTGTACGCAGCAACCAGCGCTAACTCTAATAAAGTGTACATTATTAACGCATCAACCAATGTGGTTGATTCGGTAATACCCCTCAGTACATCATATAATTATGGTATGATTATAACGCCTGATGGCAATGCCCTTTATATAACACACGCCGCAAGCAACACAGTAACACGGGTTAATCTTGTCACTAAATCCATATCGTCTATTGCAGTTGCCAGCGAACCGCATGGTATAGCTGTTAACTCAACAGGCACGCGGGCGTACGTGGCCTGCGGGGCAGGCCAGGTGGATATTATTAACACGGCTACAAATACCGTTATAAAAAAAATAAATATCGCCGCCACCACTGGTACATTATCTCTAACTAACGATGACAAAGAATTATATGTGACCTCCCAAACGCCTGATGCCGTTTATGTTTATAATACAGAAGATTACAGCTTGATAACTACCATAACCGGGCCGGAACTTAATAAGCCATATTCTTTCGGAAATTTTATCAGCAAGGAGGCGAGCTGCATCGGTCAACCAATTACGTTCGCAATTAAAGTAAAGGCCACAACACCCAAGATAACCGCAACAGCGGCAACAGGCACTATTTCGGCATGTGAAGGTTCGCCGTCAGCTAGTCCCAATATTCAGCAGTTTACGGTCTCGGGAACCGGTTTGACGGCCGGGGTAACAGCAACAGCTCCCGCAGGTTTCGAAGTATCGTTATTGCCTAACAGTGGCTACGGCAATAGTGTAATATTAAACCAGGCAGGCGGGCTTGTAACAAATATTGTAGTTTATGTTCGTTCTGCGGCTTCTGCAACGGGCAATATCGCTGATAATGTGGTGGTAACTTCTACAGGCGCTGCCGACCAAAGCGTCGCCGTTGCAGGGACTATAAATGCGTTGCCAACCGTAGATAAACCGGGCGATGCAACATATACCAACGGTGGCGTTACTACCACGGTAAACTTTACCGGTACAGGCACGAGTTTTACATGGACAAATGATAAACCGGGGATCGGGTTACCTGCAAATGGTTTCGGCGATATCCCATTATTTACTGCTGTAAATACCGGGACAACGGCAATAACGGCCACCATAAAAGTAACGCCGGCAAATGCTACAGGATGCCCCGGTATACCGCAAACGTTCACCATCAAAGTAAATGCGTCGCCTGCAATTACTGCTACCGTGGTTAGCGGCAGCATTTCAGCCTGTGTGGGTACAGCCTCAGTAAGTCCCAATATTCAGCAATTTACGGTTTCGGGAACAGGTTTAACAGCTGGAATAACTGTCACGGCACCGGCCGGTTTTGAAGTGTCATTGTCGGCAAACAATGGTTTTAGCGGCGCAGTTACGCTAAACCAGTCTGCTGGGAAAGTAACCAATGTGCTGGTTTATGTAAGATCGGCGGCTTCGGCAGTGGTAGGGCCTATTTCGGGTAAAATTACACTCGCTACGGCAGGGGCAACAAATTTAACAGTAGAGGTGAGCGGAACAGTCAGCGCGTTACCTGTTATGGACCCGGTGGGCGACAAAATATACGTAAATGGTGATATTACTACTGCTGTTAATTTTACAGGAACAGGTAATATATTCCATTGGGTTAATGACACACCGGCAATAGGACTCCCGGCGAGCGGAACAGGTGATTTGCCCTCGTTTACGGCTGTTAATGTCAGTGGATCTCAGCTTAAAGCCACTATTACCGTAACACCGGAAACTAAAAAATATGGCTACGTTACCAATGCAAATGATAACACCGTTTCAGTTATTGATATTTCTACCAATAAAGCCGTGGCGACAATACCTGTTGGTAGTAATCCGGTAAGGATCACTATTTCGCCCGACGGCAGCAGGGTATATGTTACTAACGAAAGCTCTGATGATGTTTCGGTAATAAATACATCAACAAACAGCGTAATTAATACAATTCCCGTAGGAGGAGTACCATCTGCAACGGTAATAAGTTCCGACGGCAGCAAGCTATACGTTGCCAATATATACGATAATAACATTTCGGTTATTGGCACAGGCAGCAGCAGCGTTGTGAAAACCATCCCGGCAGGACTAACACCCTTGGGTGTTGTGCTGAGTAACGACGGGAAACTCTTGTATGTATCAAATAATGGTGAAAACGATTTATGGGTGATTGATACGGCAACCGGTGCATTAATTGACAATATACCGGTGGGAAAGCAGGCCGAGGGCATCGCGATGAGCAGAGATGGTAATTGGGTTTATGTATCAAATTTTCAGGATGGAACCATTTCAGTAATTAATACGGCGACTAATAAAGTAACGGCAACCTTGCCTATAGGCAGTAATCCATCAGCCATCACTGTTACTCCTGATGGTAAATTGTTGTATTCAACCAGTGACCTCGATGATAAAATTTTAGTAATTGATATAGCGTCCAAACAAATTGTTAAAACAATTACAGTGGGTACAAAGCCCTGGGGTATGTTATTGAACCGCGACGGCAGCTTACTATACGTTACGACCCCCGCGGATAATACGGTTTTAGTTATCAATACAGCCACCAACCAGGTGGTAAATAAAATTCTGGTGGGGGCTGCGCCCAGCGCATTCGGTACCCTTGCGGTGCCGGGGGCCGACTGCCCTGGCATTCCGGCTACTTTTACAATTACAGTTAACGTCCAAACCCCTTCAATTACACACAGTGCTGTAACTGGCACAATAATTGCCTGCGCCGGCTCGCCATCTGCCAGCCCCAACGTCCAGCAGTTTGCAGTTTCGGGCACTGCTTTGACTGGCGATATAACTGCTATGGCTCCCATTGGATTTGAAGTTTCACTCTCGGCAATCAGCGGCTTTACTAAGAGCGTAACCCTGGCACGTACGAACGGCAGTGTTTCAAATGTTGTGGTATATGTAAGATCGGCCGACTATGCGATAGGGAGTGTTTCAGGCGATGTCGATTTATCAACTCCAGGAATACCTACTCAAACGGTTCCCGTTAGGGGTCTTGTAAATGCCTTACCAACGGTTAATGCAATAGGCAATCAAACCAAACAAGATGGCGATGCCACCGATGCCATTAGTTTTGCAGGCAGCGGAAACCAGTTCAGATGGACCAATGATAAGCCGGGGATCGGCTTGCCCGCGGCCGGTTTAGGTGATATCGCCTCGTTTAAAGCTATAAACACCGGCGCAACTGATATCACAGCAACTGTAACCGTGACACCGCTAAAACTCGGGTACGCATATATTCCCGATTTGCAGTCAAACGATGTTTCGGTAGTAAGCCTGGCATCTAATTCGGTGATAGCTTTTTTGCCGGTAGGAAATCACCCCATCGGTGTGACAATTAATGCCAGGAATAATCTGATTTACGTTACAAACGCTGATGGTTCAACGGTGTCAATAATCGATCCGGCTACAAATACCGTTAAGGGATCTATTCCGGTCGGGAGTTCACCGTATGGTATAAAATCAAATGCGGATGGCAGTTTGCTGTTTGTTGCAAGTTTAAACGGCAATAGTGTGGCGGTGATTGATGTTTTAACCAATGCGGTGATACATACTATAGACGGCTTTACAGGGCCCATTGATGTTGCCGTGAGCCCCGATGGTGGCACCCTATACGTATCAAACAATAGGTCGACCACGGTATCAGTTATTCGCATAGCTGACTATACCCTTCAAAAAACGATAAATGTGGGCGAGGGCCCCTATGGGCTGTGTTTTAGCCCGGATGGCAGCAAGTTATATGTCGCCAATCAGACCTCGCGTGATATTTCGGTAATTAACACCGCAACGAATACGGTTTCAGGCACCATTACGGGCAACTTCTCTCCCCTTTACCTGGGGATCAGTCCCGATGGCAGCAGGCTATATATTCCAAATGTAGCATCTACTAATGTTTCGGTGGTAAATACAGCTACAAATGCTGTAGTGGCCACTATTGAAGGATTTGGGCAGCCAACGGGCGTGAACGTTAGCCC
Organism: Mucilaginibacter sp.; assembly: GCF_025359345.1. Lineage (GTDB taxonomy): Bacteria > Bacteroidota > Bacteroidia > Sphingobacteriales > Sphingobacteriaceae > Mucilaginibacter. Next base: position 103,110 of record NZ_JANYGQ010000028.1, read on the forward strand.
CGATGGGAAGTTTGTTTACGTTACCAGCCAGAGTGAAAATAAGTTGTCTGTTATTGACGCTGCAACAAACACTGTATTTAACGAGATACCAGTAGGGAAAGACCCTGCGGCCATTGGAACCTTCCTGAGCCCCAGCCCTGCGTGTGATGGCCAGCCGGTAACATTTACTATTACAGTAAAAGCATCGCTGCCGCCGGTAATTACTAACGACCAGCCGCCAAATGGCGTCAATACTATTTATGGCACACCTTCGCCGGTAACATCGTTTACCATATCAGGCAGAGATATGAGGGAAGGTATTAAGGTGACCCCGCCAGCCGGCGTTGAAGTAAGTACCGATAATATCAATTTCAGCAATACCATCACCGTGGGCGCCGCAGGCACTATCGCTCCGACTACAATTTATGTTCGATTGGCAAAAAACGCGCCGGTTGGCTCTTACGGGGGCTCTATAAGCCTGGAGAGCACAGGCGTAAATACTATTTACCCTCAATTGCCGGTAAGTTTAGTTAGTCCGGCACCGCTTACGGTAATTGCAAATGCCAAAAGTAAGAACTATGGCATCTTGCTTGCCGGTGCACCCGGCTCGGCTGATTTTACTGTTGTCGGCTTACAGAATAGCGAAACCGTCCAAACCGTAACCATTACATATGGGCAAGGCGCAGCGGCAACCGACCCGGCAGGTACCTACGCAGGCTCAGTAACACCGGCAGACGTAATCGGCGTGACATTTGACCCGAAGAATTATGCAATTACCTATATGAATGCTGACCTTACGGTTAATAAGATGCCATTGACAATAACCGCTGATGATAAAATCAAAACTTACAAAGACCCTAATCCAATACTAACTTTAACTTACAGCGGGTTTGTAAATAATGAAAGCCCCGCACAATTAACATCGCTGCCGGTTGTTTCAACTATTGCCGACGAAACATCCCTTCCGGGAAAATACACCATTTTAGTTTCCGGGGCTGCTTCGCCAAATTATGATATTGCTTTGGTAAACGGTGTGCTTACGGTTTTAGGAATAAACGTGCCGTTAAAAATCCCAAACACTTTTACCCCCAATGACGATGGCATAAATGATACCTGGAACATCGCCAATATCGACAGTTACCCAGGTTGCATAGTAAATATTTACAACAGGTGGGGGCAAAATGTATTTTCATCTGTTGGTTATGGCAAATCGTGGGATGGCAGGTATAAAGGGACATTGCTGCCTGTTAGTACCTATTACTATATTATCGATCTTAAAAATGATAGCAAACCATATTCAGGCAGCATTACAATTATAAGGTAATGCAGCAAAACAGGTTTACAAGTGAGACATTAATTGTGGTGTTAAATTGGTGAGTTTTGTTGCATAAAAGATTAATTTTTGAAAATTAACCTTAATTAAAAATTAAAATAACGCGCAGGTATATACAAGGGATAAGGAGAAAAACTATATTCGTATATTGGTTGCATTGTGTATCGCTTGATTTGAACGATATTAAGCGTACTACCAACCTAACTATAGCAATAACTTTAACGTAAACACGTTCGTAGCAAAAACGGCTTTTATAGAACCATTATATATTAATGAAAAGAATTTTATACTTATTGTTCGTTTTTATTTCATGCTTACAATTGGTATCGGCCCAGCAAAAGCCGCAATACACACAGTATGTATTTAATAACTACCTGTTAAACCCGGCGGTTGCAGGTATTGAAAATTATACCGATGTTAAAGCAGGTTACCGCAGCCAGTGGACTGGTTTGCAGGGGGCACCTGTTACCAGCTATTTAACTATCAGCGCACCGCTTGGTTCCAACTTTTTAAATGGCGATGCTACGGCATTTCCGGCTACTGGTGGCATAAACCCGTCGAGCAGGCTATACACACAAAACTATATGGCTGCTGAGCCGCACCACGGCATAGGCGCCAGCATAATTAGTGACCAGGCTGGCCCGATAAATCAAACAACTTTTAATTTGTCATATGCTTATCACCTGGGGCTTGCTGCCAACTTAAACCTTGCAGTAGGGGCATCAGCAGGATTTAACCATATCAGCCTTAATACGGCCTTAATAACGCTTGAAAATCCGCTTGACCCTGCGATAAGCAACGGCAACAACAGCCAGTGGAAACCCGACCTAAGCATCGGTACATGGCTATATTCGTCTACTTATTACATTGGTGCATCGGTGCAGCAGCTTATACCGCAAAACCTTTATTTTAGCTCGAGTAAAGCGTATAACCAAAGCAAAACGGTGCCGCAGTATTTTTTAACCGGTGGGGTTAAGGTTTTTTTAACTGATGAAATAACGCTACTGCCATCCTTTTTGATAAAGGTTATTCAGCCTACACCAATCACTTATGATTTAAATGCCAAGTTTTCGTTCAGTGATAAATTTTGGTTTGGCGGATCGTATCGTCACAACGATTCATTCGGCGTGTTGGCCGGCGTAAATGTTAGTTCATTTATAAATATCGGCTATTCGTATGATATTACCACATCAGCCTTAAATACTGTAAGTAATGGCACCCACGAAATTGTGATTGGTTTGTTGCTTAACAACAGGTATAAGGTTACTTGTCCGCAGCACCTTTTTTAAGAAGGCCCCCAGCCCCCTAAAGGGGGAGTAAAAGAATTTCAATACGATATAACTTGCCAGGTTTTCAAAACTTGGCAAGTTGTCTTTCGTTATGCAAATCAAAAACTCCCCCTTTAGGGGGCCGGGGGGCTTCGACTACAGTTCCTTTCTCAACCTTGCAACAGGTATATTCATCTGCTCACGGTATTTGGCTACGGTACGGCGGGCAATGTTGTAGCCGGCATCTTTAAGTATTTCGGTAAGTTTTTCATCGGCCAGGGGATGGCGTTTATCTTCTTTACCTATATGTTCTTCAAGTATCTTCTTAACTTCTTTATTTGATACTTCCTCACCACTTTCAGTCTGTATAGCCTCGGAGAAAAAGGACTTCAGCAGGAACGTCCCGAACTCAGTTTGCACATATTTTGAATTGGCAACACGTGAAACCGTCGAAATATCCATATTAATACGATCGGCAATGTCCTTCAATATCATCGGTTTCAGGTTCTTGTCGTCGCCGGTTAGGAAGAACTCGTATTGATATTGCATTATAGCATTCATGGTTTTTAACAGCGTTTGCTGGCGCTGCTTAATAGCATCGATAAACCATTTTGCCGAATCGAGCTTTTGTTTTACAAACTGAACGGCCTCTTTTAACTTCTTATCCCGCTGCGATGCTTTGTCGTAATGCTCAAACATCTCCTGGTACGAGCGGCTCACCCTAAGTTCGGGAGCGTTTTTTGAATTGAGCGTCAGTATCAGTATCCCGTCGTTGTTTGAGATATGGAAATCAGGTATCACCTGCATTTGCTTGGTATTTACCTCGTTCGAGTCGCCGGGTTTTGGGTTAAGTTTCAGAATTTCATTAACAACTGCCTTTAATTCAGCAGATGTCATGTTTAGCGATTTTTCAAGCTTATCGTAATGTTTGCGGGTAAACTCGTCCAGGTAATGTTCAACTACCATCATTGCTTTTTTTACGATGGGGTCGCCTTCTTTTTTTCTTAGTTGTATTATCAGGCATTCCTGCAGGCTGCGGGCGCCAACGCCGGCAGGGTCAAAAGTTTGTATTACCTTCAGCATATCTTCAACCTCTTCATCTTCGGCAAAAACATTTTGCGAAAATGCAAGGTCGTCAGTAAGTGAAGTTATCGGACGGCGCAGATACCCGTCATCGTCGAGACTGCCTATGATCTGTTTACCTATCCTGAAGTCTTTATCCGAAAGAGGAAGTAAATCAAGCTGCTGCTGCAAGCTTTCAAAAAATGAACTTTGTACTGCAATAGGGATCTCTTTGCGCTCATCCTCGTCGTCGCCATTCTGGTCATAACGCGACCCATATTCGTTTACGTTATCTTCCTGCAGGTAGTCGTCAATATTGAACTCATCAGGCTCGCCTTTCTCTTCGTCACCATTATAAGTATCTTCTTCCGGGTCGCGGTCTGGATAAGCTTCTTCAGGTTCGTTTAAGTTAGTAAGGCTTAAATCTTCAAGGGCCGGGTTCTCCTCCAATTCCTCTTTTATACGGGTATCTAATGATACGGTAGGCACCTGCAGCAATTTTATAAATTGTATCTGCTGTGGCGAGAGTTTTTGTAAAAGCTTTTGTTGAAGATTCTGTTTTAACATAAATTAGACTGGGGTCAAAAATACACCAATTACTTTAACTAAAAAATAATTAAGATAAATGGCGATTGACATTGGTGTTAAATGCCAAAAAAAATATTTTGTTTGTACGGCAAGCAAATTTATTTGTTACTTTAGGTCAACCAAAAATCAGGGCATATGGCTATAATCAAAGAATTTAAAGAATTTGCCATGCGTGGCAACGTTGTCGACCTGGCAGTCGGCGTTATTATTGGCGCGGCTTTCGGCAAAATTGTTACTTCGTTAGTTAACGATATAATAATGCCGCCAATTGGATTTCTCACCGGTGGTATCGATTTCAAAAACTTAAAGGTGATAATTAAACCTGGTGATCCGGCAAAAAAGATTGCGGATGTATCAATTAATTACGGCAATTTCATCAATACCTTTATCGAATTCCTTATTATCGCTTTTTGTATTTTTATGGTGGTAAAGGCCATTAATTCATTGAAAAAGCCCGAAGAAGCACCTGCTGACGCACCGGACCCGGGGCCAACCAAAGAAGAAGTTTTACTTACTGAAATACGCGATTTACTTGCTGCAGGCAAAAAGTAATCCATTTAGCGAACGTACGTCTGCATGGTCCTGTCAAAATGAATGCTTCAGTTTGACAGGACTGTTTTTTTTTAACTACCGTCCACCTGCTACCGGTATAGTTTTGTGTAACCCGTCGACCTTTAAACGGGTTGAAAACCGGATTGACTTTCCTTCCGGCGCTACAATAATGGCGTAGGGCCACCAGACATTTGTTGCAGTTTTAATGTCGTCGCTTATATAATACCTGTCGCGCCCTTTCAATTGGCTGCCGGCAATTGATGTATAGCTATTTCCGCCCGAATACGGGTCATATATCTCCAGGTAAAAATGGTAGCTGGTTTGTTTATAGCCTTTAACAAACAAAAAATGGCCCCAGCCCGCCGCATCGGTCTGATAAAATTTTTGTGTATGCTGGTAGTCAAAATTATTAAAGGGTACCGAAAACATGTCCAGGCATAGTATCAGTGCGTCGCCATTATCAATAGCTTGTTTCACAAGGGCTGCAACATCGCTCAATGTATCAACTGCATTATTTATGCCATGTTCGGTTAGGTACTGCTGCACATGATTGGTATACCACCAGCCTCCCGATGATAAAATTTCATCCCGGGCGTCAACTGGTTTTTTGTTGAATGTTGAGTCAGCCCATTTTAAGGCCATTGTAGTAACGGTTGGCCCACAATTTATTGCCTGGAATGTGCTGCCGTCAAACTGGTCGTAATAAAAATCATAGCTTTTATTTAGGCTGGTGCCGCCCTGCATTATTCCGCCAACCCCAAAGTATTGAAGTTCTGTTTGTAGCACTATGGTAAACGATGTGTGGCGCACGTTATCGGGCGAACTAACCGTAAGCACCGGTTGACTGGTAAGATCAATTACGGCGCTGCCAGCAACCGCTGTACTGTTTACCGTTGCATTAACATTGGCGGCTAGTGTAAACGTTGCAGTAAGCTTATGTATATCTGCGCCATCGGGCAGTGTTGTCGTAATAGTATTTGTAAGTGTGTCTATTACTGATGGTACCAACTCGCCATTTATGGAAAAGCTTACCAATCCTTTCTCTAAGCTGTGATTTACGGGTAAATGTGTGGGCGATTCCCCGGTGTTTTTCGAATCTTTTTTACACGAGGAGTTTAAAAGCAACCCAAAAACCAACGCAAATAAATAAGCGATGTTCTTCATACAGAAAGGTTTATAAACCAAATCTACTAATAATTTAGTTTGAAATGAAAAATCATGCTGTATTATTTAACCCGGACTCAAAGCAGACGCGGAGCCCGTTGATATAAAAACAGGGCAAAAGCGCGCAATCTTTAAAACGTCTTGGGCAATTTAGGGTCTGTCAATATAATATAGTCGCCTTTGGCGGTAAACTTGCTCCAATCGGGGTTGGCGAAGTTGTCATCGGCGTAGGCGGCAATGTTTAATATGCGGATGTTTGGTGCATACTTTTTTAACTGCGCGGCAGTGCCCAGCTTTTCTTCGCTGTGAAAACCGCCATTTACCTGGAATATTTTGAATCCATGATGTGCCTTATAAGTCTTTGCAATATTGTAGCCCATAGTGGCGTCCCAAAGGTTTTGCGCCTGGAATACTTTTGATTTGTTTACAGCTTCGTGTCCACCCATCACCTCAACAAATTTGTCGTAGTAGATTCCGGTAGCAGTATCAATAGGTAATGGCGGTAAAAAGGCTTTCCCGGTTGCGTCAAGCTGCTGCAAGCTGGTAAGGCCAAGCCGATTGGTCATGTTAACATAGCGTGCGGGGGCGTTGGCGGCTGTAACAGGTATGTGGTTGGCTTTTGCCAATTCTATCATTGGCCTGTAGTCTTTATAATTTTTCCAGGCCCGGGCTTCGGTAATAAAGTTCTTCTCACGTATAAAACCTGCAAGATATTCGTTCAAGGGTATTTGGCAATCGGTTTCAAACATTTCCATCGATAAGGCCACCGTGCCCGGATATTTATCAGCCAGTTTTTTGAACATGGCCTGCTCGAGGTAATGTCCGGTGGAGTCATTATGTTCTTCGCCAAAAAACAAGACATCTGCTTTGGTCATATCAGCTGCAATTTCATCGAGCGTAACAATTTTTTGTTTTGAAGCGCTGTAAATTTTGTAGTGGGTTGATAGTGAATCCTGGGCGAGAATGTAAAGGGGGAGGAGAAAGAGGATAATGGATAGTGATAGTTTCATTTTTAGCTGATTGAGTTGACTAAGTTGGATTATGTTGATTAAGATTAAATCTTTCCCACCTTTATTGTCATGCAATATATCAAACGATAACAACTTAATCAACCTATTGAACCCAATTCAATGTCACCAAAACTAAAAAGCAAAACAATATTTGAAAAACTACAAAAAATAACTACATTTGCGCTCTTGTTTTAAAAAACGACGAATAGAATAAATAGCCATGAAAAGAACGTTTCAGCCCTCACAAAGGAAAAGAAGAAATAAACACGGGTTCCGTGAGCGCATGTCAACTGCTAACGGCAGAAGGATTTTAGCTGCAAGAAGAGCTAAAGGCAGAAAAAGATTATCTGTTTCTGACGAGGGCAGCCATAAGTCATAATCCGGTTGCTTAGCCCGGATAGGGGGCTCCTGGCCGGTTATGTACTTAAATTTCGGTTCAGTTATCAGCAACAATGTATACTTTTAAAAAAGAAGAACGGTTATGTAATAAAGGGCTTATTGACAAGCTTTTTCATAACGGTTCTTCTTTTTTATGTTATCCTTTCAAAGCATCGTGGCTGCTTATTGACGAGCCCATGCAATTTCCTGCGCAGATTTTATTTTCGGTATCAAAGAGGCGCTACAAGCACGCTCACGACCGTAACTTAATAAAACGGCGTATGCGCGAAGCCTACAGGTTAAATAAACAACAGCATTTGTATGATGCACTTAACAGTGCCAGTAAAAATATCGTACTATCTGTTGGATTTATAGGCAAGGATATTGCTGAATATGATTTTGCTGAAAAAAAGATGTTGAAGCTTTTAACCCAGCTTTGTGCCGAAATTACTAAATGAAGGCCGTAAGCAATATATTGAAACTTATAGTTGGGTCAATATTCGTCGTCCTTATAAAAATATACCAATATTTTATTTCGCCGCTAACCGGGGCATCCTGCAGATATACGCCAACTTGTTCGCAATATGGCGTTGAGGCCATAAAAAAGCATGGTCCGTTTAAGGGCGGATGGTTAACTTTGAAACGTATTGCCAGTTGCAATCCCTGGGGTGGGCACGGGCACGACCCTGTACCTTGATGAAGAGTCCGAAGTCTTGAGTCTTAAGTCTTTAATTTGTAAGGCTGTTTTTGACGCGAGACTTAGGACTTAAGAATTTCGACTACAAAATGATACTACAAATAGAAACTGCCACCGCCTCATGCTCCGTTGCTTTAGCAAAGGATGGTAATGTTTTGGGCTTTAAGCAGGTTAACGGCCGTAATTTACACGCTGAGGTAATAACACGGTTTGTTGAAGAAATTATTACCGGCGCAGGTTTTTCATATAACAATCTGGACGCTATTGCCGTAAGCTGTGGGCCAGGCTCGTACACAGGCTTACGTATAGGTATATCAACGGCAAAAGGCTTATGTTTCGCGTTGGATAAGCCACTTATTGCTGTTGAAACTTTATCCGCTATGGCTGAGGGTGTTGCCGGGCTGGATGTATATAGCAACCAGACCGACCTGCTGCTATGCCCCATGATTGACGCCCGCCGCATGGAGGTCTACACCGCTATTTTTAACATCAATGGCGAAATCATAAAGCCAACTGCAGCTGAAATTGTTGATGAAAACAGTTTCGCTGATATTTTGCAGAATAACAAAGTGTTGTTTTTTGGCGATGGTGCTGAGAAATGTTTCAATGTTTTAAAGGCACACCCTAACGCTTTATACCTGCCCGATTTTTTAAACTCAGCTACTCACCTTACCAAAAAAGCTGCCGAAAAGTTTAACAACGGTAATTTTGAGGATGTCGCTTATTTTGAACCTTATTATCTTAAAGATTTTATTGCAGGTAAAAAAGCTTTGTAGGAATTTCGGATTTGGGACTTTCGATTTTTCGCGTTTGTTTGTTTTCAACGGCTGCTCAAGAGGGTTTCGCATTTAATTTGTCTTTTTCATTCCGAAATTGGCATTTCGCAATCCGAATTTAATAAATCCGAAATCGAAAATCCGACATCCAAAATCAAAACTAATCGTTTGTCTTAAATATTCTTCCCCACAGCCTGCCTAAAAAACCTTTTTCGCCGGTTGGGATGGAACTGGCATTCATTGGGTGCTCAATAACCGGGCCTATCTTGAGCGCAAAGCCAAGGAAGAAATCGGCTCCCGAAAATGAAAGGTTACTCTGGCTTGAAGATTTGCTTAATGCACCCTTAATCACACTGGCGGTTTGCCGGCCCCTGTCACTACCAATGTAGAAATCAAAATTGGGTGTTTGATACATAAACTGCCCGCCGATACCAAATAATTTCAGATCGTTATAGGTAGTTGTTACAGTAACGGTGTAGTTTTTATACTGAACCGGGTTAACCAGGGCACCGATAAAACCAGGGTAAAATAACTGTTTAGATGCTATAAGCGTTGGCATATACCTAAAAGTCTTATTATCGTCAATCCAAAACTTCTGGTTAACACTAAGTTCGGCCCGGCCATCAATTGGGGTGGTAAATGATGTTTGTGAGACACCGCCGTGAGTAATTCGCTCAACCTCATCGTATATATTCCCCTCACGTTTATTCGATGAAAGGCCATTTATAGTCGAAATGTCGTCGAAAGCATAAATATGAGAGCGGCCACTCCAATGGATATAACCAAAATCTTTGATATTACCCTGTATGATAAAGCCATCTTCCGTCCGGTAGGTTGCGCCTAACGAAATTGAAGCGCCCGGGTTTCTAAACGTAGGAAGGTAATCGCGCGGTACCAGGTGCCCTGGGATATAGCTGGAATAATACACTCCACTTAAGCCTAAAATAGCCGAATCGTTGGGCTTGTCAAGCACAATTTGTGAATGATTAATGTGCAGCTCTTCGTATTGTATACCCATTAACACGCTGAGTTTTGCGCCCAAAGTAAAATGTTTGTTAATTCTTTCCTTATAAGTGAAGCTAACCTGGTGATATGATTGAAAATAATAGCTATCATTAAAAATATCAGAATAGTTGTTGGCTTTGAAACTGCCTGGGCCATTTAGTATCGCCATGGATTCATCGGTGAATACACCAGCGCCTTCAGCTTTGGTTTGGGCTGCAAAACCGAGCTCTACGTCGCCGTTGAGGCTCGAGAACATCTTAAACATTAACAGGTATGCATTAACGTGCACATCCATGTGGTTGAATTTGCCCTGGCCAATCAGTAATGACGAATTGTTGTATTTGTTAGCAAAGGCACGGCTTTTTAGCGTTGCCTGGGCATCGCCGGTTATAAAAAAGTTGGCGTTGAAAGTTGGCAGTAGGAAGTTTGATGCAAACTGTTTGCTTGAGTCCGTAATGAAGGCTTTTTGCGACGGGTTTTCAAACGAGTCGTACAGGCTGCCGGTATTGTACTGGGAAAACTGTTGACCAAAGATTTTAACTGAGAACGATAGCAGCAAAAAAATAAATAAAATTTTCTTCATATAGCTCGCGATGCCGTGGCTTTTATATACGTTTTAAAGATAAACTTCCGAACTCACTATTAAAAATAATATTAATAATTAAGCCTTTTTAACGGAAATGAAAATGTATTGTTGTATTAAACAATGTCTATTTTAACTTATTATTAACAGTATCAGTACTTAGCCGCATACAAAAATTAGTATTGAAATTTTTGTCAACCGTTGTGAACTGAAACGAGGCCGCATAAAAGTCTTTCCAGCCGGGGCTTAGCGATTTAAAATCTTCGTAAAAACTTGTATTCATGTCACGCTCAAAAATTGGTTCCGCGTTTTTAAAATGCATGAAAAATGCAACGTTACTTTGGGCGGCCAGTAAGTTATTAAACTCGTTGTACTGTCCGTTTTTACTTAAAAATTTTCGGTTGATGTATATATCCGAAAAGCTTTGCAGTTCAACATTACTGTTTGCCAGCACCAGGTAGTTATCAATCACCATAAAATACGGTCTTTTGAAAATGCTGAAGGCATCGCCCAATAAAAAAAATGGTAATTTTTCGTAACTCAACATGCCTGTCGTTTCGTTATTCGTGGTGCTTAAAGCGGTAAGAACCAATTTCAACTTCGAGCCATCTTTTACTGATATAATTGCAAACTTTTCGAAATAACGGGTTGTAACAATTGCAAACTCGTTACCCAGCAAATTATCAAAATCGGTTTTTATCCTGATAGCCGTTTCAGTTTTTATCTTGTTGAAAAGCTTATCCCTTTCGGCTGCAAGGCCTGTTTTGGTTTGCCAGTCGTAAAGTGTGGCGCCAAATAATATTGGGTTTGATACCGAAAAATCAGTACTGTAGGCAGTTGTAGAAGGAAAGATCTCGTTTAAATGATTAACTACAGGCTGTTGGTTTGTAAACAGGTTTAAATAACTCGACGGGCCATTGTTTTGAACTTTTGTTGATCCATTAAACATAATGGCATCGCTGCGGTAGTTTAAGCTTAAAGCGGCTAGCGCAGGTAATTGTTTGAAATTTTTAAAAATGTCGGTGTTTCGGTTTTTAAAAAGCTGCTCAAACAACGCAGGGAACTGGTTGTAATTTACATACAGGTTGGCTAACGAATTATTCCTTTGCTGCTCGGCTAATAAAACAAAAGTTTGTGCACCCGCTTTGTTTTTATGCGAGGCGCTTTGGTCAATCAAATCTTTCGAAAAGCTGCCGGAAAAAATATTATCGCCTTTATTAATGATATAAAAACGTTTTTTAAGGGCGCTTATATAGATATTATAGCCCGACCTTCCGGCGGCACGGATTGGCGTTATCAATAGCCCGTTGTGTGGTTGTTTGGACAGTTCGTCAAATACCGAAGTCTCAAACTTAACTGACGGAGCCATCGTGAGTAACAAATCAATCCCGTCGGTTTTTGAAAGATGCAGGGAGACAAATATGTTTTGTGCTGTGAAATACGGGCTTAAGGTGGTGTTTTGGAGCAGGACTTGTCTTAAAGTATCCAATTGCCCCAGTTTTTGCTCCCCTATTATTGCTGCAAATAACTTACTGCCCTTGAAAATATCATAGAACCCCTTCTCGTTATTAAATTCAAAAATCAACGATGCATCATCGGGAATCAAATGCATAACCTGGCTGGTGCGACTGCCAGGCGGGTTTAAATTTTTAAAATAAACAACCGTTACATACGCAGTAGCCGCCAATAAAATTAGGGTAATAATTATTTGCTTTTTCATTGCGCCTTGCTGTGCAAATGTATGTATTAACAGTTGGCAAAGGTTGCAGTAGTTATAAACGTTTAAACATTGGGTTAAGTTGGAAGGGTTGTAAATGTTGTAATAGTTGAAAACGTTAAAACTATAACAACGGCAACCTTTACAACAACTACAACTTCTAACAGCCATTACAACTTTTTCCATCCATTCTGATTAACTTAGCTGTTTAATAAGGCATGAAGAAGAAAATATTTATTACGGCCTCAATATTTGGGGCCATTGCTGTAATAGCCGGAGCATTTGGCGCTCACGCTTTGCAGGGAAAATTAAAGCCACAGGATTTGCATGTGTGGGATACAGCTGTGCAATACCAATTTTACCATGTATTTGCTTTGCTGGGCCTGGCCGGGCTTAGCAGGTACCAAACCCGTTTAATAAAAGATTGTTACTATCTGTTTTCGGTGGGTATAATATTGTTTTCAGGCTCTTTATATCTCCTTGCTGCCCGCGAGTTAATTGGCTGGGAATGGCTGAACGTTATTGGCCCGGTGACCCCGATTGGCGGCGTGCTTTTTATTGGCGGATGGATTACAATGGCAGTTGCAGCAACAAAAAACAAATAGTTTAGATGTTAGAGTTTGCCGAAGCCCAGTTTACCGACCGTGAAACACTTTTTGTTGAGGTGATTTTGCCTTTGGCTATCGCAAAAAACTATACCTACCGTGTGCCTTACGAAATGAACGATGCCGTTGCCGTGGGCAAAAGGGCAGTGGTTCAATTCGGCAAAAGCAAGCTTTATACAGCAATAATAGCGTCAATAGGCAAACTGGCGCCCGAAAAATACCAGGCGAAGTATGTTATAGAAATATTAGACGATCGTCCGGTTGTAACTGCTGAACAGTTGAAGTTTTGGTACTGGATGTCGGATTATTATATGTGCACGCTGGGCGAAGTGATGAACGCAGCCCTGCCGTCGGCATTAAAACTGGCCAGCGAAACAAAAATTGTACTGAACAAGGAGTTTGAAGTCGACCGCACCGAGCTGCATGATAAAGAGTATCTGATTGTGGAGGCGCTTGATATACAGCCCGAATTAACTGTAAGCGATATCGCAAAACTGCTGGGCCAAAAAACAGTGATGCCGATATTGAAATCGTTGTTTGAGAAAAACATTATCCATATTTCTGAAGAAGTAAGCGAACGATACAAGCCGCGTACCCGGAGCTTTATCACTTTGAACCCGGTTTATCAAAATCAGGACAATTTGAGAGACTTATTCGGCATTTTAGAGAAACGCGCACCCAAACAGGCTGATGCGCTACTGGCTTATATCAAACTTGCCCGTCATCAAAAAAGCATAACAAAAAACGAACTGATTGAAGAAAGCGGGGCGGGAGCAGCCAGTATTAAATCGCTGGAGGAGAAGGAAGTTTTTTTTATAGAAGAGAAAAATGTAAGCCGCCTGTTTTTCGAAGAAAACGAGGTTTATAGTAACTTCGAGTTGAGCGAACAGCAAAACACTGCCTTTATTGAAGTTAAAGAACAATTTAAGCAGATGGATGTGGTGCTGCTGCATGGGGTAACCTCATCGGGTAAAACGCAGATATACATCAGGCTGATTGAGGAAATGATAAACTCGGGCCGCCAGGTGTTGTATTTATTGCCGGAGATAGCACTGACTACCCACATTATTGAACGACTGCGGGTTTACTTTGGGGCCAGCATCGGTATTTATCATTCCCGGTTTAATGATAACGAGCGGGTGGAGGTTTGGCAAAAGGTTATCAATGGCGAATACAAGGTACTGCTTGGTGCACGGTCGGCGGTGTTTTTGCCTTTTGTTGATTTGGGGCTGATAATTGTTGACGAAGAGCACGAAACGTCGTACAAGCAATTTGACCCGGCGCCGCGCTACAATGCCCGCGACGCGGCTATCTTTTTGGCCAATATGCACAAAGGCAAGGTGTTGCTGGGGTCCGCCACGCCATCGTTTGAAAGTTATTATAACGCCCGGATAAAAAAGTACGGCCTGGTTGAACTAACCGAAAGATATGGCGGCGTAAAGCTGCCCGAAATTGAGGTGGTAAGTATAGCGGTAGAAACCAAACAAAAGACCATACAATCGCACTTTACCAGCGTGTTAATGGCTGACATTAACGCCGCGCTCGAAAAAAAGGAGCAGGTTATCCTGTTTCAAAACCGCCGCGGATATGCGCCGTTGCTGATGTGTAAAATATGCGCCTATACACCTAAGTGCATCAACTGTGATGTTAGCCTTACCTACCATAAAAGCAGCGGCAAGCTGCATTGCCATTATTGCGGCTACAAGGACGATGCTCCTAATATTTGCCCGGCATGTGGTTCGACTCATTTGGAATACAAAGGTTTTGGCACCGAAAAAGTGGAGGACGAATTGCTGATGATTTTGCCTGAAGCGCGCATACAGCGTATGGATTTGGATACCACCCGCTCGCGTAACTCGCTACAAACCATATTGAATAACCTGGAGGAAAAAAAGATTGACATACTCGTGGGAACACAAATGGTGGCCAAGGGATTGGATTTTTCGGACGTTACAGTAATCGGTATCATCAACGCCGATAGCTTGCTGAAATTCCCGGACTATCGCGCAAACGAACGCAGCTACCAGATGCTGGCACAGGTGAGTGGCCGTGCCGGCCGCCGCGGCAAACAGGGCAAGGTTGTAATACAAACGTACGACCCAAGCCACCGCGTGATAAAGCAAGTAATTGAAAACGATTATAAAGATCTTTATTTTACCGAAATGGAAGAGCGCCGCAGTTTTAAATACCCGCCGTTTTACCGCATCATCAGCTTAGATATTAAGCATAAGGACCCTGAGATTGTAAATAACCAGGCCATTTACCTGGCCAACGAACTGCGCAAACAGTTCGATGATAGAGTGATAGGGCCTGAATCGCCGCTGGTGAGCCGGATACGGAACTACTACATAAAAACCATTATGCTTAAGTTTGAAAAGGATGCGGTATCCATTAACAAAGCAAAAACTATTGTCAGGGATGTGATAACCCAGTTTCAAACAACCAAACTAAGCAAGGGCAGCGTCGTTCAGCCAGACGTCGATCCGTATTGATGCAGGTATGAAAAAGGAACAGGTAAGCTATCGCAAGATATTTGATTCCGAAATTTTTGAAGGAGTGCTTACTTCCCATATTTACCCGTGGCATTTTCATGATAGCTACACGGTAATTATTATTGATTCAGGTGCCATGAAGTATGTTTTCCGGGACGACTCGGTTGTGGTTAAGGCAGGGCAGGTTTTTATTGTAAACGCTTTTACTGCCCACTACAACGGCGTGCTAAATCATATGGACTGTAGTTACCGGGTGATGTTTTTGCCTGTGCGGCTGTTTAATTTAAAAGAAGACGACAATCGTTTTACATATTTTGGTAAGTCGGTGAACGATAAGGCTTATAACTCCATAGGCGCATTATATGAAAAACTCAAAATGGTAGAGTTTGAAGCGGATTATCTAGTTGTTACTAAAAATATCGCCGATGAATTACTGACCGGCCTTGAGCATAAAACCGGAAGTCTGGTGATAAACGACAGAGTTGAAGCAGCCGTACTTTATATCCATCTGCATATCGATGAAAAGCTAACGATTGCCCAGTTAGCCGATGCTTGTAATATCAGCCATTTTCATTTTCAGCGGGTATTCAAATTAGCAACCGGGCTTACCGTGAACGCTTATATTCAGCAATGCAGGATGGAACACAGCCGCGAACTTTTGCGCGAAGGAATTAAACCGGTTACTACTTCGCTTGAGTCGGGCTTTTTCGACCACAGTCATTTTCATAAACAGTTTAAAAAGATGTATGCCTTAACCCCGGCGCATTTGGTTAAATAGCATTCTTTTACAAGATTTTCTTTTTCCGGCACGATACCTTTGTGTAAAGTATTTGATTTATGAGCGAACATAATTATAAGGCCACCATCACGTGGACGGGCAACGAAGGAAAAGGAACAGCAGGTTACCGTGAATACCAACGCAGTCATATTATTAATGTTGAAGGCAAACCGGAAATTCCCGCCTCGTCCGATCCATCTTTTCGCGGCGATAAAACCAGGTATAACCCCGAAGAATTGCTACTAGCCTCGGTTTCATCGTGCCACATGCTCTGGTACCTGCATTTGTGCAGTGTAAACGGGGTTATTGTAGTTGAATACATCGACCAGGCAACAGGTATAATGATTGAAGCCGCTGATGGCAGCGGGTATTTTAAAGAGGTGACGCTCTATCCTAAAGTTACCGTAAGCTATGAGTCGATGATTGAAAAGGCTAATGAATTACATCATGAAGCTAATAGGATGTGTTTTATTGCTAACTCGGTAAATTTCCCGATACTGCATAGTCCGATAACACGATTTAAGGATTAAAAGATTTACAGGATTAGTTGAAACACGATAATTTTCTTAGTTTTCGCGATATCTTTTAAACCTTATTAATGACAAACGATACCAACGAATTGACCCACAAAATTATCGGGTGTGCAATGAAAGTGCACAATGTACTCGGAAGTGGTTTCCTGGAAGTTATTTACCAAAAAGCTCTGGCAATCGAAATGAGAAAGGCAGGATTACCTTTCGAACAGGAAAGGGAATTCTCTATTTTTTATGATGGTGAATTGATTGGCTCAAGGAGGGTTGACTTTTTTGTCGCTAATGTGTTGATGCTGGAATTAAAAGCTCGTCCACAAGTGGAAAATATACATAAAAATCAAGCCATAAACTACCTTGAAGTGCATGGCATAGCCGACGGCCTGCTTATAAATTTCGGCGGGCCAAGCTTAGAATTTAAAAGAGTCTACAATAAAAAGCTCGTGACACCAAGTGAAAACCCGATTGTGTAAAGAAAATAAATCTGAAAATAAACCAATTATAAACCCTGCATCCTGTAAATCCTAAAAATCCTTAAATCGTGTTAACTTAGCGTCGAAATGGCCTACAAGTATATCGACAATTATCGCGAGAAAGGTGCCCGCAAAAAGCTGGTTGAAGAATTAAAGAAAAAAGGGATTGATGATGAAAACGTGCTGCAGGCAATCGGTAACGTTAAACGCCATTATTTTTTCGACGAAACTTTCTGGAACCAGGCCTACAAGGATATCGCCTTCCCGATAGGCGAGGGGCAAACCATCTCACAACCTTATACCGTTGCCTACCAAAGCCAGCTATTGCATATAAATAAGGGCGACAAAGTGCTTGAGATTGGTACCGGCAGCGGCTATCAAACTTGTGTGCTGTTAGAACTTGGCGCTAAAGTTTATACTATAGAGCGACAGGAAAAATTGTACAATCATACCAGGCAGGTATTGCCGCACATCGGTTACAACGCAAACTTTTTTGTGGGCGATGGCTCCATTGGTATTGCTAAACATGCGCCTTACGATAAAATAATCGTCACGGCCGGCGCACCAACCGTTCCCGACGTGTTGTTAAAACAATTAAATATCGGCGGGATATTGGTAATTCCCGTTGGCGATGAAAAATCGCAGAAAATGGTTACCGTGTTAAAAGTTGCCGAACATGATTATGAAAAGATTGTGCTGGATACCTTCAGGTTTGTGCCGCTGGTAGGGGATAAGGCCTGGTAGAGAAATTTCGGATTTCGGATGTCCGATATCGGATTTAGCAATTTAAACGAGGCCTATTTCAACAGCCTAAATGGACAATTTTACATTAAATAATTCCGACATCGAACATCCGAAATCCGAAATCACCTTTTCATCGCCCTATCCATCTCCACTTTAGTATCTCGTTCTTTCAGTGTCTCGCGCTTATCAAATGTTTTTTTACCCTGGGCCAGGCCGATTTCTAATTTGGCAAAGCCCCGGTCGCTGATGAAGAGGGCAAGTGGCACTATGGTCAGGCCTTTTTCTTTGCCACGGGTTTGGAGTTTTTTGAGCTCTTTTTTGTTGAGGAGTAAAATACGGTCGCGTTTGGCTTCGTGGTTGTAGAACGAGCCGAAACTGTATTCGGCAATGTGCAGGTTGCGCACAAATAGTTGGTTATCTATAAAAGTGCAAAAAGCATCGTTGATGTTCGCTTTGCCATCGCGGATAGATTTAATTTCGGTGCCAAGTAACTTTATACCCGCGGTGTATTTGTCAAGTATGTGGTACTCAAAATAGGCTTTTTTATTCTTTATGTAGATATCCTGATTCATCACTGCAAATATGCAAATTATTTCAATGATGAAACTTTGGGCGGTTTAACAACCAGCACAGGTACATTAACCTTATGTCGCACCGAATTTACCGTTGTGCCGAAAATTAAGTCTTTTAAGGCCTTATGTCCATGTGAACCCATTACTATAAAATCAACTTTATTATTATTGACGAATTTGGCTATTTCGCTGGCTGCGCTGCCGAAGCCGATATGTGGTTTGGCATGGTAGCCAAGGTCGGCTAGAGTTTTAATGTATATCTCCAGGTTATCCAAATCGCTTTGGGTTTCGTGGTCCATCACCTGGCCGCCGTAATAGCGGGCGCCAGCTGTCTCAACAACGTGTATCAGCGTATATTGCGCTCTTTTTCCGCCCTGCATTATCGCATTGCGGATGCATTCGGTATCATTATTGGAGAAATCGATGGTGACTGCTATGTTGTGATAAACAATGGGTGCCAGATCGGTAATTTTAGACGCCAGTCCGTGAGGTACGCTCGAAGGCTCGTCGTTGTGTTTGTACAATATCGGTCTAAAGAATACATACAGCAACAACAGGCCTATCCCTATTACCAATGGTGTTACCAAAGCATATATCCAAACTGCCGCTGACGGGAAATCACCTATCCAGTCACCAATTTGGTCGACTACTAATTTTGCGTTTAATGCTACTATCAAAATGGCGCTTGCCCAGGCCAACACTTTTACTTTCAGGCTGATGGCAAATTTGCCCATCCGCTTACGGTTTGACGTAAAGTGAATCAGCGGGATAACAGCAAAACCCAATTGCAAACTCAATACCACCTGACTTAAAATTATCAGGCTGCCCAGGCCACTTTCGCCAAAATAGACAATGGTGAATACTGCCGGCACAATAGCCAGCACGCGGGTTAACAAACGGCGCAACCATGGTTCAATACGCAGATTGATATGGCCTTCCATAATTATCTGCCCGGCAAGCGTGCCGGTTATGGTTGAACTTTGACCTGATGCGATCAGCGCAATGGCAAACAGGGTGGGTGCAATCTTTCCGAAAATGTGTTCGAGCAATTTGTACGCATCCTGTATCTCGGCAACTTTAAAGTAGCCGTTCTTAAAAAATGCAGCCGACGCCAATATTAATATAGCAGCATTTACAAAAAATGCGAGGTTAAGGGCGATAACAGTATCAAATAGGTTGAATTTGATAGAAGATTTAATACCGGCGTCAGTCCTGTTTATTTGCCGTGTTTGCACCAGTGACGAGTGCAAATAAAGGTTGTGCGGCATAACCGTAGCACCAATTATCCCTATGGCGATGTATAACATGCTTTGGCTGATTTTATCGCCTTTAAACAGGTTGGTTGGGATAAAGCCTTTTGCAATACCTGCAACATCGGGCCCCACAATAAACATTTCAACCAAAAAGGCAGCGCCGATTATAAATATCATCGACATGATAAACACTTCCAGCTTGCGCATGCCCTTGTTCATCAAAAACAGCATCAACACGGTATCGGTGATAGTTAATGATACACCCCAAAGCAGCGGTAGATGGAACAGCAATTGCAAGCCGATGGCCATACCGATAATTTCCGCCAGATCGCAGGCGATGATGGCTACCTGTGCCAGAATGTATAAACAGAAATTTACAAACCTTGGATAGGCATTTTTTGAAGCCTGTGCCAAATCAAGTCCGCGCACTATGCCCAGCCGCGCACTTAACGATTGCAGCAGCAAGGCGATAAGGTTTGACGCAAATAACACCCAGATTAATTTATATCCAAAGGCGCTGCCGCCGGCTATATCGGTTGCCCAGTTGCCAGGATCCATATAACCTACACTTACCAGGTAGGCAGGCCCTAAAAATGCCAGCACCCTTTTCCACCCGATTTTGCTCTCCGGGTTTATAGAACTGTGTACGTTAGCTAACGAATGGCCGTCGTTATTACTCATAAGGTTATCAATAAATTGTTAGCTACTTCACGGCTTATTTGTACCGTTTTGTTTTCCATTTGTAACACCATCGAGCGGTCGAATTCAATAATATCAGTTACACAAATTTGTTTTCCTATAGTTAACCCCTGTTTTTCCAGGTATTGCAAAAAGGCAGGGGAATGGTCGCGGACCCCGCAAATCACCCCGCCAGCATTAACATCAATTGCCGAAACTGGTTTTAAATCGTGCGTTTTAAATTTGCCATCGCAATCTGGAATCGGGTCGCCATGCGGGTCGTATTTGGGAAAACCCATAAATTTATCCAGCCGGTCTATCAATTCATTTGACGAGATGTGCTCCATCTCTTCGGCCATTTCGTGCACTTCATCCCACTTAAAGTTTAATTTCTCTACCAAAAAGAATTCCCATAGCCGGTGCTTGCGGATAATGTTGATGGCAATTTTCTCGCCAGCAGCCGTAAGCGTAACACCCTGGTAAGGCGTATAGTTAATCAATTCCTTTTCGGCAAGCTTTTTAAGCATATCCGTTACTGACGATGCCTTGGTATTCAGCAACGCCGCCATCTGGTTTGTACTTACACTTTCGGCATTGAGCGACAGGTGATAAATGGATTTAAGGTAGTTCTCCTCGGCTAAAGTATTCATTTATACAAATCTAATAAAAAATTTAGACAAACCTAAATATTTTATTAAAAAAGAATTTATTTCGGTTAAAGCTGTTTTTTTAAGAATTTTATTTTGTGAATTAACTAAAATTATATATTTGCATGTAATATGGGTACCGAATTAGATAAAACAGATCTGCAAATATTAAAGATATTGCAGGCAAACGGAAGGATAACCAACCTGCAATTGTCAAACGAGATAGGGCTGTCGCCCGCGCCAACTTTGGAGCGTGTGCGTAAGCTTGAGAATGCCGAATATATAAAGAGTTACCATGCATTGGTTGACGAGGAGAAGCTGGGCCTGGGCATTAAAACCTTTATCCAGATATCGCTTGATTTCCACCAGAAAAACACCATCCAAACCTTTTTGGACGAGATACAAACTATAAAAGAAATCACCGAGTGTCACCATGTAACCGGTCAGTGCGACTTTTTATTGAAGGTTTATGTGCGCGATATAAAATCGTACGAGCAACTCATTATGGAAAAAATAAGCCGCATTACAGTGGTAAAAACATTCCAAACCATGATGATTATGTCGACCAGTAAAAAGGAGCCAATAGTGCCGCTGGAGTATTAGCCCCCCCGGCCCCCTAAAGGGGGAGCACAAATCGAGAGATTGTCAATAACGTTCCCCCTTTAGGGGGCTAGGGGGCCACCTGCCAGTCAATCGGCGCCTTCCCCTCTTTTTCCAATATAGCATTCACTTTTGAAAACGGTTTCGATCCAAAAAAACCGCCGTAGGCCGAAAGCGGCGATGGGTGCACAGATTTTATGATATGATGTTTTTGGGTATCAATTAACTGTGCTTTAGCCTGGGCGTAGCTGCCCCATAAAATAAACACCAATCCTTCTTTTTCGTCGGATAGCTTTTTGATAACCGTATCCGTAAAGTTTTCCCAGCCTTTTTTTTGATGCGAGCCGGCGGTGTTGGCCCTAACAGTTAGCGTGGCGTTGAGCAGCAGTACTCCTTGTTTGGCCCAGCCGGTTAAATCGCCGTGGTTGGGGACTTTAAAGCCGGGGATATCTGTTTCAAGTTCCTTGTAAATGTTTCGCAATGACGGTGGCGGCACAATACCTTTTTGTACCGAAAATGATAAGCCATGCGCCTGGTGTTCGCCGTGATAGGGGTCTTGTCCTAAAATAACAACTTTAACTGCATCGGGCGGAGTGGTGTTAAAAGCGTTAAAAATATCAGCGTTTTTTGGGTAAGTTCTATAACCGGCATCCCGCTCTCTTTGCAGGAATTTTTTAAGTTCGGCCATGTAGGGCTTGTCAAATTCATCGTGTAAAAGGTTAAGCCAGCCGGGCTCAAGATTTGCTGCCATAAATATTAATATAGATGTTGCTTAAGCGTACAAATTAACGGATATTTGCGTGCTAATTTATAGTTTACAAAATAAGATGTCGAACATAGTAAGGTTAATTATTGCCTGCGGGATAATGGGTGCTGCCATAGCACTGTGTGTTTTTGGTTTTTGGGGATGGGGAATATTGGTGTTGTTTTTAGGTGGATTTGTGCTGCTTAGCTACTTTTTTAACGAAAACATGATTATTGCGCAATGGTTTTTGCGTAAAGAGAAATCAGAAAAAGCTGAAGAGTGGTTATTGAAAGTTACAGATTACGAAAAACAGCTGAATAAAAAGCAATGGGGTTATTATAATTTGCTGATCGGCTTAATCGAGTCGCGCAAGGCGCCTTTAAAATCTGAAAAATATTTTAAGAAGTCGTTGTCGCTGGGTATGAAAATGTCGCACAATACCGCACTGGCCAAATTGAGCCTGGCAGGCATTGCTATGGCAAAACGCAATAAGCCTGAGGCAAAACGCTACCTTGAAGAAGCAGCAAAGGATGACAAGAACAAGTTGCTTGCCGATCAGATAAAGATGATGAAAGCCCAAATGGGCCAAATGGATAAACAGGTAGTAAGAGGCGGATATCGCCAATTTTAATAATAAGGCTAAGGAATAAAAAAATATTTAAAAACGCCCCGAAACTTCGGGGCGTTTTTATTTTTCTTCAATCGAGCTGAAATAATCAGGTTCGGATGAATGATTTTGATTGGCGGCATAGTGCCTGTCGGGAGTACCATAGCTGTGTTCCTCAGTTGGGTTAGCTACTTCAACCATTTTTAAAAGACTGCGGATAAACGACAGGTTAAAGTTACTCCTGTTTAGTTTTATCAGGTATTCGTGTTCGGTTATTTCTAATATTGAGTTAGTCATTTTTTTACGGATTATTTTGCATGATAAAAGTAATCAACATAATAAATGCCAAAGTTCTATTTAAATTATCCTTTTATTAAAGAATTGTTAATAATCAATATTAACTTAAGGTTATTAAGTTTAAGTTTTATAATAATTTATTAAAAATACTCCTTTTTGGAATGCTGTTTTTACCCCGCCGTTATAGCTCTTTAATATAATTTTGCCGGAAATGGATGATCTTTTGTACTATTCTGTTTTTTGAGACGGTGGTATTAATTGTTCCGTTCGCGCCCTGGTTGGTGATAATGTCAGGGTAAAGTGCTGACACTAGTTTGTCAGTACTTTTCGCATTTTTTATTGTAGCAGGTATAGTAAAAATCGCGTCTACGTTGCGCAAACATGCTTTTTAGCAATCGGGGGCGACTATTTGCTGTTCCACCCTGTTCCTTATGTTCCACTGTGAACAGCAACATTTCTATTCTTTCTATAATCGTTATATTTACCTGCCCAATGTCCCTGTAATTTATTTTTATGAAATTTTTAGCTATTGTTTTTACGGCTTTGTTTGCCGCTACTGCCTGTTATGCGCAGTTATCGACCTCCAAATTATTTGGCAACCACATGGTGTTGCAGCGCAATCATAACATCCCGGTTTGGGGCCATAGTGATAAAAAAGCACGGGTTACGGTTATCATGAATGGCCAGATGGTTGCGGCGAAGGCCGATGATAACGGCGACTGGAGTGTGACCCTT
Source organism: Mucilaginibacter sp. (assembly GCF_025359345.1). Lineage (GTDB taxonomy): Bacteria > Bacteroidota > Bacteroidia > Sphingobacteriales > Sphingobacteriaceae > Mucilaginibacter. The sequence continues at coordinate 126,978 of NZ_JANYGQ010000028.1, forward strand.
CCACCCATGAAGGAAGGAGGGCCTTACGTAATGAACGTGGCGTCCGGTAAAGAACTAATCTCATATTCCGATGTAATGCTGGGTGAGGTCTGGCTTTGTTCAGGCCAATCAAATATGGAGTTCCAGTTAAAGAATGCATACGGTTACAAAGCCGAACAAAAGGTGGCAGATAAAATGCCTGTCCGCCAGTTTCACGTGCAGGATAAAGTAAGTTTAACGCCTGAAAAGGAAGTTGCAGGCGGCGAATGGGTATTGGCATCGGCAAATACTGTTGGCGATTTTACCGCTGTGGGGTATTTTTATGCGAAACAATTAGCGCAAAACCTGCATGTGACCATAGGGCTTATCAACAGCAGTTGGGGTGGCACCGAGGCCGAGGATTGGATAAGCCGTGAAACTATGGCCGCTTCACCAGAGTTTACGGCGATTGTGCCAAACCTGCCGCATAATGCAGACGAATTGAAACTTCGCGCCGATAAGCAATTAAAGGCCTGGGCCTATCATAACAGCCCGGTCGTAAATTACACGCCAGTTGAACTTGCAGGTGAACCCGCCAACTTTTTTGACAACTGGCAGCATGGCTATGTACCCGGCGCCTGGGAATGGAACGGCAAACTATATTCCTATCGTGGGCGAGGTTTTATGCAGCGTACACTGGGGTTAGATAGTTCTTATTCGTCGGTTAGCTCGACACTGTCGCTTGGGCAAACAGATGCCGATATGGCGGTTTATGTAAATGGGAAGTTATTAAATAAAGACGCCACACCCGGTAATACCCAATTTACCGTACCAGCCGGCACATGGAAAGGCGGACTGAATAGCCTGGTGATAAATTTGCAATCCGCTCAGAAAAATCCATCCTGGTTTGGGATAGGACTAAACGGGACCGGCGCTAATGATCTGAACATCCGTTTTGCAGATACCTCAGTTAATTTGGCCGACGGCAACTGGCATGTAATGCCTGATTTAGGTAAACCTTATCATTTTGATTTTCTGCCAAATAACAGTGCGTTCTCGCTGTACAATTCCATGATTAACCCCTTGATTCCTTATGCAATTGCCGGTGTAATCTGGTACCAGGGCGAATCAAACGCCGACAGGGCCTATCAATACCGCACGGTTTTCCCGATGCTGATTAATGATTGGCGCGCTAAATGGAAAGAATCGCTGCCATTTTTGTTCGTGCAGATTTCGGCTTTCGGCACCTCGCAAAGCAGTAATTTCGGCAGTAATTGGGCTGAACTGCGCGAGGCGCAAAATATGGCATTGCAGTTGCCAAATACGGGTGTTGCCATTACCACCGATATCGGCGATGCATTTAATATCCACCCGAAAGATAAAGCAGATGTTGGTTACCGCCTGGCGGCTACAGCGCTAACACAGGTTTATCATCAACAAGGCTTTTTTCAAAGCCCGCTGTTTACATCAGCTGATTTCAGCAATGGCTATGCAATGGTGAATTTCAACCACGCTGAAAATGGTTTAATGGCAAAAGATATTTACGGCTATGTAAAAGGCTTTGAACTTGCCGGCGCCGACCACAAATTTTATTATGCCCAGGCAGTTATAACCGATAAAAACAAAGTAAAAGTATGGTGCAGTGCTGTACCCAACCCGGTTGCCGTACGCTATGGCTGGACAAATGCTCCCCTTGACGCTAATTTATTCAGTATACAAGGTTTCCCGGTGAGCCCGTTTCGGTCGGATAGTTGGGATGGGATTACGGTTGGACATAAGTTTGAGTAAACAAAAACGTCATGCGAAACAATTTCCGCATGACGTTTTTTGTAGAGACGTAATATTTTGCGTCTCCCGCGTGATTAGTATTCGTTTTATGCAAACCAAGCCATTACCAATTCTTTCGATGGCATAGCAATATCCAGCTTCAATTTTTTACGCATCCCGCCAAGGTCGTTATATAGTTTATTGGGATTTGTTGCTTTTAAATCTTCTAAGGTATTAATGCCCATTTTATTCAGCACAGGCACCCAGTCGGCGGGTACGCCAATGTGAATAAAGTCATCGGCAGTAACAGTTTTTGCTTTTTTCTCAGGGCGCATTTGCGGGAAGAATAAAACTTCCTGGATGGTGCTCTGATTAGTCATCAACATAACCAAACGGTCGATTCCGATACCCAGGCCCGATGTAGGCGGCATGCCATATTCAAGCGCGCGCAAAAAGTCATCATCCATCGCCATAGCTTCATCATCACCACGACCGGCCAAAACCAGCTGCTCTTCCAGGCGCTCGCGCTGGTCGATCGCATCGTTTAACTCCGAATACGCGTTGGCAATTTCCTTACCGTTTACAAACAGCTCAAAACGCTCAACCAATCCTGGTTTGCTGCGGTGCTTTTTAGCAAGCGGCGTCATTTCGATCGGGTAGTCGGTAATATAAGTTGGCTGTATCAGATTGTGCTCTACTTTTGCGCTAAATATCTCATCAACCAGCTTGCCTTTACCCATGGTATCGTTTACTTCGATGCCAAGTTCTTTGCAGGTTTCGCGTAAACCGGCTTCGTCCATGCCCGATACGTCAATCCCGGTATATTTTAGGATCGAATCATACATCGATAATTTCTCATACGGACCCGCAAAGTTTATTTCGTTAGCGCCAACCGGCACAACCGGGATTCCGGTAACCGTACGGGCAACTATCTCCAAACATTCTTCAACCATGGCCATCATCCAGTTATAGTCCTTGTAGGCCACGTATATTTCCATGCTGGTAAATTCAGGGTTATGGGTACGGTCCATGCCCTCGTTACGGAACATTTTACCAAACTCATAAACACCGTCGAAACCGGCAACAATCAATCGCTTTAAATATAATTCGTTGGCAATGCGCAAATACAGAGGCATATCCAGCGTGTTATGGTGCGTATTAAACGGCCGTGCCGCTGCGCCGCCGTGCACAGGCTGTAATATTGGAGTTTCCACTTCCATCCAGCCTTGTTTGTTAAAGTACTCGCGCATGCTGCTGATTACTTTTGAGCGCTTTAAAAATATCTGCTTGTACTCCGGGTTAACGGTCAAATCCACGTAACGCATCCTGTAGCGTAACTCGGGGTCGGTAAAGGCATCATGAATTTGGCCATCCTCCTCGCGTTTAACCACAGGTAGTGGTTTTAATGACTTTGAAAGCAAAGTCAATTCCTGTACATGTACCGATATTTCGCCGGTTTGGGTCAGGAACACAAAACCCTTTACACCAACGTAATCGCCGATATCCATCAGCTTTTTAAACACGGTATTGTAAAGCGTTTTATCCTCGCCAGGGCAAATATCATCGCGTTTTAAATATATCTGCATCCTGCCGGTTGAATCCTGCAACTCGGCAAACGATGCGCTGCCCATAATGCGGCGCGTCATGATACGGCCGGCAAGGGTCACCTTTTTATAATGGTCGGGGAAACGGTTGAAATTGTCGGTAATATCCTGCGCAAAAGCAGTAACCTTATACTCTTCAGCAGGGTACGGGTTTATACCAAGCGCGCGCAGTTGCTGTAACGATTCGCGGCGTAAAATTTCCTGTTCGGATAGGGCAGTGCTCATATTTTTAATAAAGGTGCAAAAATAGCGTTTTTGAGGCGAAAGGAGAAGGAAGATGTGAGATTTGAAACGTGAGATTTGAGATTAGCGAAATTTGACTTGCAGTTTAGATTTGCCAACTTTTTTAAAGTTGTCAAATCTTCCATACCAACATATCTTTGCCTTTATGAATTTAAAAGTAATAGCCTTTGATGCCGATGATACGCTTTGGGTAAATGAACCCTATTTCAGGCATACGGAGGAGCAGTTTTACGAATTGCTGGGCGGGTTTGCATCGCAGCACGAACTGGAGCGCGAGTTACTTAAAACCGAGATTGAAAACCTTACTTTTTATGGGTATGGTATAAAAGGTTTTGTACTGTCGATGATTGAAACTGCACTGCGGGTTACCAATAACACCATCACCAGCGAAATTGTTGGGCAGATATTGGAGTTGGGTAAACAAATGCTTAACCAACCCATCGAGCTGCTCGAGGGTGTTGAGGATGTGCTTAAAGCTTTAAAGGGGAAATACAGGTTGGTAGTGGCTACCAAAGGCGATCTGCTCGACCAGGAGCGCAAGCTAAAAAAATCGGGTTTGTCGCATTATTTTCACCATATCGAAATCATGTCGGAAAAAGACGATGCCAACTACCTGAAACTCATTCGCCACCTTGATATTAAACCCGGTGAACTGATGATGGTGGGCAACTCATTAAAAAGCGACATTTTACCGGTGCTGAATGTTGGCGGTTACGGCGTGCATGTGCCTTATCATATTACCTGGGCGCACGAGCAAATTGAGCATAGCATTGAGGACGAAAAGTTTAAAAGTGTTGTTAGCATTAAAGATATTCTTGAATTTTTATAGCCGATGAGTCAACTAACCGAAACAGCGATTACTACGTACTCATTACAGGAAACCAGCGTGGATGCTAATGGTTTGTTCAAGATAATTGATATGAACGGGCAATACCCGCAGCAGTTCGGGTTGTTTTTAAGCCCGCATCGCAAGGACTTTTATTTTATGGCGCTGGTGAGGCAAGGCAGCAGCAGGCATTGGATTGACATGGTGCCTTACACTTTAAAGCCAGACAGCTTTTATTTTACACTACCGCACCAAATTCATTTGAAAGAAAAATCCGTGCCGTCTGTCGGTAAAATTTTATGTTTTACGGATGAGTTTTTGGCGATGGAGGAAAATGCTTCACTGAAGCAACTGCCGATCATCAAAAACCAGCATAACGGGCACGAACTTACGCTAACTGCGGAAAACATCGCGTTTATTGAGGACGTGATGAACAAAATGCAGGCTGAATACGAACAAAAAAAGAATTGGCTTAATGGCATGCTGTTGGGCTATTTGCGTGTATTATTGATTTATTTGAGCCGGTTATATAACGAACAGTTTAAAAACGAAGAACCATCGGCCGACCGAATGCTGTTGAAGAACTTCAGGCAACTGATTGATGAACAATATGCCGAATTGCACGATGTAGCCGCTTATGCCGATCAGCTTAATATTTCTGCAGGCCACCTGGGCGAGGTTATAAAACAACAAAGCGGCAAAACTGCTATCGAACTTATTCACGAGCGGGTGGTGCTTGAGGCGCAAAGGCTGTTATTTCATACCGACCTGTCGATAAAGGAAATTGCCTGGCAGCTTGGTTTTGAGGATGCATCTTATTTTAACCGCTTCTTTAAAAGGCTTATTGCCGAAACCCCTATGCAATACCGCAGGCAAAACCGCGAAATGTACCATTAATGCCTGCCTTAGTGAAGTTTTAGAAAACCGCCTGGCCGTACTTTTGTCGTATTCAAAACAAAATGAAACTATGAAAAAAGTATTGATAACCGGCGCCAATAAAAGTATTGGCTTCGAAACCGCAAAACAGCTATTAGCTTTAGATTATTATGTTTATTTGGGTAGCCGCGATTTGTAAAAAGGCGAAGCTGCGGCAAAGCAACTGCAGTCGACCAATGTAAAGGCAATACAGATTGATATTAGCAACTCTCAGTCGATAGCCGAAGCGCGGAAAAATATCGGTGAGTTGGACGTGCTGATAAATAACGCAGGCATCAGCGGCGGCTTTCCGCAGGATACTCACTCAACTTCTATCGCAACCATACGCCAAGTTTTTGACACCAATTTTTTCGGGACTATACAGGTTACACAGGCTTTTATTGATTTGCTTAGGAAATCGCCTGAACCGCGGATTGTAAATGTAACTTCGGGCCTGGCGTCGTTGACCTTGCATAACGATCCGTCGTGGCAATACTATAAGGTAAAGGGAGCGGCGTACGGTCCTTCGAAAACGGCATTAAACGCTTATACTGTTGTGCTAGCTTACGAGTTAAAGGATACCGCTTTTAAAGTGAATGTGGTAGACCCCGGTTATACTGCAACAGACTTTAATCACCATAGCGGCCCCCGGAATGTAACTGATGCAGCAGCAGATGTAGTAAAATTTGCCGTCCTGGATGCCGACGGGCCAAGCGGTATGTTTTATAGTGTGGATAATAATCCTGAAACAGGTGTTAGCCCCTGGTAAATTACATCCGCCCTGCGGTAAGCAAAAGCGATACACAGTTAATTATACAATGCAACGCATACCCCCACCAAAAACCATTTTTAAAACGGATAAACGTTATTGCCCAGCCCATTAAAAGCTGCGGCAATACGTATATGGGGTAAATCCATATCAGCGGCCATTGAATGGGTATGTAATTGCCAATGTGCATTAAGCCAAATAAGCACATGGATAGGATAATTAACTGCTTACGGAAGCGGTGATCGCTAATGGAGAGGCCTGCCGGCACAAACAACATACCAGCCGTATAAATCAATACGCATGTGCTCAGCTGCAAGGCTAGGTTTAAACCTTTAATTTGAGTGAGATTATGAAAAATAGCGCCTGTAAATAAAAATACAGCAACCGAGCAAGCCAGCGCAATATGCCGTTTTTTTAAGGATAATGGGAGCCGGAAAACAACTTCTTCCAACAAGGGGCCGATGAGGCCGATGTAAACCACAGCCCGCCAATAACCCATTTTTTGAAAGAAATGTTTCATGCCGTCACGCCCTGCATTGCTAATCGTTTTTGCATGTAGTGTATGCACAACAAAATGGTCAGCAAGTACAATAAGTGGTGCGACTAAAAATAATGCGAGGAAAAGCAGACCATATGTTTTAAGTAAAGTAGCGATCCTCACGCCAAATGATTCCCGTCCCAACGATGGAAAGTTGGGATATTCGCTTACTCTAAAAATTTGTTCGAGCACGTTAATTTGATAATGCGGTGATTTGAAGATTAAAAAAGATGTATATAACGACTGAAATAGCGTTATCCGATTTTTTTCAGTGCCCTCTCGGCTTCTTTTATTATTAGTTTGTTTTTATGCCCTAGTAGTATTTCAATTTTTTCTTTTGCTTTCTTTGATTTCAGCCTCCCTAATGCATCCAACGCATGTGGAGCTACTTCAAAATCATCCAATAATTTAATTAAAACAATTTCAGACTGTTTAGATTTTATCTTTCCTAACGCTGCAACAAACATCTGCCTTGATATGCCATTTTCCCGGTCTTGAACTATCTGCAAAATATTTTCTGCATCTTCATTCGTTATTATTGTATAAAAGGCATTTCCAATCGCCCATCGTAAAGAAGTTTCGTTTTTTGGGATTTGATTATATTCTTCAATTAATACTTTATTAGCCACGCCGGCAGCATCTTTCACAGTTAAGGCCCTTATAACTCCTTCTTTTACTTTAATGTCGTCGATTCCTTTTTTCAGTAAACTGCTTAAAATAGGGATTGCCGCCGCGTAGCGTTTGCCACTATTCACTAAATCATAGATATTGGTTATTTCTATTCCGACTTTTTGCAATTCAGTCTTAATTTCGGTCATATCTACTGGCATTACTATTCGATTTTGTGCGTTTATATAAGCCGACGATTTAGAAAGATAATTATTTGGTTATAATTTTCAAATCGCCAAATCTTCAAATTAAAAAATCAATCCGCTTCAGTTTCACCTAAATACAAATCATCAATATCCTTCGCATATTTCTTTTCAATCACCTTGCGCTTCGCTTTCATGGTTGGCGTTATTTCGCCATCTTCAATGCTGAAAGGTTTGCGTTTTACTTTGAAGTTTTTTATCCGCTCAAATTTTGCCAGTTCGTTCGAGAATTTTTTGATGTCCTCGCCAATCCATTCTACAATTTCTTTGTCGTCGATAAATACGTCCGGCTTTTCAAAAAATTCATTGCTAAGTTTAAAAACTTCCTGCAGGGTTTCCTTCGCCGGTACAATTATGGCGGTAATGTATTCGCGTTTATCGCCAATCAAAAAAATCTGTTCAATTTTGGGGCTTTTTAAATAGGTGTTTTCAACAGGTGTGGGGTATATGTTTTTACCATAGGCATTTACCAGCATGTTCTTCAACCTGTCGGTTATTTGCAGGTTGCCCCTGAAATACCGGCCAATATCGCCGGTATGGAACCAGCCATCCGCATCAATAACTGTCGCAGTTTCTTCCGGTTTGTTCCAATAGCCCTTCATCACACAATGCCCACGCACAATTATCTCGCCTTCTTCCGATTGGAAATCTTCTTTAAAAGTATCGTGTGTTTGTATGGTATAAATTTGTTTGGTATCCACGTTTTGTATGGCCACCTCGATACCAGGAATAATACGTCCAACTGTACCGTAAATTATACGGTGATCCTCGGTAACTGACATTACCGGCGATGTTTCCGTCAGCCCAAAGCCCTCCAGTATTTTGATGCCTAAATCGCCAAAAAATTCACCGATATTTTTAGGCAACGCGCCACCGCCAGAAAGCATTATTTTTAATCTGCCGCCGGTTTTTTCTTTTATTTTACTAAACACCAATTTTTCGGCGAGTGCATGCTGGCTGCTCAATATCAGGCCCGGAGTTTTACCAGCTTCCTTTTTCAGTCTTACTTCGCGGCCTATTTTAAGCGCCCATAAAAATATTTTTGATTTCACGCCACCTGCGCTGGTGCCGTTTTTCATGGCCTTGTCGTGTATGCGCTCCAGTAAGCGTGGTACGCAATTCATTATGGTAGGCCTAACCTCGGCCATGTTTTTGGCAAGCAGGTCGAGGCTTTGCGCAAAGGCTATCCGGCTGCCGGTAAAAAGGCAAACATGGTAAGTTGCGGTACGTTCAAATACGTGCGATAGTGGTAAAAATGACAAGAAGATATCTGCGGTTTCAATAATCGGTATTTGTATTAAGCTCACCCTGGCATTTTCGGTAAGGTTATAATGGGTAAGCATAACACCTTTTGGCGTGCCGGTTGTGCCCGAAGTATAGATAAGGCACGATAAATCAGACGGTAAAATGCTTTCCCGGGCACCGTTAATCGCTCTTGTATAACTATCAACCAACGTTAAACCTTCCTCAATCACTTGTTTGAAGCCAATAACCCCTGCGTTGAGCGTTAGCTTGGCTACCGATTTTTCGAAATCGTCAAATGTCGGTATTACCCGTATTAAGTTGGGGCAGTTATTGGCTATCCGAACAATTTTCCGTAATAGGAAAGGGTTGCCGACAATAATCGTCCGTGCACCGGAGTCATTTAAAATATACTCTATATCCGTTTCTGAGAGGGTAGGGTAGATGGAGGTATTTACGGCGCCTATTTGCTGCAGCGCCTGGTCGTAATAAACGTAATCGGGGCCGTTTTCAACTATCAGGGCCAGCCGGTCGCCTTTTTTTATGCCGATGCTTAGTAACCAGGCCGAAATGGCATCTATCTTCTCCAGCGCCTGCCGGTAGCTGATTTCAACCCATACATCGCCAACTTTGTGGCTCATAAAGGTTTCAGTATCGGGATGGATGTTTTTTACAATATTGCGGATGAGGCTGGGGATAGTTGATTGTTCAGCGGCCGTGTTCATTCGTATAAAAAGGGTTTATGATGATAACAAATCTATTAAATGATTTCACAGATTGAAGAATATTTTAACACGATTAGAGGATTGAAAGGATTTTCAGGATTTGATTGGGATTTTGATTTTTTAAACTACATTTATGGCATAATTACTTTAACCACATATAAAATCAGGATTACCAAAAATCCGGCCTGCTAAACAGGTTGTTTTAGGTTGATTTACAAATCAGCCAGTGTACGTTACACCCAATTTCTTTCAAATTAATTAATACAATTTTGATACTTTAAGCATCTGCATTATTATGCGCTTTGCTTTTAATAATGATAAAAAATGGAACAAAAATCCAACAAAGAAATATTAGCCGACATGTATAGGCACATTATTCGCGATTTGCGCATTGATTTATTGGATGTATACGTCCACGAGGATTATATACAGCATAGCCCCATGCTGCCGGATGGAAAAGCCGGGCTGCTGAAAGCTTTAACTTATTTAAAAGCAATGCCAAAACCCGTAGAAGCGAGTCCTTCGCCGGTGGTGCGAATGATAGCGGAAGGCGATTTAGTAATGGCCCATCTTGATGTTACCTTTATGGGTAAGCGCCGGGCAGTTATAGATATTTTCAGGTTTAGGGATGGCAAAGTAATTGAGCATTGGGATGTACAGCAGGATGTGCCGGATGAGATGCCACATGGGAATGGGATGTTTTAAAACTAATAAGCCCCGAATTTTCGGGGCTTATTAGTTTATTTTGTTATCGGTAACTGTTTTAACGCATCAGTCTCTAACCGGTATATTTCTTCAATGGGGACAACTTTGCGACTGTCTTTTTCTATATCCTTGCCTTCAACGGTCCACGTAAACGGGTAGATAGAAAATCCTTTATTGCCTGTTATTCCGGTCATATCGGCCCGCCAGCTCTTCCATCTTAACTTGTCATAAAATTGATCCATATTCCCCACCAAACAAAAATCGATAAACTCTGAGTAACCTATATGTAGCGATTCCCATTTTAAATCATCGGGCGCCAGGTAGTAAACCTTTCCCAACTCAGGGCCTAAAGCGCCGCCATTAATAGCAAAAAAGCCACCTATCACATCGTCGGCGACTAACAAAAATTGAGGCTTTTCTCCAAACTCCTTAAATGTTTTTCCTTTGTTCCATTCGGATAATGTGCGATCCAGTTTTTCATTTCCCGAACCTAATATTCTTATCCAGCCGTCATCAATTAAAATCCCACCAGAAAAATAAACGATAGCACCCATTATTGAATGCGTAGTTACCTGTGTTTGGTACAAAGTTTCGTTTGCCTTTGCCGGGTTTACAGGCAGAATTTCAAATTTATTCCGGGCTATTTTGGTAGCGTGCATAAATGCACCCCAGCCGGAAGTATCAGCAGTTAGCTCCTCAACCGGTCGCATTTTGCTCTGAGCAATAGAACTATTAATTCGGGCCAGCAAAAAGAAGCTTAGAATAAACAGGCTTAGTTTGAACGGATGTTTCATGACGTGTAAATATAGGAGGTAATATAAAACAAAAAAAAGCCCCGAAAAACGGGGCTTTTGAATTATAAAATATTTTGTGTTTTATACAGAAAAACTTTCCCCACACCCGCAAGTCCTGCTTGCATTCGGATTATGGAAATTAAACCCTTTGCCATTCAGTCCGTCCGAAAAATCAAGCTCGGTGCCGGCCAGGTAAAGGAACGATTTCATATCAAGGGCAATGCGTATATCCCGGTCTTCAAAAAACTGGTCGCCTTTTTTTATTTCGTTATCAAAATCAAGGTTGTATGATAAGCCCGAACATCCCCCTCCCTGTACAGATACCCTCAAGAAATACGAAGCATCAAGCCCGGAATCAGTCATGAGATGATCTATTTTGCTTTTTGCTTTATCAGTTATTGTTATCATTTTTTGTTTAGATTCAAGAATCAAGAAAGCAAGAATCAAGAAAAATTAGTCTTGAATCTTGACTCTTATGGTCTTGGCTCTGTTCTTAGTGATGTACTTTTTCGCTTTCAATTGGCGCCATACCGTTTTTTACGCGGTAATCGTTAATTGCTGCTTTAATAGCATCTTCGGCCAATACCGAGCAGTGAATTTTTACCGGTGGCAAAGCCAGTTCTTCAACAATATCCATGTTGTCAATCTTCATGGCATCGTCAATGCTTTTACCTTTAAGCCATTCTGTAGCTAATGATGATGATGCAATAGCCGAACCGCAGCCGAATGTTTTAAACTTGGCGTCAGTAATCATATTGTTATCATCAACCTGGATTTGCAGGCGCATAACGTCGCCGCATTCAGGGGCACCAACCAAACCTGTACCTACCTTGTGGTTACTTTTGTCCAAAGTGCCAACATTGCGGGGGTTGGTGTAGTGGTCAATTACTTTTTCTGAATAAGCCATTTTTATCTTTATTAATAGTCGTTGTAATAGTTGTTATATCAAAAATAATTCCGAAATCGACAATCCGACTCTCGAAATCAATATTAATGTTCTGCCCACTCAATCGAGTCAAGGTCAATTCCTTCTTTAAACATTTCCCAAAGTGGTGAAAGTTCACGAAGGTGGGTTACTGCTTTTTTGGTTATCTCAACAGCGTAGTCAACTTCCTCATCGGTTGTAAACCTGCCCAAGCCAAAACGGATTGAAGAATGCGCCAAATCGTCTGACAAACCAAGGCTTTTCAACACATATGATGGCTCCAATGAAGCTGATGTACAGGCCGAACCGGATGACACTGCCAAATCTTTCATAGCCATCATTAAGCCTTCGCCTTCAACATATTTGAAGGAAATATTGGCTACATGTGGTAAGCGATGTTCAACATTGCCGTTTACATAGCTTTCTTCTAATACAGTTAATTCAGCCTGCAGCCTGTCGCGCATTACAGATAAGCGTTTTGCTTCGCTTTCCATTTCAAGTCCGCAAAGCTCACAAGCTTTACCGAGACCAACAATACCCGGAACGTTCAATGTACCAGAACGCATTCCGCGCTCGTGGCCGCCACCGTCCATTTGAGCGGTAACTTTAACCCTTGGGCCTTTGCGGCGCACGTATAATGCACCAACGCCCTTAGGGCCGTATATTTTGTGTGCCGATAAAGCCAGTAAGTCGATACCGTCTTTATTTACATCCACAGGGATTTTGCCAACTGCTTGCACAGCATCTGTCATAAACAATGCGCCGTGTTTGTGTGCAATGGCAGATATTTCTTTTATGGGTTGGATAACGCCGATCTCGTTATTGCCATACATTACCGATACCAGGATAGTTTCAGGTGTCATAGCTGCTTCAAGCAGGGCAAGGTCAAGTATGCCATCTTCTTTAACCGGCAGGTAAGTAACTTTACCACCAAGTTTTTCAACATGTTTGCAGGCATCAAGTACGGCTTTATGTTCTGTAACCGTGGTTATAATGTGGTTGCCTTTTTCTTTGTACATCTCAAACACACCTTTAATTGCAAGGTTGTCTGACTCCGTTGCACCCGATGTGAAAATAATTTCCTTTTCGCTGGCGCCTATTAATTTGGCCACCTGCTCGCGGGCATAATCAACACCTTCTTCGGCTACCCAGCCAAATGGGTGGTTACGGCTTGCGGCATTGCCAAATTTTGTAGTGAAATAAGGCAGCATGGCCTCAAGTACCCTTGGGTCCATCGGCGTTGTGGCGTTATTATCTAAATAGATCGGGAGATTCATAGTTCAAAAATATTAACAAAACAAAGGTAGGTAACTTTTATTTAAAATCATTAAAAATAAGGACTAAAATACCTTAAACCAGTCAATAATTTACAATATTTGGACATGAACAAGATAGAGCATATTGGAATTGCCGTAAGTAACCTGCAAACCGCCGGCGAGATATACCAAAAGCTGCTGAATACAACTGTTTATAAAACAGAAGAAGTGCTATCTGAAGGAGTAAAAACGGCTTTTTTGATGAATGGGCCCAATAAAATAGAATTACTGGAAGCCACCAACCCCGACAGCCCGATTGCTAAATTTATTGCTAAAAAAGGGGAGGGGATACATCATATAGCGTTTGATGTGAGCGATATAAGGGCCGAAATGGCGAGGTTAAAGACTGAAGGTTTTGTACTGTTAAATGACGAACCGAAGTTAGGTGCCGATAATAAACTGGTTTGTTTTGTGCACCCGAAAAGTGCGAATGGGGTACTGGTGGAGTTGTGCCAGGAGGTTAAATAATAGGTAGCTTTTTTGAGAAAGTGGGTTTACGTTGGGTTTACACATTTGGGGTTTACACTTGATTATATCGTTGATAATCAAATATTTAAGTCGAAATACTATATGACTTGGGGTTTGCACTATTAACTCAAAATATAAGCACTCCACTTATCTGCAAAATTTCCAAAAAGTTAAGAAAACAATATCTTCAGGCAACAATCCGTCCAAAATAACGTATTAAACGACTGTAAGTCGTTTTGAGCAAATTGAAAAATAAAGCATCACGACTAAAAGCAGATTTCAGTTGAAACGGATAGTTTGTGAATGATGAACAGCAACTACATGATGCGTGGAATAGTAGCAATAATGGCCTTAGCATCATTTACGATGTGTGCCAAAAAAACGGTTGGTGTTGAAATCGAACAGCCGGCCGGCGACACAATCACTAATCCCGTAAATCCCACCGATCCTACAATTGATTGTACCTATACGGTTCGGCCGTCGCAATGGCAGGTTGACGGCACTAAGATAGCCGCGGGATCTGTTTTGTGTATTCCCGCAGGAGCAAGGGGAGCCTTATTGCTAAAAAATCTGAAAGGCACGGCCGACAAACCGATCATTATTATAAATAGAGGTGGCCAGGTTACTTTTACAGCAATGCTTACCGCGGGATACGCCTTTAAAACACAAAATTGTAAGTACTTTAAGATACAAGGCAATGGTACATCTGGCATAAAATATGGATTTGTTGTAGATGGTGGCAACATCGGTATGACGATGGATGATCTCAGCTCTGATTTTGAAATTCAAAATGTTGAAGTCCGCAACAGTGGATTTGCGGGCATTATGGCAAAAACGGACCCTACATGTGATGTAGCGACGCAACGAGGCCATTTTACAATGAAAAATGTGCTGCTGCACGACAATTATGTCCATAAAACCGGTGGTGAAGGCTTTTATGTGGGCAATTCTTTTTATGCAGATGGAATGTCGATAGCTTGCGGCAAAGTTTTACCTCATGATGTAGTAAACGCCAGGATATACAATAACATTACCGATTCTACGGGTTGCGAAGGTATACAGGTTGGCAGCGCCGTTTCAGGATGTGAGATTTATGGCAATACCGTTAAGTCGCCGGGATTAACACCTTTTGCAAACGGCCAGAACAATGGCATACAGATAGGCGAAGGCACCGGCGGGAAATGTTATAATAACCTCATTAAAAACGCACCGGGCAACGGAATAATAGTTTTGGGACTTGGCGACAACCTTGTGTTTAACAATTATATCCTCAACTCTGGTGATAACGGCATTTTTGCAGATTCGAGGTATACGCCGGGGCCGAATTTTCAGTTTATAAATAATACCATTGTCGCGCCAGCTTCCGATGGCATTAAGTTAGACTCCGAAACTATCCCGATGAATACCGTTATTAATAATGTGATTATAAATCCCGGATCCGGCACCGCCGTGTTCAAAAAGAGCGGTAGCGTTAAGCTCATAGCCTCAAATAACTTTATCAATAAAGATATCAACACCTGCAAATTCATTAATTATAATGGCGGTGACTTTCATTTACAACCGTCCTCTCCGCTTATCGATGCTGGTGTAAGTGTGTTATCGTATGGGGTAAGTTTTGACTATTATCGTACTATACGCCCATCCGGCAGTGGTTTTGATATCGGAGCTACGGAATATAAGTAAGTTCATAGTTGATGGTTCATTGTTCATGGAAAATTATGGGTAAATTTTGTTTTGCGTTAGGGATAGAAGCGGATACCGGCCTGAGCTTAAGGCCTGTGCAGTATGAGCGGATAGCCCGGCCCGCTTCTATCAGCGGGAACGCCAATATTCTCTGAACCTGGATTAAACAGATTAAGCGATTTTCATAATTACTTACCGCGAACAACTATTTTTGAATATTATTAATCAGATAAATCAAGATTCGTACGTTGCATAAATTATCAACCCAACTAATCGAACTGGCCGCTCATCCAGACCACAAATCAACCGAATCCAGCCGACCCAATACAACCAGTTAACTCGAACTAACAAACGCTTTCGTTTCCAATCGACGTAACCGCCCCAACCATTTACCAATGTCAATCCAACTATTAATAAATACGATACAAAAAATAAATTACCTATTTCTACTTTTAAATATTATTACTACATTTGCACCTCTTTTATAAGGAAGTTATAACACAATGAAAAAAGATCTGCATCCATCAAACTATAGATTAGTTGTTTTTAAAGACATGTCAAACGACTACGCTTTTATAACTAAATCATGCATCGACAGCCGCGAGACCATAAAATGGGAAGATGGCAATGATTACCCGTTGATTAAATTAGAAATTTCGCATACATCGCACCCTTTCTACACCGGTAAAATGAAACTGGTTGATACTGCAGGGCGTATTGATAAATTCCGCACCCGTTACAACAAAAAGTAATTTTGCTTTTTCGATAAAATATTTACGAGTCTCCCGGTACATCGGGGGACTTTTTTTATTTTTGCAGCATGGCTATTATCTTATTCGACGATAACGCACACCAAACACTTCTGCCTTTAACTTTTACCCGGCCGGTTGCCGATTTACGAATCGGTATACTTACCATTTCGCAGAAGTGGGAGAAATATTTAAATCTTACAGCCTCGTACCATACCCAGCCCTGGCTGCAGGGTAAATTCCCTTTAAAAATAGAGCAGGAGAACATATTTATTTTTGGCGGCGTTTGCCCCGATGAATATTTGCTCGACGCAATAGCTAAGCTGCAAAACGGTGAAGCATTAAAATATGCCGACCAGTTGTTAGCTGTAAAGCTAAATGTTGCCGATGCCGCGGATTTTGATCCGAAAGCTGATTTTTCATCTGTTACCGTCTTAGACAACACCCCGGTAATCATCAGGTTCCCCGAAGATATTTTCCGCAAAAACGATATTGAGCTTCGCAAGGACTATACGCTGCTTACCAAAGGCCGCACCAGCGCAACTATCGATGCGACTAATATTATTATAGGTGACGATTTTTTTGCCGAGGAAGGCGCTATTGCCCATTGCTCAACCTTTAACACCACCAACGGGCCAATTTACCTGGCTGCCAAAACCGAGGTTTGGGAAGGTACCCACATACGCGGTGCTTTTGCTATTTGTAGGAACTCGCAGGTTAAAATGGGCTCAAAAATTTATGGCGCAACCACGGTTGGGCCGTATTGCAGGGTTGGGGGCGAAATAAATAACGCTGTTATTTGGGGTTATTCATCAAAAGGTCATGAAGGCTATTTAGGCAATGCTGTTTTAGGCGAATGGTGCAACATCGGCGCCGATACCAATAATTCGAACCTTAAAAATAATTACGATGGAGTGAAGCTGTGGGATTACAATACCCAGCGTTTCCGCAAAACTGGTCTGCAATTTTGCGGGCTAATAATGGCCGACCATGCCAAATGCGCCATCAATACTATGTTTAACACAGGTACAGTGGTGGGTGTAAGCGCCAATGTATTCGGCGCTGGGTTTCCCCGCAATTTCGTACCTGATTTCTCGTGGGGCGGCGCGCAGGGCTACGAGGTGTATTCCATCAAAAAAATGTTTGAGACCGCGGAGCGTGTTTTTGCCCGCCGCGATCACCGTACGTTTGATGAACACGAAAAGCACATTTTACAGGCAGTATTTGAACTGACGGAAGAATTCAGGAGGTTTTAATTATAGTTGATTAGGTTGATTGAGTTGATTAAGTGAGTTGTTTAATTCGGTAATCCTTCTCTAACCTAATCAACTCAATCAACATAATCTAACTTAATCAACATAATCTAACTTAATCAACTAACACAAAATGAGAAAAAAAATTGTCGCCGGAAACTGGAAAATGAACCTTGACTATAACGAAGGTTTGGCCCTGTTTTCTGAAATTATAAATATGTTTAAGGATGAGGCTACCGGACAGCAGCATGCTGTGGTTTGCAGTCCGTTTATACACTTGCATAGCCTGGTGCAATTGGCAAAAGGTTATCATAATGTAGGCGTTGGCGCGCAAAATGCCCACCAGGCCGAAGCTGGTGCTTATACCGGTGAAATTTCTGCCAAAATGGTTAAATCTGTTGGCGCGGGTTACGTTATCCTTGGCCACTCGGAACGCCGCCAGTATTTTGGTGAAAGCAACGAACTGCTTGCCAAAAAAACAGACACTGCTTTAGCTCACGATCTTACCCCGATATTTTGTATAGGCGAAACGTTGCAGGAGCGCGAAGCTAACCAGCATTTTGATATTATTAAAAGCCAGCTGGTTGATGGTATCTTTCATTTGGATGCAACCCAATTTGGTAAACTTGTAATTGCTTATGAGCCGGTTTGGGCCATCGGTACGGGTGTAACTGCCTCGTCCGACCAGGCGCAGGAGATACACGCCTTTATCCGTAAGGAAATTGCCGCAAAATACAACCAGCAGGTAGCCGATGATACCACCATTTTGTACGGTGGCAGCTGTAACCCCAAAAATGCCCCAGAGCTTTTTGCCCAGCCAGATATTGATGGCGGTTTGATCGGCGGTGCATCGCTTAAATCGCGCGATTTTATTGATATTGTAAAGGTATTTAATTGAGTTGCAGAGATTAGAGGTTGGAGATTAGAGATTAGGCGGCAATGTTCTGCATTTTTCTAATCTCTGGTCTCTAACCTCCAATCACTGCTGAAAGCATGAAAAAGCTGCTGCGATTCCTTCTGCCGCCTTTTATTGGCTTTTCCGCTTTTTTTGTGGGGATACGGTACAGCTCGCTTTATTTTGAGCTGAAAATTGATGAGATGGGCCTTGGCGACCTGAAAAGCTTTATGGCTTTTTACCGGTACACAATGCCTTTGTTGTTTATTGTTGCTGTGTTAACGCAATTATTGGTTATAGCTCCCGTATGGCGTGCCATGAAGACCAAGAATGCTGCTGACAAGATAAATGTCATCATCGACCTTTGTTTTATATGCGTTTTATTTGCCTTCGGGATAGCTTACGTCATCTGGGACCCTCATGCAGGCATTAGCAGGCTGATTAAACTCACCGGTTTCCTGTCAGTAGTGCAACTGGCTTACTGGTTTATAAATTTGATAATATTGTATTTGATCGAATAATTGAGTCCGAAAGTCCAAAAAGTCAGTAAAGTCCGAAGAGAACATATTTGTGGATTGCCCTGGCAGTTTGGGCGACGATAACTATTCTCTAACCTCCGGTCTCTAATCTCTAACCGCATGAATTACTACGAATTACTTTTTACTACCATACCTACCGAGGATTACCAGCAAGATTTACTGATAAATGCTTTGGGCGAAATTGGGTTTGATACTTTTGAGGAGCTTGATTTTGGGTTTAAAGCCTACATACCAGCGGATGATTTTAACCAGCCGTTGCTGGACGAAACGCTAACGGCCTACCAGGATATGTTTACGTTTACTTACGATATTACACTGATACCGCAAAAAAACTGGAACGAGGTATGGGAAAGTAATTTTGAGCCGATTGAAATTGGTAACCAGATTTTTGTGCGGGCAACCTTTCACCAGCCAAGGCCCGAGTTTAAATATGAGATTGTTATCGATCCTAAAATGGCTTTCGGCACAGGGCACCATCAAACCACATCAATGATGCTGCAACTGATGCTTGAGAATGATTTTTCAGGTAAAAAAGTGCTCGACATGGGTTGCGGTACAGGCATTTTGGCTATAATGGCTGCCAAACTTGGCGCCGCGGAAATCGTCGCTATTGATTATGACCCGGTTTGCTATGAAAGCACTATCGAAAACGCCAATTTGAATAATACCGGTAACATTACTGCTCTTTGTGGCTCGAAAGAAGTTATACCAGCAGCAACCTTCGATACCATATTGGCTAACATTAACCGCAATATCCTTATTGACCAGATGGAACGCTATAGCGAAGTGCTGAAACCGGGCGGAGAGATTTATTTTAGCGGGTTTTATGAAACGCCGGACCTGGAAATAATTACTGATGAAGCCCGTAAATATGGCCTGAATTATATAAGCCACAAAAAGGATAAGGACTGGGTTGCGGCCAAGTTTGTAAAGTAAAGAAACAAAGCTGCGCATCTTTGCGCCATAGGGCCGTAGCGTATATTCACATTAACACAATGTAAATATTAACTAAATTTTTTCTTATATTTAGGGTGATAAAGTAATGTTGTTTTTTAACCCGAACGATATTAATTTATTTGGTAATATGTTTCCATTGTAGCTTGCAACACTGATTTGGTGAAATGAAAACTTATCTTGTCCCTATTGATTTTTCGGCCGCGGCTGAACATGCTGCCGAATTTGCCGCAGCATTGAGCCACCAAACCGAGGTTGAGCACATTATTTTGTTGAATGCCTATTACGTTTCGATGTACGAAACTATCCTGCCTAACCCCGATATGGTGTTGGTGAGAGAAGAGGAAGTTGAACAAAATGCCGCCGAACGGCAGCGAAACCTGGAGAAATATGCAGAAAAGCTTCAGAAAAAGGTCAGGCCAGGTGTTAAGATAACCACGCACCTAAACCGTACCCACCTGTTGCGGGCTGTTGTTGAAAATGCAATCAGTAAAAATGCCGACCTCGTTATACTTGGGAGCAAGGGCAACAGTAGTAACAGCGATGCAAAAATAGGCAGCCATGTTGTTAAAATTGCAAAAGCTTGCCCGGTGCCGGTAATTGTAGTGCCGCCGGTATATGGCATCGAAGACATTAACCGCGTGGTAGTGGCGTGTGATTTTAATAAAGTAACCGAGGCTGCCCCCCTGGCGTCGTTAATTAAAGTATTAAACCGGAGAAAATTTAATCCGCTGGTAGTAAATATTGATAATAAAGCCGGCGCTGCCGAAGGGGAGGCCGAAAAAATTGCAGAAGGTACTGCCCTTTATGATACCTTGAAGCCATATCACCCTAAGTATTATTTTATTAACCACCCGGATATTATTAATGGCATACTGCATTTTGCCAACCAGCACGACGCCCAAATAGTGATAGCGCTTCCGCATAAGTATAGTTTTTTACAGTCGTTATTACATACCAGCATATCGCAGCAACTGCTTGAAAGCTCTGCTGTACCGGTATTATTATTAAAATAGCTAATATGATTTTGAATACTTTTTAAAGGAAACGAACAATTATTAGCTATAAATAATAATTATTAATATATTAGATTTTTTAAAGTAATAGTTCAGCTTCTGCCTCAAATAAAATATTATACAAAATAGTTGATAATTAGATAGATATTAGATATTATTGTAACTTTATTAACTATCGCGAAATCTTTTAACCTTTAATATTAAATGAAGACACTCGGAAAAAAAATCAGGTTATTACGCCACCAAAAAGGATGGAGCCAGGAGGATGTTGCTAAAAGATTGGATATTTCTATCCCTGCCTTTTCGAAAATTGAAACGGGTATTACCGATATCAATTTATCAAGGCTTGAGCAGATAGCTGCTTTGTTTGAAATGTCGGTAGTGCAATTACTTACTTTTACTGATGCCGAACAGGATCAGAAAGTAATTAATGAGCTGGAAACCATTAACAAAAAATTAATGGACCGCGAAACGGAAGTTATCGATCTGCAAAAAAAGGTTATAGAGTTATTTGAAGAATTAAGGCACAACAAAATAACTGCCTGAAAATAGTCGGCACGAATGAGCTCGAATTGAATTAGCACAAATTCGTTCGAATTTATTCAAATTTCACGAATTTGTTAAAAGCGGGCTCACAGGTTATTTACCAAATCAACCTGATTCTTAATTAAGGGCTTGTTAAATTTAAAGGCAAATCATGGCCGCTATCGAACTAACCCAACTCGTGTAATTCGATAAAATTCGTGATGATTAGTGCCAATAAATTCGTGAAATTAGTGTCAATTAAAAATGTAGCGCATCGTTAAGTGCTTCTTTCCAAATACCGCCCCCATTGCATTGTGCATCGCTATCATCTTATCGTTAAAGTCGCCAACCCACGATAGTTCAAGTTCGGTATATTGGTTTAGTGGCAAAACATATTCGCCCAGCGTAATAAACAACGCTGACTCGATGCCATGATTTTGAAATTTTTGTTTGGTGCCCATCACAATTGCCCGCATACGGTTAACGCCTCTCCATTTCTTGTATACAAACTTTAACTTGCCAATTAAATCCAGTTTACCTTTTAGCGGCTTTATCATAGGGTTAGCATCTGGTAAAACTATTAAAAACGATACCGGTTCATTGTTTACATAGGCAAACCATATGAGGTTTTCATCCATTAATGGTTTCATTTTATTGAAACTCTCAGCAATGGTAGCCTGGGTAATAGGCACAAAATTTTCGAAATCCTTCCAGGCATCGTTGTAAATTTCCTCAAAGTCGGTCGCAAATTTTTCTATCTTATCTGCCGTCAGGTGTTTAAATTCATAGCCCGGCTTTTGAGTAACCCATTTAGCTATTTTATAAAATCGCTCGGGGAAGGGTTTTACAATATCAAGGTGATTGGTTATCTGCGCATACAAGGTTTTAAAGCCGTAATGTTCGAAAAAGGGCAGATAATACGGTGGATTATAGTTCATTCCATATGACGGCGAAATAAATCCTTCAACCAGCAGGCCCCAAAAGTTATCGTTTTCGCCAAAATTTATGGGGCCATCCATTGCCTGCATGCCGTTTTCCGTCAGCCACTTTTTTGCAGTGTTGAAAAGTAGAAACGCGGCTTTTTCGTCATTAATACATTCAAAAAAGCCAATGCCGCCGGTGGGCTGCTCATAATTATATGCCTTTTTGTTGTTGATGAACGCGGCTATGCGGCCAATAAGTTTGCCATCATCGCCGGCAAGTATCCATCGTGTACATTTACCGTCGTTATGAAAGTTATTTTTCGCCGGGTCAAACACGGCTTCTATGTCGTTATCAAGCGGGCAAACCCACACAACGTCGTTTTTGTAAATTATTCTTGCTGTATCTAAAAAAGCCTTTTTTGTTGCTTTGTCTTTTACTTCAGTTATCGTCATAAATTTTGCCGGGAAATTGTTGGTCATAAAAAAAGCATCCACAGGCATAGCCGGGATGCTTTAAAGTAGATCTTATTTACAGATTAATAATCGTCGTCGTCGTCGTCATCACCATAACTCTCAAACCCTAAATCGTCTAAAGGGCCGTCAAAATCATCGTCGTCGTCATCTACCTTCTTTTTGGGTGTCTGATCAAGCGTGCTATCATCATCATCTTCATCCTCGCCCGTGTTTTCAACTTTTTTTGTTACAGGTTTTTTTGGAGTTCCCATTGCCATGAATTTTATAGTAAAACTGTTTTCATTAAATAAATGCACACAGGTGCAGTTATCGGGTTGCTGTTTTTATTTCTTAGTAAAAATAATCAAAATCATTTTCATTAAAAACATCATTTACAAAAAAAATATTTTCTGATTGTTTTTCAGGAAATTACAAAATTATTCGGACTGTTCGCCTATTGAAACGCCATTACTGGCAAAATCTTTCATTTGTGGCAGTTCGGCGATGTCGTTTATGCCAAAATAGTCCATAAACAGCAGACTGGTGCCATACAGTATGGGCTTACCCAAAGCTTCAGATTTACCAACAATGGTAATTAATTCTTTTTCCAGCAGCTTTTGTATCGAGTAATCGCAGTTTACGCCGCGTATTTGTTCAACATCCGGCTTGGTTACGGGCTGTTTGTAAGCAATAATTGCAAGGGTCTCCAGCGCAGCCTGGCTCAATTTCTTTTTCGACCGCTGGGCCTGCAGCAGGCTGATGACCTGGTGATAATCCTTTTTTGTTAAAAACTGGTAGCCATTGTTAAGTTTAACTATCTCAATGGCAAACCGGCTGTCGTGATATTTATTGGTGATATTTTGCAGATGAGTGTTTATTTCGTCCTCACTAAAATCCAGGCCGAAGGCCGATTGCAGACAATAAAGAATTTCTTCGGTACGAATACTTTGTTCCGATGCAAATATTAAAGCTTCAATGTATTGTTCGATGTTGTCCATTTGTAGTCCGGAGAGTCCGGAAAGTCAGTAAAGCCCGAAAGTAATGAAAAGTCCGGAAGTCCGGAAGTCGGTAAAGTCCGAAAGATAAAAAATAGCCGGAACAAGCTAAAAAGCTTAACTTACCTATCAAAGCGATGAAGCGTCTTTCGGACTTTCCAGACTTTTCCGACTTTCGGACTAATAATTAATTACCTGTTCTTCAATTGCTGACGGTATCTCGCGCCATTCGTACTTTTGGGTGCGCAGCTGCGGTTCAAAGCCTGCTTCCTTTATCGATTCCTGTATGCCTCTGGCGGTAAAACGATGCGGCGCACCGGCGGCAGATACTACATTTTCCTCAATCATAATCGACCCAAAATCGTTTGCACCGGCATGCAGGCAAAGCTGGGCAACCTGTTTGCCAACAGTTAACCATGAGGCCTGGATGTTTTTTATATTTGGCAGCATAATGCGGCTCAGGGCAATCATTCGGATATATTCATCGCCGGTCACATTATTGGTAATGCCTCTCAGTTTACGTAGCAGGGTGCCGTCATCCTGGAACGGCCACGGTATAAAGGCCACAAAGCCATATGCGCCTTCTGGTTTTTCCGACTGCACTTCGCGTATCCAGACCAGGTGTTCAAAACGCTCCTCAATGGTTTCGATATGCCCAAACATCATAGTAGCGGAGCTTGGCAGGTTAAGCTGGTGGGCTGCACGCATAACATCCAGCCATTCCTTACCACCGCATTTGCCTTTGCTTATCAGTCGGCGTACGCGGTCGTTTAATATTTCAGCGCCTGCGCCGGGTAACGAATCAAGGCCGGCGGCTTTCAATTCTCTTAGTACATCGATATGGCTCATCCCTTCAAGTTTGGCAACGTGCGCAATTTCGGGCGGGCCTAATGAGTGTAGTTTAAGGGTGGGGTATAGTTCCTTCAGCTGGCGAAAAGTATCAGCATAAAATTTTAAACCTAAATCGGGATGGTGGCCGCCTTGTAATAAAAGCTGGTCGCCGCCGTAACGGAAGGTTTCTTCTATTTTCTGCTTATAAGTTTCAATATCGGTTATATAGCTATCCTCGTGACCGGGACGACGGAAAAAATTACAGAACTTGCAATTGGCTATGCATACGTTGGTGGTATTAACGTTGCGGTCTATCTGCCAGGTAACCTTGCCGTGGGGTACCTGAATTTTACGCAGCTCATTGGCTGTGTACATCAAGTCGGCAGTTGAAGCATTTTTGTATAGAAAAACGCCTTCATCCTGGCTCAAAAAATCAAACTGCAAAGCGCGCTGCAACAGGTTAGCTGTGTTCATGCACAAATATACGAAGTAAGAGGATTTAATGAGTTTAAATGAGTAAGATTGACACAATAATGAAAGGTTTTAACAATTTGCGTAGAAATTACTCGACGACTGGTGCTAAATTGGCTTTAGCAAACGGTTCAAGGTGTGGCCTCACGTTATTCCAGTTTTTTAACACTATACCAAAGTGTTCTTTGGCTTCTGGACGAACAGCAAATTCAATAGATTCAAGTCCAATTCCTTGTTCAGATATCTCGGCAAAAGATTTTTCTACTTGAGCCGACGATTGTAAAGCAATTTGGAATAACTCATCGGTGTATTTTTTTCCATTCTGAGCATAAAGTTTGGCGATCAAAGTAACCATACTTATTTGACGCATACCTGTTGTGGGATAAAAGGATGTTTTTAATTGTTCTACTGAATCTTTTTTATTTCCAAAAAGCCTAAAAAAAGAATAAATTGAGAAGACCCATAACGAAAAACTTTCTTTAAAGTTTTTGTAAATAAATTTTACGTCGTCAGGTAGTTGTCCCATATTTTCCACTATAATTTGCAAATCACTGAGACTAGCGTTTGTGGCATATGAATCAGCGTCCATCTCTAAAGTTTGGGATATTAAGGGGTTTAACTGATTTTTACTATCAGTTATGCAGAAAACTTCATTAAAAGAAAAGCTATTTGTGACTTCGTTTTTGTATTCTAGGTGCCCCATTACTATATGGCCATATTCATGTAAAATCAAATATTTAATAGCTGTGTAGCTTAAAAATTCTGCTATTGACTTACGGGCTGGATCTTTGGGAACAGGAAAATGCAATGGATTAAGATCGTCTATCTGCAAATACAAATGTTCAATACAGGTTATTTGTGCATTATGTATTTTAGGTGATTCAACTTCTTTCAGTATATCACCGTAGCTTATTAAGATTTTAGGATTCGAAAGCATTCGGAAAAATAGTACTTTCAGAAGTACAATTGCGGCGGCATTGATTCCAATAAAGTATTTCCCATTAAATTTGGTCGTTCTCGCATTTAATGTCCATTCATCAACCAAATTAACATACGCATCCGGAAGACGATTGTCACGCGACCTAATTGATGAAATTAATCCATTACCGACATCAATTACATCGTTAAGCATATTTGCTTTTTCAATATTTTTGTATAGTCCACCATAATACTTAAAAGCTTGGTCGAATTCTTGAAATTGTTTTTTCAAAATATTATAATTAGACGTTAAAATTTAGCTTTTTACCATTCCCTTATCCAACCTCAACACCTTCGTCACACTATCCGGTATTTCATGTTGGTAATGTGTCACATAAATCAGCGTAACATTGCTTAGCCTGCAAATAGTATCAACCAAAGTTTTAAAATGATGTTGCTGATGGTCGTCAAGTCCCTGGCAAGGTTCGTCAAAAATTAGCAGTTCAGGGTTTTTTATCAGTGCGCGGGCCAGCAGGCACAGGCGCTGTGCGCTGGCCGGGATATTTTTCAGAAGCACGCGGGCATATTTATCTATTTCCAGGGCTTTCATCCAGCGTAGTGCCGTATCAGTCTTTGTTTTTTGCGATGGACGGAAAAGCCCCAGTGTGTCATAATATCCCGATTCAATCACCTGCAGGCAACTGTTATCGGTAGGGAAGTACTGGTGCAACTCGGGCGATACAAAACCGATTTTACTTTTTATATCCCAGATGCTTTCGCCGGTACCGCGTTTTTTATCAAATAGTATAATATCGTTGGCATATGCCTGGGGGTTATCGGCATTTATTAAACTAAGCAAGGTTGACTTGCCGGCGCCGTTCGGCCCAAGCAGGGCCCATCTATCGCCGGGAGTAATCTGCCAGTTTATTTTGTTTAAAATTACCTTATCGCCATACTTAATAAACACATCGTTCATTTTTACAATGTGCTGATATTGGATTTTTGCATTGCCGGTATTCAATAGGGCTTTAAGTTCTTCGTTGTCAACCTTGTCCGGAGTTTGGTCTAAAAATAATTCTGCTTTAAATTCTGCCCTGGAAAAAGTTTCGGTAACAGCGCCATCTTCCAAAATAGCCACATTCGTTATGGCATTGGGTATTTCATATGGCGACGTGGCCATTATTATTGAAATGCCCGATCCGATAATTTCATCAATAATTGAATTGAATTTATTCCGGGTATTAACATCCAGGCCGGTTAGCGGGCTGTCAAGCAGCAATAAAACAGGGTTCTTAAGCAGTGCCGCAGCCAGCATCAGGCGCTTGGTTTCGCCGTTTGAAAGTTTGATGATCTGTTTGCTAAGCAACTCACCAAGACTTAATAGGGTAGTGGTTTTTTCAAAGGTCCAATAGTTATTGTGCGGTAGTGCCGGAACTATTGTTCCCAGGTATTGTTCAACGGTAAGTGCATCTTCCGAGTCGGACGAGTTATAGCGTTGTTGGTAATAAAAATCTGCGGTGTTGGATAAGTTTTTGAAATGGTGCCGCGGCTCAACCAAGGCTATCAGTTTATGCCATGTAAAATTGATGCCATTATTACCTTCATCGCTAGTGAAATCTTCAAAAAAATTATAGTCGATATTGCCGCCGGTAATATTAAATCTGCCCGCCAAAGTATGCAGCAACGCGCTTTTACCTGAGCCGCTTTTTCCTACCAGGGCCCAACTCTCGCCTTTGTTAACTAAAAAACTAAGATGGGTAAACAGCGTATTGTTTAAATACCTAACTGTAATATTATTAATGGATATTAATGGTAGATGCATGATCGCACTTTGCCGGTAAAAATAATTAACCGTTTTAATTTATGGCGGTACTTTAATAATAAAAACGTTTGTAAACAATAACGCCCGGTTATTGCTAACCAGGCGTTATTGATTTAGACAAATGCTAAAATTATTTCTTCATTTTTGAAGTGTCTTTAGCCATTTTCTTAGCTGTGTCAGCCATTTTCTTAGCAGTGTCAGCCATTTTCATTGCAGTGTCAGCTTTTTTAGTAGTGTCAGAATCAGCTGAACCAGCAGAACCTTTACCTTTACAAGCAGCGAAAGAAACAGCGATAACTAAGGCTAAAGCGCCCATTTTGAATGAATTTTTCATGTTAATTTTCTTTTTAAGTGATTAAATAGTTTAGCCTTAATACCGCAAAAAGCAAAAGGTAACCCATAAATCTTAAAAAAAATTACGAATCACCTTTTTGCAGTGTTAAAAACTAAAAAATCAACAGAAAAACCAGGAATTATTTTTTCTTGGTAGTGTCTTTTTTAGTAGTGTCAACTACTTTTTTGGTAGTGTCAACAGTTGTTACTTTAGTGGTATCAACAACTTTAGTGGTATCATTAACTTTAGTAGTATCACCGCCAGCCTGATCAGATTTACCTTTGCAAGCCGCGAAAGAAACTGCGATAACTAAGGCTAAAGCGCCCACTTTGAATGAATTTTTCATTTTTTTATATTTTAAAATTTGAGTGTTTGTATGATTTAATACCGGTAATTTAAAAAGGTAACCCAATCAATTTTAAAATATATATAAAATCCATGGTTTTAATATACTAATATATAAATATACAGCCAACCTTGTAGCTGTATGCCTATTAACAGGGTGTTCGGTTCCAATTTTATTTGTGGATGACACAACTTATCAACACTTACAACTTATGCAGTAACCCCAACGTTTACAGCTACTTCAACCAAAAGCTGAAAATATTTTAGTTTTAATTTTTTTTTATCAATAATGGGTTACAATTTCGCATAAATAGTATTAAGTAGTGAGTAAAGAGATAAATAGCGGAATACCAACGGATAGCGAGGTTATACTCGGCATCCTGAATAATTCGGAAAATGTATTGAAAAGGCTTTATTTGGCCTATTTTCCGATGATTTTGCAGTTGGTGATTAATAATAACGGCAACACCGACGATGCTAAAGACATTTACCAGGAAGCCATTATAGTTCTTTATAATAAAGTTAAAACGGGCGATTTTGAATTAAGCAGTAAGCTTAAAACCTATATATATAGCATTTGCCGCAGGCTTTGGTTAAAAAGGCTCACGCAAATGAACAGGTATGGCGGCGACATCAAAGATTTCCAGGAGTTTTTGGTTGTAGACGACGAGACGGAAAAGAATAATGAGCGCGATATACAGTTTAATAAAATGGGAAGCGCGCTGCAACAACTGGGCGAACCCTGTAAAACTATTATAGAAGACTTTTATATCAACAACAAATCGATGCAGGAGATTTGTGAAGAGTTTGGGTATACCAATGCAGACAATGCCAAAACCCAAAAATATAAGTGCCTGCAAAGGCTGAAGAAATTATTTTTTCAGCAAAAATAAGGAGTGTAACGAGATGAGCGAGAACAACGAGTTAACGGAAAGTATTGAGCGTTATCTTAACGGCGAGATGACTAAGCTTGAGCGTGCCCAGTTTGAAGAACTGCGCGCTAAGGATGCCAGCATTAATACAAAAGTAGCCGAGCATAAACATTTCATCAACCTGGTAAAGCAATATGGCGAACGCCTTGAACTTGAAAGGCGTTTGGATGCTATTCACGATGAAATTGATGTACACGCATTGGAAGACGAGCTGATGATACATCCATCATGGGTAGTAAGGATGTGGCGCAATCACCATTCAAAAATATCGGTGGCGGCATCTATAGCTATTTTTGCTGTCCTTAGTACTTTGTTTTTCACAGGGTATTTGAACAACAAAAATGCGAATTATGGTCCACTGAAAGGTAAGATAGATAAGTTAGAGCGTGACCAGAATACGCTGATAAACACAGTTAAGAATTTACCTGTACAGCATCCGCAGATGACTAATCCTGGCAATTTTAGAGGAACAGGTTTCGCTATTTCTGCAAATGGTTACATAGTAACAGATAACCACGTAATTCGCAATGCCGATTCGGTTTATGTGCAAGCGGCTGATGGTAAATCATACCGTACAAAAGTCGTGTACGTTGAACCTGTGAATGATATCGCAATTTTAGAAATTACCGACCCTTCTTTTAAACCGTTAGCCCCGCTGCCTTATACTTTAAAGAAGACAGAAACCGATTTGGGAGAGAGCGTTTTTACTATAGGTTATCCAAAGGAAAGTATTGTATTGGGTTCGGGCCTTTTAACGTCAAGTACTGGGTTCAAAGGCGACACAACTCAATATCAAACCTCTGCATTGCTTGACTATGGTCATAGCGGCGGTCCGTTGTTCGACAATAAAGGCAATATCATAGGCATTGTTAACGGTAAGCAAACCCGAATAGAAGGCGCCGCATTTGCTGTTAAGACAAGCTATTTATTGAAGGCCATCAAAGACATTCCGGCTGACTCATTAAACAAGCCGTTGAATGCAAACGGTAAAAATACGCTGGCCGGTTTAGCTCGCCCGCAGCAGATAAAGAGGTTAGAAAACTACGTATTTATGGTTAGGGTGTATAACCAGTAAAGATCCCAAAAAACTATCTATATAGTTCAGGGCGTTATGATTTGGTCATAGCGCCCTGTTTTTTTGTGAGGCCCCTAACCCCTGACGGCGTGCCGTCTTAGCGTTATCAGTGGCGCAAAAAGGGTGAGTCAACTTTGCCTGATCTATCATTTTATGACACGCAA
This sequence comes from Mucilaginibacter sp., assembly GCF_025359345.1. Taxonomy (GTDB): domain Bacteria; phylum Bacteroidota; class Bacteroidia; order Sphingobacteriales; family Sphingobacteriaceae; genus Mucilaginibacter. The sequence goes on from NZ_JANYGQ010000028.1 coordinate 157,522, forward strand.
CATTACAATGGTATATTTAAAAAACATCAATTTATAGCGCTTGACAGCGATCACTTACACGAAATTGAATTACCTGTAAAAGTAAAATACCTGATAATCAGTATGTTTCATAGCGTTCCGGGTGTTCCGCGTAAAAAAATGGAACGCCACTGCATTAAGTTTCCGCGAGCCTATCTATCCACTTCCCCTAGCACAAAATCTATCGACCCGACAATAGCTATCAGATCGGCTATCATAACACCTTTGGCAAGTTCAGGCAGCACGGATAGGTTATGAAAGCTTGGCGCGCGGCATTTTACCCGTGTGGGTATTTCTGATTTGCCGTCGGCCATAAAATAAAAGCCCAGCTCGCCTTTGGCGCCTTCGCAGCGCACATAGTAGTCTTGCGCCTTTGGGGTTATTTTACGCGGCATTTTTGCACGCGGGTCAAAATCAGTTGTTCGTTTTAATTCGTTTTGCAGGCGACCAAGGCATTGTTCAACTATTTTAAGCGACTGTTCAATTTCATCAACACGCACCTTGTAGCGGTCCCAGCAGTCTCCCACGGCGCCCATTTTACCTTGGCCTATAGGTATATCAAATTCCAGTTCGGGGTAAACGGAATAACCATCAATGCGACGCAAATCCCACTTTAAACCCGAGCCACGCAGCATAGGCCCTGAGCAGCCGTAATTTATAGCCACATCAAGCGGCAGCACACCAACATTGGCTGTGCGACTGATAAATACCTGGTTATCGGTTAAAAGTTCGTTAAGCTCAACCATTTTAGGCTTAAAGTAGGTGACAAATTCTGCGCAGCGTTCTTCAAAGCCTACGGGCAGATCGTAAAACAAACCGCCAACCCAGATATAGTTATACAGCATGCGTGAGCCCGATGCCCATTCCAGCATACCCATTATATGCTCCCTATCTCTAAAACACCATAAAAACGGTGTGAAAGCGCCAATATCGATACCATAGGTACCAATTGCTATCAGGTGCGATGCAATGCGGTTCAGCTCACAAACCAGCACACGAATGTATTCAACCCGTTTGGGGATATCCTTATCAATACCCATCATTCGCTCAACGCCCATTACAAAGGCATGGCTGTTGTTCATCGATGCCAGGTAATCCAGCCTGTCGGTAAACGGGATGGTTTGCTGGTAGGTTAAGGATTCGGCATGTTTTTCAAAGCAACGGTGCAGGTAGCCTATGTGAGGGATAACTTCTTTTACAATCTCGCCGTCGGTAATCAATTCCAGTCGCAAAACACCGTGGGTGGAAGGGTGCTGAGGCCCCATGTTAAGCACCATATCTTCGGTAGCGGCATCGGCTATCTTTTTATAGTAGTTGTTTAAAGCGGTATCGTATTTTGGATGAGTCAAGTTGATGTCGGATGTCGTATGTTCGATGTCGGATTTATTTTAGATTTCAAATTTAGGAAATTCCTATACAAACGGTCGACTTTAATTCACTTCCATCCCGAAATTTTATAAACAAAAAACGCCCGCAGTTACTAAGCTACGGGCGACTGATAAACTATAATTACTAATCCCGAAATGGAACTTTCGAAATTAAATTACGTTCTTTTTTAAGCGAAGCTTTCTGCAAGCTTACTGCTTTGGGTTGCCAGCCAGGCATAACCGTACATCGCAACGGCTTTTGCTTTACTTTGACGGCTTTTAAATGTCCACACATCTTTCATAAATTCCTTGTGATTTTTGCTGTTAAGCGTGTCAAAAGCAACAGAGATGGTGGGGGTCAATGAATATGCCGAGTGCCATGTGCCAAACGGAATAAACAGGGTTTCGCCAGGACCAACTGTAAAATGTATCGGCGTGGCGTCTTTATATTTCGGATGTTTTTCAAAATCCGGTTCAAAAATATTCAGTTCAGAACGCCACGGATCGTCGGGGCGGGGGTACAATAAATCATCCTGGCCACGCGGGAACACCGTGAAACGTTTTTCGCCATATAGCTGCGTTATCCAGGCGTTTAAGTGATAATAATCGATATGAAGGTATGGGAACTTGCCGCCAGGGCCGCCGATAAACAACTCGGTTGCGCCGCCCCATTTACCCACCTGGAACATCGGGTTTTTTAGCCAGTTTGATTTTGCATAGTGCAGGTCCAGTGGGTCGAGCAATGGCATTACCTCTGGTAAAGTTTCCGGTATATTAAAAATAATAGGATAGGGGGCAGGCTTTTCAACCGTGCTGGTTTCAACCATATCCATTATATCCTTCATTTTGTAGGAGGTGCCGCGGCAATCCGTTTCTCGTTCGGGATAGTTTTCCCTGAACCAATCGGGGGTAAACAAGCCGTTTGCCTTCCAAACTTTTGCAGCATTGGTAAACACCAGCGGTATGCCGGGTTTATAATGCTCTTCCATAAATTCGTCGTAGGTAATATTATCCCTTCTAATAATCTCCATGGGCCAAAATTGATTTAGTGATTGGTACTAATTTATGCTGGCTTATACGGGAGGGAGGAGTAAAAGGTTTTGGGGGAGAGTTGATTGGGTTGAATAAGTTGGATTAAGTTGATTAAGTTTTTTGGCGTGTTATTAACTTAATCAACCACTCACTTAATTAACTTAGTCAACCTTTATCCCTTTATAATACTCAGCTGCTTTATAGTCCTTGCGGAGCGGGAATCCGTCCCAGTCGTCGGGCAGTAAAATGCGGCGCAGGTCGGGATGGTTTTCGAAGAATATGCCAAGCAAATCGTAAGCTTCGCGTTCGTGCCAGTCGGCAGTGCGGTAAACCGGTGTTATGCTGGGGAATGTTGGCAGGTTATCGAGGCTGCGGTCGTTTTCGGTGCTTATTTTTAAAGTAAGTTGTGTTTTATAAGGAATAGAAGCCAGGTGGTAAACCACGCCAAAGCGGCCTGCCTCAACGCCATAGTCGACCCCGCTTATACTGCTTAAAAAATCAAAATAAGTTTTTGGGTTGTTGCGCAGTTCGAGGCATACATTGGTAATTTGGTCTGGCGCAACGAGCAATGCAGGCTGAAGCCCGGTTGTTTCCTCGCCAACAACCACGCCCTCACCGAACTTTTCTATCAGCAACAACTTAATTTCCTCAAAACTCATGGCGCAAGGCGAACTTTTTTCCAGGTTTTATTATCGATCTTTTTATAAACAATACGGTCGTGCAGGCGGCTGCTGCGCCCTTGCCAAAATTCAATCATCCGTGGTTTTACAATGTAGCCCCCCCAAAATGATGGTTTAGGTACTTCCTTATCGGCATACTCGGTAGTCAGTTCTTCCCATTTCTTTTCCAACACGTCACGGCTGTCGATCTCCTGGCTTTGCGGCGAAACCATGGCGCCAACCTGGCTGCTTTTTGGGCGGGAATGAAAGTATTTTTCGGATTGCTCTTTGGTAATCTTTTCAAGAGTGCCTTCTATACGTACCTGGCGTTCCATCGATGGCCAAAAGAAGGTTAGCGCACATACCGGGTTTTTGGCGATCTCTTTTCCCTTGCGACTGAGGTAATTAGTATAAAAAACAAAACCATCCGGATAAACGCCTTTCAGCAACACGATCCTGGCAGACGGCCGGCCATCGTGTGTCGCTGTAGCCAGGTTCATGGCACTGCGTTCCGGCTCTTTCGCCTCTTCTGCATCTGCAAACCAGGCCTCGAACTGTTTTATCGGGTCGGCTTTCGTCTCTTTTTCGGATAGGGCGGATGCTGTATAATCCTTCCTTAAGTTTTCTAATTTTTCCTGGTCCATCGATGCAAAAATACAAATTAAAAAGGGAATGGAATGTAAGAACCAAGAGTCAAGAACCAAGAGTCAAGAAGAAGGCGAAATAGTAAACATGGAAAATTAGTCATTATCATGTCTTGGTTCTTGTTTCTTGATTCTTGACTTCTTGAATCTTTTTTTCGTCACAATTTCAGGGAAATGAACATATTTTTGTAATACTTGTTATATTAAACAAAAATTTCACCTGTATGCTTAGTTCTATTGCTGCCGCCGCCGGGCGTTTATTAATATCGGAGCCCTTTATGATGGACCCAAACTTTAAGCGGTCTGTTATTTTATTAACGGAATATTCTGAAGCGGGTGCTATGGGTTTTATATTAAATCACGCAAGTGAATTTTTGCTGGGCGATATTTTGCCCGATTTATCCTATTCTGAAATTCCGGTGTTTATTGGCGGCCCGGTATCGGTTAACACCCTGCATTTTATACACCGATGCCCCGAAAAAATTGAAGATGGCATAGAAATAGCCGATGGTATTTTTTGGGGTGGTGATTTTGAGATGGTTAAAGAATTGATAACCAGCTATCAGCTTAATGCTGATGAAATACGATTTTTTACCGGCTACTCCGGATGGACACCCCGCCAACTTGATGATGAAATAAAAGAAGACAGCTGGATAGTGGCCAATCAGTTAAACATCGATACCATATTTTCACAAAACGAAGAAACTTTATGGCGCGAGGTGGTAATCGGACTAGGGCAGCGGTATGCGCATATTGCTAACTTTCCGGAAAATCCGGCGCTGAATTGAGTTTAGAGACTAGTGGTTTGAGATTAGAGATTAGTTGAATGCATTGCCTGATTTAAGAATTTGAGCACATTCCTTAAATCTTAAGCTAAATCAACGATCCTTCCATAGCTTTTTCCTTATCTCCAGTCTCTAATCTCCAATCACTTTCCAGCTTCCATTTCTTTCGCCGATTCTTCCACCTTTTTCTTCAAATCATCTTTAAAAGCGATTAGATTTTTGACGATTTGCTCATCAGCAGTGGATACAATTTGTGCAGCAAGTATTCCTGCATTTTTTGCGGCATTTAAGGCTACTGTTGCTACCGGGATACCATTTGGCATTTGCAGGATAGATAGGATAGAGTCCCAACCGTCAATAGAATTGCTTGACTTTACGGGTACGCCAATCACAGGCAGGTGTGTCAATGATGCCACCATACCAGGTAAATGCGCTGCACCACCCGCGCCAGCAATAATAACTTTCAAACCACGGCCTGCGGCTTGGCGGGCGTAAGTAAACATACGGTCGGGTGTGCGGTGGGCAGACACCACTGTAATTTCGTAGGCAACGCCTAATTCTTTTAATACATCGGCAGCATCCTGCATAACGTTCAGGTCAGACTTGCTGCCCATGATGATGCCTACAATTGGGTTATCTTGGTTCATTGGTGATAGTTCATGGTTCATAGTCGGAATTAGCGGTGAACCTGATTATATTGTAAAATTTATAGGGTTAAATGTAATTCAACTGCTTTGGTTACAGTTCTTAACATGAACTATGAACCATCAACTATGAACTAACTGATAACTTTCAACGTCGCCTGCACGAACCTCGCTTTTTCAATCGCTTTCTCCCTGTCAGCATCTACAATAGTAACATGCCCCATTTTGCGAAACGGCTTGGTTAAAGCTTTGCCATATAAATGTACATAAACACCGGGGCATTTTAATACTTTTTCAATGCCTTCGTACACCGCTGGGCCCTCGTAGCCGGCCTCGCCTAAAACATTCACCATTATAGCGTTGTTCAGGCAGGCTGTATCGCCAAGGGGCTGATTAAATATCGCCCTTAAATGCTGTTCAAATTGCGATACCACATTACCCTCAATGCTCTGGTGCCCACTGTTGTGTGGCCTTGGCGCAAGTTCATTAACTAATATTTTGCCGTGTTTATCTAAAAACATCTCTACAGCTAAAAGTCCAACTATTTTTAAATCTTCGGCTATTTTTACGGCTATTTGAGCTGCATCCTGCTGTATCTCAAACGGCAACGTTGAAGGCGATATCAAAAACTCCACGAGGTTAGCCTGTGGGTTAAATTCCATCTCGACCAACGGGAATGTTTTTACCTCGCCGTTTTCATTACGCGCTACAATTATACCAATCTCTTTTTCAAAATCGATCCAGCGCTCTATCAGGCTAGGCTCGGTAAAGGCTTTATCAAGGTACGATTCATCAACAACCTTATAAACACCGCGACCATCGTATCCGTCCTTTCTTAATTTTTGGATGTACGGAAAAGGTATATGGCTTTCCTTCAACTGTTTTGCCGACGATATTACCTGGAACTCGGCAGTAGGGATGTTGTTTTCTTTAAAAAACTGTTTTTGAGTGCCCTTGTCCTGAATAAGCCTGATAACGCGTGGTTGGGGATAAACCATTACGCCTTCTTTTTCCAGCTGCTCCAGCGCATCAACGTTAACTTTTTCAATTTCGATGGTCAGCAGGTCTACCTTTTTGCCGAAGTTGTATACAGTTTCGTAATCACCTAATGAGCCGACTACAAATTCATCGCACAGTTTGCGGCAAGGGGCTTCGCGATCGGGATCGAGTACCTTTACGGTAACATTGTAATTAATAGCCTGCTGTATCAGCATGCGCCCAAGCTGGCCGCCGCCTAATATTCCGAGTTTAAGATCTCCGTAAAATGCTTTCATTATAGTTGTGCAAGTTTAGCCTAAATTGTTCAAAAAGCCTAAACAGTGTTTATTGGGCATGTGTTTTTTTAGTGAGTTTATAGTAAAAAACAAGATGGATAATAAAAAATACCACGCCGGTAATAATATAGATAGCGTTATTTCCGCCTGGCTGCGGGGTGACAAAATTGGTGATGATAAAAGCCAAAGGGCCGGCAAAAAATAAAAACAGTCGCCATACGGTATTATTCCAGATGGACGGGTTTGGCGTGAATAAGGCGGGAGCCGCCATAATCAGTAATATCCCGTTCAGATAAAACTGGGCCGATATGATTACAGGGATCGCTTTACTATAATCGTTGCCTTTTTCAATCACCGCGTAGTAAATGCATGACGCGGCTATTGATACAACCAGTGACAATAGGAACGTTTTGACCAGGTTAAGCAGGATTGTTTTTAGCATAGCCGATTTAATTTTTGCCAAATTTCCGAATTTTAAGCGGCTATTTAATAAATAGTCACCAAAAAAATATTGCCCCGGCTATATTGTCACAAATGTAATATATCAGGCGCCCGCGCTTCAAATAAACACCCGAAACCTCTATATTTGCGCCATATTTACCATAAAGTTCTTTATTAATGAAAACTAAGATAGCCGTAGCTAACGGCGATGGCATAGGCCCCGAAATAATGCAGGCCGTTCTCCGGATTTTTGAAGCTACTAACGTGCCGCTTGAATATGAATTTGTTGAAATGGGGAAATCCTATTTCGATGCAGGTCACTCAACCGGGATGACCTCGGCAGCCAAAGATACTATCGAAAACCTGGGCATCCTGTTTAAAGGGCCTATGGAAACTCCAAAAGGAAAGGGTGTAAAAAGCATAAATGTTACTGCACGCAAGGTTTGGAACACCTATGCAAATCAGCGCGATTTCAGGACGCTAAACGGTGTTGAAACTGTTTTTTCAAAAGCAGGTATACCAATCAACCTTACTATAATCCGCGAAAATATTGAAGACACTTACGGGGGCATCGAGCACCTGTTAACTTATGATGTTGCTGTGGGCCGCCGGATTATTACCCGCCCGGGCTCTGCCCAGGTTATTCGTTATGCCTTTGAAATGGCGAGGCGCAAGGGCTATACAAAGCTGGCTTGTGCGCATAAGGCCAATATCATGAAGCTTACCGACGGCTTGTTTTTAGAAACTTTCCAGGAGATCGCTAAGGAATACCCGGATATTCAATCGTCAGACATTATAGTAGACGACCTTTGTATGAAACTGGTTACCCAGCCGCAAAATTTCCAGGCCATTGTGCTAACAAACTTGCAGGGCGATATCGTATCTGATCTTTGCGCTGGTTTGGTAGGTGGGCTCGGTTTTGCGCCATCAGCCAACATTGGCGATAATATTTCCATTTTTGAAGCAGTGCATGGTACAGCGCCTGATATTATGGGCAAAGGCATTGCAAACCCTACGGCCTTGTTGCTTTCAGGTATATTAATGCTGCGCTACATGGGGTTAACTGAAAGCGCGGCAACAATTGAAAATGCGTTGCTTTACACATTAGAGCAAGGTATACACACCGGCGATTTTGGCGATAGGTCTGTTCAATCAGTTAATACCAATGGGTTTGCCGATGCCGTGATTGCCAACCTGGGCAAAGTGCCGGCAAATGGCGGCGTTAAAGGGCAGGCAAACATGCAGCTTAAAGCTACCCAACCGCATCTTTCAAAAAATAAATTAACCGTTACCAGGGGTATAAAAGAAGAAATGGTTGGGGTCGATGTATTTGTTGAGGCCGGCGAGTTACAACCCAATGAATTAGCCGAACTTGCTAAAAAATGCCTGACAGATAATTTCGACCTGGTGATGATATCAAACCGCGGTACACAGGTTTGGCCCACCGGTTCAATTTATACCGAACTGGTTAACGAATACCGCGTGCGTTTTGAAAAAAAGCCCGGAACCACTGTTAGCCAAAAAGAACTGTTGCACATAGCAGCTGATTTTTCGGAAGACGCCAAAGTTTGCTCAGTTGAGTTTCTGATGAAATTTGGCGATAAAATTGGCTATACGTTAGCGCAGGGGCAATAACGGAGTCCGTAGTCGAAAGTCCTGAGTTCATCCGATTCAAGACTTTCGACTCCAGACTAACGACTTCTCTTCCTCCGCTGCCAATCGGCTATTATAGCAACCGGCATCCCAACACACAAAATTAATATCCCAATACCTATAACTACCGGCCAAACGTGCAAAAACGGCTTAAAATCTATCTTGCTTAATGGCACTACAAACAGGTTCATAATTATCCAGGTAACCATGCCGTAAATAAGACCTGTGACATACTTGTTTTGGCTTATTTTATAAGCAGTGGGGTAACCCAGGTAAAAGACAATAGTAAAGGCATAGGCAATTATATAGTGAAATAAAATGCCCCACAGCAGCATCGGTGCACCTCCTGTATAGGCTGCTTTGCCGAACGCGCCACTGGCTATATAGTCGAAAATCACAGCAGGCGGAACTTTATGGGCCCATATTATTGCTGCGAGTGCATCCAAAGTTCCCGTTAAAAAACCGGTTAAAACAATAATTAAAAAAGTGCTGCGTTTTTTTGTCGCTATCACCATTCGTAAAATTTGTGTTATTAAAGGTATGCAAATTTGCAAAAACGGAGGCAGATTGTATTTTTAGAACTTTGTTTTTAGTTGCAACAGGTGAAAATTTGATGATTTAACTTGTTGTTTACTAAATGTTTGTACGCCTATTTTTATTTCGTTAAAACTATATTGTGTAATTAATGGTTATAACTCTGAATTTAAATTGGATGCAGGCATTTATAAAGAATGTTATATAATGCAACAACAACCACTAAATAAAATAGAACTTAACATGAAAAAATCAATTTTAATCGTAGCCGCCGCTTTAACTATAGGGCTATTAACCAATAACGTATTTGCTCAAACGCAGCCTGCAACCCCGGCGCCAGCAACTCCACCGGCGCAAACAGCTCCGGCTGCAAAAGCCGACTCAGTGAAAGATATTGATGCTACTATAGCTAATGTTGCTGATCTTTCGTCGCTTACTGCCGACATAAAGGCTGCAAATTTGGATGCAAGCCTAAAAGCAGTTGGTCCGTTTACAGTATTTGCGCCTGACAACGCTGCTTTTAGCGCGCTGCCAAAAACAACGCTTGATAGTTTGATGAAAGATCCTGTAAAGCTTGCTACCCTGGTGAATGCCCACGTAGTTGCCGGTACCTACGACAAAAAAGGCATCATTAAAGCGTTAACAAATGCAACCCGTACAGCAACGTTAAAAACTGTCGACGGGCAAACGCTTACAATAGCAGTTGTAAACAAAAAAGTGCAGATAAAGGATGCTCACGGCAACACTGCCGAAATAACGTCATTTGACACGCCCGCCACCAATGGAGTTATCCATGGGGTAAACGGGGTATTGATGGCCAAGTAAATAATATTAAAATCTTTATAAGCCCGGTACTGGAAACAGTCCGGGCTTTTTTATTAGCCCGGACTCATTTGGCCGCAGTTATAGCAGATGTTTTGGGGATATGTTATTTCATATACCTGTCCAAAAGCGAAAATATACTTTTCCTTATATAATCTGCATCAAACATCACCCCATAATGAGGTGCACCAGGCACAATAATCAGCTCGTTTTTTACCCCAACCGCAGTTAAATGCGAACTCAATAACTTTGATTGTTCTGGGTTTACCGATTGATCCCTTTCTCCCTGTACAATTAAAAATGGCGGGTCACTTTTGTCGATATATGTAATTGGGCTGGCTATTTTAGCTAAATCGGGTCTTGCTGTTACAGTCGCGCCAAGTAAAAGCGACACCGGTGATTTCGGATCAGTAGCCTCATTCCCATTCAGCATTGAGAAATCCGAAGGCCCATAAAAATCTAGACAAAGCCTGATTTTGAATCTTGCTTTTTTGCCATCAGCATAAAAAGTCTTCACATTATCGTTTGCCGATAGCGCCATCATATTAGCCAAATGCCCGCCCGCCGAAAAGCCGATAAGGGCGATGCGATTTTTATCCAAACGGTATTTACCTGCATTATCATACAAAAATTCCAGCGCCTGGTTACAATCCTGCATTTGCGCCGGGAAAACGGCAGTTGTGCTGTATCTGTAATCGATGGAAGCTACGGCATAGCCACTATCAGCAAAAGCTTTAAGCGTTTGGGTCATGTAGCCCATATCGGCATATTTATCATTCAGCATCCATGCGCCGCCATGAATCCAAACTATCAGCGGGTAACTGGCCTTTTTTACCGGAGGCAGGTAAATATCGAGCAAATGTTTTTTTAGGGTATCGTTGGCGTAGGGGATGTTGCCATATAGCATAGTGCCAGCAGGGAAGATGGAGATTTTGGAATTGATGGGTTGGGCAATAGTTGTGTTCAAGAACACAACAACCATGGCGAAAATTGTGATTAGTTTCTTTTTCATTATTTTTTTGTCATTCTGAGCGATAGCGAAGAATCTTATGCACCGACAGGTCGTCCGCTATCCATTTACCGCAAACCATAAAGTTAGCACAATCCGATCATATTTAGTGTTCCTGAACATACCTGGGCGGCCATTCCATTATATCTTTATTCAAAAACCTCCAACCAGGGTTTTCATCTTCGATCAATTTTATCTTCTTGCTTCTCAACCATCCTTTTATCTCCTTTTCCCGCTCAATTGCATGGTTAATATATTGGTGCCTTTCAAACCAAACTAAGTAGTAGCATTTGTATTTACTTGTAAATCTATCTTTCTGATCGGTGCCGAAGTAGTGCTCACAAAGCCTTCGGTCAAGGTCATTGGTGACACCCGTGTATAAAACCTTTTTAGTTGAATTTGTAAGGATATAGGTATAGAAATTATAGGTGCGCATTGTAGAATAAATATAGAGACTTTTTTATTTAAACATTTTGACTCATAGCCGTAAAAAAATGGTTATCACAAAGTTCGTTACCTTTCAATCACATACTTGTCGCAAGTAGAAGATTCTTCGCTCGCGCTCAGAATGACAAAGAAGGTCTTCTAAACCCCCAGCAATCTTTCCCCTTCAATCTTCTTCTGTAATTCCAAAATCGCCCCTATCAAAGCTTCTGGTCGTGGGGGACAGCCTTGCACATACACGTCAACAGGTATCACCCTGTCCACTCCCTTAACAACATGGTAACCGTGCTGCCAGTAGGGGCCGCCGCAGTTAGAGCATGAACCCATCGAGATTACATATTTTGGCTCCGGCATTTGCTCGTACAAGCGTTTGATACGTTCCGCCATTTTAAAGGTAACAGTGCCTGCGATGATGATAACATCAGCCTGCCGGGCTGACGGACGTGGGAAAACGCCGTAACGGTCCAAATCGTAAGTAGAGGCAAAGGCGCCCATAAACTCGATTGCACAGCAGGCTATACCAAAGCTTAAAGGCCAAAGCGATGATAACCGCGCCCAGTTAAGCATGTCGTTCATTTTGGTGATTACAACACCGCCGCTTTCACTTGTCAAATCACTGCTCATTTGTTGGCTTTTTAAAGGTTGGTTTAAACATGGGTTTAGTTGGAGCGGTTGTAGTAGTTGAAGATGTTGTAGTGGTTGAAGGCGTTGAAATCATTTCCACAGGTTCAGCGTTAAATGCTTTTATCTTGTAGCTGCTTTGCTCCGCGTTCAGTTTTTCATAAAATGATTTGGGTATAAAAGTGTCTGTTGTAGGCACAATTGGCTTTGGTTTTATCCAGTCAAGGTCGCCTTTTACCCAAACGTAGGCTAGGCCGAGTATTAATATCCCTAAAAATACAAACATTTCGGTTAATGCCAGCCAGCCCCAGCGTGGCTCAAAATTGTTTATCTCGTGGCTGCCAAATACCGTTGCCCACGGAAAAATAAATACCATTTCTACATCGAACAGTAAGAATACCAGCGCAATAACATAAAACCGCGAGTTAAACGGGAGCCAGGCATTGCCCGTAACCTCTTCGCCGCATTCGTACGACGTCAGCTTTTCAGGAGTCGGATTTTTGGGCGCTAAAAGCCTGTTTATGAAAAAAGCGAAGCATACCATTATTATTCCTGTAATTAAGAAGATAAGTATCTTGCCAAATTCTGATATTTGCGAAACCCCTGCCATGACAGCAAATTTAACAAAACAAACCCATTTTGATGCTATAATTATTGGCGGCGGCGCCTGTGGTTTAATGTGTGCCGTGCAAGCCGGCTTTTTAGGTAAGCGCACGCTGGTGTTGGAGAAGAACGATAAAGTGGGCGCCAAAATACTCATCAGCGGTGGCGGGCGCTGTAATTATACCAACCTGTATGCTTCTGCACAGCAGTTTATTTCGGCAAATCCGCATTTTTGTAAGTCCACCCTTTCACAATGGACGGTTGAGGATACCATCAACTTTTTTGAAACCTACGGCATTATCGGCAAAGAGAAAACCCTGGGCCAGCTTTTTCCTGAAAGTGATAATGCACGCGATGTGGTGAAAGTATTCACCTCGCTTTGTGTCGATTTAAGCCAGGAGATTTGGTGCGATACAGCTGTTGAAAATATTGAGCAAGTTGCTGGCGGTTTTAACGTTTCACTGGAAAGGCACGGCAAAACCCAAAACTTGTTTGCACCAAAGGTAGTAGTTGCTTCCGGTGGTTTGCCCATCCCCAAAATGGGCGCTACCGATTTTGGCTTACGTATTGCCCGTAAATTCAACCTTAAAATAGACGATACTGCGCCTGCGCTGGTGCCGCTTACCATTACCGGTAAAGACCAGCCCTGGTACGAACAGTTATCAGGCAATAGCATTTTCTGCCGGGTTTGGAACGACAGGATTAGCTTTGAGGAAAATATCCTGTTTACTCATTGGGGGCTGAGCGGCCCGGCTATCCTGCAAATATCATCCTACTGGCGCCCCGGGGAGTTTATTTATATCGATTTATTGCCGAATCAAAATATAGCAGAACTTATCCAGGCAGAACGCGAGGCCAATGGTAAAAAAATGCTGTTGGCGTACCTGGCCAACCTGTTTACCCGAAAATTTGCCGAGGCATTAAGCGATAAGCTGCCGGTTGATAAAAACCTTGCATCGTTAAGTAAAGCTGATATCGAAAACATCAATAGCCTTATCCACGAGTTTAAAGTAAAACCGGCAGGGGATAAGGGCTATGACAAGGCCGAGGTAATGCGCGGCGGCGTATCAACTGATGAACTGTCGTCCAAAACACTCGAGGTGAAAAAAGTGCCGGGCCTGTACTACGGCGGCGAATGCGTGGATGTTACCGGCTGGCTGGGCGGCTACAACTTTCAATGGGCATGGGCAAGCGGATTCGTAATAGCTCAGGGAATTTAATAGAAATATTTCAACACCACCTGCTATTTGCTTATTTCTCAATTTTTCACCATCTTTAATTAAAGTATTAAAAACTAAATAGTTATCACTGGATCCTATTTGAACCCCGACCCATTATGAGAAAAATTTTAATGAGCGCCATTGTTTTGATTGTTTTCTCCCTATCAATCATCCTGTTCCAGATAAGCTGTAAAAAAGGTGCATTGGCCGATACGACACCGGCCACCACTTCTACCATCCATGGATTATGGGTTGGTACTTATGACGTTAAAGATCAGCCCGGATTGGGACTACAATATTTTAGCCTGATTATAAAACCTGACGGGACAATGATTACAGACAGCCAGGGAGCCAACCAGCAGCACCTTGCACCCGGTACCTGGACGTTAAAATCGGATACGCTGAAATGCAGTTTTACCTGCGTTTATGGGGTTTCGTATAATATTGGGATAAACGAAGTTACTGTTGCTGTTTGGGATAAAAAGAACAATAAATTAACAGGTATGTGGAAGAACAGCGCTGCGCCGATAGATTCGGGTAAAATTGTTTTGAGTAAGGTTAACTGATTATAGCCAGTCGCCGATTATTTAGAAAAATGAAGCTTTTATTTTTTCGCTTTTTCGGCGGCTTTTACTTGCCTGAAATAATTTATCAGTCTGTCTATATTCGCAAGCATATAAACTTTGGCGTGTATTTTATCAACAACTTCGGGTTCATCGCCCATAATATCGGTCATTACATCTTCAAAGTTTTCATTGGTGAGGCGTTTCATCGCGGCTGTGTTTTCGCCGTAGTACCAGGCGACTTTTTCGTTGCTGCCGTCGCCGCCTTTGCCACCAAAAATCGGGATCGTACCGCCGACACCTACACCCACACCGCTGCCGTAACCACCTGTACCTGCTCCGATGCCTATCCCCGGCGAAAACCCGAAGCCAGAACCACCACCGCCTTTGCCTGCACCACCGGCCATATACACCTTTATATCTTCGTTTACCACAACTTTTACAAAGTCGAGTTCGCGTTTTGCCCATTGCTCGTTGCCGGGTGCGTGGGCAACCACAAAACTATCACGGCCCGCTACAAACGATTTGAGTTCGCCGGCGCTTAACTTAAACGGATTTGATTTATCATTCTCCCGAAATTCGATAAAACCTTCATCCTTAACCGGGCCTTTGGCCGATGGGTTGATGCGGATAAAACCTGTTTCGGTATTACCTTTTATATCGGTAAAACGGCCGGGCTGCCATTTTTGAGCCTGCAATTTTGCTGATACAAATGTCAACATGAAAAATAAAATGATTAAAATTGAGCGCATAATAATTATTGAACACTAATCTTCACGAATTAAAACGAATTGACTTGTCTAATTAACCCGGACTAATTTAAAGCGAATTTGCTTTTTAATTCGTGTAATTCGCAATAATTAGTGGGAATTCGTGATTATTTAACGCAATTTTAGCAGATTTAATATGATGATTGTTGACTTAAGAAGCGATACCGTTACCAAACCAACCCCCGGGATGCTGGAGGCAATGTTTAATGCCAAAGTAGGCGACGATGTTTTTGGCGAGGACGAAACCGTAAACGCGCTTGAAGCAAAAACTGCTGAAATGTTCGGCATGGAAGCCGGGATCTTTTGTCCATCAGGTACCATGACCAATCAAATTGCCATTAAGTGCTTCACCCAGCCACTGGATGAATTGATTGCCGACCAAACGGCACACGTTTACCGCTACGAGGGTGGGGGCATAGCCTTTAATTCTGCCGTGTCAACCCGCTTATTAAATGGTTACCGTGGAATAATCACTGCCGAAATGATTGAGCCGGAAATTAACGACGAAAATAACGTGCACTACCCGCATACCAGCCTGGTAGTGCTGGAAAATACCGTTAACAAAGGAGGGGGCAGTTGTTACACTTTAGAACAAATTAAACCAATAGCCGTACTTTGTCAAAACAAAGGGCTAAAACTTCACCTTGATGGCGCCCGCATATTTAACGCCCTTGCACATACAGGCGATAGTGCCGCCGACTATGGCAAATATTTCGATGGCATATCTGTTTGCCTGTCAAAAGGCCTAGGGGCGCCGGTGGGATCAGTTTTTTTAGCTGATAAACAAACCATAAAATATGCCCGTCGTATACGCAAGGTTTTGGGTGGTGGCATGCGCCAGGCAGGCTTTTTAGCAGCCGCTGGTGTTTACGCGCTCGACCATCATGTTGAGCGGCTAAAGGTCGATCATGCGCATGCCCGTATATTGGCAACTGAACTAAGCCACTGTGGTTGGGTTGCCAATGTGCTCCCGCAGGAAACAAATATCATTTTGTTTGATACAGTTGAACCCGCAGCAGTAGTATTGGAAAAACTTGCCGAACATGGTGTAAAGGCCAACTCAACCGATAAGCACCGCATCCGTTTTGTGCTGCACCTTGATGTGCACGCCGAACAGGTGGAGCATGTGGTTGGAGTTTTAAAAGGCATATAGTTGATGGTTCATAGTTCATAGTAATTTTGGCTATGATCTATGAACCATCAACCATGAACTACTTAATAATCCTGTCTCCCGATTGGCGTTCAACCATCCAGCCGGGGTATTCTTTTGGCAGGGCGCTTACTTTATTGATCTTTTCAAGGTCGTCCGCGCTTAATTGTAAATCAACTGATTTGATGTTGGCGTTCAGCTGTTCAATGGTTTTGGCGCCGATAATGGTGCTTGTTATGCCTTTTTGCTGGCGTACCCATGCCAGGGCAACTTCGGCTACCGTGGCGCTGTGTTGCTTGCTAATTTCGGCAATCACATCAATAATGTCATAAGCTTTTTCTTTGTCAATTGGCGGAAAATCGAAAGTGTCCCGACGTGTTCCTTCTGCCTTAGCCGCGTTGCGCGAATATTTTCCACCTAAAAAACCGCCAGCCAACGGGCTCCATGGCATTACTGCAAGGTTTTCTGAAGTTGCAAGGGGCAGTATCTCGCGCTCAATGTCGCGGCTTGCCAACGAGAAGTAATATTGCAGGCCCACAAACTTATTCCAGCCGTGTTTTTCGGCAATGCCCAAAGCTTTCATTACCACCCACGCCGGCCAGTTACAAACAGCTATGTAACGCACCTTACCAGTCAGAATAATATCGTTAAGCGAATGCATTATTTCTTCAACAGGTGTGTAGGGGTCAAAGCCATGCACATAAAGTACGTCGATATGATCAAGCTGCAAACGTGTAAGGCTTTCATCAACTGAATGAAAAATGTGGTACCGTGATAGGCCCACATTATTAAGCCCCGGACTCATCCGTCCGCGGACTTTGGTGGCAATAACCAGGTCATTACGGTTTAGGCCGAGATCTTTAATGGATTGGCCCAGCATTTTTTCCGATTCGCCAAAAGAATAAACATTTGCTGTATCGATAAAATTAATACCAGAATCTACCACAACCTTCATCAGGTCGTTAACTTCCTGCTGCTGTTGCTTGCCGATATTTTCCCAAATCCCACCTTTCCCGGCAAAAGTCATGGTGCCAAAGCAAATCTCGGATACCACCAGGCCGGTGTTTCCTAATAAATTGTATTTCATAAAAGTTTGATGTTTGTTTAAGCGTAAAATTGAGCGTTTATGGGTTAAGAATAGTCAGTGGATGGTCAAAAAGACTTTTAATTTGTGCATCAAGCTTATAATGTGGTGCACTAACCTAACCCTGCATAATCAGACTTATTTCGTTCTAATTTAAAAACTTATGCCACGGGTCTGTGTTGTACAAATAATGAACAGGCTATTAACCAAACTCGAAAAAATAGGGCGAGACCCTAAAATTACTGCAAAAGCCGTTGGCTTGCGCTATGTGGCTGATTCTACACCGGGCTATACCCGAAAAAAATCGGGGAAGGGGTGGAGTTATTACAGTGCGGACGGCAGTTTGGTTAAAGATAAGAACTTGATAGCCCGTTTTAACAAATTGGTTATACCGCCTGCTTACACCAATGTTTGGATATCGCCCCACGAAAACGGCCATCTGCAATTTACCGGTACGGATGCCGCCGGCCGGAAACAATATCGTTACCATCCCGACTGGAACAAAATTCGCAACCAATCGAAATACCATCGCCTGCACGCTTTTGCCGGGTACCTACCGGCCATAAGAAAGCAGGTTGACAAAGACCTTACCCGACCCAATCCCGACCACGACAAGATTGTGGCACTGGTGGTAAGGTTAATGGAACTCACCAGCATAAGGGTAGGTAATGAATCGTACAAAAAGCTCTACGGTTCTTTTGGTTTAACTACGCTGATGAACAGGCACGTTAAAATTGAAGGCTCAACCATAAATTTTGAGTTTAAAGGCAAAAAAGGCGTTTATCACAAAGTATCACTTCAAAGCAGGAAATTGGCCCGGCTGGTAAAACAATGCCGCGAAATACCAGGGAAAGAACTTTTTCAATATTATAACGCCGATGGTCAGCGGTGTACTATCGGTTCGGGCGACGTAAATACCTACCTTAAGGAAATAACCGGCGAAGACTTTACTGCTAAAGATTTCCGCACCTGGGCGGGCAGCGTAAGCGCATTATATGCCTTTAAACAAGCCGGCGAATTCGAAACTATTACAGAATGCCGAAAGAAAATTGTAAGCGTTTTGGATGAAGTAGCGCTAAACCTGGGCAACACGCGTACTGTTTGCAAAAAATACTATGTACACCCCACAGTGATAAAAAGCTACGAAGATGGCGCTATATTTAAATATCTCAAACAGATCGATGAAGATAAGGATGTCAATTCGGTCGAGTTAAACGTCGCCGAAAAGGTGCTGCTGGAAATACTGGAAAAAGAAAAACTGGCGGAGGCCAGTTGATCGGTTGATTGAGTTAAGTGGTTGATTAAGTTGATTAGGTTTGATATTCAATAACTATTAACTGACCTCATATTATCGAATTTTTAACCTAATCAACTTAATCCAACTTATAAACTCATTTCGTGCTTTTACGTGTAACTATAAATACAATCCCGTTTTTGGCCTTATCGCCATAGAGATCTTTTGTTTCTTCATCGTTTTTGAAAACCATGCGATCGATATCAAAGGCTGATATTTTCTTCAGGTCGGCCTGCGAGGCTATTTTGCCGTTAATGATAATCATCTTATCCGAAATATGGTCGATGCTTGATACCGAGCGCAGGTTTGATGACCAGGCTACGTTGGTACCCGGCTTAACTGTATACCTGCCGACGCTGCCGTAACCGCGTGTAACCACCGGGGTATATGCCGATGATGACGCGCTGTCAACCGATAAGGAGTATGTAATATTGCTTTTTAGCGAGCTGTCACCGTATAACTTACCTGAGTATGCTTTTGTGCTTTTAAGGGTGCTGTAATTTCTGCTGCTGGCAAGTACAGTTACAGGTTTGTTACCCCTGGTTTTTAGGGTATAAGCCTGGACTTTTGTTGGTTTACCTGAGCCTACTATCGCAACATTGTTCAATGTGTCGGTATCATCGGAATTATATGAAATACCGGTACTGTTCGAGGAACCGCTCACTACCGTTAGGTTGCTTTTTCCGGTTCCAATTGCGGTATAGCTTGTGCCTGCCAGTTTAAAACCGTTGCCGTCTGCTTTATCAATTTTTTCTTTGAATTTCTTGCCGGTTTCCGAGTCGTTAGTGGTGACGAAAATAGTACCATACCTGTTGTCAAGATTATTCATAACTCTTGCTGCGGACTCGGACGACATAATGTTTACACTGTAAATCTTCTTTTCGTCAAGCTTCATCAAGTCAGCTTTCGTGGATTTAACGCCGTCTATTACATAATTCAATGAATCTGATTTACCATTGGTGCTTAAAAAGAATCCGCCTTTTCTAATTGTATCCGTAGTTTTAGTTGTGATTTTTGCCCCGGCAAGCGTGCTTTTTAACACTTCAACAAAGTCTGGGTTTGTTTTTGCGACAGCGGCGGCCGGTCTGCTGCTTTTTTCGGCCAATTTATGTTCTGTAGCAGAAAATGACTTTATAGGTTTGTTGTTTTTCTTTACAAATGCTGCTTTTGATATACTGAAAATGAGCAGCAGGGCAACCACGGCAGGCACCAAAAATGCGTACCGGGTTAGATTGTATTTCGAAGATCGTTTAGCATTCATCATGATAATTCGTTTTTTAATAGTTGATATATTAAAATGGTTAACTATGCCCTGAGGTGCAGCCCCGAAGCTGACATTCACCAGGCTATATTGATATTGTTTAGTATCCGCTCCGTTATTTAATATTTTGCGGTCGGTTATAAATTCAATGTTTTCGCGCACAGCCTTTTTCATCAGCCAGACACCAGGGTTAAACCAATAAAAAACCGTGCTCAGTTCAGCCAGTAAAACATCCAGCGTATGCAGTTCGCTAACATGTACCTGTTCGTGCAGTAATATCGAATGCAGGTCGGCAGGTTCATGGTTGGCAGGGTTTATAAAAATGCTTTTCCAAAACGAAAACGGCCCGCTGCTGCCTTTAATAATCCGGACATCGTGGTTGTAAATTTTGGCCGCCGTTGAGCTGCGGTACAACCTGTAGAGCGAATACAATTGTATGAATAGCCTTATCGCAAGGAATATAACGCCAGCCCACAAAGTAACTTCGGCCCAAAGCCAATAGTTGGGTAATGGGCTCACCAGGGCTTTGGAAGGCGCCTGCCAATTAAAAATTACCACCTGCACCGGTTTTGCTATTTGCTGGTGATGCTGCCAAAAATCGGACAGGTTGATTTTTGGATAAACCGTAGCGAACAATATGGCAGCAACGAGGTAAATACGGTTTAAAGTATAAAATGTTAAATGCCTTAGTACCAGGTAATAACCTGCGCAAAATAGCAACAGGGCGACATTTACTTTCAATAAGAAAACAAATAAGGCTGGCATGGCTTTTAGGATTTAGGGTTTTCTATCAGTTTAATTATTTCCTTTAACTCATTAGCGCTGATTTTTTTCTCGTTGGCGAAAAAAGTAACCAGGTTTTTATAGGAGTTTTCAAAATAGTCGCTTACAAAACCGTTCATAAACTTCTTTTTATAATCTTCCTCCAAAATCGCCGGGGCATAGCGAAAAGAGTTACCCATCTTTTCGCTTTTTATAAAGCCTTTCCGCTCGAGGTTTTTTATGGTTGACGCAAGGGTGGTGTAGGGGGGCTTTGGCTCTTCAAGCATATCTAAAAAGTCCTTTATAAAACCTATACCACATTGCCATACTGACAGCATTGCTTCTTCCTCTTGTTTCGATAGTTTTTCCATAATTGTACGGTTGTTTCGTAAATCTACGAATTGTTCGTAAATAAACAAATTATTTAACATATTTTAACTGAGCAGGCAATAGCGGCTTATTGTTTAGCCTTTTTGGTATAGATACGCAACGCCCTTTTTAGCTTTATCGCCATACTGGTGCCGCGTGTAATCATCATTTTTATAATTGATTTTTTCAATGTCGAACGCCGACAGCTTTTTTAGATCATCAGCAGTTGCTTCCTTATCGTTAATAATTACAAGCTTTTCATTCAGGTGGTCAATTGCCCGGCCTGTTATAGGCTTTCCGTTAACCAATGCAACAGCTTCGTTTCCTGAATCGCCTTCAGCCAACACATAGGGCCTGATCGAACTGGTGATATTTGTTGCATGTGCCTTTGATTTATAACCTTTAACCGTAATAACGCCGCTGTTGCCTTTTCCAACAGCTATCCCCGGTTCAACACTTGTTTCAGCGTAGTTTCCTCCCGAATCCAAAGTCAATACACCGGACGTTTTATTGTTGCTGCTGATATAAACTGCATTCTTGCCATCGCGCGTAATAAAAGGGTGGTTGTTAACAAGTTTATTGATTTTTGCCAGCAGCTTTTTCCCTTCGTCCGAATTTTTTGTAGTAACAAACAATACACTGGCCCCGCCCGTAAAATTATCCAGCACCCTGGCTGCATTTTCTGCCGAAACCCAACTCACGTTTAAAATATCTTTTTGTTCAACCTTATTAAATTCAGCTTTTGATACCTTTTTGCCATTAAGTACGTAAATCGACGAATCGGCTGTCGACTGGTTTCCGAACGTTGTAATATTATAAACCTTTTTACTTGTGTCGCTCCCGGTGGCGTTTGCTGCTTTTGTGCTGGCCGGGTTAATCAATAATACTGTAATTGCTGACGTTGCAAATATTGCGAAGGTTGCAACGCTGTTCCTGTTTTCTTTAGTTTTCATTCTCATATTTTTTTATTTGGTTTAAGAACGTTGTATATAATACGATTATTTCGTAAATCTACGAATAGTTCGTAATAAAACAAGTTTATTTGCATTTTTTTGAAAGAACCCGTTTTTACACACGTAAGGAGCGATGTTTATAATTAAAATTATATTAACTGTTGGAACATTGTTGCCAATGATTTAACTTAGTTGACTTAATCATGACAATTATGCTGATCAATAAAAAAATTGTTGCAACGCTCTGTTTATCGTCGGTGATAACCATTGTGGCGCTTACCTCCATGAAAAAACCGGATGAACCCGGATTTAAAAACATTAAAGTGCTCCCCAAGCACATTACCCACGACCAGTTGGATAAAGTGATGCACGAATGGACAGCGTCGTTAAATGTACATTGCGATTTCTGCCACGTGCGTAATGAGGCAGAAAAGAAAATGGATTTCGCAGCCGATTCAAAACCCGAAAAGAATATGGCCCGCAAAATGTTTAAGATGATGAACAAAATCAATGACAAATTTTTTGATGCAAAAAAAGATTCAATAGGTTTTGTAATGACCAGCGGTGTAAATTGCTACACTTGTCACCGTGGCGAGTCGCACCCCGAGGTGAAATTACCTGAAAGAAAAAGGCCGGGCGGTCCTGGTCCGGGCGGTCCCCCTCCAGGCAATCCACCTGTCAAACAGTAAAAATATTAAAAACGCTCTTTAGCAAAATGCTAAGGAGCGTTTTTACTTTATATAAAGATTATCAATATGAGCAAAATACTAATGAGGGATGCGGGAGAAGCCGACCTGCCGGTTATATTGGATATTTATAACGAGGTAATAGTAAACACTACGGCCGTATACAGCGAAAAACCACACAGCCTCCAAATGCGGAAAGACTGGTACCTGGATAGAATAAATAATGGCTTTCCTGTATTTATTGCAGAGACAGACGGAAATATAGCCGGTTTTTGCAGCTTTGGCCATTTTCGGGCATGGCCTTGTTATCGCTATACAGCAGAACTATCGTTATATGTCGAAGGAAGTTATCGGGGGAAGGGAATCAGCAAAATAATGCTGCAGGCGTTGATTGACCGGGCTGAGCAGATGAATATACATGCACTGCTGGCCGGTATAAGTGCCGATAACCAAATAAGCATAAACCTCCACAGTTCTTTCGGTTTTGCGGAGGTTGCACATTTTAAAGAAGTAGGATATAAGTTTGGCCGCTGGCTCGACCTGAAATTTCTTGAACTTATTTTGAACAATTCGCCAAAAGCTATTTGATGCTTCGTTTTATGTATTTATTGTATAAATACTCAGCATATCCAACACTAACATAGTCAGGGAATTTCCAGTTAGGATAGCGGGTTTTTTTTAGATATTTAAGATAGCTAAAAAATAAAACTCCGATACACAATACTGCCCCAAGGACCATCAGTGTTTTTACAAAAGCTAAAAAAATGTTCATGATTAAATAATTTTCCTGGTGATTGAGGTTTGTACGGGAAATGCTATCCGAGGGTTACACTGAAAGCAATTATTCTTCAATTGTTTTTAATTAAACGTCTCCGGTTAAACATATTACTCAACCAGGGTAAATCAATGATCTGTCGGCTTGTAATTGCGCATTTTCAGGTCAATTTACTTTCTTGCAAATCTCCGAGGTTGCCGATCTTCGGGTGGTGGTATAAACTATCCCATTAACAATTTTGTAGCCTGTTGATACGCTTTGTGTTGCTTTCTTTAAAATTAATCCCGATTCATTTTCAATCAACAATGCACCGTTTATGCGGCTGTTTACATCGGCGCCCAATATCGAGCTGTTATAGGTTATGGTAGTAGTAAGGCCGTTTACAGCTTTTACAGTGTAAGTGGTCTCTGTTGAGGGGGTATGGTTAGTCCAGGTGTAGCCTGGCTTAATAAACGGCCCGGTTACGCGGTTCGAAAAAATTTCGAGCGCTTTACCGGTTGCAAACATTTCTGGCTGTATGCCTGTAAATGATAATAGGGTATCATCAAGCCTGGAAGGTTTGTGTATGGTTAAAACCTCGCTTCTGTCGTTAACAGATACCACAGCCGCCTGGCCAATCAAATGCAGCAAGTTCATCTGGATATCGGAATTTGGATCAGGTGTGTTTTCCGAATTGAACACAACTTTTTGCCCGAGGGCATTTACCGTGTCCAGTATTTTATTGATGCTGATGTTGAATTGATATTTTTTACCATTTACATCGTTCACTTTATAGGTTTTGGTAACAGCCGAGTAGGTGCTGATGTTTATTTTCTGGTTGCCGCGTTGCAATATGCAGTTTGATTTTACAGCGACCAGCCGCTGGTACTCGTCTCCTTTTTTAAAATTGAACTCGCGATAAGGAGTGGTTTCCTGTGCATTGCAACATATTGCCAATAAAAGCAGTACCGGTACCAGGCTATATTTTAGGTTAGTGATTAACTTTTTCATTTTTTTTCGTTTTGAATAGTTAATTACTGTTACTGGTTTTGTGCATTTTTTTGCCGGCCTGCTTAGGCTTGGGTAGCTCTTTTGGCGGCGTTGCATCGGGCAGCTGGAACAGCACTTCTGTATCACCAAGTATGGCAGGCACCGCCCATTCCGAAAAAGAGAACCGGCCGTTTGAAACTTCGACCTGCAAGGGCTGCGATTCGATGGAGGGGGTAACCGGCAGGCGGGTACTTCCCCCGGGCTTGCCAACCGGTGCATCAGCAGGAATAGATTTGGGTAATTCGGGCATTGGCGGAGCGGCTGGCGCATTAACATCCGCCGTCATTTTAAAAATATCATCATGGGGTGCTTCCGCAGGCAGGGCCGGTATGTCGGGCGCAGCTGGCAATGGTGTACCAAAGCTCCCAGCCGAAAGTCCCTGGATTGTAGGCTGGATGGGGGTAATTACTTCAGGAGCTACAAGCAGCACCGGCGGCATTTTACTGATTTGTGCCGGGCCGGTCTGCGGTACATTTACAGGCGGCACATCGATAAACTGCGGGGCAATAGCCGGCTTATTATGTGTCGCACCTTTTTGAATTGTAGCCGGCGCCTGCGGTGCCGGCACGTTCCAATCCGAAAAATTACCATGCGTTTGCGCAATTGCAAACCGCGTCATAGCCAAAACAGCTGTAAGCAATAAAATAATGGGCTTGTTTTTCATTATGTTATTTTGCGTTTAACTTCATTTCTATCTCAACGTTATTACTGTTCATTGCGTTACCTGCTTAACGATAGCGGGTAACCGATGCTAAATATACCTGCCGGCTTGTCAGCCGAATTGCGGGTGATGTTCATCACCCCGATGCCAATTGAAAATGCGTTTGGAAAAGGCCTTAATCCTAACGATGCGGCCAGGTTTGTGCCTGACCACTCCGCGTTTACGTTTACGTGATGTATGAATTCGTACGAAACTCCCCCAAAAACCATGGTACCCTTTTTGTTGCGGCCGGCTGCAATATCATAAGGGCTCCTTAAATAAAACCTGCCGTTGCCGATGCCGATGGTATAAGTGAGTTTGGAGCTGCCTTCTGTTTGCGATGGCAGGGTTTGTACGGCATGGCTAAAAGCAATATAATAGGTAGCACCCGGCACATCTGTTTGGATTTTGTTTGCGAATACCTGCAGCACTCCGGCCGAAACACTGGTGCCGGCAAAAAGCATCCGGCTTACAATAAAATTTGCCGAAAAATCCTGGAACTTGTGCACATCATTTAAATTAATACTCGCCGCAAAATTTAGAAACTTCTCAGGGTTGCCCACGCAAACGCCCCCCGATACTGCCATATCCGCTTTATTCGTGTACGCCTGTGGGTACACGCCGCCAACACTTCCAAATAGGTAGCTTCCATAACCACCCCAACCGGGGGGTATAGTGATGGTTTGCATGGCATCGTCAGGCAATAATTGCTGTGGTTTTACCGGCATTAACAACGAGTCCATTTTTTTTTCAAGCAATTTTTCAAGCTTGTTTTGGCCGACGGTACTTTTTGGAAAGAGCAAGCCAAACACTATTAACAGCGATATAATTACCGGGGCGACTGACAAGCGGTGCATTACAAATTTACTGACAGGTTTAATATGAAGGGCTGCATAATATTTATCCAAATTAACTATTTTTTGTTAATGGCTTGATTAATATTTAATTAAAGCTGTGGAATTACAATGAGCCAAATTAATCAGTTACAAAAGTACAATGCCGCGGGGGCGCTTAAAATACCAACCTGTTTGTATTGTTAAGGTAACCATGCAACTTTTGCCCAAATCCATTACATTTGCCATTATGCAAAAAATATTGGTTGCCAACCGGGGCGAAATAGCTTTAAGAGTAATGCGTTCCGCGCGCGAAATGGGTATCAAAACCGTAGCCGTTTACTCCGATGCCGACCGCAACGCCCTGCACGTGCGTTATGCTGATGAAGCCGTGCATATCGGCCCGGCTCCTTCAAGCCAATCGTACCTGGTTGGTGATAAAATAATTGATGCCTGCCGCAAAACAGGGGCGGAGGCAATCCATCCGGGCTATGGTTTTTTAAGTGAAAATGCTGCATTTGCCAGGCAAGTCAGGGAAGCGGGGCTCATTTTGATAGGTCCCTCGCCCGAGGCAATGGAAGTAATGGGCAACAAGCTGTCGGCAAAGGCAGCAGCGCTGAAATATAATATACCCATGGTGCCCGGCACCGAGGAAGCCATCACAGATGTGGCTGAAGCAAAACTCCGCGCGGTTGAAGTTGGCTTCCCTATATTAATAAAAGCAGCTGCCGGCGGCGGTGGCAAAGGCATGCGTATAGTTGAAAGCCCGGCCGACTTTGAAGAACAAATGCAGCTGGCGGTTTCCGAAGCTGTTTCGGCTTTTGGTGATGGCTCGGTATTTATCGAACGGTATGTATCATCTCCAAGACATATAGAGATTCAGGTTTTGGGCGACACCCATGGTAATATCTTGCACCTTTTTGAACGCGATTGCTCGGTGCAGCGCCGCCACCAAAAGGTGATTGAAGAAGCGCCGTCATCAGTTTTAACGCCTGATATACGTGAGCGCATGGGCAAATGCGCCGTTGATGTGGCCCGTTCTGTTAACTATACCGGCGCCGGCACGGTGGAGTTTATAATGGATGAACAGCTAAACTTTTATTTCCTGGAGATGAACACCCGCTTGCAAGTGGAGCACCCGGTAACGGAATTTATCAGCGGGATTGATTTGGTTAAAGAGCAAATCCGCATAGCAAGGGGCGAAGCCATCAGCTTTAAACAAGAAGACCTTAAAATTAACGGTCACGCCATTGAGCTGCGGGTGTATGCCGAAGATCCCGATAACAACTTCCTGCCGGATATTGGCACGCTACAAACTTACGTTACCCCAAAAGGCCCCGGCGTACGGGTTGATGACGGCTTTGAACACGGCATGGAAATTCCTATCTACTACGACCCGATGATCGCCAAGCTGGTGACTTATGGTAAGGACAGGACAGAGGCCATCGAACGCATGATACGTGCCATCGACGAATATCATATAATCGGCATTACCACCACATTAGGCTTTGGCAAATTTGTAATGCAGCACGAGGCGTTTACCTCGGGTAATTTTGATACGCATTTTGTAAAAAAATATTTTACCCCTGGTTCATTGCAAACCGATAATGAAGATGAAGCCCTTGTAGCCACCATGATAATGGAAAAACTTTTAGGTACCCAGCGTTTAAAGGTTGCAGAAGTTGCTGATGCCGAGGTTTCAAACTGGGTGAAGAATAGGCGGGAGGTTTAATAAGCAACAATTATGGTGACAGGTGACTGGTTTGTTAAAAAGGTAAAAGACTATTTTTCATTTTTAATAGACGAGTTCGGCTATGTTTTAACAGACGAAGAAATAGCCGGCAATTACTATTATACTTTGAGCTATAGTGACGGCATCAGAAGCGTTTCGGTTTTGTACGAAAATATTGAGGACTATTTTACGGCAACCGTTTCCATTCTACAAAATGGGGTGCGTCCAAATTACGACGATAAAACCAAAACACTTCATCTAAACAAACTCAATGAAATAATACGACCTTCAATTAAAAATGAGGAGGTACTTTCGAATAATGGATATTTCAAGCAGTTTCAAGCAGAGAATGAATTTGACCGGAAGCTGTTAAAATCTGCGAAGGAGATTCGATTATGTTTAAAACACTTCGGAGAGATAAATCTTTAAAAATACCTGTTTATCAACTCTACTATAAACCCCACCTGAGCCCCATTTATCTTCAATTTTGCCTCTTCAACCTCAAACCACCCGGCCCGGTCAATTTCGGGAAATGACTGCTTTTTGCCCGATTTCGGTGGCCATTCCATTTCGAACAAATTGCTGGTGATGGTTTCGTGGTTAATATCGCCTTCAATGGCCCAGGCATAAACGGTTTTGCCGCTTTTTAGCCTAACCGGTTTTAATTCAATAAAGTCGCCCCCGATAGCCTTCCCGGTTTCTTCTTCAAATTCGCGTTTGGCGGCCGCTAAGGCATCTTCATCATCCAAAAACTCACCTTTGGGGATCGACCATACACCCAGGTCTTTGTTTTTAAAAAAAGGGCCACCCGGATGCACCAGGAAAATCTGCGTTTTATTGCCTGCTTTGCGATAAAGTAATATACCTGCGCTTTGAGTTGGCATTTTTATAATTTATTGGCAAGTTAACAAACACAAAAACTATTATGGTTAAATTCGCTTTAATAAAAACTATATTACCGATATGACTGACAACAAATGGGCCATCTTTAAAGTGGCCGGCGATTACAATACCGATGTACGCAGCCTTTACGAAGCCTGGGCCACCAAAGAAGGCATCGAAAAATGGTTTTTGCGCAAAGCCAATTTTTATACCATACCGCGCCGCACCCGTGAACCCCACGAATTTATTATGACCGAAGATACCTATGAATGGTACTGGCATGGCTGGGGCGATGATGCCGTGGAAAAAGGACAAATACTGGAAGCCAATGGCACCGACACGATAAAGTTTACCTTTAGCGGTGGAAGCATTGTTACCGTTTACATATCCAGCCGAAACGGAGTCTCGATTGTGGAGCTTACCCAGGAGAACATTCCGGAAGAACCCGATCTTACCAAAAACCTTTACGTGCAATGCCAACTGGGCTGGACGTTTTATCTGGCCAACTTAAAATCGGTGATTGAAGGTGGCGTTGATTTAAGGAACAAGAATGTTGATTTGAAAAGTAATTTTAAATAGGCCCCCCGGCCCCCTAAAGGGGGAGTTTAATGCGTCGCTTAATTACCACAATTGCTTGACATTTGATAAAATCGAATTATTTATCTTCGCAGCTTAACGTTCCCCCTTTAGGGGGTTAGGGGGCCACATGTTTACAGGAATAATAGAAACTTTAGGAACAATAACCGATTTACGCCGCGAACAAGGCAATTTGCACATAACAGTTGAGTCATTAATTGCTGCGGAACTAAAAATCGACCAGTCTGTGGCCCATAATGGCGTTTGCTTAACTGTGATCGCATTGGCCGACGGCAAGCATACCGTTACAGCCATTGAAGAAACCCTCAACAAAACCAGTCTTGGCTACCTTAAGGCCGGTGACCTGGTTAACCTGGAACGATGCATGCAGATGAACGCGCGGCTTGATGGTCACATTGTTCAGGGCCATGTTGACCAAACCGCAACCTGTATAGCTTTTAACGAGTTAGATGGCAGCTGGGAATATACTTTCGAATACGATCCGGCTAATGGCAACGTAACGGTTGAAAAAGGCTCCATTTGCGTAAACGGAATTAGTCTGACAGTAGTTAACTCGCAAGCCAATAGCTTTTCAGTCGCTATAATCCCATATACTTTTGAGCATACCAATCTGCAGCAGGTAAGGGTTGGTTCAGTAGTTAATCTTGAATTTGATATCATCGGCAAATATGTTGCGCGATTGATGCAGCGTTGATTTTTGATAGCTGATTTGGCTAAAGCCGGTTGCTGTATACTTTTATTCCGTCACTTAAAAGTGACGGCAATGAATTTATATATCAGCGATTTATTTTCATTGCCGTCCGGCTTTAGCCGACGGAATATACAAAATGTTAAATGCGGCTTTAGCCAAATTGCACCGTGGTTAATATGCTTAGCACACGCACCTTGATTCAATTCTGTAATTGCCCAATGCGGCTTTTTACAAAAGTTATATAAGTAGTTTGCTTTTCCGACGGTCGGGATGCCAGGTACTTTTTATAATACATTAGGGCATTCTTTTTATCCTTCAATTTATTATCATACAAGTTAGCCAGCAGGTAATACAATATTGGGCTTTCGCTAAACTGCAAAGCCTTTTGATAGGCAAAGGCTGCTTTTTTGTGCAAGTCGAGCTTTTGGTCGGCGTCGGCAATTTCACCATAGTAGGTAGCGATATTCGGCGATAATCCCTGTAAAATGGATTGTTTTAGAAAATAAATGCACTGCTTTTGGTCGTTAAGGCCTTTAAAACATAATGCAGTATAATAAAAGGTATATTCAGTTTGTTCGATGCCTCGCATGCCTGCAAATGTTTCGGCCCCGCAGGCGTAGTTCTTAATGTTATAATAGGATATGCCGAGTTTGTTTAATATTTCGCCGTTACTAACCCCCATGTTAAGCAATTTGTTACACTCGTCAACAGTTTCCTGCCATTTCTTTTCGGTATAAGTCAGCTTCATCATACTTAGCAAAATTACCACGTTTTCCGGGTCGCTTTCGGCTGCTTTGTTTAATACCCGCAGTGCGTCATCAAAGCGTTTTAGCGAAGTATAGTAATTGCCAAGTTCGCTTGCCACATCAGTATCAAAGGGATTCAAACGGTTTGCTTTATCGTAATATAAAACAGCATTTACGGTATCATGGTTTCCCTGGGCAATTGCACCGAGGTGACTGTAAACCGCAACGTTGGTGGTATCTTTAGCAATAATCATTTTATAATATTGCTCAGCCTTCGCCATATTCCCGCGTCGCACATTTATCCCTGCCATGTTAAACAGTATATTTTGGTTGGTTGTATCAAGGTTATAAGCACGCTGGTAGTAACCCTCGGCTTCGGGTAATTTGTTAGCCATTTGCGATGCATAAGCCAAGCGCGATAGTACCTTCAAATCGGTAACAGGCTCCGGGAAATTCTTTTTCAGATAATCGGCGGCTTCAAGGTAGCGTTGTCCCTGGTAATATTCCATCATCAGGCCATCGTCAATCTTGCTGGTTTGCTGCGCAAATGTTGTAAATAGTGTAAGTAACAGCAGGAGGGATATAAATATGCTTTTCATATAACTAAATTATTAGTTATAAATGATAAAAGCAACTTTTCAAACAATTTAATATAAACGGGGTTGTAATATTAAATACAAAAACACATCACTATGGATAAGTTAAAGAAATTCGGGCTAATGGAAAAGATTGTCCATGAACTGGAAGATTTAAAAAATAGCCAGCAGGCTATCATACAAAAACTGGCAAAAATAGAAGTAGATAATATGGAGCTGGGCGACAAACGCCTTGAAAAAGACCTACCCGATATGCACCAGCGCGTAGCCGATAACCTGGATACCATTGCGGCTATTCTTGAAGATTTTGCTGCTCAAACTGATAAGTTTAGCGACAGTAATAACATTTCAGCCCTGAAAGAACAGGACGCGATAGACAAGTTATAAGAGACTAATGCTAAAAAGTAAAAGGCGAAGGGATCATCTTTCGCCTTTTTACTTAAAATCACTGCTTCATTTTCTTCTCATTATCCTTGTTAAACTGTTTAATGGCTTTGTAATATTTCTTTTTATCAAAATATTCCAGGGCATCCTTATCCTGTAAAATCATCTTCTTAAGATTATCTGCCTCGAATTTAACGATAGGACCGTCATTTAGTTGAATCGCAACAATCGTGGCAGATTGAAACATTATTCCATCTTTTTCGCTTAAATAAGAATACATGTTAATAGTCCCCGGTACCGCTTTAAACAGCCAGCAAGTATCAGTTGGCAATCCATTTATATAAACTGGGTGATTTAAATAGCCACTGCTTGCTATCCGCATAATGCCTAACGTTTGTTGGGAATATATTTTTTTGTTTCTGTGGGCTGTATCCGATTTAGGATATTTTTTGTCAACCAATAACAAATAGTCCTTATGCAAAGTTGTATCAGTATATATCACCGATTCAACTGTCAATGTTGAACTATCTTTTAACGTAACATGATAAAAATATTTGAAGTTGTGTAATTCATTTGCATTCATTTTTCCCAACATCCTTGCTTCCATCGCATTCATATGCATCTGAGCATCCTGCATAGCCATTCTATGATAAGCAGCTTGCATGTCCGGATATTGCGCGAACACGCTATTGACAAAAAATGTAAATAAAATTCCTGCCGCAAAAACAGGGGCAAACTTACGACCGTTAGACATTTTAAAGATTTTGGTTCAGATAAATATAGAAAAAACAAAGCGGGCATTAAAATATAAGGTCCGCGTGTTCTTAATCATTTTTTACCACTCCCTACTGATACTGTATATAAATAGGTGCCGGCTTCAACTGCAGTACCTCTTTCATGGTCAGCAACCGGTGAGGCGGCTTTTGAATATCATTTTTATAAAACAATTTAAAGCCTGTAAATTGTACAGGTTCGCCTTCAATAAAATAATGGTAGGTGCCTTTCTTTAAATCAGGTCCACCCCAGCCGTCCATATCCATAACAAACTGTACTTCGGGCCTAAGCTTTACGTTTTGGTAATTGGTTACCATTTTTTTGGTAAAACGGTGTACGATAAAAATTTTGGGCGGCAGGTTATTCTTTTTCACCAGCCCTGCCAGGTAGCCCGTAACATAATTTATATCCTCCGCATCGAAAGTGCCGATACGTTTGCCGGGGATGCTGCCTTCCTTCATCGAAAACTCAGGGTCGATGCCCAAGTGTACGTTGGGCATGCTCAGGTATTTCTCCAGCAGGGGCACTTCCTTTTGTACGGTGCTAAAACCTACCTGTAAATCCAAAAACACGATGGCGTTTATACTTGCCGCCATGTGCAGCACACTGTCAATGTGTTTAAAAGGCATGCGCAGGTTATGGAGCCCGTTGCGCCCGGCGTCGGCCTGGGCAGTTACACATATGTAATGCAGGGCCGGTATAACGGGCGTAGCGGTGTCAGCCTTCTCCCAATTTTTTACTTCGGCTTTTAATTTGGCCAGCATAATTTTAGGCGGATATTGCCCTAGTACCCCCATGTTTTTGGAGTACATGTTGCCATAATAAGCCACAATCCGGTTAAACGGCAAAATAGCGCCGGGGAGGGGATACGCCTTTGTTTTCACCGGCCACCGCTTATGGCCATTGGCCAGTTTTCGCATTAATGAATCGTAACGGGCGGTATCAAGTGGTTTGAGGGACGTGTCCCTGAAACGGTCAATCTTTACAGCAGATGCCTGTGCAGCGCCGAAAAAACAAACGAAAATTGGTAAAAGGAAGATGGATTTGATGTTTTTCAAAATAGGTGGTGTTATAGCTATAAAAGTTGTCATTCTGAGCGACAGCGAAGAATCTTATCTGTGCGACATTCACGCAGGGCAGGTAGGCGTGCTACCTATCAACTTGCTACTTATCAAAAGGACAAGATTCTTCGCGCTGCTCAGAATGACAAAGTTGGTTTTTTTAAATTAATTCGCCGCGAATAATTACTCACAACTCACCATTCCCCACTCGGTGCTCACTATTCAATACTTTTTCCCTTCATTGCCGTATTAATCGCATGGTCCATCAGCCTTTCAGCAAACGGCCGGGTAAACTCATTCAGTTCATCAATAGCTTTGTGAATAGCATCCTTATCGCCGGCGGTTAACGCACTTTGCAGCGCCTTTACATACTCGTCAGTCTTGTCGGCTTCCTCTTTTTCAACAAAACTGCCGTTCTTTTGCATAAAGCTCTCAACAGTCCTGATCATTGATTCGCCTTCAACACGCGCCTCAATCAGCATGCGCTGACTCACGTCGTCCTTTGCGTGGGTGATGCTATCCAGCAGCATCTGCTCTACCTGGTCGTCGGTAATGCCGTAGGTGGGTTTTACTTCTACTTCCTGTTTTACGCCCGAGCGTAATTCAACCGCCTGTATCTTTAATATCCCGTCGGCATTCAGCAAAAAGTTGATATCCACTTTTGGGAAGCCTGCGGGCATAGAAGGGATGCCTTTCAAATCAAATTCGGCAAGTTTGCGGTTTTCCTTTATCAAGTCGCGCTCACCCTGGTAAACGGCAATTTTCATATTTACCTGCCCGTCAATCGAGGTGGTGTACTGCCTGCCTGCCTTGGTAGGCACTTTTGAGTTGCGCGGGATAATTACATCCATCAATCCGCCCATAGTTTCGATGCCAAGCGAAAGCGGCGTAACGTCCAATAACAAAATATCGCTGCGGTTACCGGCGAGCACATCAGCCTGTATGGCGGCGCCGAGCGCAACCACTTCATCAGGGTTTACCTCGTCATGCACAGGCCGCCCAAAAAACTCAGCCACCATTTTTTTAACCAGCGCTGTTCGGGTCGAACCGCCGACCATAATCACCTCGTCAATATGGGTTTTATCAACTTTGGCATCCTTTAATGCATTCTGACAGCAGGTTATAGTCTGCTGTACTTTGGGTAATATTAGTTGTTCAAATGTGGAACGGTCGATGGTGCACCATATGTCGCCAATTTTGTCGTTCACCAGGCTTTGGTGGGCAAACGCCTTTTTAGCTTCTTCGGCTTTAAGGCGAAGTTGCTGCGCAAGTTTGTTGTCGGCAATCACTTCGGCTTTGTTCAGTTGATTTTTCTCAATCCAGTAATCAACTATGGCGCTATCGAAGTCATCGCCGCCCAAAAAGGTGTCGCCATTGGTTGCCAGCACTTCAAAAATGCCGTTTTGTATTTGGAGAATAGATACGTCAAAGGTGCCGCCGCCAAGATCGTACACGGCAACGGTGCGTGTTTCTTCGGGATTAAGGCCGATGCCGTAAGCCAGGCTTGCGGCGGTAGGCTCGTTTACTATGCGCAAAACATCAAGCCCGGCGAGTTTTCCTGCATCGCGGGTGGCCTGGCGCTGCGAATCGTTAAAATAAGCAGGCACAGTGATAACGGCACGATTAACCGGTGTTTTTAAAGCGTGCTCAGCGCGTGCCTTAAGTTCTTTCAATATCAGGCCCGAAAGTTCAATGGGCGTATAAAACTTATCGCCAACCTTTATTTTTACCAGGCTTTCCGAATCATCGTCTATAACCTTATAGCTGAAAAAGTCTTTATAATTCTCAATATCATGGTACGAGCGACCTAATAAGCGTTTTACTGAGAATACCGTATTTTGCGGGTCGGTTATTAAATATTCTTTGGCCTCATTACCTACTGAAATTTCACCTGCCGGGCCAAAATGCACAACAGAGGGTACTAAAACACCTTTGCCGGTATCATTTATTACCTGCGGATTTTTATCAGGATTAATAAACGCCACCAGCGAATTTGTGGTACCCAAATCAATCCCCACAATCAATTCTTCTTTTTGTATAGAACCCGTTGCCAGGTTAATAGAAACTTTAGCCATTGCCTTTTATTAACAAAGCGCAAATGTAGTATGTTTTAGCTGATGGTGTGTCATTTGAATTTCGGATTTCGGATGTTCGTCCCGATAGCTATCGGGATCGGAATTATTGAATGCGGAAGTCGGAATGCCGATTGCGGAAGTGTAAATTCTTATTTAAACATTCCACAAAATGTGCTTACTTTCACACCTAATGAAATTTTGCCGCAAATTACCCCTCTTACTGCTACTAACAACTGCCAGTCTAACAAAGGCACAAACCTTCGGTGGTAACCCGCCGTCTATCAAATGGAGCCAGGTAAATACCCCGGCAGCGAAGGTGATTTTCCCATCCGGGCTCGATTCTGTTGCCCGGCAGGTGGCCAGCATTGTGCAGCAAATGAACGGGTACATATTGCCCACCATTGGCAGCAAGCAACGGCAGGTAAGTATTGTACTGCAAAACCAGACTACCGTTTCAAATGCTTATGTGGGTTTGGCGCCGTTCCGCAGCGAGTTTTATTTAACGCCTGAGCAAAATAGTTTTGATGTTGGCAGCCTGCCCTGGCACCAGCAACTGGCTATACACGAGTTCAGGCACGTGCAGCAGTATAATAACTTTAATGTGGGCCTGTCGCATGTGTTGAAAGTTCTTTTTGGCGAGGGTGGGCAGGCGCTGGGGAACGATTTGGCGATACCCAACTGGTTTTTTGAGGGCGACGCTGTTTATAACGAAACACATGTAAGCGAACAGGGCAGGGGGCGGCTGCCATATTTTTTCAACGGATTTAGGGCATTATGGGCTGCGGGTAAGGATTACAGCTACATGAAAATTCGCAATGGGTCATGTCTTGATTACACCCCTGACTGGTACCCGCTTGGCTACATGCTGGTATCGTATGGACGCGATAAATATGGTGATGATTTCTGGAAAAAAGTAACACTCGATGCAGCAGCCTATAAAGGTGGCTTTTATCCGTTACAAAGGGCAATTAAGAAGTATTCGGGTAGGGACTTTGAGGGATTTAGGAATGACGCAATGGCTCATTTTAAGAAACAATTTGCTGACGCAAGTCCAAAAATAAGAGTAGAAATAAAACACTTCGATGCCAATCGCGAATTTCCGGCTTATATAAACGACAGTACACTGGTTTACATTAAAAGCACCTATAATAACTTGCCGGCCTTTGTTCTAAAAACAGGGAATACAGAAAAAAAGGTAAGTACCAGGGATGTTACCCAGGATAATTACTTTGATTACCATGATGGCAAGATAATTTACACTACTTACCGCCCGGATGCCCGCTGGGGTTATCGTAACTACAGCGAACTAACCTTGTTGGATATAAATACCGGCCAGGAGCAAACTATAACCAGCAAAACAAAATATTTTTCACCGGCTTTTAGTAACGATGGCAAAACCATTGTAACCGTTGAAGAGGCCACCACCGGAAAAAGCGATATCCGCTTAATAAATAGCACCGATGGGAAATTGCTGTCGGTGATCCCCAATAAAAACAACCTGTATTTTACGTTCCCAAAGTTTTATGGCGATGATAAAATAATCTCGGCGGTTAGAGATGTAAAGGGCAGGATGTCGTTGGCGTTAATGGATATCAAGACCGGAGATGCTAAATACCTGCTTCAGTTCAGTTATCAACCCATAGTTTACCCGGTTGCGAAAAATGATACCGTTTACTTTTCGGCAACATCAGGCATTAATGACAAGTTGTTCGCTTTGAGTGTCAAATCGGGTAAGCTGTTTGAACTGGCGAATGCAAATCAAAATGCCTCGATAGGCAATTACCAGGCTGCTATCAGTAGTACCAAAATTGCCTGGGTTAGCTTTTCTGCCACAGGGTACAAGGTAAATCAGGTGGATAAAAAAGCATTGCAATGGACAGAAGTTAAAAATCTACCGGGTGGTTTGCCCGACCTCGGCATTGCCGCTTTAAAACGCGATTCATCAGCCAATATCCTTGCCGGGATTAGAACCGAACAGCTACCCATTACCAAATATCCAGCCCTTTACCATCCGTTCAATTTCCACAGCATTATACCCAACATTAGCGACCCTAACTACGAAATTTCCATCGCCGGCGAAAACGTTTTAAACACCCTGCAAACCAATATTTCGTTTGATTATAACCGCGATGAAGGTTACAAGCAGTTTGGCTTTGATGCCGTTTACGGCGCCTTGTTCCCCTACATAACAGCGGGTGCCAATTACACTGCCGATCGCAGGGGCTATAGCAATGGCCGTAATATTTACTGGAACGAAACCCAGTTTAACGCAGGGTTGCAGGTGCCTTTAGATTTCTCGGCAGGCAAAAACTTAACGGGCCTTCAATTTGGCAGCGGCCTGGTTTATTCGCAAACTAATTTTCAGCAAGCCTACAAAGCCCAATTCGCCGACAGGAGCTATCTGTACAGCAGCAACTTTATATCGTTCAGCAACAGCACGCAGCAGGCCCGTAAAAACATCAGTCCCCCATTTGCGCAAAATATATTTTTATCCTACAAAACGGCGGTGTCGGGGTTAACAGCCAACCAGTTCTTGGCATCGGGCAGCTTCTTTTTCCCGGGATTGGTTGCTAACCATAGTTTTGTGATCAGCGCCGCACATCAGCAAAAAAATAAAAACAGCGTAATCAGCTTTTCAAACGATTTTCCGTTCTCGCGCGGATACCAGGCCGAAAACCTGTATGATATGAACAAACTGGGTGCAAACTACCGTTTTCCGATTGCCTATCCCGACGCCGGTGTAGCCAACACCATTTACCTGATGCGCATACGCGGCAACGCCTTTTACGATTATACCCGCGCCACCGACTTTTTTACCAGCGGCGCACAGTTTAAAGGCACCTTCCGCTCAACCGGAGCCGAGATTTTTTTCGATACACGGTGGTTTAACCAGGCATCCATCAGCTTTGGCGTCAGGTACAGTCGTTTGATTGATGAAGATATCTTTGGAGGCAATGGACGCAACAGGTTTGAATTGATAGTGCCTGTAACGATCTTTTAATTGTGAATTAGTGAGTTGGTGAATTAGTGATTTAAACCTTTTATAACACTTACAACACCTACAACATTTACAACTTCGTAAACCTTTTAATCTCCGTATATTTGACGTGATGAAACGCGCTATTCCTTTTATAATAATTGCCTCTAGCTTTTTCGGGTGTTCGCATCCTAATTATAAGCTAAACGCTATTGAATATTTGAAAAAAAAGGTACCCAACCCCACATCGGTTGATACCATCAGATTTTTAAAACCAGACAGCATTTATAGCACTTTCCATGATAACCCCGAGTACCGCACGTTAATGGTTGCGCTTAATAACTTCTACATCAATGCCGATTCGGCTAAAATTAGAGAAACCAGGGCGTTAATTAAGCAAAAGGAAAAGTCGTACAAAAACAAGCTCACCGGCTGGGACGTGCGCCTTATCTATAAAGCAAAGGATAAAAAAGGCGTTATGAAAACCGATACCTGCCGGTTTTTATTTGAATCGACGTTAACGGGTGTGCGGGACGTAAATGGGGTAGATATAAAATAGCCCATTTGCTATTTTGATAGAGCCAAAGGTTATTTTTTTAGTTGATGTTGGACAAGTATTAGGCAGCCGGCACAAATAACCAGGTCTGATTTCCTGCTCTCAATATGCTTTATAATTTCACCTATTCCCTTAGGAACTTTTTTTTCGGTTTTTTCTATCATCTTAAACCCTGCCAAACCATACTCCTGCTCTTCACAGCAAAAACTTTGAAGCATATGCAAGAACTTTTTTTGCCTATTATCCTTGGCTTGTGCCTGCAATTTCTTCCAACGGCGCGTCATTCGTGAACCGTCACCACAATGACTGGCAAACTCCTCGGCGATACTTAACTCTGCGTGTAAGTCGGCAAGAGATTTGTTAGAACAGTAAAATTCATTCCTTAACGACAAATATCTGGATGAATTGAGTGTGTCCACTTTAACAAATTTTCTTTTTGAATAGAAATTATCGTAGAAATCATCATCAAACCTAACAGATGTCAAGTAAATTGAGTCGCTTTTTGTCAAAAGATCAACATGGTAGCGCCAACTGTTAAGCGTTACGCTAATCCGTTCATGCCGATATCCAAAATCCACGTCCCTGTCAAAATAAATATCCACATTGCTATCATGTGGCTGGCGCGTTTTCTTTAAACTATCGAGTTTTTGGAAGAATTGAGAAGCGCGTGTTTCTTTCTTTGCAATATCCTCAATTTTATGGTATTGGAATATTTCCGGCTGTGCAAATGCACCGAAAACCATAAATTGAAGAAATAATACCCAAGGCCATCGCATAAATAAATGTAAATAAATTCCAACTAATCCCAAGTCAACTAGCCTCTAATCTCTACTTTCCGGCAGTACAACCCTAAAGGTTGAACCTTTACCCACCTCGCTCTCAACCTCAATTTTGCCGTTGTGCTTTTCAATTATTTGTTTCACAATGCTCAGGCCAAGCCCGGTTGATTGTTCACCCTTTAAACCGGTACGGCCTGCTTTTGAAAATGGGGTGAAGATAATGGGCAGCATATCTTTAGGTATTCCAAGTCCGCGATCCTTTATCTCGATGATGATATTTTGATTGCGCTTGTTGATAAACACCTCGATTTTGCTTTTTTCTTTCGAAAACTTTAGCGCATTACCAATCAGGTTATCAAGCACGCGGGTAAATTTTTCATGGTTTATTTGCGCATAAGCAGGGTTTATCGAGGATATCAGCTCTATCGCGTTTTTTGCCTCATTTTGTAGCTTCCAAACATCAATATTTTGCTGCACAAGGGCATTAAGTTCGGTCTTAATCGTAATAAACTCGCCCGAATTGTCATTCCTTGCAGACTCCAGCAGGTCGTCGATAATTGTACGCGCCCTTATGCACGAGGCCTTCATCAGGTTCAACGTGTCCTGGGTATCGGCATTGATCTCCTCCATCTCCATCATCATGGCCAGTGTTTCAACCGCAGCAATAGGGTTGCGTAAGTCATGTGCTACTGTGCCAAGCAACTGGCTTTTAAAATCGCTTGCCTTTGCAATTTCCAGATTTTTTTCGCGTATCTCATTCACGTGCATCCAGTAGTTTGCCTTGTACGAGAAAAAGTACCGCGATATCCAATAAAATCCGCCCAACAAAATAACCGACACCATTTGGTTGTAGATCATCTCGGTAGGATCGGTATGGGCGTGTATTAAGAGTGAAGTGAACATTAGCTCAACAGCGATGATGAGTATAATGGTTTCGTAATATTCAAAAACACATAGTACACCTATAACTGTTAACGATATTAAGTAAAGCACCAGGGCATTGCGCGGGTTTGCCGTAGCAATAAAGCTGCTGAACATACCGCAAAGAATAATATACAGCGCGAATGTGAAAACAAACAGCGACATTATGGCAGTAGCTTTTTTGTTTTTGTTGATTTCATCTATCAAAAAATTGCTGATGATATAGAAAAACAGTGCCGAGCCCATAAATACCCAGTTGGTGATATCAAATTCCGGAAAGTTCTCGGCTTTGGTAAGGCTGAGCGGGAAAATAAGGTACAGCGCCCTGATGACCACGTTTAGTACTAAAAAAATAATGGCCCCCACACGCACCGAAGACAGGTTTTCGCGGGTGTAGTAGTCGCGGTAGGCGTTTTTATGCTTACCAGTAAGGTCCTTAAATAAGTACTTATCCAAACGTTTTGATTATTAGGGTGAACCAAAAATAAAGCTTTTTTAAATAATAAACCTTTTTGATGAGCAGAATTTAGAGATGACAAACCAGCGGTCCATTTTAATTTTAGCCGACAATTTAACAGGTTAGCGTGTATGGCAGGGGAATTGAGGGTATTGAGTAGTTAAGTTGATTAAGTTTAATAGTTTATTAAGTTAAACATCCGGAGACTCAATTCTGCTTAACACATCAAACAAAAACATTACCATGAATTTTAACAATTTTACCATAAAAGCGCAGGAAGCCGTTCAAAAGGCTTCGGAAATTGCAGTAGGCAACCAGCAGCAAGCCATTGAGACTGCGCACCTGCTTAAAGGGTTGTTGCTGGTCGATGAGAACGTAGTATCGTACCTGTTAAAAAAATTAAACGTAAATATTAACCGCCTGAACGAGACGCTGGATACACAAATAGCTTCGTTTCCGAAAGTGAGCGGCAGCAACGCTTATTTGTCATCAGGCTCAAATTCGGCTTTGCAAAAAGCGACCGCTTATTTAAAAGAGTTTAAAGACGAGTTCGTATCTGTTGAGCATATCTTATTAGGTATTTTATCAGTAAACGATAAAACCAGCACCGCTTTAAAAGACTACGGGGTAAATGAAAAAGACCTGAAAAAGGCTATTGTAGCCCTGCGCGGTGATAATAAGGTTACCGACCAAAACGCCGAAGCAACTTACAATGCGTTAAACAAATATGCACGCAACCTGAACGAGTACGCTGAATCAGGCAAGCTCGACCCGGTTATTGGCCGCGATGAAGAAATTCGCCGCGTTATACAAATTCTTTCACGCCGTACCAAAAACAACCCTATACTGGTTGGAGAGCCCGGCGTTGGTAAAACAGCCATTGCCGAAGGTATTGCCTTCCGTATAATCAAAGGCGATGTGCCCGAGAGCCTGAAAACAAAAACAGTTTACTCGCTGGATATGGGGGCATTGATTGCTGGCGCCAAGTACAAAGGTGAGTTTGAGGAGCGCTTAAAAGCCGTAATAAAAGAAGTTACCCAGGCCGATGGCGAAATCATTATGTTTATCGATGAGATACACACGCTGGTAGGCGCTGGTGGCGGTGAGGGTGCAATGGATGCGGCCAATATATTGAAACCGGCATTGGCCCGTGGAGAACTAAGGGCAATTGGTGCAACCACCTTAAACGAATACCAGAAGTTTTTTGAAAAAGATAAAGCATTGGAGCGCCGTTTCCAGATGGTGCTTGTTGATGAACCTGATACAGCCGATGCGATCTCTATTTTGCGCGGGTTGAAAGAACGTTACGAAACCCACCACAAGGTGCGGATAAAAGATGAGGCCATTATCGCCGCCGTTGAGATGTCGCAGCGCTATATTTCCGATAGGTTTTTGCCGGATAAGGCTATCGACTTAATGGATGAGGCTGCTTCAAAACTGCGCCTGGAAATGGATTCGGTACCCGAGGTAGTGGATGAGTTGGAACGCCGCATAATGCAGCTTGAAATTGAACGCGAAGCCATAAAACGCGAGCGCGACGATAAAAAAGTAAAGGAACTGAGCGAAGAAATTGCTAATCTATCCGCCGAACGGGATTCGCTGCGTGCCAAATGGCAGGGCGAAAAGGATTTGGTTGACGGCATTAACATCAAAGTTGAGCAGATTGAAAACTACAAGCTGGAAGCCGAACAGGCCGAACGCGCCGGCGATTACGGCAAAGTAGCCGAATTGCGCTATGGTACCATAGTAAAAGCCCAGCAGGAAGTTGAGGACCTGAAAAAAGCGCTGCTTGAAAACCAGAGCGACAGCCGCATGTTGAAAGAGGAAGTTACTGCGGATGATATTGCCGGCGTGGTTTCGCGCTGGACAGGTATCCCGGTTTCAAAAATGATACAGAGCGAGCGTGATAAGCTGTTAAGCCTGGAAGATGAACTGCACAAACGCGTTGCCGGCCAGGAGGAAGCCATTGAGGCCATTAGTGACGCTATACGCCGTAGTCGTGCCGGTTTGCAGGATAAGCGTAAGCCAATTGGCTCGTTTATATTCCTGGGGACCACAGGTGTTGGTAAAACCGAACTGGCCAAAGCCCTTGCCGAATATTTATTCAATGATGAAGGCGCGCTGGTGCGTATCGATATGAGCGAATACCAGGAACGTCATGCCGTATCAAGGTTGATAGGTGCGCCTCCGGGCTACGTTGGTTATGATGAAGGCGGGCAGTTAACCGAGGCCGTGCGCCGTAAACCATACAGCGTGATACTGCTGGATGAGATTGAAAAGGCACACCCCGACGTGTTTAACATATTGTTGCAGGTACTTGATGATGGCCGCTTAACCGATAACAAAGGCCGCGTGGTGAACTTTAAAAACACCATCATCATCATGACATCGAACATCGGCTCAAACCTGATCC
This sequence comes from Mucilaginibacter sp., assembly GCF_025359345.1. GTDB lineage: Bacteria > Bacteroidota > Bacteroidia > Sphingobacteriales > Sphingobacteriaceae > Mucilaginibacter. The sequence continues at coordinate 201,162 of NZ_JANYGQ010000028.1, forward strand.
AGGAAAACTTCCAGGATTTTGATGAGAACCAAAAAGACGAGGTAATCGCTAAAACCAAAAACCAGTTGTTTGATTTGCTACGGAAAACCATTCGTCCGGAGTTTTTAAACCGGATCGATGAGATCATCATGTTTACACCGCTTAGTCGCAATGAAATAACTGATATTGTTAAGATGCAGTTTAAACAGTTGCAGCAAACCCTTGCCGAAATGGGCATTACCCTGGATGCATCGGAAGAGGCTTTGGACTGGCTTGCACAGCTTGGCTACGACCCTCAATTTGGCGCAAGGCCGCTGAAACGCGTTATTCAAAAGAAAATTTTGAACGAGCTTTCTAAACAAATACTAGCCGGCAAGGTGGATAAAGACAGCAAAATAAGACTGGATATGTTCGACAACAACTTTGTTTTTTTGAACGAAGATTTGCTGAATAAGGTAGAAGAGCCGGTTAAATAAAAATAATAAATCCATCATATAGCACAAAAGCTTTCGTCTGGTCGACGGAGGCTTTTGTCGTATATGGCCGGGTGGTAAACTGTTGTTTATCAAATAGCATATATAATGAACGGATAAAAAACAAAAAACAACTTTCCAATTGCGATTGTTAAACTTTAGCTAACTAAACCTAAAAATAGAACCGTTATGAAAGAACATGTTGTAAAGAAGGAGGTGAGCATCAATGCCGAGCCTTCCGCTGTTTGGGATGCACTAACTGATCCCCTTAAAACAAAAAAGTATTTCTTCAATTGCAAAGTGATATCATCGTGGAAAGAAGGCAGCCCGATAACATTTAAGGGACGGATGTTTTTAATTTTCCCCATTGAAATGAAGGGCAGGATATTAAAAATAGAGCCTGGGAAATTATTACAATACAACTTAAAGAATACTGGCGATAAGTCGGCTACATTTTCAACAGTGACTGATACGCTAACCTACAAAAATGGCAAAACTACTGTATCTATAACCGACGACGTGGGCGTTGGTGAAGGCGCGGCAAAAAGATTCGAAAAATCGAAAAAGGGGTGGGAGAAGATACTGAAAGGGTTGAAAGCGGTCGTGGAGGAAAGCAAAGGCACGGATGCAGTGTGAGGACATTTGTTTTTTTGAGATGCAATATTTGCGTCTCCGCCTTTGTAGGTTACAGAAAATGCTTTGAAATGTTTTTCGGAGACGCAAAATATTGCGTCTCTACGCGCGAAGGTTTTAATTTTTCTCCCTATGTTTAACCCCTCATTACCAACCCTCTCAAAACATGGGAAAACATATGTTCAAATACTTACTGTTTGTATTATTAATATCGTCAAACATCACATCCGCCCAGGATAAACCTACATACAGAGACGCCTCAAAATCAATCGATTCCCGCGTAAACGACTTACTATCCCGACTAACCCTCGAAGAAAAGGTTTCATTACTCGGTTATAACAGCAAAGCTGTGCCCCGTTTGGGTATCCCCGCCTACAATTGGTGGAACGAAGCCCTGCATGGCGTAGCAAGGGCAGGGGAGGCAACCATTTTCCCGCAGGCGATAGGCATGGCGGCTACGTTTAATGATGATTTGCTGCATCAGGTTTCCACCGCAATATCAACCGAAGCACGCGCAAAATACAACCTCGCGATAGCAAAAGACCGGCACCTGCAATACATGGGCCTAACTTTCTGGACGCCAAATATCAACATCTTCCGCGACCCGCGTTGGGGCAGGGGACAGGAAACCTACGGGGAAGACCCTTTTCTAACCGGCACCATGGGCACCGCATTTGTGCAGGGCCTGCAAGGTAACGACCCTAACCATTTAAAAGCGTCGGCCACTGCCAAACACTTTGCCGTGCACAGCGGCCCCGAAGCAACCCGAGATTATTTCGACGCCCGGGTGGACGAAAAGGATCTGCGTGAAACCTATCTGTACGCTTTCCATGCGCTGGTTAACGGCGGGGTTGAATCGGTGATGAGCGCCTATAATAAGGTTAACGGCACGCCAAATTCTATCAATAAATTTCTGCTGACTGATGTGCTGCGAAAGGAGTGGGGCTTTAAGGGGCATGTAGTTACCGACTGTGGCGCGCTGGATGACGTTTATTCCACCCATAAATCGCTGCCCGGCCCGGTAGAAACCGCCGCCGCAGCCATAAAAGCTGGTATTGATCTGGACTGCTCAACCGTATTACAAAACGATGCCATTAAAGCTGTGCAAAAAGGACTCCTTACCGAAAAAGAAATTGATGGCGCTCTGGCGGCTTTGCTCCGGACCGAAATTAAACTTGGCTTTTATGATGATGCCACTGCTTCGCCGTATTATGGATACGGGGCAGACAGTGTTCATAACGCAGCCCACGTTGCGCTGGCCCGTAAAGCTGCACAGCAAAGCATGGTGTTGCTGAAAAACGATAATAATGTTTTACCTCTTAAAAAAGCCAATTACAGCAGCATTATGGTGCTTGGTGCTAACGCAGCCTCTTTGGATGCCATGATAGCCAATTACCACGGCACCAGCAGCAAAGTGGTGAATTTTGTAGAAGGTATTACAGCGGCCGTTGGCCCGGGGACCCGGGTTGAGTACGACCAGGGTTCGGATTATAAAGATACCGTCCACTTTGGAGGCACCTGGGCCGCTGGTAATGCCGATGCCACTATTGCAGTTATCGGTCTTTCACCTGTATTGGAAGGCGAGGCAGGTGACGCGTTTTTATCCGAAACAGGTGGGGACCGTAAAAATTTAAGCCTGCCTGCCAGCGAAATTGCTTTTATGAAGGAACTTCGTAAATCGGTAAAAAACAAACCCATAGTAGCAGTAATAACAGCTGGCAGCGATGTTGATATCGATGCAATTGCGCCCTATGCCGATGCCATCATTTTTGCATGGTATCCCGGCGAGCAGGGTGGTAATGCGCTAGCCGATATTGTTTTCGGCGATGTATCACCTTCAGGTCACCTTCCTTTAACCTTCTACAAGGCTTTAAGCAATGTGCCCGATTATAAAGATTACAGTATGAAAGGCCGCACCTATCGTTATTATACCGGGCCTGTGCAATACCCGTTTGGCTTTGGTCTGAGCTATACTTCGTTTGCCTATTCGCTTAAAAATGAAATGAAACATGGATATAAGCCAACAGATACCATTAGCGTAAATCTACAGGTGAAAAATACCGGTGTTATGGATGGCGATGAGGTGCTGCAGGCCTACATCCAATATCCGCAAATTGACCGTATGCCTGTAAAAGAACTAAAGGGTTTTAAACGCGTTACAGTAATCAAAGGAAATGAGCAAACCATCACCCTGAAAATACCAGTAAGGGAGTTACAGAAATGGGATATGACGTCACATGGCTGGAAAGTATATCCCGGTAGCTATAAACTGGTGTTAGGGAGCAACTCGCAGGATGAGAAGCTTGCGTTGCCGTTTACAATTAAAGAAAAATAGAATCAAGAACCAAGAGTCAAGAGCCAGGACTTGCGTATTGACTTTTTTCTTCTTGATTCTTGTCTCTTGATTCTTGACTCTCAAAAATGTACAGCAAAGACGAAGCATCGCAGCTAAAACAGCAGTTCTGGACGGCCTTTGGGCAGTATGTATCGCCGCACCCGTCCGCCGAAGGATTAAAAGTGAACTGGGTAAATTATAAAACCGGCATCAAGCATGTTTACTTTAAAATGCAGGCCGATAAGCGCAGCGCGTCGATTGCCATAGAACTAACCCATTTAGACCCGGGAATACAGGAGTTGTTTTTTGAACAGTTTAAGGAGTACAGAAATATTCTAAACGAAGCCATCGGCGAAACCTGGGAGTGGCAATTGCATACCACAGACGAGTACGGCAAAACCACCAGCCGTATATTTAAACAAATAGATGGCGTAAATATCTTCAACAAAAACGACTGGCCGGAATTGATATCTTTCTTCAAACCCCGCATAATTGCATTGGATGAGTTTTGGAATGACGTTAAGTATGGGTTTGATGCTTTGAAGTAGAATTTTTAACCACGGAGGCACGGAGGGGGAACTGAGATTTTAAAAAATATCGAATATTCAGGCTTCTGTGGTCTTTGTGGATTCTCGGCGTCTCTGTGGTTAAATTATCTGATACACTCGTGAAAAAGCTCTTTTTTTTACCATTATTTCACCCCATTTAAACAACAAATTTTCAAAAAAAATCGATTTTAAGAATTTTTGTCTTTTTAAAAACGGACGATTTTGGTCATCTATGTGAATAAGTACTGTGTTGATAACCCTGTAAAATATAGCTAAATCAGCTTCAATTATCTATACATCAATCAATATAGCTATGGTATAAAAATGTTAAAAACATGTTAACAAAAAATAAAAAAAACTCTTGACAGATATCGTCTACACTACTATCTTAGAATCATCAAGAACGACGTACTTTGACAACCTTACAGGATTACAGAATTGAATCGGGCGAACCTTCGGGGGAGCTAAAGATCACGGAAGTGCCTAGATTACCGGAAAATGAAACGGCGCAAGCCACTGAAAATGAAGGGTCATAAAAAGAGGTATTAGAGAGGAGTTGCAATTTTTTACGGAGAAAAGCAGTAACCGCTAATGTACTGAAAGGATCAATGTCCGCAAGGACAACAGAATAGCAGTCGGTCAATATACACAAAACTTGGTGCTTTGCAGGAGGCTACGGTCGAGCGCAGAGTCAGAGAACGGAAGAAGAATCGCAAGAGGACGCTTCCGTTTTCGTTTTTATAGCATTTTTTTCCTGGCGAATTGAATTTCCATTTTTCTGGCAGGCTGAAAATGGCTAATTTAGCAGGACATGAGCAAGGAAGGCAAAAGCAAGAGCAACGGAAGGCCAAAAATATTTGTTTTAGATACCTCGGTAATCTTGTACGACCACAACGCCTTCGAAAATTTCCAGGAGCACGATGTAGCCATACCTATACAGGTGCTGGAAGAATTGGATAACATGAAAAGCGGGAACGATACCCGCAACTTCGAGGCCCGCAGCTTTATCAGGCTGATGGACGATATCTCGCAAAACCATTTAATAAACGAATGGCGCCCCATAAACGGCAAAAGCAAAGGCAATTTTAAAGTAATTATTGATACCGTGGCGGCGCAAACCGATGCTACCGAAGTGTTTGGCTCGGATAAAACCGATCACCGCATACTAAATGCCGCTTTGGGCTTGCAGGATGAAAATCCTGACAAGAAGGTGGTGCTGGTATCAAAAGATATTTGCCTGCGCCTAAAGGCCAAAGCGCTAAACCTGCATGCCGAAGATTACGAAACCGGCAAAATCAAAAACCTGGACGAATTGTATACCGGCGAAACAACGTTAAATAAGGTCTCCGAAAAACTAATTAACCAGCTAAATAAAACTGAAAGTTTGCCCGGCGGAGATTTTGATATGCAGCCGCATAATCATTTTTACATCTTAAACGGCAAAAAAGGAGCGACGCCCGGTTTTTATAATTCGCAGACTGGCCAGCTGGAAAAAATCACCGAGCAGCCTGTATTTAACATTTTTCCTAAAAACATCGAGCAGTCGTTTGCTATCCATGCGCTATTACATCCGGATATTAAGCTGGTAACCATACAGGGCAACGCAGGCACGGGCAAAACCCTGCTGGCGCTGGCAAGCGCATTGGAACAACGCAAATACTACCGCCAGATATATGTCACCCGCCCTATAGTGCCGCTGAGCAATAAGGATATTGGCTTTTTGCCAGGCGACATCAAATCGAAAATAGATCCTTACATGGCGCCCATCTGGGATAACCTTAAATTTATTAAGGACAGTTTTGCTGACGACGAAAAAATGCAGGCCAAAATTGACGAGCTGGTAACCAACGATAAAATAGCCATTGCGCCGCTGGCTTTTATCCGCGGCCGTACGCTAAGTAAGATATTTTTTATTGTTGACGAGGCGCAGAACCTTACCCCGCACGAAGTGAAAACCATCATATCCCGCGCTGGCGAAAACAGCAAATTCGTTTTCACCGGCGATATTTACCAGATAGATACCCCTTATTTAGATGCAGAAAGTAATGGGCTCTCGTACCTTATTGATAAGGCGAAGGGGCACCCATTGTACGCTCATATCACATTGCAGAAAGGCGAGCGGAGTGAGTTGGCTAATTTGGCGACGGAACTTTTATAATTAAAGTATGAAAAACCTGATCTTATTTAGCTTTCTTTTATGCAACATCAGATTGGCTACAGCACAAACAAAGGTCACTGATGTTTCCCAATCACCTTTAATGGGCAAGGTAAAACGCGTTACGACGTATACATTTAGAGGAGATAATCACGTGGCTCCTGATACAACCGCAAGTCCTGAAAAGACAATAGAAATTTTCGATGAAAAAGGGCGGGCGTCAGAAGAAAAGACGTATGGAAAGAACGGCGAATTAAAACAAAGGTTCTCGTTTGAATACTTTGGTGATTCTGTAGCCGTGAGAAATCAATTTGATGGTAGCGGGAAATTATCCGTTAAATATATCTACAAGTATGATAGCAGTGGCAAAGAGACGGAATTCGACATGAAATCTGAAGCCCGGCCTCAAATGCGGCTTGCAAAGATAGACTATAGATGCATTTATAAGTACGACGACTCGGGGAACCGGATAAGTGCGGAGCAATGCATTGATAACAACCAACTCACTATGAAAACAGCTTCGACATATAATGACCGGCATCAAAGGATACAATCCATTGATGAATCGTTTTTTGGTACTAAGGTTAAAAAGTCCAAAATAATATATACTTATGATAATATAGGTAATTCTATAAAATCTGAAATTTATGATACTGATGGAAACCTTACAGGGGGCAATAGTTCTTCGTATGCCAACCTTGATAGATATGGCAACTGGTTAACTGATACATCTTCATATAGTGGTCATAATACCTACCAGGGAGATTTTATTTTTACGACCATAACTAAGCGGGTGATCGAATACTATTAACCTAACTCACAATACTCTCCGTCACCCTTGCTATATCCGTACTAATCTTATTAATAAATCCTAATTGGTCCTTCAATAACAAATCATCTGCCGAAACCGCTTTTGGCTCAGTTTCAACATTGGCTGTTAAGGTTTTTGAAGAACCAACTTCGGTAACCTGTCCGCCAAGTTTTTTGTTCGAATCATTTAGCACGGCAATGCTGCGTTTAAGCAATTTCAGGTTCTCTGCTGCCGATTTGTGAATAGCCTTTGTGGTAACCGCCGATGCTATGGTAGCGATGTACGAAGACAGGATATGGTTTAACACGACAAATTTATGTACGTCTTTAACCTTGCGTTGCTTGCTCTTCGGCTCAGAAGTCATCCGCTCAAAGGCGGCCGAAAGGTTGGCCGATTTTACGTACACGTCCTTTCGGGTTAATTTGTACTCGGTAGGGGTAACGTCCTTACCTAAAATGCTTTCGGTAATTTTTGCCAGGTACCTGGTGTTGGCGTGCAGCACGTCGGCAAGGTTCTCTTGTATCAATTCAAACTCCCAGCTCGGGAAAATAAGATAGCTCGCAATAAAGGCAATTGTTGAGCCTATCAGTGTATCGATAATACGTTCTTCCACCACCTGGCCAACACCCAGGAATTTAAATAGTATCAGCACATAAGGGGTCATCAATATTACACTTACCACATAATTCAGGCGTAAAAAACTATAGGTGCCAATCATTAAAACTACTAGTAATATAAACTCAACAGTTTTATTGGGGATAAAAAGTAAAATGGCAATACCTATAACTCCACCGGCTATTGTACCAATAAGGCGCTGGTAATTGCGTTGTTTGGACAGGCTGAAACCTGGCTTTAAAATAACAATGATCGTGAGCAGTACCCAGTAGCTGTGATGGCCAAGCGCGATAAATTTTGCCGTCGTAAAGCCGATTAAACATACCAGGGCCACTCGCAAGGCATGCTTAAACGTCGCCGAGCTAAGCGACAGGTTATCGAAAAATATATGCGGCGCGTAATCCTGGTGTGTTACAAATTTGGAGTATTCGTAATTGTCGTTTTTCTCCTGCAGCGCCTCGTACGATTTGGAGTTGTAATAGCCGAAAATGCTTTTAATCCGCTCGTTTAAGTCGCGCAGGTTTATCAGTATTTTTTTCAGGGCGATGTTGCTTACCGCCTGGTCGCCTGCGCCAATTTCATCAATTCTTAATTTTAGCTTTTCCAGCCCGGTATTAAAATCGGGTTTATGTTTGCTGCGAGTGTTTGACAGCACCATGTAAGCGATGTTATCAAGCTCATCGCCCATTTCCTGCAAAAGGTCGGCTATTTGCTTTAACACCCCGGTAGGCCCAAATTTTTCGCGGATACGATTATAGTCGTAGCTGGTAGCCATGATCTGCTCATACATGTCCACCAAATCCACAAAAGTTAAAACCAAAACCCGGCTCGGGTTGGTCGACTCCTTTGCCATTATCCGGCTTTTAAATAGTATTTCGCGCACGGCATCCTGGTGCTGGCTAACCTTTATTTGCTGCGACACCAGCTTGCGGTAGTTTTCGTCGATGTCAGTATCCGAAAGGTAGAAATCGGCCTTAATGCGAATAAATCGTGCTATGTCTGCAATGTTTTCGCCCAGGGTTTGTTGAGCAGCCCGGTAGGGCCTTATGCCAAAGAATATCAGGCTGAATATTAAATACCAAACGCCGCCTGCCAAAACAATAAGACTTATGTTTAGAACTTCGTTGGGTTTAGCATCTTTATCCATCATAAATATCATAATCAGTAAGGCGCAGGTGCCTACTGACGCCGCGCGGTTGCCGTATACAATAAACATGGAGAACAGGAAGGAAAAGACGGTAATTTCCAGTCCCAGCGTAAAAACATTTAGCCGTGCAAACCCTGTGATAACAGCCACCACAAACAGGCACAAATTGCCAATAGCCATTGAATTGCGCTTGTGATAAAGCGGTCCCGGGCTGTCGATGGTGCAAATGCAAAGCGCGCCCAAACTCATGGTAATCCCTATGTCGAAATGGTTAAATTGCATCAGTAACAGAGATGGAAACAGGATGCCTATCGACATGCGGATACCGTCAGAAAAATACTGGCTGTAAAAAAAGCTTTTTATTTCCCTGAAGTCTGTTTTCATAAATGTTTTTTTTGGGCTTAAACAGGCCTGCAAATTTACAAAAATTAAATTATAACGACTTATTTTAATAAAAATGGCATTAATAACACATAACCATTATTAATTACTCATTATTTCCTATTTTTAGCCTTGAATTTGAAATTCAGCCCTCGCAATAAAATGCCCGGGTGCTGAATCATCTACGAGTACCAATTGTTGCAAACCTGTTATACTAAACTTTTTATTCGACTGCTTTATGCCATCTACGTTAAAACTCAGCCAAAGAGAAACAGCTTTTAACAACGAAGTTGTAACCCGTTTTGAGTTATATAACAGCTTATTTCAAACGCTGCCCTTTTACCAGGTAAAAGATACGGGTATTTTGCTGCCTTTTTTTAGCTCCCATTGCGAAAAAGAAGCAAATAAGCAGTTGTCGCCGTCAGAAATTATTGAGTCGTTCTTTAAAAAATATGTTCCTGATATCGACCACCGCGAGCAGATAAACCGCATGTTCAGGTTTATCCAGTATATTGAGCGGCAGGTGGTTTTGTTTGATGCTATCGAAGATTCATCATTTAGCAAAATAGGTCGTGAAGACGAAACCGGCACCATGCAAAGCTTGTTGCAACAGGCATCGGTAAGCGAGCAGCAGCGCACCAACATCGCGAAAAAATTAGACGACTTCTCATTGCGCCTGGTGCTTACCGCACATCCAACTCAATTTTATCCCGGCTCGGTTTTGGGTATCATGACGGATTTGATTGAAGCCTTAAAAACAAACGACATCAATAGCATTGATGTTTTACTGCAGCAATTAGGCAAAACGCCGTTCTTTAATAAGAAATCGCCGACGCCATTTGACGAAGCTGTGAGCCTTGCCTGGTTTTTGGAAAATATATTCTATCACGCTGTTTCAGGTATACAAAACAAACTGGAAGACGAGTTTGAGCTGGATACCCATCGCGCTACCCAGTTGCTTGAAATGGGCTTTTGGCCTGGCGGCGACCGCGACGGCAACCCGAATGTAACTGCCGACAGCACAAAGTCTGTAGCTGCGTTTTTAAGGCAACGGGTTTTCAGGGCGTACTACCGCGATTTCAGGGTGCTGAAGCGCAGGATAACTTTCCGCGGCGTCGAGAAATTTATGGTGACGCTTGAAAAACTGGTATACGACAATGCCTACAGTAAGCAGGACCCCAAAAACGTTGCCCCCGAAATATTAGATACACTTTATGCCATAAGGCAGACCCTTATTGCCGATCACGATAGCCTGTTTGTAAAAGTAGTGGACGATCTGATTAAAAAGGTACGCTTATTTGGCTGTTATTTTGCCACACTTGATATAAGGCAGGACAGCCGCGTACTTAGAAAAGTATTCAACTACGTTACCGAACATCGTAAAGCAGAAACCGGCATAATTGAAGGCTACGAAAAATTGGATGAAGCAGAAAAACTTGAACAATTAACATTTAATAAAGTTGATTTCCATTGCCCGGCTGACGCTGATTTTTTAATTGCCGATACGCTTAATACCATCAGGCTGATGAAGCAAATTCAGCATACCAATGGCGAAAAGGCCTGCCAGCGTTTTATCATCAGCAATTGTCAGCAAGCATCGGATATTTTGCAGCTGATTGATTTGTTTTTGTGGAGCGGCTGGGATAAAGATGGCCTTACTGTCGACTTTATGCCGCTGTTTGAAACCGTAAACGACCTTACCCATGCGGCAGGCGTTATGGAGAGCTTGTACACGCATCCATTTTATAAGGAACACCTGCAAAAAAGGGGTAACCTGCAAACAATTATGCTCGGCTTTTCAGATAGTACCAAAGATGGTGGTTACCTGATGGCCAACTGGTCTATTTACAAAGCCAAGGTTGAACTTACCTCAATGGCCCGTAAGTATGGCATTGATTTGGCATTTTTTGATGGCCGCGGCGGACCGCCGGCACGGGGTGGGGGTAAAACACATCGCTTTTACGCCTCAATGGGCGCCGAAATTGAAAATCAGCATATACAGCTAACTATACAGGGGCAAACCGTAAGCTCGCAATACGGCTCGGTTGAGACTGCGCGGTTTAACATGGAGCAGTTGATTAATGCAGGCATAATATCTGCGCTGCATCCGAATCGTAACGACCTATTGGATGCCCGCCATAAAGAGTTAATAGCAAAAATGGCCGATGAGAGTTATAAACTGTTCCTCGACCTGCGCCAGCATCCTTTGTTTGTGGAATACCTGGAGAAATTCAGTCCGCTGAAATTGCTTTCGCACATCAATATCAGCAGCCGGCCAACCAAGCGCAATACTGACGCCCAGTTAAAACTAGAAGATTTGCGCGCCATCAGCTTTGTAACATCATGGAGCCAGTTGAAACAAAGTATACCGGGTTTTTATGGTGTAGGCACAGCACTAAATAAAATGAAAGACAGCGGGCATTGGGAAGAAATTAAAGACCTGTATAGCCGTTCGGGATTTTTTAAAACGATGGTTGATAACTGTACCATGTCGATGTCCAAGTCCGATTTCAGGGTGACAGCTTATTTGGAGAAGGACAAAAAATTCGGCGCATTCTGGAAAATGCTGAAGGACGAATTTGAACTGACTAAAGCAATGCTGCTCGAACTAACCGGTAGCACAGTTTTGATGCAGGAATACCCCGTGGAGCGCAAATCGATCGCCATACGCGAAAAAATTGTGTTGCCGCTGGTAATAATGCAGCATTATGCATTGCAATGCTTAAATGATTGCCAGGACGAGGGGTTAACCAAGATTTACAACAAACTGGTAATTCGTACAGTTTACGGTATTGTAAATGCCGGGCGAAACTTAGCCTAGCGGCAGTTCGAAAAATCAAGAAAGTCCGAAAGATGGTTTTGTGTTGAGCAAACTAGCTTTCGGACTTTTTAATTCCAGCTTTCGCGCCTTTTCGTCTTTGCTGACTTTCCGGACTCCCGGACTCTCCAGTCTTTCTTGACTTAAATGATATTCCTCACAATCATCCTTATGCTCAAACCTCTTGTGAGTTTAATTGTTATATTCGTAAGCATATAAGCTAACCACCATTAATGAAGAACTTAATTTACCTGGCTGCGGGAATGATATTCCTGTTTTTTGCACAGGGTTGCCAGGATAAAAAAGGGAAGAACTACAACCAAATAAACGACGACCAGGATGGTATCGCATTTATAAAAAATGGTATCGAGGGTGGGCTTATGGAAATAAAAGCATCGGGTATGGTTATCACCAAATCAAATAATCACCGGGTTATCAGCCTGGCAAAAATGATAATTGACGACCATACACAATTTGGCGACGACCTGGAAAAACTCAAAACAGATAAAAAGATAACTGAAGCAGACAGTATCAGCCCGGCACATCAGCTACAGTTAAACGACCTCGAGAAGAAAAAAGGGACCGAATTTGACAAAGCCTACCTGCAAATGATTGTGGTTGACCACGAGGGTGCTGTAAAACTATTTACCAGTGCCTCCGCAAACACTGATAGCAAAATAAAAAAAGTTGCAACGCAAAACCTGACCACCATTAAAATGCATTTAGATTCGGCAAACGCCATTTGTATAAGTTTGAAATAAATTTATCCCTTCGCTGCTGATAAAATCAAAGATTTCTTTCGTAAGGCTGTATATTTGGGCGTATACAAATATTTAATGAAGAAATACTTTTTTATAGCCTTTGAAGGTATAGATGGCAGCGGCAAGAGCACCCAGGTAAAATTATTGAAAGAGAAACTGGAAGCAGCCGGCCAGAAAGTTTACGTTACCTGCGAGCCAACCGATAGCCCTCCCGGCAAAATGATCAGGGATATGTTCAATCACCGGATTGACAGCGACCACCGGACTATAGCTGCGCTATTTGTGGCCGACCGGCTAAACCATATTCTGAACAAGAAAGACGGGTTGCTGAAAATGTTATCGGAAGGATATACGGTTATCACCGACAGGTATTACTTTTCATCATATGCCTACCAAAGCCCGCATATCGACCAGGATTGGGTGATAAAGGCCAACTCCCTCAGTGCGGGTTTGCTGCGCCCTGATTTAAACATCTACATAGATATTTCGCCCGAAATAAGCATGGAACGACTTAACAAAGGCCGTACTTCTATTGAACTTTACGAAACACTGGATAATTTGCGTGTAGTACGGAACAAATACCTTGAAATAATTGATTTATTGAAGGACGAGGAAAAAGTTTTTATCGCAAATGGCAATCAAAGCCCGCAGAATACGTCAAAAGATATTTGGGACAACGTGGCAAGCATGCTGCAAGAAAATTCAGAGAAATAAAAGCTGTGATATTTATGCTATTAATTGCCTTTACGGGCGGGAAGCGGAGATTTACTCTTAACAGGCACAGGTGCTAAAACAGGTTTTTTATTGTTTGGCAGGAAACCATTTCTAACTAAGAAGTCTATCAGTATATTCCCTTTCATGATGTTCAATTTTAATGATTATAATCTATCAAACGCTTTCTGTTCTTCAAAATTATAAATTATTAGCACAATTCCAAATTTATTTGGTTTCTAATTAAGCAAAACCACCTTTTATTATGATTTATACAATTAAATACCCTTTAAATTAAAATAATTTAAGCTGTTGTTGCTTAGGCGGTTGCGCTTTACCAAAAACAGTGCGACCGCCGTACTTCCATGAGTTGTGCCTTTCTTCTTCGATAACCTTATCAAAATTAGCATTCGGTGTAAAATTTTCTTCGGCACGCTGTGCAACCTGGGTTAAACGCCTGATGGCCTCATTTTTTTCATTCAAGCCTAATTTCGACTTATGGATAGCAGTTTGCAGCACACCTATGGTTTCGTCGTAAACTTTGGTAGGTACCGGGAAGGGGTGTCCATCTTTACCGCCATGAGCAAATGAAAAGCGGGCAGGGTCTTTAAACCGCGATGGCGTGCCATGGATCACCTCGCTAACCAACGCCAGCGATTGCAGTGTGCGCGGCCCAAGACCTTGTAATTGAAGTAAACCCTCAAAATCCTTTGGCTGCTTTTCGTGCGCCAGCCATAAAACTGCACCAAGCCTTTTTAGGTCGACATCCTTTGCCCTGACATCGTGGTGAGCAGGCATAGTCAGCTTGCCAATTTCTTTCAGCATTGTGTCAGGGTTTTCGCCGGCGATTTGCATAATGCCTTTGCGCGAACTGTCGGCCTGTTTATCAGCCATATTTAAAATACTGCCGGTATTTTGCCCGTAAATAAAAGTGTGCGGATCGTTAACAAATGACGTTAGTTGTTCTGAATGCCAGTGATAGCGGCGGGCAGTTTTGCTTTGGGCGCTCATGCCTTGCTGTACCACGGCCCATTTGCCGCTGCTGCTTAAAATAAAATTATGGGTGTATAGCTGGAAGCCGTCCTGTATGGCAGTATTATCTACTTTGGCGCTTAGCTTGCTGCATTTTACAAGGTGGTTGCCGTCCAGCCCGGTGGTTTCGCTGACTTTTATCAACTCTTCGGGCGTACGGCGCGAATGGTTACCCTTGCCGCCGCAAATATAAATACCAAGTTCTTTGCTGTGCTGGTTAACAGAACGTTTTAATGCACCCATCACCGATGTGGTAATACCTGATGAATGCCAGTCCATCCCCATTACCGCGCCCAGGCTCTGGAACCAGAATGGGTCGCTCAGGCGACGCAAAACCTCGTCGCGGCCATAGTCCAGCACAATGTTCTCAACTACCGCCAGGCCCAGTTTTGCCATCCGCTCGGCAAGCCAAGCAGGTACGTAGCCATAATGCAAAGGCAAGTCCGCAATCCCGGAACGCTTCATGCTAACAAAATTAGTAAATTAATATGATAAATGATAGACACAACTCCGGCTTAGCTTTTGTTAATCGCTCCCTGATTTTTTATAATTTAGCTGCAATGAAATCAGAATCGCAAGTATTAGAAGCATTTCCGCTGCTGCAAAAACCCGAACTTGTGTAGGAGATTTTGGAAAATGCTACCATTATGGTAGCTAAAGCCGGGGACGTAATTGTTCGGGAAGGCCAGTATTTAAAAGTGTTGCCATTAATGCTCAATGGCTCGTTACGGGTAACCCAGCAATCCGACGGGCGGGAGATTTTATTATACTTCGTTCAACCGGGAGAAACGTGCATTATGTCGTTAACGTCGTGCTTTTTTAACGTAAAAAGCCCCTCAACAGCTATTGTAGAAACTGATTCCGAAATATTGTGCATCCCCACCCGCTTTGTTAAAGAGTGGCAACGCAAGCACGATGCCTGGAATGAATTTGTATTGCGCACTTTCCAGTCGCGGTATAATGAATTGCTCGATTTGTTTAACGCTGTGGTTTTTAGTAGCATTGAAAACCGGATAGCCAGTTATCTGAAAAACTACGCCGCAATGCAACATACCAATACAGTGCCCATTACACACCAGGCGCTGGCCAATGCGCTAGGCACAACCCGAGTGGTGATATCGCGTATCCTGAAACGCTTTGAACAGGAGGGTAAAATAGATCTGCATCACCGCAGCATCCGGATTATCAAGCTATAATATCCAGGCTTGTATCAAAAGATACATGATAACTATTTGTGGCAATTTAGTTTTGGCTGAGAAAATCATCGTCAAACTAATTTTACGAATATGGATACCACTAAAATAATTCGCCTGCATAGCTGCGTACTGATTATTTGCAGTATAATAGGAGGGCTGGGCTACTATTTACAGTACAACTATTTTCAAATAACGTCCTGCATCCCGGCAATTATTGGCTGTGTCCTGCTGCTCATCACCACGCTCAATTTTAAAAACAAGCGCATTCAATTCATGCTACTCTTCCTGGTTACGTTGGTGTTTGGTATTATACTAACGCGCATGTCGGTTAAGTTTATCCCGCAGCAGTTTCAGCCTATGCGCAAACGGTTGTACTTCCCGGTGATGGCGCTGTCATCAATAATTGCAGTCATCATTATGGCAGGTAACTACACCAAAGCCAAAAGAAATGGCCACAAGTTGCTGTAGAAAATATTTGCATTTTTTTGCTTGTTGTATCTTTTGATACATTTTTCGGTCTTTCGGCAAGGTAGCTTTGCTTCGTAATAATTTAATAAACAACATTTTATGAATTCAAAAAGTTTAATTGCAGAAATTGATTTTGAAGTAGTTTCAACACAAAAATTACTTGAAAGGCTCCCTGAAGAAAAGCTGGGATGGAAACCCCACGAAAAGGCCATGACACTTGGCCAGTTAGCGTATCATGTAGCAATAATACCGGGCAAATACCTGGAGTTTGCTAATAGTGGTAAAACAAACCTCGAGGTTTTAGTCGCGCATTACATCCCGGCTTCAAAAAACGAAATTACGGCCGGCTTCTCAAAAAGTATAGCAACAGCACGCCAAATACTTGAAAGCGCCACCGATGAATGGGACACCCAAAATTGGGAACTGATAAAAGATGGTAAAAGCATTTTTGCCATCCCGCGTTCGCTCATGTGCAGGTTGCTGGTGCTTAACCACTGGTACCATCACCGCGGCGAACTGGTAACCTACCTGCGTACCCTCAACGTGCTTATACCCTCAGTTTACGGCCCAAGCGCCGACGAAGATCCATTTGCTTAATGTGTGTTTGATACCCTGGATTAGGAAGCCTGTGCTTGCACGGGCTTTTTGCGTTTATTGTCTTCTTCGTATCTCCGTGGTTTAATTTCCCGAACAAAATCATCACAGTTATATTTTACCCCCTACAACCCTGCTACAAACTTTTTAAATTGTTTTAATAACTTGTAAATGCTAAACTTTTGCGTTAAATATGTAAGTCAATCCAAACCGGCTATTAAACCAAATTCATGAAACGCAGTTATTACATCGTAGGGCTCATAATGCTAACGTTTTTTGTTATATCGTTTATAACAAATATCATAGGGCCATTGTCCCCGGCTTTTATCACCAATTTTAAATTGAGCGATTTAATGGCGGGGGTATTGCCGTTTGCATTTTTTATTGCTTACGGCGTAATGTCAATCCCATCAAGTATGCTGGTGCAGAAGTATAACGAGAAAACCATTATGGTGGCTGCTTTTGTGGTTGCGTTTTTGGGTTCGTTATTGCTGGCTGCGCAACCTAACTATCTAACAGCATTGCTGTCGTTATTTTTAATAGGCTGCGGCATGGCGATGCTGCAGGTAGTCATTAACCCGCTGCTGCGCACGGCCGGCGGCGAAGAAAATTACGCTTTCACATCGGTGCTGGCCCAGCTAATCTTCGGCGGGGCTTCTTTCCTGAGCCCGTTGGTTTATTCGTACATGGTTTTAAACCTCGCTAAAAAGAGCCATCCGGGCGTTTTTTCTATCCTGGCGCCATTAGTTCCTGCTGATATGCCATGGTTATCGCTTTACTGGCTTTTTGTGGTGATGTCGTTGTTGATGGTTGTGCTGATGCTGGTTTCAAGATTCCCGAAAGTTGAATTGGCTGCCGATGAAAAGGCGGGTGCATGGGAAACGCATGTAATGCTGTTTAAACGCCCTGTAGTTAAAGCGTATTTCATCGCGCTATTCTGCTATGTAGGTACTGAGCAAGGTGTATCTTATTGGATGTCGGAGTTTTTGAAACGCTATCACCAAATCGACCCCGAAACTACCGGCGCAAGTGCCGTGGCGTACTTTTGGGGATTAATGACGGTTGGTGGAATATTTGGTTTGATTTTGTTAAAAATAATGGATAGCCGCAGGCTATTAATAGCTTTTACCATTCCGGCAATTATTGCCCTGTCATTTGGGTTATTTGGGAGCACGCAGGTCTCGTTAATCGCATTCCCTGTTGTCGGGTTTTTTATGTCGGTGATGTATCCTATTATTTTTTCGCTGGCTCTAAGTTCGGTTGATGAACATCATGGCTCATTCGCCGGTATCCTGGTAACGGGCATAATCGGCGGAGCTGTTGTTCAGTTGCTTATCGGTGGATTGGCCGATTTTATTGGTCTACGTGGTGGTATGATGTTCCTGTATATTACAATGGGTTACATGTTATCGATCGGTTTTTGGGCAAAGCCGTTGGTTACCAATAATACATCATCAAAACTCGCCGCAATAATTGGCTTTACAGGTTTGCTTATTGCTGAATTTGTTCTTTTTAAGTTTGCTAAGATAACATCTGTCGATAGGGTGGCGTTTAATGCAAACACGATTCTTCTAGTCGGAGCACTTGGGTTTTTTGTTCCTTACTTTATTACAACTCTATTTGCTAAGAAACGACAGGCCGCTAATAAATAAACATGGACAATATGAAAATTATAGGCATCGATTTAGGCGCCACAAATATTCGCGGGGCTGTTGTTACAGGTGATGCTATGGGCGATATCATTTCACGCCGCATCAATACCAAAGGAACAGAAGAACAAGTGCTGGAGGACGTTTATTTTGTAGTTGATAAGCTGATAGGCAAAGACGTAAAAGCAATCGGCATAGGCGTTCCCAGCGTGGTTGATGTGGAACTTGGCATTGTTTACGATGTGGTACACATACCATCGTGGAAGGAAGTGCATCTAAAACAGATACTGGAGGATAAATATAAAGTACCTGTATTTGTAAATAACGATGCCAACTGTTTTATACTTGGTGAGTATTATTTCGGCAAGGGAAAAAGCATAAAAAATATGGTTGGCCTTACCATTGGCACCGGGCTTGGTGCAGGCATCATCATCAACAACCAACTTTACGCCGGCCCCAACTGCGGCGCAGGCGAATTTGGCTGTGTTGATTACCTTGATAACAACTACGAATTTTATTGCAGCGGATCGTTCTTCAATAACGTTTACGGATTGGGTGGACAGCAAGTATTTAAAGATGCTCAAAACGGCGATGCACGTGCCCTGGAACTTTATGCCGAAATGGGCACCCACCTCGGCAACGCCATCAAACTGGTAATGTACACTTATGACCCAGCTTTAATTATCCTGGGTGGCTCGGTACAACTGGCTTACGAATATTTTGAAAAAGCGATGTGGGAACGCATCCGTACGCTGGTTTACCCCAAAAGTGTCGAACGATTAACAATCGAACGTTCGGAGTTAGAAAACAGCGGGATACTTGGGGCTGCAGGATTATATTTCGATTCGCTATAAAACAGAAAAGACTTACGAAGTTTTTAAAACTTCGTAAGTCTGACAATACTTTTCGTCTTTCGGTCTTTACTGACTTTCCGGACTTCGGACTACCTGGTGTAGTTAGGCGCTTCCTTAGTTATGGTAATGTCATGCGGATGACTTTCCCTCATCCCTGCTGCTGTTATGCGCACAAACTTGGCTTTTTGCAAATCCTCAATCACGGCAGCACCGCAATAGTGCATGCCTGCACGAAGGCCGCCTATGTATTGGTATACCACTTCGGCAAGATTGCCTTTAAAGGGTACGCGACCAACAATGCCTTCAGGAACCAGTTTGGTAACGATATCCGTTTCATCCTGAAAATAACGGTCCTTCGAGCCTTTATCCATCGCCTCAACCGAGCCCATGCCACGGTATGATTTAAACTTACGGCCCTCGTATATAATAGTCTCACCCGGCGATTCCTCAACCCCGGCAAACAACGAGCCTGCCATTATTGAGCTTGCACCGGCTGCAATTGCTTTAACAATATCGCCTGTTTGTTTGATACCGCCATCCGCAATAACAGGTATGCCACGGCCCGTAAGTGCTTTTGCGCATTCGTAAACGGCAAACAGCTGCGGAACACCAACTCCAGCTACAATACGGGTAGTGCATATAGAGCCTGGACCTATGCCGACTTTAACGGCGTCAGCACCTGCATCAGCAAGCGCTATGGCTGCCTCGCCCGTGGCTATGTTACCGGCGATAACCTGCAAGTCGGGGAATAGCGCTTTAACGCTCTTCACCATGTCAATAACCCCTTTTGAGTGGCCGTGGGCGGTATCAACTGTAATTACGTCAACACCGGCAGCAACCAGGGCCTTTACGCGGTCGATATTATCCGCAGCTACTCCAACCGCTGCGCCAACGCGTAAACGCCCAAACTCGTCCTTACAAGCACTTGGGAAGTTCTTGAATTTCTGTATATCCTTAAATGTAATTAACCCCCGTAAAATGCCATCGGCATCAACAACCGGTAATTTTTCAATTTTATGGTTTTGTAATATTTCTTCGGCCTGTATAAGGTTTGTACCCTGCGGGGCTACAACCAGGTTCTCTTTGGTCATTACTTCGCTAACCGGGCGGTCCATTTCTTTTTGGAAACGAAGGTCGCGGTTGGTGATGATGCCTTTTAGCTTGTTTGTGCCATCAACAATGGGGATGCCGCCAATGCGGTATTCGCGCATGATTTTTACCGCATCGGCTACAGTGGCAGCTTCGTGCAAGGTAACCGGGTCCTGTATCATGCCGCTTTCCGAGCGTTTTACTTTACGCACCTCATCGGCCTGGGCAGCCACACTCATGTTTTTATGCAGGATACCAATGCCGCCGGCCTGTGCAATAGCAATAGCCAATGCTGATTCGGTAACCGTATCCATAGCAGCCGAAATAACAGGGATATTAAGCCTTATTTTTTTGGTAAGCCAGGTGCTGGTGTCAACATCGCGCGGTAAAACTTCTGAGTAGGCGGGGAGGAGTAAAACGTCGTCGTAAGTTAATCCTTCGGCGACAAATTTTTCGGGGTCTAATTGCATAGCAAATAATGTGTTTGGAGTTATTATTTGCCGGGCAAAGCTAACAAAATATTTCGAATTTCCGATGATCGATGTCGGAATTATTAGATGGCAGGCTAAGCTATCTCGTTAAAATTGCCTTATGATGATATTTAGTACTACTTCCTTTACAGTTCGAACGGAAATAATCGTCGTTCGTCAAAATGCCGAATAATTGAATTTCTTACATTTTCGTCATTTTTTAAATAGTCGTAAATCCATTTGGAAACTAATTTCTTCGATTGAAATCGAACCTCGTCAGACAAAAGCTTCTCTTTAAAGCTTCCGCCATAATCAAAGGCCGCCCCTTTTACAGCACATACAATTATGAGATTTTTGAGGATTTTTTTCCTTGTGACCTTAAAATAGTCTAGATTATTTTCGTTTGAATATTTTTTGCAAGCCAAAATAATACCATCAATAACCCCATCAACAAGCGAGCCATGACAAGTTGTATGTACATAATTGGCGAAACTCGTGACAGATGGCTTCCATTCCCAACCAGAGATCGCAATTTGATATTCATTTTCTTCGATACTGCCCTCATACTTAATTTGAAGATTGGGTTTGCCATTTAACGAATTGAGAATGCTATCGAACACGTAAAAGATACCGTTAGGGAAATGATAATAGTTCTGATTTAAATATTTGGTTCGTTTATCCCTGGTGATTATTTCTGTCTTCCGATTTATAATTGGAATTAGTACTAATTCCTGATTTAAGGCAAGGTAATCGACGTTGGTATCGGGGAAAATCTTTTCGTCAATTTCAAAACATAGTACGAGGCTTGTGTGATGGCCTTCGATTTCATGGCGATTTTCCGCATGCGCTTGCCCATTAGTAAGAAGAATGTGAATTTTGTCGTTTGTCAATTCAAACCTGGTTGTAACGACAGTAAGGGCTCGGGAGTAAAGATAATTGTAATCAACGATTGGTACGGTTAATGCTTGTAAAAACGGCGATAGGTTAGTCCTTCCGTTAATTTTTATAGAAAAGCTGTTACCGTCGTTGATAGAAACATTAAAAGTAAAATCTTCAGCCGCGCATAATTCAATGCACTCCTTTATTAGTTGGTCGATGGCGTAAATTATCCCCTTGCTACTTGTGGAACGAAAGTACATACCTGGCCGACTTCTGACGCTTTCTTCAAAAATTATCGGAGTTATTGAATCGTTCGCGTAGGGAGAATTTATAGAATCTGAATCAGGCATAGAGGCTGATTTTAACCATTTTTAATAGTTAAATATAAGCAATTTAACCCGAAAATTAATACTAAATGGAGCGCTTTTAGAAGAAATAATTCAAAAAATAATTACTTATTTCCAAAATTCTCCCGGCTCTTATTTTTACATCCGCACACTTGCACATCTGTAAATTCGCACATCACTGAATCAATATTTCCCGACGATCACCTTATAAAATCCGTCAAAATCCAAATACACATTTGCCAGCTCTTTCAACCTTTCAGCACTGATGGTTTTTACGGTTTCCACGTATCTGTCGTAATAATCATAGTCCAACCCGGCGAAGTACAGGTTTTTGAATTTATCGGCATGCGAGAATACATTTTCCAAACTGCCTAACAGCGAACCCAGCATATAATTGCGCACCAGTGAAAGTTCGTCTTCTGGTATTAAATCACTTTTTAGCAGGTTTATTTCCTTTTCAATTTCGGCGATTGCAGCTTTGCAAACATCAGCGCCAACTTCGGTGGCTATAAACATAGCCCCGGCGTGCTTTAGCGAGCTCATACCCGACCCAATGCCGTAGGTGTAACCTTTGTCCTCGCGGATATTTGCCATCAGCCTGGAGCCGAAGTAGCCGCCCAGCACGGTGTTCAGCACCTGAAGGGCCGGGAAATCCGGGTGGGTACGGTTTATTACCGGCAACCCCATGCGTATGGCAGATTGCAAAGCCTCGGGCTTTTCGGTAAAGTAAAAATGTTCGGTTGATGATTTTATTTCCGGCTGGGTGGCATCCGGTTTAATATCCGGGTTTGTCCAGCTTTTATCGAAAGTATCGGTTATCAGTTCCAGTATTTCCGGTTCAATTTTGCCCGATATAATAATGGTGCAGTTTGATGGCTGGTACATTTGCTTAAAATGGGCCAGCATGTCATCGCGTTTTAACGTTTTAAATGTGCCAGCGTCAGCCCCTAAGCCGTAGGCTGTATCGCCATATAAAGCTTTGTTGAAGGCACGACGCGCAACAAAATCATTTTTCTGAAGGCTTACCTGTAGTTTTTGCTGCTGATTGCGGATATAGGTAGCCAGTTCTTTTTCGGGGAAAATAGAATCAGTCAGAATATCCTTTATTACAGGAAGCGTATGCTGCAAATGCTTGTTCAAGCTGTACAGCGTTACCAGCGAATTATCATAACCATAATCAACCTGTAAAAAAGCGCCATAAAAGTCAACTTTGTCCGATATTTGCGCCTGGGTCATGGAGTTGGTACCCTCGGTGAGCATGGTGTTCACCGCTACGTTCAGCAAAGGCTTTTCAGGGTTAAAACGCTGGTTGGCAAAAATCCATTCAATACGCACCAATTCCTGGTCGCCGCTGTTAAAGCAAAATACGTTGCAGCCGTTATCCAGCGCCTGGTGCGCCGGCCTTAGCAAATTTATATTATCTATCGCCCTGAATTCCGGGGCTTGTTTTCTGTCTATGGTCATTGGTCAGTAGTCATTGGTCAACGGTGTGACCTGTTATAAAACTTTGTCTGTATCCGAAAAATCCTCAAATCCGCTTAACTGCGAAGCTATCTTGAACGCCAATTTAAAACAAATTAAATTGTGAAAAATCCCGGTTCAGACTTTCTCAGCCAAATAAATCAGCGTCGATGAATTATTTTTCTTGAATAAATTATTAGCCAGCTCTTTTATCTGCGCAGCGGTTACCTGTAAATATTTACCGGTTTCGTGGTTCAGCAAATCAGCATCGCCCAAAAGCTCGAAAGAAGCCAGGTTCATCGCCTTATCCAGCAGCGACATTTCTGAAAATATCATCGTCGACTCTGTTTTGTTTTGCACCTTAGTCAGCTCATCTGCAGGTATGTCAATGGTTTTTATTTTCTCCAGTTCATCCCAAATTGCAGCTTCGGCCATTTCAATGCTGATATTTTCAAGCGGTTTGCCCTCGAATACAAACATGCCCTTATCAAGGCTGCCGGTCATATAAGCGTGCACCTCGCTGAAAATCTGTTTGTCCTTCACCAGGCTGCGGTAAAGGCGTGATGAATTGCCACGCGATAAAATATCGGACAGCAACTCTGCCACGTAATAGGTTTTATCCAGCCTGTCGCCCATTTGGAAGGCAATATAAACATCGTTCAGCGGTACCTTTGCGGTAACGGTTGCGCGGCGTTCGTCGTGCTGTTCCGGTTCCTGCGGCAAATTGCGTACATATTTTTCGCCAGCAGGTATAGGGCCGAACCATTTCTCTGCAAGCTGTTTTACCTGCTCTAAATTAATATCACCACCAACAACCATAATTGCATTTTGCGGGGTATAATGTTTTTTGAAAAAGGCTTTTACATCCTCAATTTTGGCATCCTCAATATGTTTGAGTTCTTTACCTATGGTAGCCCATTGGTACGGGTGCTTTTTATAAACCATGGGGCGCAGCTTTAGCCAAACATCGCCGTAAGGCTGGTTAAGATAACGCTGTTTAAATTCTTCAATTACCACATTGCGTTGTACTTCCAGGCTTTTTTCGCTAAAGGCAAGGCTAAGCATGCGGTCGCTTTCGAGCCAAAAGGCAGTCTCGGTATTTGAAGATGGCAGGGTAATATAATAATTGGTGATATCGTTACTGGTGAAAGCGTTATTTTCGCCGCCTACACGTTGCAGGGGTTCATCATAACTGGGTATATTTACCGAGCCGCCAAACATCAGGTGCTCAAATAAATGTGCAAATCCTGTTTGCTCGGGGTTTTCGTCGCGGGCGCCAACATCATAAAGAATATTCAGCACCGCCATTGGGGTAGTATGGTCTTCATGCACTATAACGCGCAGACCATTATCAAGAGTAAATCGGTTGAATTTAACCATTTGTAAATTTTCAATTAACGGAAAGCAAATGTAGAGTTTTTGTTGATTGTGAATATAATTTGAAAATTTGTTTTAATTTGAAGATTTGAAAATGGCTTTAAGATAACATATCGTCAAATTTTCAAATTACTGAATTTTCAAATTACCCCATGACACAAGGCGAACTCGTTAAAATAATATCAAATACGCTGGGTAAACCAAAGGTACTGGAGCTCGGGCGTATTTTAACAGAGCAAAAATTTTCGTTAGACGACCTGATTGACATTACCTTTTACCCAGATAGTATGATAGCCTTCAGGGCGAGCTGGATACTAGAAAATATGCTACTTGCGGACCCGATAAAATATGAGCCTGAGCTGGAATATTTCTTTTTACGTTTCAAACAGGTTAAATATCATGGTCCGCAAAGGCATTATATTAAGATATTGATGCATCTGACCGACCCTAAAATGAACCCGGTAATTAAAAGGAAGCTGGAAACAATTGACCTTGAGCCCGCAGTTGAGCAATGTTTCGACTCAATGATTGATCCCAAAGCGAAAATTGCGGTAAAAGTGTTCGCCTCCGAAGCCCTATTTAACCTGCGCCACCGGTACGATTGGGTTGCCGAGGAACTTGCTAATCAAATCCAATTCCTGATGCGCAATGGCTCGCCGGCAATCCAATCCCGGGGTAAGAAATTGTTGGCAATGTTATTTGTTAATTAAGCGCTGCCACATAATTTCAATAGAACCGGCAAAATCATAAAATTAAAAGTCCTGATAATGAGCGTGTTTCACAGCGTTCCAGGTGTTCCGCTGTGAAAAATGGAACGCATTGCCGGCTACACCTGACTTTAAACTTTAGACTCAAGACTAGTTAGCAATCGTCCCCGCTTCGGCATCAGCTTCTGGCTTATCTGCCCGGTTTAAATTATCGCTTACCTGGTCGTGGTTTAATTTGGCCGCAATGGCCGACGAAGCGTTATCGGCATACGTGCCGAACGCATTAATCAACACGCCCTTTAAATCGTACTTTTTTGAGGTAACAGCGTAAACGATTGACATATCCGACGGATTGCTGGCGCCCTCAAAGCGGTAAAACTCGTCAATCTCTATATCGTCCGCCGTCATGTGTATGTTTTTATCTTTATCGTCAACCGTATCGCCCTCAAGGCTTAGGTTTTCGGTATATCCTCTTTTCATCAAATCGTTAGTGGCTTCCACTAAATTATTATATGTTTTCATGGTGATGCTTTGGTTAAGTAAAAAGATGCCATCTAAAAATGGCTCTATGATATAACCACAGAACGTGGCGGTTGTTTGGCGCGAATATTAATTGATAAGGCCAAAAATGGTTATTGCAATCTCTTCATCTATGTGCTAGCCCTGTTTAAACCAAATTTATTACATTCGTAAACTGATTAAATTTATGCCTCCCGTGAAAAAAATATCATTCCTTTTTTGCTTTTTATTGCTCATCCAATTTGCATTTTGCCAGCCGGCCCCCAAACCCTACGGCCCACTACCCACCAAAGGGCAATTAAACTGGCAGGAAACTGAGATGTATTGCCTGATCCATTTCGGACCGGATACTTATACTGATAAAGAATGGGGCTATGGCGATGAAGATCCTGCAATTTTTAACCCGGTGAGGTTTGACGCCATGCAGATTGTTGGCGCAGCCAAAGCGGGAGGATTCAAGGGCATAGTTGTAGTAGCTAAGCACCACGATGGTTTTTGCCTGTGGCCAACCAAAACCACGGAACATAATATTTCAAAAAGTCCCTATAAAAATGGCAAGGGCGATATACTACAGGAGTATCGCGATGCCTGTAACAAACTGGGCATGAAGATGGGCGTTTACTGCTCGCCATGGGACAGGAACAGCGCGCTTTATGGCAAACCTGAATACGTAACCGAAGTTTACCGCAAACAGCTGGAAGAATTATACAGCCACTACGGTCCAATATTTATATCGTGGTTTGACGGTGCAAATGGCGGCGACGGTTATTACGGTGGCGCAAAAGAAGTAAGAAAGATTGACCGCTCAACCTATTACGGATGGAAAGATACCTGGGCAATCCCGCGCAGGATGCAGCCTAACGCCGTATTATTTGGCGATGTTGGCCCCGACGTGCGCTGGGTAGGCAACGAAGCCGGCCATGCAGGCGTAACCAGCTGGGCAACCTATACGCCGCATGCGCCCGATAAAGGCAAAGAACCAGGCAATGGTTATACCAAAGACTACGAAGGCACCGAAGGCCACCGTGATGGCAAATATTGGATACCTGCCGAATGCGATGTTCCATTCCGCCCCGGATGGTTTTACCATAAAAGCCAGGATGGTGAGGCTAAAACTGCTGATTCACTGCTGAACCTCTACTACCAAAGCGTAGGCCGCGGTGCCTGCCTCGACCTTGGCCTTGAGCCGGACCAGCGTGGTTTGCTTAATGATGATGATGTTGCCAAACTGAAAGACTTTGGTAACACGTTGAAAAACACATTTGCTGTAAACCTCGCCAAAGGGGCCACATTAAAGGCCAGTAATACACGTGGTGGTAACCAGGTAAAATTTGGTGCAGCAAACCTGCTGGATAACGACGGTTACAGCTATTGGGCCACCGACGATAAAGTGACCACACCCGAATTAGTACTCGACCTGCATAAGAATAAAATATTTAACGTTATCCGTTTGCGCGAGAACATTAAATTGGGTCAGCGTATAGATGCTGTAGCGGTTGATGCCTGGAAAAATGGCAAATGGCAACAGATAGCAGAAGCAACAAGCATAGGCGGCAACCGGTTGATCCGCCTGCCGGAGAATATCAAAACCAACAAGGTACGACTGCGCATAACCAAAGCAGCGGTAAGTATTGCGCTGAGCGATTTTGGATTGTATAATGAAGTTCGTTTTCCGCCAGCTGGGCGCGAAGATGACCACCGGCAAGTTACATTGTACGATACCACAAAGAAACCGGAATTAATCTCCAAACAATTCGCCTTTACCGAAGGCGCTTCTGTCGACAAAATAGGCAATGTGTTTTTTACAGACCAGCCGAACAACAAAATATGGAAATACGGCGTGGATGGAAAGTTGACAATGTGGATGGATAATACCGGTCGCTCAAACGGGACTTATTTTGATAAGGAAGGTAACCTTGTAACGTGTGCCGACGAGCATAACCAGCTATGGTCTATAGCCCCGGACCAGAAGATAACCGTTTTACTTACCGACTATAACGGCAAGTTGATGAACGGCCCGAACGATATTTGGATAGACAACAAAGGTGGTATTTACATGACCGACCCCTATTACCAACGCGATTACTGGGCAAGAAAAAAGTCCGACCTCGATGGCCAGCGTGTATATTATTTGCTCAAAGGCTCAAAGCAACCTATATTAATAGACGCCAGTTTGAAGCAGCCCAACGGCATTGTTGGAACGCCGGACGGTCAATTCCTTTTTGTGACGGATATTGCCGATAATAAGTTGTACAAATTCAGCATCGAAAAAGACGGCAAGCTAAGCAACCGGTTGCTGTTCTGCAACCAGGGCGGCGACGGTATAACGCTTGATGAGCGGGGCAATCTTTATTTAGCAGGTAATGGTGTTACCATTTACAATCCCCAGGGACAGAAAATAGGCCACATACCCGTTCCCGAGCAATGGACAGCCAACTTATGCTTTGGCGGTGTAAATAAGGATATCCTTTTTATCACCGCATCGAAAGCATTTTATAAGCTGAAGATGAATGTGAAAGGGGTGGAGTAGGAAGAAGTCTGAAGTCTGAAGTCTGAAGTCGGCAGTCCGAAGTCGAAAAAACTGAGCACGAGATTAGTTAACGTTACTTCAATTTTCCGTTAACAATCCTGTCCGAATAATCCTGGAAAAAGGCTTTAAAATCGGCTACGCCTTTGTTCATTTCGGGGTTTAAAGAGCCATCCATCAGGTTCTTTTCAAAGCTTTTATCTTCAGCTGCAAATATGCCGGTGATCTTTTTCCCGTCGAACAGGTAGATATAGTTGCCCTGCAAAAACTGGTAAATATTACCTAATGAATTTATAGCCCTTGGCGTTTCGCCGGGCAGGTTGCTGGTTAAGCTGCGTCCCCATGAACGGAATGGTTTGTTGTAGCCAATCAGGCTTACTATCGATGGATAAATATCCATCTGCTGGGCAATATCGGTACGTACGCCGGTTAAGCCATATGCTTTATTGGCGCTATAGAACAATATCGGCACAGCAAAGCGGTTAACAGGTTTGTTGTAAGCCGGGTAATATGTCTGGTTGGTATGGTCGGCAGTAATTACAAATATGGTGTTGTTGTACCAGGGCTGGGTTTTGGCATAGTTAAAAAACTCCCGCAGCGAATTATCAGTATACTGCACGCATTTGTCGATGGCCAGCGGGCCGCCTTTGAATCTGTTTTTATATTTAGACGGAATTTTAAACGGATCGTGAGAGGATAGTGTAAACAACGTTGCCATAAACGGCTGTTTTTGAGTACCCAGCGTTTTGCCCATAAACTGGAAAAAAGGTTCGTCCCAGATGCCCCAGATATCGTCGAAATCTTTGTCGTTATTATATTCTGTGCGGCCGTAATAATTTTTCATCCCTAAAATATTGCCGAATCCTTCGAAACCCATTGAGCCATTTGCCGCGCCATGAAAAAACGAGGTCTGATATCCCATGCTATCACAAATAGATACCAGCGACTGAATTTTTTGCTTGGCATATGGCGACGAAGTAAATGCAGTCTGAAATGACGGTATCCCTGCCAATACAGACGACATGGCGTGGATGGATTGGCGTCCGTTAGCATAAGCATTGGTAAATATCAGGCTGCTACCAGAAAGCGAATCCAGGAACGGCGTATATGATTTAAAACCGGGGATTTTAGCATCCCTGTTCATGCTGCCCCAAAACTCGCGGGCCACGCTTTCCAGTATAATCACAACAACATTGGGCTTTACCGTAGGGTTGCTGGTATATTGTTTGATCGGTTTAATGTTGGCGTTAATATAATCCGCAGTGGAAAAATGTTCCAGTTTAAAGCTGTTGCTGCTCAGCGTGCGGAAAATTGCAAATGGGGTATTCAGTATGATGTCACCCTGGTTAGGTATTACAACATGTTTGTAGGCATCGACCATATTGATTGGGCGGGTACTGTGCTTGTAGTCGCCACGTATGCCGCCTACCATTAACACAATGACTGCAATAAATACGATTACGGAACTAACAAAATAGGTTTTTGCATTTTTAACCGTAGCAGGCTTAACTTTTACGAGCCTGTACAGCCATATCCAACACACGCAGCATGCCAGGTAGATGAAAATTACGTACCAGTATTCCCAGGTGAAATGTTCAAACAGTGCCTTTTTGTTGCTTTCGTCGGACAGCAAATCGAGGGTGGCTTTGGTTGACCGTACCTGGCTGAAACGGTAGTAAATGATATCGACAAAGTTTGTGGCATAAAACAGCAAATTGCTGACGAAGTATAAAATGGTTAATCCCTTTTGGAATTTTGGTTGTGTATTGATTTTTAGGGGCAATACACTTAAAATAATAAACAGGCTGTTGATATAAAGCAGGGCAGTAGTATCGAATGCGATGCCATACCAGCAAAGTTTTAGCAGTGTAATAAAGTCATCAACCGCAAACAAATTGGTGTTATAGGCGAAAAATAATACCCTGCTGATAAAGTAAAAAAGGTAGGCCAATAGTAGCCGGTATAAAAGAGCTTTGTATTCGGTTAGCCTGGATGTAAACCCCATTAATATTGCGTTTTTTAAATCCCAGGGCTATTTTTTAGCGACCGGGGCATTTAGAAGCGAAACTACTAAAAACGCAATTAATTAATATGGATTTTACATGGTGTTTATACCGATGGTGGTTTAAACTACAAAATATTGACAATTAAGGATCGGTATATTCGTGCGGTTTACAAATTTCGAATAGCTGAGCGTTCCATTTTTACATGCGGAACACCCGGAACGCTGTGGAATATGCTGATTATCAAGTGTTCTATTTTTATGGAAATGTCGAATAAATCTAAATGACTGTTATTGGCCGCTATAAAACTGGATTTTTTGACCCGGCTGACAATGCTTTCTACTTCGATTTACAATTCTCCTTAATAACCTCCACCGCGCGCTTATCACCTAAGGCTAACGCGGCATTAAAATCGATACAGGCACCGGTTTTGTCGCCCTGGTCCAGTTTCATGGCGCCGCGGCTTAAAAGCGCCTGGCTGTTTTTGGGGTTAATGTTAAGGCACTTCGCAAAGTCATCGGCAGCTCCGGGAAAATCCCGCATCAGGCTTTTGGTGGTCGCGCGGTACAAATAGGCCTGCTCAAAAGCCGGGTCTATTTTAATTGCGCAGTTGAACGATTCAACAGCTGCCGCATAGTCTTCTAATACTCCCTGGGCTACCCCGATATTAAAATACAGGTTGGCATTATCGGGACTCAATGTTAAGGCGATATTAAAGTCGGCGACGGCTTCTTTAAATTGGCCCAGCTTGCTCTTAAGGCCTCCGCGGTTAAGATACGGCCGCATGATATTTGCGTTTAGCGTGATAGATTTATTATAATCGGCCATTGCCCCGTCATTATCACCCAATAAAAATCTCGAATATCCCCGGTCATCAAACGCCATTGCCGATTCCGGATTAGCGGCTATAAATTTTGTATAATCATCAACCGAACCTTTAAAATCGAGCAGGTAATACTTTACCAGCCCCCGGTATAAATATACTTTGTTGTAATTAGGGTTTGCCGTTACGCAGGAGTCATATTCAGCGAGCGCTTCTTTATATTTTTTAGCAGCTTCCAGTCCGTAACCTTTCTGAAAGTATTTGGCGGCAGCCGCAGTATCCGCCTGGCAAAAGGCCATCGAACTAAAAAATAAAAATGCAATAGTTATTAAAGGGGATTTAAACATAGGGCAAAGATAAAGCCGCTCCAAATAAAATCACACTACCAACGGCACTGATACCCAATGTTTAACATTATTTAACGATAACAACTATTCACCACTCTCTACTCACCATTCTCCATTAAGCCGAAATCGCATTTATAATATCATACTGCGTAATAATCTCAATCTGTCCGTTATCCTCAACCAGCACCGCAATGTTATCCTTATTTATCATCGCCGATATTTTATCTATCGACGTAGTTAAATCCACAAACGGGAACGGTGCGGTGGTGATGTTTTTTATCGGTTGCGATTTAATAGACGGGTTTTCAATGAGTGAGTTTAGGATATCACTTTCGGTAATTTTACCTATCACCATGCCTGTTTGCGTAACCGGTATCTGCGATATATTGAGCGATTTAATGGTATTAATAGCTTCCAGCACTGTTTTCTCGCAATCAATGGTAACGATTTGCTGGTTTTCCTTTTTTGCAATAATATCGCGGGCGGTTAGCTTGCCATCTTTCAGGAAGCCACGATCGCGCAGCCAGTCGTCATTATACATTTTGCCGAGATAGCGGGTGCCATGATCGGGGAAAATTACTACCACTACATCGCCTTCCTTAAACTTATCCTTCATTTGCAGCACCCCGGCAATTGCCGATCCGGTTGAGTTACCTGCGAAAATGCCTTCCTTGCGGGCAATTTCGCGGGTCATCAATGCGGCATCTTTGTCGGTTACTTTTTCAAAATGGTCAATCAGATTAAAGTCGACGTTTTGAGGCAAAAAATCTTCGCCAATGCCTTCGGTTATGTAGGGATAAATTTCGTGTTTATCCATAATGCCGGTTTCCTTATATTTTTTGAATACCGAACCGTAAGTATCGATACCTAAAATTTGTATAGCCGGATTCTTTTCTTTTAAATATTTGGCGATGCCGGATATAGTACCGCCGGTGCCAACCCCTGCAACCAGGTGGGTTATTTTGCCCTCGGTTTGTTCCCAAATCTCCGGCCCGGTCGACTCATAATGCGCCTGCGAATTGGATAAATTATCATACTGGTTTGGCTTCCACGAATTCGGCACCTCGCGTTCCAAACGCGATGAAACCGAATAATAGGAGCGGGAATCCTCCGGGTCAACATTGGTAGGGCATACAATTACTTCGGCGCCAAAAGCACGCAGGGCATCAAATTTCTCCTTCGACTGTTTATCCGTACTGGTGAAAATACATTTATAACCTTTTATCACAGCCGCAATAGCCAGCCCCATGCCGGTATTACCCGATGTACCCTCGATAATCGTCCCTCCTGGCTTAAGCTTGCCGCTTTTTTCGGCGTCCTCGATCATCTTCAGCGCCATACGGTCTTTGATGGAATTGCCCGGATTAGTGGTCTCAATTTTGGCCAATACGGTAGCGGGAATGTCTTTAGTTACTTTGTTCAAGCGCACCATGGGCGTGTTGCCAATGGTATCTAATATATTGTTATGCCACATAAATTTAAGTCTGGTAAACCCGGTAGCGGGTTAGTTATGGGTCAAAATTAGCTTTCTAAATTGATATATTTTAAAAATGTGAAATTGATTTATGGAAATGGGCGGCTTTCGGCATCATCCTAAAAATCAACCTTAAATAATTTTGCTTATGTTTATTCGGCAAGCTAAAACCAGGTCACAATTGCAGCTTCAGTTTATGGGGAAACGTTTACTTTTTTTTATCGTTTTAAGTTTAGTGGCGTTTAATAGTTACGCGCAACGGCCACTCACTGATAGCAGGCAGAGTAGTGTTTATACCTATGTCTATAAGCTAGACCCGTTGGATATTCAGAGTTTTTATACCCACCCGGGTAAAGAACCGGACGAGAGGATTTTTCACACTGTGGTTGATTCTATCAAAACCGATAAAAACTGGGAAAACAATCTGCCACCGGGCAATTATCTTAAAGTGTATGCTTTTAAAAACAAGCTTGAGTATACGTTGATAGAAAATCACTCCGCTTTTTTAAAGCTGATGCACAATAATTACGACCTGCGTTTTATTTTGCTGGATAGGACCGGGAAACCTGTAATAAATGCTACGGCACTGGTGAATGGCAGGCCTGTACCCTATGATAGTAAAAGCGACTTATATCATACAGCCTATTCACAAAAGGATACTTTATTAAGAGTTGACTATGCTGGCGTGGTGAATTATTTTTCAATAAAGCAGTATCAAAATTATAACTATCGCCGCCATTGGTTCAAGCGGACGTGGTACAAAGTGAAAAACAAGTTCAGGAAACGCAATTACTATGCTTATCAGCTACGGCAAATGAATAAGTATACTGGGTTTATGATATTTAATAAACCTATTTATAAGCCACACGATACAGTGAAATTTAAAGCTTTTATATTAAACAGCGGATCGAAAAAAGCAATTACAGCCCCGCAATTATTGGTTAGATTAAGGGAGGGCCGCGACGATGACGGTAAAATATTGGGGCGCGTGAACAACTACCGCAATGGTGGTTACGAATATTCGTTTGTATTAAACGATAGTTTAAAGCTTTCGCTCGACAATGAATACGTTATTAGCCTCGAAGACATTTCGAGCGCGAAATATAATCTTGATAAATATGAAGGCAACAAGTCTGACGAAGAATTTCTTGCACAGCGAAAAGTTTACTTTTCAGGAAATTTCAGGTACGAAGAGTATGAATTAAAAGCTATCCACTTTAGCGTGCGCACCGATAAAAAGGAACACGGGCCAGGCAATCCGCTAGCAATATACCTGAAAGCCGTCGATGAAAACGATTTACCCGTGCCCGATGGCCGGATTAGGTTAACGCTTACAACCACCAGCGTAGCGCCATTTAAAACCAGGCATGTGTTTGCGCCCGATACCTTATGGGAACACAAGATGCCGCTTGACCCGATTGGCGAAACAAAAATTGTTATACCTGATTCTATTTTCCCCAAAGCTAATATTAGTTACCATATCGACGCTGATTTTTTGAACGCTAATAATGAGCTTCAGAGTGCCGGAAGCGATGCGAGTTTCACCTACGACAAGTACAGGGTTAACCTGGTGCTCAGTGCAGATACCCTTTTGGCAACCTACACCGTTTATGGCAAGGAAAGCAAAATACCTGCAGTTATCAGCGCGGTAAACGAACAACACGACACCATCTCGAAAATAAAAGCTACGCTGCCTTACAAATTGCTTTTTAATGCAAATGCTACAAGCTACAACGTGCAAACGAATAGCACGGACAACGATATTGACCTTAAAGACAGCGCCGGTAATGTAAGTCTGTCGGGATATCGCACACCAGATTCGTTATTTGTAAAAATAAGTAACGAGCGAAAGCTTGAATTGTGGTATTCTGTTTTTTGCGGCGATAAATTAATTGACGAAGGGAAAACGCTTGGGCCGTTTTACAAGTACCCTTATAAGGGTGCGGATAACATTACGTTTATTGTAAATTATATATGGGGAGGGGAGCCTAAAAAGGAACAAGCTTCGATACCGGTTTCGGATAATGTGCTTACCATTAATGTAAAGCAGCCGGTATCAGTTTATCCCGGTCAGCAGGCACAAACTAGTATCGTGGTAACCGACAATAAAGGGAAGCCTGTCGCAAATGCCGATATAACGGCCTGGTCGCTAACCCGTAAGTTTGATTATACGGCGCCGCTGGTGCCATACCTTGATAAGGCGCGTAAAAGTAAAACATACATAAATCCATACGAAGTTATTAGGTTGCGGGATAATGGCGACATGCCATTAAACTGGGCGCGCCTGAGCCGGGATATGGGGCTGGATAGCATAGTGTTTTACCAATTTACGCACCCTAAAACATTATTCAGGATAGAAGAACCTACGGCAGACACCATTACACAAATAGCACCTTTTGTGGTTAAGGGCGGTGATGTTATACCGGTACACATCCTTTACATTGATAACCGCCCCGTGTATTTTAGCCAGGCCGAACAATTACAGCGATACAGTTTCAGGGTTACACCGGGCAGGCACACCATCGGTTTCAGAACGGTAAACCAAAGCATAAAGATAGATTCTGTGAACGTGGAGCGGTCGAAAAAGCTGATCTTAAGCGTTAACGCGGATACAGACGTGAACCATAACCTATCATTTCAAAAAGCTCCGGATACGCTTAGTAATTACGAAGCACAGTTGGTGAACAAATACCTGGTTACAGTTGTAAATAATTTTAACCAGAAAATGGCGACCCTGGAACAGGGCGATAATGTAATTTTATTAAATCCTAATATTTACGGCAATAAAAACATACTTGCCGGCCCGTTAGGCGACAATTATGCGGTGTTTAATTTACGCAACGAAAAGCCCCTGTTGTTTTTAACAGAACCGGGCTATTCCTATCTTTTTGAACCGGGGCTTTTAAAACAAAAAAGTATCCCAACGCCGTTTCCATTCAAAAGAGACCTGTTTTTTATAAATGGAACCGACGATTATAAGCAATACCCGCTCACTGCCCCGGAAGCGGATACATTATGGCAGCAATTTCTCGAGTTACGCAGCAATACCCGGGAACTTTTTTTGAACAAGCCTGTTGCCGATAAATTAACCGGGCGCCTCAATATTAAACTGCAGGCTAAATACCCGTTTATAAAAAATGTAATTATATACAGGTATGACGATCCTGATTATATCAGGGTTTATCCCGGTCATACCACTGATTTTGGGGCGCTTGGTGTTGGGGAATACAGGCTGTTCTTTCTGCTCCGGGGCAATAGCTATGATATTGTTGACAGCATAATTATCAAGCCGCACGGTAATAATTTTTATGACATTAACGTGTGCGCATCGCATGTAAAAGATTCAGTAAGCATCAAAATAAACAACACCATCAATTCGCGTACAGGGAAATACAATGCAAACGACAGTAATATTGAAAACGACGCACTTAAGTTAAAAGAGGCATTTAACGATAAATATTTCGATGAAAGCGAGTTTGGGACCATGATGGCCGGCCGGGTTATCGGCAGCGATGACCGGCAACCCATTATAGGATGCATGGTAAGGGTAAAGGGCACCAACAAAGGAACGGTAACAGACGTTAATGGTGTATTCAGGCTTAGGGTACCTAAATCGGGGAAACTTTATATATCCTACCTTGGCTACAAAACACGTGAGGTTGCTATCGAACCCGGCGTTTCATCAAATATAGTCCTCGACCCCGCCAGTTCGTCGTTAAACGAGGTTGTAGTCACCGGCTACGCTTCGGTCAGGAGAAAGGATATTGTAGGGGCTGTACAAATGTTGCAGGGACAAGCGTCGGGCGTATATCTTGAACAAGGAGCGCCCGGGTCTGGTGCGAACGTAGTTATACGGGGAATTTCAAGTTTCCCGGGCGGAAAACCCCTGATTGTTGTGGATGGGATGGTGGTAGCCAGCATGGATGGTATCAATCCAAATGATGTAGCCGAGATAAGCACATTAAAGGATGCCGCCGCAACCGCTTTATATGGTGTATCTGCAGCAAACGGCGTTATTATTATCAATACAAAAAGAAAAGCAAGTGTATCACAAACTAAATCCGACCCGATCCAACAATCCTCCGAACAATCCATCCGCAAAAACTTCTCCGACTACGCCTATTGGCAACCAAAACTTACCACCGACGAAAACGGCAAAGCCAGCTTTACCACAGTTTTCCCTGATGATATTACCAACTGGCGTACTTTTGTAATCGGCATAAATGGCAACCGGCAATCGGGATTTGTGGAAAATCAAATTAAATCGTTTAAGCCGCTCAGCGCCGCGTTCCTGGCACCGTTGTTTGCGGTTGAGAGCGATGAGCTAAGCGCGCTGGGTAAAGTGTCGAACTATAATACTGATGCGG
This sequence comes from Mucilaginibacter sp., assembly GCF_025359345.1. Classification (GTDB taxonomy): domain Bacteria; phylum Bacteroidota; class Bacteroidia; order Sphingobacteriales; family Sphingobacteriaceae; genus Mucilaginibacter. The sequence goes on from NZ_JANYGQ010000028.1 coordinate 238,712, forward strand.
CCAAACTAACCCGTACATTTATTTATAATGGCAAACAGGTTAAGCAGGATGTTTTGGAAGTTAAAAACTCCAAAATCGACACCCTTAACCTCACCGCCGCCAATACCGACAGCCTTACTTTTGAGTACACCATAAAACGCGATAACGGCTATTTCGATGGCGAGCTGCGCAAAGTGCCGGTAATTAAACAGGGTGTACAGGAAACCATCGGTGTGTTTGAAGCCTTAAACGGCGATACCACGGTAAACCTAAAATTCGACGCCGCAAAAGGGCCGGTGACCTTCCACGCCGAAGCGTCGGTGCTGCCGGCATTGATGGCTGAAACCGAAAAGCTGCGTGCCTACAAGTATTTATGCAACGAGCAGCTTGCCTCCAAACTAAAAGGACTGCTGATGCAAAAACGCATCAAAAAGTTTTTGGGCGAGGAATTTAAATATGAGAAAAATATAAACGAAGTAATTAAAAAACTGCAGGAAAACCGCAAAAGCCAGGGCACCTGGGGCTGGTGGAAAGACAGCGATGAGGAATTATGGATAAGCCTGCATGTTATTGAAGCTTTGGTTGATGCGCAAAAAGATGGTTATCAAATTCAATTGGATAAACAAAAACTAACTGATTACCTGGTTTACCAAATGGAAAGCTATAAGGGCCAGGATAAACTGGTTTGCCTCGAGCTGCTGCACCGGCTGGACGCTAAAGTTGACTACCCCAAATATTTCGCCATAATTGAAAAGGAAAACACTGCGATAGCAAAAAAAATAAACGGGGATACTCCATCAGGCTATGATAACTTGAGGCTGATGCTACTGAGGCAGGATGACGGCCAAACCATTAAGCTGGACAGCCTGCTGGCCGCGGAACACCACACCCTATTTGGCAATATTTATTGGGGCGAGGACAGCTACCGCTTTTTCGACAACAGCATACAGCTGACGGTGCTTGCCTACAAAATCATAAAAAACGAAGGCAAACATAACAACCTGTTACCCAAAATACAGGCTTACTTTTTAGAGCAGCGTAAAGAAGGGGAGTGGCGCAATACCTACGAATCTGCCCTGATACTGGGAACCATTTTACCTGATGTGCTCACCAGCGATAAGCAAACCAAACCTTCGGCTTTAATATTGTCCGGTGCAAAGACCGAAACGGTTACCAAATTTCCCTATACCGCCAATATAACCGGTAACCAGCTTTCCATCGGTAAAACCGGTACGCTTCCTGTTTACATTACCGGTTACCAGCAGTTTTGGAACACGAAGCCGGAAAAGGTTAGCAAAGACTTTACGGTTAATACCTGGTTCGAGAGAAAAGAAACCCGCCTAACTAAACTAAACGGCGGCCAGCCTGTACTGTTAAAAGCCGAAGTAACCGCCAAAGGCGATGCCGATTTTGTGATGATTGAAATACCTATCCCGGCGGGCTGCTCGTACGAAAGCAAAGAACAAAGCTGGCAAAATAACGAAGTGCATCGCGAATATTTTAAAGAGAAAGTAAGCATATTTTGCCGCAAGCTAAAACAGGGAAAATATGAGTTTACTGTAAATCTTATTCCACGCTACGACGGTAAATACACGCTTAACCCAGCCAAAGCTGAGATGATGTATTTCCCGGTGTTTTATGGTAGGGAAGGGATGAAGAAGGTTGTAGTTGGGGAATAATTGTGGTTAATTTGAGTTATGAATTTACTTAGATGGATATTGGGTATTCCTTTGTCATTATCAATAACCTTTGGCTTAATTGTTCTCTTTGTAGAATTAAATGTTGCCAATGAGCTTACTTCCCATAATTTTTATTTTTATCTCGCATATCACCTGTTTTTAACAATTAGCTCTTTTTCTCTTTGCGTCTTTTTGTCATGCTTATTTATTCCTCATACCAAAAAAATTGCTGGCCTTATAACTGTCGTCATTGTATTTGCCCTCGCCGTTTGCGGTTTTTATATTAATACTAAGGATGAGTATTATCAAGGCATCACCCTTCAGTTTGCGATAAATTATGTGGGCATATTTATAGGTCTGCTAATAGGATTTTATATTAGCTATGAAAAATTTAAAAACAAGGGTTGGCACAAACTCAATGAACAAAATAGTTATCAGCACGGTCAGGAAGATAAGCCTACTTTTTAAAAAATTCACCGCTCACATATTCAACCCAACTTACCTGATCCAAGATATATTTCACAATATCCGGATAACACTTCCAGGTCCTTTTTAAAATCATTTTAAAAGACCGGCATCTTATTTACAATTTAACAATTTTGGGTTTACCGGTAGTTAATTTTTGTTCCATATTGCGTTTAGGTCTTTTGTTTGTAATTATTTGATTACAAGTGTTTTGCGTGTTTTATTGTAATAAGTCATTTATTTGTTTCTTTACAATTCATAACATCCAGTTTATTTTTTGCTAATAGTTAAATTGTTGTTTTGACACTAAATAGGTCAACTCAACTCAAACTATGGAAAAAATGTACAACCAGATTTTGCGGGCTTTTATCAAATCGAAACATAAAGCCCGGTTTCTGCTGTTAATCATGCTGTTCGCTTTAACGGCGTCAGCACAGCAATCAAAGGTAATCAGCGGGACTGTTACCGATGAAAAGAACTTACCGCTGCCCGGCGTTATCATAACAGCAAAGGGCTCCGGCAAAAGCGCATCCAGCGATGGTAATGGAAAATTCTCAATCCAGGTGAATGGCCCGGATGATGTTATTCATTTTAACTTTTTAGGATATGTAGCAAAGGACGTGCCCGCCGGTGACGGTGTTTTGAATGTTACTCTTTTACCCGACACCAAACAACTGAAAGATGTCGTTGTAATTGGCTATGGCACAGCAAGCCGCAAGGATGTTACCGGCGCCATTACATCATTAAAAGCCGAAGACTTTAACCTGGGTGTAATAACAACCCCGGCCGAATTGTTGCAAGGCAAAGTGGCAGGTCTGAACGTTACCAAGAGCGGCGACCCTAACAAACAGCCTGCAACAATTCTGCGTGGGCCCTCAACCCTGCGCGAGGGTGCTGCACAGGAGCCTTTTTATGTAATTGATGGTGTGCCCGGCGCTTCAATTGATTTATTGGCACCAGACGATATCGAAAGTATTGATGTTTTAAAAGATGCTTCTTCAACAGCCATATACGGATCAAGGGCTGCTAATGGTGTAATTATCGTTACCACCAAAAGGGCAAAAACCGGTCAAACAAGGTTAAACTACAGCGCCTATGTGGCGATGGAAAACGTATCGAAAAAAATTGATATGCTGACTGCCGACCAGTTGCGAAAATATTTGAGCGATAACGGCGTAAAACCGCTTGCCAAGCCGATTGATGATGACGGCTCAAATACTAACTGGCAAAACCTGGTGGAGAGGAGAGGCTATTCTCAAAATCACAATTTATCCTACGGGGGCGCATCTAAAAGTGCTGATTATGGTGCAAGTGTTAACTATTTAAAAAACGAAGGTGTATTAATAAACACCAGCCTCGAACGTACTATTTTCAGGGGGTATATTAACCAGCGCTTTTTTGATGACAAGTTAAAGCTGGGTATTACGTTGACAAACAGCGTTACCAACAACAAAGACATCCCGCAGGGAAACGTGTTGCCGGGTATGCTGTTTTATTTGCCTACGGTAAGTCCGTTTAACCCCGATGGCAGCTACAAGGAAAACTATACCCGCACCGGTAGCGGGCCTTTAAACCCACTATCGCTGGCAAACAACAACAGTATTAAAACCAACGATAATAAAACCTTAATAAACGGCATTGCACAGGTTGATATCTTGCCTGGCTTAAGGTTTACGCTTACGGGATCGACCCAAAAAGATCAAAACAATATCAATGTTTACGAAAACAGCCATTCGGGCCTGGCAGTTGGAGCCGGCGGCGTAGCTAACAGAACAGCGTTTTTAAACACAAGCAGTGTTTTTGAATCGTACTTTAACTACGACAAGGAATTTGGCCAGCACAGCATTAAGTTGTTGGCAGGTTATTCGTATCAGCAGGACAAAACCAATGACGGTTTTGGTGTGCAGACACAGAACTTTTCGAACGATAACTTAACGTATAACAATCTGTTTTTGTCAAACCCTTCTTCGCTGTCGCAGGTAGCTTTTAACCCGAATGTGATATCAACATTGAGGTTGATATCTTACTACGGTCGTGCGCAATACCAGTTTGGCGATAAGTATTTGTTACAGGCATCGCTCAGGGACGACGGTTCGTCGGCATTTGGTAGAAATAACCGTTACGGCTTGTTCCCTGCGGTATCTGCCGGCTGGAGAATTATCAACGAAAAATTCATGGAAAGCATGCCGGTTATCAGCGACCTGAAATTAAGGGCAGGTTATGGCGTGTCGGGTAACAGCTTAGGCTTTAACGCATTTTCGGCATTGCTTATTTATGGAACCCCTCCCGGGAACAGCAAATTCCTGTACAACGGTAATATAACCAATGCTTTGGGCCCTGTAAGAAACGATAACCCGGATCTGAAATGGGAAAGCACCGCTACCACCAACATCGGTTTAGACTTTGGTATATTAAAAAACCGAATCACAGGCTCCTTAGATTATTACATCAAGAAAACATCCGACTTGATTTATGACCAATACCTGGTATCAACTACCCAGTATTTTGTGCCTACAATTACTGCAAATGTTGGTAAAATAAAAAACACTGGTGTGGAGTTTGTAATAAATGCGGTGCCGGTAAAAACTTCAGCATTTACCTGGAAAACTTCCTTCAATATCTCGCACAATAAAAACGTTGTCGAAACCTTATCAAACACGCTGTTTGCAACTCCATATATCCAGACTGCACAGTTAGGTGGCAAGGGCCAATCTGGTAACTATAGCCAGATAGTGCAACCAGGCGATGCTTTGGGTACCTTTTATTTATGGCACTATGTGGGTAAAAATGGCTCTGGAGTAAGTACTTATCAAAATGCTGCCGGGCAGGTGATAGCTACACAGCCTTTAACTACTGATCAAAGAGTAGCAGGAGACGCACAGCCTAAAGCAATTTACGGCTGGACCAACAGCTTTTTCTACAAAGGCTTTGATCTGAACTTCCTGGTTCGCGGCGTATGGGGCAACAAAATTTTGAATGCTACCCTGGCCTCGCTGAACAACCCTGCGGATTCCAAAATACAAAACATCCCAAGATTTACCCTTGGCGAATCATTTAATGATATTAACGGTTATTTAATATCCGATCGCTTTTTAGAGAGCGGCGCCTATTTACGCCTCGATAATGCCACACTTGGTTATACTATTAAACCAAAAATACAGGCTGTCAAAAGCATCCGCTTTTATCTATCAGCCAATAACGTTTTTATCATTACCAAATACAGGGGGATCGATCCTGAAGTTAATATCGGCGGCTTAACCCCCGGTATCGACAACCAAAACTATTACCCGCGTACGCGGACCTTCATTTTTGGTTTAAATACATCGTTTTAATAAAACTTCAACACAACAGAAATGAAAAGAACAATATTATTTTTAGCAGCGATTGCAACGGCAGTCACCATAAATTCCTGCACAAAACTGGATGTGCCTGTTGAATCGCAATATGTAAAATCCAACTTCCCGGTAACACAGCAGGATTACATTGCATTGTTAGGCACCATGTACTCTAACTTATCGTCAAATTACGCGGTGCCCTACTGGCGCATGCAGGAGCTTTCGACAGATGAAGCAATTATCCCGGCAAGGGACGGGAACTTTGACGACGGTGGCCAATACAGGCAATTGCACTATCACACCTGGACATTTGACCATCCCAACGTTACCGGCGTTTGGCAATGGGGTTTCGGTGGCATCAACAACTGTAACCGCCTAATTAACCTGGTTAAAGCATCTTCATCAAGCGTTACGTTAAAGACCTCAAGCATTGCCGAGATTACTGCAATGCGCGATTTGTATTACTTTTTTATGATGGATTTGTATGGTAATGTACCCATCATCAACACTTTCCCGGTAGCCGAGCTGCCATCAACGCAATCAAGGGCTGAAGTTTTTAAGTTTATAGAGGCAGACCTGAAAAGTGTTTTACAGCAACTGCCATCAAAAACAAGCGTTGCTGCAACCAACACCTTGCAATACGGTCGCCCAACTAAGGAAATGGCGTTTGCACTGCTTGAAAAAATGTATCTGAATGCAGAGGTATATACCGGCACCCAGCGTTATAATGATGCTGTTGCAATGGCTGATAGCGTAATGAAAAACCCCAATTATAGCCTCGACGCTAAGTTCAGGGATATATTTTTACCTAATAACGGCCCGCAGATAAAAGAGACCATTTTTGCAGTGCCTTACGATCAGCAGATTCCGGGCAACCAGTTTACCAGGTTCGGCTTCTTTTACTACCTCGCGCCATATTACAACATGAACGTAGGCCTGAGTATTGCCATGAGTACCACTCACGAGTTTTATAACCGGTTTAATTTGCCCGGCGATGCGCGGACAAATACCTGGCTGGTAGGGCCGCAGTTTTTACCTGATGGTAATGGTGGTTTTACTAATCAACCTGCTTATTATCCTAATACTACCACACAAATAGTTATCACCCCTGATCTGATTTTGGTACCGCCCAAACCAATGGACGTAGGGAACACCATTGCAAGCCAGTCGGAAGGTATCCGCTCAATGAAATACTACCCGGATCCAAACATTATCCAGGCAACCCGTTTAAACAGTAACGACGTGCCTGTGTTCAGGTTAGCAGATGTTATGCTGATGAAAGCGGAGGCGATATTAAGGGGCGCTACAGCTACCACTGTAAACGGGCAGCTGCAAACACCATTGTACCTGGTTAACCAGGTAAGGGCGCGTGCGGGTGCGCAATTGGCAGGTGCGGTTGATTTGCCATCGCTACTTGATGAGCGTGCAAGAGAATTTTCGTGGGAGGGATGGCGCAGGAATGACCTAATCCGTTTTGGCCAGTTTGAAGTGGATTACCCATTTGCGAATGACCCGCTGTCGATGAATAAAGATGCAAGCAGGAGGCTTTACCCAATCCCGGCGACAGAAATTAAGCTTAATCCGAAATTAACTCAAAACCCGGGCTATTAATTTATTTTGTATGACAAAGACATTTTTGAGCATCCTGCTAATTGCCTGTTTATCATTTAAAACCGGTAACCCCGTTAGCGACGATTTGCCTATAAACCGCATACAGGTGATTGGGTCACACAATAGCTATAAACAATCCATCGATCCGGTGTTATTTAAGTTTATTAAAGAAAAAGACTCCGTAGGATCGAAGAAAATAGATTATAGCCATATCACCTTATCGCAACAACTCGACCTGGGCTTGCTGGATCTTGAAATCGACATTTATGCCGATACCAAGGGCGGCAGATATGCACATCCGAAAGGGCTGGCCTGGGCACCCGGCCAGGCGCCTTATGACAAGGATGGTGTTATGAACGAACCAGGGTTTAAAGTATTTCATATACAGGATATTGATTTCAGGAGCAATTGTTTAACATTTAAACAGTGTTTACAGGAGTTGAGGCAATGGTCGGACAAGCATAAAGATCACGACGTGATTTTTATTACAATGAATGCGAAGGATGAACGTATGAAAAAGCCGTACTATACTATTCCGGAAACATTTACCAGCGCAATTTTCGACCAGTTGGATAAGACCCTTTTGGAAAACCTGGGCCGGGAGAACCTGGTTGTTCCGGATGATGTGAGGGGAAAATATAAAACCCTGCAAAGCGCGGTTTTACACGGCAACTGGCCAAAGGTAAAGCAGGCAAAGGGTAAATTTATATTTGTACTGGATGAAGTTGGGAAAAAGAGGGCGGCTTACATAGCCGGCCACCCCTCATTAAAAAACAGGGTTCTGTTTACCGATTCTGAACCGGGCACACCTGAGTCGGCAATACACATTATGAATAACCCGAAAAAGGACCTTAAAAAGATAAAGGCACTGGTTAAAAAGGGTTATATCATACGCACCCGAGCCGATAGCGACACTGAAGAGGCAAGGGACAACGATAAATCAACATTTGAAGCCGCATTGGCTTCTGATGCGCAGATTATCACTACAGATTACTACCAAAAAAGTACACATTTTAAATCAGACTATGTGATTAGCTTTGGTGATGGAACTTATTGCCGCCCGAACCCTTTATTTAAATAACGGTAAATATTTTATACGACAAAGCCTGTGCTTAATTGTGAGCACAGGCTTTGTTTATTGTACGAGAGTTATAATTTAAAATATCAGGTGCTTAACAGTTAACCCGTTATTTATTAGTTGTTTTAACGACTCAATCCCGATCCTTAAATGCGTTTCAACAAATTGTTCGGTTACGCTCGAGTCGCTCTCAGCGGTTTTAACACCTTCGGGTATCATTGGTTGGTCTGACACCAACAGCAGGGCGCCTGTTGGAATTTTGTTGGCGAAGCCAGTGGTAAATACCGTTGCCGTTTCCATGTCCACAGCCATTGCACGCAGTTTTTTCAAGTATTTTTTAAACTCCTTGTCGTGCTCCCAAACGCGACGGTTGGTGGTATAACATGTTCCGGTGAAGTAATCGCGGCCAAAGTCGCGTATGGTGGTCGATATAGCCTTTTGTAGGGCGAACGCCGGGAGTGCAGGCACTTCGGCGGGCAGGTAATCGTTTGATGTCCCTTCGCCCCGTATCGCGGCTATCGGCAATATCAGGTCGCCAACATTGTTCTTCTTTTTAAGGCCACCGCATTTCCCCAGGAATATTACGGCTTTTGGTTTAATGGCGGTTAGTAGATCCATTATAGTCGCCGCCACCGAGCTGCCCATACCAAAGTTAATTATGGTTATACCATTGGCCGTCACACTTTGCATAGGTTTGTCAAGACCCAGTATCGGTGCATTATCATTCCACTGCGAAAATAACTGTATGTATTTCGAAAAGTTGGTGAGGATGATGTATTGGCCAAAGTCGGCCAGCGGGCGGCCTGTATAGCGCGGCAGCCAGTTGGTAACAATACCTTCTTTTGTTTTTAAACCGGGGGTAATGGGGGTGTGCACCTCTTTGATTTTTTTCGCTTCTGTCTTCGGCTGATCTTTCTTTACGTCTAATTGTTCGTTCATCGTTATATAATTTTAATCTCGTCGTCCCGACTGCCAACTGATCGGATCGGGATCTCACAGGGCAGGTTGCCAACGAGAGGGGTAACTTGTCAGAAGGGGCTGTGCTTGCGGAGAATAAGTTCGGCATGCCCCTTTATTTAACAACAAACCCCGGTTAAAAACCAGGGTCTGCGTTGTATATTCAAATATAAGTACTGGTTGTGTCTTCAACATTAAGCCACTTTTAACTTTTTAAGGTCCGATTTTTCGAATTTCTCGCGGGCGTAATCAAGCGTTACATTTAAGCGCTTAATTTCTTTTTTCGACGGAAACTCAAACATGGCGTCAATCATTATCGCCTCACATATCGAGCGCAGGCCGCGGGCGCCAAGTTTAAACTCAACCGCTTTGTCAACAATAAAATCAAGTACATCGTCTTCAAACTCAAGCTTTACACCTTCGTATTCAAACAGCTTTTTGTACTGTTTCAACAGCGAGTTTTTTGGCTCAGTTAAAATATTGTGCAAAGCTTCCCTGTCGAGCGGATTCAAATACGTAAGCACAGGCAAACGGCCGATCAACTCCGGTATCAATCCGAATGATTTTAAATCCTGCGGAGTAATGTACTTATACAGGTTTTTCAAATCTACCTCACCATCATCACGTTTCATTTTGTAACCAACAGTTTGGGTACGCAGGCGGTTGGCAATTTTACGGTCGATACCATCGAAAGCCCCGCCACATATAAACAGGATATTGTTGGTATTAACGGTAATCATTTTCTGGTCGGGATGTTTCCGGCCGCCCTGCGGCGGTACGTTAACATTTGTTCCTTCCAAAATCTTCAATAAAGCCTGTTGTACGCCTTCGCCCGATACGTCACGGGTGATAGATGCATTATCGCTTTTGCGGGCAATTTTATCAACCTCATCAATATAAACAATACCACGCTCGGCGGTTGCTACATCATAATCGGCAGATTGAAGCAAACGGGTTAGAATACTTTCAACGTCTTCCCCCACATAGCCTGCTTCTGTTAAAACTGTAGCATCGCAGATGCAGAATGGAACATTTAATATTTTAGCGAGGGTTTTTGCCAGTAGTGTTTTACCGGTCCCGGTTTCGCCAACCATAATAATGTTTGATTTTTCAATTTCCACATCATCCTTTTCAACACGCTGGTTAAGGCGCTTGTAGTGGTTGTAAACGGCAACGGCAAGTATCTTTTTGGCATCATCCTGACCAATAACATATTGATCCAGGTGGCCTTTAATTTCAGCAGGTTTTAACACCGCAGGTACCGATGGCGAAGTTTTTACCTTGCGCACTTTCAGCTCCTCAGCCAGTATTTCATTAGCCTGGTTGACGCACTTATCACAGATGTGCGCATCAAGGCCGGCAATCAGCATCAGGGAGTCCTGTTTACCTGCCCCACAAAACGAACACCTGATCTCCTTGCTGTTTTTATTCATTTGATTTACTTTACTTACAAATTTAATGAAAAAAGTCCGAAAGTCCGAAAGTCAGTAAAGTCCGAAAGATAATTTCGTCAAAACTTCTAACTTTTTAAATATTTGCAATCCGTTTTTTGTCTTTCGGACGTTAGGGACTTTCGGACTACTTAGGCTTTATTCCCTCTTAAAATTTCATCCACCATACCAAATTCTTTTGCTTCTTCGGCTATCATCCAGTAATCACGGTCTGATGCTTTATCAACTTTTTCATACGATGCCCCGCTGTGATCAGCGATGATCTGGTACAATTCTTTCTTCAATTTAGTGATCTCGTGGTATGATATTTCAATGTCTGACTGCTGGCCTTGCGCACCACCAGATGGCTGATGTATCATCACTCTTGCATGTGGTAACGCTGCCCTTTTGCCTGCAGCGCCTGCGCATAACAGCACGGCACCCATTGAGGCGGCCATACCTGTACAAATTGTTGCTACATCGTTTGATATAAATTGCATGGTGTCATATATACCCAAACCGGCGTAAACCGAGCCACCCGGCGAATTGATGTATATCTGTATATCACGTTTTGCATCAGCCGATTGAAGGAATAGCAATTGGGCTTGAATAATGTTTGCAATATTTTCATAAATCGCATCGCCAAGGAAAATGATGCGGTCCATCATTAAACGCGAAAATACGTCCATTTGGGCTACGTTAAGCTGGCGCTCTTCAATAATGTAAGGCGTCATGCCGGTTATCCCGGTTGGCATGCGGGTTGCGTCAACGCGCGAAATAAATTTATCTACAAAAAGACTGTTAATGCGGTGGTGCTTAACAGCGTATTTCCTGAATTCATTCTTATCAATATTACTGCTCATGATTTTTTTGTTAGTGTGGGGGTTTTAATCGCGATAAATATAGTTGTTACTTAAATACTTTTATTAACAGAAAGTTTTTTGAAAGTAAATTTATTTGGAAAAGTCCGAAAAGTCGGGAAAGTCCGGAAGTCCGAAAGATGATTTTCAATTGAACCAACCGTCATGCTGAACTTGTTTCGGCACCCCACATGCTAAATGATCAGCACGCTGGCAACTTGTCCAGTGAGGTGCCGAAATAAATTCGGCATGACGTCCGGGGTAGGTATCGAAAAATACAAAAGCCCGAAAGTAAAAGACAATTTCTCCTACTTTCGGACTTTACTGACTTTTCGGTCTTTCGGACTTAATTTTTATTTCCGAACTCGCTTGTAAAATCTGTATAAGAAATTTCTTTCGGTTCTAAAGTAACAACGCTTTTTATGTAGTCAAATACTCTTAATGCTTTTACATCTTCAAATATTTTGTTTGCATTTTCTTTGTTCTGCAGGTATTGTACAGCGTACTGGCTCAGCTGCTCTTCATCGATAGGCTGACCGTACATGGTAAACTGCTGGCCTAAACGTGCCTTTGCCAGTTGGAAAACGTCCTCGTATTTAATCTCAAGTTCGTTGTCTTTAATTATTTTGTTTTCAATTAAAGTCCACTTAAGGTTTTGGGCAAAATCGTTATAGCCACCTGCAAGTTCCTCGGGGGTAAGTTTTTCGTTGGTTGCCTGTAACCAGCGTTTTAAAAACTCATCGGGCAACTCAAAGGTCACCTTACCTAAACCATATTGATAAATGTCGCCCTGCAGTTTGCGTTCCGCATCCTGCTGCATCATCGTTTCAATTTCCTCGGTAATTTTAGCCCTGAACTCTTCTTCAGTTGTTACTACACCTTCACCAAATAATTTGTCAAAGAACTCCTGGTTTAAATCGCCTTCTTCCAAACGATTAACATTTTTAACAGTTAAACGGAAGTCCGATTTTAAATCTGCCGCTGTTTCTTCGTCAATTTTTAACAAGCCTGCAACTTTAGCTGCGTCGTTATCAAATGCTTTCTGAATATCAAGCGTAACCTCATCACCTTTTTTCAGGCCGATCAATGATGCTTTTACAGCTTCATCTTTTACCTGGTCCAAACGAACCGATGAGGTATTGCTGATGCCATCCTCAAAAACAGAACCATCCGGCGAAAGCTGAACTAATTCGCCATAAAGCACATCGCCATCTGCCGATACGTCAGGATTTGTCATTTTGCCATAGCCACGACGGATGTTTTTGATACGCTCTGCCAGTGTAGCCTCGTCGGCTTTAATAACATATTGGGTTAATTTATCTTTCGATGAAAAATCGATACTGAACTCAGGAGCCAGGCCAACTTCATAGTTAAATTCAAAGTTGTCGGCAAAATCCCAATTGTATTCACGCTCATCACCTCGTTTTGGCAATGGCTGGCCTAAAACTTCAAGCTTTTCGTCCTCTAAATATTTATTCAAAGTATCCGACAGCATGTTGTTTATCTCATCAACCAAAATGCTTTTGCCGTACATCCTTTTGATGTGCGATGATGGCACCATACCCGGGCGGAAGCCTGGTATTTTTGCTTTTTTAGCGTGTTCCTTAATGGCTTTCTCAACACGTGGCTGGTAGTCCTCGGGGTTGATATTGATTTTTACAACTGCATTCAGGTTATCAATTTTCTCCTGTGATATATTCATCTTTTACCGGTATTTTAATCTTTAAAGTATTTAAGCGAAGCCCCTAAATTATAGGCAAATAAAAAGCCCCTGCTTTTGGAGGGGCAAAGGTAGGAAAAAAGTATTGAAGTTCGAAAAGTCGGGAAAGTCCGAAAAGTCAGTAAAGAAGAAAAAGTTGATTAAGTGAGTGGTTGATTAGGTGAATGGTTGAGTGGCGACAGTTGTTAAACCACTCACCACTCACCATTCTCCACTCACCACTCACTCTGACTTGACAAAACTATTTGCCGTAAACTTAACCACCGTATTTTTTACCGGCTTTAATGTTTTTATATAAGCAAACATCGCGCGTAAGTCACTTTCCTTTATCCCGCTAAAGTTGTACCATGGCATAATGGTTTGGGGGTCGGTGGGCGATACTTTGGCTGCTTTTTCGCGGTCGCTAAATGTTTTAAAACGCTGTACAAAAGCATCGGCCGTCCAGTTGCCTATCCCGGTTTCTTTATCAGGAGTAATATTGGCCGACCGGACAGTATTATTCCCGATCCTGAATTCGCGCCCGCCCGCAAACTCCATACCGGCTATCATTTCTCCCTTAACGTTTTGGGTATGGCAATCCATGCACGCCGCGGCATTAACCAGGTATGCGCCGTATTTTAAAGTATCGGCCGGGTTGGGGATGGTGCCCAGGCTTGCTTTCTTAGGCATGGTATGCTATTAGGGCATAAACGTCCTCGCGGGCCAGTTTTGAATAAGATGGCCAGGGCATCAACGGAAATATGGCCACGCCGTCTTTACGTACACCAGTGGTAATGGCCCTGAAAATTTCGCCATCCGTCCAGTCTTTTAATTTATAAGGGGTAATGTTAGGTACATGTACACTACCCGGGAAACTTACTTTTTCGTCGAATACTTCACCGCCCTGGCCTAGTTTGCCGTCGAGTAACGGGCCCGCATAGCGGGAAAAATCGCGCTGGGAATGGCAATCGACACAAAGGGTAACATGGTTTGCCAGGTATTCGCCCCTCGCTACCAATTGCGCTGTGGGCGTTACATGTATGTCTTCAGGCGGACCGACATTTGGCAGGCAAAGGGTAATGTACGATATGGCAGAAACTACCACAAGTACAATTGCTATAACTAAGTATAGCAATACTTTTTTGAACTTTTTCATGATGGGTTAATTCGGTTGATTATGTTAGATTGAGTTGATTAAGTTTATTTAATTTAAATGATTGGGCTTCACTCACCTTTCACCCTCTAAATATTCAACAACTTAATCAACCGCTCTCTTAATCAACCCAATCAACTGGATCTAGTCCGCTTTTTCTACAGATGATGCACCGGATTTATCATTGTTTACAGCCGGATTGCCCTTATACTTCACGTCAGACGCGCCGCTTGAATGCACATTTAATTTATTTAGCACATTCACTTCGCTGTGGCCAACGCCCGAACTGCTAATGCTGCAGTTGCTTACTACAAAATCGAAGGCATGCAATTTGCCGCTGCCTGCCATCTCCACATCGTGGCTGGTCGCCTGCCCTTTTAAATTTATGGTGGTAACACCGCTGCCTGTCGTACGCACGTTGGCCGCATTAAGGTCCAAGGTTAATTTGGTTGCACTCGATAGGTTAAATTCAATATCCTGGGTAGTTATTTTGCCATCCGATTCAACTTCGACGGCACCCGAAGCTTTTAACTCATTCAAGCGTTTAATACCAACATACACGGTCATCTGGCCGGTGTTGCACAGGTTGCGTTTGGTGCTAATTTTCAACCTGTCGCCGCTTACTGTGGTGCGGATATATTTAAGGAGGTTATCGTCGGCAGTGATTTTTATATCAAGCGTACTATCCTGTTTTAAAATCACTTTAAAACCGCCTGATATGGTGATTTTTTCAAACCCATCCACCTTGCGGCTTTCAGATTGCTGGTGGCCCGAGCCGTGCACACAACCTAACCTGCACGAAGCCAGGCCGCCAAGCGTGATACCTGCAATTGCCAGGGCGAATAATAACTTTATTTTTTTCATGACTTTTTTAAGTTTTGGACTTATTACTGATTGGTTAAGTTACATCAAATTTAAAAAAAGCTGCCATATTTTCTACGACAGCTTTTAAATATATGCCTTGTTTTTTATTGAGGATTAAAGGTCGGCTAAGTCAAATCCTTTAGCTGTTACCTGTCCTTGTGCTTGTTTTTTTGAAGTGTGGCCGGCTACCAGGTTTTTGTGATCTACATTTTCGTCGCGGTCGCAGCTTAAAGCGTATTCAGTTACGTTACCGCTAAGGCTGGCTTTAGCATCGTCATTTACAGTTAAGCTGGCGCTGAAGGCATCGATGTTCAATTTGGCAGATGCATGGTTGTGTAAATCAACGTCAAACTCAATTTTTGAAATATCGCCGAATGATTTTACTTCTGAATTATCATAAGCTGATACGGCGCGTAAATCGTTTGCAGTAACCCACACTACCAATTTATCGGTGCTGTATGAAGCGATTCTCAATACACCGTTTTTGCTTTGTACCAAAGCACTTTGGCTGTAATATTTGTTGTAAACTTTTACCTGGTCGGCAGCGCCGTCTGATATGTAAAGCTGAACGTTGCCGCGTACTTCAATTTTGTTGATGGCGCTAACGTCGGTTAATACGGTGTAGCTGTTATCTGCGTTTTTTGCAGTTGCTGCTGAAGCTGAATTTGTTACTCCGAAGGCTAAAACTAAGGCTGCGAAGATGGTTATGATTTGAGTTTTCATGATATGTTTTATTTTGATTGTCAAGTAATTATATTTTCTAATTTCTGAATACACCAATAAGACGAACCCAAATAAAGTTCGTTACAGCAAATTGGTCCCTATTAGGTATAGAGGCGGTTTTACTCGGTAAACCGGGAAAAATAGTCGGTGAAAATGGAGGAAAAATTATTGGTGTATCGTGCACACTGTGTACTTGGGTGGATCGGGGTATTTACCGGAAAGCTGTATCTTGCAAATTATAATTATTTACCATGAAATATGTTTTAGGGGTGGATACTGGCACGGGCAGCGTGAAAGCAGTGGCGGTAAACTTGCAATGCCAATCGTTTGCTGATAACCAGTTGTATTACAGCTACAATGCACCCAAACCCGGCTATCATGAGCAGGATCCGGAACTAATTTGGGAAGCCTTCAAAGCCTGCATCGAAGGTGTTATTGCCAAAATTGGAACACCGCCTTTGGCTGTAAGCCTCAGCAGCGCTATGCACAGTTTAATTGCCGTTGATGCAGAAGGCAACGCTTTGGCCCCAATGATAACCTGGGCCGACAGCCGTAGCGCAGCTATAGCCAAACAATTAAGACAAACCGATAGGGGGATGGTCATTTATAAAGCTACCGGCACGCCGTTGCACGCCATGTCGCCGCTGTGCAAAATCATCTGGATAAGGGAAAATGACCCGGCGCTATTTAATAAAACGTATAAGTTTATTTCGATAAAAGAATATATCTGGCACAAACTATTTAACGGGTTTGAACTGGATGAATCGAACGCGTCATGCACTGGTTTGTTTGATATTGAGAAGTTTGTATGGTATGAAGATGCATTAAACCTGGCAGGGATTACCCCCAAGTCATTATCAAAAACGGTTGCTACCGATTATGCAAGAAATTACAACGGCGAAGGCAATTCCGGGTTAAAATCCTTAAAACCAAACACTCCATTCATTATCGGAGCAAGCGACGGCTGCCTTGCCAACCTGGGCAGCATGGCCGATAAAGCAGGTATAGCTGCCATTACCATTGGCACCAGCGGCGCGGTAAGGGTTGCCAGCAACAAGCCACTGCCAAACCCGGTTGCAATGACTTTTAGCTATATCCTTAACCGCGGTACCTATATCTGTGGCGGCCCAATAAATAATGGCGGCATAGCCCTGCAATGGTGGCTGAAAACCAATAACCCAAACCCAACCGACAGTGATTACGAACATTTTTTTAATCAAATAGCCGCCATTCCCGCCGGCGGCAACGGCCTGTTGTTTTTACCCTACCTGACCGGCGAACGTGCCCCGATATGGGACAACGAAAGTTGCGGCACATTTTTCAACGTAAAGCTGCAACATACCCAGGCCCATTTTTCGCGGGCGGTACTGGAAGGTATTTGTTATGCGCTGAAAGATGTTTTAGATGCCGTACAGCAAAATGCTGAACCCATTACGCAGATAAACATCAGTGGCGGCATTGTAAAATCCAACCTTTGGATCCAAACCCTGGCCGATATTACCGGCAAAAAGCTGGTCGTGGTACAAAGTGATGACGCCTCAGCAATCGGCGCGGCCTTTATGGCTTTGAAAAGCATCGGCACGATTGAAGAATATCCGACCTCAAGCCCGGGGGCGTCAAAGGCATTTGAACCGGATGCGGCCAATACTGCCAGTTATGCGGATAGTTTTGTTGTTTATAAGCAATTGTATACGGATTTGAAAGAGACGATGCACAAGGTCGCAGGGATTTTGTAGACGCGATGCTTCGCGTCTCTCGCTGAGAGGTTGTACTACTGCTAACGAATGTTACTTTTAATTTTCGTTAACCTAACGTTATCATTTCAACTTTACCATCATCCCGCCCAAATAATGCAAATCTTATTTTTAGATTTGAATGGGTAGCCGTTACATTTTAACGCAGTTCATCCAAACCAATTTAAAATAATGGTTAACACCGAACGTGAAAAATTAGTTGAAGCAATCAGTATTCCCGAAGAAATATGGGATATAATAGTTGTTGGCGGTGGCGCTACCGGGCTGGGCACGGCGCTTGATGCTGCCTCGCGTGGTTATAAAACCTTGTTACTTGAACAGGCGGACTTTGCCAAAGGAACTTCAAGCCGCAGCACCAAACTTGTTCACGGGGGCGTCCGGTACCTTGCCCAGGGAGATATCGGGTTAGTGCGTGAAGCCTTGTACGAACGTGGGTTACTACTAAAAAACGCGGCGCACCTTGTAAAAAACGAATCCTTTATCATCCCCAATTACAACTGGTGGAGCGGGCCGTTTTATACCGTAGGGCTAACCATTTATGACCTGCTGGCAGGTAAGCTCAGTTTCGGACGGTCGAAACATATCTCAAAAAAAGAAACAATCCGCAGGCTCCCCGGTATTCAGCAGAAAAATTTATATGGGGGCGTAGTATATCACGATGGACAGTTCGATGATTCGCGGCTTGCAATAAACCTTGCCCAAACTTGTCTCGAACAGGGCGCAACGGTTTTAAACTATTTCCAGGTTACGGGTTTACTTAAAGAAAATGGAAAAATGGCAGGGGTTGTTGCCAGCGATATGGAAACAAGTAAGGTCTATAACCTTAAAAGCAAAGCCGTAATTAATGCAACAGGTGTTTTTGTAGATGATTTACTTCAGAAAGACGAAGCCCATAAAAAGCCGCTGGTAAAGTCGAGCCAGGGCATTCATATTGTGGTCGACAAATCATTTATGCCCGGTGACGATGCGGTAATGATACCCAAAACCGATGACGGACGGGTGCTTTTTGTTTTGCCGTGGCACGGCAAGCTTTTGATAGGCACTACCGATACGCCACTTGATAAACACAGCCTGGAGCCGGTGGCTTTAGAGGAGGAAATAGGCTTTGTAATGCGCAATGTAGGCGAATATTTAACCCGGGTGCCCGGGCGGGAGGATGTGCGCAGTATATTTGCCGGCCTGCGCCCATTGGCGGCGCCGCAGGAAGGGTCAGCAAAAACAAAAGAAATCTCGCGCAGCCATAAACTCATTGTATCCGGATCGGGCTTAATCACCATAACGGGTGGGAAATGGACAACCTACCGGCGCATGGCGCAGGATACGGTTGACAAGGCTGTTGAAACTGCCGGCTTAAGTCCCCGCGCCAGTGTAACAACAACCTTGTCGATACACGGCAATAAAAATGATGTCGACCGTAATGACCACCTGTATGTTTATGGAACAGATAAGGATGCAGTCCTCCAGCTTATTAATGAAAATGCTGAATGGGGGAAACCGCTGCACCCGGCGCTTGAATATAAAAAGGCAGAAATGATTTGGGCTGTACGCCATGAAATGGCACGTACGGTAGAAGACGTACTGGCCCGTAGGGTAAGGGCGCTTTTCCTTGATGCACGGGTAGCCATTGAGATAGCCCCAATAGTTGCACAGCTAATAGCAGGGGAGTTGAAACAGGACGACATCTGGATAGAAAAACAGCTTGCGGCGTTTAATGAGATCGCTCGGAATTATTTATTAATTCCTTTTTAGTTGATTAATAATTATCCAAACCTATTTTGTAATTTCCCCCAACCAATTACCAACCTTCATGTAAATAGCTCAGGGGACTTTCTGCCATGAACTATGAACCATGAACTATGAACCACACGATGAACCAAGACTATATTTTGGCTTTAGACCAGGGCACCACCAGCTCGCGGGCTATAATTTTTGACCATGACGGGCAGATACGGTCCGTTGCACAAAAAGAATTTACCCAGATATTTCCACAACCGGGCTGGGTTGAGCATGACCCCAATGAAATATGGTCCACCCAGGCTGGTGTAGCTGCCGAGGCTACCACGAAAATGGGTATCAATGGTAAAAATATTAAAGCTATCGGCATCACCAACCAGCGGGAAACGACTATTCTCTGGAATCGCGAAACCGGATTGCCTGTTTACAACGCCATCGTTTGGCAGGACAGGCGGACATCCGAATATTGCGACAAACTAAAAAACGAAGGACTAACTGATATTATCCGATCCAAAACAGGACTGATAATCGACTCCTATTTTTCCGCCTCAAAAATCAACTGGATTTTAAACAACGTTGATGGCGCTAAAGAACTGGCTGAACAGGGCAAGCTTGCCTTCGGCACAGTTGATACCTGGCTGGTATGGAAATTCACCCGTGGCAGGGTACACGTTACCGATGTAACCAACGCCAGCCGCACCATGTTGTACAACATCCGTACCCAGCAGTGGGATGGCGATTTGTTAAAGATATTCGGCGTACCAGCCAGCGTGCTGCCCGAAGTAAAACAATCCAGTGAAATTTACGGCGAAACCGACACCACCATATTCGCTTCAAAAGTTCCCATCGCAGGCATAGCCGGCGATCAGCAATCCGCATTATTCGGCCAGATGTGTATTGATAAAGGCATGGTTAAAAACACCTATGGCACCGGCTGTTTTATGCTGATGAACATTGGCAGCGAGTTTATTGAATCGAAAAATAACCTGCTGACCACCGTCGCCTGGAAAATAAACGGACAAATTCAATACGCCTTCGAGGGGAGTATATTTATTGGCGGCGCCGTGGTACAATGGCTGCGCGATGGCTTGGGCGTTATCAAAACCTCGGCAGAAGTTGAACAGTTGGCATTAAGCGTAACTGACACCGGCGGCGTATATTTTGTCCCTGCTTTTGCCGGCCTGGGCGCTCCATACTGGGATCCGGATGCCCGTGGTACTATTGTGGGAATTACCCGCGGCACAACAGCGGCCCACATTGCCCGTGCCGCAACAGAGGCAATTGCCTACCAAACAGTGGACGTTTTAAAGGCGATGGAAGCCGACGCAGGCCTGTCGATAAAAGAACTAAGGGTTGATGGCGGTGCAACGGCCAATAACCTGTTAATGCAGTTTCAGGCCGATCTACTGGGTTGTAAAGTAATTAGGCCCCGCATAGTTGAAACCACGGCATTGGGTGCAGCCTACCTGGCTGGTTTGGCTGTGGGTTATTGGAACAACGTAGAAGAGATTCAGCAGCAATGGCAAACCGAGCGCGATTTTGTGCCGGTTGAAAATACAGATGCAGTGCAGCAGGCGATGGCAGGATGGAAAAGGGCTGTGGCTGCTACGCAAAGCTGGTCTGCAAAGTCATAAGTCGATAGTCTTGAGCCTTTTATAGGAGTTATTAAATAATTTTAGTTCGACTAAGGACTTTCGACTTTAGACTCAGGACTAATTAAAACCCAAAAAATATGTCACCATTTCTAGCCGAACTGATCGGCACCATGTTACTGATATTATTAGGCGATGGCGTTGTTGCCAACGTTTTATTAAACGATACCAAGGGCAACAACAGCGGCTGGATGGTAATAACCACGGCCTGGGGCCTGGCCGTTTTTGTAGGCGTAGTGGTTGCCGGGCCGTATAGCGGTGCACATTTAAACCCTGCGGTAACAATTGGGCTGGCTGTTGCCGGCAAATTTGCCTGGGCAAAAGTGGTCTCGTATATCGTGGCACAAATGCTGGGTGCATTTTTAGGCGCATTTTTGGTATGGGTAATGTACTACGACCATTTCAAGAAGACCAACAACCCCGGATTTATTCTCGCCATATTTTGTACCGGGCCCGCTATCCGTAATTATGTTTCCAATATCGCTAGCGAGATTATAGGTGCCTTTGTATTGATATTTGTTGTCTTTTACATAGCCGATGGTCAGATCATCCCAAATAAAACGCCCATAGGACTGGGCTCAGTAGGGGCGTTGCCGGTAGCATTTTTGGTATGGGTTATTGGCCTTGCGCTTGGCGGTACAACAGGTTACGCCATAAATCCAGCCCGCGATTTGGGGCCACGGATAATACATTATCTTCTCCCTATAAAAAATAAAGGTACCAGCGATTGGCAATACGCATGGATACCTATAGTTGGGCCGATTGCGGGTGCTGTTATTGCTGCAGAACTGTTTTTGCAGTTAAAATAGTCTTGGGATTAATTTTTATCTTGACTCTTGTTTCTTGGCTCTTGGTTTTTGGTTCTGACTTCGCAAAAAGCTTAATTATGTATTTATGCTGAATTAATATAATTTAGCGATATGAAGCTCACAGCCTTACGCCCTGTAATTTATTCAAAACAGGTAAAATTTACCGTCGAATTTTATATCGAAATACTTGGCTTTACCTGCAACGGGGTTACGGAAGACTGGACCTGGGCCAGCTTGTCGCGCGATGAGGTAGAGATAATGGTATCTTATCCCAACGCACATGTACCGTTTGATAAACCAACCTTTACCGGTTCTATTTATATCACTGTAGATAATGTTGACGAATTATGGGAGCAACTGAAAGTAGTTACTCATAATTGCTACGCGCTGGAGACGTTTGATTACGGCATGCGGGAATTTGCCATATATGATAACAATGGCTATTTGATACAGTTCGGGCAACCGGTGGAATAAATTCAACCTGCATATTTCTTCCGGTAATCAATTGGGGACAGGTCGGTGAATTTTCTGAAGACTTTCCTGAACGCATTGATATCATTGTAACCAGTCTCGTAAATAATCTCGTTAACTGTTTTCTTACCGGCTTCCAGGTGTTTTTTTGCAAATTCCACTTTCACCCGCTGTATATATTCGGCAACTGAATTTCCGGTACTTTTTTTGAACCGACGTTCAAATGTTCGCCTGCCAACTGAAAATCTTCCGCATACTTCATCCACAGAAAATACCATTCCCGGGTTGTTTTCGATATACTCCTGCGATTCGAGCACCAACTCGTCACCATGACGTTTCTGCCCCATAAATATTATAAATGGGTTCTGGCTTTTCCGTTCAATATCGATCTCAAACATCTTTGACGCCAGGATTGAAATCTCCTTACCTAAATGTTTTTCGAGAATATACAGCAGCAGGTTAAGATATGTATAACCACCACCGCAAGTGTAAATACCTTTTTCGTCAGTAATAATGGAGTCGTCGATAACCTTCACAGCCGGGAACATTGCTTTAAATTCATTTGTAGCTGCCCAATGAACAGCACATTTTCCATCATCAAGCAAGCCGGTTGATGCAAGATAAAACGAACCAACGCACAGGCAAACAATTTCTGCACCGTTACGATATTGCGACAGTATCCATTCTGTGTACGCGTCATTTTTTGCGATAGCCTTAACGAAGTCACCGCACAGCAGTGGTATAACTATTACATCGGTCTTTTTTACTTCACCAATGGTTTTGTCTGCCCGGATGGTATAAAGGCCATTTCCGAACTCCACACTTTTTGAAACACCCACTATCTCCACTTCATAAAACGAGGGTTTGCCCTGGTAACGCATAAAATCGTTTACCCGGTTGAATAGCTGGTGGCTGCTGTCGATGCTGGTTAGGGTTGCATCGTAAAGCGATAAGATGGAAACATGCTTCATAATTCCGGTATTGGTTACTTACAAAGGTGGAGAATTCAGTTGTCGCAATCAACAGGTAACATTGTCGTTTTTACCATTTACTGGCGAAGTACACGTACCGTAGTTTTGTATTATATTAATCATCAATTAAAACACTATAAAATGAAATCAATTGAAGTTGTTATGCTACCCGTTACTGACAGAGAAAAAGCAAAGGATTTTTATCAGAAACTCGGTTTTAAGTTAATAATGGAGGTTCCGTCGGGTCACGATGAAACGTGGACGCAAATGGGTCTTCCTGGCAGCGAAGCCACCATCTCCCTAGGAAAGTTTCATGCCATAATTTGCGAAACCGACGATATCGCGCAGGAGGTTGAAAATATCATAGCCAAAGGCATCGAGATTGGCGAAATTGATGACACTCCCTGGGGTAAGTTTGCCTGGGTAAAAGACCCTGACGGCAATGGGTTATGCCTGCATCAGAAATAAACGCCCGAAAAATTAGTCTGAACGTGTTGCCCGGTTAGCTATCAAATGCTGGCCGGGCTTTTTTTAAAATATGAAATTTATAATGGAGGGTGTTTACAGGTGTTTGCATTTTTTTGGTATTTTTTAATTATATATTATTGATAACTAAGTAAATATAAAAATATCGATGAAAAATGTGTTAATCCTCTTTTTCTTAAAATTTTGTAAGTGAATTGAATTTTCGATAAAAACGTTTGGAATATCTAATTATTTTCTAAATTTGAGTAATTGATTACGTAATTTATTACTTATGAATATTTATGAAAAAACCGGCAAGATGGCACTAGGCAGCAGGCTGCGCCGGTTAGGAGAATTATTCGCCGAGCAATCTGCACAGATATATCCCGTATATGGCATTGAAATACAGCCGAAATGGTTCCCTGTGTATTATGCGCTATCTAATGGCGAGGAAAAATCCATTACCGAAATAGCTGTGGAAATTGGTCATTCGCACCCATCGGTAAGTACTATTGTAAAGGAAATGATGAAAAAAGGGTTTGCAGTGGCGACCGCGGCAAAGGGCGATGGCCGGAAAAATTTTGTGAAACTCAGTGAAAAAGGATTAAGCGTTAACGGACGGATACAAGCACAATACGCCGATGTAAATGCCGCCATTGAAAGCGCCTTCGCCGAAACGCAATATAATTTGTGGAAAGCACTTGAAGAGTGGGAGTTTTTATTGGAGCAAAAAAGCTTAATGAGAAGGGTAGAAGAGCAGCGCAAATTTCGCGAAGGTAAAGAGGTGCAGATTGTGCCCTACCAGCCTGAATACAAGGCTGCTTTTAAAAAACTAAATGAGGACTGGATAACCCAATATTTCAAGATGGAAGATTTCGATTATAAATACCTCGACCATCCGCAGGAAAATATTTTAAACAAAGGCGGTCATATTTTTATGGCAATATACAAGGGTGAGCCGGTGGGTACTTGTGCCATTGTCAAAATGGATGACACTAAATTTGAACTGGCTAAGATGGGAGTCGCCCCCGCAGCTAAAGGCATAGGTATTGGCTATCTTTTAGGGCAGGCCTGCGCTCAAAAAGCAAAGGAAGTAGGCGCAACGAAGCTTTACCTGGAAACGAACACTTTATTAAAACCGGCCATAAGCCTATATCATAAGCTTGGTTTTAAAAAAATAACCGGTCCGCCATCACCGTACGAGCGGAGTAATATACAAATGGAAATGATTTTATAAGTGGTTACTTTCACGATCGTCATTGGAGGAACGATCCGCCAGCTGGCGGACTGCATATGCAAATCAAAGAAGAATAAACTAACTGGTGACCTAAAGCAGCGTTTAGGTCACCACATTATTAAGGTTCATGAATGTCCTCCGTAAAGATGGCTTCGTTGTTCGCCATGACGGTCTATTTTGATGTTATTGCTTCCGCTGTGCTTTCTCCCAAACCGCGCTTTGCTTCGTAGTAAAATACCGGATAATCCCCATCAGCACAGCATAATTCATTACACAAAAATAGTAGGGCACAAACAGCGCTTTAATGCGAATCTGCCGTTTCTCCATAATAAAACCGAGGAACGCCAGGAAATAAAACAAAATTTGTGCTACAAATATGCTGTTGTATAAAAAGGTGCGGGGCAAAAACGCATTTAGCACAAATATCAGTATCAGCAGGAAGGGGGTAACCGTCCACCTCAATACACGATGGCTGACATACTGAAAGGACAGCACTGGGAATTTAAAGGGATTAAACAATTGTGGCAGCCGTAGTATAGACTGTATCCCGCCCGCAGCTATCCTTATTTTACGTTTCAACTCTTCCGATACATTTTCTGATGCGTTTTCAATCGCGTAAGCCTCGGGTTCGTAAACTATACGGTAACCTTTGGCAGCTATCAGCATCGATATCATAAAGTCATCCAGTACCGTATCAGCAGGCACGTCCTGGTAAAGCGATTTGCGTACGCTGAATAGTTCGCCCGCAGCGCCCACCACCGAGTAAAGCTCCGAATCCCATTTTTTTAATGCTGATTCATATTTCCAATAAAAGCCCTCGCCGGCGGCGCTGGCATCTGCGTTTTCATCCATTTGTACCCGCTTTTCGCCGGCAACGCAGCCCACGGTTTTATCGGCGTAGTGCCGGCAAATATTAATGATGGCGTCGGCGTTTAAAAATGTATTGGCATCGGTAAACACGGCAATCTTAGTTGTTACATATTCCATTGCGCGGTGTACGGCAGCAATTTTGCCTGCGCGCCGTGGCTGGTGCAAAAGCTGTACCTGCGGATATGTTGAAATAATTTCAGGTGTCTTATCCGACGAACCATCAGTAACAAACAGCAGTTTTAGTTTTCCTTCGGGATAGTTAAGCTTTAAACAGTTGGCGATTTTATCCTCCATGTAGCTTTCCTCGTTATAAGCGGCAACCACAAGGGTACAATCTGGTAACGTGGCATTATCGGTAACGGGGATTAAGGGCCTGCCTTTTACGGCCCGCTTTATCTTGATTAAGAAATATAGAAAAATACCATACCCGGCAAAGGTGTAAAAAACAATAAAAAAACTGAGCCAGAAGATAATGATCATGATATGGTTTTAATGGGATAGCCCAGGTTTTTACTGTTTTTGCCATGAGTGAAATTCCACCACGTAGCCTTTAGCAGCATTGATATAAAATTAAAGTTTTTATCTTTTATATACGATAAAATATTGCGAGGGACTACTAACAAAACAAAGTAAGGATAAAAAACAAGTTTGCTAACAAAAGGGGCATTGCGCCTGATAAACAATATGCGGTTGCGGTTCATAAAGTATTCTTTAAGCTTGCTTTTTTTGCCTACCGATACCGATTCTTTGTGGTAAATAAGGGCCTCGGTACAAACCCAGGCTTCATATCCTGCCCGCTTAATATGCTCGCACCAGTCAACCTCTTCATAATATAAAAAGAAGTTCTCGCTCATCAGTCCCGCCTTTGCAATGGCGTCTTTGCGTATCATCATAGCAGCGCCGTGGCAATACGCAGTAGGAGCGGTGATGTTATTATATTGGCCGGTATCCTTTTCGCGCAGACCTATGCAGCTATTTCGGCAGGTATAATAGTTCATTTGGGTATAACCAGCATATTGAATCAAATTTTTATCGCTGTAATATTTTATCATGGGCGATATCATGCCGGCTTCCGGCTTTGAATCCATTACCGCAACCAATTTCTCAATTAATCTGGCGGTAAACTCGGTATCGTTATTTACCAAAAAAAGGTAATCGCCCGTAGCTTCTTTTATACCCAGGTTATTACCCCCCGCAAAACCCAGGTTTTCTTCGGATCGGATAAACTTAACCTGTGAGTAATTGGCCTGCCAGTTGTTTATGGATATTACTTTGCTGCCATTATCAACTACGATAATTTCCAGGTTCTGATAAGTAGCCGGGATTGATCGTAACAGTTCTTCAGTAACCTTAGGCTGGTTAAAATTTACAGTAATAATAGAGACCTTCTTCATCCTGGTTTAACAGAATTATTCTTTTGAAGCCCTGTCCAGGCATTTTTGAAGCACAACTGCAAATTCTTTATCATTGGGTGGGGCAAATATGGTGTTGTGTTCGCCGGGTATATCATGTATGTTTACACCTTTAAGGGCAAATTTCTTCCATCCCATAAATTCATAATCATCCATGTAAAAAGTGCGTTTTTTAGCTCTGAAAAGGTCCACGGTAATTTCCAGTGGTTTCTGGAAATAATTGCGTTTTGCCTTTGCGCTTGCCTCATCAATCTCGTTATCATAGGCGAAAAAGCCTTTCTGATTTTCGGTATTGCCCGTTATTTTCCACCATGCGCGTATGATGCGGCGGCGTATCAGTTCGCTTTTATATTTAAATATGCCTTTAGGATCTTCCGCCATCAATGCAAAACTGTTAAACAGCTTCATAAACCCAAGCCGTACGCGGTTAAAGGTTCGTTTTACCGGCGGATCAAATATGTCAGTCTGCTTGGCGTAAGTATCAAACACGGCCAGCATTTTCACTTCTTTGCCGGCAGCTAATAGTTGGTGGGCCATCTCGTAAGCTATAGTGCCACCGAGCGAGTACCCTGCCAATGCATACGGCCCGGTTGGATTTTGGGCCACAATCTCGGCAATATAATTAGCTGCAATTTCTTCCATTACATCCAATGGTTCATCAATTCCGTTCAAGCCGCGGGCCTGCAAGCCAAACACAGGCTGGTCGTCGTCCATGTTCATTGCTAATGCATTAAACAATAATACATTTAAGCCTGCGCCATGCACAATGTACAAAGGCATTTTTGTGCCGTTGGGCTTTATATGAACCAGCGAGTCCCAGGTAATAGATTTTGAATCGATGTTCAGCATCAGCGACAGTTTCTCGATGGTTGAATGCTCAAACAATGTAGCAAGCGGCAAGCGCTTGCCGGTGAGTTTTTCAATCCGAGCCATTATCTGTACGGCCACCAATGAACGTCCACCGAGCTCGAAAAAGTTATCGTAAATACTGATCTTCTCAAGCCCCATCAATTCCTGCCAAATCTCAGCAACCTGATTTTCAATTTCAGTGCGTGGTGCAACGTATTCACCG
The DNA here is from genome assembly GCF_025359345.1 of Mucilaginibacter sp. Lineage (GTDB taxonomy): Bacteria > Bacteroidota > Bacteroidia > Sphingobacteriales > Sphingobacteriaceae > Mucilaginibacter. The sequence continues at coordinate 266,992 of NZ_JANYGQ010000028.1, forward strand.
AGCCGGGCAATAGTGTTGTAGTCGGGTTTAGGCAGTGCTTTCCGGTCTATCTTGCCGTTTGGCGTAATAGGGATGGCCGTCATCACCACAAAATCATCGGGCACCATGTATTCGGGCAGCACAGCCAGTAGAGCTTGCTGCCAGTTATGGATTTTCTTTTTTAAGTCTGTATCGCTGCCTTCTTCCTCTAATACCAAGTAACCCACCAAACGCGGGTCGCCGGGGATGTCTTCGCGGGCTATAACAACGGCTTGTTTTATGTCATCCTCTTTAACAAGGGCGTGTTCAATTTCTTCCAACTCTATGCGGTAACCGCGTACTTTCACCTGGTGGTCCATACGGCCGAGGCAAACAATGTCGCCATCTTCCTTATATCGTCCCAAATCCCCGGTCCGGTACATTTTGTCGCCCGGTTTGCCCGAAAACGGATTGTCGATAAACCTTTCGGCTGTAAGTTCAGGACGGTTCAGATAGCCCGCAGCAACGCCATCGCCACCAATAATAATCTCGCCTATCGAGCCATCAGTAAGATTATTTAAATTTTCATCAACAATATATACCTGCGTATTGTCAATAGGTTTACCTATTGTTATATCGTTGTCGCTTTCAATAAGCTTTATAGTACTCCATATGGTGGTTTCAGTAGGGCCGTACATATTCCACAGCTGGCTCGTGCGTACAGTTAACTTCCCAACCAAATCTTTTGGCAACGCCTCGCCACCGCAAAGAATTTTTAGCGGCAGTAGTTTTTCCCAGCCGGCTTCCAGCATCATGCGCCAGGTATAAGGCGTAGCCTGCATAAAGGTTATGCCGTCGTTTTTTACCATGTCAAACAAAATGCGGCCATCTTTTGCAGTATCCGAGTTTGTCAGGGTTATTTCGGCGCCGCAAATAAGCGGCAGGTAAAGCTCAAGACCGGCAATATCAAATGATATAGTAGTAACGGTTAGTATTTTGTCAGAGGCAGTCATTGCCGGCTCTTTTTGCATGCTTAGCAAAAAATTCACCAGGTTAAAGTGTCTTATCTGTACGCCTTTTGGTTTACCCGTCGAACCTGATGTGTAAAGCACATAGGCCAGGTCATCCCCGGTTATTTCAACACGTGGTTCATCGCCGGTGTAGCTTCCAAATTTTTCAAGTGCATCTTCAATCAATATTTCCGAAGCGGTTGACGCAAAATGGTTATGATATTTTTTTGAGGTGATTAATATTTTAGCTGAAGAGTCATCCAGCATAAATTCAACCCTGTCTTTTGGATATTCAGGATCGAGGGGGATATAAGCCGCGCCCGATTTTAAAATAGCTAATAGCGAGATAATCATCTCCGGTGAGCGGTCAAGGGCCAGACCAATAATATCGCCGGATTTTATTCCATTATCGATAAGTATTTTGGCCAGTTTGTTTGAGCTTTCGTAAACCTCTTTATAAGTAAGGTTACGGCCATGGAACTTAATGGCAACCTTATTTGCATATTTTTTAGCGCACTCATTAACAAAATGCGGCAGCGCTTTTTCCCGGGGGTATTCTGCAACGGTATCGTTATAGCTGTTCGTATTTTCTAAATGTACAGGGGCACTCATTTCTTAAAATAATAGCTGGTTTAATTTATAACCAATATTTCTGCTTAAATATAGAATTTTACTTTAAAAGTAACCAGAATATTACAATCAGGAATACTTATTTAGCGCTGTGTGTATGTGGTGTGTGTATAAATTTCTTATTAGCACCCTTTAACTTAAATAATAACAACAGCATCGTAAAAAATATTACCGGTATGCGTATTAATGCACCAAAAAAATCCTTGTTATAAAAGCTTACCGGTATCGCTATTAAAATGCCTGTGTAGCAGCAAACAGTTGCAATAAGCCAAAGGTGCCAGTCTGGCCCGATACCGGGCAATAGAAAAGACACCAGCAGCATAAAGGGCATCAACCCAAGCATTAACACACGCGGTAAAATAGACAATTGGTACACTTCGTTCAAATAATCAAATTTGCCTTTAAACAATGCCGAAAATGCGGTGCTGCCATATTTTTTGAGCAGGTTAAATTGCGCTGAAAGCCAGCGGCGCCTTTGCTTCTTAAATACTTCCTTGTTGCTTACCTTTTCGTCGTATATCAGTGCCTTATCAGCATAAGCAACACCAATTCTATCATTTGTTAGCAACAGTCCCATTTCTTTGTCAAAGCCGCCTACCGCATCAATACGCATCATCACATCGGTAAACGTTTTATAGTCCAAAGCCATGCCAGAACCGATAATTGCTGCAGAAAGATTGAAAACCCGCTGAGATTTCCGAAAAATGTGGTTATTTACCTCTTCGCTGATGGCATCAAGCACTGCTACAGAGGTATTTGTGTTTTTGGCAACCCGGTGCCCCTGTATAACTTTTTCCCCACTTTGCAGGTAATTGTTTATCTGGTATAGAAAATCGGGGGCCGCAACGTTGTCTATATCAAACACAATTGCCGCGTCAAAACCGGCTTCGGTATTCTCAATGGCTCTATGCAATGCCTTTGATTTGGTGCTGCTTTCAAATACAACCTCCAGCACCTGCAGGGGCATTTGTTTTAGTTTGGCAATAGTAGCCGGCTGTAGCGAATCGGCTATTACGCAGATATGGAATTTATCTTTAGGATAATCAAGGGTAACGGCATTGGCAGCTGAGTTTAATATGATCTCATCTTCTTTGTACGAACAGATGTAGATTACAAATTTTGCAAGCCTATCACTTTTTGTCGGTACTTTTACCGGTACCAGTTTACCAGCCACCGAAAAAATAAACAAGTACAGGCTGTAAATACCGAGGTATACAAAAAGTACACTTGTAATAATTGCTGCTATAAGCCTAATGATTTCCATATGTTATGCTTTATACGCAAATTTTGCGCAAACGATTGCTTTTTATGTAATTTTTTCCGGAGACACACTTAAATACCATGTTTTTTATCAAAATTGATTTGCAAAAGGCTTTTTATTTCATCTATACGATGTTCCCATGTATTATCTGCAGCCATTTCCAGGCGTCTTTTCTGCAGTTCAGGCGTGTCATTTAAAGCCATTTTAATAGCAGCCGAAAATTCTTTGGCATTGGTACAGTAGGGTACGGTATCGGCAGTAAAATCTTTCAAATCAGGGTTAAAATCAGTTGAAACCACAGGTCGACCCGAACCCAGATATTCAAAAAGCTTTAGCGGAAATATATCGCTGCTTACCTCATCTTTTTTAAAGGGGATTATTGCTACATCGAAACCCTTTAACACCGCGGGTAACTCATCATACGGTACCGGGCCTGTCAAAAAAAGGTTTGGTGCCTTATATTCCTCTTCTTTTATGTAGTAACGGTCGATAGGCCCTGTCATCACAAAACTCTTGTCGCGGTTGGCTTTAAAAAGCTCCTGCATCAAATCGTAATCTATCCGCCGTTCAATAGCGCCAAAATAGCCGATAATAGGTTTGGGTATGCCTTCTAATATTTTTGATTCTGCCAAATCGGGATCAAGAGTTTTTGAACTGTGGCTGATGTTGGCTGCGTTGGGTACAAAATAAGCATTTGGGTTTAATAAAGCTTTCTTATTGCGCAGTTCCTTGCTGGTGCAAATCACCATGTCCACATTTTTCACCAGGATATCTTCGGATATTAAGCCATGTTTGGTTTGATAAGGCTCAATAATAGGGTCCACACAGTGGTAAACGCTTAACGTTGGATTTAACAGCTTGTGCAGCGTCGGCAGCGTGAAATTGTATGAATTTATGTAGATATAGTCGGTGATCTTCAAGTTCTCGATCACCTTCTTTACCCGCGAGCCAACTATCCATTCATTTAAATTCAAAGCCATCCGGTATATTTTGCCCTCGGGCAGCATATTGATAGACGGGACAGGAGGGGAGATGATGATTTTTAAGTTCGGATTATCAGTTTCTATAATGCTGTTCTTAGCCGAAAAGAAATGTGGCCTCCGACTTTTAAAGCCGGGCGTATTCTTAAACTGTAAATAGTCGCGCCAGGTGTACGGCCTGTCAACATAGTAAACAAAGTTGTCCTTTGCCAAGAGTTTAGCCATGGTATAATTGGTGGATTCCAATTTACCATCAAACTGCATTTGCGAGAAGATGATTATATTTTTCTTTTGAAGGCTCATGTAAAAATCAGGGGTGTTTTTTAAGAGAATCAAGAAATTAAGAACCAGGAGTCAAGATAGCTATATTTAAGATTTCAATTTAAAAGATAAATCATTTTTTAACGAACAATTCCTTTTTTTCCTGGTGCCTGGTTCTTGACTCTATTTTCTTTTTCTATACTTATCAACCAGCTCAATCACCAGGTGTTTAGTTTCAACAAAGCCCATTTTTATAATGCCAAACATGGTAAAGTTTAAATATTTACGCAATACCCAATACCCATAAATTACGCCTGACAAAAAGGTAAATATAGAAGCAATAGCGACACCATACAGATTATGGAATATGGCAATTCCGGCAAAATCGCCCGCGATGTTTACAATCAGCATAATAACCACTTTGGTCATATTAATATGGGGCTTATTCAGCATGTCCAGCGTTATGCCAAAAAAACGGTCAACCGGCATTAACAGGGCAAAGCACATAAATATGCGGAAAACGTTTGAGGCATAAGTATTTGCATACTGATGGCCGCCTAAAATGTCGATCACAAGGTCGGCAAAAATAAACGACCCAAGTGTTACCGGTACTATCAGCCAGGTTAATATGCCTGCATATTTTTTGAGTATATAGGTAAGCTGTTTTTTATCGTCGTGGTTTACAGCAGTCGACATAGCGGGAAGCGCTGTCGCTACAAAACTCCTTAGCGGTATTTCAATTACCTCCATCAGCCTTTGCGGCAGGTAATAAATACCTACCACTGTGGCATCGGTAAACATAAAGTTGATAATATAGGTGTCCGAACTTCTCAGCAGGTACGAGCTAACTGAAGTGCCCACACTGTATTTGCCAAAATTGGCGAGCTGCCTGACGCTCTCTTTTGTCTTATACTTTATTGCCCCAATTTTTGTCCAACCCCTTACTATGGCAAACAGGCTGGTTATCATAGCGGTTGAACAATAGGCAATAATGATGACCGGAAACGTTGTACGGTGGATGAAGATTAAGAAAAGGATTAATATCAAATAACACCCCTGCCACATCAGCTGCAATAAAAATATTCGATCGAAACGTTCTTCGGCTTGTAGTATCCACAATGCTACGCTCGATGGCAGAGTACTGAAGAATATAACCGCGAACCATTTAATAGTAAGTTCGGTTGTTGCGTGACCATGATAAAAAAGAAACGCTAAAAGGCTTATAAGGCCCAGTATGCTGGTTAATATAAAGGCAATGTACCATGTTGAGCCGGCTACTTCCTTTGCTTTGTCCTCGTCGGCGCCCGAGTAAAATTTAACCAGCGATGTTTGCAAAAAGCCGCTCCTGAACAGGTTGGCCAGTGTAAATGTGGTTAAAAAAATAATCCAGTGGCTAAAGTCTGGCTTAGTCATGTACCTGGCAAGCAGACCTACGGTAACCATACCGACAACCGGCATTACTGCATTACTTGCTAACGAAAGGGTATGTTTGTTTAATAATTTCTCAAATACCGCCATTATATTTTTTCCCAGCTGTTGGTTTCAGAATTGTATCTTTTTATCACGCGGGCGGGGTTACCCACGGCAACAGAAAATTGGGGTATATCTTTTGTTACTACACTGCCTGCACCAATAACAGCATGTTTGCCTATGGTTACACCAGCGGTTATTACACAGTTTGCGCCAATCCAAACATCGTCGGCAATGGTAATTTGTTTGGTTACCACTTTTTGGATGCGGGGAGGCATAGTTACATCCTCGTAACCATGGTTAAGGCCCGATATTACTATGTTTTGGGCAAGCATTACATAATTACCAATAGTTACAGGGCCTATAATCACATTGCTTAAGCCAATGCCGCAATTATTGCCGATAATAACATCGCCAACGCCATTGTTTATAGTAGCAAAATCTTCAATTATACAGTTATTGCCTATTTCAAATTTATTAAAAGGGAACAGGTCCATCCGGCTGTTAAATCTTATCACCGTGTTTGTGCCACGCTTGTGTACAAACGGGTTAACAACCAGGCGTGTCCATAACCTTGGCTTCGACTGGCCGCTGGGTATTAGCATCCAATGCGCTATTTTTTTAAGCTTCGGATTCGATTTTATACTCGATAGTAAGGACATCCCTTTTGTTTTTTTTGCTTATGATTTTAGCTGCGACAACCGGTCTTGGCCAGTTTTTTTGTTTATCCAACCGCATGGTTACGTTTATTATAGCCATTGCCAGGTAAAACAAAATATTAGTGGGGTATTGTACGAATGCCTGCTGCGGAAAGTTACCAATATCAAGCGCGAAAATTATAAGCACCATGGCCATACAGTAGGTTTTCAGTTCAGGGTCTTTGATAATATAATAGTAATAAATTCCTCTTTGCAATATAATAAAGTTGAATGCGCAAAATAGTAGCAGCCCAATCCAACCGGTTTCGACAGCAACCCTTACGTACCCGCTATCTGGCGGAAATTTAGCCAGGAATGAGTTTGGTGCAAAACGCTGCCCCCAAATACCAACCGATCCCAAACCGCCACCAATAGGGTGCGAAAGGATATATGGCTGGATACGGCGCTGATTTTCGGCACGTACGTTATACGAGGCGTCTTTTGAAGGGTTAAACGCAGTTTGAAAACGCACCAGGCTGGGGTTTGAAGTTGGTACTTTAATTAATACCACCAAAATAAATCCGGCGATAAGCACAGCTACCAAAATTCTGCGATTAAATTTCAATATGGCCAGCATACCAATAGCAGCCGGGATTAAAACATATGCTGCCCTGGTACCCGAGTAGAGCATTACCGTCAAAAAAAAGCATATCAGGCCAACCAATACGCTCTTTTTAAATGGCCTGATGTCGGCAAAAAGAAGTCCGAGGCATAGTATTGAAGCGGCCACCATGTTATAGGCAAATGTAACCGGGTCTGAAAATATGCCGAACTTACGCATGTGCCCGTAAATAAAAAGCAGGTTCAACCTAAGCGGATCGGAGTTTAGCCACCTGGATTCAAAGCCAAAAAAGCCAATGTTTTCCTGTACAAACGCGGCCAGCCCGCAGATGAACTCCAATATCAGCCAAACCTTAAACAGTAGCTTGATATAGTCCTTTGTGCGTATCTGGAATACAAATACAAAGTACAGCAACATTAAAAATGCTACAGTGCGAACGGTGTAAACCCAGGCCAACACTGATGCCGCGGCGGGGTTGATTGCTTCAAGCAGGTTGTAAATTAACCAGGCCAGTATAAAATAGCTAATTGGATCGCTAAAATAGGCCCAGTTTCTTTCGTGTTTTTGTTTGATAAAAAAGCCCAGGATAAGCATATAGGTTAGGGCGTCCATTACCAACCCAACCGGCGTGTCTGGGGGCACCAGGCTTAAAATAAACTGGTAATTAATAAAAAAAGCTGCTATTATAAAAAGAATGATGCCAAATTTAGGGTAGTTAATAACCCCATAGACCAATGGCAGCCCAATCATGAGTATAAGGATGAGCACACCGGCTACCATCCCCTGTTTGGCTATTGCAAAACTTATAAACAATGAACCCAGTAACAGAAAAACGATGACTACAGGCTTTGAAAATTTATGGATAACAATATTTTCCCAAATTGTTTTTTTAGGTACACTATCTCTTATCCGGTCATCAGTCATCTATCGTTGGCAGTAATAAATATTAAAGAAACAAGATTTTAATTACCCAAACAAACACACTCAAAAAAGCAACAACTACTGCTGCGTAATAGCATTTCCTTTCTAACGGGCTTAGCTTATTTAATGGGGTATCGGCTATTACATTGGTTGGCTCAAGCTTCATGATGCAATATTTATTTTGTACTATTAAATATAACTTACGCCGGCCGGTTTTAGTTTTTGCTCTTTTTGGATGCGCCGATTACTGTGGCTTTGTTTAAAATCCAGCCGGCAAATTTATTGTTCAGCGTTTTTAAATAAGCGATATATTCTTTATGCGAATTTTTAACGCTGCGGTTAGCTTCGAAAACTGCAACGGTTTTGTTTGCGAATAAAATCCACTCTTTGGCGTTGTTTAATGAGTCGAGTGGCGGTAAGTCTATTAAAATAATATCGTACCGTGATTTAAGTTGTTCAAATTGCGCTGCTATTGATTTTTCATCATTAATCTCAAGCAATGTTGTATCCGCACCACGATTACCTAGTACACTTATCTTGGCATTATCCCATTCGGTATATGAAGTTGCCCTGAAATAGTCCTCAACAAACAAAGTAGGTTGTACGCTCCGGGTTACCGAAGGGTTAACAAAATTGCCGTCAATAAGCAGTACCTTTTTGTTTATGGAGCTGTATGCGTAGGCCAGGCTTGTGGCAATTAAAGTTTTGCCCTCACCAACACCTATGCTGGTGATGGCAAGCACCTTTTCACCTTTTAGTTCCTGGTCTATTTCAAACCTTACCGATCTCAGCAACTCCTTAAACTGCTGCATTTTAGTTCGGTTCTCAACATCCCAAAGCTTCCTTAAATCAGGTTTTGGGCCCTTTATCATGTTTAAAGCACCAAGCATGGGCAGGTTAGTCCGGGCTACAAGCGTTGATGGCTCGGTTACGTTATCATCAAGATAATACAGGATGAACAACACCAGCAGGCATAGAAAAAGGCTCGCCATGCCGCTAAGCGCAATCAGAAACATTTTTTTCGACGGCTGGGCAACATCAGGCGTAGCAGGCTCAACCTGGGCTAACCGGATTGAAAATTTGGATTGTAAGTTAGTGGCATTATATCTGCCCAATACATCCAGGTATTCCTTAGTGGCTATATCGATATCAAACTCATAGGTTTTTACGGTCGCATCAAACGGCACCAGTCTCGAAAATTTTGCATTCAAACTAGCGAGTTCCTTGTTTATCGACTTTTCGCTATACTTCGCAAGGTCTCTTGAAACTTCCAGCTCCTGGGCCTTCACCACTAGATTGTCTTTACCTATCCGCGGGTCAACCAGGTACTTGTCCGAAGTTGTGTGCAGTTGTTTTACAAGTGTTGATTGCAGCGAGTCGATCGCCGGCTTGTATTTTGGGTCGAAGCCTGCGTGCACATATTCATCGGTAAGCGCTTTTAGCTGGTCGTTAGTTGTAGCAATTTCGGCATTATTTTGGTTTATCGATGCCTCAATGTATTTCCGGCTATTCGGGTCGAATTTCGACAGTACATTTTGCAGTGCACCTTCATTAGCGGCCAGCGTTCTTTGGTTCTCCAGCTTTTTATCGGTGTAAGCTAAAATTTGGGCGAATATGGTTTTTGATTGGTCATCAAGATTTAAAATGCCATTTTTAATTTTATACTGCTGCAGTTCTTCTTTTTTCTGGTTAAGCGCATTGCGTTTTTCTTCAAGTAGATTCGATAAAAAGTCGACCGCATTCGATTCGTTCTTTTTAATATTTACGCTATAGTAATCAATAAATTCTTTAGCCAAAGTGTTAACCACAAATGCCGACAGTTGCGGATTTTCGGATGTGAATTGTACTGCTATGAAATCGCTTTCTTCGTCTCGCGCAATGTCGAGGTTTTTTCTTAACGAACGCTCATCATAATGCATTGAGATAAGCAATTCGTTCAGACCGTTCTCATCTTTATTATATAAAGATAGGGGAGCGCCGGTTACCAGCTTGGCCCGGTATACAACAAGTGCATGTTGTATTGCGGCCTGGCTTAACCCTTTAAAATCATGGTTGAGTTTTCTGAAAGGCGTGGAGCTGCTTAAATCGTGGATAATAAGCTGGTACGATACCTGATCAATCAGCTTTTTCAGCTTGATGATTTCCATCAGGTTGCTAAACTCGCGGTTTATTTGGTCGCTTTGCGCATTGGGGTTGTTATCCTTATCCAATAAATGGGTTGATGCATCAACAATACCCGTAGCAATTTGGGTGCGTGAAACGTATTCGTCGGGAAGATTTTTGACAAGAAAATACGAAGCAACCACCGCCGCCACTACAACAGCAATAATTATTAGAATATATTTTTTTAAAAGTTTAAAATAACCAGATATTTCCATTAATCTATTTAATGCTTTCCAACTTGTCCCCTATAAGCTCTTCAAGATTAGTTTTGGCGGTAAAAACATTTAACTCAGCCTGTATCCTAAATGAATTTTGATTGTAAAGGTTATTCAACGCCTGGTTGTAAATGTCAAACGAAGTTTCACCTTTTTCAAACGTATACTTAAGATTTTTGGTAGCCGTTTCTGCATTTGTTACAGCGGTAACTTTATTTCGCAGGTCGGCTTGTGCTGCTAAGTAAGCAAAATAAAACCGTTTTATCTGTGCTTCCAGTGTTAAATAATATTCCTGCTGTGTAAATTCAGCAACTTTAACTGCCTCTCTTGCGTTGTGAATGGTATAAGGTCGTTCAAAAAGCGACCCCAAACTAACAGAAGCCACCAACTGGTAGCCTTTAAAAATAGTTGGCTGTATTATATTAACGGATGACTGCGGGCTATAGATATACGAAGCACTGAAAGCTTCCAGCCAGCCAAAACTTGCCTGGTGAAACGTGCTGCGGGCTATTTCAACTTGTTTTTGTTTTATTTTGGCTTCAGGATAGTTTCTCTTAGCTGCCGCAATAAGTTTCTCCATGTACGGGTACGACAAATCCTTAAATAGCGTTTCCTGGGCGAAAAGGTTACAGGCTAAGGTCGAGAGAAATATTGAGAGACAAATAATGCGTAATTTATTATTCATTTTGTTACACTTTTTCTTTCTGAAAAACTGCTGGCACCGTTCTTATAAGAATTTTCCAATCGAGCCAGAATGAATAATTCTGTGCGTAGAAATTATCTAATTTTTTTCTTTCACGCTCAGACATATCTGCTTTTCCCCGTTTGGTTATCTGCCACAAACCGGTTAACCCGGCAGGCCCCAAAAAACGCATCGACCACTCGTTTGATGTCAGCATTTCTGCTTCATAAACCGGCAGCGGCCTGTTGCCAACCAACGACATATCTCCCAGTAATATGTTGAATAATTGAGGGAGCTCGTCGAGGCTCGAATTTCGTAAAAATTTACCAAGTTTGGTTACGCGCGGATCGTCTTTAATTTTAACAAATGCGGCTTTTGTGCCCCCATCCTCATTTGCGTACTGATTTTGTGTGGATAACTCAACTAACATTTTATCAGCGTCGGTTCGCATCGACCGGAATTTGTAAAAATCGAATATCTTGTAACCAGTGCCAACCCGCTTGCTTTTGTAGATCACAGGGCCTTTTGAACCCAGTTTAATGGCAATTACTACAGCCAGCATAATCGGCGAAAGGAACAAAATCATCAAGCCCGAAATAAACAAATCCATAAAGCGTTTTCCGGCAGGCATGCTGTACTTTATATCGACTTCTTTTGATATTTCGAGCAGCCTGGGTTTTATCAGTTTAAATTTCACCAGGAAGTTTAAACGTTCGCGCAAATCTGAGATAGAGAAAGGGTAAATATAAAAATCATGCACTTTAAGGCGCATGGCATCCAGCTTTAATGATTTATCGTTTGACAGGGAAAGTAATACGATAATAAGCCCGCTAAACAACGGGTTGCCTTTAAGACGCTCAATAAGGTCGAAACACTCGCCTTGCTCGTCAACTTCAAGCAAAATAATTTCGGGCAATGTGAGGATCGATTGGTTGCCCAAAAAGTCCTCAACCTGCGAAAGGTAATCGTTATACGAGATCTGGAAATACGGGTCAAGCTCCTTCGACACGATATCTCTTAAGGCTAAACCGGCATAGGCTATCTTGGTATGTGAACCTGCGTTCTCATTCCATTCAGTTGCTATGGGATTCGTCATAAATGCTTATTACTTGATTAATGGCTGATTTTAAAGATGCAGGGTTAAATGGTTTAGGCATGTAAGCGTCAACCTGGAAAGGCATGTTGGCAACTTGTGTGTCCAAATCATGCGCAGCAGAAAGCATAATAATCGGAATATCACGAAAAAGGCCGCTGATTTTAACATTTTTTATAAATGACTGTCCGTCAAAATAAGGCATTTGCAAGTCAGATATGATTAACTCGGGAATGTTGCCATCCTCCAGCCAGCTAAAAGCATCAATCCCGTTATTCCTAACCACTATATCGTAATCTTTCGACAGAATAAAATTCAGAAGCTTTAAAATACTCAGGTCATCGTCAACAATTAGTATTCTTTTTTTCATTCTGCTAATCTTGTATTTAAAATTTCACTTGATTACGAAAAATCCCCTAAAAAGGTTTTGCAAACGACGAATTTAAATGACTTGCTTATTAGCGCATAGCCTTTAAAATGGAGGGTTTAGGCTCAAAAATTTGCTTTGATTCTTTTATTCCATAAAAATACTGATTTGCCGATAATTATTACTAACTATTTTAGAATTTTTAACTGTTACATTATGAAGAACATAAATGCTTTTTTTAACGCCTGTTACGGATTGTGTTTAACTTGAAGTTATACTGGCTGCCCAAAATCGATGGTGGCGAGGCTAAAGAACGAGATTTTGTCGAAAGTCGGGTTGCCGGCTACGCTGGCGATGTATTGATTATTAAGATTAAAACTATTTATAACCCAGTCCTCATTTGAAGCGATGATGCCATCTGCCACGGTGATTGTGCCGTCAAGGCCTGGTAGTAGCCTAAGATCGCAATCGAGGCCCTGGGCAGTTGCTTTGGTGATAGCTTCCTTACGTGTCCAGAGTTTAAAAAAGCGATGAATTGAATCAGCTTCTGCTATGTAATTAACTTCACCGGGGCTGAAATTATCGGCTAAAACCTCGTGATATCCAAAATTGTGGTTTATAAACTCAATGTCGGCGCCAATCGTGGAATCGGCCACAGCCAATAATATAGCCTCGCCCGAATGGGAGAGGTTATACTGTAAGTTATTTTGATTGCCGCTTTTTATAAACGGCTTTTTATTAAGACCGGATCCAAATTCGATAGCTTCAGGAGCTAAGTTTAAATATTTGCCTAATATAGTGCGCAATGCTGCCCGGCTTATTATAAACCTGTTGCGGTCTTTTTGTTGGTAAAATCTGTTGGCCCGATCAATTTCATCGCGCGTGAGTATTGAGTTAAAGCTATCAACCAGTATCGGGTTTAAATCTGAGGAGACTTTCCAAACATCGATACTGTTACTAATTTTAAAGCTGCAAGCCGAACTATCAAGCCAGGTTATATCAGCTAAAAAATTATTGGTGACGTTGATTGACAGCATACTGGTTAAATGAGCGCAGCAAGTTACTTCTTTACTGCGTCATCTAAACATTTTTGCAATACCTGCGCAAAAATTTTGTCGTTAGGGGCCTTAAATATGGTATTGTGTTCTCCGGGAATTTGGTGGATATGCATGCCTTTAAGCGCATATGGTTTCCAGCCCAGGTATTCAAAGTCGTCCATATAAAAAGTGCGGTTTTCGGCCCTGAAAACTTCAACTGCAACATTGTAAGGCTTCAACTGGTAACGACGCTCGGCAAGGTTGTTCATCTCGTCAATTTTATTCGAGTACCCAAAAAAGCCTTCCTGTTTTTGTTCCTTACCATATTTAAACCGCCACCATGCGCGCTTAAATCTGCGTGTTAATGATAATTTTTTGTCGGATATGGTTTCTTTAATGCCGCTTGACGAAGAAAGCGCATACGCCATTTTGTCCTTAAAAAACCGGCTGCGTTTTATTAGTTTAATCAAAACCGGGTCGTGATGTGGCGACCGGTAAGCATAGGTATCAAACATTGCCAAAACCTTAACTTCTTTACCCATGGCTTCAAATTGCTTAGTCATTTCGAAAGCGATGATGCCGCCGAAAGAATAGCCCGCTAAAGCATAAGGGCCATCGGGGTTTTGCTTCATAATCGACTCGATATAATGCGCTGCAATTTCTTCGATGCTGCCCAGTGGCTCTTCAACCCCGTCAAGTCCTTTGGCCTGTAAACCAAAAACCGGTTGGTCGTCGGCCATATTCATAGCCAGGGTATTGAACAACAATACATTCAAACCCGCGCCGTGCACCATATATAAAGGCATTTTATTGCCCTTTGGCTTAATCGGAACCAACGAATCCCAAGTGATGGATTTACCGTCCATTTGCAGCATCAGCGCCAGTTTTTCAACTGTCGATGTTTCAAACAGGGCGGCTAACGGCAAGCGTTTGCCGGTCTCTTTCTCAATACGGGTCATTACCTGCACTGCAATAAGCGAGTGCCCTCCCAACTCAAAGAAGTTGTCGTAAACGCCAATTTTATCAATGCCAAGGTATTCTTTCCAAATATTGGCAACCAATTGTTCAACATCGGTGCGCGGCGCAACAAAGCCGTGGCCGGTATCAACGGTTGATATGCCGTGTTTAGCCAGTACCTTCTTATCAACCTTGCCATTTGGGGTTAGCGGCATTTCGTCCAGCACCACAAAATTATCGGGCACCATATAATCAGGTACCGAATTTCGCAGGGTTTCTTTCCAGTTCTGTACATGGGCAGCTTCATCCTGCGAGGCGCTGTCTTTGTTAACAACCACAAAAGCCACCAGTTTATCAATGCCGAAATTGTCGGGCCTTGCTAAAACTACGGCTTCTTTAATGTTGGTGTTATTAACCAGGTTATATTCAATCTCCCCGGTCTCTATGCGGTAACCGCGAATTTTTACCTGCGCATCTACACGGCCCAGGCATTCAATTTCGCCATCGGGCATAAAGCGGCCTAAATCGCCGGTGTTGTACATTTTGGCGCCTGATATTTTTGTAAAAGGGTCGGCAACAAACTTTTCGGCAGTCAGCTCAGCGCGGTTTAAATAGCCTTTGGCAACGCCGTCGCCGCCAATGTAAATTTCGCCCGGAATGCCAACACCTAATGGCCTTAAAAACTTATCTAATATGTAAATGGAAGTGTTATCAATTGGCCTGCCTATAGATATTTTCTCAGCAGCTTTTATCTCTTTTACTGTCGACCATATGGTTGTTTCGGTCGGCCCGTAAACATTCCATAGCGAACTTGCACAAGTTAAAATTCTTTCCGCCAGTTCGGCTGGTAGAGCCTCACCGCCGCAAATTGCTTTTATAGCAGTTTCTTTGCTCCAGCCGGCTTCCAGCATAATGCGCCAGGTATAAGGCGTAGCCTGCATAACGGTAGCGCCATGGTTTTTAATAATATCAAGCAATGCGCGCCCATCTTTTGCAGTGGCAGCATCAGCCAAAATTATTTCGGCGCCGGTTAACAATGGTAAAAATAACTCAAGGCCGGCAATATCAAAACTAATGGTGGTCACAGCCAGCAATTTATCGGCAGGGGCTAAACCCGGCTGTTTTTGCATACTGTATAAAAAGTTTACCAGGTTGTGTTGCGCAATTTGAACGCCTTTAGGCATACCGGTTGAGCCAGAAGTATAAAGGATATAAACCAAATCATCGCCGGCAACAGTAACGTCAGGGTCGGTGGTTGGGTAATCGTCAATGGCTAACCACTCATCCTCCAAAACTAACTCTCTTGCGTTCGACTGATATTTTCCTTTGTAGTCCATTGAAGTTAACAACACTACCGCCTGCGAATCCTCAATCATGTAGTTGATACGGTTGATTGGGAAAATAGGGTCGAGGGGAATATAAACGGCACCGGCTTTCATTATTGCCAGCATGCTGATAACCATCTCAGCTGACCGATCCATCGAAAAGGCAACTTTATTGCCTTTTTTAACACCGTTTTTTATCAGGATGGCTGCCAATTGATTGGCACGCTCATTTAATTCTTTATATGTAGTTTTTTGTTCGCCAAAGGTTATTGCTGTTTTGTCCGGTGTTCCGGCGGCAATATTAGCAATCAGCTTATGCAAGGGCGTTTCGCGGGGATATGCACAGGCCGTATCATTCCATTCTATTAACTGATGGCTCAATTCTGCCGAATCCATGGTAAGGATATTACCTATCAATACGTCAGGATCCTTCACCAATTCGCGCAGCAAAAATTCGAAGCTATCCATCATCTTTTTAATGGTTGATGGCTTGAAAAGTTGTGTGTTGTACGACCATTCCAAAGTCGGCGACTCTTCGTGACCTGCAATGTTCAGGAATATCTCAAAGTTCTCGTACTCGCGCGGGTTGCTGATAAGCTTATGATGCAGCTGGTAAAATTCTACATCGTCATCAAGCCCCATATCTATGTTGAACATCACTGGTACTAATGGCAACCTTGATGAATCACGGGCTATGTGTAGTTTTTTCAATAAGCTACCAAAAGTGTATAATTGGTGCTCATAAGCATCAAGCACCTCGCTGCGGCGCTGTCTTAAATATGTTTTAAATGATATATTGCTTTTTGGATAGCTGCGTAGGGCAAGCAGGTTAACACAATGCCCAACCAGCCTGTAGTTGTCGGTAGCTGGCTGACCGGCTGCAGGCAAACCAATAATAATTTCTTCCTGACCGGTTACCTGTTTTAAAAATACTTCGAATGCAGCCAGTAATGTAGTTACAAAGCTCGTTCCGTTGGTTTTGGCCAGTTTTTTTACATCACTTGCCAAAGCGCCGTCCAAAATCAGGTCGTCGCGATGGCTTTTGTAGGTACGTAGAGTTGGGCGTGGATAATCAGTTGGGATGTCCAGAAGATGACCACTGCCAATAAACTGGTCAATCCAGAACTGCTCCGTTTCTTTATTTAAGCCACTGTCGGTATGTACCATATCGTTAACGGCATACTCGCTGAACAGCGGCGGCGCAGGTAATTTTATGTATTCGTTTTTTGTATAGGCAGAATAAAGCTTACTCAAATCCTGCATCATAATGCCTATCGACCATCCGTCGCAAACGATGTGATGGGCAACAAAAGTTAAAAGGTGTTCGTTTTCTGATAGTTTAAATGACGATGCCTTAAATAGCGGGCCGGTAACCAGGTTGAAAGGCGTTAAGGCAATTTGCTTATTATATTCGTCTACGAAATTCTTTTGTTGTGCGGCGGTTGATGATGAAATGTCTTGGTAGTCGATATCAAGTACCAATTCTTTGTAAACGCAAATGTTCTTTCCATCGGCACTAAACGACATCCTCAACGCTTCGTGCATGTTTACCATTCCCTGCAAAGCGCGCATCATGGCGTTGGTATTAAAAATGCCGGTTAACAGCAGCGAAAAGCATTCGTTATAGGCACAGTTAGCCGCCGCGCCTCCGATAAGGCACGATGTCCAAATCTCAACCTGCGGTTCAGTTGCAGGTGCGATTAACGAAATTTCGGGCCCTGCGAAAGGATCAAACTCTACAGGGTTTGTATCTACCATAATAGTTTCCAACCTTCTTATTTTACTTGTAAATACTT
The DNA here is from genome assembly GCF_025359345.1 of Mucilaginibacter sp. Lineage (GTDB taxonomy): Bacteria > Bacteroidota > Bacteroidia > Sphingobacteriales > Sphingobacteriaceae > Mucilaginibacter. The sequence goes on from NZ_JANYGQ010000028.1 coordinate 284,378, forward strand.
GCCGGGGTTATTGCTGTCAACTATAAACCAGCCCGGGTTACCGTCTTTATCGCGACCAAGCCTGGCGCCTGGGAAGGGTGATTCCATAAAAGGGTTAAACTCCTCTTTTGTCTCAGCCTTTTTTGAGGGGAAGAACCCTGATTCAATCATCTCATCAACACTTTCCCTAAAGGCTTCGATAATTTTATCAACCTCTGCCCTGGTGTGCGATGCTGTAAGGAAGCAAGGGAACAAATCCCAAATGTGAATGCCTTTATTACGCATCAGCGTAAACAGCAACTCTCCATACGGAAGCTCATCCTTAAATTTTATTTTCCATAATGAGCCAAACGATGGTGAATATAATGGAATGCCTGTGCTCTCGCATATTGCATTTAGTTCGCCGGCTAAATATGCTGTAAGTTTATTTAAGCCTTCCTGTAAAGCCGGGCCTTGTTCTTTCATATATTGTAACGAAGCCTTACCTGCAGCAAGCGCTAACGGATGCCTCACAAATGTACCTGCAAAGTAGGTTACTCCTGCTTCAGGCTGCGAATTATCGCCATATTGCCAGAAACCGCCGTCCAATGCATCCATAAAGTGTTTTACGCCAGCAATGGCACCAATTGGCATACCACCACCAATAACCTTGCCATAAGTGCCCAAATCGGCTTTTATGCCGAACATGGCCTGTGCGCCGCCCGGGTGCATGCGGAAACCGCTGATAACCTCGTCGAATATTAGACAGGTGCCCGATTGTTTGGTTATTTCTCTTACTTTTTTAAGGAATTCAACCGGCTGGAACTCTGGCCTGCGGCTTTGTACCGGTTCAACCAATACGGCTGCAAGCTCATGGGCACGTTCCTGTATAATCCTTAACGTTTCGTCTGTACCGTAATCCAGTATCAGCATATTTTGCACCACCTCGGGCATAATTCCGGGGGCGGCAGGTATGGTTTTTAATTTTTTAGTTCCGCGTACAATTACCTCGTCGTTAATGCCGTGGTATGAACCGCTAAAGGCAACCATCAGTGAACGACCTGTTACAGTACGAGCAATACGCATAGCGCCAAGCACCGCTTCCGAACCGGTGTTGCATAATGCAGCACGGTCAAAATTGGTCAGTTCGGTTATCAGCTCGCAAACGTCGCCTGCCAAAACATGCTGCGGGCCAATTTCATAACCATTCTCAACTTGTTCCAACACAGCTTTCTTCAGCACATCAACCTGGTAACCCAAAAAGTTTGAGCCGAAGCCGTTTAACGCATCTATGTAGTCGTTACCGTCAATATCCCAAACGTGGCTGCCTTTTGAGCGGTTTACCACCAACGGGTAAACAACTTCTTTAGTCAATGGCCTGAAACCGCTAACCACACGCGGGTCAGCCATGTGTTCACGGTGTTCCTGGGTGTAGATTTTACTGCTCTTTGTTTTATCGTTATAGCTTTTGGTTAAGTCGCTAAGAAATTTCTGTTGTTTATCGCTCAGGCCCTGCACTTGTTTTTCGATACGTGCCGTGGCGCCGAATGGTTTTTTAACTTCTATTTGTTCTTCGGCGGTAAGATCATATACAATGCCGTTTTTTGCGGCTGGCGCTTCTGGTGCAAGTACAACCGGAGCCGAGGACACCGGTGCGGGCGCTTGTGGTGCGCTGCCGGTTTGCATCATTGCCAACTGGCTGGCCAGCATTTGTATCTGCTGCTGTATCATATCAAGCGCCGGGTTAGCTGCAACAGGTGCAGGCGCGGCAACGTTGTTATAAACGGGCTGATGGCTCGCAACCGGCGCAGCTTGTGGCTGGTAAGCGCCTGCAGGCAGGCTTGCATCCAAATAAGATGCCAGCGAGTCGATAGTATTGTACTCTTCAAATAATTTTCTGAAGGTAATAGGAACGTTAAACTCTTTTTTAAGATTGGTTGCAATTTGAGTCAACAAAAGTGAATCAAAGCCAATTTCGATAAAATTCATATCGGTTGATGCGCCATCAATCTCAATTCCGGAAGCATCTTCAAATAGTTCCTTTAATTTACCGGTTAATAGTTCTTTTCTCATCAGGGATTGTTGTATGGGTGTTTGTTCTTGTTGTATTGTTGTTACTTGTATTTCTGTTATTTGTATTTGTTCTGTTGCCTTTACCGGCAGCGGGGCATCAAGCCAGTAGCGTTTATTATCAAATGCATAAGTTGGTAAATTCAGTTTTAAGCGTGTCTGGTTATTATAAAATGCCTTCCAATCAGGCTCCAAACCGTTTAGCCACAACTGGCCCAACGCCCTTAATACGGAATAGTACTCGGTAAGTGTTTCATTTTTTTCAAATCCTGCAATAATTGGCGTAGTTTTCACCGTAATCTGCTGTCTCGAAAGGGTTGCCAGTACGATTCCAGGCCCAACTTCCAGTAAAAGGCGGCCTTCGTCCTCCTGCAAAGTATTCACCGCGCTGGCGAAACGAACGGTTTTGCGCAGGTGATTTGCCCAATATTTCGGACTGGTTGCTTCGGCCTCGCTCATCCAGGTGCCGGTAACTGTCGATACGATTGGTTTTACCGGCGGATATAATTTTATCGATTTAACCACTGTTTCAAACGGCGCAACAATGTCATCCATCATAGCCGAGTGGAATGCATGGCTGGTTTGCAGTAAACGGCCGGGGATATCCATTTTTTCCAACTCGATAGAAAATTCAGCTACCAGGTCATCTGGCCCGGCAACTACACAGAGTTTATTACTGTTAATAGCAGCAATGGATAACCCTGCCGGTAAAAGTGTTTCTAACTTTTCAGCCTCACATCTTACCGAAAGCATGCTTCCTTTTTCGACTTCGCTAACCATCCTGGCGCGGGTTGATATTAGCAGTAGTGCATCTTTAAGACTGAAAACGCCTGCTAAATGCGCGGCAACAAATTCGCCGATACTGTGGCCGGTTAAAATGGCGGGTTGTATACCCCAACTCATCCATAGTTTAGCCATGGCATACTCAATAATAAATATGGCTGGCTGGGTATAAAAGGTATTTTTTATAGCTGCGGTTGACGCGTCATCAATAATGGCCGGGTATATAATGTTAAATATGCCTGCCTGAGGCGAATCTTTTAATAGTTCGATACATTCATCTACCGCCGCTGCAAAAACAGGTTCGGTATCGTAAAGCCCTTTGCCCATGTTAATGTATTGCGAGCCCTGGCCAGGGAACATAAATACTATTTCAGATGCCTTTGATGCAAGGTTTTTTGCGGATGATGGCTCAATAGGAGCACTTAATTTGGCTGATATTTCGTCGGTATCGCCCACAATTACAAACCTGCGGTGGTTAAAATCAACACGGGTATTTCGCAGGGTAGCGGCTATATCCGCGGCGTTTAAATCTTTATTGTTTTGGGCAAAACCGGCAAGTTTGTCGGCATAGTTGCCCACGCTCGCTTCGGTTTTTGCCGACCAGGTGATTAAGCTTAGGGGTTTAGATTTACCTGTTTGCATAGGTATGTTTTCAAACTCCTCTAAAATAATGTGCACGTTGGTGCCGCCAACCCCAAAAGAACTAACACCTGCGCGCCTTTTTTCGGCCGAGTCCCAGTTTTTAAGCCTTGAATTAACGTAGAAGGGACTTTCTGCTAAATTGATATTCGGATTGGTCTGTTGATAAAATATGGATGCCGGTATTTGCTTATGGTGCAAAGCTAACGCAGTTTTTATTAAGCCCGCTACGCCAGACGCTGCAGTTAAGTGCCCTATGTTGCTTTTTACCGAACCGATAGCGCAAAACTGTTTGCTTTCATGAGCGCCAAAAGCCAGGTTAAGGCCTTCAATTTCTATCGGGTCACCCAGCGGGGTTGCGGTACCATGCGCTTCTATGTAGCTAAGGGTCGATGCATCAATATCAGCATCGTTAATAGCCATTGCGATTGCGCCGGCCTGGCCCTGCGCGCTTGGGCCGCCAAAGCTGCCTTTGTCGGCACCATCGTTGTTTATTCCTATTCCTTTTATTATGGCGTAAATAGTGTCGCCATCGCGTTCGGCATCTTCGCGGCTTTTTAAAAGCACTACGCCTGCGCCATCGCTAAACACCGTTCCGGTTGCATCAGCATCAAATGGGCGGCAATGGCCATCTTTACTCATAATTGAGCCCTCCTCGTAAAAATGCCCGCTTTTTATGGGTGAGGTAATCGACACTGCACCGGCAAGCGCAATGTCGCATTGCCCGTCACGTATCGCGCTAACCGCCTGTGCTATCGCCAGTGATGATGTTGAACACCCCGAGTGTACAGCCACCGCAGGCCCTTTCAGGTTTAGCTGGTAAGAGGCGCGGGTTGCTATGTAATCTTTTTCGTTAAGTGTCCGTACGTTAAACTGGCCATACTGATCCGCTTTAGCTGGATGGTTGAGTACATTATTGGTATAATAAGTGTTATACCCTGTACCGGCAAATACCCCAACCGAACCATTATATTTTTGTGGCAGGTAGCCTGTACTTTCTAAAGCTTCCCAAGCAATTTGTAAAAAAATGCGTTGTTGCGGGTCCATTAACTCGACTGAACGCGGGTTGAAGCCAAAAAATGCGGCATCAAATTCGTCTGCACCATCAATCAGCCCCCTTGCCTTAACATAAGCAGGGTCGCTTTTTATATTTGATGGGATAGATATGTCAATTTCATCAGCCGTAAAAAAGCTGGTTCCTTCGCGGCCCTCAATCAATAAATCCCAAAACTCTTCAATGTTTTTTGCGCCAGGGAAACGACCGGCCATGCCTATAATGGCAATATCGGCGTTTGCTTTTTTGTTTTTATCTTTCTTAAATGTAAATGTCGAGGCTTTGCTCGCACCGGTAATAAAGTTAACCAGGGCACCGATCGTAGGGTATTGGTATAGTTTTGTGATGGGCACTTCGTAATTAAACTTATGCTTCAGTTCGGCTACGGTTTTTAGCGCAAGCAAGGAGTTGCCGCCGAGCTCGAAGAAATTGTCGTCGGTGCCGATTTTATCCAGCAGCAACAGTTCCATCCAAATACCTGTAATGTTTTTTTCGATAGGGGTGGACGGGGCTTTGTACAAAACACTTAGTTCCGGTCTTTTCAAATCCGGTTTCGGCAATGCTTTGCGGTCAACCTTGCCACTGGTTGTTTTTGGAAATTCTTTCACCCATACATAAGCAGACGGGTGCATAAAATCAGGCAATTGCTTTTCAATGCTTTTGCGCACGTAATCGGTATCCGGTTTATCATTACCAGATATCATATATGCAACCAGGCGCTTACTGCCGGGCACATCTTCGCGGGCAACAACTACTGCCTGTTGTATATCATTTAGTTGATTTATTAAAACTTCAATTTCGCCAATTTCCACACGGTTGCCACGGATTTTTACCTGTGTATCGCGGCGGCCCAAATAATCGATATTACCATCGGGTAAGTAACGGGCTAAGTCGCCGGTGCGATAAATGCGGGTTGTTTTGCCGGGCGCTTCTTCCCATTGCATAAACTTTTCAGCCGTCATTTCCGGGCGGTTAAGGTAACCATCGGCCAGGGCGAGGCCTGCAACGCAAAGTTCCCCGGTTTCGCCATGCGGAACTTGTTTTAGCTCTTCGTCAAGTATCAGTATCTCTGTCTCGTCAATCGGGATGCCTATGTTTGGCAGCGGTGGCCATTGTGTTGGGTCGCCATCCAATTTTAATTGGGTAACCACATGGGTTTCGGTCGGGCCGTATTGGTTGTATAAAACGCAATTCGGCAAAGCCGAGAAAAAGCGGACAATCTGCGGGGTTATTTTTAACTGTTCTCCTGCAGTCATTACTTCTTTCAAACAAGCCGGGAAATATTTTTCTGCGTCGGCCGCCTCAGTTAAGTACTGGAGCACCACAAATGGTAAAAATATGCGGTTTACCTGGTGCTGCTCGATGTACCGAAGTAAGCGATAAGGGTCAACCCGCATTTCTTCATCAACCAAAACCAAAGTGCCGCCGGTGCCTAGCGTGGCAAATATTTCCTGGAACGATACATCAAACGTTAAAGGTGCAAACTGTAAGGTATTTATGCCTGCAGTCGATATCGATTCTTTTTGCTGCCACGAAAGTAGATTAGCCAGCGCGGCATGCCCCATGGAAACACCCTTTGGTGTACCTGTGGAGCCGGAAGTATATAAAACATAACAAGCCGATTTGCTTTCGGGGATAACTGTGTTAGTTGTTGGGTAGTCTTTATCTGAAATTAATACCTTAATGCCCAACGGTTCAAAAAAATGCTGGTGCGATGGTGTTGCCACGCACAAATCAATGCCCGAATCGGTTACAATTTGCTGCAGGCGGTCTTGCGGGTAATCAGGGTCGAGGGGTAAATACGCCTTGCCGGCTTTTAAAATTGCCAAAACACTTACAATAGTTTCCACCGCCCTGTGGGTGCTTACACCCACGTTTAGTGACGTTGGTGAATTTTTGAAGATTTGAGCCGCCAAATTATCTGCCTTTTGGCCCAATTGGCAATAAGTCAAGCTTTGGTTGCCAAAAATTATCGCCACTGCATCGGGCGTTTTATTTTTTTGCAACTCGAACAGGTTATGTATCAGCAAATTGTTCATTTTTCTCTTTTGTGCTTTGGCCAGGGATTTTTACCCCTAAATTTATTAAAACGTTTTAAATTATAGCTTAATTGTGCAATTGTAACTTAATCAATTATTTACCGTAAAGCAAAATTTATAAAAACGGGGTAAAAAATATACTTTAAACTAATTATAACTTTTTATACGTGTCATTGCAAAATTTGGTTATAGCCAGCCGGAATATTAAAATGCCGATGTTTACGTTAATGCTAACATTTAAACACTAATTCCACGAATTTTTTCGAATTCCACGAATTGGCCTTTTAAAGAAAAATTCTTATAATTCGCATTGACAGATGCTTATTAAAAAACAAATTCGTGTAATTCGTATTAATTAGTGTGAATTTGTGCCTGTTAAATATCTTTGCCTCCGATGATTAAAAAATACCTGTTCGTTTCATTGCTCTGTTTGTTTTCCTGTGTCAGTGCACATGCCAATTTTATTTTTAATGCCAATTGTGTTGAAGCCTATAAAGACATTTTAGCGCTGCGGATGAACGACGCCCGCGCGTTGATTAAAAAGGAAAAGCAAACCAATCCTGCGAACGGTATCGTGGTATTATTGGAGAACTATATCGACTACTTCAGTCTCCTGGCATCCGAAAATAAGAATGACTACGAACGGTTGAAAGACAATAAATCAATGCGCGTTGATGCGCTTGAAGAAAATGATAAAAATTCGCCCTGGTATTTGTTTTCGCAGGCGGAGATTTACTTGCAATGGTCGTTTTTAAAGGCCAAGTTTGGCGATTACATGTCATCAGGATCCGATGCTAAAAGCGCAAACAGCCTGCTAAAAGATAACAGTAAAAAATACCCAGACTTTTTACCCAACAAAAAAAGCCTGGCACTGGTAAATATCATTTTTGGAAATATACCCGCCAATTTTAGGTGGATTGCGGGGATGTTGGGAATGAAAGGCAACGTTCAATATGGCATCAACCAGTTGGTTGAGCTTAAAAAGCAACTGCCCAGATCGGCTTACAACTTTTATGATGACGAGATCATATGGTTTTTGTGCGTTACCGATATTAATGTGCTACATAGTAAAAATAGCTACGAGACGCTAATCGGTTACCTGGCGGGCATGGATAATAACAGTATGCTCAAAGTATATTTACAGGGGTATGTATCGTCAAAAACAGCGCATAACGATGAAACTATAAAGTACCTTGACGCGGCACCGAAATCAGGACAATACATTGCCGTGCCTCCAATATATTATATGCTCGGTTGTGCCAAACTTAACCGTATGGATGGCGACACGCCGGCTGCCTTAGCCCGTTACGTTAATGATTATAAAGGCACCGCGTTTATTAAAGACGCATACTTAAAGATCGCCTACTTTTACTTGCTTCAAAATGATTCTGAAAAATATGAAGAATATCGTAGGCTGGCACGCAGCAGGGGAAATGCGATAGACGGAAAAGACAAGATCGCGCTCCGTGAGGCAAGTGAACCGAAGCCAGATATCGACTTGCTAAAAACCAGGTTTTATTTCGACGGCGGTTATTACAGCAAAGCTACAGCGCAACTTGCCGGTAAAGATGTAAATAGTTTTAAGCTAACCCGGGACAAAATCCAGTATTACTATTATCTGGGCCGCATTAACGACAAAATAAACAAAAACGCTGACGCTGTTTCATATTACCAAAAGGCCATTGCTTTGGGCAAGGAAACCAGTTATTATTACGCCGCAAATGCTGCCCTGATGATTGGTAATATTTACGAAGAAGTTAAAGACAATGCAAAAGCCGCAAATTACTATCACCAGGCCATCGATATGAAGGCACACGATTATCAAACCGATATTGATAATGACGCAAAAGCCGGGTTGAAGAGGATTGGTCAGTAGGTAAGGTTGCCTGGCTCGTCGGTAAAACGTACAGTTTTACGCATACTTTGCAGGTGATGCGCGTTTACATTTTGTTTTAGCGTGTCAAAATTGAAATCGTGATTGGTGCCGCAATCAAGCAGTGTCATGTTAGCTGATGGTTTGGTGCTTTCGTAATATTCCAAAACGTTGCTGCTCCATATCAACTGGCAATCACCTTTTACCCGGGTCATAATTTCGTTGATACCGTTTTTAAATTGAATATGCCTGATATGCTGCGATTCCAGTTCGGCCTGGGGGAAAAATAGCAGGATGTTGCCCGGTTCGTTTAAAAGTTCCGCGGCGTATTCAATGCTTTCCTTTACCGACCACGCGTTCGGTTCCACAGAAAAAGAGCCCACGTATTTCAGCCACCAGTTTTTCTCCATTTGCTTTTTAACCGACATGGTGTACAAGCCTTTCAGTTTTTGTTGCTTATCAATGTGTTTAAAGGCTATGTAGTATGAGAAAAAGCCATCTAAAAACCCAAAATGGTTACACATCAGGATATAGGAGTGGTTGGGCTTTATTTCAACCGGCGTAATCTTCATTTTATTAAACCGCCGCCTGAAAAACCACATCAGCACAGATGAGCCCCACCTGATAAATGGTAATGGTATCGGTTTGGCCTTAATCATCATGACAACAGCGCGGTTAATTGAGTAACAAAGTTCTTTTTTATCATCTCGTGCCCTTCATCCAATACAATTGTAGTGGCATCTTTTACTTTGGCGATAAAATCCTTACCTATTCCCGGCGGGAACGACTTATCGCGTTTGCCAAATATAAAAATGCTTTTTATGTTTTGTTCATTTAATGCTTTCAGCAGGCGTGTCTCGTCCGTTTCGAAGGTGCGCAGGTAAGTAAAACAAGCATAAAAATTAAACCTGAGTTCAGGCGTGCCTATTTCGCCATACAAAATTTTGTAGGCCTCCGCATCGATAATCCTGAGGCGCTTAAATAATTTCAACATCCGCACCAAAAAAGTTTCATTTAGCGCCAGTTTTTCAAGCATTTTGTTGCCGGTTTTGCTTTTGCTGAAAAAGGGTATCAGACGGCCCGGATTTAAAGAGGAAGGGGCCGCAGCGATAAATTCATCCACAAGGTGAGGCAGTTCTTCAGTAACCACGCTGGCAAAATGCGTACCCATTGAATAACCGATTATTGAAAAACGCCCGATGCCTTCGTACCTGCAAAACTCCGATATTAAGTCGGCAAATTGTTTTTTGGTGATGCCTTTTTTTACGGCTTCAAGACTTTGGTCCTTTAGCTTTGTTTCTTTATGAAAAAACAGGTCGAACCCGATGAAAGTATATTTCTCTCCTAAAGTCGATTCAAGGATTTTAAACTGCTTGCCATGCATGCCATATCCATGAAAGCCGAGCATAATTTTAGGGCCATTACCAAATTTATAGTAATGCAGCGTAACCAGGTCATTTTCAAAATAATGGTCGGTCATGCTTTGATTATGAAATGTTTTCAATAAATGCTATCGCCCAGGCATAATCCCCATCGTGCGAAATGGAAAGGCCGATGTCAAACTTAGGCCCCTCTCGATGAATAAGCGCGGTCGGCCTGCCTACTGGCTTATCGCGCGTTATTTCAATTTTTTTTGGACCGAGGGCCGATGGATCAACTTGTTTTATGGCTTTGTAAACAGCCTCCTTAGCGGCCCATGTTGAAGCATAACGGAGTAGCGGGTTTTCAAACTGTTCGCAATAAGTTATTTCGTTTTCAGTATAAACTTTGGCTTTAAACGACGGTGTAAACGATTTTTCGAAATCAGGAATAAACACAATATCGTTGCCTGCCGAAAATTTTTGAGCGGGTATCAGTTCTTCCAGTGCTGTTTTAATTTCCTTCTCCATCTACGCCAAGCCCCATTACATTAAACCCGCCATCAACAAAATGAATATTACCGGTAACTTTTTTAGATAAATCAGAGAAGTAGTACAATGCGGCATCGCCTACATCGCCTGCATCAATGTTACCAAGCGGGGCTGTAAACTTGCCCATCTTGCGCAGCTTGCGTACGCCGAAGATGCCACCGGATGATGTTGTCATTACCAATCCGGCTGAAATAGCATTTACTCTTATGCCTGTCCCCCTGAAATGGCTGGCAAGGTATATCATAATATTCTCCAGTGCGGCCTTGCAAATAGCCATGCCTGCATAGCCAGGGAATACCCTCTGTGAGGCATTGTAAGTAAGCGTTAATATCGATGCACCCTTTGCCAGTAATGGCGCGGCCACGCGGGCAACGCGCAACAGCGAATAAGCGCTGATATTAAACGCATCCATAAAGTCCTCGAACGGGATATCGATATAAGATGGAGCAGGTTCGTTACTACCCGGCAAACTATAACACATAACCGACTGGCTGCCAAAGGCTACACCGTGCAGCACGTAATCAATGGGGCCGGTTGCATTGTAAACCATTTGCATAAACGCGCTTATTTCCGCTTCCGACCTTATTTCAACCTGCGCCGATAAAGTGGTATCCATGCCGTTTTGCTGCATCAGGTATAAAACTTCGTTCTTAGTATCAGCGACATAGCTTAGTGCCACTTTACACCCCGAACGGTGTAATTTTATCGCAATATCATACGCTATGGAGCTTTCGTTCCGAACACCGAATATTACCGCAACCTTATTTGTATTATCTATCATCCCGCGAAACTGCCATGGCGCTGTTTGTACCGCCAAAGCCATAATTTAAACAAACTATTTGGTTAATTTCCTTCTCTACTATTTCCTGCGAGATTAAGTGCCTGTAAGCTGCTGCAGGTTTATCTGAGCCCTGCCAGCCGTCTTTCTTCTGGAAGTTTTCCGGCTCAGTATTCAACTCATCAGAATTGATACAAGGCAACACCTTTTGGTTTTTGAGCATTAACAGGGTTGCGATAAACTCTACCGAACCTGCGGCCCCGAGCATATGGCCAAACTGCGCCTTTGGAGCAGCTATATGGTAGCCATCTTCGCCTAACGTATCCACAACACTTATCAGCTCTAAAATATCACCTACCGGGGTAGCTGTTCCGTGTACTTTAACCACTTCAGGTTTAATTTCGGCGTCCGCCATTAAGCCTTTCCATAAACGGCGCTGGCCATCGTATGATGGATAGAACATATTGCCGTCACCGTCGGAGTTATTGAAGTAGCCATCTATAATGCCCAATATGTTTGCACCTCGCGCCTTTGCCATTTCATATTCTTCAAGCGCCACAATACCGGCGCCAAATGAACAAACAAAACCATTGCGTTTTACATCAAAAGGGCGGGAGCTTTGTTCAGGTGCGAATCCTTTGCTCAATACCTGCATGGCGTCAAAGCCGATGAAAGTTTCAAGTGCTGTACCTTCAACACCGCCGCAAATGGCGCGGTCCTGCAGGCCGAATTTTATCAGGCGATAGGCATAACCGATATTTCCAAGCCCTGTGGCACAGGCTGATATAATTGATTCGCAAACGCCTTTATTTCTGATCAGGCACGATACGTTGGCTGCCTCGCGGTACGACATAGCCCTGTCCACTGTATGTGAACCAGCCATTCGGGTTTTTTTGCCCAGTTCGTAAAATGCGTGCCATGCGTGGCGCGATACCACATTGCCGCCGCCGCCCGAAGCAACAACCACACCGGTTTGTTCCGATTCGGTTTCTTCCTTTGTCCACCCCGCCATTTCAATTGATTCCAGCGCGCCGATCATGGCCCAAACACAACCGAGGTCGGCTGTGGCCAGGTTAAGGTCGGGTATCCGACCAAGGTGGTCTACGTAGGTTTCCGGCCATTCTGTTTCCGGTACCGGGTGAATAGCTTCCAGGTTCATTTCCGGCTCAGTAATATAACCCGCTACGGTCGAACGGATTTGCTTTGGGTATTGCAGCGCTTTGGGCCACTCGCGTATGAGGCTCTGGCCGGTAAATAATTTTTTATCAAACTCATCTAGCCCCGTGCAGGTTGGAAAAGCACCGCCCATACCAACAACTGCAACTCTTCGTCCTGCTACACTCATAAATTATTTATTTGCACTGCGTTCCCTAACCATAATGATCAAATCGATAACATCCTTAACCTTCGAACCCATACGGTCGATGTCCTCGTCCTCAAACTCGATGTCGAATTTTTGCTCAACCTTAGCTGCAATGTTGATCAACTCGGTCGAGGGAGTGTCCATATCAGTTAAAAAGTCGGTTTCTTCGGTAACACCTTCCAATTTTGCCGGGTCAATTGTGCGTACAGTGCGCAGTACTTCCAGTAAACCTTCAAGTATCTCTTGTCTTTCGTTTGCCATATTATGCTAATTTGTTAAATTGTTCTATCAGTATTGCCCGGCCGGTAATGTCGTGCAGCTCGGCCACTTTTATAAAATCTTTGCTAATATCATACTTTAATAATCTTTCCTCGGTAAAATCACTAAAATATTCATCCAAATCGAGCCCTTTTGGTACCCGGTAAATGCGTCCATCGCAAACCATTTGCCGCCATTTCCAGAATGTTATGTTGCCGATGCTGATAAAGGTATCGCCAAGTTCCAGGTAATTCTGAAAATTAACATTGCCAATGCTGATAAATGCCGGTACAAATGTATCCCTCAATACATCAGGCAAACAATTTTGTTTGCGGCATTGGAGGAAAGTAGCGCACGATACAATAGTGGCCTGGGCGAAAGCCTCAATCTGGTCGACCCCGCGGAATACATTGAAGTGGTCTTCAACATCCCGTTCGGTGGGGGAGTAGCTAGCTACGATACCTTTGTTAGGCGAATGCCAATGGTAATTGCTCACCAGTCGTTTGGTAGGGCCATGAAGCAGTAAATTTACAGGATCTACACCCACGAGGTTTCCGTGTTGAATAGTATCCAGGTAACCTGCTTTTTCTTCGTCTGTCATATTAAACCGCCGTTGATGTGGATATTTGTGCCGTTAATGTATGATGCCTTGTCTGATAGCAGGAACTCAATTGTATCCGCCACATCATCAACCCTTCCAAATCGTTTAGCCGGTATCATATTAAAATATTTCTGTTTGATAGCTTCAGGTATGCCTGCAGTCATATCGGTTTCTATAAAACCGGGTGAGACGCTTAATACCCTTATTTTGTGCTCGGTATTTGTGGCGGCCGCTTCCTGTGCCAACGAGCGTGATAGCGCTGCTAAGCCCGCTTTGGTAGCTGCATAAACCGACTGAAACGCATTGCCGCTTTCGCCTACAACCGAGCTGACGTTAATAATCACCCCCTCCTGCGTAAGGCTGAATATTTTCATAGCTGTTTTGCAGATCAATATCGGAGCTTTTAAATTTACATTCAGCATGGCGTCAATTTCGCGCTCGGGCTGATAGTTTAGGGGTTTGTCATAAGTTACGCCGGCATTGTTGATTACGCCGTATAAGTCGCCATGTTCTTTTTTTAGCTGCTTACAAAAGGTATTGATGGCTTCAGCGTCCGAAAAATCGGCGCATAAAATATGGCTACCCGGGATGACCTCAGTAAAACTTTCGGGTTTTGATGCGTGTAATATTAAAGTATATTGGCCTGATAGCTTTTTCGAAATGGCCAGCCCTAAACCCTTACTGGCACCGGTAATTAATATTTTTCGTTTCTCCATCAGGACTGTTATAGTGATTAGAGGTTGGAGATCAGAGGCTAGGTTAACAAATCGTTAAACTTCGTCTTAATCTTTACAGCAAATATGTTGATTTATAATAATAATTTCGGCAAGTTGTTTTAATATTTGACCCATAAATAGTGAACCGTGAGACTAAGGAAGTTTAAAAAACTCCGTAAGTCTCCGCAAGACTCCGAAATATGTATCGTAAATATTTTATTTTCAGTATTTTATGCTTGCTGCTGTTGCCTATGGCTGGATTTTCGCAGCAGGCAAAATCCTTTAAAATCGTGCCGCTTGGCGTAAAAGGCGGGGCTGACGAAAGCAACCTGTCAGCCTATATAGTGGCGGCAACGGGCACCAACGACTATATCTGCCTTGATGCGGGGACGCTGCATGCCGGTATTGAAAAGGCTATCGCCAATAAAGTGTTTAATCTGCCTGTTGAGCAAGTGCTCCGCAAATACATCAAAGGCTATTTTATTTCACACGCCCATCTCGACCATTTGGCCGGGCTAATTATCAATTCGCCCGATGATACCGCTAAAACCATCTACGGACTGGCCAGCACATTACAAACTATCAAAACCCACTATTTTACCTGGGAAAGTTGGGCCAATTTTGCCGATGAAGGAGAAGCACCGCTGCTAAAAAAATACCATTATCAGCCATTGGTGCCCGATAGTAGCATCGCCATAAAAAATACGGCAATGACGGTTATCGCCTACCCGTTAAGCCATTCCAGTCTTACCAGTACCGCATTTTTAGTAAAAAGCAATGGTGCTTATATTTTGTATTTAGGCGATACCGGTCCGGATGAGATTGAAAAAAGCAACAAGCTGCATAAACTATGGGAAGTGGTTGCCCGGTTGATAAGAAGCAAAAAGCTTAAAGCTATAATGATTGAAACCTCGTTCCCGAATATTCAGCCCGATAAAACGCTGTTCGGTCATTTCACCCCCAACTGGCTAATGAAGGAAATGAATAATCTGGCAGTTTTAACTGGCGCGGACGCGATTAAAGGATTTAATTTGATAATAACACACGTAAAACCGCCGCAGGTCAATATTGATAAAATAAAAGCAGAGGTAAAAGCGGCGAATAAATTGGGATTTAATTTGATATTTCCGGAGCAGGGGAAGGAGATTGATTTATGAACTTTTCCAAGACGCAATATTTTGCCTCTCGGAAAACTAACCGACGTTTTGAATATGAACAACATAACCATCAAACGCATTTACAATCCCGTTGAAGAATCTGACGGTTTTAGAATATTAGTCGACCGTTTATGGCCGCGCGGCATGAAAAAAGAAGACGCCGGTATTGACTTATGGTTGAAGGCCGTTGCCCCAACGGATGCATTGCGCAAATGGTACCACCATGATGGCGGCAGATGGGACGAGTTCAGGCATAAATACCTGCTGGAACTGAAAGATAACCCCGCAGTGGATGAGCTATTGTTGTTAATAAAGGAACACAAAACGGTTACGTTGCTATATGCAGCGAGGGATGCAGAGCAAAATCACGCGCTTGTTTTGCTGGAATTTTTGCAAAATCGTTAATAGGAATAGGGTTTGAACTTTGCCGCAAAGCGTTCCATTTTCCCAGGCGGAACACCCGGAACGCTGTAAAACATGCTGATTGTCAAATTGTTTCATTTATGAATGCTTCGAACTTGTTAGTGTTGTCACCAACAAGCAAAGGAACATTTGGTGTTCAAAAAGCCAGTATACAGGTGGCGTTAACCGAATTTCTTGGTAGGCGTTATTCCTCTAACTCTAGAAGGTACGTCAAAATCCAGCGGAACTCATCAATCAAAAAGGGATAATCTAATCGGGCTCTGCCGGTTTGTTTGAAGCCGTACGATTCGTAGAATAACTTTGCCGGGCTACTCTCCATAACCTGTAATAACAGTGTGGCGCATTGTTTTTTGTCTGCAAAGTCGAAAATGAAGTTCATAACAGTTTTGCCTATACCTTTACCAGTGGCCGATTGTAGTAAATATAGCTTTTCTATTTCCAGGCATTTTTTTTCGGAATTAAGCGAGCTTAGGCTTTCTTTTAATTTGAAATAACCAACCAGTTCATCATCGGCGTAAACGAAAAAATAATAAACGCCGGGTTTCGCTATATCTGCCTTAAAGTCAGCCGTATGATAAAATTTTTTAAGATAAGCTTCAGCTTCATCGAGCCATAAATAGTTGTAGGTTTGTTTGTAGGATGTTATGGCAATTTCGGCTAATAAATAAAGCTGGCTAATATCGCACTGTGTTATGGTTATCAATTTGATGGACTTGATTAATCAGGTATTTTACAATTTTTGTAACCCTTTTGCATCAGGATACACTATCGTTTAATAAAACCCTGTTTTTAATGATTACGGCCAAAGATACTTTTAATTTAAAAATGAGCGACGAAGAAATTGTTGACAGGGTAGTTAAAGGTGAACAACATTTGTACGAGCATTTAATGCGCAAGTATAACCAACGGATGTATCGCATCAGTATGTCGATTATTAATGATGACAAGGAAGCTGAGGATATTATGCAAACGGCTTACATTAATGCTTACCAGCAGTTGAAAAGTTTCCAGGGCCGCAGCAGCTTTGGGACGTGGTTAACCCGGATATTGATATATGAAAGCCTGCTGCATAAAAAAAGAAAATTAAAACTTCAAAAAGTGCTGATGGAAAAAACTGGTAACGATTATCATAACGATACTCCATTAAAAGGCCTTATTAATAAAGAACTAAGAGGACTTCTTGAAAACGCGGTTGCCCAATTGCCCGAAAAATACAGGCTTGTATTTGTAATGCGCGAGGTTCAGGAAATGAGCACGAATGAGACAATGGAAGCGCTTAATATTGGCGAATCGAACGTAAAAATCCGCTTGAGCCGTGCTAAAGAAATGCTGCGCGATGAACTGGATAGTTACTGGCGGCCGCAACAATTGTTTGAGTTTAATTTAGTAAGATGCGATGTGGTGGTTGATTTTGTGATGCATAGAATTGGAACCAGCACCCAATGCGATTAGATTTACGAAGTTGTGAAACTTCGTAAATCTTTTTTAACGCTTTATTTAGTTGCTTTTTTTACAGGCGCAGCTTTTGCAGTTGTTTCCTTTTTTACAGCTTTTGGTGCAGCTACAGCAGGCTTGCTATCAACGGCAACAAGTTTTGAGGCTTTTGCAGCAGGCGCAGCATTAGTTTCAGCTTTTACCTTTGTGGCTTTAACTTGTTCGCTTTTTACCGGTTTTGCCAGTTTTTTTGCCAATTGTTTGGCCGCTTTCTCAATGTCTTTTTCAATCTTTTTGGTAGTATGGCCAAGTTTTGTGGCAAATACCCTCAATTCTATTATTAAATTTTCTTTAATAGTTTTCTTTTCTGCTGCATGTGCAGCTTTAGCGGCCGATTTTGTATTTTCTTTTTTCATTTGGTTTATGGATTGCTGCAAAGGTAGGTTATATTAAAGTTAGTTCAATGTTATCATTATGTTAACAGTGTTTTTGTGCATTAATATTAAGTTATTAATGCCTTAGTAATGAGATGATTATTGTTTTAATTGCTTTTTACTGCACCAATACTGCTCACAATTGCACATTTTATGGGTGACAACCTGTATAAAAGACATTACATATTTGCTTAAAACAAATTAAAAATGTATTTCTGTTGTGTAAACCGCTGCCATCAGCTTAAATATCCCGAATGAAAAAACTATTGCTGCTATTTTTGCTTTGCCTGCCTGATATTTTAAACGCGCAAAGTAGTATCCGCCCCGAAAACCTGCGTTGCGAATACCTGGTAAACCCGGAAGGCATTGATGAAACTGTGCCACGCTTAAGCTGGACATTAGCCGCTACCAACCCACATGCTTTTGCACAACGACAGACTGCATACAGGGTGTTGGTTAGTTCATCTGCAGACATTTTAAATGCAGGTAAAGGTGATGTATGGGATTCTGGCTGGGTAAAGTCGGATGAGATGCAGCATGTGGTTTATAGCGGAAATTCGCTGGTATCTGATAAATTATATTGTTGGAAGGTTTGCGTTAAGGATGAATTGGGGAAGACTTCTGCCTGGAGTTCGATGGCACATTGGAGCACCGGTTTATTTAATCATGCAGAATGGTCTGCCGCATGGATCGGTACGGGCGATGTGAACGACCCCACCCAGGTAAATTGCACCATAGCCGACCCATGGTTACGCAAAACCTTTGATTTAACGGTAAAACCTGCAAAAGCGATGATGTTTGTTGCATCAATAGGCTACCACGAGTTGTATGTAAACGGCAAAAAAATAGGGGAAGATGTGCTTTCGCCCTGCGTGAGTGATAATACCAAACGTGCAAGATATGTTGGCTATGACATAAGCGCTGAATTGAAACCTGGCAAAAATGTAATTGCGATATGGCTTGGCGCGTCGTGGTCGATATATGCCTCGTACCATACCGACGACAAACCTCTTGCACCAGTTGTGACCGCGCAAGCCGATTTATATAATGCTGGGGATGATAAGCAAGCTGCCTTGCGCATAAAAACCGACGAGACCTGGAAAACCCACCCGAGCCCCAATAAGCTTTTGGAGCAATGGAAATTCCTGAATATGGGCGGTGAACTCTGGGATGCCTCAAAAGAAATACCCGACTGGAATTTGGCAAACTGCGATGAAACCACATGGAAGCAGGCAGTGGTATTTCATCCACGCCTGACACTATCGGCTCAAATGGTGGAGCCGAATAGGTTATATCATGAAATCCACCCTATAGGTATTGAACAACGTCCCGATGGAACTTACAGGGTTGATATGGGTATAAACTTTTCGGGTTGGACAGAAATTAAGTTAAAAGGCCAGCCGGGGCAACGCATCGATATTAAGTTTTCGGAACGGGAAAAAGAAGATATGACGTTCCGCATCCACAGTGCTTATATTTTAGGGGCAAGCGGCGAGGGCACGTTTAAAAATCGTTTTAACTACAGTTCGGGCAGATGGATAACTATCAGTGGGTTGAAAGAAAAACCGGCGTTAACTGATATAAAAGGATGGGTAGTGCGCACCGCTTACGATAATGCTGCCACATTCGCCTGCTCCGACTCGTTACAAAACTGGATATACGATAAGGTGAGATGGAATTTTGAAAACCTGTCGTTGGGTGGTTATGTAGTTGATTGCCCGCAACGCGAACGCATGGGTTACGGCGGCGACTCGCATGCTACATCCGAATCGGGCTTATATAACTACCAGCTTGGCGCATTTTACACCAAGTGGATGGAAGACTGGCGCGATGTACAGGGCACCCGTTCGCTGGACGCATCAAACTATGGTGGCAATGCCGATTATGGAATATTGCCGCACACTGCGCCCACTTACTGGGGTGGCGGCGGACCGGGCTGGGGAGGCATTGTAATATCGCTGCCATGGTTGCTATACCAGCAACAGGGCGATACCCGTGTGCTTGAAAAGAATTTCGATTTAATAAAAAATTGGCTGGCGTTTTTAAACTCGCATGCGCAGAACAATATGCTGGTACGCTTTGGCGGCGACTGGGACTTTTTGGGCGATTGGCTTTGGCCAAACGCAGGTGTTGAAGGAATGAATAATGGCAAGCCGCAGAATATATGCTTTAACAACTGCTACTGGGTTTATAACCTGCGTACTGCTGCCAAAATTGCCCGGCAAATTGGCCGTAAGGAAGAAGCTATAGCTTGGGAAAAACAAGCGGCTATAACCAGCATGGCCATACAGGCTACCTACTATCACGAAGATGACCATAGTTATGCCGATAGTTCAATGGGAGATTTAGCTGCGGCGTTATTGGCAGAAGTACCACCGCCTGCGTTACGGGATTTGGTAATTAAAAGGCTGGAAAAAGAAATATTAGTAGTACGCAAAGGGCATATCCACGTAGGTATTACCGGCGGGGCCATGTTGTTTAAACTGCTGCGCAGTTTGGGGCGTGATGATTTGATTTATTCTATGACGTCGCAAACTGACTACCCTGGTTGGGGGTATATGAAGGCAAACGGGGCCACCAGTCTTTGGGAGATGTGGGAAAAGGATTTGCCCGGCCATTCGCTGCTGCATAGCTCGTACTTGTATCCAGGTGCCTGGTATATTGATGGCGTTGCCGGCATTCGCCGCGATCCTGATGTGCCGGGCTTTAAAAAGTTTGTTATCCATCCGCCTAAACTAACCGAACAGCAGATGAACTGGGCCAAAGCAATCTACGATTCGCCGGCTGGCTTGATAAAATCCGCCTGGGAGCGCAAAAACGGAGGTCTTTACTTATCCGTAACTGTGCCGCCGGGCAGCGCGGCTACTGTATGTTTTCCTGCGCCAAATGCAGCCGGTGTTAAGGTGTCTTCGGCTTACGCAAAATATGTCGGCGGTAAAAATGGATATTTGGAATATCATTTACCAGCGGGAGAATACACGCTATCCGGTAAGGAAACGCACCAATAAATGCTAATGTTATGACTAGTAATAAGCCAATATCTAATCACACCAATGCAGGTCCCGGTAAACCGCCGGTTGAACTGGACTTGTCCGGCTTTTTATATGAAGCGGTTGATACTGCTGAGTTTATGGATGTGAGTAGCTGGAAGTCGGTTTTTGATGAAATTCCGGTCGACCCTTATATTAAAGAAGGCTATCGCTATAAATCAATAGGCTGGTTCAGGGTAAAGCATCAAATGGCTGGTGCGGTAGCAGAGATTGATGAGCATATAAAAACGGTGAATAAGCTAAGTGGTTTGAATGATGTTGAAAGTAGCCGCTACCTAAGTACAAGCAAACCCATCTGGCACTCGGATGAAACAGGGTATAGCTGTTGGCATTTGCCGCAATACGCCATGCAGCAATCCATTTTATACAACCCGGTGCACGGCGGTATGCGCAGGGAATATTCACCAATAGGTACGGATATAACTAACAGCGACGATTTCCACAAGCTATTGATTCAATACGCCACATTTTTTGGCTGGGGCGATGCTATTGTATTGGTCCAGTTTCAAAGGGTTGATTGCAATGCCGCCCGCACAGGTTTGCCAGCAGTTGAGGGCTTTCACCAGGACGGCAACCGCCATGTAGGCATGCTGGTGGTTAACCGCAATAACCTCGCTGCTGATTCAGGGGTGAGCCAGTATGTAATGGACGACAATGGCAAAAAGACCGACGAATTGATATTTAATGCTGTGGTACCTGCAGGGCAGCTGATATTTTGGAACGACAAAAGGGTATGGCATTATGGCACAGAGATTAAAGTTGCCGATGCCAGCGCAAATGGGGGGAGGGGCACCAGGGATATCATCATCATGAGTGCAAAAATACCGCCAGCCAATACGCCCATGGGGCCTGTACCTGTTCAATTTAAACAAAATAGCATTTGAAAATTCAGGTGTAAACCATTAAATTGCTTTTCTATTATAACAAGCGTTACCTAAAACCCTTTGAACACATGATTTCGATTTATGGCTTTAAGCGGGTTTTAATTTGTTTTTTAATCATATCTGTCAACTACACCGTTTGGGCGCAGGATAAGCCAACTTCAGGCGACACATTAAAAAAATTAATAAACGCCACATTTGCAAATGAAATCGCCAAACTTTTTGTTCATTACGATAAAACGGTTTATCTCCCCAATGAGACTATTTGGTTTACTGCCTATCTGCTGAACAATGATACGCTTACCAATAAAGCAGACATTCTTTCCGTGGCGTTGGTAAAAAATAGCGACCGCACTATCGCGATACAAAAAAAGTTCGTTATAACGGGTGCTGGGTCCTCTGGAAGCATATTAATTCCCGATACGATTTTGGCTGGTGATTATTCGATAATTGCTTATACCAATCATTTTGTAAAAGGGCGGCCAGAGGCATTGTTTATACAGCGCATCGCCATAAAACGCCTTGAACAGCCCGACCCGAAAGTTCAGCCTAAACCCGCGCAAAGGCCGGCTTTAACAAGGGCAGACTCTGCTAAAATCAGCATTAAATTTTACCCGGAAGGCGGCGACATGGTGGCAAACTTACCCCAATACGTTGGCTGGGAAGCCAAGGATGGCACAGGCGCGCTATTAAAATTGAACGCGGTGCTGCTGAAGGACGAGGACGTTATCGATACCATCAGTACTTCCGCATACGGGTTGGGCAAATTTTTTATCAATCCTAAACCTGGCAGCAGGTATGCGGTAAAAGTTATTTGCGCCGAAAATCAAAGTCTTTTTAACCTGCCATTGGCAAATGAAAAGGGCATTACGCTTACTATGTCTTCTGCAATGGTGCACGATACACTGGTTTTTAAAGTCGCCGGTACGCTTATTGGCAAAATTCATATTGCAGTGCATAACAACCGGCAAACTTTTTATGTATTAACCGATATCGATCTGCAAAAACAAAATACTTTTAAAATAACGCTGGATAGTTTGCCCCGGGGATTAGCGGCGATTACTATTTATAACGAAAATTTAAGACCCTGCGCCGAGCGTATATTTTTTGCTCACTACGATCACTCCCCGCAGATCAGCATAAAAACGACTGCTCAAAAATACGGCAAACGGCAAAAGGTATCTTTTCAACTCGGCTTAAATTCCGATTACGCTACACAGGCGCTTATTTCGGTGGCATGCGTTCAGGCAAATCGTATAGACAAACGATATTTTAACGATATAGAAAATTATGGATATCTCGACCAAAACTTAAATGCTTTCCCAGCATCGCTTAACCGGGATGGGAGGATGGCGGAAAGAAAAAAATATCTCGAAAATGTACTCTTGATAAGGGGATGGCGGAGGTATACTGACAATGCTGCCCCATATGCCGTGCCTGTCGACTCTGTCCCGCGTTTTCATGGATTTATAACTGTGCACGACAAACAGCCGCGGAAACCAATGATATTAACATTAATGGGTAGTCCCGGCGTATTTTTCATCAATACTGATAAATTGGGCAATTTTACCATTCCCGGCGACGGCCTTATCACACCGGATAATAAACCATTAGCACTGTTTGCTACAGGGGAGATATCATATAATACCCGTATTAAATTAACCGATCCCTTCGATAAAATCAACCGGTATATAGCTGCCAATGTACAGGTAGCGTCAGAGCCTGCGCAAACCGGCGAAAAATATAATGAACTACCTTCATCCGTAATGCAGAGCCAGGTATTACTGAAAGAAGTTAAGATAAAGGGAGCAAGGGGGCCGCTGTACCGAACTGAACCTACGCCGGGTATGCACACCAATGCCTGTGGTGATTATGTAGGTTGGTGCGGCGCACTTAATTGCAGGTGGCATACAGAGCGTACTTCAAGTCCATTACAAGGACATGTATATTATAGGCATGGGCCACTGAAAGATGGCTGGATACAGTACAATACCCCGTTCGTTTACTCCGGCTGTGAAACAAAAAATCAAAGCCTTATCCGTTTTGAAGGTATAAATCTGAACAAAGAATATTACCCCTATAGTGAAACAGATATAAATAACGCCGAACCGTTATACAATTCTACATTATATTGGAACCCCCAAATTAAATTAACAAACGACAAACCAACGGAATTTAGCTTTTACACCGGCGACATAAGCGAAAATTTCATTGTTATTGTGCAGGGAGTTACTGCCAATGGCGTTGTTTATGATGAAGAAAAGTTTGAAGTATTGAAGTGACGGTCGAATCCCACCAAAAAATCATTCCGCAATCGGCATTCCGACTTCCGCATTTAATTAACTCAATACCACCCCATCCTTCAACGCCTGGCTATATTTCTCTTTATCAAAAACATACAAATGCGGCGAACGGTGGGCCCCAATGCTACGCTTCTCATCCAGTTTTTTTAACAAGCCGAGTGCTATTAGTTTTTTTGGAAAGTTGCTTACATCAAGCTTCTTGCCGAGCAAAGTTTCGTAAAGCGCATGTATCTCCGAAAGGGTAAACTTTTCAGGCAGCATATTAATACCGATGGGATAGTGGTATAGCTGTACGCGCATAGCATGCAAGGCCTCGCTAACCATTTCGTCGTGGTCAAATTCCAGCTTTGGTAGTTCATTTATGTCAAACCAGGCGCAATCTTCAATTAGCATATCCTTTTGCAGCTCTGTTTTCGAAAAATCGGTTATCGCATAAAAGCCAATCGATATGGTTTGGTCAATCAGCCAGTTGTCTTTGGTAATACGTATGCCGGTTGCTTCAAACCATTTTTCTTCATCAAACTCATCCATACGGGCGCGGTTGGGGTCGCCAAAAGTTTTAAATTGCTGTAAAAACAGGTTGTCAATGCCGGTACGTTCTTTTACGTTGCGGTTTGCAGCTTCCACCAGTTTCTCGGTTCGTTTTATATAGCCGCCGGGCAGGCACCAGCCATCAATTGCCTTATGTTTTATTAGCAACAGCTTTAGCTGCTGATCATGGTAGCCAAAAATTGCACAGTCTAACGATACATGCGGGATATAGTACAGGTGTCCGTTGAGTACAAAATCATCAATCTCGGCTTGCGTATTCATAGCGTAAAAGTAACATTCTGCAAGGTTTATTTAGTAAAAATAATTATTTAGTAAAAATTACTAAATAATAAAATACTTTTTTTGCCTTACATTTTGTAAAATCTACTAAATAAGCAACCAAAATAACCTTTATTATGAAAATTAACCGCAGAAAATTTATTACGCAAACTGCCGTCGGTGCGGCGGGCCTGGGTTTAGCGGCAGCTTTACCCGAATATTTATTCGCCGATACAGGTAACAAAGACCTGTTTTTTAAAATTGCGATCTCTCAATTCTCTTTCGCCAGCCAGTTCTGGACAAAGAAGCTTGACCCGCTCGATTTTGCTGCAAAATCAAAAGAGCTCGGCATTTTGGGGTTGGATTATTGTTCGATGTTTTTTGCGGATAAGGCAAAAAATACGCAATACCTGAACGACTTAAAAAAGCGTGCCGCAGATAATGGCAACTACAACCTGCGCATTATGGTGGACGGTGAAGGCGTTTTAGGCGATTTAAACGATGCGACCCGCACAAAAGCCATCGAAAACCATTATAAATGGATGGATGCGGCCGCCACATTGGGTTGCCCCATGATACGTGTAAATGTTGAAGGCGACGGCGCCCCGGCTGATGTTGCTAAAGCTGCGGTTGATAGCCTGGGCCGGTTAATTGAGTATGGCAGCAAGCAAAATGTTGATGTGATAGTTGAAAACCACGTGGGTATATCGTGCAACGCCGGTTGGCTTGTTGGGGTAATGAAGGAGGTAAACAGCAAACATTGCGGCACCCTTGCCGATTTTGGCAATTTTTGTATCAATCGTACCAAACCCGAAACCCAAGATATTGCGGGTTATATGAAAACCAAATGCCTGGAAGAGTACGACAAATACAAAGGCATTGCTGAACTAATGCCGTACGCTAAGGGCATCCACGTTAAATCACACGTCTTTACTGCTAACGGCGACGATGTCGAAACAGACTATTACAGGATGTTTAAAATTATAAAAGATTCGGGCTTTACCGGCTGGGCAAGTATTGAGTACGAGGGCGGACTGCTTAAAATGTACAGCAAAGACGATAAATATCTTGATGATTACGCAGGCGTTACCGCTGCAAAAAAATTAACTGAAAAGGCCGGTCGGATGGTATAACCAAATTCTAAGCTTAAATTTATGCAGATAAAGAAATCATCCGAAGTTTATGATGTGGTCATCATAGGCTCTGGCGCGGGCGGCGGCATGGCCGGTTATGTACTGGCAAATGCAGGTGTAAAAGTACTAATGCTCGAAGCAGGGCCATTTTTCGACCCGGCAAAAGATTCGCAGCAATTGAAGTGGCCGTATGAGTCGCCGAGGAGGGGAGGCAATGCCACCAGGCCCATGGGCGATTTTGACGCGTCGTATGGTGGCTGGCAGATGGATGGTGAGCCTTATACCCAAAAAGACGGCTCGGAATTTCAATGGTTCCGTTCGCGCATGCTGGGCGGGCGCACCAACCATTGGGCGCGCATCTCGCTGCGGATGGGCCCGAAAGATTTTAAATGTAAAACCGCCTATGGCGTTGGCGACGACTGGCCGATTACTTACGATGAAATAAAACCCTATTACGATAAAGTAGACCGCCTGATTGGTGTTTACGGCTCGATGGAGGGCATGGATAACGATCCTGACGGCATATTCCTGCCCGCGCCAAAACCACGCCTTAACGAACTGTTTGTAAAAAAGGCGGCTACCGGCCTCGGTATAAAAGTAATAGCCGGACGCGGCTCGGTATTAACAGCGCCGCTGCCCGGCAATAAGGATAGGGGCGCTTGTTTTTTTTGCGGACAATGTAACCGCAGCTGCAAAATTTATGGCGATTTCTCGGCTTCATCGTGCCTGGTGATACCTGCTATAAATACAGGTAATTTGAAGGTGATAACCAATGCAGTCGTTCGCGAAATATTGACCAATGGCGATGGCCTGGCAACCGGGGTATCCTATGTCTACAAAGATGATATGCAGGAATACCAGGTAAACACCAAAACAGTGATACTGGCAGCAAGCACCTGCGAATCGGCAAGAATATTGTTAAACTCCAAATCGTCGCAGCATCCAAACGGACTCGCAAACAGCAGCAACGTGGTGGGCAAATACCTGCACGACTCTACCCAGGGCGGCACTGCTGTAATTTTACCCCAACTGCTCGACCGCGACCGGTTTAATGAAGATGGCGTAGGCAGCCTGCATTTATATGCGCCATGGTGGCTCGACAGCAAGAAACTCGACTTTCCGCGCGGCTATCACCTGGAAATATTCGGTGGCATGATGATGCCTTCTTATGGGGGGTATTTCGGTTTCGAGGGCGTCACCACACCTTACCTGAACGGCTACCTGCCCGGCCGCGACGGAAAAATGAAAGCAGGCGGCGGCTACGGTGCCGGGTTGAAGGATGACTATCGCCGTTTTTACGGTACAATGGCGGGCGTTGGGTTTCACGGCGCATCTACTGCAAAAGAAGACAACTATTGCGAGATAGACCCGGGCGTGGTTGATAAATATGGAATCCCGGTTTTACGCTTTAGGTACAAATGGGGAACAGATGATGTGAACCAGGCTAAACACATGCAGCAAATGGCCGGCGCTATGTTGAAACAACTGGGCGGTATCCCGCTGATTCAGCCCGCAGGGCCGGAAACTAATTATGGCCTGGATAAGCCCGGCAAAGGCATCCACGAGGTAGGGACAATCCGCATGGGCGATGATCCCAAAAAGGCGCCGCTGAATAAATGGGGACAAACGCACGATTGTAAAAACCTGTTTGTGACGGATGGTTCGGTGTTTACCCAGCAATCCGAAAAAAATCCAACCTGGACCATACTCGCCCTATCCATGCGGACGGCTGAATACATACTTGAGCAGCGTAAAAAACAAAATGTTTAACCCCCTATTTATCACAGCATGAACAGAAGAGATAGCTTAAAAGCGATAGGAATAGGCACCTTAACAGCAGGCGCGGTGCTAACCGGCTGCAAGCCCGGCGAAACGGCCGAAAATGTACAGGTTGCCACCACTGGCCGTGAGGCATTTGAAATAGCCAGGGACAAAGGGCTGGTAAAAGAAACCTACTTTGACGCCCACGAAATGGCGACGATTACTGTGCTGGCCGATATCATCATCCCCAAAGATGCCAAAAGCGGTAGCGCAACCGATGCCAAAGTACCGGCGTTTATCGAGTTTATTGCAAAGGACGAGCCCCAGCACCAACTACCCATGCGCGGCGGTCTGCGCTGGCTCGATGTGCAATGCCTTAATAAGTTTGGCAATGCATTTATTGATTGCACATCCAAACAGCAAACCACGTTGCTCGATGAGATTGCTTACCCCGCACTGGCCAAACCCAACATGCAGCAAGGTGTGGCATTTTTTAACAAGATGCGGGAGCTAACTGCCATCGGCTTTTTTACCAGCAAAATGGGGATAGCGGATTTGGGTTACAAAGGCAATGCCCCCGGTAAATGGGAAGGTGTGCCGCAGGATGTACTGGAGAAATACGGGTTGGAAAATGTGTGAAAAATAAAAAATGCCACCCATACGGGTGGCATTCGGCTATTATGGTTTAGGGGAACGGGCTTTTACTTAAAATCTAAATCGCCGATATAAACGGCACCACCGCCGGCTTCTTTTTTCATCTGCATCACAATAATCTCCTTCTTTTCCTGCGGGGTGCCGTAATGGGTAAATAACTCGGCCATTACAGTTGTTGGACCTGCAATGGTAGCCTGTCTATCGCCGTAATAGTTTATCTCGATTTTGTAGGTTCCTTTAATTGCTTTTTTTAACATGAACTGTTCAGGGCCAAAACCCTGTGTCATATCGTGCGATATGCGGCCGCCAATTGCGGTGCGGTTATGGCTGTAATAGCATTTTTCACCATTAGGGTCGGTTACCCATAGGTCAATATCGGTATTGTTCATGTTCCAGTCCATTACAATGCGTATATCAACAGGCAAGGCTTCGATAATTGGTTTAGGAACTGCTGAAAGATTCAGTTTTCCTTTGTGAAGGGCGATGATGCGGTTTATTTCCGGCAAAAATATTTCCTGGATGCCATTGTACAGCCTATCCGTTTCGGTGGTATAACTCTTTGTCATGGCCTCATATAGCACATCCAACGCCTTTTGATGCTGACCAGCATCTTCAAGCGCAAGGCCGTAGTCCCGGAAGCTCTGTGGGTCAATCGGGCGTAGGTCGGTCACTTTTTTAAAGGCGAACAGTTCACCCTCAAAATCGCCTAACTGTTTTAATTTATAGCCAAGCATCTTGTAAAGTTCGTAGCTGCCCAAATCAAGTTCGGCAAGGTTGCTAAGTATGCGGGTACCCAATTCTTTGTTGCCGGTTTTTATAAAATAATCCGCAACATCAAAAAAGTAGACGGGGTTACCGGAATAAGCCTGGCGGAGGTCGATGTATTTTTGATATTGGTTTGCCTTGCCGGTCTTTTGGATAGTTTTAAGGTAGTCAGCACTTCCAGGATTATACACGATGTCGATGCCATTATTTGAATGGGTTGCTGTATTGAGGTGGATAGAATCGCGATTGACGGGCCTTGCATTTTTTGTAGTGATAACAACAACACCGTTGCCGCCTGCAACACCATAAATCGCAGTGGCGCCCGCATCTTTCAATACATTTATTGATTTGATATCATTTGGGTTAAGCTGACCAACACTTCCGCTTTGAACGCCGTCAATTACATATAGAGGCTTGGCATTATCGAAACTGCCTATGCCCCGTATAAGTACGTTGCTAGCGGCGCCAGGTGCGCCGGATTGGACGATTTGCAATCCCCCAACTTGTCCCTGCAACAATGATTCGGAATTTGAAGCGGGAACGGATTTTGCAGTGGATACGGTCACAGTTGAGACATTGCCGCTTACATCTGCATTCCTGCCCAATGCCGCTGCAGATTGCGACCGCACCTGTATGCCGGCTGCTTTGCCCACCAGCGCGTTGTTGATATTAGGCTCGCGCACTGTATTTGTCTCGGTGGAGGTAATAGTTTCTACAGAACTTGAACTGGTGCGTGCAGTTTGTTTGATGCCATAACCACCCGTTACCACAACCTCTCTCAATTGATTTGAATTAACTGGTAAACTTATTGCTCCTAAATTGTGGCCGGTAACTTTTACCTCTATGTTTTGATAGCCTACAAACGATACAATCAGTACATTCCCCGCTCTTACGTTAAGCCTAAATTCGCCGTAATCATTTGTTACCGCACCAAGGCTTGTGCCTTTTACTCTTACAGAAGCGCCAGGTAACGGAAATGCGTCATTAGCGCTAATAACTTTACCCGTAATTTGCGTTAGGTGCCTGCCGGACGGCTGACTATTTATATGTGATTGGATTGGCGGGTTAACACGCACTTGTTCTTCTTTTGTTTTAACTTCCTTAGGCTCAATGCCAGCACCCCACCAATCCTCAAGTTCATCTTTCATTACTTGAGCAGCAGTTAAATTTTCACGCGGAGGCTGCACATTTTCAGCACCCCGCTGCTTCATAATGGAATCGTACTCTGCCTGCAATTCTGCCGGCGGCTCAATACCGTATAGTATGTAATCATTCACTGTCTCCAAAACAATCAGCGAAGTATTGCGGGTAACTATACCAAACCGTTTTCCCAGCGATTCAATATCCTGGCGATTAGAATCGTAGTCGATATCAAGTTCGCTTATCTTTTTCTGCGCCCATAGCTTGGCCACATCCACATTATCAACGGCGTTGTTAGCTAAATCGAGCGTTATTGTTTTTTCATAGCTAACCTTATCGCCAAAGCCATATTGCAGGGTAATGGTTTGGTTGGGGTCGCGGGTTACACCGGCAATAGAGAAAGCGCCGCTTACTACAACCGGCAGCGAAGGGTAACTTTCCTCAACCGACGCCCCCTGTTTAATGCCCAGGAAATGCATCGGTTGGTTGGTTAAACTATTTAGGGCTTTGCCGGTATCATCTTTGGTTAAGTCGATCAGGTCGCCGCCGGTTTTTAAGGTTATTAGCTTTAAATTGCTATAGTCTGCAGCGGTTGCCGAATTGATGCAATAAACAGGTTTTTTCGTCAGCTTTAGCGTTTTTTCGCCAAAGGTTTGGTGCCCGTCGCTCATTAATAAAAATTCATCAACGGCATATTTAGATAAATCAATTTTTCCAAAATCTGTAGCGCCATCATAGGTTACATGCTTCAGGTCGGTTTTAAGCCCATCCCAGTTACCATTTGCAATGGTGTAAGTTTTTGTGCTTAAAATAGCATTGCTAAAAGTTAAAAGGGTAACCACAGTATTACCTATCTTTTTAAAATAGGCATCCAATAATGCAAATTCTTTTTTGCTGTCGCGATTGGCGCCACTTAGCGATGCATCCCATAACAAACCAATATGCTTCGGGGCTGGTTTGCTGATAATTTGCGCCTGTAGCATAGTATTGATAAAATAATAGTATTTGTTGCCCTGCGCTTGTATCATCACTTCACTGGCGTCTTTGGGTTTTGGTATCGAAAATGAAAGGGAGTGGCTGGGCGCGTAATTATTTTTATCAATAGCTGCCGAATAGGTGTTATGACGGTTATCAAATTTCAAATCATCGCCATCGCTAACTGGCGCTTCGGCGCTTTGGATTACAGATGCATTCAGTGAGAATTTCTCAACCGTATCTTTTATATTGAGCGGGAGGGTAAACTTTAAATTTCCGTCGGAAGCTAAAGGTATTTCTTCCTCGTAACCGATGATTACCGTGCGGGTACTACCGGGATTAATAGGGTAGATGCGGGTACGGAAAGTGTTACCTTCTACCTTTTCAAGCAGACCGGGGTCAATCCGCCGGCGCTCAACGGCCTCAAAAACAGCAGTGCCTTTACCACGGTCGACCGGAACGGCTTCGCGCATCTTGCCATTAATATCCAGCGCATACCGGCTTACGCTTACACCGTCTTTCAGCGGGAACAGCAGAGTGCCTTCCAAAATCCGTGAGGTCGAATTATAAAAAGTCATTTGCCAGGTGGTGCGGCTGACGTTGCCATACACAGCAACGTCAATTTTTAATTCACGCAACTTAACGC
Organism: Mucilaginibacter sp.; assembly: GCF_025359345.1. Lineage (GTDB taxonomy): Bacteria > Bacteroidota > Bacteroidia > Sphingobacteriales > Sphingobacteriaceae > Mucilaginibacter. The sequence continues at coordinate 315,986 of NZ_JANYGQ010000028.1, forward strand.
CATTATTTGTTTTGCCATCCACAGAAAGCTGCGGCGACTGGGCACGGGCTTTGGAAATTTGTAAACCGGTTAAGGTAATTACTGCTAAAAGGAAGTAGGTAAATCTTTTCATGGAATCCTTGTTTTTCTGTAGGATGCAGGAAGGTGGAGGATTCCATAAATGATTTTGAAAAAATAAATGCCAATGCAATCGCAGGACACCGCACTGCGTTAAAGAGGTAACCAATAAAAAAAAGTCTTAATTTAGTCCTTCCCATATTTACAAACCGACATGAAAAGACTGATCATACTTTTACTACTGGCAAACTTTACCACCTATGCCCAGCAAAAATCCTCCCCGGGTAATAAAAAAGCAATCATCGTGCTTACTTATGATGATGCTATTATGTCGCAATTGAATATTGCTATTCCGCAATTGGATTCGGCGCATTTGAAAGGCACTTTTTTCCTGACGGGAAGTATAACGCCGCAAGCATTACCACGCTGGCGCGAAGCATTTAACCACGGGCACGAACTGGCAAATCATACGCTTTACCACCCCTGTTTATTAACCAATGTAAAAGGTAACCCCATTAATAATTCGGAAAATTATACGGTTTACGGCATCCTGCGCGAAATTGGGATGATGAATAATTTTTTATACGCCATTGATGGTGCGTCAACACATACTTATGCATACCCCTGTACCGAAGGAAAGGTCGGCGGGGTTGATTATGTCGACTCGCTGCGTAAATCGGGTCTGGTGAAATATGCCCGAATGGGCGGCGACCAAAATGCGATTGTGACAGATTACAGCAAGCTCGATCCACTGCTGGTGCCATCATGGGCGGTAGTTGGTAACTATACCGGCAACGATTTAATTGCGTTTGTGAAAAAAGTGCAGGCAAACGGTGGTATGGGTGTATTTATGTTTCACGGTGTTGGTGGCGATTACCTGGTTACATCCGCTCAGGCCCATCGCGAATTATTAAAATATTTAAGCCAACACAAGGATGAGGTTTGGGTAGCTACATTTAAAGAAGCAATGGAATATGTTAGCAAAAAGTAGTTCATAGTTGATCCCGCACGTGCGGGATAGTTCATGGTAGCTGTACCCGATCTGATGTATGTTTTAATATAAAGTCTATGCGTAGATATACCTTTCTGCTATTAACCTTAATTGTAATTCAGACTGCTAATGCCCAGTTCAGCGTAAGCGCTAACCAGCATTATATTTTAAAGGATGGCAAACCTTTTTTCTGGCTGGGCGATACGGCCTGGGAACTGTTCCATCGGCTTAACCGTGAGGAGGCTGACCAGTATTTAAAAACCCGCAGCGAACAGGGCTTTACCGTGATACAAGCCGTAGTGCTGGCCGAAATGGATGGGCTGCACGATCCAAACTTTTATGGCGAAAAACCACTAATTGATGATGACCCCACCAAGCCCAATGAAAAGTATTTTGAGCCCGTTGATTTCATTGTGAACAAAGCCGCTGAATATCACCTGAATATAGCCATGCTGCCCACCTGGGCCGATAAAATTGATAAAAGCACCTGGGGCAAAGGCCCGGAAATATTTAATAAGGATAATGCTGCCGTTTATGGCGCCTGGCTGGCAAACAGGTATAAAACTAAAACAAACATTATCTGGATACTCGGCGGCGACCGCCAGCCACGCGGCGAACAGGACATTGCCATTTGGAGGGCCATGGGTACTGCCATAATGAAGGCTACGGATAACAAAGCAATAATCACTTATCATTGCCAGCCCAACCAGCTTGGCTCGGCGCAATGGTTCAGAAATGAGAAGTGGTTTACTTTTAACATGTTCCAGAACGGGCATTGCCGGGACGAGGCTGTGTATAATAAAATGGCTGCGGGTTATGTTGCAACCCCGATAAAACCCGAGATAGACGGCGAACCTATTTATGAGGACCACCCGGTTTGTTTTAACGTGTATGATTTAGGCACTTCAAGCGCTTATGATGTACGTAAGTTTGCTTATCTCGATTTATTTTCGGGTGCGTTTGGACATACCTATGGCTGTCATGATATCTGGCAGATGAACTCGCCCCGGCATGAGCCATTGAATGGTCCGCATATGACCTGGCAGGAGGCCTTGCAATTGCCGGGCGCTAAGCAAATGAGCTATGTAAAGAAACTAATGGAGTCGCACCCAATATTGGAGCGCGTGCCTGACCAATCGATAATCATTGAAAATAACAATACCCCGGCCGAACGTATACAGGCTACCAGGGGTAACGATTATGCATTTGTTTATACGGCTGCCGGCAAACCATTTACGGTGATATTATCGAAGCTAAAGGCCCCTAAAATTCACGCTTATTGGTACGACCCACGGAACAGCAAGACAACTGAGGCGGGGATTTTGGATGGCACAAAATCAAACAAATTTACGCCGCCGTCCAGTGGGTATGGAAAGGATTGGGTTTTAGTTTTGGATAATGAGGCTAAACATTATGCGATGTTGTAGCCTAAATTACCACCCTGAAAGTCAAGTTTATCCTTGCCCGCATAGGTTTAACTGATTTAGCTATGCGGTGTTCCCAGTTCTCCTGCAATCCGCCTTTCATCAACAGGAATGAGCCATGCTCCAGCCTTATAGAATATCGTTCGCTGTGGTCCTGCTTATTGCGGATATCAAAACTGCGTACCTGCCCAAAGCTAACCGAGGCAATAATCGGATTTCGACCCAATACGCTTTCCCGGTCGCTGTGCCAGGCTACCGAGTCGTTGCCATCACGGTAGTAATTTAGCAATACGCTGTTAAATTTTACGCCGGCAAAAGGTTCTACCTCCTCTTTAATCATCAGCAAGTCATCCGTCCACGGCAACGGGTTGGCAATTTTTCCCGCTACCGAATAATCCGTGCCCGGGTCGCCGTACCGGGTGCTCAGGCGTGGGGTAGGGTATTCTTTGTCCCACATTTTTTGCACGGTTTGTTTCCAGGGTGTTTCGTTTATAAATTTATCCAGTAAATGGTCGCTTTCCTGTTGGGTAAAAAATCCCGGCCTGTAATCCAGCAATTCAGCAGGCAGTCCCTTGCTTTGCCCGGCTTCAGCAAAAAAGCTTAATTGTTCTGTTAGCATACGCACTAATCCTTTCCTTTATCTGATTTTTTTTGTAGAGACACAATATCTTGTGTCTCTGAAAATATATGTGGAAAACATATGATTTACCTGCACGCGGGATACACAAGGTATTGTGTATCTACAGTTTGTCATTTATATAACCTCTACATAATTAATAATGAATTTTGCCAGTTGCTCCTGCTCGGCTATGGTTAATTCATCGCCATCATATATCCAGTAACCTTCGGTATCAAACAATATCTGGCCCAAATAATCCGGGTTTTTCTCATCGGGCAGATGGCGGGTATCGGCACCATAGGCCACGTATAATTTATAGGTGAGCGCCCTGTTGTCGTCATCTATGTCGGGCACTACGCGCACAATTTCGTCGGGGCCCTGCCTGCGCTTAACCCATGCCTTGGCTTCTTTCAGCAAAAAAGTAGTATTCATAACCTGTTCACTTAAAATGATAAAAACAAAAGTGGAAAATATTTTGTAATAATTTATATAAAATGCTAAAAAAATTAGCATAACTTTACAGTCCGGGAAAATTTAGAGTTCATGGTCGACGCAAAAAAAGATATCATTAGCCAGTTGCAAAAGGATATTTTGCTTTGGGAGGGCTTTAAGCCCCCGCCACCGGGCGCTTCCGGTTTGGCCGGTCTGGGGCCTGTGGAGGCTGCTTTTCCTAACGGCGTATTCCCGACAGGTGCGGTACATGAATTTTTAAGTACCGAACCAGAGCATGCAGCAGCGGCAGGGGGCTTTATTAACGGCCTGCTGTCGGCATTGATGCAACAGGGGGGCGCCTGTTTGTGGATCAGCCAGTCGCGCACCCTTTTCCCGCCGGCACTGAAAGTGTTTGGGGTTGAGCCCGACAAGATTATTTTTATCGACCTAAAAAAAGAAAAAGACGTGCTTTGGGCTACTGAAGAAGCCTTGAAATGCGAAGGCCTTGCTGCGGTAGTTGCAGAGGTGCGCGAAATAAGCTTTACCGAATCGCGGCGGCTGCAGCTGGCGGTTGAGCAAAGCAGGGTGACGGGTTTTATTCTTCGCGGTGTAACACGTAAGCTAAGTACTACCGCCTGTGTTGCCCGCTGGAAAATTACCCCATTACCGAGCGAACTGGAGGGCAATATGCCGGGTGTAGGACATCCGCGGTGGAATGTGGAGTTGCTAAAGGTACGCAACGGCAGCCCCGGTGTTTGGAAAATGGAATGGGCGGCAGGGCAGTTTAATATGATTGCCGAACCTGTTGCTGAAGAAATGTTACACGAAGAAAGATGGGCGGGATGATATGCAAAAGCGATTTGTAACCATATGGTTCCGGCATTTACTTACGGACTGGATGACCATTCGCCAACCCGATTTAAAGGATATACCCTTTGTTTTTGCAGCACCCCACCATGGCAGGCTGATAATTACTGCAGCCAATACGCCAGCCGAGGCCCAGGGCATAACCGCCGGAATGGTAGCGGCAGATGCCAAGGCTATCGTTCCGGGATTAAAAGTGATAGATGACATCCCCGGGCAAAATCTTAAACTGCTGAAGGCGCTTGGCCTGTGGTGTATCCGCTACAGCCCCATTATAGCTGTCGACCCACCTGATGGATTGATTATGGATGTAAGCGGCTGCACACATCTTTGGGGTGGCGAACGGGGTTATATAAAAGAAGTTGTTAACCGCTTACGGGGCAAAGGCTATGATGTTCGCGCAGCCATTGCCGATACCATTGGCACAGCCTGGGCCATTGCCCGCTTTGGGCAGGTAACGCCTGTTATTGAGCCGGGCGGGCACACAAACGCCCTGCTGCCCTTGCCACCCGCAGGGTTAAGATTGGAGCCGGTTGTTTTGGAACGGCTGCATAAACTGGGGTTGATTACCATCCGGAGTTTTATCAGCATGCCGCGTTCGGTTTTACGCCGCCGTTTTGGTGAGGGATTGCTGCTGAGGCTTGCGCAGGCATTGGGACAGGAAGATGAAGTGATAATCCCCCTGTTGCCTGTTCAACCGTATGAAGAGCGGTTGCCTTGTTTGGAGCCCATCTGTACCAAGGTCGGGATTGAAATTGCCATACAACGATTGTTAGAAACGCTCTGCAAGCGCCTGCAGCAGGAAGGAAAAGGCCTGCGCACAGCCGTATTAAAAGGCTACCGGGTTGATGGTAAGCTGGAGCAGGTACAAATAGGCACCAATCGCGCCACTTATAATAGCGGCCATCTTTTTAAACTGTTTGAGCTTCAAATCGCTAAGATTGAGCCTGCTCTCGGCATTGAACTTTTTACATTGACAGCACCAAAAGTTGAAGATGTTTCACCCTTGCAGGAGGCCTTGTGGGCAGGTAAACCGGGGCTAGATGATTTGGGCGTGGCCGAGTTGTTAGACAGGCTGGCCGGTAAAATAGGGCCGGGGGCTATTCATCGCTACCTGCCCGATGAACATTACTGGCCCGAGCGGTCGGTTAAGGTTGCTGGTTCCATTCGCGAGCGGCCGTCTGTTGATTGGCGGACAGACAGGCCCCGCCCGGTACAACTGTTAAACAGGCCCGAACCAATAGAAGTAAGCGCCCCGATACCCGATTACCCGCCCATGCTGTTTATTTATAAAGGCAAGCGACACCAAATTAAAAAAGCCGATGGCCCCGAACGCATAGAGCGTGAATGGTGGCTGGATGCCGGGCAGCACCGCGATTATTATAACGTAGAGGATGAGGAGGGGCAAAGGTACTGGCTGTTTCGTTCCGGGCACTATGCGGGCAGCCAGGGTAATCAATGGTTTATACATGGATTTTTTGCATGAGCTACACAGAATTACAGGTAACAACCAATTTTAGCTTCCTGCGGGGAGCGTCGCACCCGGACGAGATGGTGGAGCAGGCGGCCGCTTATGGCTATACCGCTATTGCAGTAACCGACCGTAACAGCTTTGCCGGCATTGTACGCGCCCATGCCGCAACCCGCCAAACCAATATGCGGATTATACCCGCCTGCCGCTTGGATTTGCTCGACGGACCCAGCCTGCTGGCTTACCCTACAGATAAAGATGCTTACAGCCTGCTTTCAGGGTTGCTTACCAAAGGCAATTTGCGGGCCGAAAAAGGGGAGTGCCATTTATATAGAAATGATGTTTATGAGCATAGCAAAGGGTTAAAGTTTATAGCTATTCCCCCGGCTGAGCTTACGCCCTCATTTGAGTTTGAGCTGTCCTTTCAGCAAACTCTAAAAGAATACCGCGAGGCTTTGGGTGATGGGCTTTACCTGGCTGCCACCCGTTCCTATTATGGTGATGATGGTAAACGGCTTTACCGGCTTTCGCAGTTATCAACAAAACTCAATATGCCATTGGTTGCCACTAACGATGTGCATTACCACGAGCCGGCCCGGCGCGAACTACAGGATATATTAACCTGTGTGCGCGAAAAGTGTACTATTCATAACGCAGGTTTTCGCCTGCACCAAAATGCAGAAAGGTACCTGAAACCTATTGACGAGATGGTGCGCCTTTTTCGACAATATCCCGATGCCATCCACCAAACACAAGAAATTGCTGAGGCCTGCCAGTTTTCGCTGGATAGTTTAAAATATGTTTACCCTAAGGAATTAACTACCGGGGGGCGCACACCTATGGAAGAACTTACCTTTTTAACCTGGGAAGGCGCTAATGAGCGATACAAAGGCAATGTTCCTGAAAAAGTGATTAAACAGGTTAAAACAGAGCTGGAATTTATGGAAAGAAAGGATTTAGCCAATTATTTCCTTACTGTTCATGATTTTGTGCGCTATGCCCGCAGCAAAGATATTTTATGCCAGGGCAGGGGCTCGGCAGCTAATTCGGTGGTTTGCTATTGTTTGGGGATTACCTCGGTCGATCCTACAAAATTTAACCTGCTGTTTGCCAGGTTTATGTCGGATGCAAGGGACGAACCACCTGATATTGACGTGGATTTTGAGCATGAACGCCGCGAGGAGGTTATCCAGTATATTTATGAAAAGTACGGCCGCGACCGTGCCGCCATTGTGGCCACTGTTACCCAGCAGCGTCAAAAAGGCGCCATTCGTGATGTGGGGAAGGCGATGGGTTTGTCGGTTGATACCATTAACCGGCTTTCTGGTTCCATCTGGCATTATTCGGAGGAATGGTTTGAAGGGAAACTGCTGGCTGAGCAGGGGCTTAGTGAGGATGATGCCCATTTAAAAAAAGTGCTGGAACTTACCAAACAAATGCTGGGCTTTCCGCGGCAGTTAGGGCAGCATACCGGTGGCTTTGTTATTACGCAGGGAAAATTGTCTGATCTGTGTCCCATTATGAATGCCCGTATGGAAGACCGTACCTGCATTGAATGGAATAAGGATGATATTGATGCGCTTGGCTTTTTAAAGGTTGATGTGCTGGCGCTGGGCATGCTTACCTGCATCCGTAAGGCATTCGACCTTTTGAATGCGCATTATGGCATTAAACATACCCTGGCAAGCGTGCCACAGGATGATATGGCGGTTTACGAAATGATCAGCCATGCCGACACGCTCGGCGTTTTCCAGATCGAGAGCCGGGCACAGATGTCGATGCTGCCCCGTCTGCGGCCAAAATGTTTTTATGATTTGGTGATAGAAGTTGCCATTGTACGGCCCGGCCCCATACAGGGTGATATGGTGCACCCTTACCTGCGCCGCCGTAATGGCGAGGATGCGGTTGAATATCCATCGGAAGAGTTGAAAAAAATATTGGGCAGAACGCTGGGGGTGCCACTTTTCCAGGAGCAGGCTATGGAGATCGCCATTGTAGCTGCCGGTTTTACAGCAGCCGAAGCCGATGGCTTGCGCCGTAGCATGGCTACCTTTAAGGCGAAAGGACTGGTGAGCCAGTATAAAAGAAAACTGGTGGACGGTATGGTTGCCAAAGGCTATAAAGAGGACTTTGCACAGCGCGTATTTAAACAATTGGAGGGTTTTGGCAGCTATGGTTTCCCCGAGAGCCATGCCGCCAGTTTTGCGCTGCTGGTTTATATTTCGTCGTGGATAAAATGTTATTACCCCGATGTATTTGCTACGGCCCTGCTTAACAGCCTGCCCATGGGCTTTTACCAGCCGGCACAAATAGTTATTGATGCCCGCAAACATGGCGTGGAGATGCTACCGGTAGATGTAAATGAATCTGTTTGGGATAATAAAATGGAAGAACGGACAGATAAATATCATCCCGTTCGCCTCGGTTTCAGGCACATAAAAGGCTTGCGAGAGGAAGATGTACGGGAGCTTTTAACCGCGCGTGTAACAAATTACACCAGCGTCCATGCCCTGCGCGACGCCGGTGTGCCCCACGCGGCATTGGAAAGACTGGCTGATGCCGATGCCTTCCGCTCGCTGGGTCTCGACCGCAGACAGGCTTTGTGGGAAGTATCAGCCCTGCACGACAGGCCAATTGCGTTATTTGAGGGCCAGCCATCAGCCAGCGCCGCCGAGATACAGGTAACACTGCCTTTAATGAGTCCATCCGAACACGTGGTGCAGGATTATGCCTCAACCTCCTTATCCTTAAAAGCCCACCCTGTTAGTTTTGTGCGCGAAAAATTGCGGATGCTGCATATTAAATCAACCGAAGAGTTAATGGGTGTGAAAGATGGTGAACCTGTAAAAGTTGCCGGCCTGGTTACTGTGCGCCAAAGGCCGGGCACAGCCAAAGGTATTTGCTTTGTAACCATTGAGGACGAAACCGGCTTCAGCAACCTGGTAGTGTTTGAAAAACTGTTCGAAAAATATCGCAAAGAGGTATTACAAGCCCGGCTTTTAATGGTGGATGGCAAACTGCAGCGCGAGGGCGAAGTGGTACACGTTATTGTAAAACGTTGTTACGATTTGTCGAAACTGTTGCGCGGGCTTACAGTAGCCGATAAAGAAGATTTGCCTGTGCTTACTCTATCCCGCGCCGATGAAAAAACCAATCCTTTCCCGGCAGAGAATAAGCGGATAACCTTGCATGAAATATCGCAAAAAGACGTGTATCCGGCGGCTAGGGATTTTAAGTGATATTGGGTTTTAAACTGCTGTTATGTATTTTAGCTTTTGAATATTAGCAAATTTAACACATGAAAGTGTTAGTCTTCGGTCCATCCGGCTCCGGTAAAACTTATACTAATATTCCAGATAGTCAATAAGTATAAATCCACATTTTTAAACGGCATATTTACTAAATCGAACTAAAAAAAGAAGGTTAAACACACGTTTTTAAGCGTTTTTTAACAAGTGTTAGTTGCGTTATTTTTAAAAAAATCATTTAAAGGGGCTTCAAATAGTATTCAAATATCAATAAATCAGACTGTTATAAATAATTAAAAAATCTCAAAATCAGGTTTGCCAATTGCCCCCGGTTTTGTACTTTTGACCCCGGAGAGCTGGCAGAGTGGTCGATTGCGGCAGTCTTGAAAACTGTTGACTGTAACAGGTCCTGGGGTTCGAATCCCTAGCTCTCCGCACATTTCGGTATCAAAACTAAACAAAAGCCTGCAAATCAAATGATTGCAGGCTTTTGTGTTTTAATCGAAACCCCTAATAATACACCATTTCTCGACAAAAAAGGGCGTGATTAGGTGAGTAGTTTTAAGGGATAGTACAACTCACCGAATATGACATAACTATTTGACATACAGCATGTTCAAAAACTGAACATCTTGACTGGAAGTATCTGCAAAGCTAAATTTGTTTCACTTTTTAATGTAAAAACATTATGAAAACTAATTTCAGCTTACTCTTCTATATGAAGAAGCAAAAAAACTACCAATCAGGTTCCGCGCCGATCTACATTCGCATCACCGTAAGCGGAAAACGTTCTGAAACCACAACAGGACGTGAATGTGAACCATCCCGCTGGAACGCAGGCGCAGGCCGTGCCAATGGCACAAAAGAAGATACCAGGGCATTTAATGCGTTTCTGGACGATTTGCAAACCAAAGTCTATCAGGCACACCGGCTACTAACTGAAGCGGATGAATTAATTACCGCAGAAACCATCCGTAACAAGTTCCTGGGCAAAACAGAAAAACCACGTTCTTTAATTGAAATATTTAAGGATCATAATAAAAAGGTGGGAGCCCTTATTGGGAAAGAGTATGCCAAAGGTACTTTATGCCGCTATCAAACCTCTTTAAAGCACACTATTGATTTCCTGAAATGGAAGTATAACCTTACCGACATTGACATTAAAAAGGTAGATCATGCCTTTTTGATGGAATATGAGTTTTACTTACGTTCCGAACGTAAATGTGCAAATAACTCTGCTGTTAAATATATCAAGAACTTTGGCAAGATCATCCGCATTTGTATTGCCAACAGGTGGCTTATTTATGACCCTTTCCTAAACTACAAGAATAAAATAAAAACCGTTGACCGGGTTTATCTGACAACTGGTGAACTACAGGAAATGACCAATAAAGATATGGTAACTGACCGCTTAACACAGGTTAGGGACATTTTCCTATTTTGTTGTTTTACCGGGCTGGCTTATGCGGATGTAAAAAAACTGCGCAGATGGGATTTGGTAACTGGAATAGATGGCGAACAATGGATTTCTATAAAAAGGCAAAAAACTGACACCCCTTCCCGCATTCCTTTACTGCCCGCAGCCTCTACCCTGATGCAACGTTATGTCGATCATCCGAATTGTGAGAACAGCGGCAGGGTATTACCGGTATTGAGCAATCAGAAAATGAATGCCTACCTAAAGGAGATAGCTGACGTATGCGGAATTAATAAGCCCATAACCTTCCATATTGCCCGTCACACATTTGCAACAACTGTAACGCTCTTAAACGGCGTACCTATTGAAAGCGTATCGAAAATGTTAGGTCACACCAATATCAAGACGACACAGCATTATGCTAAGATACTGGATATTAAAGTTGGTGCCGATATGGCAGTACTGAAAAAGAAGTTTGCTTCACCTAAAATAATTACAAAAAGAATCATTAAACCGAAGCAAAGAAAAAATCAAACAATAATTCAAAACGAAAAACCTATTATATGAATAAGGAAATTATCATTCCCGAAGAAAGAATACTAACAAAAATCTTCCTTATCAGGGGCGAGAAAGTAATTTTAGACGTACATCTTGCGGAATTGTACGGTGTTGAAACCAGGGCCTTGAAACAGGCGGTAAAAAGAAATTCTGGCAGATTTCCCCCTGACTTTATGTATGTTTTGACCGAACAGGAAATTGAAGCGGTGGTATCACAAAATGTGATACCACACAAAAAGTTCTTTGGGGGCTCTTCCCCCTATGCATTTTCTGAGACCGGGGTGGCCATGTTGAGCAGCGTATTAAAAAGCGATAAAGCGGTAGAAATGAACATCATGATCATCCGCACCTTTGTCACATTGAGAAAAATTGCTCTGAATTACCGAGAGATTATGCAGAAGCTGGAAACAATGGAATCAGAAAATGACGGAAAGTTCAAAGAGATTTACGCGGCTTTAAATCACTTGCTAAGTCCGCCAAACCCGCCACGAAAACGGATTGGTTACAAATCGGATGATTTGTAAAGATTATATGAAGTTCACAGGACATCATTGGTGTCAGCATTATGTTGCGGTATGTTTAGGTTTGAGGTATATTTATACTTTATCGAAGTGCCAAATGTATTCTCATAACCAGCAATCGAACTAAAATAGAACATGAACCTAAAAACAAACTATCCCGATTGCCTATATAATAGCCATAAAGACCTTAATCTTGGCAGTGTTCAGTTGCGGTATCTTGATTTGCAAACGCCATCGCTGATCACAATTTTTGAATTAGAACGTCCCGCCATTTTAGCTCATAGTCAACTTGCTGAAATACAAGCAAGCCTCGGGAACGCAGGGAACGACGATTTTGCATTTAGTTAGGTGAGCCAACATACCCGGCCGGATCGATCCCTGGGTATTAGTAATACTGATTCTTACAAAATCCGCTTTGGAGGTTTCCGACAATTCAGGATTAATAAATTCGACCTTGCCGCTGAGGACATGTTCGCCTAAATCGAGAAAGGATACACTAATCCGGTCATTAACTTTATCGCTCCCCACTTCGTTTAGCGTATAGTTGTGCCCCTACCCATATACCTGCGAGTTACAATTGCATGCGGTAAGTATGAGCTTGGTTTGCAATCCCTTATAAATTAATGTTGGCATCATTTTAGTACACTCTAAGTCTCACGACAGAACATTGAAAAGGTTGGAAGTTACTGATAATGAAATCATACAGTTGGTGCGCTCAAAAAAAAGAGCGGGTGCCGAAGCATTGTATGATATTTACAGCAAGTCGCTGTTTTTAGCCATCATTCGAATCATCCCCGAAAAAGAGCCGGCAGAGGAAGTTCTGTTACAAACTTATATCAGGACTTGGAACTCTTTTGAAGAATATAATACGGCAAGTTGTACGCTTCTGGCTTGGATGATGCGTACCGCACGCGAACTGGCCAAAGAAAGATCAGCGGTTAAAGTAATAACCACCGTCTGACTGGTTAGCTTTTACAAGCTGGCTCGATTTTTAGCACATAGATTATAAACCAATAAAAACATGAAAAAATTAATGATCGCCTTGATCAGGCGGAAAAGGCCACGGATCATTAAGAGCCTGTTTAATTTTTGTTCAATAATAGTTTGATAGCGGCAAGCTTGGTCATATTTTCAGAAATAGGAAAGCTTTTTCTTTTTAATAGATGTGCATGCAGGTCTTATTAAATTAAAAAATTTGTCACTTCAATGTTTGATTTTTAATATTCGCTAAACTAAAAGCCCTCCTGGGTATCCTAATTACGTATGTCTGTTAGAATGAATTGTTATTAATACGGTTGAGTGATGAGGGAGAATAGGGTTTTGGCAATTGAGGATGATCAGGATATTCTGGACACTTACGAATATCTTCTTAAGGATGCCGGTTATCAGGTTAGTTTATCGTTAAACGGTGAAGATATATTTAAACAGATCATGACAGCAAAGCCTCATTTAATTATTTTGGATATTCGTTTAGGTAACCTTGACGGGGGGGAAAATTTGGCTGCTGCAAAACAAAAACACAATACTTCAGGCTCAAAGATCAGCATTTGTGCGCACCTGGTTTTAATTTAGATACAAAATTAGTTCCAGCGATAAATACTCTTTATTTTACAACTTACAGAGGATTAAATAACCGGGGGACGCAAATTGTTTTCTGTTAATAGTCACCGTCCTCCTGGCAGGCTTGATGTATCCGTTTACCTTCTTAACTGCACTTACCGGATCTAATCCTAAATGATCCTTGTTTAACAAGCATTTTACATGACTGTTAATATTCCCTATGCATCATCTTAATTTAATGATTTATAGCGCGATAAATGATTATGATCATATTTTATAATGATTACAATCAATCTAAAAAAAAGCGCGAGTTATAATTTTACATTCAAACGAATCTTTAATCAACTGGTAATTATTACCACTTAAAAATCTAAGAAAATGAAAAAGTTAAATTGTTTTTTGATACTGTCAGGATGTTTTCTGGCCCTATCGCAGAGTTCTTTTGCTCAAAAAGACAGCAGCGGAATTTATAAAACAGCTGCAGCCTTTGAGCAACAAAAATTGTCTTATGCTATCAATTACAAAACAGAAAAGCATAAAATAAAAGACGACTTTTTATTCAGTGCAAGCAAAATAAAAGTTGTTCACGAGGGAACGACTTATATATTGGATAAGAATAGTACATATGGTTACAAAAATACTAACGGCGAAGTGTTCAGATTTGTTAACAACAAGGAATACAAGTTGCTTAATCCCGAATAATCATCATTATTGCTGTATGCTTATACGCAAACCACAGGCTCAGGTAAAGGAACCTCTCGGCATTACTCGATTTATTTCTTTAGTGCCGATGCATCTTTAACTCCGCAGGCATTAACAAAGGATAACCTAAAGGCGGCATTTCCTAATAATCACAAATTCCATGATTCTCTGGACGCAAACTTCAAAACTGACGGTGAACTGCCTGCTTACGATACTTTTCACAAAATGTTTAAGCTAAACAGGGTTTTCCATAACAGCTTGAAATAAAAATGATTATATCTCATTTGAGTGCTAACAAAATGCCACTAAATAATGTTGCATTCAAATGAGTCTTTAAAATAAACAATCATAAAAAAATCGCCTAAAAAACTTGCACTATTAAGTGTAGCTGTTTTGCTTTTGTTTTCAGCTAGTGCGTTTTATCAGCAGACACCCTGGAAAGTTGCAGCTTCTGCGGATGCCAAAAAAGAATCCGCATAAGGCTGACGACGCTACTATTGCGGACGGTAAAGTCTTACACTAAGCATTGTTTGTCCTGACACGGAAAGAAAGGAAAAGGTGACAGAAAATCTGCTGCTACCTTAAATAAGGAGCCAGGAGACTTTCGACAACAAAAACACGAGGACAAAGCGATGGAGCACTGCTCTGGAAGATTGAAGTAGGAAGAAAGACATGCCTAAGAAAATTGGGCGGGGAGGCTTAATAAGCCTTTATTCCCGAAAAATTGGCATTTTATGTGTTCCCCGTTTGTTTTTTTAGATTGGATTTAAAACCTATCTAGTTGGTTGTACTTAAAAATCAATAAGACATTTATTATGCAATTAAGACTAATTCGTATTTAAAACATACTCACTTATGGTACAAGCCCTTATAAAATTTGCTTTACGAAACCGGTTTATAGTATTGCTACTTGCAGGCGGCCTATTTGCCTGGGGAATCTATGCCGTCAAACAAAATCCCGTTGATGCTATACCGGATTTATCGGAAAACCAGGTGATCGTTTTTACAGAATGGATGGGGCGCAGCCCGCAGCTCATAGAGGACCAAATCACCTATCCGCTGGTATCTAATCTGCAGGGAATACCCAATATCAAATCAGTACGGGGAACTTCCATGTTCGGCATGAGTTTCGTGTACGTGATCTTTGAAGATGATGTGGATATTTACTGGGCACGTACCCGTGTTCTGGAACGGTTAAATTATGCGCTAAGGCTGTTACCCCAGGGAATAACCCCTGCCTTAGGTCCCGATGGAACGGGAGTAGGCCATATTTTCTGGTATCACCTCAATGCCCCAAAAATGGATCTTGGAGAACAGCGGGCGCTGCAGGACTGGTACATCAAGTTTGC
>NZ_JANYGQ010000006.1 GCF_025359345.1 Mucilaginibacter sp.
GTTATGCAATATCAGCCTCAGGAATCGCCGATCACTAACACCGCAATTGTTGTTCACCAGAACGTATCGCCAAATGGCGACGGGAACAGTGACGCACTGGTTATTGAAGGTATCGCTGCGCATCCCGATAACAAGATACAGATCATGAACCGAAGCGGAGCTTTGGTATACGAGGCTAAAGGTTATGACAATGCAACAAAATCGTTTGATGGACACTCCAGCACCAACGGTAAATTACAACAGCCCGGTACTTATTTCTACTCTTTGGAATATAAAGACGGAAATGAAACTAAACACAAAACCGGCTTTATTGTACTTAAATATTAGAGCCTAAAGGTCCTTCAGCATAAACGAAAAAGCAAGGGTTGTAGCTCTTGCTTTTTTTGTGTTCTTACCTGTTCTATCGTTGCTCGCTTTAGAAACATTGCCTTGCCAAAACCCACCACAAATTCTTCGTCAAAAACCCAAAAAAATGCCAAAAGAAATTATCTTTATCGCTAAAAATAATGCGCATCGGGAGAATTATTTTTTTCTGCTTTTTTTTAATGCAGGCATTATATGCTGATGCGCAGGTTTTTGACACCCTAAAAAGTATTCCAACAAAAAACCGCGCGTCGCAGGCACTTGCAATTTACAAAGCCAACTATCGCCATATTGATTCGGCAATTGCATTTAAAAAGATCGACGAACTCACAAAGATTGCAGCGGAACTAAACGACAAAGCACTTGCTCTTGCGGTATTTGATTGCAAAGCCGACTATTACTCGGTGAATTATGGCTTTAATCCGCATAGCCTTTATTATTACCAGAAAGCCATTGATCAGGCAATAGCCGAAAGCCTGACGGTTGAAACCGGCATTTACATATTTAAAAAAGGGCAGTATTACAATACGTTTGAAATGTATGTACCTGCCTGCCAGCTGTATTTAAAGGCCTATGACATATTTAAAAGCGCCGGCCCCGAAAACATTCCCGGCTACGCTACCAACCTGAATAGAATAGCTGATTTCTATTATGCGCTGGGTGATCTTGAGTCCTCGAGGCGCTTTTTACTCGAGGCACTTGGCTCGCCGGACATACAGGCGCGCGATCAAATAAATATGATTAACACCGTAGGCCTGATATACCGCAGCACCGGGAAGTATGATAATGCATTGCATTATTTTAACACGGCGCTGCAGCTTGCCAAAAAAAATAAAGATTCGGTATGGGTGGCTATAGCTACCGGCAATATAGGGTCGGTTTATTTTATGCAGAAAAAATATGATATCGCCTTGCCCTATATTAAAACAGATTATGAGCAATCGGTTAAATTTGGTGAAAAGGGTAATGGTGCGATTGCACTTGTCCGAATTGCGACTATTAATGCCGACCGGAAAGATTATACTATTGCATTAGAGCAGATTGACACCGCCGAAAAAATATTCAACATCCACCCTAAAAGTACCCTAAAGTATAGGATAGATATGTACGCGTTGAAAGCTGATATTTTTGAAAAAATGGACAAGCCTGCCGAAGCTCTCCGCTACCGCAAAATTTATGATGCGGCAAGTGACAGCCTGGCCCGAATAAACGATGTGCTGTCGGTTGAGCGTACAAAGCTTAAATGGGAAAATGATAAGCAGCAACTTAAGGTACAACAATTAAGCGCCCGTGCGCGAACCGAGCGGATTAAACGCAACGCGCTTGCAGGGGTATTATTTTTGCTGATAGTTATTTCTTTTTTAATTTATAATCGCCAAAAACTCGTCATCAGACGGGATAAAGCTGTGCTTGAAAAACAGGAAGTAGCCCTGCAGCTGGAAACCTCGCGCGCCGATGCGGAACGCAACAATGCAAAACTGGCCCTTATAGATTTTACCGACCAATTGCGCGTTAAAAACGACATCATTGAAAATTTTAAGGCTGAGCTGGATATGATGCAACGGCAAACCGACCCTTTGTACATGTACCGGGCAAACCAGCTAGCCGATATGATGAATGCCCACATCATGACTGATAAATCGTGGCACGAGTTTAAAACTTTGTTCGAAAAAGTACACCCCAGTTTTTTCAAAATCTTAACCGTCCGTTTTCCCGACCTTACGGAAACCGATATGCGCTTGCTCTCATTGGTAAAACTAAAGCTTAACAATCGCGAAATGGCGGGCATGTTGGGCATTACCATTGAAGGGGTGAAAAAATCAAAACAGCGCCTGAGAAAAAAAATAGGCTTATCAGAAGAAGGTAGCCTGGAAACGCTTATGGCAGAGATATAAAAATGCGGTTGCTTTAATACCGGCCTGAACGCCATTTGTATTTCGTGCCTTCCCCAGCCTTTAATCTCCCTCTCATTTAATACTGAAATTTGTCCACCCAATTGTCCACCCCTTCGGCATCGAAAAAATTGCGGTAACATTTTATTTTCGTTAATCCAAATTAAACCTTTGATAATGAAACCCGTACGTGGGCCGGCTTTTAAACTCATACTTGCAGTGCTGCTATTGGCCGCGTTGATTATTTGTGTGATTATTTATTATAACCGGCGCATCGCAATGATAGAGCATAAGCTAAAGCAAACGTCAGTGTTGATAGACCGCTACAATTTAAAAGGCGATAGCCTCATTATGACCCATACGGCCGGTACTAACACCTACAGGCACAAATTGAAAAAGGTAAATTGACATTGGGTTGGCAGGCGCGGTGCGTAATGTAACGGCGTTAATATCGCCCGTAGATTTAACTCACCTGACTATCGCATCGCCCGGTCACCCTCTATTTTACAAACAAAAAGGGAAAGAAAAGCAAATTTTTCTTCCCCTTTTTGTTTTTCAGCAAGTACTATCCTACAAAACAGTAGCTGCACTTATGCTCCTGCGCACGGCCAACGGCCCACACACCTGATGGGGCCACCATTACACCGGGCAGCAAAGCCTTTAGCCATTCGCTTTTTACTTCGGCAGGGTCGAGGTTCACTTTTTGGGCCATTACCGCGGTCATTACGGTTACGGCAACATCGCACACACAAAACATTACGCCATCGGCCTGTAACTGGTTTATGCCGATCTCAACTTCGCCAATACCTGGTATTTTAAAGTCGCCTTTGGCGGGCTGCCAGTAGGGGTTGCGCTGGGCGATAGCGTTGGTGGTGGGGTCGTCTATTTTAAAAGCGGTACCCAGGTTATATTTTTTCCAAATGCTGCTGTCAAAAGCAAACGGGATGGCGTTATGCCGTAATACCACTACAACACCACAGTCAGACGCGGGCGTACCAGTTTTTGAATTGGTTATCAAAAATACGCGCGGCCAGGCAAAGGGCATCATGCCTTCGGGGTGTGTAGCATCATAAACAATACGGTGCGAGCCTTTTAAGTTGCTAAACCATTCGTCGGGGGTGAGATCGCCGGTAATTTTTTTAGCAGGTGGTGCGGGTGTTTCGGCATTTAAGCCAAGTGGTAGTACCGACGCCATGCCCAACGCAGCTGCGCCGGCGGCGAGTGTGCCGATGAAACCACGGCGGGGCGTAAGGTGTTTGTTGTTGCTTTCCATTTTTGTGAGGTTTTTAGATAAATGATTGGTTACGTTAAAGTTATTTGATTATGATGGGATTTGCAACAGCGCAGGCGGCGGTGCCCTGGTATTATTGAAGATGCCCGGTCGCTTCAAAATGGACACACCCTTGCAGGGGTAATGCTTTTGTTACAATAATACTGTCGACATAAGGCAACCAGCACTCCTTATACACCGTCATACTTGTGAATTTGAACACAAAATTTTATAAAAGAAGATATAACAACACAATGACAACAAAATTATTTGTAAAAAAACTGGCTATCTGCTTGTTTACAATTTGCGCCCTTTATGGATTATCCTCATGCCATAAAAAATATGACAACCCGGCGCCGAAATCCACACCACCGGTTGCCACAGCCAAATGGACAAAACTCAATGCACCAAACAAAGGCATAAATGTGCTCGAACTGGTAAATAACACCATTTACGCCGGCATCGGCAATAATTTGTACATAAGTAACGATGAGGGCGCTACCTGGACATCTTCCGAAATAGGAAAACCCGGCCTGGCTGATGTTACCGCTATTAAAGTGTTCAACAACATTGTTTATGCAGGCACCAACGCCTCTGGTGTGTTTAGCAGCAGCGATGGGGGAAAGACCTGGACAAACAATGGCCCATTCTTTAATACCGGTGTTACTTCGTTTGCCGAACGCAACAATAATTTGTATGCAGCTACCGATGGCGATGGCGTAATGATTTTAAACCAGGCCTCTGCCAAGTGGGAACCATTCAATAATAATCTTCCGCAGATAATTACATCGTACACTGTTTTTAAAATAGTAAATACCAATAATACCCTGGTGGCAGCCGCCGGCGTTAACAGTACTTTTTATCACTACGATTTTACCAACAACCAATGGGTTGAATCGGCGCTGCCGAAATTGGGAAGCTACCTTGTTGACGCGATATACGACAACGGCGCCATTATCGGGATCGGCACTGAACGCAAGATAATCCGCAGCGTGAATAATGGAATCGACTGGACGTACGATACAAAGGATCTACAGGAAACGTTACCCGGTGCATTAAATAACGAAAAAATATACGCCGGGTCGCTAAAATATTATGTATTGATAAATACCATACAAGGTGGCTGGGTTCAGCAAAGAGATAAAACTGCCGCGGTGGGTTCGTCGTGGGCAAATGGGCAGGAGCTATTGTCAAAAATCCAGCTGCATGGAATAGTTGAGCTTGACAATAAACTCTTTTTAGCGACGGATAGCGGGCTTTATGTAAAGAAATTGTAGTGGGTATTCTGCAATTTTAGTACAGGCCTGCGACCTGCGCTGGTGAATTGCGCCCCGTTGGGGCTTCGGAACTATTCTTCAATTCTAAATGACGTATTTTACCAAAGAAATCCAAATCTAGCTAACCAAGACAAAACACCCAGCCCCAAAGGGGCGGCGCCCGTCAGCGCAGGTCGCAGGCCTGCGCTAAACGCGAACGCCCTGACGCACAATTTACCCCACACAAATACATTTTTTCATTAATTTGCCGCCATGGAACCACTGTTGCTTTCACGGCTGCAAGCGCGTAAAATCATTCTCCATGCGGCTGGACTGGCCCGGCATGCCCAGTTCGGTACCGGCCCCGAAGCGGTTTACCGGCTGATAGATCACCTGGGTTTTGTACAGCTTGATACCAACTTTGTTGTGGAGCGGGCCCATCACCACGTGATGGCTGCCCGCGTGCCCGACTATGAGCCCCAATGGCTGGCCGACCTGGTTGAGGACGGCCTGATCTTCGAGTATTATACCTCCGATGCAGGCTACCTCCCCATGCACGATTTCCGCTTTTCGCTGCCCGTAAAGGAAGCTTTTGCGGTGAACAGGGGCACCCCCGCTCCTGCCGAAACCCGGCTGATGAAACAAGTATTGGACCGCGTGGAACGCGAAGGCCCGCTGATGGTAGGCGACTTCGAAAACGACCGCATAGAAGCCAGCGCCGGCTGGTGGGACTGGCGCCCCGCCAAAGTAGCCCTGGAACGCCTGTATTACGACGGTAAACTGATGATAACCCGCACCAAAGGTTTCCAGAAAATATACGACCTGCCTTTGAACCTTGTTCCGAATGAAACGGACTTGACAGTTCCAACGCCCGAAGAATACGCGCGCTTCGTGATCCGGCGTACGCTGGGGGCCCTGGGGATTGCCTATTCCAAAGAAATGGCCTGGCGTGCACGGTACGTAAAGGGCAACCTGGTAAAAAAGGAACTGGAGAAAATGGCCGCCACAGGCGAAGTGCTGACAGTGGCGGTTGAAGGACTGAAAAGCGCCCCGCTTTATATGCTGCCCAACCAGCAAACCGATATTGAATTGACGGGCGATGCGTTTATCCTTTCTCCGTTTGATATCCTGAATGTTTTCAGGCACCGGTTACGCGACTTTTTTGATTTTGATTACCAAATTGAATGTTTTGTGCCTGCCCCCAAGCGTAAATATGGTTATTTCTCGCTGCCCATATTGGTGGGCGATACCTTTGTGGCCCGCATGGATGCCAAAGCCGACAGGAAACAAAAGCTGCTCATCGTGCATAACCTGCATTTTGAGGCGGTGGAACTGAGTGCGGCGATGATCGGGAAAATTGTGGAGGCGCTAAAGGCCTTTGTAAAGTTTAACGGCTGCAGGGATGTAGTGTTTAGTAAGTGTAATGAGGAGGGGTATTTGGTTTTGATCAGGGAGGGATTGAGGTAACAAGCTTATCTAAACGCCTATCGCGGTTCGTGGGCAGCAGTATATCCAAAAAAAATGCTAAAAATAGATCTTTAGTGACGACGATCATTTTTAATTAATTGATACTGAGGTAGCTTTATAATCCTTAAAGTAAATCGGTATGTCGGACTATGAATTTGCTGTAAAATATCTTAAAGCGATCGAAAAGAAATACAACGACTACTTTGAGCGGTCGAAAATTTCTATTGTGGATTGTGTAATTATTGCAGGCAAAAACATCGTTTCTGTCCATGTAGTAAAACCAAACCTGCCATTTGATATCAGGCACGACATCGAAATGATGTTTTGGGCTGATTGATTTGATTGTAACACTGTTTTACGATTTTGCTTCCAGGTTTCCACCATCGGGTATTCAATAACTCCACCTATATTTTTGATATAACCTTTTGATTTTCAATAAATATCCATAGCTTAAAACATTGTTTATAAATGGACCGGAAAGCATTTTTTAAAGCGCTTTATCGGCAATAATTCTGTCAGCACGGTTTTAAAATCGAAATATTAAGTCGAATCGTTAACAATCACAATTATAAAAACAATGAAAACAAACTCAAAACTTAACCTGGTTGCTTTGGCGCTGGTAGCCATTATTGCAGTCGCCTGCAAGGGAAAATCAAGTTCATCAACTTCAAACTCAACGGTTGCCGAATCCCCAAAAGGTAATTCGGTGATGGACTCACTAAGTATCACCGATCCTGACGCGAAAAAAGTATGCGCCTTGTACGATGATGCAATAACGGATTACATGAAGGAATTTAAAGGTTCATTGACCGATACCACAAAAGAAGCTGTGGCAAGAAGGGAAGCGCTGGACAAAAAATGGCGGGACAAAGAAAAAGAAATACAGCCCCAGTTAGAAGCTTTACGCAAAAAAATGATGGTGAGCCCCACCGAAACAGCAAAGTTCGCACAGTTTTCGGCTTATGAGTCGCGCCGTTTGATGAGCGTAGTCGCCGAATACCAAAAATTGATGATGAAAAATATGCAGCAGGCTGTTCCACCAACTAAATAGCCGCGAACTATTCCGTCTTCGCAGGGTCTGTCACAGACGACCCTGCGGTGGATGGATCTTATACTGTACAGTAAGCCCCCAGACTTGGTTCACCGGACTGGTTTTCGGCTCCCACAAAAGTAACGCAAGGGCATCAAAGGGCTCAACTTACACGCAGGCCAGACGTTCCATTTTCCCACGCGGAACACCCCGAACGCTGTGGAACATACTGATTATCAAACACTTCAGTTTTTAGTTAAAATTAACACATTGATTATCAAACAATTAAATAATTTTCGGGAAATTCCTTCCACACTAATCAAGCGTTCCGCCGTTGTTGGTGTTGTCACCATAGGTGTTCGGAAGATTTTTTTGTCATTCTGAACGCAGTGAAGAATCTTCTACGCGCGACATTAACGCGGGACAAGTATAGCGGAGACCTATCAATTGTATAAGATTCTTCACTGCGTTCAGAATGACAAAGGGGCTTTTTTAATCTTCCCAACACCTATGGTCACAAGACCAACCATGGCATCAAAAAGTGCTTACGGGATCGGCACTCTCCTGCGCGTCTTTGCGAGGAATAGCCTGTCCAGACCTATTCACATTTTCATTGATTCTGGCAACCTACTATATGTTGCTTTGCCGCGAATAATGTCAGCAATAGTTTTTCCACGTTCGATCCTTGAACCCCTGTCATTGGTTCCTGCCGTAGTTGCTTTCCTGTAGTTATTTGCAATGGTGTTTTCCAAATAATTCCTGGCATCAACTAAAGAATAAAAAATTTCAAGTTGTTCACCAACTTTTTTGATGTCTAAATCAGCTTTATCTTTGTAAATCGCTCTATGTATTTCTACGATAAGTGTAAACAGATCCGACTTTTTCCACCCTCGAGATTTATCACTCATTCCCAATTTTTCAATTTTAGAGAAGGTATCAACCAATTCAGTTCTAAGATCATCTCCAAACTCAAACTCGTCATTGTATTTAAGCAAGAAACTCTCAATTTCATCATCTCTATTGAAGTAGGTGGATAAAATTGTTACTATCACATTTAAGCAGAACACGACGTCAGACATTCTTCGAACCTCAGTGACCGTAAAAATTCTATTTATTTCAAAAAAGCTATGTTGGGAAATTTCCTCTGCAAAATGTTTGAACGCCCCATCAAAACGGGCATTGTGAATTTCCATAGCATTTAACGAATATTTAGTTGAGTTAATTCTTTTAAAAATTTCCTTAATCTCTTCTATGGTTTTTTGACCAAGATCTCTTATCACTACCTCATATTCAAGAAAAGAAATTTTATCGTCTCGTTCCAGATCATTGTAAAGTTTAAACTGATCTTTTAACTTTATTTCGTCTGATCCAATAAAGTATTGATAAAGTGTTGTCATCCTCTGTTGCCCATCGACCAACATTTCGGTCCCCTCGCCACTGTCGGGATCTACCGTACCAGCTGCGATGTATATTTCAGGGAAGGGATAACCTTCAAGAACTGTTCTAAGAAATTTAAGCTTGTCTTCGTTAGTCCACACAAGCCGCCTCTGAAATTCTGGTCTAGGTATTAAGGCACCAGCTTTTATCTCATTTAACAATACCCTTAACTTCCTATTAGTTGCACTAGTTTTCATACTTTACCAATTTTAGTTTCTCAATGTTATTCAAATGGTACCCCTCTAAAAATTCCCAATCTTTGTATAATGCTCCACTTATTTTATAGCTACCGAACAACCCAGACGACGTTAGCTCTCGAAAATACTCCCACCAATCATTTGCGAGTTCAAATTGATTTGATGGTGGCAGTAAATCAGGCCTTATCCAGCCGATAAAAAGATAATCTTTAAAGCTGTCAAAAGTTTCCCATAAAACTTTTTGTTGAACTAGGTTATAAACGTTTTTCCAAACACTATCAAAAAGTTCAGAAGACACTATTACCACATCAATGTCTGAACTATCGTTAAATCGTCTGAATAGCTTTTTTGGCGACAATGAGAACCCTAGTTTTGCAGATCCAATGATCATCACTTGATCCTTGGCAATTTTAAAATGGGTAGATATGTTCAATTTAAGAGCTTCATATTCTTGATCGGAGACCATGGCACACCCTCCGGAAGTAATCCATTTTTGAACCATTTTTCTGCTGTCAAGAATTCCCAAATCGCTCTTGAATTGTATTAACTTGTCATCAGTCCCCCTTCTTTTCAATTGGCTAAAGTTTAAATTATACAGAAACGAATCTACAATTTATTGTTGAAAATCTGATACAGAATACTATCAGGACGCCCCACTACCGTAGGCCTCCCCGATTGTGGCTCTTAGATAAAAAGGTTAAATCACAGCCATCGAAAGAGCGTTTTAGGTAAATTGGATCTATCTACTAATAAGTTAAATAATAGTTGCAAATATCTAGATCAATAAGTAAATTGACCTTACTCTTTATCACATTATTATCATGGAATTTTCAGGTCATTTTATTGGGAGTCAATCGCATTCATACAACCGCGAAGATGTGGTCAATAGCTTGAAGGACTACTTGGACTTGTACCTTTTACAGAAAATACCAAATGAAACATGCACCGTTGGCGCACCTGATATTATTTTTTATAAAAATTCAGAATTTTGGAACCACCTTGCCGAGGTAAAAAATTATCCTGGTAAAATTGTAAAGTTAAATAGCTTTTCTATACTAGAATGGTTGCCGGCTTCGCCAGGTTTATTTTACACTGAACAAGCAATACACGAAAGAAAAGCCGCCCTTAATCGAAGTAAGTATTATGTTGAATATGAGAAGGCAAGACCCGTCGGAAATAAGTTTGTCGAACTTCATCCTGATGAAAAATTAGGCATGATTCGGGGTGGATTTGGCTCCGTTAGGTTAGCTTCTAAGACTATAAATGGATGCGAAAAATATTTTTTATGTGCATCGTCTACAGGAATCAGCCATGAGGGTATCCCTATTGTAGTAGAAGAACTCATGTACCGCAAGCTGATGGAATTTATCGCTTTGAACGAGTTGCCTGTAATTAACGTCATTGGCAAATTGCGGCTTTTACCAGCTGATAGTTCGCTGTTAAAGATTAGTTACGACTCGTCATTCCCCAAATTTTATCTAGAAGTCCTAGACTTTGAGGTCATAAAAACTCGAAGTAACGATGACGGCATTATTAGCGTAACAATCGCTTACAGCCGAGAGAAAGAATTTAATTGGCAAATGTCTTATTCGTTTTGCACGTTCTCACCGTCACAAAACGATAGTGACTTAAAAGAAGGGGTTAGCTGGCTCAATGATTACGCAGTCAGGTATTCAGGCACTAACGATCCGCTTATACTTGGTGATTTCGATGAGTTTTACGACCATTATCAAAATGTACAGTTTCCACTGAAAGAACTTATGAACGGGAAAGTTTCCGCCGAGTCGTTAAAATCGCTACAAAAATTCTTTCACTTTGAGATTAATAATAACGTATTTGAACACGTGTATAATTCGAAAATAATCAACAACTCAACAGTAAATAACTCGGATATTTAATACGATTTACAATGGCAGAAAGTTTTAAAAACATTAAAGGGTCAATAATTATCAACGATTCAAATTTAACTAACGTCAATTTTAATAAAGCTTGGGAGCAACATGAGGAAAGCATCGATCTCGAAAAGTTGTCTTTGCAGTTGTCAGAGCTTAAAAAGGATCTCCTTCTGCAAGCTAAGAGCGGAGAAGATTATGCAGCTATTGCGAACGTAGCTTCAGCTGAGGAAGCATCGAAGCAAGGAGATGGCTCGAGAACAATGCAATTTTTAGCTAAAGCTGGAAACTGGGCTCTTGATACTGCAACAAAAATCGGCGTAACTTTAGCGGCGGCCGTTTTAAAAGATTCAATCGGTGTAAAATAGAAAACCTTTCAGGCCCAGAATATTCGCTATCCGTAGACTGTCTACGGACGACTATGCTTGTAGTTTGCAACGACAGTACCCCAAAACTTTTTCCCGCTAACAGCTAGCCAACATCATAAAATCAATTCATCACCTATTTTCGTTCATACCAAATACAAGCGGCCTCCGTGTATACGCCTCTATTCTATCCTCGAGACCTTTCACCATTCCTACTGAATACCCCGAAATCTTACTTATCTCTTCTATGGAGGCCGATTCTCTCAGCAATAAGATTGTAATTCCCGTTAGCGCGGCTGTACCCGACGCATGATGCCGGCTCTTTAAAAACTTCTTAAAAATTGGCAGCGATTTGGCGGTGCCAACAAATATTAAGGCATGGAGGATGCTGGCGATATCGTCGTTATGCTGCGTTAATTTTAGCTTATCAAGTAAAAAATCTTCAACGTTATACTCGCTGTTTGTAAGCGCTTCATAAGCCCGTCCGCGAACAAAGCCATTTCTGCTTTCCGTGCATTTAATAATTGGTGTCAGGTCCATGGTAGCGGGCTTGTACAATTTCCCCAGGCAACCTAATATTGTTTCCAGGACATGTTTGTCTTTCTCTATTAAAAGCCTGGGAACCAGGAAGGCCGTTATTTCTAAACTTTTTGTATTAACAGCGAGGCTTGTGAGTATAAAGTAAAGACGGCCTTTAATGTCAATGTCCTGCTCGCTCACTATAGCCGAAAACAATACGTCGCTGAATTCAATGTCTGAGATGACTCTTGCTTCCTCCAATGCCTCGCCGGAAATCGGATAAGTAATTTGTGTAAATCCAAATTCCATGCGTTTTTCCAAAGTGGTACGGTCCAACATTCGTGATACCAGGTCTTTGATATATGAATTCATCGACCCAAATTCTTTCGTGTATTTTTCCGAAGGAGTGCGGTCAAACATTCGTGATACAAGGTTTTTGATGTATGAATTCATTTTTGTGTAGTAAAATACCAAGTGCCCTCAATATAAACATAACATTTATATTCTTCAAAATCCTCCCCGGGTTATTCAGACAGGCCAAAATTGATGGGCTAGTGCCCCGCATGCTAAGCAGCCAATATGCCCGGCTATTTGCTGCCCAAAACATTAAGGTTCGTTGATTGTCCAGTGCAGTCCGCCAGCTGGCGAATCGTTCGCAATAACGTATTTGTGAGAAGGTAGTTATCAATGGCGATTCTCATCATTTTACGGATACTTTTATGGGGGATCCGTCACCAGATAAGCTTCGGGCGAAATCCGAAAACGCTGCCGGCCTGTGCACCGGGCAGGGCATAGGAAATTTTTGCATTGCAGGGTATACGCCGGAAAGGGTAGCCCGGCAAAAACGGCGCAGCCTTCTTGAGCGCCTATAAAAAACAATTAAAACTGCGAAAAACATTCCAGCCCGCAGCGTTTTCGGATTTGTGCGTGGGAGGCCTTGTGCGCAAAGAAGCATTTCTGGTGACTTGATTTTTTGGTTACTTTTGTATCAAGACAAAAGTAACAGCCTCCGCGGCAATTGAGCGGGGTGAACACTAAGTTCTAAGAAGAAACAAAGCTGCGAAGCTACCCGACTGCGTTTACGAACTACTATCCCTGTACTTTGCAAAACAGCACCCCAAAAACTTTTTCCCTTCCCCTAACCCCCTGTAACCTTTCCACTTAACCCAGCGTCTAACTACCAAACCGGATCAGCATAATCAGTCAATAAACCAATGACCTAAACTAATATGCTATGCCCGGTAACCCGCTATAAACCGAAACGTAACCGATAAACTATAACAACAAAGGCATGTATAAAAACTTTATGAAAATTGTGTCGCGCAATTTGTGGCGGTACAAAAGCTACACCATAATAAATATAGTGGGCATGGGCATCGGGATTGCCGCCATGGTTTGGGGCTATCAAACCTATAAATACGCTTTTAGCTTTGATAATTTTCATCACGACCAGGACAACGTTTACCGTGCGCTCACTTATAAAAAAGGCGCCGATGGATTGAAGGGTGTTTTTCCGGCTGCCGCAGTGCGAAAAGCAAAAAACGATTTTGCCGGCATAAAGGAAGCCGTGCGCTTCGACAGCAGGGGCATGAATATAAAGCGTGATACCGGCGAGGCTTTTTCGGAACAAGTGCATTTTACCGACCCGGCATTTTTTAAACTGTTTAATTTCCCTTTAACTTCGGGAGATAACAACCTGGCGGACCGCAGTGCCGTGCTGATTACGGAAACAGTCGCTAAAAAATACTTCGGCAGCGGCAATCCTTTGGGCAAAACGCTCACTTTATATGCCGGGGAAACCTATGCAACGCCGCTCACCGTACGGGGCGTACTCAAGGATGTGCCGCTTAATTCAACCATACGGTTCAGTATTATAACCGGCTTCGATAACGAGCTGACAACTGATGGAAAAAAGATAGCGCCCGATGACTGGGGCCATTATCTCGACGCTGCATATTTCTATATTCCCGGCGCGCATGACGTGGCCCGCCTGGAAAAAGAACTAAACAGGTATTTGCCCATGCAAAACAAAGCCCGCGACGATTCGAAAGTGTCTGCGTTTAAGTTAGTCACCCTGCGGCAAAATGCCGCCTGGAACGATGTTGTTGGCGATAATAATTTATACCGTCGGCCCGATGATGCTGCCACCTATGGCGGCTTCGCATTGGCCTGCCTTATCTTTCTGTCGGCCTGCCTTAACTTTTCAAATACTACCGTCGCCCGTGCCAATAAGCGCCTTAAAGAAATTGGTATGCGTAAAGTAATGGGCAGCACCCATACACAATTAATGGGGCAGTTGCTGATGGAATGTGGCGTGGTTGTAATCGCCGCCATTTTACTTTCTGTTTTATTAAATTTGTGGTGGCTGCCTGCATTCAACCAAATGTTTAACGGGATAAAGGTGACGGCAAATTATTTGCACGATAGCGGCCTGCTGCTGTTTATAAGCTGCATGCTGATTGGCGCCACCGTATTGGCCGGGGCTTATCCCGCCTTTTATTTAAGCCGTTTTAAGCCTGCATCTATTTTCAGGGGGACCGTAAAATTTGGCTCTTCCAATTTATTTTCGCGTTTAATGCTTGGCTTGCAATTAACCATTGCCATAATAACGGTTATCGCGGGCATCGCATTTTCGCGCAACGCAGCATTTCAGCGCGATTACGATTACGGATACACCATCGAAAATACCATGAGTATTTTGTTGAAGGATACCACTACGTATGCGGCCCTAAAAAATGAATTGTCGTCCATACCTGAAGTTACCACGCTGGCCGGAGCCCACAACCATATTGGTTTTAGCAGGCAAAGCGCTATCGCCGAAACAGGCGGCATTAAAAAAGAAATAAGATTTTTGGAAGTGGGCCGGGAATACCCTGCAGCTATGCACCTCAAAATGGCTGCCGGCCGGAGCTTTGACGCAGCCAACCGGTCGGACTATGCAAATGATCTGCTGATATCAGAACAAATGGCTGCAATGTACGGATGGACCCAATCGCAGGCTTTGGGAAAACGGGTGCGTATCAACGGCGTTGATTACTCAGTTATTGGCGTATTAAAAGATTTTCATTCCGAAACCCTGTTCGAACAAACACAGCCTTTGGCTATGAAATGGTGCAAGGAAAGCAAATTCCAGTTCCTGGTTGTACAGTCGAGGCCGCAAGACCTGACGGAAGTATTTGCCAAAGTGAAAGATGCCTGGAAAAAACTGTATCCATTAAAACCATTTGATGGGTTTTACCAGAACCAGCTTAAAGCCGAAGCATACCGTACAACCAACAGCATAGCGGCAATATTTTTCGGGTTTGCCATTGTGAGTATTTTACTCACAGCAACCGGGCTGTTCGCGCTGGTGTCGTTAACTGCGCTAAAGAAGATGAAAGAAATAGCCGTGCGGAAAGTTATGGGCGCCAGGCCCGGCAATATATTGGTGCTGATCAACAAGGGTTATTTCTGGATCTTTATCATATCTGCCGTACTGGGCTGTTACGGCGGCTGGAGCTTCTCAAAATTGCTGCTCGATTCCATTTTCAAAGTAAATTCCGGTGTCGGGGCAAATTCCCTCATCGGTTCTGTAACCGTGCTGTTTATTATTGCGGCAGGCACCTCAGGTATTAAAGTTTGGCAGGCAGTCGGGGCAAATCCTGTAAAGTTGTTGAGGACGGAGTAACATTAGCAACCGGCGTTAGTTGTGAATAAGCGGTTTTTTACGAAAAGCACTGACACTAATTTGTCAGTACTTTTCACGTTTTTAGCGTAGCAGATATGGCAAAAAGTGCATTATTAATGCGGAAACGAACTTTTTAGCAACCCGGGGCGACTTTTTGCTGTTCCACCCTGTTCCTTATGTTTCAGTGTGAACAGGAACAAAAAGACCATGGACACAAAAGTGTGTTAACCAATTATTTCAACGCGTTCATGCACATGTAAGGTATCGAAATATTAATGGCGATATAAAAAGTAAGGGTAATAATAAAAGTTACCCACTTGTTTAAGGTGTTTAGCTGCTGGTTTTTGCGGAACAAAAACTTTATCAGCGTTTCACGCCCCGCAATCAACAGAATGGTTACCAGGCTGATGTCATTTACAATTTCGGCAACTGAAACGCCGTTTACCGGGGGTATGCGCTGCATAATAATATTTAAGGTGGCAGCTGCAAAAAACAAGCTTCCTACTATAACCCGAATTTTGTCGTTCTCGCCCGCAAAAAACGACAAAAAACCGAGCAGGGCCGCTATGTAAAGCGTAATAAATGCCTTTATGTAAATACCCAATCCCCCCCGTTTTATAAACAGTGCAAACCTTAGCTGCGAGTAGGTGTTGCGCTGATTTTTCAACCGGCGCGGATCGCCCAGGGTTGATTTAATGGTATGCGGTTTTGAAAGTATGTAATTTTTATCTTTTTCGAACCCGCTAACTGTTACCCGGCTGCTAACATTCGAGCTGGCTGAATCGGCCACAAATGCCAGCTTGTTAATATGGTAATTAACGCTTTCCATTTGTATCACCAGTTGGTAATTATCAAGCGGGTATTGGGCCACATCAAATAATTTGGTGGTGGCGCCTGCAATATGGAACAGCATATAGGCTGAATCGGCTTTGCTGTTTATGTAAAATGCATGCGTTTCTATGTGGGTGATATTGCCGTCAACAATTTTTACGGGTGCGTTTTGCACAGTAATTGCCCCTTCAACAGTGTCTTTTAAATTGATGAAATTTATTTTTTTAGGGTTCCACTTAAACCATGCATAAAATTCGTAGCCCCATCGCGAGTGTACGATGTCAAAATCTTCAATGCGGTCGAGATATATACCGGCGGTTACCTTTTCGGGTGTCGATTTTTTCACCTCGGCCCAGTCTATTTTTGTCAGGCCGATATCGTTTTTTACCGGGTTTAATTCAGCCTGGTTTTTCTGCCGGTTTTCAACAATAATTCCTTTAATATAATCGTGACAGTAAATAAACAGCGCAATAAGGCATGCAATTTGAAACAAGCCGATCAGGACGGCTTTTCTGATATTGGTTTTGGAGTACACAAACCAAATTTAATTATTTTGCGATAATATGCAAATGCAATTTGGCCGGTGCGCCGTGCTGATTTTATTTCAGATCCGTGGAGTGCAGCAATTTAATTTTCCACTTCCCGCCTTGTTTTACCAGGGCGGCGCTTTCCAGCCATTTCACGGTACGGTGTAATTCGCCAATGGTTACTTCGGCAGTGTTGCAATAAACAACCCAGGCGGCATCACCAATTTCATCGATTTTAACAAAGTCGATTTTATTTACCCGTTTAAAGCTTTTGCCTTTCAGGGGCGCCAGGCCTTTTGTTAGCGAATCGGCATTTAACACCTGGGCGTGTTCAACCAGGGTAAAATCGGTGGCGAGTTCGGCCCTCATCGCGGGGACGTCTAAAGCAGCAATCGCATCAAAAAAACGCATAACAGTGGCCTGTGGCGATGTTGGGGTGACTAAATTTTGTGCAAATGCCGTAAGACTTATTAAGAAGGTTGCAAATACAATGATGAGTGTTTTCATAAAGGGAGTTTGCCGGTTTACGTACCCGGAATACAGATAATAGCGGCAAGTTAAAAAAATAGCACTAACGGGGCAAATTGAGGAAAGACATACTCCCCACCGCATCGCCTTTCTGATTTCGGACTTCCGACTTCACATCCGCTTAAACACCGACATAAATAGCGCTGGGTTGCCGCTGGTATCAAATGCTTCGGGATAGCTGTCGCCTTTCAGGTTGTAGCAAATGGTAAGCTGGTCGTTTTCGTATTTGTAAATGGCGGTAAAATGTTTGCCGGTGTTTACGCCTTCTTTGCCGTAAATATCCATTTTGTTGCTGCCTTCCGTGTAGCGGCAAATGCCTTTGTCAACACTTTCGGCGGTAAAGGTGTAGGTGCTGTCGGCTATAACCAGCTTTTGTGTGCCGAAGGATGCCGGCGGCAAGGTCATTTTGCCCATGGTTTCTTTAACGGGTACCCAGGTACCGTTTAACTTATTAGTTTGCTTTGCGCTGCCAATGTTGAGGATAAGCAGCGAAATAATTGTTATAAGGCGCATATATTTCTGTTTTAAAACTGGTTACACCAATCTAAATTACAAAAAACATAGCAAAGTTTAAAAATGTAAAATCACTTTTACCGGCTATTTTACCGTGAATACTGCGCCATCAGTAAATCCCTTAAAATCGGTGGTTAGCTGCCGCGATACCAGCTGCAGCGAATCATTTTTGCGCCTTACTTCAAGGTAATGGAACATGGGCTTGTAATTGGCCGACAGATCAGGAGTTACGGCATTTGCATAGAGGGGCTGGTGCAAGCCTCCCCCACCGCCTATCACCATAAAAGTTTTGCCCTGCATATTAAACCGTTCGAAGTTATGCGAGTGGCCGCTCAAAAACAGCACACATTTTTTTGAGTTGATAAACGCCGGGATAAAATTTTGCCGCACCTCCATTGATGGCTTTACAACTTTACTGTTAGTATACGGCGAGTGATGGCAGCCCACTATCACAAATTTAATGGCAGCGTCGGCATCCAGCTTTTTGATGGTGGCGCTGTACCAGTTATCCTGCGCCAGTATTTGGGTGGTGGTCATTTTAGCAAAGTTGGAATTAAGCAGCACCACGGCAACAGAGTCGATCACTTCGGTATAACCGGCCGGGTTATACATGGGGAAACGGGTCTGGAAGTTTTTAGTGCCGCGGCCCGCGTTTAACATTACCTCGTGGTTGCCCAGTGTGGCGTATACAGGGATGCAGTCGTCTGTACATTGTTTAAGATAGCTGTCAATCCTTGCCCACTTTTTTGTTTTGTAGCCAAGCGAAACCACATCGCCCAAAATAAACATGCCTGCGGGGCGCAGTGTGTTCACATCCTTAAAAATCATTTCGGTAGCCTTTTGGTTGTGGTTCGATTTAAGGAGCAGCTTTTCAACCCACATAGGTTCCTGCGTGTCGCTGGCAAAGGCTATTACAGGTTGCGTTTGCTGGGCAAACGCCCGGCCTGTAGAAAAAATGAGTGCAAAAATAATGAAGAGCCTGCGCATGAGGTAAATAACGAAAAAATTGACGGAATAGTTTATTGGTCATTAGGTCATTAGGTCATTAGGTCATTAGGTGAAGTTGATGTTGATGTTATTGTTTTATCAAATTTTATATTTTTAGCGATGCACACGGCGACAGGTGCAGCGTCTTTCGGACTTTTCCGACTTTCGGACTTCCGACTTCGGACTTTCCGACTTCTTTACTATCTTGCCCGATTACAAATATCCACATATGCCACAACTTTGCTGTATAGGCCATATCACCAGCGATAAGGTAGTAACCACCCGCAATACCATGCATATGGCTGGTGGCACCGCCTGGTATTTTTCGTGCGCGCTCAGCCGCCTGCCGGTCGACTACCTGCTGGTAACCGCCCTTGCCCCGGCGGAAATGCACTACGTAGCCGATTTGCGCAACAAAGGCATCAGCGTACAGGTGCAGCCCAGCGCCCACACCGTATACTTCGAAAACATATACGCCCAAAACCAGGACGAACGCACCCAAAACGTGCTCGCCACCGCCGATGCGTTTGATATCGAACAATTTGACAATGTTGACGCCGAAATGTATCACTTCGGGCCATTGCTGGCAGCTGATATCAGCACTGAACTGATAAAAACCCTCGCCGGTAAAGGCCGGGTGAGCATTGACGTACAGGGTTACCTGCGCGAGGTTATCAATCAAAAAGTACACCCCACCGATTGGCCCGCCAAAAAGGAAGGTTTGCAATATGCCGATATCGTTAAAGCCGATGTTGCCGAACTGCAGGCCCTAACGCATTGCGATAGCGCCGAAGACGGCGCAAAAATGCTTGCCGGGTGGGGAGTGAAAGAAGTTGTGATAACCAACGGCAGCCATGGGTCGGTAATTTATAGCGACGGGCAGTTTTACACTATCCCGGCTTACCCGCCGGTAAACCTGGTCGACGCTACGGGCTGCGGAGACACTTATATGGCGGGCTACCTTTACCGCCGCCTTAAGGGCGATGATATTCAGCAGGCAGGCGAGTTCGCTGCCGCCATGGCCAGCCTGAAAATGGAATCAGCCGGCGCGTTTTTGGGAACTGAGGACGAAGTTGTTGGAGTTTTGGAATCGAGAATAAGTTAACAGGACATATGGAAGCAAACGGTCAAAAAGTATTCGACGACTATGTTGTTAAACAAGATGAGCAGTTTAGACCTTGCTTAACTGAGCTTCGCCGTATCATACTTAATATAATGCCCGCAGCCGAAGAAAGCTTTAGCTACCAGGCACATTGCTTTAAACACGTTTATATGCTGGTGGGTATTGGCGTTACCAAAGAATTTTGCAGTTTATATACCATGAGCCCTCCCCTGGTAAAAAGCATGAAAGATGAACTTAAAGACTATAAAGCTTCGGGTGCTACCATCCACTTTAAACCTGGCGAGCCCCTGCCCGTTGCCATCATTACCAAAATAGTGCTGGCACGGGCAAAAGAAAATGAACTACTTGCATTAAGTCGCGGGAAAAAATAAAAGCAATTCAATAATGTCAACAGGGTATGCTGATAATAAATTTGCTATAAATCCCAGGCTCCGACTGCACTTCAATTTTCCCGGCCATTTGTGTAATGGCATCTTTAACCAGGTAGAGCCCCAACCCTGTACTTTTTTTATTATTACCCGACATGTAAAATTTATCAAAAATACGTTCCTGGTCCCGTTGCCGTATTCCCAGCCCGTTATCCTCAACCTCAATTATTGCTGTTGCTTCCTGCTGATAGGTTTTCACTTTTACCCACTGTTCGTCTTTTTTTGGATCGCAGTACTTCATCGCGTTAGATACCAGGTTGCTTAATATTACCTGTAGTTTCAGCGCATCGCTATCAATTCTGTTCAGCGTCACTTCTCTATATATCTGGATCTGCTTACTGCCATTTCGATAATGATTCTGTGCTATCACGTCATTAATAATCGACGCCAGGTAACATTCCTTTTTAACAAAGTCGGTATGTTTACTCTGGATAAACAGCATCATTTCATTTATAAAATGGTCCTGCTTTTCAAGACTTTCCTTCATCATCAATATGTACGCTTTAATTTGCTCAATATCCGATTCCTCATCAATCAGGTCTATTAAACCAATAAGCGCAACCAGCGGCGCCCGCAAATCATGTGTTACGTTAAATACAAACTTATCCAGCCCCGCATTAATTACCTGCAGGCTTTCGTTCTGCTCAATTACCTTTTTCTGGGAGTTAGCAAGCTTACTGATCATGATGCCTGCGTATGATAGCGAACTACCTAAAATGACCAGCGTAATAAAAATGTTGGCCAGGAATATATACAAATTTATACTGCGGCAAATTGCGCCAAGGGCATCAGAAAATGCTTTCTCCTTAACCGTCAGCTCTGCCGAAATACCCGTAATTGAAAGAATAAGAGACTTCTTTCTCGCCGCCGGTATTTCACCTTTCATCATCTCAGCATGCGCATGCAAGCCAGTCTGATGCAGTTTATTTACCAAAACATCGCCTTCCTGCCATATCTGGATTACGCTTTTAAAACTGGGCAGATCCTTGAAATTTCTAAAAAGCCAGATCAGGTTGTCAACATCCTCGGGATGATTTTTTCCCCGTAAAAAACCTTCCTCTGCCAACTGGTAGTTATCGATTGATGTAAGTGCCATTCGGGCATCATGATCGCCCTTAGGTACGCTGATCTCCTGCTCAAAAGCAGTGTAATCATCTTTATTCTCCAGGAAAATATAATTGATCAGGTGGGCTGATGCATCTTTTTGCCCCTTGGAATATTGCGACTCGCCGTTGATATAAGCCCTTGCTGCAGATAATGTTTTGATAGTATAAAAATTCATCACTATCATTATAGCCGATGCCACCACCACAATCAGCAGCAAAATAAAGGACGTTTTTTTGAACAACAGCTTCAGACCGGCTACAAACGATTTAGGATTCTCCCTCACAATAAAAAATATTAACTGTTATCAATAGTTTTCTTTAAAATATATTTAAAACAGATTTCAAAAAAACAGCCTATTTAATCTTTAAATGCTTTTATAAACCGGGATATTGAATTGTAAAAAGGGTTAAATAAACCAAACGATTTATAATATTTGCTTTATAAAATTTAATAAGGTTTTAATATTTTATTACGTAAAAGCTAAAACATTAGTTTCGCTTTAGCTAACTAATTTTCAAAATATTAGTTTGCTGTTTGCCAGGGTAGACATCTGAAAAGACAGTAAAATATTCATAAAAAAATTACTGCCCAACTTCTGCCGAATTTCTGGTAAAAACGAACAGGTAAGTATGCAGCAATTAGTTAGCACCCCAAAGGCATGTAACCTCCGGCGCTATAATTTATCATTAAAAACGATGGCCTTTATTTGGTTAAAACCGCGACATCAGGCCCGCTAGCTCGGGTATAAACCACGTTTCCATTATAGGTTACTGAGCTTAACACCAGGAAGGAACAGCAGCCCGGGGTTTTTCCGGTTTTAAATAAAAGTAAATCCTGTGGTTTATCGGCTACCTGCATCGTTACTGTATCAATCGGGCCGCTTGGGGGGACAAAAATATTGAACTTTCTTCCTGCGCTGTCAACTCTCAAAAAAACAGAATCAGGTTTGCCATTTATTATATGCCGTAACTTTAGTTGGCCAATTTTGAACTTAGGCGAAGGAGCAAAAAACAAATCTTCGCCGGTAGTTTTATCAACTATCCTAAAGTTAATATTTGGCAATACCGTGGCAATTGCAGGGCACGGGCCACATTTGTTGGTTGAATTTGAAGTACAGCCCATCAGAAGCACTGAAAGCAGCATGATGCCGGTAATAGAGTGAAACAATGGTTTCATATTTCGCTAATTTAAATTTTCAGTTGGTTAGTTAATAATACGGTCCACCAGGATTAAACGCAACAACCGCAGGCAGATATGTATAAAATTTGTTTGTTTATATCTCCCAATAAACCTTACCTTGTAACAACCTGATTATTATGAAGAGAAAAACTTTTATCCAATTAAGCGCTACCTTAATGGCAACACCACTTGTATCACCATTTAATTCATTAGCTTCCCAACCACGGCTAAAAAACTGGGCTGGTAACCTAACCTTTAGTACGGGCAATGTTTTTTACCCAAAAACGGTTGAAGAAGTACAGGCGCTGGTAAAAAAGCATAACAAGATAAAAGTGCTGGGTACCCGCCACTGTTTTAATAACATTGCAGATAGTACCGACAACTTACTCTCGACAAAGGAACTGAATAAAGTAATTGGTATTAGTGACGATCAAAAAACGGTTACCGTTGAAGGTGGTATAAAATATGGAGAGCTTGCCCCTTACCTGCATCAAAAAGGCTATGCGCTGCATAACTTGGCTTCGTTGCCGCATATTTCTGTAGCAGGGTCAATCACTACCGCCACACATGGTTCCGGCATTAAAAACGGGAACCTGGCAAGCGCTGTTACCGCATTAGAAATTGTAATTGCAGATGGAAGCATCGTTCAGCTTTCAAAAGATACTGACCGTGAAAAGTTCAATGCCGCTGTTGTCGGCTTAGGCGCTTTAGGCGTAATTACCAAAGTAACGCTCCAAATTCAGCCTACTTATATGGTGAGGCAAAATGTTTTTGTTGGCCTGCCCATGGAACAGCTGAGGATCCATTTTGAAAAGATACTATCGGCGGGCTATAGCGTAAGTTTGTTTACCGACTGGCAAAGCAATAACATTAACGAAGTTTGGATAAAAAGCCGCGTTGGGGTTGATAGTGATAAAGTATTGCCCGAGTTTTACGGGGCAAAGGCAGCAACAAAAAACGTGCACCCGATTATTGCCCTCGATGCCAAAAACTGCACCGAACAAATGGGCGTGCCGGGGCCATGGCACGAAAGGCTGCCTCATTTTAAAATGGGCTTTACGCCAAGTAGCGGCAAGGAGCTGCAATCGGAATATTTTGTTCCGTTACATCATGCTCTACAGGCAATCCATGCCATTCACCGTTTGGGCAAACAAATTGGCCCGCACCTGTTTATAACCGAAATACGCACAATAGCAGCCGACGATTTGTGGATGAGCCCCTGCCATAATCAAACATCGGTTACCATTCACTTTACCTGGAAACAGGAAACAGCCGCAGTACTAAAGCTGCTGCCAATAATTGAGCAAGAGCTTGCACCTTTTAACGCAAGACCGCATTGGGGAAAGATATTTACTATAGAGCCAAAAACACTCGAATCACGCTACGAAAAACTGGCTGGCTTTAAAAAGCTTGTAGCCGAATATGACCCACAGGGCAAATTCAGGAATGGCTTTTTAAACCGTAATATTTACGGGTGAGGAAAGAGAAGCAAGACGGCAAGAATCAAGAGTCAAGAAATTAAGGGGTAAGATCAAGAAAGATCGCGTTTATTCAATTCGTGTAATTCGCCTCAATTCGTGAGAATTAGTGCTTCATTAAATTCGTGTAATTCGCTCAAATTCGTGAAAATTTGTACTGATTAAATTCGCTTTAATTCGTGAAAACTAATGTCGAATAAAAAAGGCCTTGAAATTCCTTTCAAAGCCCTTGATATTAAACAATTTTAATGTTGTTATTCGCCGGCGGCGTGGTCATGCGTAGCTTCCTCGCGGAATAGCTTGGCGCTGAAATAATCGTTATTCATCCGGCTGATGTTGGTCATCTTAATTTCCTTAGGGCATTCCGCTTCGCAGGCACCTGTATTGGTGCAATTACCGAAGCCTTCGGCATCCATTTGGGCAACCATAGCCTGTACACGGCTGTAACGTTCAGGCTGGCCCTGCGGTAACATGCCCAGCTGCGTAACTTTAGCAGATACAAACAACATAGCCGAGGCATTTTTACAAGCCGCCACGCAAGCCCCGCAACCAATACAAGTTGCCGAGTTGAATGCTTCATCAGCTATTACCTTCGGGATAGGAATGGAATTAGCATCGATAGTAACACCAGTGTTTACCGATACGAAACCACCCGCCTGTTGTATTCTGTCGAAAGCTGACCTGTCTACCGCCAAATCCTTCACTACCGGGAAAGCAGCAGCGCGCCATGGCTCAATCACAATGATTTCGCCATCGTGGAAGGTACGCATGTGCAGCTGACAAGTGGTGATGGCATTTTTTGGCCCGTGCGGATGCCCGTTGATATACAGCGAGCACATTCCACAAATACCCTCGCGGCAATCATGGTCGAAATGAATGGGCTCCTCCCCTTTCAGGATAAGGCTTTCATTCACCACATCCAGCATTTCAAGAAACGACATATCAGGCGAAATACCTTCGGCCTTGTATGTCACAAATGCACCTTTGGTTTGGGCATTTTTCTGCCTCCAAACTTTTAGGGTTAAATTCATATTTCCAGTACTCATATCATTAAGTCTTGAGTCTTAAGTCTAAAGTCCAAAGTCGACTAACGACTCAAGACTTTAGACTTAGGACTTATTTATAAGATCGTTGTGTTAAATGAACAAATTCAAAGTCCAATACTTCTTTATTCAGTACCTCCGGTTGGTTATCCCCTTTGTACTCCCACGCAGCAACAAAAGCAAAATTGTCATCGTCACGCAATGCCTCACCTTCGGGAGTCTGCGACTCCAGACGGAAGTGACCGCCGCACGATTCTCTGCGCATCAGGGCATCATCAACCATCAGCTCGCCAAGCTCCAAAAAGTCGGCTACACGGCCTGCTCTTTCAAGTGCCGGGTTAACTTCTTCGTTCTCGCCAACTACTTTAGCATTTTTCCAGAAATCGGCCCTAAGCTCGGCTATCAAACCTTTTGCTTTGGTAAGGCCTTCTTCGGTACGCGCCATCCCACAATACTCCCACATAATGTGGCCAAGGTCGCGGTGGTATTCGTTAACTGTTTTGGTTCCGTTTAGGGCTAATAGTTTGTTAATCCGTGCCAGCACATCCTGTTTGGTTTGCTCAAAAGCAGGATGTTTGGTATCAACAGGTTTCGGGCCTATCTGGGCAAGGTAATCGCCCAGGGTGTAAGGGATAACAAAGTATCCATCAGCAAGGCCCTGCATTAATGCCGAAGCACCAAGGCGGTTTGCACCGTGGTCGCTAAAATTACATTCGCCTAAAGCATATAATCCCGGTACGTTGGTGCTCAGGTTATAGTCAACCCAAAGGCCGCCCATAGTATAGTGCACGGCTGGGTAAATACGCATTGGTTGTTTGTAAGGGTCCTCGTCGGTAATCTGATAGTACATATCAAACAGGTTACCGTACTTGGCCGATACTGCATCTTTACCCAGGCGTTTTATCGCATCGGCAAAATCAAGGAATACCGCAAAACCGGACGTTCCTACACCGCGTCCGTCGTCAACCATTTCTTTCGCGTTGCGTGATGCCACGTCGCGCGGAACAAGGTTACCGAATGAAGGATATTTTCTTTCCAGGAAGTAATCGCGGTCGTCCTCTTTTACCTGGTCGGCGGTTATTTCTTTCTTTCTTAATTTAGTCGCTACTTCAACCGTTTTTGGCGCCCATACCCGGCCATCGTTACGCAACGATTCCGACATCAGCGTTAATTTACTCTGGTGGTCGCCGCTTACAGGTATGCAGGTTGGGTGTATTTGCGTGTAGCATGGATTAGAGAAAAACGCACCGCGCTTATGTGCACGCCACGCAGCAGTAACGTTTGAACCTATGGCATTGGTCGACAAATAAAATACGTTGCCATAACCGCCAGTCGCCAGCAATACGGCATGGCCGCTGTGCGTTTCCACCGCGCCGGTTATCAGGTTACGGGTAACAATACCTTTAGCATGCCCGTCAATTGTTACTACATCCAGCATTTCGGTGCGGGTGTACATTTTCACCTTGCCAAGGTGTATCTGGCGGTTTAATGCCGAATATGCACCCAACAATAATTGCTGTCCCGTTTGGCCACGTGCATAAAATGTACGTGATACCTGCGAACCACCGAATGAGCGGTTATCTAACAAGCCGCCGTATTCGCGGGCAAAAGGAACGCCTTGTGCCACGCATTGGTCAATAATATTTACCGACACTTCGGCAAGGCGGTATACGTTGCCTTCGCGGGCGCGGTAATCTCCACCTTTAATAGTATCATAAAACAGGCGATAAACGCTGTCGCCGTCGTTCTGGTAATTTTTGGCAGCATTTATACCACCCTGCGCAGCAATAGAGTGCGCCCGGCGGGGGCTGTCCTGGAAACAAAATGCTTTCACATTGTAGCCCAACTCAGCCAACGATGCCGCTGCTGCTCCGCCCGCCAAACCTGTACCTACAACTATTACATCGTATTTACGCTTGTTGGCCGGGTTAACCAGCTTTAAGTCAAATTTATGCTTGCTCCATTTTTCGGCCAATGGCCCTTTTGGAATTTTTGCATCTAAAGTCATCTCTTATATCTGTTTTGAGAACCAAGAATCAAGAGTCAAGAATCAAGATAAACCTGAAAAAATCGTCTGTTTTACTTAGCTCTGTTTTTGCATTTTTTTAACTAACTCCAAATGTCTTTTGTCTTGACTCTTGGTTCTTGATTCTTGACTCTATTTACCTATACTCTGCAGGTAATAAACTACCGGCATTGCCGCAAATCCTATCGGGATAATTACCGCGAACAGCCAGGTACCAATTGCATAAACTATCGGTGTATATTTCCGGTGAACCCAGCCCAGCGTGCGGAATGCACTCTGGAAACCATGCAGCAGGTGGAATGATACCGCGAACATGGCTATCACATAAAATATTACATATAATAAGTTGCTGAAGCTGTTTGCTACACGTGCATGCAAATCTTTCACCCTTACAATTTCAACATTGTTTTCAACCGATACACTTTTTTCGAAATCGGGTGTTACCGGGTTGTAGGCAACCGAGGTGGTTTTGTCAGTAGCAAGGTCGGTACGGTATTCTTTATAAACTATCTTGTGGCTGTATTTGTAAGCAAACCAAAAGTCGCTCATGTGTATCACTATAAACAAAAACAAAATTGAGCCCAGCAGCCCCATGTTTTTCGACGACCAGGTTGCCGGCGATTTGTTTACCGTTGCATACGATACCGGCCTGGATTTGCGGTTTTTAATAGTCAAAATCAATGCATACAGCGCATGCACCAAAATGGAAAGATAAAGGAGGTAGGCAATAACTTCTATCGGCGGGAAGTGTGTTAAGAAGTTGGCGTACAGGTTAAAGCCAAAACCATCATCGTTTCTGAACAGCAGCAGGTTGCCGCCAAGGTGTACAATTAAAAACGTACACAAAAACAAGCCCGTTAAAGCCATTATCAGCTTCTTCCCCAACGATGAGTTAAAGGTTTGTTTGAATTCGCTCATTATATGTCAAGATTTATTTCCGCAAAAGTATTTATTAAATACTAAAAGATATTAATGGAAGCAGCTTATTGAGTATGAAATAACTATTTAGAAACGTTCTAAGTTACTTATTTAGAGATTAGCGATTAGAGGTTAGAAGGACTAAAAATAATTGTTATTTTCGGAGCGTTGTTCCTTATCTCATTAACTTTTATCAAATGAAATTCCCCTGCATTATTTTACTTGGTTTATTGGTAGCCGCCGGCTGTAAAAAACAGGCAAACGTTGAATTTTCCGGCAGCATACCGGGCCTTAACGCTGGCGTATTTACTATTAAAACACTTGGCGACAGCACCGTTTATGGCGAAAACATAAAAGACGGCAAGTTTGCTATCCCGCAAAAACACCTTGGGCGTCCGGGCTATTTTAAATTGAACATTACGGATGATGCAAAAAATGATGGCCACAACCCTTTCGAGGTTTACCTGGAAGACGGGAAATATACCATTGAGGCAAAGGCCGATGAGCTTTACAAATATCCTAAAATTACTTCAACCTCAAAAATACAGGAGCAGCTTTCGATGTTCTACACACTGGCTGATAACATGAGTGCCGAAACGCAACTACAGATCGTA
Organism: Mucilaginibacter sp.; assembly: GCF_025359345.1. Lineage (GTDB taxonomy): Bacteria > Bacteroidota > Bacteroidia > Sphingobacteriales > Sphingobacteriaceae > Mucilaginibacter. The sequence continues at coordinate 28,658 of NZ_JANYGQ010000006.1, forward strand.
AAGATCAATAAAAACCTCACCGATAACGTAAATAAACTTTCGCCCGATGCATATACTGCCCTGCTGACCAAACTACAGGAGTACCAGTCAAAAATGCGCGATGTTAACGCTACTGCATTTAAACAGTTTTTAAAACAATATCCGCAGAGCGAGATCAGTGCGCATATTCTTTCGAAGCTGGATTATGAAGGCGACCCGGTTACCTATTATGCTATTTTCAAAAGCCTTAGCCCTGCTGCCCAAAGCAGCGAAGATGGCCAGGAAATTGGCGACAAACTGAGCCATATGATAAAATTGGTGGCCGGCAAACAGGCGCCAGTGCTGGAAGGTAAAACACCGGATGGCAAAACATTCGACCCGAAAAGTGTGCATAAGAAAATGATCGTGATTGATTTCTGGAAAGCAGGCAACGCATTCAGCCGCAAAAACCACGACCAGGTAAAATCGCTGCTGGCACAGGATGGTATAGGAAAAAAAGTTGAATTTATAAGCGTATCGCTGGATTCAAAATCAGACTGGTGGACAACGGCTTTAAAAGACGACAAGCTGACCTGGACCCAGGTATCAGACTTAAAAGGCAACGACTCGCCCAATGCAGCCAACTACAACATCACCGAAATACCAACCTACTATTTGCTGGACGGGCAGTGGAATATTATTGTACCGAAAATTCCGCTTAAAACTTTAGAATTTGAGATATCGCAGTATTTGAAGAAGCATTAGTAAATTCATTCGCGATCCCACATGTTCTGCCAGAGATTTAAGTTAACTCACAAAAATTCTTCAAATATTTAAAGGGCCATCGGCCCGGAACATATTGTAGCCGCGGGTTTCAACCCGTGGTAGATTGATTAAAAAATAAAGAGTGCCATCGGCACGAGCCATAGTTATGTGTAAATATTCAAAAATATTGGTCGAACCTACGGTTCTGAATCCATTTCGTCTTTAATCCACGGGTTAAAACCCGTGGCTACAATATCAGGCCGAGGCTACGCCTCTTTATTTAACCTAAGCATCTGCAGCAAAAACCCATATATTTTTTATGGGTTAACCTAAACTCGAGAACCCCTGCGGGAACGGAGCGACTTTCGACTCAAGACTATCGACTTAAGACTATTACCTTACAACCCATTCGCTCTAACAGTAATTTCAGCAATATCAAGCACCTGTATTTCCTGTTCTTTGTTTTCATGCTTAACGCCATCGCGCAGCATGGTCATACAAAAGGGGCAAGCGGCAGCAACAACTGTGGCTTTACTTTCCAGTATATCGGCCATGCGTTCAACGTTGATATCTTTGTTGCCTTTCTCGGGTTCCTTAAACATCTGTGCGCCCCCTGCGCCGCAGCACAGGCCGTTGCTTTTGCAGCGTTTCATTTCAACCAGGTCGGCATCCAAAATTTCAAGCGCTTTGCGGGGCGCTTCGTAAACGTTGTTACCGCGGCCAAGGTAGCATGGGTCGTGGTAGGTTATCTTTTTGCCTTTAAAGCTTTCACCACCTTCGGCTGTTAGCTTGCCTTCGTCAATTAACTGTTGTATAAGTTGCGAATGATGGATTACTTCGTAATTACCACCCAGCCCTGGGTATTCGTTTTTAATGGTGTTAAAACAATGTGGGCAACCCGTTACTATCTTTTTTATCTCGTAAGCATCCAGCACCTGTATATTGGCCATGGCCTGCATCTGGAACAAAAACTCATTACCAGCACGTTTGGCAGGATCGCCGGTGCAGCTTTCTTCGGTGCCAAGTACGGCAAAGCTTATACCTACGTGGTTTAGTATTTTGCAAATATCTCTTGTAATCCGCTGTGCGCGCTCGTCAAAACTGCCGGCACACCCTACCCAAAACAATATTTCGGGTTGTTTACCTTCGGCAGCCATTTCGGCCATAGTTGGAATATTTTGGCTCATTATTTATGCTTTTGCTTACAACCTAACCAATTGATTCATTGGCCTCTGTTATAAACTCGTTTATACTTTTATAATTTAAAAATGCAATCGCTGAATTGATAGTAGTTAATTGGTTAAGAATGTCGAGCGCTAAATTTAATGCATTACTTTCGTTTCCAAACATATTAGCATCCCAGTTAACTCCTGCCAAAACTTCTTCATTAGCCATTTCGACACACCAACTTTCTAAAAATTCAGCTAATGGAATTTGCGTCGGAACATATCCTTTCCATTCATTAGTTGCGCAGGCTTTCGCATAAGCCCGGTCTGACCAAAACGGAATTACACTAATTTCATCGTTTTCATTTGAAGTTGAATTTGCCCAGCCCTGCTTATCCTTCAATCCCCACACAAGTTTTGATGCAGCAATCCTTTCAATAAATAATTTGTACCCGTTTTCTGTTGTTGCAATGTCCTGTAGCATTTTTCTTCTTCTTATTTATCGATATCCGCATCTGCCCAGTTAAATCTATCTGCTGCGCTATATTTCCATGGTGCGCCGTTATTCTCCACGTTACCAAACATATTGTTAATGCTTGCCGGTGCCTGCGATTCTTCCATCACCGCGTAGCGTCGTAGTTCCGTTATTATTTCAAGCGGGTTAATGTTCACGGGGCAGGCCTCAACACAGGCATTGCAGGTGGTACAGGCCCAAAGCTCTTCGCGGGTAATGTAATTGTCCAGCAGGGCTTTATTGTCAGTATAATCTTTTCCGTGTTTATCAATATTGTTGCCCACCTCGGTTATCCTGTCGCGGGTATCCATCATTATTTTGCGGGGCGATAGCAGTTTACCCGTAATATTTGCGGGGCAAACCGAGGTGCACCTGCCGCATTCGGTACAGGTGTAAGCCTCCATCAGGTTTTTCCAGGTAAGGTCGGTTACGTCTTTTGCGCCAAAACGCTGCGGTTCTCCGGTTGTTTCGGGCACAAAGGAAGGATCGAGCATTGCCTTTACCTCACCTGTTACCGAAGCCATATTTGTAAACTCCCCTTTTAGGTGCAAATTGGAATAATAAGTATTTGGAAAAGCCAGCAGGATATGAAAATGCTTTGAATAAGGCAGATAATTTAAAAACGCAAGTATACCTATGATGTGGAACCACCAACAGCCACGCTCGATTAGTTCAAGCCCTGCAGCACTATCCGGCAACAGCGGACTAAGCAACGAACTCACCGGGAAACTGCCCGCTTTTATATAGTGCCCGAAATTTAGTAATTGTAGCTTATGATCGGCGGCGTTCATGGTTAAAAAGGCCGTCATTAATAGTATTTCGATGATAAGAATGTAATTAGCGTCGGATTTTGGCCATTCGGTCATCTCTGTGCCGCTAAAGCGTTTAAGCCGAACAATGTTGCGCCTGCACAAAAAAACCACACAGGCAGTAAGTACCAAAATAGCCAGGAACTCAAATCCGCCAATAAGCAGATCATACAGCCCGCCCAGCGGCTTTGAAAATATGCGGTGCGAGCCGAAAATACCGTCGATCATTATCTCCATTACCTCCAGGTTAATGATAATAAAGCCCACATAAATAAAAAAGTGCATTACAGCAGCTAGCGGGCGTTTTACCATTTTGGTTTGGCCAAGAGCAATTTTCGCCATCGTTTTCCAGCGCAGGGCTGGGTTATCCGAGCGATCGGCGGGACGTCCAAGCAAAATATTGCGCCTTATTTTGCCAACATTTTTGCTAAAAAGATAAATGGCCGCAGCCAGGATGATGATAAACAGTATTTGTGCAATCATTATGCGTGCATAGTAATTTTTTCAAAGTTATATTTATTGTTGTAAAGATAAAATTGAATTAGCTGATTGAGTTGAATATTTAGAATTAGTTGATTGAGTTGGACAGGTTGGGTGAGTTGAGTGACGAGCAATCCTTATTTTCAGCCAAATTATTCCAGTTCAGCTTAATTAATTCTCTACATTTTCAGCGACTTACATCTTTTTTCAAAAAAAATCATCCTAAAATAAAAAAAACGCTACATTTGCAGTCCTTAAACGGTCGGTATCATAGCTCAGTCGGTAGAGCAAAGGACTGAAAATCCTTGTGTCGCTGGTTCGATCCCAGCTGATACCACAACTACTAGAAGCCTTAAAGTGTTTACTTTAGGGCTTTTTTATTGCCTTAAAGTGCCTTTCTGACATCAAAATGCAGGTTATTTGTTCTGTTGATTAATCTTTTGTTTGAAGGAGTTGTTTCATTCGATTGTTACTTTCCGATTCGTAATTAAGGAGTTTTAGTGTGTATTTGGCGCACTTTTGGCGCAGTTTTAATGGTAATTTTACATGTTAAGTAGTCATTAAAGGGCTTTTTCATATCAATTTTGATTAAGTGAATAAATAATTATAAAGCCCCACCCAGGTTCGGCGCAATCAAGTGCAAAAGGAAACGATATAAATAGCCTGTGTAGTAGACTGCGGGTTTATGCTCGGCAATCTTTTGCACGCTTCAGCAGCGCCGGTCCTAACTTTGCTGAATAATTATATATCACCACCACCCGCCTTTTTGCCTTTCCAGCTATTCTGATGCCAGTAAAATAAGACACCGAATTATCTGGGTATTACCCCTAAAAACTAAGTGTCTTTAATCATAGTTAGTATTGTTGCTGTTTATCATAACTATTCAATATTCACGGGTACTAGTTTTAGTGTTCTTCCAAATATTTCCTTATGTAAAGCAGGATTGTTAACTGTTTCTGATATTTTATTAATTGCTGATTTAGAACAAACAACTTTGTGGACATCCTTAATTGCATCGAATATTTCTAACCAGATATAGGCACTGAATGCTTTGTTAATCGGGTCAATTTTTGGATTTTCGACCTTAAAATTTGAGTCATTTACCCATTTTAGATATTTCATAACTTCTTTGAGTTGAATATTAGAAATATTGTACTTAATCACCTTCTTGACTTCCGTTAGTAGTGTTGATAAGGAAATATGCTCTCTTGGTGCAGTAGTTTTTATTTCGCCGACTATTTTATAAAGCGGCTTACCTTCATCGTCCGAGATCTTCCCAATTTCACCAGCCGAAATAGCATTGAGAATAATGTTAAAAACGCCATTATCAGATTTATCTATTTCGATTTTACTACTTGAAAGAATGTTTTCCTTGCCGTTGAATCCATAAATCCTATTGCTCTTAGGATTAATTATCAAAATTTCCCTAGGATTTATGTCGAAAATTTCTGGCATTAGCTTTGACCAAATTGCCATAAACTCCTTATTTTTTTCATTAGCCTTGACTTGAAGAAAGCGATTGAAATCTTGAGTTGTAATATTTGCTACCTCGTTTTTACTCGATGTTCTATATATTATTTCGCCTTTTTTTATTTTATAATCTAAAAAATCATTGATTGGAATCAAGACTTGGTTTTGCTTTTCAATTAGTAAGTAGTAGAATTTTCTAGTGCCGCTTTGGAAAAATTGTAAATCTATGCTGACTCCGACTTTAGTGATTTTTTCAAACTTTTGTGTTACAGAATTCAAATCTATTTTGTTAAGTAATTCAAGATTTTTTGGATCGAGACCCACGTCTTCTAAAGTCCCATGTATTTTATCTTCTTTTATACCGAAAATAATAATGCCACCATTCCCATTGCTAAAGGATAATATGTCCTTTCCAAGATTTCGCATCAAAATTTCAACTGGATCATTTAAACCATAAAAATTGAGTTCCAGTTTGTAGTCATACAGATTATTTTCTTTGGGAAACAAACCATGATTTTTGAGGTCATTGATTGTTTGGTTAATATTTTCTTGAAGTTCTTTTAATGTCATATCTTTTAATTCGTCAAAATAATAACTGAGCTTAGAAGCCTTAGTTTTTACTGTTTTTATAGTGGATTAAGTCATACAAACTAATTATTTCTTACAAACTCCACACGTTAAACCATTCTTAGCGCACCTTTTACAATACTTGCAGTTCTTGCAGGCTCTGCAAGGCGTTTCGCCTTTGCAAGTCGCAAAGTTCTTTTTGTCTGAATTATTCGTCGGTTTGATGGAAGTATTGCCGACTAAAGTGCCCATGGCAAGCAAGGAAATTAGGATTAACTTTCTCATTATGATTGGATTTGGTTTAGTAAACTTAATGATAAAAAAATCAATAATTAGATAATGTAAGTTTATACCTTCGAAGTATGGAAGAAAAATACGTTTTTAACGATGAAGCTTTTAATTTGCATTTTAATTGCCCATTAGTTGAGTTGGAGCAATTCATATATAAATCTGAAAAGTGGATAATTAATGCTCGGAAGCGTCCTTTTAGATTTCCAAAAGACGCAATATTTTATAATGAACAGTATAGTACGTTGAAGGTGTTGGAATTGATTCTAAAACTTCGTAAAGGGTTTATTACCAGTGAACAATTCGACGAAAAAGTTAAAATTAAAAAAGTCAGTATAAGTAATTAGTAAATCAACATTGAGCATGACCGCAAAAATGCTTAATGCCTACCGCCTCTAGAACCTCTTCCACCCACATGTTTTGTGCTTCCTGACGGTGTACTTCTTTTGACATAAGTCTTATTACCATTTTTATTAATATAGTATTTCCCTCCACGAGAACCCGTTTGTATAGTGGCGTCATATCCATTACCAGCCTTGTAACTCGTTTCGTAGGTGGAATATGAACTTGAATATTGTTTTGGATCGGCTCCAGGAATCAAGGTGACATTTGAATAGTTTAGCCAAAACCAATCCGAATATGAATGATACCTTGCTTGGATGAACCCGTTTCTCGGTTGTCCTTTTAGCAATAAGACGGTCCCCACTGGCACGTTATAGGCTAATTGGGTAGCTTCATAATCAGAGTACAAATCTGTTGGTTGAACTGATGAAGCAATATAATATGTATTGCAACTAGAAGTGCTTATCCAAATCAGGAAAGCAAAACTGCATATGTGAATTAATCTCTTCATTGTATGGAGGTTAGGCTTTCTCAAAGCTAATAAAACAATTTGTATTATCAAGTTCTACAACTCGGTAAGTCCTAAATGCAAGTTTGGTGCAGGTAATTTTATTACCGATAAATTTAAGACAGTTACATATCAGGGTTTAACCCCTAAAAATTTAGAGTCTTTAAACATTACCAAACAACAGTATTTTTTAAAATAGCATTATATATCCCTGACAAATTAATGCCTTTTATAAATAAGGACATTTATAAAATATTATAGGACTGGTCAAGAAAATGTCCTTGTATAGTCCAATTTCGTTGGCTACCGGGTATTTATTCGAATAGCTTTAAGGTCATTTTAGATTTTTAATACAGAAACTGAATCTGTTACATTTGCTTCATGAGCGATCTTAACAAGCTTGTAGGTTCTAAAATCAAGCAGAAACGACTTGAACTCGGAGTTACACAAAGTGAACTCGGTCAGATATTGCGCTGCACTCAACAAATGATTCAAAACTATGAAGTTGCTTACTGCGCTATGCCAATTTCGATTCTAAATGACTACACGAAACTTTGCAAAGTACCTCTCGATTGGTTCTTTGAAGATGAGTGATAAGGTGTTCTAAATGCCACTCAACCTTATTATCTAAAAGGGGACACTTCGAGTCAACCATATATTTCAACATTAGTAACTTAGTTAAGTTCCCGTTTTAAATAGTTATTAGGCTATCTTTGGATATGAAAGAGCCTACGGAGTATGAGATGTTACTAACGGATGAAGTTGGTCTCTTGGAAGATATTGCTGAAGTTAAATCATTACTTCGCGGTCACCAATATGAATTAAGAAAAGTTCGGAAAGCGTTACTAAAGTATAAATTACTCTCAGTTGTACACATTAGTGACAAGTTGGAGAAAGTAGAAAATTAAGTAAATCTGTACATTCGACTCATGAAGAAATACCACATCCTATCACCGTTACTTATTGTCGCAATAGCATTAATCTCATGGGGCGCTGTCGGTCATAGAACCGTTGCTGCTGTTGCCGAAAGGCATTTACTTCCCAAGTCTGGCAGATTTGTTTCGGCCTTTTTAAACGGGCAACAAATGACGGATGTAAGTAGTTGGGCCGATGAAGTGCGCGGACAGCAACAATATAAGCATACAGCCTCTTGGCACTTCCTTAATCTGCCTTTGGGATTGGGACACGATGAGTTTGTCAAATATATTGGAGGTTTGAACAATGACAATATCTATACCGCTATCTTAAAATCTGAAGAAACGATTAAAGACAATACAGCAAATGTAACTGCCAGGGAAGATGCTCTAAAGTTCCTCATTCACCTTGTGGGCGACGCTCACCAGCCAATGCATGTTTCCCGTAGGGAAGATAAGGGAGGCAATACGATTCAAGTGAGATTCGATGGCAAGGGAACTAACTTACATTCTCTTTGGGATAGTAAGTTGATTGAACATGAGCAATTAAGTGATGCTGATTTAACCGCTGCTTGTGATAAAGCAAAACCTCAAGAAGTTAAAGATTGGCAAAGCGTTGATCCAATGGTTTGGCTGTGGGAAAGCTATCAGATAAGCAGTGAACTTTATAAGGAGGCCGAAGTAAGTAGTAACATAGACGAAGCTTATTATAATAAATGGATTCCAATCATCCATAAACGTATCAACCAGGCGGGGATTAGGTTAGCCGGTGAATTGAATCGAATATTTAAAAACGAGCGAATTAAGATTACTAAGGTAGTATTATCACCTCCACCACCAATTAATGAACCTCCTGTTCCACCAATGCCTGTTCAACTTAAAGAAGTAAAAGACTTCATTGGTCAGAATGTAAAGGTTGAGGGTAAAGTTTATGGGACGAAGGATATGGGTAGCATGGTATTAGTAAATGTTGGTGCAGCCTATCCCAATCAGCTTCTAACTGTTGTTTTAAAAGGGGATGCAAAAACAATAGCTTCTAAGATAGTTGGTAAAACTATTGTAGTTAGTGGCACAGTGGGAGACTATAAAGGCAAACCTGAGATCATAATAACAAACCCTGACCAGTTACTTGGCATACACTAATCCAGCCAGGCATAAAATTTATTATACTTGCAAACAGAATGAGAAACTTTAAAGTTGAAGCCGAAGGTGCAAAGTTTGAATTTATAAGTATGCATGTTAGGGAAGTCAAAGCGTTCCAGGTCTATGTGATCCATGAAGGAGTTAGACGTCGCTTTCATATGCAGCGAGATGTCGTTGGAGACTTTAAAATTACCAATAAAGATCACTGTCCAACGGAATACCATAAGGCGGAAGAACTGCTCAGTAAAGCCATCAAAATATATGGTAATAAGAGTGAACGCGAGGTAGTTCAATAAACGCCAGGCTGATTAAGCCTAGCGTTTAACTTTGGTAAGTGATTGAATAAATCGATGTTGATTCGCTCAACTCAATAGAGATAATATTGTTACTATTGAGAGGCTTGGGATGCTTAAAAATGAGCACGTTTCCAAATGACTCCAGTAACTCAAACGCTTCGGTTATGAGGTAAACAGTTAACTCGGGGTTCACCTGCCCTCTTACGAAGCCATATGAAGTCGTTTTTACAGTAGGAGTTACAAGTTCATAACCAAAGAAATCAGTAAAGGGTCTACTTTGAATTATCTTATTTGCAATTGAGGCCGCATACATTCCTTCAAGTCTTTGCATGATTTTCATTTGGTCAATTTGGCTTGCTTGATGACCTATTGGAATGTTTAGGAATGATAACTGATAATTATACTCAGTAAAGTAGTCATTGTAAAATTGCTCAACTTGGTAGTAAGTTAGGTCCTGCTGTGAAGAAATTACCACCTTATGTGATAATTGTATTGTTTTATGTGTCATAAGGATAAGTTTTTACAAAGCTAGTAAACATTTGAACTTCGAAATGATGTTTTAAAACAAAGTTCCTTGTATGCCATTGATGGGATGTGACGCTCTCACAGGGTGAAACGCAGTAGAAAATGCTGGTTTAGGTTTCGCAACTTGATTAGGCTTTAGCCAAATATAACTTAACAAAGGTTCTGTGAATTCAATGTAGTAGGGCATTTGGTAACCATCAACAATGGTAGTATTAACACTGTAGCCAGTGTAAAACTCGTTGCTAAGGGTGTTCATGTGCGCTACTTCCCCTTTTAAAGAATTAAGGAGCATGTTAACCAGGGCCATTTTACAACATGTATTATCGAGGTCAGCACCATAAAACTTTGAATGACGGTTTTGCTTTGCAGCGGCTAATAACATCCTACCGGAGCCGCATGCAGGGTCACAAATGGTTTCACGATTTTCAATTCCTTCGCCGATAGTCATTGCCGAAATCATCCCGCATATAGGCTCCGGGGTGAAGTATTGTCCGTTGTGACCATTAGATATTGCTTGCATATAAAGTTCCCCCAAAGGGTCGGAAAACCCTTCTGACAGGTCACCTATGATAGTTATCAAGGTGGTAAGTTGAGTGATTTTTGGGTGTGTTTTGTAGGCTTCAAAATTTCCGTTTTGCTCGTCCTGGTCAGCACACATTTTAAAAGGTAAGAGTGTCCAGTTAAGTAGGTCAGCGAATGCAGAATGTAAGTTTTGTCCATGGGCGAAGCGTTCAAACTCTTTGAGTAGTTGTTTGATATCAGTCATTGCAGTAAGTTTAATTCGAGTGAATTCTCGAACAGACGAACTGCTGAACAGCAGCACTAAAGCAAGTTGGAGATTGAGATAATGCGGAGGCTCCCGGGAGGGAAACCCATTATCGAGATCCTATCTTGCAACGAAGTGATATTGTGCTGATGGATCAGCTAACTTTGTGGAGAGAATTGACATATCGGAAGCTTGCACTAAAGATTTGTTTTTAGACTATTCTTGAGATTTATACGGTTTATAAACCTTATTAAGATGAATGACGTATTTTCGAGCGTCGAGCTTTAGATTTGATGGGTTGATGATAAGCTCCTCAAATTTAGGTTTAAGTCCTCTGTCAATAAACATCATTGCTGTTTTTAATTTATCTTCGTCAGATGCCTTTATACCAAAGATTATTTTCGATATTATTGATAAGTTTATAGGTAGAAATATATGCTTGAGGTCGCCACTTAATGTATACCCCTCTTCGTTTTGATTTTTTTCATTATAAATTATGATCAATCTAACTTCTTGCTCATGTTTCCATACTGATGACTTATGAGTTAGAAAGACAGGACCGAATTCATTTTTCGGTTGGATGAATTTATTTCGAAGCTTTACTAAGCTATCTGAGTAATGTACAAAGAGAGGTCCTCCTAAAAGCCTGTGTTTCTTAAAATCCACTTCGAAACAAACCTCTTGGTGATTATTTGAGTAATATGCCCACATTAAATATGAATTTAAATCTTTGTATGTTTTGCTAAAACAGCATAAATAGAAAGATGAGGTTATCTTATTGTAAAGCTTCTTTACTTCTTCATGCTGCACAGTGTCATTATTGATAATTTTCCAACCAGGATGAGGTAAGGGGAGCAAATAAACGCTATTATCTAAAGGATCATTTAATTCGGAAACGGAAGTGAATCTTAAAGATTTGTTTTCTATAGTTCTCCATAATCCATTAAATGAAATGTATCGATAAGCTTTATCAAAGTGGGTTTCATCTTGTCTATTCATAAGTCTAGTGTATGAAAAAATTTATTGTTAATGATAGTAGCTTGTCAATTGGAATATGTTATTTCGTTACCCGATAGGGATGTCCACCGCATTCAAAACAAATGCCGCCCTGTACATGAACATACTCTGGAAACCAACCAGCGCCCTTACAACGACCGCAAATAGTATATGATACAGAATGCAAAACTCCTTTAGACTCCGAATAGACATTTACTTTATTGTTTTGATGGAACTCCCAATGGCACCAATTACACAAAGTTGTTAAATCTTTCTCTTCGTACTCCCACGGTAATCTCCCAACTATGTAGTGTTTATGATGGGCGTGTAAATGATAGGGTTTATCCGCAACTACTATTATATTAGGCTCTGTCGGCCCACCAGGCCACCATATATGAATTTTTTTATCCTTATAATAATCTTGATTATATTCTTCATCTATCCAATAGTGCCCAGTCCAATTGTCGATTGATATATCAAAATCATTTTTCTGTTTAGATTCTGTCGGTCCCTTCCCGCAATTGGAACAGCGGTAACCATCTTTTTTTAGAATTCTGTTCCTAAAGTCCCACCATTCTTGTGTTTCTAATAAAACGTGATAGGGTATATCTGCCGTTTTAAAATCGTTCTTTTCTAGTACATGTTCGTAACTTGGCTTAGCAAATTCTTTTATAAGTTCTTCTCGTTTTTCCTCTTCATAAACCTCTTTAAGTTCTGCATCGAACTCTTTCATTGTCATTCCTATGAAGCGAATAGGATCACAGAACGTATTTACATTCATTTCTTTTTTGCAACAGGATGTCTTTATGAAATAGTCGCCTTCAGGTAATGAGTTATAAAGTTTTAAATCACTTTGGTTAAACGGAGAATTGCAATAGGGACAGCTTGACATATTAAAGACTTAAGTATGTGAATTTACATTATTTATAAATACGTTAATAATCAAGCGCGTTGTCAACTGCATTTATTTAACTCATCGAGTTGAATGGATGCAGTTGCAATATTTCGAGAAGCGAAATATTTATTCCGCTCGCCGCTTTGCGAGTTGAGGGCAACGTTTTAGCAGAGGGAGCCGTCAGGCGGCTGCTAAATATGCCTCACAAGATGTTGGCATTGCATTTGACCAAATGCTATGACAACTTCGAAGCATTGCCCGATGAGCAGGCGAGCAAAATTGTGATGAGCGATTGACTTTGAATTGGTTGAGCGTTGCAAGCGTCACCTGGTCGCCAGACCAAGTGAGAGTGCAGCATTAGCGAAACTAATGAAAAAGGCAAAGAGAGCTCATGTGAAGTACGACTTTGTGCTCACAAACATCATGACAGGCCAATTAATAGCAGGCCAAAGTGGGACATTTTTGTGACCTGGCCATATAAAAGACAAAAAATGTCCTGCTGCAGTGCCGGGTATAAGTGGTGAAAGTTTAGTGTGCTGTAAGCTTACTAAACTGAACGAAGCCTGGCGGGATGTTCTGTAGCACTTAGGAGGAATGAACGCCTTATTTCCCGTATTATCGCAAGCCACGATTTTTAAGTTCGGTATTAACTATTTTGGCTTTGGCTTTGACTTTCGTAAG
>NZ_JANYGQ010000016.1 GCF_025359345.1 Mucilaginibacter sp.
AAAGACTACGGGCATAGTCGTCCGATTTACAAACTTCGAACAGTGGGGTATGGTTTTGATATACCCTACCATTTTGCTTTATATCCACAAAGCCATTGCTCTGTTCTGTGTATTGTTTGGTACTATGTGTAACATAGTACATGGTTTGTAGTCAAATCACAAAAAACGACTTACATATGAAACTGAAAACTACTTTAACCTTATTGCTTTGTTTAGTTGGGATATACACATTATTCGCACAAAGCACCGCCGGCGGTGACAATATCACAGGGCGGCTCATTGATTCATTAACCCGAAAGCCTGCCGAATTTGTCACCGTGGCGCTTAAAAACTCCAATAATCAGCAGATAAAAACGGTTGTCAGCAAAATAGATGGCACCTTTATGATCAGCAATGTAAAGCCGGGTAAATTCGTTATCAATTTTACAGTAGTTGGCTATACAGGTAAATCCATGAGCATCTCTGCCGATGGTAATAAGCTGCTTGATTTAGGAGATGTAGCTATAAGCGCCTCAACTACGCAAATTAAAACGGTATCTGTAACAGCGAATCGACCGGTTATTAAACAGGAGGCCGACCGTATTGCTTACGATATCCAGGCCGACCCTACCAGCAAATTCAACAACGTGTTGGAAATGATGCGAAAGGTGCCTTTACTAACTGTTGATGCCGAAGATAACATCCAGGTAAGCGGAAGCCCGGCTTACCGGATTTTTATTAACGGTAAACCGTCGAGTTTACTGGAGCGAAATCCAAAGGACGTGTTAAAAAGCATGCCTGCATCAAGCATTCAAAAAATTGAGGTTATTACCACCCCTTCTTCTAAATATGACGCAGAAGGTTTGGCTGGGATAATCAATATCATCACTAATAAAACTATAGACGACGGTTATAACGCCAACCTTAATGTTAACGAACGCTTTCCTGCGGGCGGCCCGACCATAGGGGGATCATTTACCACTAAATCCGGCAAGTTTGGTTTGTCGGCATTTGGCGGCGGTGGTTTGGCTAATACTCCTTCAACAACAAATGATATCCTTCGCACAGGAAAGAGTACAACGTCATCGACACTTTTTCAGTTTGGCGACCGCGAGAGCAATGGCAAAAATGCTTATCTGGGCATGGAGTTAAGTTATGAGATAGACTCGTTGAACCTGATCTCGGGTCAGTTTAACCTGAATGGCAGTAATGGAACCGGGAGGTCATCTCAAAATTCAGTCTTACGTGATCCTACCACTATTACACAGCGGTATGATTTGCTGACAGATAATAATAATAATGGACAAGGGGCAGATCTGGCTGTTAATTATCAGAAAGGGTATAGCCGCAACAAAAACCAATTGACTACTTTTTCTTACCGTTATTATGGCTTTGTAAACCATCAAAACGCCGATCAATTTTTTAACAACAGGATAAATTATACGCTGCCCGACTTTCGCCAGGCTAATAAAAGCATTATGAGCGAGCATACTGTGCAATTAGATCACGTATACCCCATAAACAAACTCAATATTGAAGCGGGCGTAAAAGCAATTGTTCGTGATAACGAAAGTGACTTTCAATATTTAGCTGAGGATGCGGCCGGCAATTATTTAGCAGATCCATCAAAAACAAACACCTTTAATAACAGACAGACAATTTTAGCGGGTTACAACTCTTATCAATATAATATAAAAACCTGGTCGTTAAAAGCCGGTGTTAGGGTTGAGCATACAGATATCGCTGCCGATTTTTTGTCGACAGCCTCACAAGTGTCGCAAAAATATTTTAGTGTAGTACCCTCCGTTGCCATGAGCAAGCGTTTTAAAACCACGGGCCTTAGTTTTGGCTGGAACCAGCGTATTCAGCGCCCCGGTATCAATCAGTTAAACCCTTTTGTTGACAGGTCTAACCCCACATTCGAAACTTCAGGCAATCCTGACCTGCGCCCTACCAAGGGTAACCAGGTACGATTTGGGTTTGATTGGACAGCCAAAGGCAGCCTATTTGTTAGCCTGCAGTACAATTGGATTCAGGGCCTTATTTTCCCGGTATCATCGTATGATGAAGTTACCAATATTACCCGCACTCGTTTTGAAAATACCGGAAGCGCAAGGGCATTAGGAGGAAACGTAAACTTTAACTATCCATTAACCCCAACCTGGAATGTAAGCCTCAACGGAGGCCTGGCGCATGGTTGGGCAACAGGGGTAAGCAACGGCCAGCCAATAAAAAATCATGGATTTATGTTTGGCGCCAACTTCGCTTCGGGCCTTAAATTAAGCAATGGCTGGCGAACCGGCGTTAATATCTATGTAAATGGCGGCCAGCTTACTGTTCAGCAGCAATCTAACGCGTATGTCAGCACAGCGTTTAATGCAAGTAAAGATATTATTAAAGATAAGCTTACTTTTTCGGCCTTTACCAATAATCCATACAAGCGCCACCGCGTTAACGTCACAAATTCATTCGGGCCAAATTTTGACCAGGTAAGTCACGATCAGCAGAACTTCAGCTCCTTCGGCGCATCCCTCAGCTATAAATTCGGAAAATTAAAAGAATCAATAAAGAAAAATAAGCGGGGCATAAG